>NZ_JAHUWW010000001.1:0-1128151 GCF_019218805.1 Acidovorax sp. sif0632 | reverse complement strand
TTGTACAACCACCAGCTACCGCTGTCAGCGCTCAAGAGCAGTACGCCGATGCAGGCGATGAAAGAGTGGTACCAGACCCACCCGCACCTGTTTCTCAAGCGACCATATGATCGTCCGGGATGCGACAGCTAACAGAGGTTGCTGGGCGCTTTTCTCCCGATGCCGGGGCCAGTGATATTCCCGAATAGAGCATCAAGTTAAATCTGGGTGAATATGAAAGCTTTCTTCTTGTCCCCAGAGGGTCAGTCACCCAGAAATTATCCGTCTCTGCAGGCTGAACCTGGTATCGATTCACACCGCTTGCGGACTCCGTCGCAGTAGCCCACCCCTCGGCGTCATATTGAAACGTGGAAATCCTCGTGCGATTTTCATCCAACACACCTGTCAGCAGCCCAGGCGCGGACGCTAGTTCATACAAATACTCTATTGCATTGCCATCGGCTTTACGAACAGCAATTAATCTATCTCGATCATAGACAAATGAAACCGCTTGGCCGCTGGAGCTACGCACGGATTCAATTTTATCAGAGGCATCATAGAAAAACTCCAGCGAACGCCCAAAATTATTCTCTACCCGAAGCAGCTTGATTTCATCCTTGTAAAAATAGTCAGTGGTCCAGCCATTTCTTTGGGTCTGCCGGACGATTCGACCTTTGCGATTGAAAATATATTGCTTTTCTTGCTCCATATCATCAAACGACCAACCACCATTTGGCTGAATAGTTAGGCTATGAAGCGAATTTCTTGCAATATAAGACCCGCCATTTTTTCGAAAGAAGTAATGATGTGATCCATCAGGCATCTGTATGCGAATCTGATCAAAAGCACCCCCCTCGTCCTTGCGAACTCGCGTATATGTGAGATTGAAATCATGATTATGAAGCCACCCTGCGCCTATATCACCCTTGTGCAGGTTCTCGTAGTGCCCCCAAAACCACAGCACCGCATCGCGAACACGGTGGCTGCGATAAAACCGCGTGAATTCAAGCGCATGAGGACGTTCGTCAACCAGGTCTTTTACAATTTCCACCTTCTCACGAATCGACGGCACAATAGGATTGCCAACCTTACCTGCATTACAAAGATCGCAAGCCATCGGATAGCGAGCGGTACTGGCCATACAGCCCGATGAATTGATATCAGAGAAATATGCCCCCGCAAAAGGCGTACACTGGGCAGTTCGATCACCCCAAATATCGGCAATATAATCAGTAGGCCCCGTGCAGCGCCCCGTACTGTCAGCGACAGATATTTTTGCAAGCAATCGACGCTTTGTTCTTAAAGGCTGTCGCGACTGAACAAACGTATCTGCCACAACAATTTCTTCAGGACCAACTTCGTGAGTTACACCACAAAGTTTTGTCGCTCCCCTGGTCCAAAATGCTATGGTGCTCTCAACCACCTCTTGCACTGTCGGAAAGAATGACCCACTGGGAATCCCAGAGCGGTAAACCCAATCCGTAAATTCAGTGGGATGGAGAAGACAGTGATTCCGCCCTTTCGAATTTGTTTCAAGACAAACCGAATCGTACCGAGTTTGGGCAGCAACATTGCCAATTGATCCAGCAGAAACCGCCAACCCTATCAAAATCAATCGTGCAACTCTGCTTTTGAATAATTTTTTGAACAAAAAAAAATTGTTGCAGAAAAATAAATCCTCATACGACCCTCTCCATTTTATTTCTTGCCTTGCAACTATTCTTAAATAGGCTGCCTATTTTTGCCACCCATTAGGCCCTACGACTTTGCGCATAGCTGCGGATTCCGCCGCATTTCGACCATGAAATGGGAATACCCAGCCACCCGCTGCAGCGCGATCCTGGTTTATCCCGTATTCCTCAACCCCGCAGCAATCCCATTAATGGAAATGTGAATCCCCGTCTGCACCCGTTCATCCCCCTGCCCCGCGCGCCAGCGGCGTACCAGTTCCACTTGCAAGTGGTGCAGTGGGTCGATGTACGGAAAGCGGTGTTTGATGGAGCGGGCCAGGGCCGCGTTGTGCGTGAGGCGCTGTTTTTCGCCGGTGATGCGCGTGAGGGCATCGGCCGTGCGGTGCCATTCGGCTTCGATGCTGGTGAACACCTTTTTGCGCAGGCGCGCGTCGGTGACGAGTTCGCTGTAGCGTGAGGCCAGGGCCAGGTCGCTTTTGGCCAGCACCATGTCCATGTTGGACAGCAGCGTGCGGAAGAACGGCCATTGGCGGTACATCTTTTGCAGCAGGGCCAGCTGGGTCTTGGGGTCTTTGCCTTCCAGGTTCACAAACGCATCGACGGCCGAGCCAAAGCCGTACCAGCCGGGCAGCGTGAGGCGGCACTGGCCCCAGCTGAAGCCCCAGGGGATGGCGCGCAGGTCTTCGATCTTCTGGCTGGCCTTGCGGCTGGCGGGGCGGGAGCCAATGTTGAGCTCGGCGATCTCGCGGATGGGAGTGGAGTTGAAGAAATACTCGGTGAAGCCCGGGGTTTCGTACACCAGCGCGCGGTAGCTGCCCATGCTGGCCAGCGAGAGCTGCGCGGCGGCGTCCAGAAACGCCTTGGTGGCGGGCTTGGTGGGCTGCAGCAAGGTGGCTTCGAGCGTGGCAGCCACCAGGGTTTCGAGGTTGCGGCGGCCGATCTCGGGGTTGGCGTATTTCGACGCGATGACTTCGCCCTGCTCCGTCAGGCGGATCTGGCCGCGCACGGTGCCGGGGGGCTGGGCCAGGATGGCCTGGTAGCTGGGGCCGCCGCCACGGCCCACGGTGCCGCCCCGGCCGTGGAACATGCGCAGCTGGATGCCGTGGCTGGTGGCCAGTTCGTCAAACAACTCCACCAGCGCGATCTCGGCGCGGTACAGCTCCCAGTTGCTGGTGAAGATGCCGCCGTCTTTGTTGCTGTCGCTGTAGCCGAGCATGATGTCCTGCTCGCCACCGCTGCGCTGCACCAGGGCAGCCACGCCGGGCAGTGCATAGAACTCGCGCATGATGGGCGCGGCATTGCGCAGGTCTTCAATGGTTTCGAACAGCGGCACCACGATGAGGTGGTTCCTGGACTCGGTGTCCAAGGTTCCATTCATCAGGCCCACTTCCTTTTGCAGCAGCAGCACTTCCAGCAGGTCGCTCACGGTTTCGGTGTGGCTGATGATGTAGTGGCGGATGGCTTCGTGGCCGAAGCGCTCGCGCATGACGCGGGCGGTTTCGAAGATGGCCAGCTCGCCCTTGGCATGGGCAGAGTATTCGGCACCCACCACGCGCAGCGGGCGTGCGTCGTTCAGCAGCTTGATGAGCAGGGCGCGCTTGGCGGCCTCCTGCAGGCTTGCATAGTTGGGCTCAATGCGCGCCTTGGCCAGCAGCTCGGCCACCACTTCTTCGTGTTTGTCAGAGCTTTGGCGCAAATCCACCGTGGCCAGGTGAAAGCCGAACACCTGCACGGCGCGGATCAGCGGGTGCAGGCGCTCTGCGGCCAGGGCTTCGCCGTGGTGCGACTTCAATGACGCTTCGATCACGCGCAGGTCGGCCAGGAACTCCTCGGCACTGGCATAGGCGTTCTGCGGCGCCACGGCATGACGCGCGGCTTCGCCACCGGTCAGATCCTTGAGCGATGCGGCAAGGCGCGCATAGATGCCAGTCAGCGCACGGCGGTAGGGCTCGTCCACGCGGTGTTCGTTGGTGTCGGGCGAGCGCTGGGCCAGGGCCTCCATCTCGGCGGACACCTGCACCAAGCGGGCCGACAGCGACAGCTCGCCGCCCAGGTAGTGCACTTCGGTCAGGTAGTGGCGTAGCGCCACCTCGGCCTGGCGGCCTAGGGCGTATTGCAGGGTCTGCGCGGTGACGTTGGGGTTGCCGTCGCGGTCGCCGCCGATCCACTGGCCCATGCGCAGAAAGCTGTGCACGGGGTACTGGCCCAGCTCGTTTTCGAGGTCGGCATAGATCTTGGGGATCTCGCGCAGAAAGGTGGCTTCGTAATACGACAGCGCGTTCTCGATCTCGTCAGCCACGGTGAGCTTGCTGTAGCGCAAGAGGCGCGTTTGCCACAGCTGGGCCACGCGGGCGCGCAGCAGGGCTTCGTTGGCGGCCAGCTCGCGGGGGGTGAGCGCGTCTTTGGCGCTGTTGTAGAGCTGGGCGCGCACCTGGATGTCGTCGCGCGTGGCCAGCAGCTGGGCGATGTCGCGCTCGGCATCCAGAATGCTCTTGCGCTGCACTTCGGTGGGGTGGGCGGTGAGCACGGGGGCCACGTAGCTGCCCGCCAACGTCTGTGAAATCGTCTTGGGCGCAATGCCGGCCCAACGCAGGCGCGACAGGGCGACTTCGATGCTGCCCTCTTGCGTGTCGCCCGCGCGTTCGTGCACGGCGCGGCGGCGGATGTGGTGGCGGTCTTCGGCCAGGTTGGCCAGGTGACTGAAGTAAGTGAAGGCGCGGATCACGCTCACCGTCTGGTCGCCCGACAGGGACTTGAGCAGCTTCTTGAGCGCGCGGTCGGCCTCCTGGTCGGCGTCGCGGCGGAAGGCCACCGAGAGCTTGCGCACCTGCTCGACCAGTTCGTAGGCGGCCACGCCCTCCTGGTCCCGGATCACATCGCCCAGAATACGGCCAAGCAGGCGGATGTCGTCAATCAGGGGCTGGTCCTTGTCGGATCGTTTCATGGTGCGTGGGTCTCCGGAGGTGGGTAGGTGACCTGGCGCCGCTTGCCCCCGCGTCCCCCGGGGCGCACCGGCCCCAGTGCGGGCGCATGCTAGCATCGCCCGCCCCTGAATGATTACAAACAGGTTACGAACTTGAGCCTCGCCCATTCCCCCCTTTCCATCGTCATTGCCACCCGAGAGAGCCGCCTGGCGCTATGGCAGGCAGAGCATGTACAGGCTCTTTTGCGCGCACAGGGCCACACGGTGGAGCTGCTGGGCATGACCACCAAGGGCGACCAGATCCTGGACCGCTCGCTCAGCAAGGTGGGCGGCAAGGGCCTGTTTGTGAAAGAGCTGGAAGTGGCGCTGGAAGAAGGCCGCGCGCACATTGCCGTGCATTCGCTCAAGGACGTGCCCATGGAGCTGCCCGAGGGTTTTGCCCTGGCCTGCGTGATGGAGCGCGAAGACCCGCGCGATGCGTTTGTCTCACCCAACTACCCGAACATTGATGCCCTGCCCCAGGGCGCGGTGGTGGGCACCTCCAGCCTGCGCCGCCAGGTGCTGCTGCAGGCCCTGCGGCCCGACCTCAAGATCGAACCCCTGCGTGGCAACCTCGACACCCGCCTGCGCAAGCTGGACGAAGGCCAGTACGACGCCATCGTGCTGGCGGCTGCGGGCCTGAAGCGCCTGGGGCTGGAATCCCGCATCCGCGCCACGTTTGCGCCCACGGCCATGCTGCCCGCAGCGGGCCAGGGTGCCTTGGGCATTGAAGTGCGCAGCGACCGGCAAGACCTGATCGCAGCACTGGCCCCGCTGGCCCACCAGCCCACCTGGCTGACCGTGGCCGCAGAGCGCGCCGTGAGCCGCGCCATGGGCGGCAGCTGCTCCATGCCGCTGGCCGCGCACGGCACGTTCACCGATGGCGTGCTGCAGCTCGACGCCGCCTGGGGCGACGTGGACGCGCAGGCCCCCCTGGTGCGCGCAGCGGCCAGCGCCGCCGTCTCCACGCTGGCGCAGGCCGAAGCACTGGGCGACGCGATTGCGCAGCGCCTGCGTGCCGGTGGCGCACGGGGCGCAGAACCCCTGGTTTGAACGCGCATGCCATGCCCCGGGTGATCGTCACGCGGCCCGCACGCGAGGCTGCGCACTGGGTACAGCTGCTGGGCGCGCGTGGTGTGGATGCCGTGGCCCTGCCGCTCATCGCCATCGGCCCCTGCCGTGACGCGGCAGCAGAGCAAGCACTCACCCAGGCGCATGCCCGGCTTGCACAGTACCGGGCCCTGATGTTTGTCAGTGGCAATGCGGTGTTTCATTTTTTTGAGCCAAATAAGGCCCTAGCGCTTGATGGACAAGCGCTAGCAGCTATTAAAATAAGAGCATGGGCACCTGGCCCCGGCACGGCACGTGCGCTGGAGCAGGCCGGTGTGCCGCTTGGCTGCATCGACGGCCCCGCAGCGGATGCCCCCCAGTTCGACTCGGAAGCGCTGTGGCAGCAGGTCTCTGGGCAGATCCGGCCCGGCGACCGCGTGCTGATCGTGCGCGGGAGGTCCAACGGGGTCCACGAATCCGCCCAGGGCAGCGGCCGCGACTGGCTGGCGCGCCAGATCGAGGCGGCGGGCGGCACGGTGGAGTTTGTGGTGGCCTACCAACGCGGCGCACCGCATTTTTCAGCGCACGAGGTGGCGCTGGCGCAACAGGCGGCATGCGATGGCTCCATCTGGCTGCTGAGCAGCTCTGAAGCCGTAGCCCACCTGGCCGAGGCCCTGCCCGGCCAGCACTGGGGCGCCGCGCACGCACTGGCCACCCACCCGCGCATCGCCGAAGCGGCCCGCGCAGCGGGCTTTGGCACCGTGCGGGAATGCCGTCCGGCGCTGGAGGATGTGGTGGCCTCGATAGAATCGGCCGCATGAGTTCCGTGCCCCCCAACGATCTGCCCCCCGCACCCACTGCAGCGCCCATGGCGGCACCTGCCGCGGCACCCGTGGGCGCACCGGCCATGGGCCCGGCAGCCTCGCCATCCCCTCCAGCACCCACCCCGGGCCGGGGTGGCGCCGTCACCCTGCTACTGGGCGCGGTGGCCGCTGCCGCGCTGGTCAGCAGCGGCATGCTGTGGCAAAAGCTCAGCGCCATTCAAGAGCAACTTGCCCGTCAGTCCGCAGACTCGGGCGCGCAGGCCATCGAGGCCCGCACCATGGCCCGCCAGGCCGAAGAACTGGTGCGCGAGACGGCAGCCCGCCTGTCGGTGGCCGAAGCGCGGGTGAGCGAAGTGGCGCTGCAGCGCAGCCAGCTCGAAGAACTCATGCAAAGCCTGTCGCGCTCGCGCGACGAGAACCTGGTGGTGGACATCGAATCGGCCATCCGCCTGGCGCAGCAACAGGCGCAGCTCACCGGCAGCCTGGAGCCCCTGGTGGCCGCGCTCAAAAGCGCCAACCAGCGCATCGAACGCGCCGCCCAGCCCCGCCTGGCCCCCGTGCAGCGCGCCATTGGCCGCGACCTGGACCGCCTGACCCGCGCCACCGTGACCGACACCGCCGGCCTGCTGGCCCGCCTGGACGACCTGGTGCGTCAGGTGGACGAGCTGCCCGTGCTGAACGCCGTGGCCCAGGCGGCCGCCACACGCCGCCTGGCAGCCACACCCGCTCCCACAAACACGCCACCGCTCAACCAGGGCGACCTGGCCTGGTGGCAGGCAGCCCTGCAGCGCAGCTGGGAAGTGGTGCGTGACGAGGCCCGGGGCCTGGTGCGCGTGAGTCGCATCGACCAGCCCGAGGCCATTTTGCTGGCGCCCGAGCAGACCTTCTTCCTGCGCGAGAACCTCAAGCTCAAGCTGCTCAACGCCCGCCTGGGCGTGCTGGCGCGCCAGTTCGAATCGGCCCGCGCCGACCTGGCCGCCGCCAACGCTGCGCTCAACAAATACTTTGACCCGGCATCGCGCCGCACGCAGAACGCTGCCAGCACGCTGCAGACCGCCCAGGCCAGCATGAAGGCGGCCGAGCAGCCGCGCCTGGACGAAACGCTCTCTGCGCTGGCAACAGCTGCAGCCGGACGATGAATCCCCCCCTGAGTCGCTTCGCGCCTTCCCCCCAAGGGGGACGCCCCCAGCGCGGCGGGGCGGCCCTTGCGCGGGGGCGCGGGTCTGCGGGCGCGCCCGCGTCGCAGGTCGGGGCCGGAGCGATGGATTACTGATATGCGTGCAGCACTTTGGCTTTTAGCGTTGTTTGGCGTGGCGGTGGCCGCCGCGCTGTTTGCGGGCAACAACCAGGGCACCGTCACCCTGTACTGGCCGCCGTACCGCATCGACCTGTCGCTGAACCTGGTCGTGCTGTTGCTGGTGGGCGGGTTTGTCACCGTGTACGCCGCGCTGCGCGCCCTGGCGGCGCTGCTGGAGCTGCCCCACCAGGCCCGGCGCTGGCGCGTGCAGCAAAAGGAGCGCGCCATGCACGCGGCCTTGCTGGACGCCCTGACGCACATGCTGGGCGGGCGCTTCATCCGCTCGCGCAAGGCCGCAGTGGCTGCGCTGTCGCAAGAAAACGCGCTGGCCACCGCTGGCGAGGCCGTGCCCCACGGCCGCCAGTTGCGCGCACTGGCCCACATGATTGCGGCCGAGGCCTCGCACGCGCTGCAAGACAGCGCCACGCGCGAAAGCCATCTGCAGGACGCCCTGCAAGAGGCACCGCTGCGCGGCACCGTGAACGAGCAGGAAATGCGCGAGGGCGCCCAGATGCGTGCCGCCCGCTGGTCGCTGGACGACCGCGATGCCAACGCCGCGCTCGACCGCCTGGCCGCCCTGCCGCAGGGTGCCGCCCGGCGCACGCTGTCGCTGCGCATCAAGCTCAAGGCCACGCGCCTGGCACGCCAGACGCAGGAGGCGCTGGACACCGCACGCCTGCTGGGCAAGCACCGCGCCTTCTCGCCCGCTGCGGCCCAGAGCATCGTGCGGGGCCTGGCCATTGAACTCATCAACAGCGCACACGACACCGCGCAGCTGCAGCAGACCTGGATGTCGCTGGAATCGTCCGAGCGCAGCATGCCCGAGCTGGCCATCCACGCCGCGCAGCGGCTGGCAGCCCTGGGCGGCGACGCGACGCAGGTGCGCGCCTGGCTGCTGCCCGTGTGGGACCGCATGGTGGACCTGCCCGACGCGCTGGCCGAACACCACGCGCTGAAGCTGGTGCGCGCACTCGAAGCCGGGCTGGACGACCTCGACGCCCCCTGGCTGGCGCGCATCGAATCGGCCTACCAGGGAAATCCCCGCGACGCACGCCTGCAGTACCTGGCGGGCATGGCCTGCCTCAAGCGCCAGCTGTGGGGCAAGGCCCAGCAGTTGCTCACACAGGCGGCGCAGCAACTGGGCGACACCAGCCTGCGGGCCAGCGCCTGGCGCCACCTGGCCGAGCTGGCAGAAATACGCGGCGACGACAGCGCCGCCGCCGAGGCCTGGAAGAAGGCCGCGCTCGGCCGGTAAACGGCCGTGTATGCAGGGCTGCGCTTCCAGGCGCGGGGGCTGCCCTTTACGTCAAAAAAATCGCATCCTGCCCAGCCCGCGACGCTCTGGGCCGCACCGAACCGGGGCATCCCTGGTGAATCCGCCGCCCTCACACCCCATCGGATACACGCGGGTGCAACGTGCACAGCATTGGGGAACTTTGAGCGCTCAGGCCTTATCAATTCATTTTTTTTGAATTAAAGCATCAATCTGCCTGAAGCCGAATGCGGCAACGGCTTCCTACACTGCCCCATCGCTTGACGGATGTCAGCCCCGAACGGGCTGGCGACCCCGCCCGGCGCTCCGTCCAACAGCCCCACGTTTCCTCTCTTCATGACTGTTTCAGCCACCGCCACCCGCACCGCTGCCGACGCACCGCCTCGCCGCTATACGCGCACCGCCATGCTTTTGCACTGGGTGCTGGGCCTGGCACTGATTGGCCTGTTTGGCGTGGGTATTTACATGACCGGGCTGCCGTTCTCGCCGCAGCGGCTCAAGCTCTACAACTGGCACAAGTGGGCGGGGGTCACCATCCTCGTGCTGTCGGTGCTGCGCCTGCTGTGGCGCGTCACGCACCGCCCTCCCGCGCTGCCGCCAGCCATCGAAAACACCATGCCGGGCTGGCAAAAGCTGGCGCACCACGCCACGCACGGGCTGCTGTACACGCTGTTTTTCGCCGTGCCGTTGATTGGCTGGGCCTACAGCTCGGCAGCAGGCTTTCCCATCGTGTTTCTGGGCCTGTGGCAGTTGCCCGACTTCGTGCCCGTGAGCAAGGAGCTGGCCGAGGCGATCAAACCCTGGCACCAGTACACCGCCTTTGCGATGGCGGGCCTGGTGGTGCTGCACATCGCAGGCGCGCTCAAGCACCAGATCGTGGACCGCGATGGGCTCATCGCCCGCATGCTGCCGGGCAGATGAAACACCCCTGAGTCGCGTGCATGGCGGGGCAACGCACCGCCCTCCAGATCATGGATCTGGTTTTCACTTTCTGTCTTTTGAACGGAGTTTTTTGCATGAACCTGTCTTCCCAACTGTCTCGCACCCTCCTGGTGGCCGCCTTTGCCTTGAGCGCGCAGGCCGCACTGGCCCAGCAGCAACTGGTCCCCGCCCAGAGCGAGGTGCAGTTCACCGCGCGCCAGATGGGCGTGCCGCTGGATGGCCATTTCAAGAAGTTCAGCGCCCAGGTGGCGTTTGACCCCGCCAAGCTGGCCACGAGCAAGATCGCCTTCACCGTAGACACCGGCAGCGCCACGCTGGGCTCGCGCGAAACCGATGCCGAGCTGCCCAAGCCCACCTGGTTCAACGTGCCCAAGTTCCCGCAGGCGCAGTTCGAATCCACGGCCATCAAGGCGCTGGGCGGCGGCAAGTTTGAGGTGGCGGGCAAGCTCACCATCAAGGGCACCGCGCAGAACGTGGTAGTGCCGGTGACGTTGACCCAGAGCGGCCCCACCACCACGGCCACCGGCACGCTGCCCATCAAGCGGCTGGCTTTCAAGATTGGCGAGAACGAGTGGGCCGACACCTCGATGGTGGCCGACGACGTGACCGTGAAGTTCAAGCTCGCATTGACAGGCGTGAACAAGCTTTGACCGGTTGCCAACGGCAGCCCCGCCCCTTTCACCCCACTTTCCCCTGGTTCGTTTCGTAGTTCCTCTTTTTAAGGAGTCTTTTCCATGCGCAAGTCCCTCTTCTCCCTGCTCGCCGTGGCCGCTGCCACCGCAATGACCGCTGGCGCTGCCCAGGCCGCCAACTACGCCATCGACCCCACGCACACCTTCGTGACGTTCGAGATCGGCCACTTCGGCGCATCCACCAACCGTGGCCGCTTCGACAAGAAGCAGGGCTCGGTCGAGTTTGACCGTGCCGCCAAAACCGGCAAGGTGGACATCACCATCGACACCACCTCGGTGAATACCGGCACGCCTCCCTTTGACAAGCACCTGCAAAGCGCCGATCTGTTTGACGCAGCCAAGCACCCCACGATCAAGTTCGTGTCCGACAAGTTCAGCTTCACCGGCGACAAGGTCAGCGAAGTGACCGGCCAGCTCACGCTGCTGGGCAAGACCGCGCCCGTCACCCTCAAGGCCACGCAGTTCAACTGCTACGACAGCCCCATGCTCAAGCGCGAAGTGTGCGGTGGCGACTTTGAAACCACCATCGACCGCACCCAGTGGGGCATGAACTACGGCGTGGAATGGGGCTTCCCCAAGAACGTGCGCCTGGTGGTGCAGATTGAAGCTGTGAAGCAGTAATCCACCATCGGCAGGCACGCGGGCTGCTCGCCCCTGAAGGGCGGCTGCTGCGCGCCAAACCCACGGGCCACCCCTGCGTTCACGCAGCGGGTGGCTTTTTCATGCACGCGCACTTCGCCGGGCGTGTCAGGCAGCGTCCAGCGTGGCATCCAGGTTCCAGCCTTGCGGCTGCCAGGCCCACACCACATCAGGCCCAAGCGCACGCAGGAAGGTGACGTCGTGCGACACCACGGCCAGCGCGCCCGTGAAGGCTTGCAAGGCAGACTGCAGCGCTTCGATGGCATCCACATCGAGATGGTTGGTGGGCTCGTCGAGCAGCAGCATTTGCGCGGGCTCGCCCGACCACAGGGCGCAAGCCAGGGCGGCCTTGATGCGCTCTCCACCGCTGAGCACGCCCTCAGGCCGCTGCACTTTGTCCGCACCCAGGCCAAGCTGGGCCAGGTGCGTGCGCAGCGCCGCTTCGGGCAGGGGCGTGCCGAGCGCCTGCAGGCGCGCCAGCACACCGTGCTGGGGTGGAAGCAGGGCGGCGTTGTGCTGGTCCAGCCAGGCGGCCCGCACACCCCGCAACACCCGCCCCGCAGTGGCCAACGCAGGGTTGGCAATGGTGCGCAGCAGGCTGCTTTTGCCGCAGCCGTTGGGCCCAGTGATGGCGATGCGGATGGGCCCGTTCCAGACTCCATGGAGCGGAGGAAAGCCGGGCGGCGCATGCGTCACATGCACCTGCTCGAACGCCAGCACCTGCTTGCCCGCAGGCACGGCGCTTTGGGGCAGCACCAGCGCCGTAGCGCCCCCTGCAGGAACACGCTGAGCGGCCTCGCGCACCGCATCGTTCAGCCGCTGGCGCTCCTGCTGCTGCCGCTCGTGCTCGCGACCCGCGTGGGCCTGGGCGTTGTTCTTCTTGCGGTCCAGCAGGACGGATGCCTGGTTGGCAGCGCGGCCGGCCTCGCGCCCCCGCGCGGCGCGGCTCTGCTGGGCATCGTGCTCGCGCTGCAGCGCCCGCATGCCCCGCTCGCGCTCGGTGCGCGCGTGGTCCAGCGCGGCCTGGGCAGCAGCAGCCTCGGCCTGGCGCTGTGCCTCGTACACGGACCAGTTTCCGCCGTAGCGCTGCAGCCCCGCTGCAGACAACGCAACCATGTTGTTCGCCATGCCCAGCAATTCGCGGTCGTGGCTGGCCACCAGCACGCCACCGCGCCACTGCGCCAGCGACTCCATCAACCAGCGCCGACCCGGCCGGTCCAGGTGGTTGGTGGGCTCATCCAGCACCAGCAGATCGGCGCCCGACAGGAATGCCCCCGCCAGCGCCACGCGCATGCGCTCGCCACCGCTAAGGTGCTGCGCCGCGTGTCCCGGCGGCAGGTGGCCCAACCCCAGCGCGTGCAGCGCCTGCTGCCATTGCGAGGGCAGGTCCCACCGCCCGTCGGCCAAAAGCAGATCATCGGGCGAGCCCCTGCCCGCTTCCAGTCGGTCGAGTGCACCCAGAACCGGGCCCAGGCCCGCAATATCGGCGACGGTGGCCGAAGGGGCTGCACCGACCTCCTGCGCCACCGCGTGCACGGAAGGGCAGCCCGCCACCACACCGCTTGCAGGCTGCAGCATGCGCTGCGCAAGCTGCAAGAAAACGCTTTTGCCAACGCCGTTGGCGCCCACCAAGCCGGTCACGCCTTGGCCCAGGGCCACATTCAGCGGGCGTGCCCACAGTGCCTGCCCGTCAGGCAAGCTGAATGTGACGTCGTGGAACTGAAGGACAACGGGACCCGCAGACGAAGCCGCACTGCGGGGGGCGGCAATAGAGGGCCGAGGAGGGAAGGCAGCCGTCGAGGCTGCGGCAGCGCTGCGGCTGCGATGGGCGGAATCGCCCGGCATTGAAGGTGTCGCCATGCAAAAGCACTCCAGACAAGACATACAACCGCCTGGCCCGGCAATGGGCAAGCAGGAAGGAAAGGCTTGAGGGGCTTACAGGCGCATCGGACGAATACCTCAGGGGCAAAGAAGGACGACTGCGGAATGTACCGCAATCCCGGCCCTCAAAAAATTAACTTAACGTAAATCAATTACGAATAGTAGAATCGCAAAACCGATTTGAGGAGACTCTGCATGAACGCCATCCTGAAACCTGATCTGGCCACCCTGCCCCCGCCCGCGCCCATCCAGCAACTGCACCACTACGCCTACAAGGCGCGTGACGCTGAAGAAACGCGCCAGTTCTATGAGGACATCCTGGGCCTGCCGCTGTACCACATCATCCAGAGCGACTACGTGCCGAGCACGGGCGAATACTGCCCCTACACGCACTTCTTCTTTCGCCTCAAGGACGGTTCTTTCATCGCCTTCTTCGACCTGGGCGACGACGTGAAGGCAGAGCCCTCGCCGAACACGCCGCTGTGGGTCAACCACATTGCTTTTCGCGTGGACACGGTGCAGGAGCTGGAGAACACCAAGAAGCGCCTGGAGGCCCACGGCATCGAGGTGCTGGGCGTAACGGACCACCACATCTTTCACAGCATCTATTTCTTTGACCCGAACGGTATCCGTCTGGAGCTGTCGGCCCAGCTGGCCGACGAAGAACAGATGGCCAAGGACAGCACCGTGGCCCACGCCCGCCTGAACGAGTGGACGGCGCGCAAGGAGCAGTGGCGCAAGGAGCGCGCTGAAGGCAAGGCGGTGGAACCGCTCAAGCCGCAGCAGAACGACCGGCCGGAGTTCGTCAAAGGCTGACAAGCTTTTGGCGCCGCCACGTTGCACACCCAACGTGCAACGTGGCGTCAGCGATAAAAATACAGATAAAAATAGCCTCCAGCGCTTTACCAACAAGCGCTAACAGCTATTTATTTGGTAGCAAAATTCCACCAACCACTCCAGCGGTAGCAATCAGCCTTCCTGAGGCTGTTGCTGCTGCGCCCGCATGATCTGGTGGCGCTGCCAGTAGGCCCCCACCACGGCGTTGAACTGGTCCTTTTCCTTGGTGAGGCCAGACAGCTTGATCTTGCTGGTCTTGGCGCCCAGGCCCAGGGCGTTCTTCTCGGGGTGCGTCACGACCAGTGCATTGCCAAAGCTGCTTTCCTTGAATTCCAGCGCCTTGATGGCGTCCCAGAACACCGTGGTCTCGTCGGCCGAGGTGCGGATGCCGTCGATGCTTACCTCCACCGTGTTCTCCCCCTTGAGCGCAAACACCACGGGCGGAAAGTAGCGCAGCACCAGCGCGCGCTCTTCGTCGGTGGCGGGCTCGTAGCGGTAGGCCAGGCTGCGTTCATGGTCTTGCGCAAACTGCTGTTCGTAGTCACTCCACAGGCGCTGCTCGATCGCGTCCGCCGTCAATATCTCCTGCACCCAGGTGGCAGCGGGCGTGCGCACGGCGATGGCACCGTAGTCCTGCTCTTTCAGCGCCATGCCCACGTTGCGCAGGCGCTCGGGCATGGCGGGGTGCGAGTCAAAGGGGTGCGGCACATTGGCCGTCTTCATCGCATCCACAAAATCGCTGGACGCCGCATAGGGCGCCAGCCCCTGGGCCACAAAGCGGGCGATGCCCAGCGTGGTGGTGTCGTGCCGCTCATTGCGGCCAAACAGCTCGTCCTCGATCTTGAAACGGTATTGCGCGTAGGCCGCGATCTTGACCAGCGACTGCGCAATGGCCGCTGGCGAGATGAGCTTGGCAGCGATGCGGTCGGCCTTGAACTCGCGCTCGCGGCTGTCGCGCGCCAGGGCAATTTCGAAGATGGTGCGATACAGGTCCAGCACTGGCGACACCACGGCCGAGAGCCCCCCGCTGCGAATCGCATGGCGGTAGTGGTCAAACTGCACTAGCTTCGGGCCCAGCCGCGCGCTGCTCTGGGTGTCGCCGCCGCGCAGGTGGGCCAGCTCGTGGCCAAACACAGCGTCGGCCTCGGCCTGGTCGAGGATGCGCAGCAGGGGCAGGCTGACAAACAGGGTGCGGCCCGTGAGCGTGTGGTTGCCCACCGTGAGCGGCGCCTCGGTCACGAAAAAGTTGGCATCGATGCCCGCCACGATGTTCTTCGGAGGCTCGGTCTTCAGGCGCTGGGCCATGTGGCGGATGCGCTTCCAAAGCAGGGGCGCATCGTCTTCGGACACCAGCTCGCCCACGGCATGGTTGTCAGACTGCACGCGCTTGAAGATGCCCGCCACCGCCACAAACACACCCACCGCCACGGCCAGCCCCACGACGATGATGAGCTTGGGCGAATACTTGTGAAAGAAGAACGCCGTGACCCAGAACGACAGCCACACCGCCATCGCCCCCTGCACCACCAGCGCGGCGGCACTGGCCCAGGTGGTCAGGCGCCAGCCCGCGACAAAGCTGGTGTACTGCAGCGTGCGGTCGGCAAAGGCCAGCGCGCCCAGGCCCAGCACCGCCACCAGCAGCACGCCGCTGGCCACCAGGGTCCAGAACGACACGACTCGCGCCATGTGGAACTGCCACACGTCGGAATAGCGCTCACACAGGGCTTCGCGGTAGTCCTGCGCGTCGGGGTCGGTGCTGCTGCAAATGGTGGACGGCGGATTGCTGCGGTAGTAGTCCTTGCGCGCCTGCTTTTCGGCGGGCGGCATGCCCTTTTCAGCGTCGATGCGCTGGCTGATGCCGGCCACAAAGTTCGCGTCCTGGTCGCGCTGCGCGTAGACGGTGAACCCATAGGTCAACGCCGGGATGAGAAAAAGCGCCAGCAGCGCGTAGACAAAGACCTTGGCAAGGCCCGCGCGGAGTGCGGATGGAAGATGCATGGATGGGACCGATTGGTTGTATGTTTTTGACCCGGGCAATGCGTGGAGCCCGCCCCCCTCTCCAGGGGCCCTCTCGCTCCACCGGGCGGGATTATCAAGACGCCACGGCGGGCAGGTCGAGCGACAAGGTAACAATTGGCGAGAAATGCCCGACAGACGGAATGCCGGTGGGATGCGAGCGCAGGGGAAGACCGGCTGGCGCTCCCGTAAAATGCCCGGTCCACCCTCTTGACCGTTGAGGCGCGCCCTGTGCCTGCCTCTTCCTTCTGCCAAACCCCATGAGCACGCCCCAAGCACAACCCGGCCTCGACAGCCTGTCCAAGTCCTTTGAACCCGCCGCGCTGGAAGCCCACTGGGGCCCCGAATGGGAAAAGCGCGGGTATGGCACCGCAGGCCACCGTGGCACGGGCCAGCCCCAGGCGGGCGAGCCCGCCTTTTCCATCCAGCTGCCCCCGCCCAACGTGACGGGCACGCTGCACATGGGCCATGCGTTCAACCAGACGATCATGGACAGCCTCACGCGCTACCACCGCATGCGTGGCTTCAACACCGTGTGGGTGCCGGGCACCGACCACGCGGGCATCGCCACGCAGATCGTCGTGGAGCGCCAGCTGCAGGAGCAAGGCATCAGCCGCTACGACATGGGCCCCACCCCCCCCGAGGCGCGCAAGAACTTTGTGAGCAAGGTGTGGGAGTGGAAGGAAAAGTCCGGCAACACCATCACCACGCAGATGCGCCGCATGGGCGACAGCGTGGACTGGGGCCGCGAATACTTCACCATGGACGACAAGCTGAGCGCCGTGGTGACCGACACCTTCGTGAAGCTGTACGAGCAGGGCCTGATTTACCGCGGCAAGCGCTTGGTGAACTGGGACCCGAAACTGCAGTCCGCCGTGTCTGACCTGGAAGTCGAGAGCGAAGAAAAGGACGGCTCGCTCTGGCACATCGCATACCCGCTGGCCGATGGCTCGGGCAGCCTGACGGTAGCCACCACCCGGCCTGAGACCATGCTGGGCGACGTGGCGCTGATGGTCCACCCTGAGGACTCACGCTACACGCACCTCATCGGCAAGATGGTGAACCTGCCGCTGTGCGACCGCCAGATCCCGGTGATTGCCGACGACTACGTGGACAAGGAGTTCGGCACGGGCGTGGTCAAGGTCACCCCCGCGCACGACCAGAACGACTACGCCGTGGGCCAGCGCCACAAGCTGCCGATGATCGTGGTGCTGACGCTGCAGGCCACCATCAACGAAAACGCCCCGGCCAAGTACCAGGGCATGGACCGCTTCGTGGCCCGCAAGGCCGTGGTGGCCGACCTGGAAGCCATCGGCGCGCTGGTGGAGGTGAAGAAGCACAAGCTCATGGTGCCGATTTGCACCCGCACCGGTCAGGTCATCGAGCCCATGCTGACCGACCAGTGGTTCGTGGCCATGAGCAAGGTCAGCGAGCAGGACCCCACGGGCAAGAGCATTGCGCAAAAGGCCATCGACGCCGTGGCCAGCGGCGAAGTGACCTTTGTGCCAGAGAACTGGGTCAACACCTACAACCAGTGGATGAACAACATCCAGGACTGGTGCATCAGCCGCCAGCTGTGGTGGGGCCACCAGATCCCGGCCTGGTACGACGAAGACGGCAACGTGATCGTGGCCCGCACGGAAGCGGAGGCGCAGGCCAAGGCCCCCGGCAAGACGCTGCGCCGCGACGAGGACGTGCTCGACACCTGGTACTCGTCCGCGCTCGTCCCGTTCAGCACCATGGGCTGGCCTGAACAGGGCGACGCACCCACCGACGACTTCAACCTTTACCTGCCCAGCACCGTGCTGGTCACGGGCTACGACATCATCTTCTTCTGGGTCGCCCGGATGATCATGATGACCACGCACTTCACCGGCCGCGTGCCGTTCAAGCACGTGTACATCCACGGCCTGGTGCGCGACGCGCAGGGCAAGAAGATGTCCAAGTCCGAAGGCAACGTGCTCGACCCCGTGGACCTGATCGACGGCATTGCACTGGAGCCCCTGCTGGACAAGCGCACCACCGGCCTGCGCAAGCCCGAGACCGCGCCCACCGTGCGCAAGAACACGCAAAAGGAATTCCCCGAGGGCATTCCGGCCTATGGCGCCGATGCGCTGCGCTTCACCTTTGCAGCGCTCGCATCGCTGGGCCGCAGCATCAACTTTGACAGCAAGCGCTGCGAGGGCTACCGCAACTTCTGCAACAAGCTCTGGAACGCCAGCCGCTTTGTGCTGATGAACTGCGAGGGCCAGGACTGCGGCCTGAAAGAGCACACCAAGGAAGAGTGCCAGCCCGGCGGCAGCGCCCACGGCTACATGCAGTTCAGCCAGGCCGACCGCTGGATCAGCTCGCTGCTGCAAAAGACCGAGGCCGAAGTCGCCAAGGGCTTTGAGGAATACCGCCTGGACAACGTGGCCAACACGATCTACGACTTTGTCTGGAACGAGTACTGCGACTGGTACCTGGAGATCGCCAAGGTGCAGATCCAGAACGGTACCGAAGCGCAGCAACGCGCCACGCGCCGCACACTGATCCGCACGCTCGAAGCCATCTTGCGCCTGGCCCACCCCATCATCCCGTTCATCACCGAAGCCCTGTGGCAAGTGGTGGCGCCTGTGGCCGGAATCCCCGGCGAATCGGTCAGCATCGCCCGCTACCCGCAGGCGCAAGTGGACAAGATCGACGAGGCTTCAATAGCCCACATGGGCCGCGTGAAGGGGCTGGTGGACGCTTGCCGCGCGTTGCGTGGCGAAATGAACGTGTCCCCGTCCACCCGCCTGCCGCTGTACACCGTGGGCGACACCGACTTCATGCGCGGCGTAGGCCCGGTGCTGCAGGCACTGGCCAAGCTCAGCGAGGTCAAGGTGTTTGACGACGAAGCCGCCTGGGCCGCTGCCGCGCAGGCAGCGCCTGTGGCCGTGGTGGGCGAAGCTCGGCTGGCGCTGTACATGGAGATTGACGTGGCCGCCGAGAAGGCCCGCTTGTCCAAGGAAATCGCTCGCATCGAAGGCGAAGTCGCCAAGGCCAACAACAAGCTCTCGAACGAAGCCTTTGTGGCCAAGGCCCCACCGGCCGTGATCGACCAGGAAAAGAAGCGCATCGCTGACTTCGGCGCCACGCTGACCCGCCTGCGCGACCAGCTGGGTCGCCTAGGCTGACAGAACATAAGTGAAAGGCCGGGCGACTCTGGCCTGACACTTGCATATCCACGACGACCACAACACCCCGAATCCCTGTCTTCACTCAAGGAGTCTCATGACTGTTGCCACCACCGTTCGCAAAGCCGTATTTCCCGTCGCTGGCCTGGGCACCCGTTTTCTGCCCGCCACCAAGGCGTCTCCGAAGGAAATGCTGCCCGTGGTTGACAAGCCGCTGATTCAGTACGCCGTGGAAGAGGCTTATGCCGCTGGCATCCGCCACATGATCTTCGTGACCGGCCGCAGCAAGCGCGCCATCGAAGACCATTTCGACACGGCATATGAGCTGGAGGCCGAACTCGAAGCCGCCGGCAAGAAGGAACTGCTGGCGCTGGTGCGCTCCATCCAGCCCGACGACATGGACTGCGCGTTCGTGCGCCAGCCCCGCTCGCTGGGCCTGGGCCACGCCGTGCTGTGCGCCGAGCCGCTGGTGGGCAAGGAGCCCTTTGCCGTGCTGCTGGCCGACGACCTGATGGTGGGCCCCCCAGGCGGCCAGCCCGTGCTGGCCCAGATGGCCACCGCCTTCCGCCAGCAAGGCCGCTCGGTCATCGCGGTGCAGGAAGTGCCGGAAGACCAGGTCCACAAATACGGCATCGTGGCCGGCGAGCCCGCTGGCGGCCCGCTGATCCGCATTGAACGCATCGTGGAAAAGCCCAAGGCCGATGTCGCCCCCTCGCGCATGGGCGTGGCCGGCCGCTACATCCTCACGCCCGGCGTGTTCGACGAGATCCGCAACCAGCCACGCGGCGTGGGCGGCGAGATCCAGCTCACCGACGGCATTGCCCGCCTGATGCAGCACGAAGCCGTGTACGCCTTCCAGTACGAAGGCAAGCGCTACGACTGCGGCAGCAAGGAAGGGTTTCTGGAAGCGACGGTGGAGCTGGCTTTGCAACACCCGCAGGTGGGCGCGCAGTTCCGGGAATATCTGAAGACCTTGGCGCTGTAAGCCACAGTCCGGGCTCACAGTGGAAGCGCCTCAAACGCTTCCAAATTAATAGCTGCCAGCGCTTATCCATAGAGCGCTGGCAGCTAATTTTCCTTCAATCTACCGACGACGCAGGATGTGGATGTATTCCTCGCCCACCGTCTGCTGCTCCACCAGTTCGTTGCCCGTCTGCTTGGCAAACGCCTGAAAGTCCCGCAGCGACCCGCCATCGGTGGCCACCACCTTCAGCAACTGGCCGCTGGCCATGTCGGACAGTGCCTTCTTGGCCTTGAGGATGGGCAAGGGGCAGTTCAGGCCCCGGGTGTCGATTTCTTTGTGAATGTCCATGGTCGTCAATCCTTTGGCGGCTGCGGCGGTTGTTCGTCCAGGCCGCGCCGCCGTTCTGCATTTTCTTCAGCGGTAAAAAACACCGGCTCGTGCCCCTTGGTGCGCAGCCAGTCGGCCAGCGCGTAGCCCGTGCCCGCAGGCCAGCATTTGAGGTCTGCCAGATCGTACAGCCGGTAGTCCACCAGCTCGGGCGATAACTGAACCTGCCCCGTGGCCACCACATGGTAGGCAATGATGATCTGGTTCATGCGCAGGAACTCATAGGCGCCCACCAGGGTGGTGGACTGCACGTCGAGGTTGGTTTCCTCCTTCACCTCGCGCGCAATGCCTTCCTGGGGCGACTCGCCTGCCTCCATGAAGCCGGTGATCAGCGCGAACATCTTGCCCGGCCATGCCGCGTTGCGCGCCAGCAGCACCTTGCCGTCGATCTCGACAATCGCTGCCAGCACGGGCGTGGGGTTGTTCCAGTGGGTCCAGCCGCAGGCGGGGCAGCGCAGCCGCTCCTTGTCGCCTCCGTCTTCGGCCAGGGTGATGGGCTGTAGCGCGGTACCGCAGTGGGTGCAGTGGCGGACTTCGTAGTGCATGGTAGAGCTATTATTTTTATAGCTGCTAGCGCTTATCCATCAAGCGCTAGCAGCCAATTTCATTAAAACCTTCGAACCCGGCAGCCGGCGGCCGCCTGTCACGCAGGGAACACACCGGTAGACAGATACCGGTCGCCCCGGTCGCACACGATGAACACGATGGTGGCATTGCTGTCGCGCGCCGCAATCTGCTGCGCCACCCAGCACGCGCCTGCGGCCGAGATGCCTGCAAAGATGCCCTCTTCGCGCGCGAGGCGGCGGCACATGTCTTCGGCGCTGTCCTGGTTCACATAGACCAGCTCGTCCACCGTGCTCGGGTCATAGATCTTGGGCAGGTACTCTTGCGGCCACTTGCGGATGCCCGGGATGCGCGAACCCTCTTCCGGCTGCGCGCCAATGATCTGGATGGCCGGGTTCTTCTCTTTGAGGAAACGCGACACCCCTGTGATGGTGCCCGTGGTCCCCATGGCGCTCACAAAGTGCGTGATGCGCCCGCCCGTCTGCTCCCAGATCTCGGGGCCGGTGGTTTCGTAATGGATGCGTGGGTTGTCGGGGTTGCCGAACTGGTCGAGCACCTTGCCCTCGCCGCGCTTTTGCATGGCCTCGGCCAGGTCGCGTGCGTGTTCCATGCCGCCGCTCTTGGGCGTGAGCACCAGTTCGGCACCAAAGGCCTTCATGGTCTGTGCGCGTTCGATGGACAAGTCTTCGGGCATCACCAGCACCATGCGGTAGCCCTTGATGGCCGCCGCCATCGCCAGCGCAATGCCGGTGTTGCCCGACGTGGCCTCGATCAGCGTATCGCCGGGGCGGATGTCGCCACGCTCCTCGGCCCGGCGGATCATCGACAGCGCGGGCCTGTCCTTGACTGACCCGGCCGGGTTGTTGCCCTCCAGCTTGCCCAGCACCACATTGCCGCGCGCCGCGTTGTCCTTGGCCCCAATGCGCTGCAAAGCGACCAGAGGGGTGTTACCCACTGCATCTTCAATCGTCGGATATTTCATGCGCCCTACTGTGCCATAATTTGGGGCTTCACGAATTCCAGCCCGGGTGGTGAAATTGGTAGACGCAGGGGACTCAAAATCCCCCGCCGCAAGGCGTGCCGGTTCGATTCCGGCCCCGGGCACCATCTAATGCTCTCAGATAGCATCAAGACGGATCAAACCCGCTACATCTCATAGGTGTAGCGGGTTTTTCTTTGCCTCACGTCATCTCAGTGACTACCATGACATACCAACAAAACGTTGGTATCTGTGCAGGTATCTGGAAATACCACCGCCAGAGATACCAACAAAAGGGGCATCCATGGCACTGACAGATACCTTCGTGAAGAACGTCAAGCCCGCCGGGTCCAAAGCGGGCGAAAAGCACGCGGATGGCCAAGGGCTGTATCTCCACGTCAAGGGCGTCGGCAAGTACTGGCGGATGAGCTACCGCTTCTTGGGAAAGCAAAAGACCCTGGCACTGGGTGTGTACCCCGCGATTTCGTTGGCCAAGGCACGTGCGCGCCGAGACAAGGCCCGTGAACTGCTGGCTGACGGGATTGATCCCAGCGCCGCCAAGCGCGAGGAAAAGCGAGCCAAGGCGGAGGCTGCCGCCCACACCTTTGAACTTGTGGCGCGCGAGTGGCTGGCCAAGACTGCAGGCGGGCGAGCCAGCACCACGCACAACAAAATCACCTCATGGCTTGAGAAAGACGTGATCCCCTCTATTGGAGCCATGCCAATGTCTGCCATAGGCCCTCGGGACGTGCTGGCAGCGCTGCGGAAGATGGAGGCACGGGGCGCGCTCGACAGCGTGCACCGCGTCAAGCAAGTGACCGGGCAGGTGTTTCGCTATGCAGTGGCCATTGGCGCTGCCGAGCGGGATGTAACGCAGGACCTCAAGGGTTCGCTGGCCAAGCCCGCCCCAAGCCACTTTGCTGCCATCACCGATCCCAAACAGTTGGGAGAGCTGCTTCGCTCCATATTCACCTACAGCGGCCACCCTAACGTCGTGGCCGCTCTGCGGCTTACGCCGCTGGTGTTTGTGCGCCCGGGCGAGCTACGGACCATGGAATGGGGGGAGGTTGATCTGGAGACAGCAGAGTGGCGCATCCCAGGCATCAAGATGAAGATGAAAACGGACCACATCGTTCCGCTGTCTAACCAAGCGCTAACGCTGGTACGCGGCATGCACGCAGCCACCGGCCACGGGAAGTATGTTTTCCCCAGCTTGCGAACTGGCGAGCGGCCCATGAGTGAGAACACCATCAACGCCGCTTTGCGCGGCATGGGCTACGCCAAAGAGATCCATAGCGCCCACGGTTTCCGTGCTACCGCACGCACCATCTTGGACGAAGTTCTCGGCGAACGCGTTGACCTGATAGAACACCAACTGGCGCATGCCGTGAAGGATGTGAACGGGCGAGCGTACAACCGCACAGCACACTTACCTGCTCGCCGCGAAATGATGCAACGCTGGGCGGACTATCTAGACAAACTTCGTCTCGGCTCCAACGTGCTGCAGTTCAAGACAGCATAAATCAATAGGTCACCAGATGAACTTGAAAATCATGAGCGATTGGGAGGCTACGCGGCTGGCTGATGTCCTTTCGATCGCGGAGGCGGCCTGCTGCATAGTGGGCGTACCCACTACTCGGCTTGGTGACAACACTGCGACCGAGCCTTATTTGCAATCGTCGAACTGGGAAAGTCCGGGTAGTGACGAGGTCCATTCAGTCTTCACGCGTGTGGTGCATGCGTTGACCAACTCTATAAAGACCGGGAAGCTGCAAGCGGCGAAAGAGATCAAAGGCAGCCAGCCAGATACTCACGCCATGGGTGAAGGGGCCCAAACTGTTGATGCCATCGATCCATGGACTTCGCTGATTGACGTTGATGCGCTGAAGCGATGGCTTATTTCTCGGAACCTTAGACCTCCATTCTTTTTTCCAGATGAAGAGGTGCACAAGGGTGAGCCTGACTACCTGAACCCCAAACACCCTCGCTATTCAGGGAGACTGGCTGCGGCAGTGAACGCTTGGTTGGCGGTCACAGATACAGAAGGCACAAGTCCCAAGAGGGCGCTGGAGAAGTGGCTGCGTGAACACGCAGCACAGTACGAGATGACGAATGAAGAGGGCAACCCTATCAATCAGACAGTTGAGGTGTGCGCCAAGGTAGCGAATTGGGACAGAAACGGCGGTGCGCCTAAGACGCCGCAAAGGCAAAGCCTCCCACCGATTAAGCGTAACCCACCCACCCCCTGACACCCGCATGCTTACTAGCGTGACGGGTTTGGCACGCTCATGCGAATGCAATTCGGAATGGAAAGGCCCCCTGTCAACTAAGGAATTAGGGGTGAGTTTTCTGAACCCGCCCATCTATTCGGGCCCAGGCGGACCGAACACATTCGTGCTATCCCAATCACAGGACGGCACGCCATGTCAAATCCCCCCAAGCGAGTGCAGACGGCTGCTACGACAGCAATTGCAGACACCCGGTCCAGCCAGCCGCTGACCATTACCCAGTCACTCTTCGACACCCTCCCCGACAGCGCATTCATCCGCGAATCGCAGTTGGTGCAAAGCCCCAAGCGTCCCGGCCTCCCTGCCCCATTGCCCTTCAGCGCACCTACGCTATGGCGCATGGTCAAAGCAGGTAGATTTCCTGCTCCCATCAAATTGTCGGATCGCATAACCGCCTGGAACGTGGGCTCCGTACGCGCGTGGATTGCCAGCCACAACGCGAAGCAACAGACGGGGGGCTAGGAACATGACCAAGCCCCAAGACATTCTCGCCCTGGCGCAAGCGGCCCTCCACTACGCCCAGGCCGCGGCCCACACCCAGCACTGCAAAGATGTGCTGCGCAGTGGCTATATCGACTGGCGCATTGCCACCGGCCACCAGCGTACCCATCTGGCGCGGGGTGATGCCAACTGGCAGGCGATGATGGCAGCTACCGCTGATAAGTACCAGCACCTGCGAAACGCCAAGAGCCGCCAGTACCGGGCACAGCACAAGCTGCTTGCACTGGCAAGGAGCTGGGAGGGCGTGCTGTGATTCAAAAGAAAACGCCCGACCCCACCAAAGCAGAATCGAGCGCCCCAAACAACGCGCGGTCTACCGCCACCAGCAAGGATTTCAACGCCCAGCACAGTGCCTATTCCCAGCACGGGCACAGTGTGCACGGTGTGACAGTACCGAGCGGCCCCTTCACCTACTGGGCCGAACGCTGGGGGCTCGTGCGCTATCTCCCCAGGCTTCACACTGCGGCGCTGTTCCTCGCACAAATTGGAGGGCGGCTGTGATCACTGCCATTGACCAATTCCGATCCGCCATCGCAGCGACTGGCCTGGCTCTCCCCGAGGTGATCCACGGCGACGGCGCATTGCACCGCTACAGCAGCAACGGCAAGCGTGACGATCAATCGGGCTGGTATGTCTTTCACGAAGATGGCGACTTGTCCGCTGGCGCGTTCGGCTGCTGGCGCGCAGGTGTGTCACAGACCTGGGGCGGCAAGGAGGTGAACACGCTCACGCCAGCCCAACGCGGCGCCTACCAGCAGCGCATGAAAGCCGTTGCCCGGCAGCGCGAAGCCGACAAAGTCCGGCGCCAGGACGATGCTGCGGTGGCCGCGGCACGGCGGTGGGAGGCCGCTGCCCCGGCCCCGGTCGATCATCCCTACTTGGTACACAAGGGCGTTCAGCTCCACGGTCTTAAGGCCGAGGGCGACGCGCTGCTGATCCCACTGCGCGACGTGTCCACTAGCCTGCATAGCGTTCAGACCATTGGCATCAAGGGCGACAAGCGCTTTCAGCCTGGTGGGCGTATCAAGGGCTGCTACTTCGGTATTGGCAAACCTAAGAGCATGTTGATCGTGTGCGAAGGCTTCGCCACTGGCGCATCCCTCCATGAAGCTACAGGTCACGCGGTGGCCTGTGCGATGAACGCCGGCAACCTACTTGAAGTGGCCCAGGCGCTGCACAGCAAGTACCCGTCCTTGCACATCGTTGTGGCTGCTGACGATGACTGGTGCACAGAGGGAAATCCGGGACTGACCAAAGCTCGTGAGGCCGCGCTGGCCGTGGGAGGCAAGCTGGCCGTGCCCGTCTTTGACTGCAACCGTCCGGAAGGCGCGACCGACTTCAACGATCTGAGCCAGATAGCTGGAGCGAATGCAGTGCGGCGCTGTATCGAGGAGGCGCTTGCAGCCAGCGCCAACGAGGTTTGCAACGGCTGGCCTGAGCTCCAACCTCTGATTGCACAGATCGCCCCGGAGGACTATCCGCTCGACGCCCTGCCTGACACGGTGCGCAGTGCCGTTCAGGAGGTGGCGGGGTTCGTCAAGGCACCGCTACCGCTGATTACCACTTCGGCACTGGCTGCGCTCTCGCTGGCTATCCAAGCCCATATCGACGTGGAGCGCGCCGAGAAGCTCGCCGGTCCGACTGGCTTGTTTCTGCTGGCAATCGCGGACTCTGGGGAGCGCAAATCGACGTGCGACGGGTTTTTCACCAAAGCCATCCGTGACTATGAGGCCCAAGCACAAGAGGCAGCGAAACCCCTAATGCAGGCGTTCAAGTCCGGACATGACGCGTGGGAGGCGCAACGTGCCGGTCTGAGGGAGAAGGTCAAGGCGTTGGCCAAGGAGGACAAACCTTGCGCGGCGCAGGTGCAGGAACTGCACCGCCTTGACCAGGATGAACCTATCCCACCACGCGTGCCCCGACTCATGCACGGCGACGCCACGCCGGAGGCTCTGAGCCACTCGCTGGCAACCCAATGGCCATCTGGCGGCATCGTCTCCAGCGAGGCTGGCAGTGTGTTCGGCAGTCACGGTATGGGCAAGGAATCAGTCATGCGCAACCTATCCACGCTGAATCAGCTGTGGGACGGTGCGACACTGGTCACAGAACGCCGTTCCTCGGAGAGCTACACCGTTCGAGGTGCTCGTCTGACCATGGCCTTGCAGGTTCAGGAGGCAACCATCCGGGCCTTCTTCGACAACTCCAAAGGGCTGGCACGGGGCACTGGCTTTCTGGCCCGGTTCCTTGTAGCCTGGCCCCGCTCTACACAAGGCACGCGGAAGTTCACCGAGGCCCCCTCGAACTGGCCGGCCCTGGCGGCCTTCAACAACCGACTGATGGTGATCCTGCAGCGACCGGCCCCGATAGTCGATGGCGCATTGACCCCGACGGTACTCAAGTTGTCCCCGGACGCCAAGGCAGCATGGATCTTGTTTCACGACGCGATTGAAATTGAGCTGTCCGCCGGGCGGGAACTCTACGACGTGCGCGACGTGGCCAGCAAAACGGCGGATAACGCGGCACGCCTTGCAGCTTTGTTCCACACCTTCAACGGAGCTATCGGGCCAATCGGCCTGGACGCGATGGAGTCAGGAGCACGGATCGCTGCATGGCACCTGCACGAGGCGCGGCGCTTCCTGGGAGAGCTGGCGCTGCCTGCGGCACTGGCGAATCCGATGCGGCTGGAAACGTGGTTGCTGGACTATTGCCGACGCGAGAAGACCGCTGTCGTTTCCACACGAGACGTGCTGCGTGGTGGACCAGGAGCTTTACGCGACAAAGCTGCATTCATTGGGGCCGTCAGCGAATTGGCAGAACTCGGACGAGCCAGGCTGATGCAGGACGGTCGCAAGAAGCTGGTTCAAATCAACCCAGCACTGTTGGCGGGAGCATCCATATGAGCTTGTCCAAACTCATCCAGAAGGGCGGATTGCGTGGACTTGCGACTGCGACACCAGCGACAGTCGCGACAGATCGGCCGCGCGTCTTGCCGACTGTCGCAACTGTCGCAACTGTCAATGTCGCAACTTCCCCAGACATTGCCGCAAACGATTCAGCAGCCCAAACGAAGAGCCTGGTTTCGGCAAAGGGAGAGACTGCCTTCTCAGACCCTGACCGGTGGTGCTGGCCCGACGGATCGGCCATGAACACCATAGAGATTGACACGTTCACGGCGCGGCTTACGCGATTCATCGATAAGGGGCTGCCCCTGGCCGATGCCGAGGCACTGGCAGACCGCATGGACAAACGCGACCGGGAAATGGATGACCGACACCTGTGCTTGGAGTGCGTTCACCTGCGTGGTAGCACGGGGGGCCGGCATTGCGGCAATGCAGTGCTGGCGGGCATGGGCGTGCATGCGGCCCATGCACTGCTTCCGAACGACCTGACGCGCCAACCACAGCGCTGTGCCGGCTTCACCAACTTTCACGGTCAAGGGGATAACCCATGAGCAAGTCCGCCAAGAAACCCGATGCGCGCAAGAGCGACCTTTCTCCTCAGCCAGTGAGCCAGAAAGCTGTGCCATGCGCCGATGGCACAACGTCGGACGAGACCGCGCTTAGTTTCGCGAAACTGATGATTTCTCCCGAAATGGCCAGTTTCAGGGTCATCACAAACCGCGAGCGCCACGAGTTGATGGACCAACTGGATACGCCCGCATTGATCGAGGCACTGCGCCAGCAGACCTGTGCGGTGCACACGGGTGACCTGCGGACGGCGGAGGCCATGCTGATGAACCAGGCGATGGCTCTGCAGTCGCTGTTCGTGAAATTGACGGAGACCGGTTTGCAGTCGAGCCTATTACGCCAGCAAGAAACCGCGCTGCGCCTGGCGCTCAAGGCCCAAAGCCAATGCCGGGCCACGCTCGAAACCCTTGCCAACATCAAGAACCCTCCCGTCGTTTATGCCAAGCAGGCCAATATGACCACCGGCCCGCAGCAGATCAACAACGGGCCGCAGGCAGCCCCCATGGGCGCGCGGGAAAAAATTTTTGAAGAAAACAAACTGAAGGAGCTGGGCCATGAAAAGCAGCAATGGATGGACACCGGAGCGGCGGGCGCAGCAGGCGGCACGCATCAGGGAGCAAAAGCCCTGGCTGCAGTCCACCGGCCCGAAAAGCGCAGCCGGTAAAGCCACGGTTTCGCGCAACGCTTTCAAGGGGGGCCACTGGCGGGAGCTGCGTGACATGACCCGCCGTCTGAACAAGGGTCTGCAGGAACAACAGCGGTTGCTTGATCAGTTCTAACAAGCAACACAGCGACCAATGTGAGCGCGGCCCGATGACCACGCTGCAGCGCGAGGGCGTCCCGGTAGATCCGGGCTATCCCTTGAGTGTTGGCGCCGATGGAATCTTGATACCTGAGGGTTAGTGGGGCCGCGGACAAAAGCTTGCACTACCAAGAGGTAGGGCCGAATCCGAGCCGTTGAGCACTTTTGCGGGTTGCTGCGGGCAAGCAACCAACTGTCCGAAAGTTCCGAGAAGCTGGCCCCAGCGGAACGAACCGAGGCCCACTACCGGCCCGCCTTCTTCGCAGCGGAAAGCCGATCGTAGACCTGACTACCAAGCCATTTTGAGACCAATTCCTGCATCTCAGGCTTGCCCATGTAGCCGGTGAAGAGCTCTTCGTTCAATTCCATGCGCTCGATGAAGAGGGACTCAAGCACCTGCCTGAACACTAGTTGGAACTTGTCGAGGGAGTTAACCTCGGCGGCCTTCCGCAGGGCTTCACTCTGGCTGGCCGCCTCGGCGATCTGATCAAAGAACAGCTGATCCGCTTCGTTGAGTTCACCACCGAAACGGTGGTTGATGATGTCGATCAGACGCGACAACGAAACATGCTCCTCACGCACCATGCCCGACCCTACCTCGCGCGGCCCGTCTAGTGCCTTGGCATAACCGTCGTTGAGGCTAATCGAGCCTTCACTGATCTTCTGCAACCGGTAGTAGTCGAGCTCGACCTCCTCATCGAACTGATAGCCAGGCCCACTCTTGCGCTTGGGCAGCTTCAACGCGAGGTGGCGCAGGTACGTGAACAGCTTCTCCAAGTCGCTATCCTGATAGGGGATCACTTGACTCAGGAAGCTGTACAGATTGCGGAAGGCCTGCAGCTTGCCGCGCCACAGCTCGGCTTCCTCCTCAACCGTTTTCTGCAATTGCACGAAACGCGCAACGGCCTGATCCAGAATCGCGTTCATCGTCCTGTGGTCGCCGGGACTCTGGCGGCGTTTGGGCGCGAAGAACACGCGGGCGAACTCGGTCACCTCGGTCTGAAGGTATATACCCGAAGCGTCCAACTCAGCCTTGACTTCGTAGAGCTTGTCGGGATCGACCTGCTCGCCCATGACCGAGCCTTCGTAGTACTGCCGGAATGCCTCCTGGATTTCGCCTGGCTCATTGACAAAGTCGAGCACAAACGTGTCGTCCTTCAACGGGTGCGTTCGATTCAGGCGTGACAGGGTCTGCACGGCTTGAATACCCGCCAGGCGCTTGTCCACGTACATCGTGTGCAGCAATGGCTGGTCGAACCCGGTCTGATATTTCTCGGCTACGAGCAGCACGCGGAATTCAGGCTTGGCGAAGGTGTCGGGCAGCTCCTTTTCCTTGAGGCCATCATTCATCTCGACTTCGGTGTAAGACTTCTCCGGGCTCTGGTCATCTTCCACCGTTCCCGAGAACGCCACCAAGCTCTTGATCGGGTAACCCTTCTCTTGGATATATCGGTCGAACTCCTGCTTGTAACGCACCGCTTCCAGCCGCGATCCTGTGACCACCATGGCCTTGGCGTGTCCACCGATCTTGTGGCGGGTGAAGTGCTGAAAGTGCTCCACCATTACTTCGGTCTTCTGGCCGATGTTGTGCGGATGCAGGCGCATGAAGCGAGCCAGTGCTTTGGCAGCCTTTTTGCGCTCAACGTTGGGGTCGTCTTCGGCCTTTTTGATCAGCTTGTAGTAGGTCTTGTAAGTGACATAACTCTTGAGGACGTCCTCGATGAAGCCTTCCTCGATCGCCTGACGCATGGTGTAGCGGTGGAAGGGTTCACCGTTGCGGCCGAAGGTCGCCAGCGTCTTGTGCTTGGGCGTGGCAGTGAAAGCAAAGAAGCTGATGTTTGGCTGCTTGCCACGCTTGGACATGGAACGAAACAGGCGCTCCAGCTCGACTTCGCCTTCCTCTTCGGCCATCTCCTGCGCCTTCTTGCGCAACTCGGCGCCACCCAGCACACCTTTCAACTCCGTGGCCGTCTCGCCCGATTGCGAGCTGTGCGCCTCGTCAATGATCACCGCGTACTTGCGCATGGGCAGATGGCTCTTGCTGCCTTCGCCACGCTCCTCACTGAGCTTGGCCAGTTGCCCGGACACGAACGGAAATTTCTGCAGCGTGGTGATGATGATCGGCACACCGGCTTCCAGCGCTTCGGCGAGCTGGCGCGAGTCCTCGTCGATCTTCTGCACCACGCCCTGGCGGTGGTCAAACTGGTAGATGGTGTTCTGCAACTGGCGGTCGAGCACCACGCGGTCGGTGATGACCACCACACTGTCGAACAGTCGCTCGTCGCGCTCGTTGTGTAGGCTGGACAGGCGGTGCGCCAGCCAGGCAATCGTGTTGCTCTTGCCGCTGCCGGCCGAGTGTTCGACCAAGTAGTTATGCCCCACGCCCTCGCTGGCAGCAGCCGCCACCATCCGGCGCACGGCCTGCAACTGGTGGTAACGCGGAAAGATCAGGCTTTCCTTCCGCACCTTCTTGCCGTCATCAGTGGTCTTTTCTTCCACGTCGAGATGCAGGAAGCGGGCGAGCAGGTCGAGCAGGCTGTCGCGCTGTAGCACCTCTTCCCACAGGTAGGCCGTCTTGTAATTGCGTCCTTGCGCGTCGGGCGGGTTGCCAGCGCCGCCGTCCATGCCCCGGTTGAAGGGCAAGAAATAGGTGGATGAACCCGCCAGCCGGGTGGCCATGTGGGCCTCTTCGGTGTCCACCGCGAAATGCACCAAGGTGCGCTTGGTGAACACGAAGATGGGTTCGCGCGGGTCGCGATCGTGGCGATACTGGTGGATGGCATTGGCCGCCGTCTGGCCGCTCAAGGGGTTCTTGAGTTCCAGCGTCACCACTGGGATGCCATTGACCGACAGCCCCACGTCCAGCGACTTTTCAGACTTCGGGCTGAAGTGCAACTGACGGGTCAGCCCCAGCCGATTGGCCTGGTAGCGCGCCTCCAGTTCCGGATTGAGGCCGTGGGCTGGGCGAAAGAAGGCTACCCGCAGCGTGCGGCCGAAACATTTGAAACCGTGGCGCAGCGTGGCTAGGGCGCCATAGGTATCCAGCCACTTGCACAGCGATTCCAGCACGCGCACACCGGTCTGCTCACCGTGTAAGGCTTCCAGTTTCTCCCATACCTTGCACTGGGTGGATTGGATGAAGGCCAGCGCCTCATCCGGGAAAATCGCCCGCTCGCGATCGAAGCCCTTGGCGTCGATCCGCGTGTAGCCCTCGCCCAGCAAGACCGCCTCGATGGCGGTTTCGAATGCGGCTTCACTTGTGCGCTTCATGCTGGCAACCTCTTCAGCTTCTTCAGCAGGTAATGGGCAACGATTTGCGAGAAGGGCGGAAGCTCAGAATCCAGAGAACCATCCCACTTCGGAAGCTCCTTCGCGTGATCAAGCTTGGCGTTGCCGAGGCCCTGGAGAAAACCGGTTAGCGCAGATTTTCGGTTCTCTTTCAGCCGGTTCCAGTTGAGATTAAGGACTCCGTTGATCGCTATTCTCACCGCCTCATCGTCAGATGTGATCTCTCCATTACCCAAGAAGCGAATCTTGCGCTCGATCGGGTGGGCTGGATCACAGACACTGAAACATAGATCGCTATTGCCCTTTCGGGTATCACAGTATTGCCGGTCGATGGGCTGCCCCTCATTTCCTTTGCACACGCCGTGTAGATTGCGAAAGTCCAGTTGCCGCGCCGGGTAGTCGGCCTGGCATTGCCGGTGCTCGATCTTCATGTCCTCGGGGGTGGCGCGGATACGCGACTGACAGTAGCAGCACAGGCCGCGCTGCTCGGCCACCAACGCCTGTCGCAAGGCCGCTTTGTCGCCGTAGTTGTCATAGTCAGCATGCGGCTGCTGGCGATGCTTGGTCAGGCTGGCGGGCTCCGGCCCCTTCTGGATGGTCCGCATTTACTCGGCGCCCTCCAGAAAGCGGATCAGCGAACTGGCCCGGGTCAGCTCTGGCTCGTCCTCGCCCAGCTGGTGTTCGAGGGCAGCAATGCTGGAGCGAGCTTCGTCGAAACGCTCCTGGTCGATCAGTTCGAAGAGGCTCTTCAGCTCACCCTCCACCTGCCGGTTTCGCACCGGCGCACCCATGAACTCCTGAAGGATGCGGTTGGCATCCATGCCATAGGCCTCAGTGGGCACAGCCACACTCACCTTGCCATCCACAAATTCGAGAAAGCGTACGCAGCGTGCAGGCACCTCGCCCAGCACCAGTGGCGAATGAGTGGTCACAACAAACTGGCAAGCCTTGAAGGTGTCGCGCAGACGTTGCAGGACATCGCGTTGCCACTTCGGATGCAGGTGCAGCTCGATCTCGTCGATCAGCACCAGCGCCTCACCTTCGGCTATTGGGTTTTCGAGACTAGGATTGGCGACAGCAAGACGGCGGGTGAGGTCAAAAACCAAAGCAATCAATCCTCGCTCGCCGTCGGATAATTGCTCCAAAAATAACTGCTTTCCCGCTTTTTTGTCGTTGATCTGCTCAGCTATCGTCGCTTCTTTCGTGACGGAGTAACGAGGTGGGTTTTCTTCATGAAACCAAAATTCCTTGATCTGGGGCATGAGGCTAGAAATCGCCTCTTGCAGTAGCTCCAGAATCCGCGAGCCGTGCTGCGAGTCTCTTCGGATCACACGAGACGAACCTATGGCGCGATGCCACTTGGCGAAGTCATTGAGGGATATCTCAAGCTGAGTCAGAGATTTTGCGAATGCTGCAGACTGCTTAAACGGGAGTTCCCCTTGAATCTTTGGCGGAAGCCTTGAGAGCAATCGATATGTTGAGTAATAGACAACCAGCGCTTGTGTCGGGCTGCTTTTTAGGTGGCGCTTTAGGCGCATCTCTGTTTCATGAGTGTCGGTAAAGAGCCAGTTCAGACGCTTCTCAAAATTTCCTTCTAATCGCTTGTCTATCCAAGTGATCTCGTTTTTTAGGTTTTTGTAATTAGGCGACCCCTTTTCCAGAAGAGCCAGATCTTTTTTCATCTGGGATTGCTTATTCCCAAGAGTCAGTTTTTCACCCTTATCAAGGCTTTCCTTGGATAGGAAGGTTATCAACGACGCAGCTCCCAAGCCACTGCTTTCCATTTCAATGATGCAGGTGGACTTGCCTTGCTGGATGTCGGCATCAAGTACCGGCAAAGGTTTTTCTTTTGAAACTGAATATTCTGGCAAGGAGTAGGAATACGCTATCGCAACAGCCTGCAGGATGGTTGATTTGCCGACACCATTGACGCCTGCAACCACGGTCATGTGCTCGTCAAAATCAATGTCAAGCCGATCAAAACCTCGGAAGCTGGTCAATCCTAAACTTTTCAATTTCATGAAGCCATTTCCTCCAGCGGGATCTGACCGGTAACCGCGGCAGTGATCAGAGCGGCACGGCGTTCTGAGATTAAGGACAACGAAGAAGAAACTGCCCCTGTCATGGACTGGGATCGCGCTTCTGCGCGACGAAGGTAGTTCATGATCTCCCTCTGTTCAGTAAGCGGCGGCAATGGCGTCATCCAATCCAAAACATGGCCCTGCGAAACCTTGACCATCGAGCCACTTGAACCCCTTGCATCACGGCGAATCTGAACGCGCGCTGCTGCAGTAGTCAGGAAAGAAGTCAGATAATCAGGAAGAATTTCCTCCTCTTTGACCCGAAGCCTGTAGATAAGATCGGGGAGTAAGAGATTTGGCTCATCCTCTGGCACATATGCGACGTCCGCCACAAGCTCTGGCGTATTGCCACGAGTGATGAGCACATCACCTTTGCGAAGCGCAAGTAGTTGCTCATCATCATCCACCCCTCGAAGCGCCTTATTCTCTTCTCGATTGAAGCGACCTTTTGAAACGGCGCTTAGCTTCAATACACCCAACTCGTCTGGCCCTGCCGGCGTGTTGGCTGCGATTGGTGAGCTGCCTTGATCCAGCCAGGCAGTAACAAACTTAATGCGCCGAACTTCCCAATGCGCCGGAATCTCACCCAGCCATTCTTGGCCCGAGGGTTTTAGCGGGGCGTTGGGGTCGAGGCCGCGGGTGACGACGCGGCTGATGAGGGCGGTGCGCTTTTCTTCTAGCAGCGCCAGCATACGTTCCTTCTCGGCAATCAACCCGTCGATGCGAGCGGTTTCGCGGTCGAGGTAATTGGCGATGGCTTCCTGCTCTGGCTCAGGGGGAACAGGAATTGAGAGGTTTTCGATGACCTCCACGCTGATCCCAGGTTGGGCTGCAGATTGGGAGTACTGATTCAAATTCATCGACCGCAACACTTCGCCGAGCCAGCGAACCACGTAGTCGCGGCGCGCACTCACAACGACAGCGTGCTCGGACGCCCAGAACTTGCCGGACGCATAGTTGATGTTGCCGCAAAGCGCGCCTTGGCGACCGATGAGGGGGTACCTTCCGTCGTGGGTATAGCTCGACGTGTAACCACGAACGCCGTTTCCGCCGAAGACCGGATATTCGCCAACGTCTGAAATATCGTCAGACGTAATGCCGTCTCCGCTTTGCAGTGAGGCCACGTACTTCAGCTTCTGAATTGTCCAGTGACCTGGATATTGACCAGTGCTCACTCCGCCACCTCCCGCAGCAACTCCAGAATCCGCTGTTCGACGCCGGCCAGCTCCGCATCTATCTCCTGCAGCGAGCGCGGCGGCTGGTACAAGAAGAACACTCGGTTGAAGTTGATCTCGTAGCCCACCTTGCCGATACCGCCATCCTGCTCGTCGAGTGTCTCGCGGTCGATCCAAGCATCTGGCACGTAGGGACGCACCTCGCGCAGGAAGTAGCTGACGATGTCCTCTTTCAGTGGGATGTTCTCAGCATCCTTGAGCCCCGGGTCGGACTCGTACTCAACGAAGCCTTTCTTACCATCTCCATTCAGACCGAGCAGGACATACAGGTCCGGCGTGGTGAGGTCGGCGGGCAGGGTCTGTGCAGGGAAGTAGCGGGCCTCCCCCAAAGGGTCTGTCTTGTGATGTTTGGCGATCACTGGCGCTGCATCGGGGTCCACGGTGGTAAAGCAATCACGGAAGATTTTCTTCTGCGCGGTGCCGTTGGCGCCCTTGGCCCAACCTTCCATGTCGTCGGGCAGGATCTTGAACACCTGCTGCACGGTGGCCCAGACCCGGTTCCAGTCCAGCAGTGGTTCGGCGCCAAGTTCGTCCTGTACCGCTTGCAGGGCGTCGAACAGCTCGGGGCAGGTATTGAGGAAACGTTCCCGGGCTTGGTCGGTAATCTGGAAACGCAGGCGCAGCGGGCGCAGCACGGTGATGCGGCGATAGCCGAAGTCCGGGTTGTCAAACACGCGGCTGGTTTGACTGTTCTCCAGTGCCCCGTGTTCGCGGGTGATGGCATCCAGCGCGGCCTGGTCGAGGTAGCGGCGCTTGTCGCCCAGGCTGCGCTTCATCGGCGTGTAGCGCTCGCGGGCGTCGATGAGCTGGATCATGCCCTTGCGATGCTCGGCCTTGCGGTTGGTGACCACCCAGATGAAGGTGCCAATGCCCGTGTTGTAGAACATCTGCTCAGGCAGGGCCACGATGGCTTCGAGCTGGTCCCGCTCGATGATCCAGCGGCGGATTTCGCTCTCGCCACTGCCTGCGCCGCCGGTGAACAGCGGCGAGCCGTTGAAGACGACGGCGGTGCGCGAGCCAGGGTTGTCACGGTCGCCCGCCTTGTAGTCCTGGAATTTGCTCATCATGTGGAGCAGGAACAGCAGGGCACCGTCGTTGATACGCGGCAGCTTGCCGCTATAGCCGCAGAAGTTGGGCCAGCGGTCGATGATCTTCTTCTCCGCTTTCCAGTCCACGCCAAAGGGCGGGTTAGCCAGTAGGTAGTCGAAGCGGTGATCGGGAAACGGGTCGTCGGTGAGGGTGTTGCCCAGCACCACTTGGCCATCCTTGTGGCCTTTGATCAAGAGGTCGGAGGCGGCCACTGCGTAAGAGCGTGGGTTGTAGTCCTGCCCAAAGACCTTGACCGTGGCTTGATCGTTGTGGGCGCGAATCCAGTTCTGCGCCTCGGCCAGCATGCCGCCGGTACCGCAGGCAGGGTCGCAGATGGTGACGATGACCCCGGCTTGCGTGAGCACGCTGGTGTCAGGCTCCAGCAGCAGGTTGACCATCAGCTGAATGACTTCGCGCGGGGTGAAGTGATCGCCAGCGGTTTCGTTGGCCGCTTCGTTGAAGCGCCGGATCAAGTCTTCGAAGACCAGTCCCATGGTGATGTTGTCGACGCGCTTGGGGTGCAGGTCAATCTCGGCGAACTGCGCCACCACCTGGTAAAGGCGGTTGGACTCTTCGAGCTTCTCGATCTCCTTGTCGAACTCGAAGCGCTCGAAGATCTTGCGGATGTTCTCGGAGAAGCCGGCGATATAGTCGGCCAGGTGGCGGCCTATGTTGTCGGGATCGCCCTTGAGCTTGGGAAAGTCGAGCTGGCTGTGGTTGTGAAAGCCCAGAGGCGTGCCGTCCTCATCCTTGGCCAGGTTGTTGAGGATGGCGTCGATGTTCGGGATGTTCTTGGCCTTGAGTTCCTCGTAGCGCTTGAGCACAGCGTCCTTGCTCGGTGCCAACACGGCATCGAAGCGGCGCAGCACCGTGAGCGGCAGCATCACGCGCTCGTACTGCGGCGGGCGATAGGGTCCTCGCAGCAAATCGGCGACGGACCAGATGAAACTGGCGAGTTGTTGGAAGTTGGCGCTCATGGGTGCGTCCTGGAATACGAGAGGTTCTGCTTTTCCGTTATCGACCATGCCGCACCGGCTGCGGTCGATATAAGGCTTTGATTTATTTGGCATGCGCGGGCGTATCGCCCATTTCCTATCGCCCGGCTATTGCCGATAAGACGCAGCTTGTCCGATAACCCACTCATGACACCGCCCAGTAGCGCCGCCAGCGCTTGTTGCCCTCAAAGCGCACGGCGCCGCGCTCAATCAAGTCTTCCAGCGCGCGCTTCACCTGCTTGGTGTGAATTTCGCCGCCAACGCGCTGGTGGATTTCGCTGATGGCGGATTCTGGGTAGCGCTGCAGGTCTTCCAGCACCAGCGCCGCCAAGCGGTGCGGCTCAATGCGCTTGAGGGTGGTCTCGCCGGTGAACTTCAGACTGCGTAGCAGGCCAGGATCAACAAAATAGCGTGTGGCCTGAGTGCGCCCGGCACTCTGTACCAAGTGCCAGTCGAGCAATCGTTTGAACCAGGGCTGCAGGGCCTCGACGCTGGGCAGCTCCAGGGTGTCGGCAAGTTCACGGGCGGTGAGTGCGTCATGTTGGGCCAGCAGCCCCAGCGCGATACGTTCGCGCTGAGTGAGTTGGTATGTCTGATCCGCCTTGGCGATGAAGTCGATGACTTCGGGCTTGAGGATGCGGCGACGCACGGTGACCTGCACGCGGTCGTGGGTTTCGATCAACTCCGGCATCGGGCGTCCTTGCGAGAGCAGCACTTCGAAAATCTTGTCAAAGCCGCTGCCTTCGCGCTCCATCAGCTTCAGGTCGTGGAACAGGCGGGCCAAGTGCTCATTGCGTCGCACCGTGGTGTGCAGCACGTTTTGCGGTGTGACGCCCAGCGGCAGTGGGCCGGGGTTTACCATTTCCAACCGGTCGGGATACAGGTTCAGAAAAATGTCGCCACGCTGGGTGTAGGGGCGATGTACCAACGCGTTGACCAGGAGCTCGCGCACCACGATTTCATCGAAAGCAGGCACGTTTTGGCGATACAGGCCATCGGGCAGTTCGTAGCGCTCACGGAAGTCAGGCACCTCCAGCCAGACCGCCTCGATCAGCTCCATCGGGGTCTGGGTGTGGTCGTCCCACACCAGCTTGTTGACCTTCTGCCAATGCTCGTCGTACTTGATGAACTGGATGACCGGTGCCGTGGTCAGTTGGGCGCGATGATGCTGACGACCAAGGCAGAGCACGCCCAAGTTGGTGAGGGTCTGCCCTTGCGCGAGCTGATAGTGATCAAGCAATTCGTTGTCGGATTTTTCCTTGACCGAAGCCTTGACCCGGTCGGATGCACGCAAGGCAGTCAGCAGCTTGTCACGCTTGGTGGCATCCACCTCACTGCGCGGAATTTGCAGAGTGGTCTGCGTTTCCCAAGGCAGTGCGGCACGCTCACTGGCCAGCCGCATCACGTCATCGCCGGTGACGGGCTTGCTTTGGTCTGCCACGCGCAAGAAGTAACGGCCGTCGGTGGTGGACGCCACGGCCATGGCGCGCGGAATGCGCAGTTCGATGTACTGGCCTCCATTCGGTGCAGTGACGACATCAGGCAGTACGGTTATGTTGACGGTACGCTCGGCCAACTTGCGCCGCAGTGTGTCGGGCAAGTCTGACGGGATGTGTTGGTCGGCCGCAGGTGCGTGTTGGCCGTCCTCGATGCCCAAAAGCAGACGACCGCCCGTTGCATTGGCAAAAGCAATGCAATCCTTGGCGATTTCGTTCCAGTCTGCCGTCTTGCCGGTCACTGCCCGCAAGGACTTCTGGTCGAGGAGTTGGCCTTCCAGGCTCACGCGACACCTTCCCCCACCGAATTCATTTTTGTTCGCTCCCGTTTTCCGTGTCGTCATCAGCACCGCCAGCGCGCACCCATTCATCGACCTCGGAGAGCTGGAATTTCCACAGCCGCCCGATCTTGTGCGCGGGCAAACCCTTGCGCTCACGCCAGCGGTAAACGGTGTCCTTCACCACGCCCAGATGCCGGGCGACATCGATGGCAGTGACCCACGGTTCGGAGTTCATAGCATTGGCGCTCACAGAGGCATCAAAGTCGTTTTAAATCGTCTTCAGTCTAACAGAGGGTTGTGGTGGTAGCCACCTTGAAATGGCCGAGATTAGCGGTGTGTCGATTAGTATGAATGATCACGCCGCACTAGACTGCGGCAGTTATCCGTAGAGCGGCCCAGGTTCATCCCGTGGGGCCGCGCGAGGGCCGCATTAGGGCCGGCTTTGCCAGCTATCTCGGCGCCCCCTCGCTGCGAAGAATTTCTATTTCCAGTGCTCCTGAAACGTCAAGCCTAGGCCGCTCCATCCAGTCGGCAATGTCGGGGCGGGTGAGCTTTTTCACCCCATCCGAGACCACCGATAGAATCACAAGAGGTCAGGACGAGTCACAACGTTTGATCCGTACCACAGCAAGAAGCATCAAAAAATGATGGTATTTTTGAAGGTACTTTTTTAAAAAGAATATCAAAAACGTAGATTTCATGCGGCCTGCTGGCTAATTTGTGATTCCGGCCCCGGTCCGTAAGAGCGCAGGCTCTTGCGGACTTTTTTCTTGCGCCTTTGACATCCGCACCTTAGCTGCCCATACCCGCCCAGACCTATCCATCCCATCCGCAACGGGTGGGGGCATATCTGGGGGTACATTTTCAAAAAAGGGGGGCAGATTGATACGTTCCCGGTGCCCACAGCCGGTACCTCGGCGATTCCGATCGCCTTGGCATGGCAGATGCCATCGCCGTACCCCGCTCAATTCTTGAGAACCACCCCCAGCGCAGCGAGCTTTTCCGCATACGAATCCCTGCGCTTCGCTGCTTTGGCTGCCGTATCAACAGCCGCCTGAATGGCTTTTGGGCCCTTGGCGCCGACAGCCTTGATGAGGCCGTGCTTGTGGGCGGCGTCAGCCTGCGCCCTTTTGTAAGTGGCGATCAGCTCGGCATGGGCAACAGGTTGATTCACAGGGGCTTCCATCTTCTAAAGTGCCATTTTCAGCGCGTTACTTTGGGGTGGTCTGCGAGGCTACAGTCACCGGCACACAGAGCCCAACTAGCCCCACACCCCGGGTTCATTTTTACGGCTGCCATCTGGCGTGGAAATCTCTCAACCCGCAGCGTGACGCCGAGTCTGCGTCCCCTGGCGCGGCTCCTGCAGTCCATTCACCGTCTAGCGATTTGCTTCGCTTTTCAACTTGCGCAATTGCTCTTCGGCAGCTTCAAGCTCTGCCCTGAGCGCTCGGACTTCCTTCTCCAGCCTTTCAATATTCGCCGTGTGGCCCTGATCAACCGCGAGCGGCTGACAGCTCGATTGCAGCGCCGGCAGTTGGTCCGCCAGTTGCCTACGTAGCAGCATCTGCCCCTTGGATCGCGCGACTTCCATGCGTTTTTCGACGTCCGCCTTTTCTGCAGTGCACGACGTGTGGTTGTCCACCGGATTCGCAGGCTGAGCGATAGCGAAACCTGCCACGGTTATCGCGATGACCAAAGTGCAATAGCCGCTGAAACGCATACAAGTAAGTACCTGAGGGAATGGGGGCTGAGCATGACAGCAATTGGCGCAGGCGGCCTCGATGCCACATGCGGGACATGGTCGGGCGTCACAGGCGGCCCTGAGCGGCTTCAGGGGCAACGCGGCCTTTTGTTCATCTCTTGTTCGTATTTCTACCTTCCAACACTCACTGCGCCGCCAGCACCAGAAAGTCCTGCTCATACCCCTTTACCGACTGCACTGCCTTCAACCGCTGCGCAGCCGTCATCGCGTTGTGCACGTTAGAGAAGCCTTCGCAGCCCTCTTCCACCAGCGCCTGCGCATAACGCTGGTAGGCCGCGTCGGGCGATGTTTGAAAACGTGCGAGGTAGCCGCGCAGCAGGCTCCGGGCCTGGTCGGTGTTGGTGCGGTCTTCGGCGATTTTCTGCAGCACCTGCACCAGGTCTTTCTGGCGGCGCAGGCGTTCGGCATAGGTGCGCTGTGGGTCAAACGACGACTGGGCGATGAAGGTGCGCAGTGCGGATTTTTGCGGTTCGTCCAAGGCGCCGTAGAAGCCTTCGGCGCGGGACAAGAGCTGCTTGAAGCGCTGCTCTCGCAGCTTGTCGGGCGTGATATCTACCCATTCCTTCTTCCAGTCGGCGTTGCTGTCGGCCTGCTTCTTTTGCAGGTTGCGGATCTGGGTGTCGGTGAGCTGGGCGGCCAGCCAGGCCAGTTTGGGTTCGGCCTGGGCGATGACCTTGTCGATCTGGGTGCGCACTGCGTCGTAGGTGCGGCAGGCCTGGCCGGGCGATATGGCGGATGGCAGTTGTTGCTGTACCTTTTGCAGCAGCTCGGCATGCCGGGGCAGCATGGTGTCACGGTGCCACTGGTGCAGGTCGCCCAGTTCGTCGCGCACGCGCTCGGTCTGGGTTTCTGACAGGCCGAGGTAGCTGTTCAGCTGCCAGTAGGCCAGGTGCGGCACCTGGTTGTAGGCCAGCTTGACAGTGCTGCAGCCTTGCAACAGCAGACCACATGCCGCCAGGGTGGCAGCACACAGTGCTTTGCGAATCAGGGACGGTGCGCGCACAGAAGCTCCTCGTGAAGAAAGGAAAGCGAAAGAGGCAGGATAGGGCCAATGCTGCACGGCGAAATTTGCGGGCTGCAATACCCCGCCAACTGCGCGAGGATTGCCGACAGCCCCGACACTGTGGAGCAGTGCGGCAGGACCTTGCCATCGGTGGCGCTCTGCGGCGCCGTGGGGCTAGTGTGGTGTTGCATGCTTGACGGCACATTGAAAACCGATGGATTTTTTGGCCAGGGCAAGGCGCAAACCACAGCGATACCCGTAGGTATCGCGCGGATTTGCAACGCAGCCCTGGTCGAAAAGACGCGGTTTTAAGTGCCGGATAGCGTGCAACATCACACTAGTTGTCTTGTCGGCGAATCAGTTGCCGACCGCTGGGCGTAATGGCCAGTTCGCCGCCGGAGCCTTTGGTGATGAAGCCCCATTCGAGCAGGCGGCCAGACACGTGGTCCTTGAGCGCATGGGGCAACGTAATGACTTGGCCCATTTCGAGTTGTTTGAGGGTCTCGATCTCGTCCACGGTGGGGTCGAAATGCGGGGCATGGTAGGTGGTCATGGGGTCACTCCCGGATCGGTATGTGCAGACAGACTCCAGCGCCACCAGATTAGTTCAGCCCCTGGGCGGATGCAAGCGCGTCATCCCTTGCCGTCTGCCCCGACGACCGGCGGCACTCCGCCTGCCGCCGCTGCCATGCCCTGCAGCCACCGTGCAAACGCCCCCAACACCGGCGGCTGGGCTTGCGCGGGGCTGATGAGGTAGTAGGCACGCTCGCCACGCAGCGGTCGGTTGCAGGCCACCACCAGCTCGCCGCTGGCCAGTTCGGCCTCGATCAACAAAGGCGGCATCAGCGCCACGCCCATGCCATGCGTGGCGGCCACGGCCAGCATGGAGAACAGCTCGTAGCGCGGGCCATCCAGCGCATGCGGGGCATCCACACCCATCGCATCAAACCACTGGCGCCAGCCATAGGGGCGTGTGCTTTGCTGCAGCAGCGGCAGCTCGGCCAGCGCCTCGGCAGCGATCGGCTGGTGGGCGCGGCCGCGGCCCCGGGGCGCGGCGGATTCGAGCAGGCGGGGGCAACACACGGGCACCACGTCTTCGTGCATGAGCAGCAGGGCCTGCACGCCGGGCCAGTTGGCGACCTGCTCGGGGGTGCCTGCATACAAGGCGGCATCGAAGGTGGTGTCGGCAAACAGAAAAGGCCGCGTTTGCGTGTCGATGTGCACCACGATGTCCGGATGCTCCTGCGCCAGCAGCGGCAGGCGTGGGATGAGCCAGCGCGTGGCAAAGGTGGGCACTGCGGCCAGCGACAGAGTGCCACCCTCGCCCTGGTGAGCCATCACGTCCAGCGTGTCGCGCTCCAGGCCCTGCAGCCAGCGCGCCACCTGGCGGCCGTAGTGGGCACCCGCAGGCGTCAGCACCACGCCGTGGCGCGTGCGGCGAAACAGTGCCACGCCCAAAAACTCTTCCAGCGCCTGGATCTGGCGCGACACCGCGCTTTGGGTGAGCGACAACTCCTGCGCGGCGCGGGTGTAGCTCTCGTGTCGGGCTGCGACTTCAAAACAGGCCAGGGCCTGGGTCGATGGGATGTTGCGGCGCATGATGAAGAGGAACTTTTAACGAGGTTATCTCACCTGCAACCTCTAGACGCGAGTATTCCATACATTCCAACAACGCATATCTGGATGAAAAGAACTCGCTTGCGGGCTGGCACACCAGGGCCTACGATGCGCTTCAGACCCGTTTCTTTCACCTTCTTTCCGACCGGAGACACACATGGCCCACGCCGCTTTTCAATGGGATGACCCGTTCCTTCTGAACCAGCAACTGACCGACGACGAGCGCGCCATCCGCGACGCCGCCGCAGCGTATTGCCAGGACAAGCTGGCACCCCGCGTGCTGGATGCCTTCCGCCACGAAAAGATGGACGTGAGTATCTTCCGCGAGATGGGCGAAGTGGGCCTGCTCGGCCCCACCATCCCCGAGCAGTACGGCGGCCCCGGCCTGAGCTACGTGGCCTATGGCCTGATCGCCCGCGAAGTGGAGCGCGTGGATTCGGGCTACCGCTCGATGGCCAGCGTGCAGTCGTCGCTGGTGATGGTGCCCATTCATGAATTCGGCACCGAAGCGCAGAAGCAGAAGTACCTGCCCAAGCTCGCCAGCGGCGAGTGGATCGGCTGCTTTGGCCTGACTGAGCCCGACCACGGCTCCGACCCCGGCAGCATGGCCACGCGCGCCTACAAGGTGGACGGCGGCTACAAGCTCAAGGGCAGCAAGATGTGGATCACCAACAGCCCCGTGGCCGACGTGTTCGTGGTCTGGGCCAAGGAAGTCTCCGAAGGCGGCGCCGTGGGTCCCATCCGCGGCTTCGTGCTCGAAAAGGGCATGAAGGGCCTGACGGCCCCCGCCATCCACGGCAAGGTGGGCCTGCGCGCCTCCATCACCGGCGAGATCGTGATGGACGATGTGTTCGTGCCCGAAGAAAACGCCTTCCCTGAAGTGCAAGGTCTGAAGGGCCCCTTCACCTGTCTGAACAGCGCACGCTACGGTATTGCCTGGGGCGCGCTGGGTGCGGCCGAGTTCTGCTGGCACACCGCCCGCCAGTACACGCTGGACCGCAAACAGTTCGGCCGCCCCCTGGCTGCCAACCAGCTCATCCAGAAGAAGCTGGCCGACATGCAGACCGAGATCGCCATCGGCCTGCAGGCCTGCCTGCAGTTCGGCCGCATGAAGGACGCGGGCACGGCCAGCGTGGAAGGCACCTCCATCATCAAGCGCAACAGCTGCGGCAAGGCGCTGGACATTGCCCGCCTGGCGCGCGACATGATGGGCGGCAACGGCATCAGCGACGAGTTTGGCGTGGCCCGCCACCTGGTAAACCTGGAGGTGGTGAACACTTACGAAGGCACGCACGATGTGCACGCGTTGATTCTGGGCCGTGCGCAGACGGGCATTGCGGCGTTTGCCAACTGAGGCCCGGCCTCCCCTCCATCCAATGCGGTGGTGAGAACTCCCCTCTCCCCTCGCGGGAGAGGGGCCGGGGGAGAGGGGGTAGTGGCGTGCGCTGTGCCTGTTCGCCCCCTCTCCCCCACCCTCTCCCGCGAGGGGAGAGGGAGTTAAAACGGGGCTCCTTTACACATGTTTCAAGCGTTTTAGGCCTCTAGCGCTTGATGGATAAGCGCTACCAGCTATCAAACTTATAGTACCTTCATGACCACATCCCCCTCCTCCCCAGGCGCCCTCGCGGGCATCAAGGTGCTCGACCTCTCCCGCGTGCTGGCCGGGCCGTGGTGCACTCAGGTGCTGGCCGACCTGGGCGCGGATGTGGTCAAGGTGGAGCGCCCCGGCGTGGGCGACGACACGCGCCAGTGGGGCCCGCCCTTTTTGAAAGACGCGGACGGCAACGACACCAATCAGGCCAGCTACTACACCGCCTGCAACCGCAACAAGCGCTCGGTGACCATCGACATGGCCTCGCCCGACGGCCAAGCGCTGATCCGGCAGATGGCGCAAGAGGCCGACATCGTGGTGGAGAACTTCAAGGTCGGCGGCCTCAAGCAATATGGCCTGGACCATGAGAGCCTGCGCGCACTCAACCCGCGCCTCATCTACTGCTCCGTCACCGGCTTCGGGCAAGACGGGCCTTATGCCGAGCGCGCGGGCTACGACCTGATGGTGCAAGCCATGACGGGCCTGATGAGCATCACCGGCCAGGCCGACAGCCAGCCCGGCGGCGGCCCCATGCGCGTAGGCGTGGCCGTGATCGACCTGTTCACCGGCCTGTATGCCAGCAACGCCATCCTGGCCGCGCTGCATGTACGCGACAACGCCACCAATGGCACGGGCCAGGGCCAGCACATCGACATGGCGCTGCTCGACGTGGGCATGGCCGTGCTGGCCAACCAGGCCTCGGGCTTCCTTGCCACCGGCAAGGCGCCCGGCCGCATGGGCAACAGCCACCCGAGCTTGGCGCCCTACCAGGACTTCCCCACGCAGGACGGCAACATGCTGCTGGCCATTGGCAACGACGGCCAGTTCCAGCGCTTTTGCGCCGCAGCCGAGCAGCCCCAGTGGGCCAGCGACCCGCGCTATGCCACCAACACGCTGCGCGTGCAAAACCGCACCGACCTGATCCCCGCCATGGAGGCCGTGACCCGCACGCGCACCACGGCCGACTGGATCACACTGCTGGAAGACAAGGCCGTGCCCTGCGGCCCCATCAACACCATCGCCCAGGCGTTTGACGACGCGCAGGTGCAGGCCCGTGGCCTGGCCGTGACGCTGCCGCGCTGGAAGGACGGCGAGGCCGCCACCGACAACGTGTTGCAGATCACCGGCGTGGCCAGCCCGCTGCGCCTGTCGGCCACGCCGCCCGTGCTGCGCAACGCGCCACCCGCGCTGGGCCAGCACACGGATGAAGTGCTGGGCGAGCTGGGGCTGGACTCGGCGCGCATTGCGGCGCTGCGGGCCAGCGGGGTTTTGTAGCCAGACCCACGCGGCACCGGGCTGCGCAACGCACACGCCATTGAACAGCCTTGCCCTGACTGGCAAGGCTTTTTTGTCTGCGCCATCTGAATCAAATCAGGCTCTAGCGCTTATTCAATAATCGCTAACAGCTATTAATTTGATAACAAATCTTGGTGCTCTCCGCGCCTACATGTGTTCGCACCTTGGTAAAAAAGACATGTACAAAAATTTACACACCTCTCCATAATGGCAGCGGGAATCTCTCCGGCGCGGCGCACAGCACGCGCCGGTTGACCGAGACGAGAGGCGCAGTGGGACAACCGCCGCAACGTACGGAGAAGTCCGGCTGGGCCGCATGCACTTTGCCCCGCCCCAGCGGCGAATCGTGGACCCCACAGGAGTTCCCCATGAAGCTCAGCCTCAAGCTCCCCCTGGCCTTTACCGTGTCGCTGCTTTTGCTGTTTGCGGCGGCGCTGTTTGGCATCAGCCGCCTGAACCAGGCGCTCGACACCTACCAGACCACCGTGGCCCAGAGTTTTGAGCACGAGCGCATGGCGGCGGACATGCTCAACAACTTCAAGGTGCAGGTGCAGGAGTGGAAGAACGTGCTATTGCGCGGCAAGGACCCGGCCCAGCTCACGCGCTACTGGGCCGCATTTGAAAAGCAGGAAAAGGCCATCAAGGACGAGGCGCAAAAGCTCGTGGTCGCCCTGCCCCCCGGCGAAGGCCGTGAACGCGTGCAGCAATTTGCCCAGGCCCACGAGCGCATGGGCGCGGCCTATCGCAAGGGGTTTGAGGCCTTCAAGGCCGCCGACCACGACCCGCAGGCGGGCGACAAGGCCGTGGCGGGCATGGACCGCGAGCCCTCGCAGCTGCTGGACCAGGCCGGTGGCCTGATCGCCAAGGCCAGCAGCGAAGTGGCCGAGCGCGCCGCCAAAGCAGCGCAGCGCGCCACCACCATCAGCCTGGTGGTGATGCTGGTGGTGTGCGCCCTGGGCATTGCGGGCGCCATTGCCTTCAGCCGCACCGTAGTGAACCCGCTGGACAACGCGGTGCGCGTGTCGCAGGCCGTGGCCAGCGGCGACCTCACCGTGGCACGGCAAGTGCAGGGCAAGGACGAAATCGCCCTGCTGCTGAATGCCCTGCACGACATGCAGATCAGCCTGTCGCACGTGGTGAGCAATGTGCGCAACAACGCCGACAGCGTGGCCGCCGCCAGTACCGAAATCGCACAGGGCAACAACGACCTGAGCGCCCGCACCGAGCAGCAGGCCAGCGCGCTGGAAGAAACCTCGGCGTCGATGGAGGAGTTGAGCTCCACCGTGCAGGCCAATGCCGAAAACGCGCGCACCGCCAACCAGCTGGCCGTGAGCGCCAGCACCGTGGCCGTGCAGGGCGGTGATGTGGTGGCCGAGGTGGTGACCACCATGAAGGGCATCAACGACAGCAGCAAGAAGATTGCCGACATCATCAGCGTGATCGACGGCATCGCCTTCCAGACCAACATCCTCGCGCTGAACGCCGCCGTGGAAGCAGCCCGCGCGGGCGAGCAGGGCCGGGGCTTTGCGGTGGTTGCCAGCGAGGTGCGCAACCTGGCCCAGCGCAGCGCAGACGCCGCCAAGGAGATCAAGACCCTGATCCACGCCAGCGTGGAGCGCGTAGAGCTGGGCACCACGCTGGTAGACAAGGCGGGCGCCACGATGAGCGAGGTGGTCAGCGCCATCCGCCGTGTGACGGACATCGTGGGCGAGATCAGCGCCGCGAGCAGTGAGCAAAGTGCAGGCGTGGCCCAGGTGGGGGACGCCATCACCGAAATGGACCAGGCCACGCAGCAGAACGCGGCGCTGGTCGAACAGAGCGCGGCAGCTGCCGACAGCCTGAAGGTGCAGGCGCAGCAGCTGGTGCAGGCGGTGGCGGTGTTCCGACTGGCGGACACCGAAGCCAGCGCCCCCACGCGCGCCCACTTGCCAGTGCCCGGGCAACACCAGCCCCGTCTGGCCGCTGGCTGACGCGGCGCAGAAATTTCAGGCCAAATTGGCCTCTAGGGATGACCTGCATAACTCCCTGCGGTCTGTGATAGCGCGGCCTCGGGCGGTTCGCTGCGTTGCTTTTCTTGCCAATAGCCCGGCTATTGGCTGCCAAAAGACGCCTTGCGCCCCATCCCGATCCGCACTACCACCGACTCTCGAGGGTTATGCAGGACATCCCTAGCGCTTTACCATCAAGCGCTAAAAGCTATCTAAAAGATAGCAATCTAAAAACCACCGACTCAGACTTCTGCCAGCACCGGCGAAGCCTGCTGCACGGAGGCCAACGTGGGCGAGGCGAGCTTGCGCAGGTAGGCCATGGTCTGCAGGCAGGCCTGGGCCACCTCGGTGCCCTTCTTCACGAAATGTTCGCGGAAGAAGCGCACATGGTCTTCGTGGTCGTGAAAGTCGCGCGGCGTGAGCACGGCCGACATCACGGGCACCTCGGTGTCGAGCTGCACGCGCATCAGGCCGTCGATGACAGCGGTGGTGACGAACTCGTGGCGGTAGATGCCGCCGTTGACCACCAGCGCACAGGCCACGATGGCGTCGTAGCGCCCGCTGCGTGCGAGCTTGCGGGCCAGCAGCGGAATCTCAAACGCACCGGGCACATCGAACAGCGCCACCTGCGCGGGGGGCAGGCCGTGGCGGTCGAACTCGGCCAGGGCCGCGTCACGCGCCTGGTGCACGATGTCCTGGTGCCAGCTGGCACTGATGATGGCCACGCGGGCGCCACGGTGGGCGGCGACGGGGGCCAGGGGGGAAACGGAAGGTGAAGAAGACTGATTCATGGGTTCCTCAAAACAGGTCATACCAGAATCAGGGCGCGCGCGAACACGGCGCCTGCACAGGGCGGCGCAGGCCTCACGGCGCTTGCGAGCGGGCAATAAACACGCAGGCAAACGCCAAAGGCCCAGCCACCCATAGCGGGTGCTCTAGGGATGTCCTGCATAACTCCCTGCGGTCCGTGATAGCGCGGTCTCGGGCGGTCCGCTGCGTTGCTTTTCTTACCAATAGCCGCGCTATTGGCTGCAAAAAGTCGCCTTGCGGCCCATCCCGATCCGCACTACCACCGACTCGCGAGGGTTATGCAGGACATCCCAAGTTTCGCGATCTCTTTCATCCGGACTGTGACCGTCGGCTCTGGTTTCGCACCAGATCTGCTGACCCTGCGGGCCTGTTCCAAAGAACGGCACCACAGGCGCTCGCGGGCTCTTGTTGGCTTTTCAGCCCTCAAATACCGCCGGTGGGGAATTCCACCCCGCCCTGAGAACGCTGCCGGCCCTGGAGTGGATCCAGGGCCGGCAGGAGGATTCTAGGAGCTTGGTGGCGTTCGCGCCGTCGCCAAGGCGATTGGCCCCCTTCGCCGATCCCGTTCACCCGTTCTGGCTGAGCCTGCCCAAGCCAGGCGCGGCGCTTGAACGGCGCTCAGCGAACGGTTCAAGTTGATGGAAGCCGGATCATTCAAAAGACCGGCTGTAGCGTACCTGCACAAAGTCTTCGCCCGGGTTGGGCTTGCGGATGCCGCCGTTGGAAATGTGGCGCACGATCAGCATCAGTTCGTGCTGGCGGCGGGCGCCAAAGTTGAAGCCCACGCCCTGGTGGTCGGCAAAGTTGAAACGGGTGCTGAAGGCCTTGTGCCGGGTGGCGTAGTGCCCGTCCAGCGCCGACAGGCCGATGCCGCCTTCCATGAACCAGGCGGACTGCCCGCCGTCGAATCGCCAACGCAGTGTCGGCACCACCGCCAGCTGCGTCCAGTGGCGGCGCCCGCCCGGCACGGCGGTGCCGGGCGGCACGCGCCAGTGCGCGATGTGGGTATCCCAGTGCCCCGTAAGTTCGCCGCCCAAAAAATCACGGCGCCAGGCCCAGGGCCATTGCACACCCACCGAGGCCAGCCCGACGTCGCTGGCCGCGCGCGCGCCGTCGATGAAGATGCGGCGCGGCTCGGGGGTAGCGGAGACCGCAAGCTCCTGGGCCCGGACGGAGGGCTGCGGCGCGCCAGCCCCCTGCTGCGCCAGGGCCAGCAGGGGCAACAGCGCGCAGCAGGCCAGCAGGGCGGCTCCAGCACAGCCGGCTCGCGGTGGTGGCGGGAACAAGCCCTCGGACGGGGAAGGCAATGGCAGCAAGGGTTGAAATGAGGAACGCACGGCAGGACTCCGACGGGCCACTGGGCCATGCCCTCCAATCTACCCAAACGCCGCCCTGCGCGCAGCACCTGGCAGCGCGCAGGGCTGCAAGAAACTCTTCGGTACCTTGTCGGGGGCGTGCAAAAGCGCTGGGCGCCGAGGTCAACGGGGCCGCGCAAAGCCCCCGTCCGCCCAGGCGGTGGCGCTGGCGGCCGTCAGGCGGAAGGTGGGCGGCGCAGGCACGCGGGCGATTTCCTGGCCCAGTGCATCTTCGGCGCTCAGCGTGGCCGTGGCGCCTTCCTCGTCGGGCACGATGGCCAGCGCCACGCGCAGGCGCTGGCCGTCGGCGGTCGTGATGTGAACGCTCTTGTTCAACTGCGCGTGCAGTTGCTGCTCATGGCGGCGCACCACCTCGCTCGCGGTCTTGACCAGGGTGTGGAAGGCCGACACATCGAGCGGCTTGGGGTTCTTCTTGTCGCGGCCCATGGTCCAGGGGCCCACCAGCGCGGGTTCGGACTCCCCCTTCAGTGTCATGGACACGGCCCAGCCATCGTCGTCTTCGTTCTTGATGACCTGCGCCGTCCAGCGCCCATCGCTCCAGCAGCGGGGTTCCTGGATGGTGTCGGGCGTGTCGGGTGCGTCGGTCATGGAGAAAAAGGTCTGGATGGCGGGAAAGGGCGCAGAGCATAACGGCAGGGCTTGGCGGCCTCAATTTCCAATAACCATTGGTTATCGAAAAACGCCATGCATAGCGCGGACCTCGCTACTCGCCCAAAGCGTCCGGCACCACGCCCGCCGTATCACGCAGCACGTCGATAAAGGCCTGTGCCGAGGGCGTGGGCGACTCGCCCAGCCGGGTGATGAGGCCATAGCTGGGCATGCGGTCGGGCAGCTCGACGGGGATGCGCGAAAGCAGCCCCCGGTCCACGTATTTCTGGATCAGCGCGGCGGGCTGAAGCGACATCATGTGCGTGGTGTTCATCAGCTCCAGCGCAAACAGGAAGGACGGCGTCTCCACCACCCCCGCCGTGAGCGCCAGGCCCGCGCTACCGAACAGGTCGTCCGACACCTTGCGCACGGCCGTGGAGGCGGGGTACAGAATCCACGGCCAGTGGGCCAGCTCGATCAGCGACAAGTCGGTGGCGCCGCGCAGCGGGTGGTGCTGCCCGCCCACCACATGCAGCGGCTCGGCGGACAGGTGCTCATAGTGGAACTGGCTGCGCTGGTCCTCGGTGGTGAACCGGCCGATCATCAGGTCGATCTTGCGCTCGGCCAGCCAGGCGATGAGCTGGTCGCTGCTCTGCTCCAGGATCTTGATGACCAGCAGGGGCCGCAGGCGCTGGATCTCCACCACCGAGGCCACCAGCACATGCGCGGCTGACCCGGTGATGGCGCCCACCGTCACATGGCCGTGGCCGCCCTGCTTGAGCGCATTCAACTCGTCCACAAACTTGCGCTGCCCATCGAGCGCCGCGCTGGCGTAGCGCAGCGTAAAAAGCCCCAACTCATTGGGCCGCATACCGCGCGAGAGGCGGTCGAACAGGCGCGCCTCCAGGATCTCCTCGATGTCCATCAGGATCTTGGTGGCCGCAGGCTGCGTGACGTGCATCTGCTCGGCCGTGAGCCGCAGGTTGCGCGTGCGGCCCAGGATGTCGAGAAACTGCAAATGCCGAAAGCGCAGCCGCGCGCAGGCCTGCGCCAAAGACAAGGGTTTACCCGGAAATTCGTCTGGACTCATAAGCGTTTGGAATGGATTGTCGCAAAACATTCAGTGGACCCGCCGGGGCGTGAAACCTAACCTTCGCTCTGCGTCGATAACGGCTGGCCCCAAAAAAGCCGCAGGCGCCAAAGGCCTCGCCAACGGGGTCCCGCCATTCCAACGGAGACAAGACACCATGCAATTCAAGACCCTCGCTAAATCCTTGGCGCTTGCTGCCACGCTGCTGGCCGCCTTTGCCGCCCCCGTCGCGGCCCAAGTCAAGGAACACACCTTCAAGGTCGGCATTGGCCTGAGCGACGACCACCCGCAGGCCCAGGCCGTGCGCCACTTTGCCGAGCGCCTGCAGGCCAAGAGCGGCGGCAAGATGAACGCCAAGCTGTTTGCCAGCGGTGCGCTGGGCAACGACGTGAGCATGACCTCGGCCCTGCGCGGCGGCACGCTGGAGATGACGATTCCGGATTCATCCACGCTGATGTCGCTGATCAAGCCCTTTGGCGTGCTGAACCTGCCGCTCACCTTCAACACCGAGGCCGAAGCCGACGCCTTGCTCGACGGCCCCTTCGGCCAGAAGCTGCTGGCCATGCTGCCCGACAAGGGCCTGATCGGCTTGGGCTTCTGGGAAAACGGCTTCCGCCATGTGACCAACTCGCGCCGACCTATCAACACGGCCGACGATCTGGCAGGCCTGAAGCTGCGCGTGATCCAGAGCCCCCTGTTCCTCGACACCTTCAACGCGCTGGGCACCAACGCCACGCCCATGCCGTTCACCGAGCTGTACACCGCCATGGAACAAAAGGCCGTCGACGGCCAGGAGAACCCGCCTGCCACCATCCTGGCCAGCAAGTTCTATGAGGTGCAAAAGCATCTGGTGCTGTCGCGCCACATGTACAGCGCGTGGGTGCTGCTCATCTCCAAGAAGACCTGGGACGGCCTTTCGGCCGACGAGAAGAAGATCGTGCAGGAGGCCGCGCGCGAGGCCACGCTGTTCGAACGCAAGACCATCCGTGCCTTCAGCGAAACCGCCCTGGGCGAGCTGAAGAAGGCCGGCATGCAGATCACCGAGCTGCCCGCCGCCGAGCAGGCCAAGCTGCGCACCAAGCTGCAGCCCGTGCTGGCCAAGTACGGCAAGGAGTTTGGTGAGGAAACCACCAGCGAAATGATGGGCGAGCTGGCGAAGGCGCGGGGCGGGAAGTAAGCGATTCGCCTCCCGGGGCGCAGCTGGTTGCAGCTGCGCCCCGCCCCTCCTTTTGCGACGCCCCGACCCCATGACCAAAACACCCCGCCGCCCCTTCCGCTCCCGCGACTGGTTTGCCGCCCCCGAGCGCTCGGACATGACCGCGATGTACCTCGAACGCTTCATGAACTACGGGCTCACGCCCGAGGAACTGCGCTCGGGCCGGCCCATCATCGGCATCGCGCAGACGGGCAGCGACCTGTCGCCCTGCAACCGCATCCACCTGGACCTGGCGCGCCGCGTGCGCGACGGCATCCGCGATGCGGGCGGCATTCCGATGGAGTTCCCTGTTCACCCCATCTTTGAAAACTGCCGCCGGCCCACGGCCGCACTGGACCGCAACCTGGCCTACCTGGGGCTGGTGGAGATCCTGTACGGCTACCCCATCGACGCGGTGGTGCTGACCACGGGCTGCGACAAGACCACGCCTGCTGGCGTCATGGCCGCGTCCACGGTGGACATTCCGGCCATCGTGCTCTCGGGCGGACCGATGCTCGATGGCTGGCACGAAGGGCAGCTGGTGGGCTCGGGCACCGTCATCTGGCGCAGCCGCCGCCAGCTCGCGGCGGGCGAGATTGATGAAGAAGAGTTTCTGCAGCGCGCCTGCAGCAGCGCACCGTCGGCGGGCCACTGCAACACCATGGGCACGGCCTCCACCATGAACGCAGTGGCAGAAGCCCTGGGCCTGTCGCTGCCCGGCTGCGCGGCCATTCCTGCACCGTACCGAGAACGCGGTCAGATGGCGTACGAAACCGGGCGGCGCATTGTTGATATGGCCTATGAAGACCTGCGCCCCTCGCGCATCCTGACGCGCGAGAGCTTCTTGAACGCGCTGTCGGTCATCAGTGTGGCCGGGGGCTCCAGCAATGCGCAGGTGCACGTGATGGCCATGGCGCGCCATGCAGGCGTGGTACTGGAGGCCCAGGACTGGACGGACCACGCCTACGACCTGCCCCTGCTGCTGAACATGCAGCCTGCAGGCCAGTTCCTGGGCGAACGGTTCTTTCGCGCGGGCGGTGTGCCTGCGCTGATGTGGGAGCTGCAGCAAGCGGGCCGCCTGCACAACGACTGCGCCAGCGTGACGGGCAAAACCATCGGCGACAACCTGCAGGGCCACGAAGCGCGCGACCGTGAAGTGATTCGCCCCTTCAACGCGCCGCTGATGGAAAAAGCTGGGTTCCTGGTGCTCGGCGGCAACCTGTTTGACTTCGGCATCATGAAAACCTCGGTGATATCGCCCGCGTTTCGCGAGCGCTACCTGAGCAAGCCGGGCCGCGAGGGCATCTTCGAAGCCCGTGCCGTGGTTTTTGAAGGCGCGGACGACTACCACGCACGCATCAACGACCCAGCGCTCGACATCGACGAGGGCTGCATCCTGGTCATGCGCGGCGCCGGGCCCATCGGCTGGCCGGGCTCGGCCGAGGTGGTCAACATGCAGCCGCCCGATGCGCTGATCCGGCGCGGCATCAACACGTTGCCCACGCTGGGCGACGGGCGCCAGTCGGGCACGGCAGACAGCCCTTCCATCCTCAACGCATCGCCCGAGAGCGCCGTGGGCGGGGGCCTGTCCTGGCTGCAAAGCGGCGACACCATCCGCACCGACCTCAACACCGGGCGCTGCGATGCGCTGGTCGCGCCCGAGGAAATCGCCCGCCGAAAGAGTGAACTGCCCGACCCACCCGTGCCCGCGAGCCAGTCCCCCTGGGAAGCGCTGTACCGCGAGAAGACGGGGCAGCTGGCCGATGGCGCGACGCTCGACTTCGCGCTGGCATTCCAGCGCATTTCCGAAAAGACACCACGCCACAACCACTGACAACGAGCGGGCGGGCCACCGGCGCCACCCCCGGATTTTTTCGAAGGACTCTCCATGAACAACATGACGGCGGCGGCAGTTGCCGAACGGGCCCGTGCGCCCCAGACCGCATTGCAAGTGCTTCCCGACGATGGCCTGCAGGGCACGCTGGTGGGCCGGGTGTGGGCACCACAGGGCGCCGTCGCGGGCCCAGCTGTGGTGGCCCTGCGGCCCGAAGGCGTGTTCGACCTCAGCGCGCACTACCCCACCATGAGCACGCTGCTCGACGCCCTGGCGCCCGCCGAGGCGGTGCGTGCAGCCACCGGCCAGTACCTGTGCAGCGTGGATGACCTGCTGGCCAACAGCCTGCCCGGAACGCGCGACAAGAGCCGCCCTTGGCTGCTGGCGCCGTGCGACCTGCAGGTGGTCAAGGCGGCGGGCGTCACGTTTGCCGCCAGCCTGATCGAGCGCGTGATCGAAGAACAGGCCCGGGGCGACGCCAGCCGTGCGCAAGCCTTGCGAAGCCAGGTCATCGAGCTGATCGGCGAGAACCTTGCCGACATCCGCCCTGGTTCGCCCGAGGCCATGGAACTCAAAACGTTGTTGCAAGAGAAAGGCCTGTGGTCGCAGTATCTGGAGGTGGGTATTGGCCCCGATGCCGAGGTGTTCACCAAGGCGCCGGTGCTGGCGTCCGTCGGCTGCGGGGACGACATCGGCATCCGCTCTGACTCGGCCTGGAACAACCCCGAGCCCGAGGTGGTGCTGGCGGTGAATAGCCGGGGCCAGATCGTGGGCGCCACGCTGGGCAACGACGTGAACCTGCGGGACATCGAGGGCCGCAGCGCCCTTCTGCTGGGCAAGGCCAAGGACAACAACGCCTCGTGCGCGTTAGGCCCGTTCATCCGCCTGTTCGACGCGAGCTTCGGGATGGACAAGGTGCGCAGCGAAACCGTGCACCTGAGCGTTGCAGGGGTGGATGGCTATGAGTTGCGTGGCATCAACACCATGGCCAGCATCAGCCGCGACCCCAGCGACCTGGTGGCGCAGACCCTGGCCGCGCACCAGTACCCGGACGGCTTCATGTTGTTTCTGGGCACGCTGTTCGCGCCTATTGAAGACCGCGACCAGCCGGGCGGTGGCTTTACCCACAAGCTGGGCGACCAGGTGTCCATCCAGAGCGCCTGGCTGGGCGGGCTGCACAACCGGGTGACGCACAGCGAGGCTGCTGCGCCGTGGCGCTATGGCCTGCGCGCCTTCATAGCAAACCTGGCGCAGCGCGGGCTGCTGCAGGGTGCTGCACTCTGAGTCGAAAAGAAAAAATCAGGAGACCACAATGCTGAATGCCCTTATCGACCGCTGCTGCCGGTGGATCAACCTGCTCATCGCCCTGGCGCTGGCCGTGATGGTAGTGATGGTGTTCGGCAATGTGGTGCTGCGCTACGCGTTCAACTCCGGCATCGCCATCAGCGAGGAGGTCTCGCGCTGGCTGTTCGTGTGGATCACCTTCCTGGGCGCCATCGTGGCGGTGCGCGAGCGGGGCCACCTGGGCACGGACTTTCTGCTGGCGCGCCTGCCGCCGCTGGGCCAGCGCATCTGCTTGACCCTGAGCTACGCGCTGATGATCTGGTGCACCTGGCTGCTCTTCAGCGGCGCGCTGGCACAGGCGCGCATCAACTGGGATGTGGATGCGCCGGTCACCGGTGCATCCATGGCCATCTTCTATGCGTCGGGCGTGGTGTTTGCCGTGGCGGCGGGCCTGCTGCTGGCGCTGGATCTGTGGCGCATCGTGTCGGGGCAGATGCCCGACAGCGAGCTGCTGCACATCGCCGAATCCGAAGAACTGGCCGCCGTGGGCAGCCAGTTGCCGCACACAGCCCCCGCGCACACGGCCTCACGCCAGTGAGCCCCACACTGCAATGACCTGGAGCGCTCTCCCATGACCGTTTTTATCTTCCTCGGCTCCCTGCTGGCCGCCATGGCCATCGGCGTGCCGATTGCCTACGCGCTGCTGGTGTCCGGCGCGGCACTGATGTGGCACCTGGACCTGTTCGACGCGCAGATCCTCGCGCAGAACGTGATCAACGGCGCGGACAGTTTTCCGCTGCTGGCCGTGCCGTTCTTCATGCTGGCGGGCGAGATCATGAACGTGGGTGGTCTGTCGCAGCGCATCGTCAAGCTCGCGCTTACGCTGGTGGGGCACAAGCGGGGCGGGCTGGGGTTCGTTGCCATCCTGGCGGCCTGCATGCTGGCGGCGCTGTCGGGCTCCGCCGTGGCCGACACGGCGGCACTGGCGGCCCTGCTGCTGCCCATGATGGTGAAGGCCGGGCACGACAAGGCACGAGCGGGCGGGCTCATCGCTTCGGCGGGCATCATCGCGCCGGTCATTCCGCCGTCCATCGGCTTCGTGGTGTTTGGCGTGGCGGCCAACGTGTCGATCAGCAAGCTGTTCCTGGCCGGCATCGTGCCGGGGCTGCTGATGGGAGTGGCGATTGCCATCACCTGGTACTGGGTCTCCCAGCGCGAAAACGTCACGCCACCGCCCAAGGCATCCACCGCCGAAAAGCTGCAGGCGCTCAGGGAATCGACCTGGGCACTGTTCCTCCCGGTGATCGTGATCGTGGGTCTGAAGATGGGCGTGTTCACCCCTACCGAAGCCGCCGCCGTGGCCGCCGTCTATGCGCTCTTCGTGGCCACGGTGGTGTACCGCGAGCTGCACTGGCGCCAGCTGACCGCCGTGTTCGTGAGCGCTGCCAAAACGACGGCCGTGATCATGTTCCTAGTGGCCGCTGCCATGGTGAGCGCGTGGCTCATCACCGTGGCGGACATCCCCAGACAGCTGGTCTCGCTGCTGAAGCCCTTCATGGACAACCCCATCCTGCTGATGATGGCCATCATGCTGCTGGTGATGGCCGTGGGCACCGCCATGGACATGACGCCCACCATCCTGATCCTGGCGCCCATGCTGATGCCGGTGGTCAAAGCCGCAGGCATCGACCCTGTCTACTTCGGCGTGCTGTTCATCATGAACAACGCCATCGGGCTGATCACCCCACCCGTGGGCACGGTGCTGAACGTGGTGGCGGGCGTGGGCAAGATGCGCATGGACGAGGTCACGCGCGGAGTGATCCCCTTTATGGCAGCGCAGTTCGCCATGATGTTCCTGATGGTGCTGTTCCCGTCCATCGTGCTGGTGCCGATGCGGTGGTTTATCGGCTAAACCGTGAATATTTATAGCCAAATTGGTCGCTAGCGCTTATCCATAAAGCGCTAGCAGCTATCAAAACAGAAGTATTCTGGCCTTTTCGGCCTTTGCACCCCGGCAAGCATGGGCGCTCAGTTCGCCACCGTAAACCGCTTTTGCACGTGGCGCGGCGTCTCCAGCTCGTCCACGATGGCAACAGACAGGTCGGCCACGCTGATGCTGCCGGGTTGCTCGCCATTCATCAGCGGCGCTTCGTCGCCCAGGCGGTATTGGCCCGTGCGTTCGCCAGGCTGCAGCAGGATGGGCGGCGAGAGGAAGGTCCAGTCCAGCGTGTTTTCGGTGCGAATCCAGTTCAGCGCCTCGCGCGCGGCCAGGGCGCCCTGCTTCCATTCGGCGGGGAACTGGGGCGTATCCACCAGCTGCACGCCGGGCGCCACAAACAGGCTGCCAGCGCCACCCACCATCAGAAAGCGGCGCACACCAGCCGCTTTGGTGCCGTCGATGATGGCGCGGGTACCTTTCAGGAACTCGTCGTGGATGTTGGGGTTCTCCCAGCCGGGGTTATAGGCGCTGACCACAGCATCGTGGCCGGCAGCGGCCTTGGCGACCTGGGCGGCGTCTTGCGCGTCGGCCGCCACTACCGCGAGGCCTTCGCGCGCGGCGAGCTTGGCGGGGTTGCGGGCCAGTACCGTCACGCGGTGGCCGCGTTGCAGCAGTTCATTCAGCACGGCAGCGCCAACAAAGCCGGTGGCGCCAATCAGGGCGATGTTCATATCGATGTCCTTGGGTCGAAGTTGCGATGTAGTCAGAATAGGAGATTGTCAAAGCTGGCGGTAGATGGCTAAATTGGCCTTCTCTTTGAAGCTCAACTTCACAATGGATGAATCACACCCTGAGTCGCTCTGCGCCCTCCACCTCTCTGGCATGGCTGCGCCATGCGGGATGGGGACGCCCCCAGCGCACTCAAGCGAAGCGCCGCACAAGCAGCTTGGCGGCCCTTGCGCGGGGGCACTGGACTTGGTCGCGCCAGTTCCAAGGTCTGGGGGCGGACAACAGCCCAGTGGGGATTGACGAGAGGACCTGATATGGAAGACCTCAAACGCATGGCGGTGTTTGCCGCCGTGGTGCAGCACGGCTCGATGAGCGGCGCCGCCCGCGCCCTGGGCATGAGCACTTCCGCCGTGAGCCAGCAGGTGCGCAAGCTGGAAAGCGATGGCGGTGTGACGCTGCTTCACCGCTCTACGCGCAAGCTTGCACTCACTGAAGCAGGCCAGCGCTACCACGCGCGTTGCGCCGCCATGTGTGCCGCAGCCGACCAGGCGCGGGCCGAGCTGGCCGCTTCGCGCGATGCCCCGAGTGGCGAGCTGCGGCTGTCGGCTACCGTCGGGTTTGCACGCCACATTGCCCCAGCGCTGGGCGAGTTGCTGGCCGCCCACCCGGCGCTGCACCTGCGCCTGCTGGTAGACGATTCGCCCATCGACCTCATCAATGCCCGCATCGATCTCGCCGTGCGCTACGGGCGCCTGCAGGACTCTACCTGGGCAGCACGGCGCCTGGGAGGCATGCAGTGGTACCTGTGCGCGGCGCCCGGCTGGGTGGCTGCCCACGGCGTGCCACAGCACCCGGACGCACTGCTCTCGCACAGCTGGCTGGGCTTTGCGCGCGAAAACGGCGGCCTGCTGATCGACCTGCGCAGCCCCACGGGCGATCCCCGGGCCCTGCGGGTGGAGCCGCGCATTGCCAGCAACAACCAGCTGTCGATCCAGCAGATGTGCGAGGCCGGGCTGGGCCTGGCGCTGGTGGGCAGCATGGATTCGCACGATGCGCTGCAGGCCGGGCGGCTGGTACGGCTGCTGCCCGACTGGTCGTTTGGCACCCTGGACATCTGGGCCATGACGCCCCAGCGCGACGCCCAGCCCGCCAAGGTGCGCCAGACCATTGCCGCGCTGCACCGCTATCTGAGCCAGCTGCCCGGCGTCACGGAATGAGAGGGGAACAGTCCGTGGGTGACTGCCATCGGCGCTTTCCTTCGCAGGGATATCGCCGCCACTTTTTATCCATCATTTTTTTATCGTTCAAACCCACAAATTCCATCGTTGTGCAGGCAGCGCCGGCTGCCTACAGTCGCCCCCCAAGGGCCTGCTTCTGGCCCTTTAACCCCCCGACTGGAGAGCGCGCATGACGACCAACCTCACCACAAACTTCCCCATCGACCGCGTACTGGCCGCCTTTGAAAAAGGCGATGTCCCCACGCTGCTCGGTAGCGTTGCCGATGACCTGGATTTCCGCATCGACCACTACCGCGATGATGCAGACACCAGCTGGCAGGTCGCCCGCAACCAGGCCGATCTGCTGACGGTGCTGCAGCGCCTGGGCACGGAGATCTTTCCGCAAGGCACGCAAATCGTTCACACCCACAGCCAGCCGCTGGGCGACGACTGGGTGATGACCCAGCTAAGCCAACGCTTCTTTTATGGAGTACAACAGCGCGAAGTGGAGTCGCTGACCTGGATCCTGAGCCACTCGCAAAACGGCCAGCTCGACTACTTTCGCGAAACCGTCACCACGATCACCCCTACCTGACTGTGGCCCCGGCCCCTGAAACCCCATGCTGTTTGACCTGCGCGCCCTCGGCTACTTCGTAGCGGCCTACGAAGAACGATCCGTGACCACGGCGGCGCGCCGCTGCTTTGTGGCGCAGCCGTCCATCAGCATGGCCATCAAGGGGCTGGAGGACGCGCTGGACACCGTGCTGTTCGAGCGAAGCCGCCAGGGTCTGGCGCCCACCCCCGCCGCCCACCGCCTGTACCCGCGCGCCTGCAGCCTGCTGGCGCAATCCAGCGCCATGGTGCGCGACTTTCGCGATGCGCCCCGCGAAACGCTGGGCGTGTTCCTGCAGGACGACCTGATGGTGGGCCCAGCCGCGCCGCTGTTTGCGCAGATTGCCGACCTCCTGCCCAACACGCTGGTCCGACTCACGGCCACAGCGCAGGAGGCCCGGCTGCGCCTGGTGGCGGAGCACTGCAAACCGCCCGGCGACACGTTTGTGTCGTTGTGGCGCGAGCCCTATGTGATGCTGTTGCCCGAGCAGCATCCCCTGCGCTTCAAGAAGAAATTCGGTCTGGCGGACCTGCAAGGGGTGCCGCTTCTTGAATGGCCGTACTGCCCGCTGCACCAGTCGTTCATCCGCCTGCTGGCCGAGCGCGGCATCGCCCTGGAGGTTCAGGCCAGCGCCGCACGCGAAGAGCTGTTGCTGCACATGGTGGACAGCGGCCTGGGCGTGGCGGTGGTGCCACAGTCCCACGCGGCGCATGCTCGCCGCTCGGTCACGCGCCCCCTCGATGGCCCCCTGGCGTTCTCGCGCCACCTGGGTCTGGCCTGCGATGCCTCGGATGCACCCATGCTCGCACTGCTAGGCCGCCTGGCCGACAGTTTGAAGGCCTCTGTGATTCCCCAGAGCAGCGTTGCCTGAGCCTCCCGCCTCCCGGTGTGGGTGGGCACAGAACAACAGGCTGCATACGGTAACCCGGCAGTCTTGCGGTAGAAACAGGCACTTCCCTAGCGCACAGCACGCCCAAGCCCACCATGGTTCTCGAAATCGCCCACCTCACCATCCGCCCCGGCCAGAACGCGGCCTTCGAGCACGCCTTTGCCCAAGCGCAGCAGATCATTGCCTCGATGCCCGGTTACCTGTCACACGAACTGGGCCATTGTCTGGAGCGCCCGCAGGACTACGTGCTGCTGGTGCGCTGGGTCACCCTGGAAGACCATGAGATCGGCTTTCGCCAGTCGGCCCGGTACCAGGACTGGAAACAGCTCCTGCACCACTTCTACGACCCTTTCCCCACGGTGGTGCACTTTGGGCCGGTGGCCCTGCCAGCCCCGGCTTGAGCCCGCAACGCGGCTCCAACGTGTGACAGCGCTGCCACGCAAGGATGCGGCAGCGCACTATTCGGGTATTGCCTGAACATTTAGCGCACTGCGCACCCCGTTCTGATCCTAGAATTTGTAAACGCGCGTATCTTCTTCTTTTCTGCGCGAAGGACCCATCATGAAAGCAGTGCAGCAGGACATCGACGAGCGGACCAACCTCACCAGCACCAACAAGTTCGAACTGCTGCTGTTTCGCCTGGGCACCGACAGTGCCCTGGGCAAGTCAGAGCTGTTTGGCATCAACGTGTTCAAGATCCGCGAGATCGTGGCCATGCCCAGCATCACCCCGATCGCGGGCACCACGGCCCATTCGCTGGGCGTGGTCAACCTGCGCGGGCAGGTGATTCCGGTGCTGGACCTGCCGTCCATTGTGGGCTGCAAACCCCAGACGGGCCTGAACATCATGCTGGTGACCGAATACGCGCGCACCACACAGGCGTTTGCGGTCGAGTCGGTGGAAGACATCGTGCGACTGGACTGGAAACAGGTGCTCTCGGCCGAAACGAGCGGCGCCGCTGGCAAGCTGGTCACCAGCATTGCCCGCCTGGACGGCAACACGGATGAATCCCGCCTGGCTCAGGTGCTGGACGTGGAGGCCATCCTTCAGATGATCTCGCCCTCGGACGGCCACGAGGTCACCGAAGAAAAGGTTGGGGCCAAGCTCAAGCTCAAGCCCGGCTGCATCATCCTGGCGGCCGACGACTCGTTCGTGGCCCGCTCGCTCATCGAGCAAGAGCTCAAAGTGCTCAACGCCCCGTATGAAATGGTGAAGTCCGGCAAGGAAGCCTGGGACCGTCTCAACGCCATTGCGAAAAGCGCCGAAGCCGAGGGAAAAACGGTCTTGGACCGCGTCGCCATGGTACTGACCGACCTGGAAATGCCGGAAATGGACGGGTTTACCCTGACACGCAACATCAAGCAGGACGCGCGTTTTCATGGGCTGCCCGTGGTCATTCACTCCTCGCTGTCGGGCTCGGCCAACGAAGACCACGTGCGCAGCGTCGGAGCCGATGGGTACGTCGCCAAGTTTGTGGCGGAAGACCTGGCCGAAACCATCCGCCGGGTGCTGCCCAAGCCTTAAAAGCAGGGCGGCCTGCCGCGGAGCAGGCGAGCCGCCCCCACGGTCAGATATTGGGTAAGAAATTGGCCGCTTCCGCTAGTCGGGCAATGGTTTGCAGCTATTGTTTTTGAAGTTTCTCCGCGGCAGCGCCCGGTCCCGACGGTTGGGACAATAGGCGCCGTCCTACCTGGCACATCGGCAGGCAGGTCAACCGAAACGGGGGGCCACGCGCTACATTGAAAGCGGCTTCAACGCGCCAGCCTCCGAAATTTGTAACACTCCGCCGGGGTGCTTTTCGGGGGCTTTACGAGCAGGGTGGAACGGCCACTCCCTGCCAGGGTCTGACCACCATGACAAACACACTTGCCCGCCTTATTTCTGCCACGGTCCTGGGCGCCGCGGTGACCGGCTGCGCCACGGTGCAGGGTGACCCGTACTACGAACCCACTCCGTACCGTGTTTATGAGCAGCCGGGTTACATCTACAACAACGCCCCGCCGGTGTACCCCGCGTATTCGGCGCCCCCAGCCGTTATCTACTACGGTGGACGTGACCGGGACGACCGCTGGGAGCGAGACCGCAACCGTAACGACTGGCGAGAACGTGAACGCGAACGGGAACGTGCCGAGCGCGACCGGCAGGCCCGGGAACGCGAGCGTGATCGCCGCGAACAGCAGGCCCGCGAGCTCGACCGCCGCCAGCGCGACCGTGACCAGGTCCTGCGCGAGCAGGCTGAGCGCGACCGCCGCAATCGCGAGGCTTACACACGTCGCCCACCATCTGGCACCTACACGCCCCATCAGCGCGATTGGCGTTCGCCCCCGCCGTCCGAAAATGCCGACAAGCCGTGAGAACCCTAAAAACCTGCGCGTGAGGGGAGCATCGGCTGCAATGCGCAACACACTCCCGTTTTGTGCAAAACTATCGCTTCGGTGTCTTTTGCCGTGCAGGCTCCGAGCTCAACCCAGCGGCACTGCTGCCACTCGCCGTTCCGGTCAACGCGGGCCATCATGAACTTGAGAATAGACCACATTGCGCCATTGCTTTGCATAGGGGCGTTTGTTTGGAGCATGGGTGCAGAAGCCCAGGTGGTGCGGTGCACCGACGCACGCACCGGCAAGGTAACCTACACCGACGGCGCCTGCGCTGGCGACTCTGCCGCCCGCGAAGTGGAAGCGCGCAAAACGCCGGAAGAACTCCAACAGGAACGCGAACTGGCCGCTGAGGCGCTGGAGCGCAAGCAGCAGCGGCTGCAGGCCGAGGCCACCGCCGCAGAGACCGAGGCCCGCCGCAACGCCGAGCGCGACCGGGCACGCGCTGCGCAGGCCGCTGCCGCAGCCCCACAACCGCAGGACTACGCCCGCTCCCCGGAATGTGCACGTTCGCGGCGCAATTTCGACATGGTGGCTGCAGGCCTGTCGCGCTCGACCTATGAGCAGGAACTGCGGCTCGAAGCGGCCCAGCGGCAGGTGGACCTGGACTGCCTGGGCCCCCAGGGCTATGCCGAGGTCGAAAAGGCACGTGCCAACCAGCCGCGTGTGGTGGTGGTTCCTCCCTCCAGGCACCGCCCTCTCTACCCCGATCCGTTTCCCCAGGCAGGTACCCCACAACCCCCACCACGCCTCACCCAATGTGGCGACTTTCGCTGCACCGACAACCTGGGCAACACCTACCCCCGCACAGGTCCGGGACGGTTTCCCGGGCCCGGTGGGGTCTGCCGCTCAAACGGCGGCCAGGCGCCCTGCTGATGCCACGGGCGCGTAGCAACAGGCCCTAACGCTGCGGCTGCCCGCTCAGCCCCTCGGCCACGCTGGGGTAGCGCAGCCGCAACCCCAGTTCCCGCACCATGCGCTGGTTGTCGAGCCGGCGTGACTCGCTCATGAAGCTCAGCAGCATCAACGACAACTGCTCCTGCGCTGCAGTGCGGGGCACACGCGGGGGGCGCGGCAGGCCGTACAGGTCGGCGGCCAGGTCAAAGTAGTCGCCCATCTTCAGGTGGGTGGCGTCGCTCACGTTGTAAGTGCGCTGTGGCCGCCCTTTCCACACCGCAGCCATGCAGGCGCGGGCCAGATCATCGGCATGGATGTGGTTGGTAAACACATCGTCTTCGGCCACCAGCACCGGCGTGCCTCGGCGCAGACGGGCCTCGGGCGTGCCGCCTTCACGGTCAGGTGCGTAGATACCCGGAATGCGCAGCACGCTGGCCCGCACACCGGCACGGCCCAGGTGGCGTACCGCAGTTTCTGCGTTCACGCGGCGCTGCGCCCGCGGGGTGCCGGGAGCCACGGCCCGCGTCTCAGGCACCAGGGCCCCCTGGCAATCGCCGTACACCCCACTCGTCGATGCATACACCAAGGACACCGGCAGGCTTCGCAGCCGCAGCGCGCGGGCCAAGGCCACGGTGCGGGGATCCAGCCACCAGGCATTTCCTCCGGCCCCTTCGCCCGGAGGGGGCGCCAGGTGCAACACCCGGGTGGCCAGCCCGGCAAGCCTGCGCAGCGAAGGCGCATCGTCCAAATTGCCCCCGATGGGCCTAGCTCCCAGGGCGCGCAGCCCCGCGACCCGCGAGGGGCTGGACGTGAGCGCCATCACCCGCATGCGTGCGGCGCCGGGGCCTGATTGCAGATCGCGCAGGATGCGTTGACCTACATCACCGCAACCCACGATCAGGAGGCGTTCACGGCGAAAGCGCGCAGGGAGGGCGCCAAGGGGGCTTTGTATTGAAGGCAAAATTGGGTCCGTTTGCTTGGCTTTTGCTGGGCCGATAGTTTGATCGAAGACGATTCCAAGGATACCCACACATGACCAGCGCAGAGGCTGCAACCCCCGCAGCGTTCCAGATCACCGTGCAGCCCAGCGGCCGCGCTTTCAGTGCCAATGCGGGCGAGGCCATCCTGTCCGCCGCCATCCGCAGCGGCGTGGGCCTGCCCTACGGCTGCAAGGACGGCGCCTGTGGTTCATGCAAGTGCAAGAAGATCAGCGGCGCCGTGCACCACGGCGAACACCAGTCCAAGGCACTCACGGCCGATGAAGAGGCTGCAGGCCTGGTGCTGACCTGCTGCGCGCAACCGCTGACCGACGTGGTGCTCGAATCACGCCAGGTCACTGACGAAAGCGCGTATCCGATCAAGAAGATGCCGGTGCGTGTATCTACCCTGGAAAAAAAATCCCACGACGTGATGCAGGTGCGCCTGCAGCTGCCCGCCGCCGATACCTTCCGCTACCACGCAGGCCAGTACATCGAATTCATCCTGCGGGATGGCGCCCGCCGGGCCTACTCGATGGCCAACGCGCCCCACACGCAGGCTGAAGCGCCGGGCGTGGAGTTGCACATCCGCCACATGCCGGGCGGCAAGTTCACCGACCATGTGTTCGGCGCGATGAAGGAAAAGGAAATCCTGCGGGTGGAAGGCCCGTTTGGCAGTTTTTTCCTGCGCGAGGACTCCGACAAGCCCATCGTGCTGCTGGCCTCGGGCACGGGCTTTGCGCCCATCAAGGCGCTGATCGAGCACATGCAGTTCAAGGGCATCACACGCCCGACCGCGCTGTATTGGGGCGGCCGCCGGCCGGGCGACCTGTACCTGCATGACTGGGTGCTGGCGCGTGCGGCCGAAATGCCCCACCTCACCTACGTGCCCGTAGTGTCCGATGCCATACCCGAAGACGCTTGGACTGGCCGCACCGGCTTTGTGCACCAGGCGGTGATGAACGACTTTGCCGACCTCTCGGGCCACCAGGTGTATGCCTGCGGGGCGCCCATCGTGGTGGACTCGGCCCGCGATGCCTACAGTGCACAGCGCGGCCTGCCCGCAGAAGAGTTCTATGCAGACTCCTTCACCTCCGAGGCGGACAAGCACGGCGGCTGACCGGGGCGCACATGCCAACCACCCCGGCTGAGCCCGCTGCACCCCGTGCGCCGCTGGCGCTGCCGCCTCCCGGCACTGCGCTCCCACCAGGGCGGATTTCGCGATGGCGCGCCGCAGTGCGCGGCACGGGCCCCATGGCGGCCGTGGTGGGGCTGGCGGTGCTCCTGGTGCTGGGCACGGGAGAATGGGCGACCCAGAGCGAACTCGACAACCAGTGGGACAACCTGCGCCGCTCGGGTGAAGTGCAGGCCATGGCCCTGCGCGGCGTGGCCACCCGCTACAGCTATCTGCCCTTCACGGCGGCGCAGCAGCCGCTGATTGCCGAGTTGCTGCACAACCCCGGCGCACAACCGCTGCGCAGCGCTGCCAACGCCTACCTGCAGACCATCAATGCCAATGCGGGCTCGGACACGCTGTATGTGATGAACACCGACGGGCTCACGGTAGCCTCCAGCAACTGGGACACCCCCACCAGTTTCGTCAACCAGAACTACGGCAACCGCCCGTATTTCCGCGATGCACTGCAAGGGCAGCCGGGGCGGTTTTACGGCGTGGGCAAGACCACCGGCGAGCCTGGGCTTTTTGCATCGGCACCCGTGGTTGAAAACGGCCGGGTGATCGGCGTCGTGGCCGTGAAGGTGTGGATGCAGCCCATCGTGGACACCTGGGCGCAACTGCGCGACCCGGTCTTCGTGACCGATGAGCGCGGCATTATCTTCCTCGGCTCTGTCCTCCCCTGGCTGTACCAGACCACGCGCCCACTGCCCGAACAGGACGTGCAGCAGGTGCAATTCGACGAGCAGCATGGCGCACGCTGGACACCCCAGCCCGTGCCCTGGAAAACGCTCCAGCGCGACGGCCAGCCAGGCACCGAGATCCTCGTGCCCGGCACCGGCAAGCGCTATCTGGCCCTTGAAGAGCGCCTGCCCGATCTGGGCTGGACGCTGACCCTCACGGCCGACAGCAAGGCCATCGCCCTGGCGCGCCAACAGGCCTGGGCACTGGCGAGCCTGGCGTCGGGCCTGCTGGTGCTCGGCGCCCTGTACTGGCAGTTGCGCGAACGGCGCCTGCAAGAGAACCGGCAGGCCCGCATCGAACTGGAGCAGCGCGTCCAGGAGCGCACCCATGCACTGCAGCAGGCGCAGGCATTTCGCCAGTCGATGGAAGACTCGCTGCTGGTGGGCATGCGCGCGCGCGACCTCGAAGGCCGCATCGTCTACGTGAACGCCGCCATGTGCGACATGGTGGGCTACAGCGCAGACGAGCTGATCGGCTGCCTGCCGCCCTACCCCTACTGGCACCCGGACGACTTGGACAGGCACTGGAACGACAGCGACACCGCCCTGGCCGGCAAAGCCGCGCCCCAGGGCAACGAAAACCGGCTGCGGCACCGCAATGGCTCCGACGTGTACACAATGTTCTACACCGCACGCCTCATCGACGGCAACGGCCAGCACATCGGCTGGATGAGTTCGGTGGTGGACATCACCGCCCAAAAACGCGCCGAAGAACAGCAGCAGCAGCGCGAGGCCCAGCTGCAGCGCGTGCAGCGTGTGATCACCGTGGGCGAGATGGCCTCCACGCTGGCGCACGAGCTGAACCAGCCACTGGCCGCCCTGGTCAACTACGCGGCCGCAGCGCGCTCACTGGCGGCACAGGGCAAAACCGAGCTGCTGAACGACAGCCTCACCGCACTCTCCAGCCAGGCCCTGCGCGCCGCCGACATCGTCGGCCGCATCCGCCGCTGGGTGCGCCAGCACCCCGAGGCCCGCGAGCCCTGCGACCTCAATGCCGCCGTGGACCAGTCCCTGGGTCTGCTGCTGCGCGCCGAGGCGCGGCGGCACGGGGTGGCGGTACGGCTGGACCTGGCCCACGGCCCGCTGCGCGTAAATGCCGACCGCGTGCTGCTCGAACAGGTGGTGCTGAACCTGGGTCTCAACGCCTTGCAGGCCACGCAGGCGATGCGCGCAGATGCCACGCCGCCCGAGGCGCACGAACTATTGCTGCGCACCACGGCCGATACCCGGTTTGCCTGCCTCGAAGTGCTGGACCGGGGGCCCGGCCTGCCACCCGAGATCGCCGAACGCCTGTTCGAGCCCTTCTTCACCACCCGTTCCGACGGCCTCGGGCTGGGCCTGAACATCTGCCGCTCCATTGTCGAAAGCATGGGCGGCGAGCTGCTGGCGCGCAACCGCGACGGCGGCGGCGCCGTGTTTGAAATCCGGTTGCCCCGCATTTTCTTGCCCCCACCATGACCGACAGCCATCCGACTACTCCCGTCACCGTCAACACCACAGTTCCCGCGAATGTCTACGTCGTGGACGACGACGAGGGCGTGCGCAACTCCCTGGCCGCCCTGCTGCTGGCCGGTGGCCATGCGCCCCGCACGTTTGCCAGCGGCCCTGAGTTCCTGGCCCGCGCCGACCTCGCCCACCCGGGCTGCGTGCTGCTGGACCTGCGCATGGACGGCATGAGCGGCCTGCAGGTGTTCGATGCCCTGCGCGAGCGCAAAGCCGTGCTCAAGACCGTGTTCCTGTCCGCCCATGGCGAACTGGCCTCCGCCGTCACCGCCGTCAAGCAAGGGGCCGTGGACTGGCTCGAAAAACCCTGCGGCGAGCAAACCCTGCTGGCCGCCGTGCTCCGGGCCGCGAACCTGTCGCTGGAAGACGCACAGCGCGCACAGCGGCGCAACACCTTACGGGAGCGCTGGAACACGCTGAGCCCGCGCCAGCAAGAGGTGGCGCGCCTGCTGGCCACCGGCATCAGCAGCAAGGAGGTGGCCCGCGCGCTGGCCCAGCGCGACCCGGAGCGGCCTATCGACCCGCGCACGGTGGACACGCACCGCTCTGCCATCTTCCTGAAACTGGACATCCGCTCGTCGCACGAGCTGGGCATGCTGGTGGAAGATCTGGGGCTGGCAGAAAACACGTTGCGCACGCTGTGACAGCCCTCCACAGGCACCCTCCACAGCTGCCGTCCACCAGTTTTCGTAAGCAGTCTTATTATTTTTTGCACAATGGCACCATGAACCGCAGAAACCACCTCATCGCCAGTGCCGCTGTTGCAGCGGCTTTTTCATCCCCCTTCGCGGCCTCGGTCGCGCTTGCGCAGGACTCCGGCCAGCCCATCCGGCTGGTCGTGCCCTACGCACCCGGCGGGCCCATCGACGTGACGGCGCGTGCACTGGCCGAGCGCGTGCGCGACTCGCTGGGCACCGTGATCATTGAAAACAAGGGCGGTGCAGGTGGCAACATCGGTGCCGACGCCATTGCCAAGGCCGCACCCGATGGCCTGACCATCGGCATCGCCGCCACGGCCACGCACGCAGTGAACCCCTGGCTGTACGCCAAGATGCCCTACGACGCGGGCAAGGACTTCGCGGGCATCACGCAGATGGTGCGTGTTCCCAACGTGCTGGTCATCAACGCCGCCAAAGCCGAGCAGCTCAAGATCAACACCCTGGCCGACCTGATCGCCTACGCCAAGGCCAACCCCGCCAAGCTCAACTACGGCAGCGGCGGCAATGGCAGCGCGGGCCACCTGGCGGGCGAGATGTTCAAGCAGCGCGCGGGCATCTTTGCGCTGCACATCCCCTACCGCGGCGCCAACCCCGCGCAGCTGGCGCTGCTGGCGGGCGAGGTGGACTTCAACATCGACAACCTGGCGGCCGCCGCGCCCAATATCCGTGCCGGCAAGCTCAAGGCCCTTGCCGTGACCTCGCTGGACGCCTCGCCCTCGCTGCCGGGCGTGCCACCCCTGTCTGCTACTTTCAAGGGCTTTTCCATCGACACCTGGTGGGGCCTGGTGGCACCCGCAGCCACGCCCAAGCCCATCATCGACAAGCTGAACAAGGCCTTTGTAGCCGCCCTCAATGCGCCAGAAACCAAGACCCGCTTTGGCGCCTTGCTGGCCGAACCCGTACCCACCACACCGCAGCAGTTCGACAGCTTCATGGCCAGCGAACGCGCGAAGTACCAGCAGGTGGTGAAGGCGTCCGGCGCGAAGGTGGATTGACCCCCTGAGCGGCAGTATCTCAACCCCCAAGAGGGACGCCACCCGTGGCCCGGCAAAGCCGGTTCCACGGTGGCACTGGCGTTGGGCTGCGCCAGTTTCATCCGGTGCGGGTCCATCCGTCGCGCAGGGTAATATTTTTAAGCTTTTTTAGCCTCTAGCGCTTATCTACAAAGCGCTAGCAGCTCCTGATTTAGGAGCAAATCATCTACCCACCACCGCGTCCGCCCAACCCGGGCCTTCGAGCCGGTGGATGTCCTGCAATGCCACGGCCTGCAGCGCTGCGGCGTCCACCCGCTCTGGCGCAAGATCGGCCAGGGGGCGCAGCACAAACGCGCGCTCGGCCATCCGAGGGTGGGGCACGGTGAGCTCGGGGGTGTTGATGGCCTGGCCGCCAAACCACAGGATGTCCAGGTCCAGCGTGCGCGGGGCGTTGCGGTAGGGGCGCTGGCGGCCAGCGGCTTGTTCGATGGATTGCAGGGCCTGCAGCAGGGGCTGCGGGGCCAGTGCCGTGGTCAGCTCGGCCACGGCATTGAGGTAGTCGGGCCCACCGGCATCGACCGGCGCGCTGCCGTAGAGCGGCGACACGCGTGTGACCCGGGTGCCTGGCAACTGGCCGATGGCCGCCAAAGCATTGCGCAATGCCGCCTCACGCTCGCCGAGATTGGCGCCCAGGCCCACATAGACCAGGGCGGGCCGTTCGCCCTCCTCGCCGAGGTCCGGCAGATTCACTCGCCCGCCGCCGCAGGGGCTGCGCCTTCGCCGCCTCCCGCACCACCGGGCTTGCGACGGCGGCGGCGGCGCTTCTTGGGGGCACCACCTTCGGAGGGGAACTCAGCGTCGCTGTCGACCGGTCCGGCGTCTGACCCCTGGGGCAAGCCGCGCGGATCGGCGGCGGGTGCAGCGCGGGGCACGCGCTTGACCACGGGCTGCGCTTTCTGGCGGGCTTTCTGTTCTTCTTTGGCCTGGTCCATCAGGTCATCACGGCGCTCGTCGTCGGCGGTCTGGAAGTCCTGCCACCACTCGGCCAGCGCTTCTTCCACCTCGCCCACATCGGCGCGCAAGCGCATGAAGTCGAAACCGGCGCGAAAGCGCGGCTGCATCACCATGCCAAACGGTGTGTTGCCCACGCGCTTTTCAAAACGCGGTTGCATGACCCAGATCTCGCGCATGTCGGCGGCCAGTTTGCCCCGGCCGGACACATCACCAATGCGCTTGTCGAACACCTCGTCGATGGCCTCCTGCAACGCGGGCAGCGGGTGCTGGCGCTGGTTCAGGCGCGTCTGCCAGCCATTGCGCACGTCTTCCCACAGCACGCAGGCCAGGAGGAAGCTCGGGGCAACGGGCTTGCCTTCGTTGACGCGGCGGTCGGTGTCTACCAGGGCGGCTTTGACAAATGGCGTATCGGCACGCTCCACGGCCACGTCCAGCAGCGGGTAGATGCCCTTGGCCATGCCCAGCTTGCGCAACTGTTCAATGGTGGCAATGGCGTGGCCGGTTTGCAGCAGCTTGAGCATTTCGTCGAACATGCGGCTCTGCGGCACCTCGGCCAGCAGCGCCTGCGACTGCACCAGCGGGGCTGCCGACTTGGCCTCGATGCTGAAACCCAGGCCGCTGAGCTTGGCTGCAAAGCGCACGGCACGGATGATGCGCACCGGGTCTTCGCGGTAACGCGTGGCGGGGTCGCCAATCATGCGCAGTGTCTTCTTCTTGGCGTCCTGCAGGCCCTTGTGGTAGTCGACCACGATCTGGCTCACCGGGTCGTAGTACATGGCGTTCACGGTGAAGTCGCGGCGCGTGGCGTCTTCGTCCTGCGGGCCCCAGACGTTGTCGCGCAGCACGCGTCCGCTGGCATCCACAGCGTGCTGCATGCCCGACAGCTGGGCCTTGCTGGTCTTTTCGTTGCCCGCCACCTGGCCTGCAGCGGCGTTATCCAGGTAAGCGCGGAAGGTGGAGACCTCGATCACTTCATGCTCACGCCCCCGGCCGTGCACCACGTGCACGATGCGAAAGCGCTTGCCGATGATGAAGGCGCGGCGGAACAGCCCCTTGACCTGCTCGGGCGTGGCGTTGGTGGCCACGTCAAAGTCCTTGGGGCGCAGGCCCAGCAGCAGGTCGCGCACGGCGCCGCCGACGATGTAGGCCTCAAAACCTGCTTGCTTGAGCGTGGCAACCACCTCGGCAGCACGGCGGTCCACCAGTTCGGGGTTGATGCCGTGCACCGAGGCGGGCACCTCCTCGCGCTTGCCAAAGTGGGGCTTGCCGCCCGAGGTGCCGGGCGTCGATTTGCCCATCAGTTTGTCTAGGAACTTCTTGATCATGGAGTGAAAGGTTTCAGGGGGTCGGGCACGAAACGGCGGCTGGTGGGGGCTGCAAGGCGCTCATCATTCAGCTGGTGGTGCAGGCGTTTCGGCATCGGCCGCAAACAGGTCCAGTATGCGCCAGCCGCGCTCCTGGGCCAGGGCGCGCAGGCGCGGGTCGGGGTTGGTGGCCACCGGGTGGTTCACCTTCTCCAGCAGGGGCACGTCGTTCATCGAGTCGCTGTAGAACGTGCTTTCGACATCTCCCCAGGCCAGTTGCCGCTCGGCCAGCCATTGTTCCATGCGGTGCACCTTGCCTTCGCGCATGGTGGGAATGCCATCGATCTCGCCGGTGTACCAGCCGCTGGCGTCACGCACCAGTTGCACGGCCAGAAGTTGCGACACGCCCAGCGCCTGCGCGATGGGCGTGGTCACAAATTCGTTCGTGGCGGTGACGATCAGCACCTCGTCGCCTGCAGCCTGGTGCTGGCGGATGAGGTGGAGCGCCATTGGTTTGATGGCCGGGGTGATGACCTCGCGCATGAACTGCTGGTGCGCGGCCGCCGCCGCCTCGGGCCCGCGCAGGCGCACGGCCTCGGTCGCAAAACGCACGTAGTCGTGCACATCGAGCGTGCCAGCCTGGTAGTGGGCGTAGAACTCGTCGTTGCGGCGCGCGAACTCCACGGGGTCGTTCCAGCCGATGCGGATGGTGAATTCGCCCCACTCGTAGTCGGAGTCGAGCGGCAGCAGCGTGTGGTCCAGGTCAAACAGCGCAAGCCGCAGGCGGCGGGGTTCAGAAGTCATTCAGGTTCACACGTAAAAAAAGACGTGGGGGCACGGCGTTATTCCGATTCCAACATTGTCTTGAGCAAGGGAATCGTGATGGCGCGCTGGGTGCGCAAGGCAAAGGCATCCAGCTGGTCCAAGAGCTGCATGAGACTGCCCAGGTCGCGCGAGAAACGGTTGAGCATGTAGTCCATGACTTCGTCGCCCAGGAACACGCCACGTGCGTCGGCCTCCTGGCGCAGCACGGCGCGGCGCTCGGCCTCGCCCAGCAGTTGCAGCTGGAACACGTGGCCCCAGCCCAGGCGGCTGCGCAGGTCGTCGCGCAAGGGCAGGTCTGCCGGGGGCAGGTTGCCAGCAGCCAGCACCCAGCGCTGGCTGCCGCTGGCGGGGCTGATGGCGTTGACGAACCAATTGAACGCGGTGGCCTGCTGGGCTGTGCTGTACAGGTGCACGTCGTCCATGAGCACGGCTGCCCAGTTTTCGTCGAAATCAGGGGGTTCGGCGACGGCCGGATCGAGCCAGCCTACGCTGGAGCCCTGCTCGCGCAGGGCCTGGCGCACGGCCTGGAGCAAATGGGTCTTGCCACTGCCGGGCTCGCCCCACAGGTAGGTGGGCACGGGGGAGCGGGTGGCCTCGCTGCTGCCCTCGCCGGCGGCCAGGCGCAGATGTTGCAGGGCGGCTTCATTGGGACCTGCATGAAACCGGGCCAGCGTGGGCCCTGTGGCCAGGCCGATGTCCAGTGCCAGTTGCTTCATCATGGCTGCCGCCCACAGGCACGCAGGCAGAGGGTTGGGGCATGAAACAGCATGGGCTTGAAGGACAAAACAGGGCGGTGTGAAGGGGTGAGCGGGTGGCACTGGGTGCGCAACCCGTAAAATCTGGGCAAATTTTAGTCTGCTGCGCACGCTGTTCCGTGCCGTCCCTGCCTTGAGCACCCCTATGAGCACCTCTGCCACCTCCCCCACCCCCCTGTCCTACAAAGACGCTGGCGTTGACATCGACGCGGGCGATGCCCTAGTCGAACGCATCAAACCCCTGGCCAAGAAGACCATGCGCGAAGGTGTGCTGGCGGGTATTGGCGGCTTTGGCGCGCTGTTCGAAGTGCCCAAGCGCTACAAGGAGCCGGTGCTGGTCTCCGGCACCGACGGCGTGGGCACCAAGCTCAAGCTGGCGTTTGAATGGAACATGCACGACACCGTGGGCATCGACCTGGTGGCCATGAGCGTGAACGACGTGCTGGTGCAAGGCGCCGAGCCCCTGTTCTTCCTGGACTACTTCGCCTGCGGCAAGCTCGATGTGGACACGGCTGCGGCCGTGGTGGGCGGCATCGCCAAGGGTTGCGAACTGAGCGGCTGCGCGCTGATCGGCGGCGAAACGGCCGAAATGCCCGGCATGTACCCTGCCGGTGAGTACGACCTGGCCGGCTTTGCCGTGGGTGCGGTCGAAAAGTCCAAGATCCTGACCGGCAAGGACGTGCAGCCCGGCGACGTGGTGCTGGGCCTGGCCAGCCATGGTGTGCATTCCAACGGTTTCAGCCTGGTGCGCAAGTGCATCGACCGCGCCGAAGCCGCTGGCACCGTGCCCGCCACGCTGGACGGCAAGCCCTTCAAGCAGGCCATCATGGAACCCACCCGCCTGTACGTAAAGAACGTGCTGGCTGCGCTGGCGGTCCATCCGATCAAGGCCCTGGCCCACATCACCGGTGGCGGCCTGCTGGAGAACATCCCCCGCGTGCTGCCCGAAGGCACGGCCGCCCATCTGACCAAGGGAAGTTGGCCCCAGACCGAGCTGTTTGCCTGGCTGCAAAAGACCGCCGGCATCGACGACATCGAGATGAACCGCACCTTCAACAACGGCATTGGCATGGTGGTGGTGGTGGATGCCGCCAACGCTGAGGCCACAGCTGCCACGCTGCGCGCTGCGGGCGAGCAGGTGTACACGATTGGCACGATCGCTGCGCGCGGCGAAGGCGCCGCCGTGGTGGTGGCCTGATCGCCCCCGCCCGCGTTCATTCAACCCCACCGCACACGACCAGTTTCAGCGCATGGCGCAGCGCCCCCCTTCTGCCCCCGTCGCCCCCGCACCGCCCGAGCCCACCACGCCGCCTCCGCGCGCCCTGACCCGGGGCGTAGTGGTGGCCAGCTACCTGTTGGTGGCGGCCGTGCTGCTGCTGGTGATGTGGCGCGGCCTGCTGCCGGGCCTGTTGTGCGTGTGCCTGGGCTTTCTGCTCACGCGGGCCCTCACGCGCTGGTTTGCCCAGGGCCTGGGACGGGTGCAGCGCCAGTCCACACCTTCCGCCCCCAGCCTGCGGGTGGCGCAGGTGGTGGCGGCAGGTCTGGTCATGCTGCTGCCGCTGGCGCTGCTGGCCGCCGGACTGACGCACTCGCGGGGTTATCTGGTCGATGCCCCGCAGCAATACCGTGAGCTGCTCAACTACATGGCGCGCACGGTGCTGGAGCTGCGCCTGAAGCTGCCTGCCGACATGGCGGCCCACCTGCCCGAGGGCGCGGCTGAAATCCAGCGCATCATCGCCAACTACCTGGGCGCCAAGGCCGGCGCGCTGGCCATGGCCGGACGCGCCTGGCTGGCCGGGCTGCTGTTTGCCTATGTGGGCCTGCTCATCGGTGCGCTGGCGGCCGTGCGCCCACCAGCCCTCGCGCGCGGCCCGCTGGCCCAGCAGCTCAAGCTGCGCATCACACTGTTTGGCGAGGCGTTCCGGCAGATCGTGGCCGCGCAGTTCTGGATTGCGGCGTTCAACACCCTGCTCACCGCGCTGTTCCTGCTGTTTGTGCTGCCGCTGTGGAATCTGGAGCTGCCCTACACGCCCGTGCTGATCACGTTCACGTTCATTGCCGGGCTCGTGCCCATCGTGGGCAACCTGGTGTGCAACGTGGTCATCACCATCGTGGGGCTGTCGGTGTCGCCGCTGGCGGCGGCCGCCTGCCTGGGCTTTCTGATCCTGATCCACAAGGCCGAATACGTGATCAACGCCAAGGTGGTGGGCCGCCGCACGCAGATGGGCGTGTGGGAGCTGCTGAGTGTGATGTTCGTGGCCGAGGCCGTGTTTGGCCCCGCCGGGCTGGTGGCGGCCCCGCTGTTTTATGCCTACCTCAAGAAGGAACTGGTGGCAGCGCGGCTGGTGTAGCCGGCCATGGATGCTGCCACCGGCAGCATCAAACACCACATTCACTACAAATGTAATAGCTGCTCGCGCTTGACAGATAAGCGCTAGAGCCTATTTTTATTCATTTTTTTGCAAACTGCCGCGCCACAAAGGCCCACACCAGGGCCGAGGCATCCGGCCCGGCCGGGTCGCTGAACGGCAATTGCGCCACGCCGCCGCTCCAGGCGTGGGCCAGCCCCGCCACTTCGCGCAGTGCCACCACGGTGCGGCCCCGGGTCTTGAATTCGGTCACCCGCATGGCATGGCGCTGGCCACGCTGCAGGGTGCGCAAGGCTCCGGCCCGCGCGCCCAGCGCGTCCGCCCACAGCAGGGCCGTAGCCGCCGCGTTACGCACCGAGACCACACCATCGGCATCGCCATGCAGCACCAGCAGGGGCGGCAGCGGCAGCACGGAAGGGGTTGCGCCCTGGTTGAGGGAGACACCCAGGGGCTCTGGCAGATGCGCAGCGCGCCGCCCGTGCATGGCGGCCAGCGCCGTGGCGGCCGATTCGGCCGTGCCCGGTGCCACCCCGGAATGCATGGCCACGGCACAGAACCGCTGGGGATAGAGCGCGGCCATCAGCACGGCCATGCTGGCACCGGCCGACAAGCCCGCCACGGCCACACGGGCCAGGTCCACCGGGTAGCGGCGCGCCACCTTGTCCACCGCAGCCAGCAGCGTGGCTGCCTCGGCCTGGGCCTTGCCGTTGCGGCGCTCAAACCAGTTCCAGCAACCATGGGCGTTGGCCATACGCTCCTGCTCGGGGTACAGCACCAGAAAACGCTCGCGCGCGGCCAGCCGGTTCATGCGCGTGGCGGCAGCCAGATCGCCCCCCGTCTGGCCGCAGCCATGCAGCATGACCAGCAAGGGCAGTTTCTCGTCTGCTTTCAGCGCCAGCCCTGGCGGGATGTAGAGGTGGTAGCGCCGCGCGCCCGCAGGCCCGGGTGCAACGCCACCGACCCACTCTCCGCGAGCGGGCACGGGCTTGCTGGCCGCGCGCCGGGCTGGCACGGCTGGCGCAGGCACCACCCGGCGCGGCGCAGCCGGGGCCTTGGCGCGCACAGGGCGCGCCGCCCGGGCAAAGGCCTTCAGGTTGCGCTGGTAGGCCCGCGTCAGCGCTGACAGGGAAAACAAGCGGGAGCGTCTGACCATGGCGGGGAGTTGCGTAGTGGGTGGGCTGTAGAGGGCAAAAAAATTTAGGGAAAACCCTAATCACCATAACAGCTTATGCGGCTCACCGCGCAAAACTATCAATTTGATAGCTACAAAACATTACCCATACGGCGTTAATCGCCTTTTTCAAGACAACCCCATGGCCCGCTCGCCCACCATTCCCTGCGAAACCTCGCCAAGACCTCCACCGATGGCGTAAATTGATCGAAACCTGTCCCGTCTGGCGCGGACTCCACGCCTTAGTGCAATAAAAATAAAGGCTTCAAACCATCCATCGAAAGAAGTACACCATGAAAACATGTCTGATTGTGATTGACGTCCAGGAGTCCTTTCGCCACCGCCCTTACTTCACCACGCACGACCTGCCCGCCTATCTGCAGGCCCAGAACGCCCTGATCGAAGGCTGCGTGGCGCGCGGCGTGCCGGTGGTGCGGGTGTTCCACAGCGAAGGCCCCGAAGTGCCAGAGAATGCGTTTTCGCAGGTGTCAGGCCAGGTGCGCGTACTCGATGGCCTGGCGCCCTTCGAGGCGGCCGCCACCTTCACCAAGTCGCGCCACAGCGCGCTGGTGGGCACGGGACTGGACGTGTGGCTGACGCGTCATGGCATCCAGCGCCTCATCATCAGCGGCATCCGCACCGAACAATGCTGCGAAACCACCACGCGCCACGCCTCGGATCTGGGCTGGGAGGTGGACTATGTGACCGACGCCACCTTGACCTGGGACATGGTGCAGCCCGACGGCCAGACGCTGGCAGCCGCCGACATCAAGACCCGCACCGCCACGGTGCTGCAGGGCCGCTTTGCCACCCTGCGCACCGTGCGGGAAGCCCTGGACGCCCTGGAAGCGGCCGCAGCCTGACCGCCGGAGAACACCATGCGCGCCACTGTCTGCGAATTGCCCTACCAACCCCATCTGCTCGAAGCTGCCTGGGTAGCACTGTGCGCCCACACCCACAGCGCGCAATCCGAGCTGGTGCTGCTGCCCGAGTTCGCCTTTGTCGAGCCGGTGTGGGAATCGCTCCCCGCCGATCCTGCACGCTGGGGCGCCGCCGTCGCACTCAGCGACACCTGGGCGACCCGCCTTCCTGAGCTGGGCGCCGACTGGGTGGTGGGAGCGAGGCCTGTCACTGCGGGCGGGCAGCGCTTGAACGAAGGCTTTCTCTGGTCCGCGCAGACCGGCTACGCGCCCCTGCGGCGCAAGTTCCACCTGCCCGATGAACCGGGTGGCTGGGAGGCCCAGTGGTTTGAGCGCGGTGATGCAGCATTTCCCCGTTTCAACGCCGGGCCGCTGGCCTTCGGCCTGAACATTTGCACCGAACTCTGGGCGCTGGACACCTATGCCCACTATGCGGCGCTGGGCGGGCTGCAGGCCATCCTGTCGCCGCGCGCCACAGCGGCCGCCACCACCGACAAATGGCTGGCCGTGGGCACCGTTGCGGCCGTGCGCACTGGCGCCTACAGCCTGTCGTCCAACCGCGCGGACCACGCCGCAGGCACCTATGGCGGCGCGGGCTGGGTCATCAGCCCCGATGGCGCCCTGCTCGCCCGCACCACGGCAGAACAACTCTTTTGCACCGTCGATATCGACCTGAACGCCACAACGACTGCGCACGGCACCTATCCGCGTTATGTGTTTGCCCACCCCCTCCCCGCACCACACCATGACCACACCATCTGCCATCAAACCCCCAAAGCCCCTGCAAGTCGCCATCCTCGTTTTTGACGAGGTGGAAGCCCTGGACCTGGGCGGCCCCTACGAAGTGTTCACCACCGCCGTGCGCATGGCGCAGCGCCTGCAGCCTGGCGCACCCGCGCCATTTGCCGTGCAGTGCGTGGCCCGCAGCCTGGCCCCCGTGCGGGCCCGCGCTGGTCTGCGCGTGCTGCCGGACGCGGACTTCACCAGCGCCACCGCGCCCGATGTGCTCATCGTGCCCGGCGGCGTGGTGGACGCCGCCGCGGCCTGCGCAGACACCCGCGCCTGGGTGGCCCAGGCGGCGCGTGGTGCGCAGATCACCGCATCGGTGTGCACGGGTGCGTTCATCCTGGCAGCCGCAGGCGTGCTGACCGAAGGCCCTGCCACCACCCACTGGGAGGACATTGCTGACCTGCGGGCGCAGTTTCCCGCGCTGGATGTGCAGGAAAATGTGCGCTGGGTAGACCGGGGGGCGCTGGTCACGTCGGCCGGCATCAGCGCCGGCATTGACATGAGCCTGCATCTGGTCACCCGGCTGGCGGGCGCAGCACTCGCGGAGCGCACCGCCCGCCAGATGGACACCCCGTGGAACAGGGAGCCATAAAACGCCTTGGGAGCGGCGCCTTTTTCAAGAACTTGTCATGCAGGACATAACACATTCCCCCATCCACGTGTACTTCGCCCTGCTGCCTGGCAGCCTGGTTCTGGACTGGGCCGGCCCGGCCGAGGCGCTGCGCATTGCCAACCAGACCTTGGTCGCCCTGGGCCAACCAGAGCGCTTTGTGCAGCACTTCGTGAGCCCCACGCCCGAGTCGATGTCGTCCGTGGGGGTCGCTGTCACCGGGCTGGCGCCGCTGCCTGACACACTGCCCAGCCCCGCGTGGGTGGTGCTGGTGGGCCTGGCAGGCCACCACATCGACGTGAGCGGCCCCGAAGCCCAGGCCCTGCTGCACTGGCTGCGCGGCCTGCGCCCGGTGGCCGGGCAGCTGGAGCTGGTCACCGTGTGCGCGGGCGCGGTGCTGGCCGCCCATGCAGGGCTGCTGACCGGCCGGCGCGCCACCACGCACCACCTGCACCTGGACGAGCTGGCCCTGGTAGACCCACGCTGCGACGTGGCCGCCAACCGCGTGTTCGTGGCCGATGGCCCCATCTACACCAGCGCAGGCGTGACCACCGGCATCGACCTGCTGCTCCACCGCATCTCCGACATCTGCGGCCCCACGGTGGCGGTGCAGGTGGCGCAGGCCATGGTGATCGGGCTGCGCCGGGGGCCGGACGACCCGCAGTTCTCGCCGTTTCTGCACCACCGCAACCACATGCACCCCGCACTGCACCGCGTGCAGGATGCCGTGGGCCAGCAACCGCAGGCCGACTGGAGCGTGCCGCAGATGGCCGAGGTGGCACATACCTCGCCGCGCCACCTCACGCGGCTGTTTCTGGAACATGCAGGCATCGCCCCGCTGCAGTACCTGCGGCGCATCCGCCTGGCCACGGCCGAGGCCGCGCTGCGCTCGGGCCAGAACGTGACGCAGGCGGCGCTGATGGCGGGGTTCAGCTCCGACACCCAGCTGCGCCGGGCCTGGCACCAGTTCGGGCGCGGAGGCACGCCGTCGCAGGGTTCGGGCCGGGCGCGCGCGCACTGAACTGCGGGCACCGGCCCGCTTCGCAGCCTCGGCCACGGCCCCAAAAGGCACCCGCCGCGACGGCACAGACACTGCCATGAAAGAGCCATCGCGCCGATGAGAATGAACGTCTGCAGGCCCCGCGCCTGCAGCAGACTCTGGACACCCTGCCCGAGGAGCGCTTTGACAGGGTCACGGCTTTTGCGGCGCACCAATTCAAAGGCCCAGCCCAGCCTTAGAAATCTGAAGCACGTGAATCCGCAGTTTGAATTTCCGCAATTCGACCGTTCTCAGGAACTGGAGGATGCAGCGGCATCCGCTCGAATGACCACACCAAGCACGCCCTGGCCTACTGCGCCACAAACCCGCTGGTCTTGATGATGCGCGTCCAAGCCTCGGTGTAGGCCGCCTGGCGGGTGGCCAGCTGCTGCGGTGTCATGTAGCCCACCGTGAGGCCCATGGCCGTCAGGTGCTCGCGCACATCCGGCATCGCCACCACCTTGGACAGGGCGATGGAGAACTCGGTGATGAACTTCTGCGGTGTGCCGGTGGGGGCGTAGATGCCGTAGTACGGCAGGTCTTCAAAGCCCTTGAGGCCCATTTCGTCGAACGTGGGCACATCGGGCATGGCGGCCTGGCGCTTGGTGCCGAGCACGCCCACCACGCGCACCTTGCCCGCCTTGTGGTTCTCGATGAAATCCTGCACCGAGGCGACGCCTGCACCGATCTGGTTGCCCAGCATGTCGGCCATCATGGGCGCGCTGCCCCGGTAGGGGGCGGACACCAGGTCGATCTGGTACTTCTGCCCGATCAGCTTGACCAGGAATTCGGGGGTGGAAGCTGGCGCCGGGATACCCACGGCCCCCTTGCCCTGGCCCGCCGTGCGCACCCAGTTGACGTAGTCGCCGAACGACTTGGCGGGCGTGCCGCCCGAGACGGCAAATGCATTCACAAAGGTGGCAAAGCCACCGACGGGAACGAAGTCGCGCACCGGGTCGAAGCCGGCGTTCTTGACCACCTGGGGCAGGATGGAGATGGTGTGGTCGTGCGTGATGAACAGCGTGGTCCCATCGGGCACTGCGGCTTTGAGCGCCTGGGCCGCAATCTGGCCCCCGGCGCCAGGGCGGTTTTCCACCACCACTGGCACGCCCAGTTCGTCCTTGAGCTTCTCGGACAAGGTGCGCGCAATGGCGTCCGAACCACCGCCGGGCGGGAACCCCACCAGCAGGCGAATGGGCTTGGCCGACTGCGCCGACGCGAGCCCCACGGTCAGCGCAGCCCCCAGAAAGGCGCTGGTGCGCAAAAGACGGGACAACAGGCTGCGGCGGGATGGGGTCATGGCAAAAGCTCCGAAGGGATGTGCAATGGGCACCGCAAAAATCAGGCCAGGCGTGCCCGGTGGCGCGCCAGCTGTGCACGCACCTGGGCCGGGGCCGTACCTCCCAGCGTATTGCGGGCGTTGAGCGAGCCACGCAGGCTCAGGCACTCGTACACATCCTTCTCGATGGCGGGGTGAAAGCCCTGCAGCACCGTCAAAGGCAGCTCCGACAGGTCGCACGCGTGCGAGGTGGCCGCCTTCACGGCATGGGCCACGGTTTCGTGCGCGTCGCGGAAGGGCAGGCCCTTTTTCACCAGGTAGTCGGCCAGGTCAGTGGCCGTGGCGTAGCCCTTGAGGGCAGCCTGCTCCATGGCCTGCGCGTTCACGGTGATGCCGCCTTCCTTTTGGCCCGTGGCGGGGTTCATCTGGCCGCCCACCATCTCGGCAAAGATGCGCAGCGTGTCTTTGAGCGTGTCCACGGTGTCGAACAGCGGCTCCTTGTCTTCCTGGTTGTCCTTGTTGTAGGCCAGGGGCTGACCCTTCATCAGGGTGATCAGGCCCATCAGGTGGCCCACCACGCGGCCGGTCTTGCCGCGCGCCAGTTCCGGCACGTCGGGGTTCTTCTTCTGCGGCATGATCGAAGAGCCGGTGGTGAAGCGGTCGGCGATCTTGATGAAGCCGAAGTTCTGGCTCATCCAGATGATGAGTTCTTCAGACAGACGGCTCACATGCACCATGCACAGGCTGGCGGCGGCGGTGAATTCGATGGCGAAGTCGCGGTCGCTCACGGCGTCCAGGCTGTTCTGGCACACACCTTCCATACCCAAAGTTTTTGCGACACGCTCGCGGTCCAGCGGGTAGGTGGTGCCGGCCAGCGCAGCAGCGCCCAGGGGCAGCACATTGGTGCGGCGGCGCACGTCGGCCATGCGCTCGGCATCGCGTTTGAACATTTCCACATAGGCCAGCATGTGGTGGCCAAAGCTCACGGGCTGGGCCACCTGCAGGTGGGTGAAGCCGGGCAGGATCACCTCGACGTTCTGCTCGGCCACATCGACCAGCGACACCTGCAGCTCCTTGAGCAGGTCACCAATCAGATCAATCTCGCCGCGCAGCCACAGGCGCACGTCGGTGGCCACCTGGTCGTTGCGGCTGCGGCCGGTGTGCAGGCGCTTGCCAGCGTCGCCCACCAGCTGGGTCAGGCGGGCTTCGATGTTCAGGTGCACGTCTTCCAGGTCGAGCTTCCACTCGAACGCACCGGACTCGATCTCGGAGGTGATCTGCGCCATGCCGCGCTGGATGGAGGCGTGGTCATCGGCTCCGATGATGCCCTGCGCGGCCAGCATCTCGGCGTGCGCCAGGCTGCCTGCAATGTCGGCCTGCCACAGGCGTTTGTCGAAGAACACGCTGGAGGTGTAGCGCTTGACCAGATCGCTCATGGGCTCGGAAAACAGCGCCGACCAAGCCTGGGCCTTGGTGTCGAGCTGGTTGTGGGATGGCGCAGAGTCAGCGCTGGTGGCTTGGGCTTTGGACATAGGAGGGCAATAATCCGATGGTTCAGACACCCGGACTGCCCGGATGCCGCAATGCAAAACACGCAAATTTTATCGACCCAGCCCCCGCTGCCGGATTCTGGCCCGCCAGAAAGGTCTGCGCGCAGCGTGCGGGCGGCCGCTGGCGCCGGGCCGGGCGGGCAGCCGCCGCGCGGGCGGGCCCTGGTGTTTGACGCCTGCCAGGTGGGCGTGGTGCTGCGGGCCGTGCTGTTCGTGGAGCTGGTGGTGGGCGTGGGCGCGATGTATGGGGCGGGCAACCCTGTGGAATGGCTGGCCACCCTGGCACTGCTGACGGGCGGTGCGCTGCCCGCCACGCTGCTGTGGCTGGTCACGGCCTGCAGCCTCAAGACCGTGCTGCAGCGACTGACCACCGTGCAGCAATACCTGGCGGGCGTGCTGCTGGGTGCCCTGGCCGGGGCCTATGCCTGCGGCATGCTGGCGCTGGTGGCGCAACCCACCTCGGCGCCCTGGCTGGCCAGCGCCGCCACGGGCGCGCTGCTGGCAGCCATGCTGGTGGCCGCGCTGGTGCTGCGCGCGCGGGGCCGCACGCCCGCAGCCACCACGGCGCGCCTGACGGAGCTGCAGTCACGCATCCGCCCCCATTTTCTGTTCAACACGCTCAACAGCGCCATCGCGCTGGTGCGTGAAGAACCCGCCAAGGCCGAATCGCTGCTGGAAGACCTGTCCGACCTGTTTCGGGTCGCCCTCATCGAGCAGGGTGAATCGACCACGCTGGCCGAAGAAATCACGCTCGCGCGCCGCTACCTGGGCATCGAAGAGGTGCGCTTTGGCAAACGCCTGCAGGTGCAGTGGAACCTGGACCCCCGCACCGACGGCGCCCGCCTGCCCCCGCTGCTGCTGCAGCCTCTGGTGGAAAACGCCGTCAAACACGGCGTGGAGCCCAGCGACCGGGGTGGCAAGCTCCGCGTGCTGACCGAGCTGCGCGGCAGCCGTGTGGTGGTGCGCATTACCAACACCCTTCCCCCCAAGGAAGCCAAGAACAGCCATGGCAATGGAGAAGACACCGCGCCCCGCGGCCACGGCATTGCGCTGGCCAATGTGCGTGCGCGGCTGGCGCTGCTGCACGATGTGCAGGGCGAGTTCACCGCTGGCGTGCAGGACGGCCTCTACCAGGTGCGCATTACCCTGCCCGCCCCCGACCCCCAGCCCCGCGCCCGGGGTGGGCGCAGCACAGCACCGCCCGCGCGCCGCAGTTCTGGCAACCCCGGCAACCGCCATGGCAGCCGCGCGGCGCCGTTGCAGCGCCGCATGGTGGACAGCCCCAACGACAACAACAGCCCCTTGAGAGACCATGAACATCCTGATCGTTGACGATGAAGCCCTTGCGCGCAGCCGCCTGCGGACCCTGCTGGCCGATTGCGCCCAGGCCCAGCCCGCTCAGCGCATGACGGTGGCCGAGGCCTCCAACGCGAGCGAAACCATGGCGCTGCTGGGGCCCACGGGCGGACGGGGTTTTGACCTGGTGCTGCTCGACATCCACATGCCCGGCCAGGACGGCCTGGCCCTGGCCCACACACTGCAGACCCTGCCCCAGCCCCCGGCGGTGGTGTTTGTGACGGCCCACGCCGACCACGCCGTGAGCGCGTTCGAGCTGGACGCCACCGACTACCTGACCAAGCCCGTACGCCGCGAACGCTTGCAGCAGGCACTGGCCAAGGCGCAGCGCAGCGCACGCCCTTCCGCACCCGCCCAGGCGCCCAGCCTGCCCGAAGGCGAAACCCTGCTGATCCAGGACCGGGGCCGCACCGAACGCCTGCCCCTGGCCGAGGTGCTGTACTTCAAGGCCGAGCAGAAGTACGTGACCGTGCGCACCACCACCCGCAGCTACATCATGGACGGCTCGCTCAGCGAGATAGAAACCAAGTTCGCCCCGCGCTTCCTGCGCATCCACCGCAATGCGCTCGTGGCCCGCCGCGCCGTACGCGCACTGGAGAAACACTACGACCCCGAAGAAGGCGAAGGCTGGGCGGTGCGGCTGCAGGGATCCACCGAATTGCTGGCGGTCTCCCGCCGGCAAGTCGCGGCTGTGCGAGAGGAGTTGGCGCGCTGATTTTGGCCGCTAGCGCTTGATAGACAAGCGCATATAGCTATTAATTTAATAGCAATTCTTCAATACACCTCGGGCACGTACATGCTCGCGGGCACCGGCTGACGCAGGTATTCGGGGTTGCGCACCCGCTCGGGCAGCACCACGGTCGGGTGGGGCACGTCCTGGTAGGGCAGTTGCGACAGCAGGTGGGCGATGCAATTGAGGCGGGCCTTTTTCTTGTCCACCGCCTGCACGACCCACCAAGGCGCCTCGGGGATGTGGGTGCGCTCCAGCATCGTCTCTTTGGCCTTCGTGTAGGCCTCCCAGCGCACGCGGCTTTCCAGGTCCATGGGGCTGAGCTTCCACTGCTTGAGCGGGTCGTGGATGCGGCCCAGAAAGCGCAGATGCTGCTCTTCGTCGGTGATGGAGAACCAGTATTTGACGAGTGTGATGCCCGAGCGCACGAGCATCTTTTCAAACTCAGGCACGGTGCGGAAGAACTCTTCGTATTCGTCGTCGCTGCAAAAGCCCATCACCCGCTCGACGCCCGCACGGTTGTACCAGCTGCGGTCAAACAGCACCATCTCGCCGGCCGCAGGCAGGTGCGCCACATAGCGCTGAAAGTACCACTGGGTGCGCTCGCGGTCATTCGGTGCGGGCAGCGCGGCCACACGGGCCACGCGCGGGTTCAGGCGCTGGGTGATGCGCTTGATCACGCCGCCCTTGCCGGCTGCATCGCGTCCCTCGAACAGGATCACCACCTTCTGGCGGCTGTGCTGCACCCAGTCCTGCAGCTTGACAAGTTCACCCTGCAACTGGAACAGATCCTTGAAATACTGCTGGCGCGCCAGGCGATCGGTGGGCTGCGGCGCGCCGATGTCGTCCACATTGCGGTCCTCGATCTCCAGCTCCAGCTCTTCGTCGTAGCTGTCGATGAGGTCGTTGGCGATGCGCTGCATCAGCTCCTGGGTGTCAAGGGTGTTGCTGTGGAACATGGTGCCGTCCGGCGGTGCAAAAAAAGATGGCGCCATGGTGGTACCGCCAAGTGACAGGACCGTGACACGGGTGTGATCTGTCACGGCCATGTCATGTGCAGCAGCCAGGATTCAGGCCCGTGCCCTCCGCTCCCCCCGCCCCCCACCGCCCCAACGCTGCGCCTGCAGGCAACAGCCTGAACTATGGGGGTGATGCCGCCGGGCTCATCTGCGGCTACCTGCTCGCCGCAAACACCGCGCCGCGCGAGGTCGATACCGTGCAGGCGGCGCAGTGGCTGGCAAGCATTCCATCAGGAGCCGCACCGCAAGGGCAGTTCCTGTGGCTGCATTTCAACCTCAGCCACGCGCAGGCCGTGCGCTGGATGGAGCGGCATGCCGATCTGCCCGAAGCATTTTTTGACGCGCTCAAGGACCGTTCTGTGTCCACCCGCATCGAGCGCGACGACGACACCCTGATCGCGGTGCTCAACGACGCGCACTTTGACTTTGCGTTCGAGCCCTCGGACATCGCCACCCTGTGGACCAGCGTGGCGCCTCACCTGATGGTGACTGGGCGCACACGCCCGTTGCGGTCGGTGGACGCACTGCGCACCGCCGTGCGCAGCGGCAATGCGCCCTGCTCCAGCGTGGCCCTGCTGGCCGAACTGATGCGCACGCAGGCCTCGGGTCTGGTGGACATCGTGCGCGGAGTGACCCAGCGCATCGACGACGTGGAAGACGCGCTGCTGGCCGGGCGCCTGGACCACAAACGCGCACGCCTGGGTGTGCTGCGGCGCCTGCTGGTGCGCCTGCAGCGGCTGCTGGCGCCCGAGCCTGCGGCGTTGTTCCGCCTACTGCAGCATCCACCGGCCTGGATGGGATCGGACGATGCGCAGGAGCTGCGCGACTCCACGGAAGAGTTCTCGGTGGTGCTGCGCGACATGCAGGGACTGCAAGAGCGCATCAAGCTGCTGCAGGAAGAGATCGCAGCCAGCGTGCAGGAAGCCAACAGCCGCAGCCTCTTTGTGCTGACGGTGGTGACCGTGCTGGCCCTGCCCATCAACATCCTGGCCGGCCTGTTCGGCATGAACGTGGGCGGCGTGCCGCTGGCTGACAACGGGCACGGCTTCTGGATCATCGTGGCCGTGGTGGCGGCCTTTACAGCGGTAGCGGGCTGGCTGGCGCTGCGGGGCACGCGAGACCAGTAGTGCCCAGGGCGGCGCCCTGGCCCAGGACTCTTGTCGGGGCCTCTACAATCGCGCCCCTTCCCCGCTCCCGATTGCCTGCCCTGCCATGAACATCGTCGTCAACGAAGAACTCAAAGCCTATATCGAACCCCTGACCCCCGACGAACACGAGGCGCTGGAGCGCAGCATCCTGGCCGAAGGCTGCCGCGACGCGCTGGTGCTGTGGGGCGATGTGCTGGTGGACGGCCACAACCGCTATGGCATCTGCCAAAAGCATGGCCTGCCGTTCCAGACGGTGCAAAACCCGCGCTTTCAGTCGATGGAAGACGTGCACCTGTGGATGATCGACCAGCACCTGGGACGCCGCAGCGTATCGGATTTCCAGCGCGGTGTACTGGCACTGCGCAAGCGCGAGATCATGGCCGACCGCAAGGCCCGCGCAACGACGGCCGCAGACACCGAAGCGGCCACCACCACCCCTGACACCCCCGAGGCTACGGCCGCCCTGCCCGCACCCTCGCCCCTGGACAGCCGCGAAGCCATTGCCAAGGCCGCGCGCCTGAGCAGCAGCCAGGTGGTGATGATCGAAAAAATCCAGAAGCAGGCCGCACCCGAGCTGGTAGCGGCCGTGAAGTCCGGCACCATTTCCATCAATGCGGCAGCGGCTGTGGCCACCCTTCCGGCCGAAGAGCAAGTGGCGGCGGTGGTGGCAGGCAAGGACGAACTCAAGCAGGCCGCCAAGCGTGTGCGCGAACTCAACAAGCGCAAGCCACGCGATGAAGCGCCATCGGACGAAAGCCCTGCGGCCAAGGACGCCAGCCCGGGCACCGAAGCGGGCGCCGATGAACTGCAGGCCCTGCGGGCCCGCGTGGCAGAACTGACGGCAGAGAACACCGAGCTGCGTCGGCAGGTGGCGCAATTGCAGGCGGCACTGCCAGAAGGCAGCGCGCCGTTCTGAGCGTCAGCCGTTGGCGTTGCGCAGCGCGCTCAGCCGGTCAGCGATCAGGTCGATGTCGAGCCCGTCTTCGGCGTGGGCAAGGTAGGCTTCCAGATCGGCCATCGCTTCGAGGGTGTTGCCCCGCTCGGCATGGGCCAGCCCCCGATCGCGCCGCTCGCCCCAGGCGTCAGGCAGCAGCACGATGAGCCGGTCGAGCACGGTGATCAAGCGCTGCCAGTCGTGCTGCGTGCGGTGCACCTCTTTCAGATTGCGCAGCATGCGCGCAATGATGTCGCGCGGTGTGGCCGCCTGAAGGTACAGGCCCAGCGGCACGTCGTAGTCGTCCACCAGGCCGTTGCGGCGCTTGTAAGGCTCCAGCCGTTCGGCAAGCTCTTCGCGGCTGAGCGACTGGCCCGAGATCGGGTCCAGCACCACCTGTCCTTTGGGCAGCAGCACCTTGACCATGAAGTGCCCGGGGAATGCAATGCCCCGGGCATGCAGGCCCAGGCCCTGGGCCAGCTCCATCCACAACACGGCCAGGCTGATGGGGATGCCCCGGCGCGTTCGCAGCACGGCGTTGAGATAGCTGTTTTCGGGGTCGTAGTAGTTATTGATGTTGCCGCCAAAGCCCAGGTCGACAAAGAAAAACTGGTTGAGCGTGCGCAGGCGCTGCAGCGCAGGTGCGTCGGCAGGCAGGCGGCGCTTGATGCGCGCAAGCAACTGATCCATGTCGCCCAGCAGTTGCTGCATGTCGAGCTCAGGGTATTCGTCCTGCGCCAGGCTGGCCGCTGCCTCCAGCAGCGGGAAGTGATCATCGCTTTGCACCAGCGATGCAAAGTACTCCAGCGAGGTGGGTACGGAATAGCTCAGTGACATGGTGGTGTTGTAAGTGCCGGGGCGGGCGGCGTCAAGCGACAGAAAGCCCTTCTTGACAGGGCATTTGTGGCCTTCGGTGAAATCAGCGCCGCAACAGCTGGCGCAGCTTGAGCCCGGCCGCCCACAGCGCGCCAAAGTACAGCACGGCAGCAGCAGCCATGAGCGCCGCCAGCAACCCTATCCGCTGCAGGGTTTGCCCCCTCATTTCAACCCAGTCGAAATGCTGCGCACCCCATACCAGCAGCACTGCCAGCAAGGCGCTCGCAGCGATCACCTGCAGGGCGAACTTGCCCCACCCCGGCAGGGGCCGGTAGCTGCCGCGCCGCAGCAGACCGATCAACAGCCAACCGGCATTGATGAGTGCGCCAATGCCGATGGTCAACGTCAGGGCCGCATGCTGCAGGTAACGCACCAGCACCAGGTTCATCAACTGGGTCAGCACCAGCACCGCCACCGCAATGAGCATGGGGGTGCGCATGTCGTGTTTGGCATAGAAGCCCGGCGCCAGCACCTTGATGGCCACAATGCCCACCAGGCCCACGCCATAACCCGTGAGGGCCAGGGTGGTTTGGCGCACGTCCTGGTCGCCAAAGGCCCCATAGTGGTACAGCACCGCCACCAGCGGCTCTGAAAAGACCAGCAAGGCCACCATGCAGGGCACGGACAACAGCACCACCAGGCGCAGCCCCCAGTCAAGCATGGCCGAGTACTGGTCGTCGTCCTGCTTAGCGCGGGCGCTGGCCAGCTGCGGCATCAGTACCACACCCAGCGCCACGCCCAGCAGCGCGGTGGGCAGCTCCATCAGGCGGTCTGCGTAGGTGATCCAGCTCACGCTGCCTGTGGGCAGGTGCGAGGCAATCTGCGTATTGATCAGCAGGGATATCTGCGCCACGCTCACCCCCAGCAGCGCGGGCAGCATCAGTCGTGCCACTTTGCGCGTGGTGGGGTCAGACCAGGCGGCACGAATGGCCGTCCAGCGCACCCCAATGCGCGGCAGCAACCCCAGGCGCACCAGCGCAGGCACCTGGATGGCCAGTTGCAGCAAGCCACCCAGCATCACCCCCGCCGCCTGGGCGTAAATGGGCTCGATGCCATGGCGGGAAAACCAGGGTGCGCCCACCGTGATGGACAGGATCAGTGCGATGTTGAGCAGCACCGGCGACGCCGCCGGCACTGCAAACTTCTTCCAGGTATTGAGAATGCCCCCCGCCAGCGCCACCAGCGACATGAAGCCGATGTACGGGAACATCCAGCGCGTCATGGTGACGGCGGCGTCAAAGCCCTGGGGCGACTGCTTGAGCCCGCTGGCCATGCCCCACACCATCCAGGGGGCGCCCAGCACGCCAGCAATACACAGCAGCACCAGCGTCCATGCCAGCAAGGTGCCCACATGGTCGATCAGCGCGCGGGCACTCTCTTCGCCCTCCTGGGCACGGGTGGCGGACAGCACCGGGACAAAAGCCTGGCTGAAGGCGCCCTCGCCCAGCACCCGCCGGAACAGATTGGGGATACGAAATGCCACATTGAAGGCGTCCGTCATGGCACTAACCCCAAAGACGGAAGCCATGAGAAGCTCTCGCACCAGCCCGGTGATGCGGGAGGCAAGGGTCAAAAGGGAAACGGTGGAGGCGGCTTTGAACAGTGACACGGGCGGGAGTGTATTCCCCCTGAGCCGCTTCGCGCCTTCCCCCAGAGGGAGACGCACCCTGTGGCCTGGCAGAGCCAGTTCCAGGGGTACGCTAGCGATGGCGCTACGCCGGTTTTGAACACCATGGCGATGAACAAACGGCCTTGGGCTATAATCGCGGGCTTTGCTGGCATCATCCACAGACCCAAGGAACTAAATCATGGCATCCGCTAAACCCAAGAAAAAGAACCCGCGCCTGGCGTCGGGCCGCAAGCGCGTCCGTCAGGACATCAAGCTCAACGCTGCGAACACCTCGCTGCGCTCCAAATACCGTACCGCTGTCAAGAACGTCGAAAAGGCTGTTCTGGCTGGCGACAAGACCAAGGCGACCGAACTGTTCGCCAAGATGCAAGCCGTGGTGGACACCGTGGCTGACAAGGGCATCTTCCACAAGAACAAGGCTGCTCGCGACAAGAGCCGTCTGTCTGCCAAGGTGAAAGCCCTGGCACTGGCAGCCGCCTAAACCAACCCCTCCGCCTGCCCCGGCAGGCAAACAGCCCGAACGGCATATGCCGTTCGCCGTTTGTAACGGGTGCGCTGCCAGCAAAAGAAAAACGAATTAAACCGCCTTCGGGCGGTTTTTTCGTTTCTGGGCGGGAAGCAAGCACCGAGCCAAAGGGCCGGACGTGTGAGGTCCCTGCTTTGCGGCAGCCCATGCTGAAATCCGTGAGAGAGCCAGCGCACAGGCCGAAAAAGACACCCCCGGCCCGCAAGCGGTCAGGCCACAAGCCGGCTCAGAGCTTGGAGGACGGGGGATCGGGCAGCAGGCAGGCTTCAGCCACCTGCAGATTGTTGTCGCGCGCGAAATTGATGACAAAGTCCCAGGCCATGGGTTCATGGCCCTGCAGATCGCGGTGCACTACCACACATTTCACGCCATTGAGCGTGGTGGGAATGCACCAGGGCGAGTAGCTCAGATGGCTGCCAGGGCGCGCTCCGCCGGGGCGGAAACTGCTCATCACCCCGGCCAGCCGCTCGGCCCAGTCGCTGGGGCGAAAGGTTTTCCCATCGTGGGTGATGCCCTGAATGAAGACTTCTTTGGAGGAGGGGGAAACCATCGGGGATTGGAGTGGTAGTGAGCGCGCCAGACACAGGATCACTGCATGCTGCACCGCAGCGCGACATTCTAACTCTTATATAAGAGCTGGCTCCCTAAACCCTGCGTCGGGCTGCACATAGGGGCCAAAGCTCAGGTAGTGCCCGCATTGCAGTGATGCGCAATCTTCAACAGCCATGCACCGGGCTCCCCCTAGAATCGTGCTTCGCTTTTTCGGGTTTCATACAGGCCACAAGCCAACCCATCACCGCACCGTCTGGAGATTTCTGCATGACCGCTACCACCCCGGCAGCTTCGCCCCACGTGATGAACACCTATGGCCGCGTACCTATTGCGCTGGCCCGTGGGCAAGGCTGCCGAGTCTGGGACGTGAACGGCAAGGAATACCTCGATGGTCTGGGTGGCATCGCCGTGAACACGCTGGGGCACAACCACGCCAAGCTGGTGCCCGCGCTGCAAGACCAGATCACCAAGCTGATCCACACCTCCAACTACTACCACGTGCCGCTGCAAGAGCAACTGGCCGCCAAGCTGGTGGAGCTGTCGGGCATGCAGAACGTGTTCTTCTGCAACTCGGGCCTGGAAGCCAACGAAGCCGCGCTCAAGATAGCGCGCAAGTTCGGCGTGGACAAAGGCATCGCCAAGCCCGAGATCGTGGTGTACGAGAAAGCCTTCCACGGCCGGTCGATTGCCACCATGTCGGCCACGGGCAACCCCAAGATCCACAGCGGCTTTGGCCCGCTGGTCGAAGGTTTCATCCGCGTGCCCATGAACGACATCGAGGCCATCAAAAAGGCTACCGAAGGCAACCCCAATGTGGTGGCCGTGTTCTTTGAAACCATCCAGGGCGAAGGTGGCATCAATTCGATGCGCGTGGAATATCTGCAGCAGCTGCGAAAGCTGTGCGACGAGCGCGGCTGGCTCATGATGATTGACGAAGTGCAGTGTGGCGTGGGCCGCACTGGCAAGTGGTTTGCGCACCAATGGGCAGGCATCGTGCCCGACGTGATGCCCCTGGCCAAGGGCCTGGGCTCAGGCGTGCCGATTGGCGCGGTGGTGGCTGGCCCCAAGGCCGCCAACGTACTGCAGCCCGGCAACCACGGCACCACCTTTGGTGGCAACCCCCTGGCCATGCGCGCAGGGGTCGAGACCATCCGCATCATGGAAGAAGAAGGCCTGCTGCGAAATGCGGCCACGGTGGGCGACCACTTGCGGGCAGCGCTGCAGCGCGAACTGGGCAGCCTGCCCGGCGTGAAGGAAATTCGCGGCCAGGGCCTGATGCTGGGCATTGAACTGAACAAGCCCTGCGGCGCACTGATTGGCCGCGCTGCGGAAGCCGGCCTGCTCCTGTCGGTGACGGCCGACAGCGTGATCCGTTTGGTTCCCCCGCTGATCCTGACCACCGCCGAGGCCGACGAAATCGTCGCCAAACTGACCCCGCTGGTCAAAGCTATCCTGGCCGAGTAATCGGCCGGCACCGAGACACAAGCCCATGAAACATTACCTGCAGTTCAACGACCTCACCGCCGACGAATACACCTACCTGTTCGAGCGTGCCGCGCTCATCAAGAAGAAGTTCAAGGCCTACGAGAAGCACCACCCTCTGGTAGACCGCACGCTGGCCATGATCTTCGAGAAGGCCAGCACACGCACTCGCGTGAGCTTCGAGGCCGGCATGTACCAGCTCGGCGGCAGCGTGGTGCACCTGACCACCGGCGACAGCCAGCTGGGCCGCGCCGAGCCGATTGAAGACAGCGCCAAGGTCATCAGCCGCATGGTGGACCTGGTGATGATCCGGACCTACGAGCAGGCCAAGATCGAGCGTTTTGCCGCCAACTCCCGCGTGCCGGTCATCAATGGTCTGACGAACGAATACCATCCCTGCCAGATCCTGGCGGACATCTTCACCTACATCGAGCACCGCGGCTCCATCCATGGCAAGACGGTGGCCTGGGTGGGCGACGGCAACAACATGGCCAATACCTGGCTGCAGGCGGCTGCGCTGCTGGGCTTCAAGGTGCATGTGAGCACACCCCGTGGCTACGAAATTGATGAGAAATTGGCTGCTGGCGCAGGTGGGACAAGCGCAAGCAGCTATCAATTTTTTAGCAACCCGCTCGAAGCCTGCCAAGGCGCCGACCTGGTCACCACCGACGTGTGGACCAGCATGGGCTACGAGGCAGAAAACGAAGAGCGCAAAAAGGCGTTTGCCGACTGGTGTGTAGACGCGGAGATGATGGCTGCCGCCAAACCTGATGCGCTGTTCATGCACTGCCTGCCTGCGCACCGGGGTGAAGAAGTGGAGGCGGATGTGATCGACGGGCCGCAATCCGTGGTGTGGGATGAGGCAGAAAACAGGATGCACGTGCAGAAGGCACTCATGGAGTACCTTCTGCTCGGCCGCATAGCCTGATTTTTTGGCTCTCCATGCCTTGGCGTCGCCAGCCCGCCCACTGCGCTGAACTGCTGGCACACTGGGCATCGCTGGGCCAAGCACTCGGCCGGGATACACCGGCGTGGCGTAAAGAGGGGCGACGGCTTGTGCTCAGTTGGGCGCACTGGCCGCGCGCCTACCACGACACCACCCACCTCTGGGCCTGCCTGCGGCATTGGCACGCGGTGCAGGATCAGCAACCCGCCGCACTCGACAACCCCCACGCTGTTGCGCTGGCCCTGTGGTATCACGATGCCATTTACTGGCCGTGGAGCAAACACAACGAAGAGCGCAGCGCCGACTGGGCAAGCCGCTTCATCCTGGGCCAGGGCCTACCCGCCACGCTGGCGCAAACCGTGCACCAGCACATCCTCGACACCCGCCACACCCCCGGCCCACTCACGGGCGATGCGCAGTGGGTGGTCGACATCGACCTGGCGATCCTCGGCCAGAGCGACGCGGTGTACCGCCAGTTCGAACGCAATGTGCGGCGCGAATACTATTTTGTACGCTGGCCACTTTACGTAGCGGGGCGCAGCGGGGTGCTGCAGGGGTTTCTTGACCGGCCGCGCATCTACGGCACGGATTTTTTTGTGCAGCGCTTTGAGGCGCAAGCGCGTAGCAATCTCAGCAACGCATTGAAGGCTCTGCAGGACGGAAAAATCTATGCGTGAACCTCAGTCGCACGGCTGAAAGCGCTTGCATTCGTCCGCCACCTGTATGGAAGTCACCGTGTTCTCACCGTCCATATACTGGGCAGTGAACTTCACCCAGCTGCCCTCGGGAATGTTGGCCAGCAACGCACTATCCATCACCCGAAAGGTCTGTGTCGTGAAGGGAAGTTTCGCAAGGGGCAGCAGCTTCAAGCGGACATAGAGCTTGTTCCCGACCTTTGGCCCGACAGACACCAGGCGCGCGCGGGTGAACACCGGTGCCGCAGGCGCCGCACCCTCTTCACGCACCGCCGGCGCTGGCGCAGCGGATTGGGCTGCTGCGCTGCCGATGACGATGGCACCCAGGGCCAAAGCCACCGTTCGGCACAGCAGACGCCGACTCACATCTGTTCGCTGCGCCATATCGCCTCCTGCATGGTTGCGGCGCGATGACCGCGGATCAGAACGCCCACGCCCCCAACTGGTAATAGTCAAATCCGCTCGTACGCCCGCCCAGGCATTTGGCCAGGAAGTCCTCGGTTTTTCGGTACATGGTGAGGTTGTTGGTCCATTTCTGGTTGCCATGGCCGTCGCCCTTGAAGGTGACGTACTCCACGTCTTTACCCGCTTTGCGCAGCGCCGCCACCATCCATTCGGACTGATCCAGCTTCACACGCGGATCGTTCACGCCGTGCATGATGAGGATGGGCTTTTGCGCATGTTCAGCGCGGTACAGGGGCGACTTGGCGTCCATGCGCGCGCGGTCTGCCGGCACGGCGGGGTTGCCCACGTAGCGGTGCCACCACGGCAAGCCCAACTCCCAGTAGGGCGGCGCGGCTTCCAGCAGGCGGGCAATGTCCGTCACGCCGACCACATCCACCGCACAGGCAAAGACTTCGGGCGTGAAAGTCGCGCCCACCAGTGCCGAGTAACCCCCATAGCTGGCTCCATAAATCGCAACGCGCGCCGGGTCGGCCACACCGCGCTCTACAGCCCAGCGCACGCCATCGACCAGGTCGTCGTGCATGCGGCCCGCGAACTCGCCCATGGCTTTTTCCATGTGCGCGCGGCCATAGCCACTGGAGCCCCGGTAGTTGACCTGCAGCACCGCGTAGCCCCGGTTGGCCAGAAACTGCTGCAGCGCGCGGCTGGGGGCGGTGTCGCCCCAGCGGTCTCGCGCCCACGGCCCGCCGTGCACCAGTAGCACCATGGGCAGCTGGCGCGGCTGCTCTACGCCCGCAGGCAATGTGAGGTAGCCGTGGATGGGCAGGCCGTCCCGTGCCGTGTAGGTGATGGGCTCGGACGACGACAGCGCGTGCGCGATCAGGCTCAGGCGGGTCTCTCCCAGAAACTGCGGCTCTTGCCCATCGCGCAGCAGGTAGGTGCGTGCGCCCCGGTCGGTGGCCACGGCCACCGTGAGCACGCGGTCGGAATCATCGGCGCTGACTACCCGCACGTCCGCGGGCTTGTCCCCAGCCAACGTAGACAACCGCTCTGCCAGCCGCGGATCGAACACCTTGCGCTGCGGATAGCCCGGCATGTAGTAAGCCACCAGCGGTTCACGCGTGCGGCGGCTGAGCGTCACGTTGTCCAGATCCACCTCGGCAGAAGCAAACAGTTCTTCCTCGGCGCCTGTAGTCATATCCAGCCGCACCAGCGCCAGCTTGTCGCGCCCTCGGTTGGACACCGCCCAGGCTTTGCGCCCTTCATCGTGCAGGCCAAAGATGTTCAGGGTGTCCCAGCGGCTTCGTTGCGTGGTAGTCAGCCAGCTACCGGGCTCCGCGCCCGGGCGCTCGACCAGCGTCTGGTCACCCTGGATCTGAGCGCGGGCGCGCAGCTGCCCGGTTCGGTCCACACCCCACCATGTGACGTTGCCGGGGTTGGTGGCCAGCAGCACCGGGGCGCCGCCCGCCGGGTTTACGCGGTACAGGTCAAACACCTTCTTGTCGCGCAGGTTGGAGGTGACGATGAAGTCGGAGGAGCCCTCCACCACCTCGGCCAGATGCACGACCGAGCGCTGTGCGGGCATCAATTCACGCAAATCCGTATCGGCGCCATCCACACGCCCCACGTAAATGCGGGTGTTCTCGTCGCCGGTCGGGTCTGCGGTGATGCTCAGCCAGCGACTGTCGGCACTGAAGCGCACGGAACGCGCACGGATGCGAAACGCCTTGGCATCGCTGCCGTCGATGGAGCGCACCCAGATCGCAGGCACCACCCCGTCAGTGCCGAACCACGCGATGCGCTTGCCGTCGGGCGACACCTGGTAGCCGCCCGTGGACTGGCGGCTGGCCACAAAGTCGCGCACCGGGATCAGCTCGGGCAGCTGGGCACCTGCTAACGACGGGTGTGTGGGACCACTGGCACAGCCCACCAAGACCAGCAAGCCGAACAATGCCATGCCGCCGCTCCACCATCGCAATGCTGTTCTTTTTGTGCCCTGCTGCTGCGCCATACCCATCTCCCCGGATTGTTGAATCGTGAATGTAGTGATTGTGCAAAGTGTTGCCTTAAGGTCTGCCAAAGGCCGCGTTTGCACATTGCCCTAAATGCGACGCACCCAACAAGCAAGGTTGGATGGATCCAGGAGGGCTTTGCCAGTGAGGCACTGTTTCAGCAACGGCGCTCACACCGCTAGCAACTTTCGATAAATCGTGTTGCGCTTGACCACCTGAAAGCCGCAGTCCGCATACACACGATTAGCGCCTGTCAGGTTCTCACCGTCCACCGCCAGCGCCGACTCGGCCATCCCTTCGTCGGCCAACAGGCGGAGGCTGCGGGCGATCAATGCCCTTGCAAGACCGCGTCTGCGCCACTTGCGCCCCACGCTGATGAACTCGGTGTAGCCCCGGCGCCGTGACAGATGGCGGTTCTCATCCTCGTTGATATACGTGCGGACTTGGCCTGCGACCTCATTGCCGTCCCACGCCACCTGCCAGCGCGCGGGCTGGAAAACCCAGCTCTCCAACCAAGTGTCGTAGTCACGAGGCAACGGCGGTGCCATGCCCCAGTGGTCTTGAAAAGCAGTGTGGTGAGCGTCCCAGATGGCGCGGTAGTGCTCTGGAAAAACGGGCCGCAGTTCCAGCCCTTGCGGCAGGGGAAAGTCCGGCGCAGCCTGCAGTTCTGTGTTCAGCATTTCAAAGAAATACCGCATTGGCGCATAGCCACTGGTCTGCAGCAGTTTCGCGCGCGCTTCCTCGCCTTGCTGCACATAGGCATGGTGCACGTGCGGGCCGCCCGGCTGCTGGGCTGCCACGGTGTGGTGCCGCTGCTCAATCCAACCTTGCAGCACACGGCCAATGCCGCGCCCGCGCCAACGCCCGGGCACAAAACCGATTTGCGCGTGCAGCGTCAACCCGTCGGCCTGGGTAAACCGCCAGCACCGGCCATAGCCCACCAGCTCGCCATCCAGCTCGGCCATGATTGCGTCGTGATACGGATCACAGTTGGTGAAGGCGGCATAGTCGCGTGCCAGGTCTTCGGGCGCGCGGCGTGCGAGTACCCCGTCTGCATCAAAGCTGGCATTGGCCACCTCGACCATGGCCGGGAAGTCCGATGGGCCACAAAACGGCCGCAGCACCAACCCAGAAGGGGCCGATACATTCGTCATCGATTTGTCATCACCCACAAGAGCATCCTCCCCAGCTTCTTCCATTCATTCTTCTTCTCCCTCAAACGTCGGTGCGCGAGTCACGTTGGGCTGCGCCCGCTGACATTGTGCAAACCACAGCCTTAACGCCAGCCAAAGACACCGCTTCAGACAACGCCCAGCAGGCTTCGCACCCGCCACAATCGCACCCCATGCACATCCTGCTCATCGAAGACGACCTGGACCTGGGCCGCGCGCTGCAGTCCGCGCTGAAGGTGGAGGGCCTGACCAGCGAATGGCTGCGCCGCACGGTGGATGCCCCGGCCACTGTCGATGCCACCACCATCGACTGCGTGCTGCTGGACCTGACGCTGCCCGACGGCAGCGGCTTCGACCTGCTGGCACGCTGGCGGGCGCAGGGCGAGCAGGTGCCCATCATCGTGATCACCGCGCGCTCGGCCGTGGAAGACCGGCTGGCCGGGCTGGATGGCGGGGCCGATGATTTCGTGGTCAAGCCTTTTGCTACGGCCGAACTGCTCTCGCGCATCCGCGCCGTGCTGCGCCGCAGCGCCCGCCAGGCCAGCGAGCGCTGGGTGCTGGGCGAGCTGGTGATCGAGCCGCGGCGCCATGCCGTGCAGCGCAATGGCACGGTGCTGGATGTGTCACCGCGCGAGTTCCAGCTGCTGCTGGAACTCGCGCGCGAGCCGGGGGTGGTGGTGTCCAAAAGCCTGCTCTCGCAGCGGCTGGACCCGCTGGGCGAGCCCGTGGACTTTGGCGCCATCGAAGTGCATGTGTCCAACCTGCGGCGCAAGATCGGGGCGGAGCTGATCCGCACGGTGCGCGGCGTGGGCTATCTGTTGCAGGCATGAGCATGAGCACCCCCGCCTTCCCCCCGAGCACCGGCAGCCGTACGCCCCGCCAGTTGCGCGCGACATGGCGTCGGCTGGCCGAGCCCACGCTGGTGCGACGCAGCGTGTTGTCCGTCACCGTGGCGTTTGTGCTGGTGTGGGCTGTGCTGCTGGGCTACAACTACTTCAACTACAAGCAGGCCATCACCAACGACCCGGGGCTGCTGAAGTACGGCGACGCGCTGCTCGAGTCGCTCACCCCGATCACGGACCCGGCGCAGGCCGCTGCGGCCGTAGCGGCCACCAACCACTGGACCAACATCCGCCGTCGCCAGATTGGCCTGCTGCCGGGCGCATCGATGCATGAGCTGCGCAACAGCGCCACAGGGCAGGTGGTCTATTCCCCCGCAGGTCTTCAAGAGCTGGACATCCCACTGCCTGCTCTGCAAGAAGGCTCTGCCCTTTCCGAATCCGTCGTGCAGGGCAAGCCCTATCGGATCTACGTCGGCCACAACGCCCGCTGGACACTGCGCATTGTCGATAACAAGCGGACGGATGTGGATTACTTGGCCTACAACGGCCGCTACCTGGTGCCCTATCTCCTGTTGGCCGCCCCCTTCGTGCTGCTGCCCGTGTGGCTGTCAGTGCGCAACGGCCTGCGCCCGCTGCAGCAGTTGGCAAACCTCATCGCCCGCAGGGACAAGGACGATCTGCAGCCCGTTGGCTTCCGCGCCCGCCACCGCGAGCTCAAGCCACTGGAACAGTCGCTCGACCACTTTCTGGCCCAGTTGCGCCAGAAGGTGGAGCGCGAGCGCGCCTTTGTGCAGGACGCTGCGCACGAGATCCGCACGCCGCTGGCCGTTATCACTGCCCAGGCCCACGTGATGGCCCGCTCGCCCATCGAAGAGGAACGCATGCAGGCCCAGGCGCACCTGGAGCAGGCCATCGCCCGCACCTCGCACCTGGCACAGCAACTGCTCGACCTGGCCGCGCTGGACGACGCACAGCGCCCCGCACCGCGTGACCTGGACGTGGCGCAATGGCTGCGTGGCGCGCTGGCGCAGGCCGCGCCGCAGGCGATGGAGCGGCAGATCGAGCTGTCGCTGGACGCGCCCGACACCTTGCCCGCCCGGCTAGACCAGCCTGCGCTCGAATCCATCGCCCACAACCTCATCGACAACGCGGTGCGCTACACGCCCAACGGCGGCAACGTGGCGGTGGCGCTGTGGCGCGAGGGCACGGCGCTGCACCTGTCGGTGCAGGACGACGGGCCGGGCATCGCGGCCACCGAGCAAACGCATGTGTTCGAGCGCTTCTACCGGGGCTTGGGCCATGCCGCCAACGGCTCGGGCCTGGGCCTGGCCATCGTGCGGCAGGCGGTGCTGCGCATGGGCGGGCAGGTGCAGATCGGCGCGGGCCTGAACGGCCGGGGCGTGGGTTTTTTCGTTAGCATTCCGCTCCCGCACAGCGCCTGACGGCCCCGCCGTAGGCCCACCGCCCGCCCCGCATGTCCGACGACGCGACCACGATGACCACCGCCGATTCCACCCACCCGTGCCTGAGCTGCGGCGCCTGCTGCGCCAGCTTTCGTGTGGACTTTGCCGTGTACGAGATGCAGGCAATGGGCGGCACGGTGCCCGACGGTCTGGCCCTGGATGTGAACGGCAGCACCTGCCGCATGCGGGGCACGGAGCAAGTGCCCATCCGCTGCGCCGCGCTGACCGGCCAGGTGGGCCAGCAGGTGGCCTGCAGCATCTACGAACTGCGCCCGGCGCCCTGCCGCGAGTTCTCGGCGGGCGACTACGCCTGCCACAAGGCACGCTCGCGGCACGGGCTGGCGCCGCTGGCGGAAGGCGCCATCTTGTGAGGTGACACGCTCCAGCAGCCGGGCTACTGCAGCATCAAAATAGTTTAGGCCTCAACAAAAAATCGACGGGGTGTTGGAAATAACCGACACCACGGGTTTTTCGGGACATGCAAACTTTGTCCCATGTCAACGCCCTCCACCCCCTCCGCCCGCCGGCTCTGGGACATCTCGCCGCCCGTGCACGCGGGCAGCCCCGTGTTCCCCGGCGACACGGCCTACAGCCAGCAGTGGTGCGCCACCATTGGCCCCGGCTGCCCGGTCAACGTGAGCGCGATCACGATGTCGCCCCATGTGGGCGCCCACGCCGACGCACCGCTGCATTACGACGCACAGGGCGCCACCATTGGCGACGTGTCGCTCGACGCCTTTCTGGGCCCCTGCCGCGTGATCCACGCCATTGGCTGCGGGCCGCTCATCACCTGGGAGCACATTGCCCACGCGGTGAACGGCACCCTGCCGCAGCGCGTGCTGGTGCGCACCTACGAACACATGCCCGTGGACCGCTGGGACGGCCAGCTGGCTGCCTACGCCCCCGACACCATCGAACGCCTGGCCGACCTGGGCGTGCTGCTGGTGGGCATCGACACCGCCAGCATTGACCCGGCCGACAGCAAGACGCTGGACAGCCACCAGGTCATCCGCCGCCGGGGCCTGCGCGTGCTCGAAAACCTGGTGCTCGACGCCGTGCCCGAGGGCGACTACGAACTCATCGCCCTGCCGCTCAAGCTGACCACCGCCGACGCATCGCCCGTGCGGGCCGTGCTGCGCGCGCTGTAGCCCAGAAATTTCAGGCATTTTTGGCCGTCACCGCGCGCCCATCATGCCCTAGCAGCTATCAAAACAGAAGCAAACCACCTTGAACACCATGACCACCACCTTGCAAGACTGCCGCGCGCTCGACGCGCAAGACCCCCTCGCGCCGCTGCGCGGCCGCTTCGCCCTGCCCCCCGGCGTGATCTACCTGGACGGCAACTCGCTGGGCGTAGCCCCCAAGGCCGCCGCCGCGCGCGTGGCCGATGTGGTTACCCGCGAATGGGGCACAGACCTCATCAAATCGTGGAACACCGCAAGCTGGTTCGACCTGCCCCAGCGCCTGGGCAACCAGCTGGCCCCGCTGATCGGCGCGGGCAAGGATGAAGTGGTGTGCACCGACAGCACCTCCATCAACCTTTACAAGGTGCTGAGCGCGGCACTCAACATCGCCCGCGAAGACAGCCCCGCGCGCAAGCGCATCGTGAGCGAGCGCAGCAACTTCCCCACCGACCTCTACATTGCCGAAGGCCTGTGCAAGGAGCGCGGCCTGGAGCTGGTGCTGGTAGAGCCCGAAGAGATCACCGCAGCACTGACCAGCGACGTGGCCGTGCTGATGCTCACGCACGTGAACTACCGCACCGGCGCCATGCACGACATGGCCGCCATCACCGCCGCCGCGCACGCCCAGGGCATTTTGTGCGTGTGGGACCTGGCGCACAGCGCGGGCGCGGTGCCGGTCGATCTGAACGGTGCAGGTGCGGATTTCTCGATTGGCTGCGGCTACAAATATTTGAACGGCGGCCCGGGCGCCCCGGCCTTCGTGTGGGTGCACCCGCGCCATGCCGACCGCTTCTGGCAGCCGCTGTCTGGCTGGTGGGGCCATGCCGCACCCTTTGCCTTCACACCCGACTACCAGCCCGCGCCCGGCATCACGCGCTACCTGTGTGGCACGCAGCCCATCATCAGTTTGTCGGCCCTGCAATGCGGGCTGGATGTGTTCACCGCTGCGCAAAGCCTGGGCGGCATGGCCGCGCTGCGCGCCAAGTCGCTGGCGCTCACTGACCTGTTCATCCAGCTGGTGGAAGAGCGCTGCGCAGGCCACGGCCTGGGCCTGGCCACGCCGCGCGAGCATGCCCAGCGCGGCTCGCAGGTGTGCCTGACGCGCGACGAAGGCGCGGGCGTGAACGGCCAGGGCAGCGGCGCCTACGCCATCGTGCAGGCGCTGATTGCGCGCGGCGTGATCGGTGACTTCCGCAAAGGCGACGGCGGCACGGGCCGCCACAAGGACATCCTGCGGTTTGGCTTCACGCCGCTGTACCTGGGCTTTGAGGATGTGTGGAATGCCGTGGAGCACTTGCGCCAGGTGCTGGAGAGTGGCGAGTGGAAGAAGGCCGAGTTCAACCAGACGCACGCCGTCACCTGATCAGAAAGGCAAACCACCATGTGCCCTTTCTCGCAAACCCCTGCCGATGGCAACAACGCGGCGTCTGCCGCCCTGCCCGAATCCATCGTGCACGAGGAACGCGCCCAGCTCGACTTCAGCAAGTCCATGAGCTACGGCGACTACCTGCAGCTCGACGCCATCCTCACCGCACAAAAGCCGCTGTCGCCCGCACACGACGAGATGTTGTTCATCGTGCAGCACCAGACGAGCGAGCTGTGGATGAAGCTCATGCTGCACGAGCTGCGCGCGGCCATCGGCCACATTGCGCGCGACGAGCTGCCGCCCGCGTTCAAGATGCTGGCGCGCGTGAGCAAGATCATGGAGCAGCTGGTGCACGCCTGGGACGTGCTGGCCACCATGACACCGCCCGAGTACAGCGCCATGCGGCCGTACCTGGGCCAGTCCAGCGGCTTCCAGAGCTACCAGTACCGCTGCATCGAGTTCTCGATGGGCAACAAGAACCGGGCCATGCTCAAGCCCCACGAGCACCGCGCTGACCTGCTCGCCCAGGTGCAGGCCGCGTACGAGGCGCCATCGCTGTACGACGAGGCCCTGCGCCTGCTGGCGCGGCGTGGCCTGGCCGTGCCCACCAGCCACACCGAGCGCGACTGGACGCAGCCCTATGTGGAAAACGATGCGGTGGAGCAGGCCTGGCTGACTGTGTACCGCAATCCCGAGAAGCACTGGGACCTGTACCAGCTGGGCGAGGAGCTGACCGACCTGGAAGACGCCTTCCGCCTCTGGCGCTTCCGCCACGTGACCACGGTGGAGCGCGTGATCGGCTTCAAGCGCGGCACGGGCGGCACGGGCGGCGTGAGCTACCTGCGCAAGATGCTGGACGTGGTGCTGTTCCCCGAGATCTGGAAGCTGCGCACGGACTTGTGAACCGGGTTCGGCGCGCCTTCAAGACGCCGCCTTGAGCGCGCACTGCAGAAAGCGCAAAAACCGCGGGTCGTTGGCATAGGCCACGTTCACCCGCATGGCCTGCAAAGGCTGCTGCTGGCCCTGCCGCTGCGGAAAGAACACGGCGCCCGGCGCCAGAAAAATGCCCCGCTCTGCCGCACTGCGGGCCAGGCCCAGTTCGGTGATGCCATGCGGCAACTCCACCCACAGGTAATAGCCGCCCGGCGGGCTGGGGTGCACGGTGAGGCCCAGGCGTGCCAATGCTTTTTGCGCAGGGCCCAACGCACTGTCCAGCCGGGCCTTGAGACGGCTCAGATGGCGCCGGTACTGGCCCGCAGAGATCAGCTGGTGCACCACGCGCTCTACAAAATCGGACGTGGACACCACCGTCACCATCTTCAGGTCACACAGCGCATTGATGCGGTGCGCCGCCCCGGCGATGTAGCCCACGCGCAGACCGGCCGACAGCGTTTTGGAAAAGCTGCTCACGTAGATCACGCGCTCCAGCTGGTCCAGCGCTGCCAGGCGCGGGGCGTTGGGCGGCTGCAGGTCGGCAAACGGGTCGTCCTCCACCACCAGAAACCCGTGGGCCGCAGCCATCTGCAACAGGCGGTGGGCCTTGGGCAGGCTGATCGACCCACCTGTGGGGTTGTGCGCCAGCGACTGCGTGAAGAACACTTTGGGCCGGTGCTTTTCCAGCAGCGCCTGCAGCGCATCCAAGTCGGGGCCATCGGCCAGCCGGGGCACGCCCAGCATCTCCACCTTGGCGAGCTTGAGCTTGCCAAACAGCGGGTAGTAGCCGGGTGAATCCACCAGCACCTCATCGCCCGCGTCCAGCAGGTGCCGCACGATGAGGTCCAGCGCGTGGTTGGCGCCCTGGGTCAGCAGCACCTGGCGCGGGCTGACGGGGATGGTGCGCTCGCCCAGCATGCGCGCAATGGTCTCGCGCAGTGGCAGGTAGCCCCAGGGAGTGCCGTAGCCATGCTCGATGTCCGTCAACCCTTGCGAGCGCGCGCGGCGCAGCGAGCTGCCCAGCTCGGACCCCTCCATCCACGACGCGGGCGGGCGGCCATCGCCCACACGCACCTCGTAGTGCTGCTCCAGTTGCTCACGCAGCAGCGACACCACGTCCACCGCTTCGGTCACATGCGGCGCAGGGGCCTGGGCATGTACGCTGCTGCTGGGCTTGCGCACGTAATAGCCCGAGCCGGGCCGCGCTTCCACATAGCCGCGCGCGGCCAGGCGGTTGTAGGCCTCCACCACCGTGTTGCGTCCCACACCGTCCTTGGCGGCTGCATCGCGGATGGACCGCAGGCGGGTGCCGGGTAGCACGCTGCCTTGTTCGATGGACTGCGCAATGCGGCGCGCCAGTGCTTCAACCTTGCTGTCGGGCGATGCGTCTTCTTCGGGGTGAGGCATGGGGTCTGTCTCCTTATCTGTATCCATGTATTGATGGGTACAGTTTTCTAATCTGTGCCCAAACTGTATCCAACCACCGGCTGCATTGTCCATATACTTTTCGAACTCGCCCGCAGCCCACACTGCGCATTGGGCCGAGGCAGCAAACCCACGGCGATGGGTGCACACATTCCAAACCAACCGGAGACAAGACATGGCAGACAAAGCCGTCCAACGACGCAACATCCTCAAATCCACCCTGGCTGCAGCCGCTGCCGTGGGCGCAGCGGCGCCCCTGGCCAGCCATGCGCAGGCCACCGTCACCTGGCGCATGCAGGCGCTGTGGGACGGCGGCACCACGCCGCAAAAGTTTGAAGAGCGTTTTGTGGCCCGCGTGGCAGAGCTGACCGGTGGACGCTTCAAGATCAACCTGTTTGCCGCAGGCCAGATCGTGCCCGCTGCACAGGCATTTGATGCCGTGCGCGGCGGCGCGTTTGAGCTGATGAAAACCTTCGACGGCTACGAGGCCGGCAAGATCCCCGCGTTCGCCTTCACCAGCACCATTCCGTTCGGCTTTGCCGAGAGCGACGAATACGAAGCCTGGTTCTACGAGCGTGGCGGGCTTGACCTGGTGCGCCAGGCGTATGCGCCCGCAGGCCTGCACTACATCGCCCCCACCGTGTACGGCCAGGAGCCGCTGCACTCCAAGGTGCCAATCCGCAAGATCGCCGACCTCACGGGCAAGAAGGGTCGCTTTGTGGGCCTGGCCTCGGCCGTGATGGGCGCCATGGGCGTGTCGGTGACGCCACTGCCCACGGGCGAGGTGTATTCGGCGCTGGACAAGGGCGTGATCGACATGGCCGATCGGGGCGACCTGACGGCCAACTTTGAAGCCGGCCTAGCAGAGGTGGCCAAGTTTGTAGTGGTGCCGGGCTTTCACCAGCCCACCACCGCCACCAGCTACGTGGCCAACCGCGCCGCGCACGACAAGCTGCCCGCCGAGTTCAAGGCCGCGCTGGCCGTGGCCGCGCGCGAGATTTCGGCGGCGCTGCGCCAGCACATCCTGGTGAGCGACGCTGCGGTGCTGGCCAAGTACCAGGCCAAGGGCTGCGAGATCATCCGATTCAGCGCAGCCGACATCGCCGCTGCACGGCCCAAGGCCATGGCCGCGTGGCGCACCGCCACCAAGGGCGACGCCCTCGCCACCAAGATCCTGGACAGCCAGGTGGCCTTCATGAAAGAACTGGGCCTGCTGGCCTGATCGCACGCGGCGGACCTTGCACTGGCGCCCTTTGTGCGCGCCAGTGCGCATGGGCTCGCCCCCACTGTTCTGAGGAGTCACCCCATGCCGTCATGGCTCTCTGTCTCCACGTCTGCCATCACCACACTCAACCGCTGGATCTTCCAGGCCACGGTGTGGTTGATGGCCATCGTGGTCCCCGTCATGCTTTATGAAGTCATTGCACGCTATGTGTTCAATGCGCCCACGGTGTGGGGCATGGAGCTGGCCGTGCTGCTGTTCGGCCCGTACTTTCTGCTGGGCGGGCCGTACATGCTGCACCTCAAGGGCCATGTGGCGCTCGACGTGGCGCGCCAGCGCCTGAGCCCCGCATGGCAGCGGCGGCTGGACCTGGTGAACTTTCCCATCATCGTGCTGTTCTGCGCCATCCTGCTGTACTTCAGCGCACCCGCAGCCTACAGCGCCTTCACCTACCGCGAGACCAGCTTTTCAGCCTGGAACCCACCTATCTGGCCGGTGAAGGCCGCCGTGCCGCTGGCCCTGGCGCTGATGCTGCTGCAGGCCGTGGTGGAGTTCTTTCGCACGCTGTTTGGCGAAGCAACCGTTGACGCGTCCCCCGCGGAGGCCCACCCATGACCTCCAACATGATTCTGGTGCTGATGTTCGGCAGCCTCACGCTGTTCATGCTCACCGGTCTGCCCATTGCCTTTGTGCTGGGCGGTTTGTCGCTGCTGTTCACCGTGACGCTGTGGGAGCCCAACGCGGTCATCGTGCTGGTGCTGCAGATCTTCGACACGATGAAGTCCGAGGCACTGCTCGCGATCCCGCTGTTCATCCTGATGGCCTGCATCCTGCAGCGCTCGGGTGTCATCGAAGACCTGTACCGCGCGATGGAGCTGTGGTTTGGGCGCTTGAAAGGCGGGTTGGCCATCGGCACCGTCATCATCTGCGTGGTGATGGCGGCCATGACCGGCGTGGTGGGTGCCGCCGTGACGGCCATGGGCATCCTGGCCCTACCAGAGATGCTGCGGCGCGGCTACAAGCCCGAGCTGGCGCTGGGCACGATCTGCGCGTCGGGCACGCTGGGTATCCTGATCCCGCCATCGGTGCTGACCATCGTGTACGCCGTCACGGCCCAGATATCCATCGGCCAGATGCTGATTGCAGGCATCGTGCCGGGCCTCATCCTGGCCGCGCTGTACATCGCCTACATCATCGTGGTGGGCTGGGTGAAGCCCGAGTGGGTGCCCCTGGACCCCAGCACCCGCAAGGCACCGCTGCGCGAAAAGCTGGTGGCACTGAAGGCCCTGGTGATACCCGCCATGCTGATCGTGATGATCCTGGGCTCGATCTTCTTCGGCATCGCGACACCGACCGAGTCTGCGGCGGTAGGCGTGGCCGGAGCGCTGCTGCCCAGCCTTATCAAGCGCCGGTGGGAGCGCGGCATGCTGCGCGGCGCAGCGACCGATGCACTGAAAGCCACGGCGATGATCCTGTGGATCACTCTCGGAGCCAAGGCCTACGTGGCCATCTTCACCGGCCTGGGCGGGGCGGACACTTTGCTGCAGTTCATCCAGGGGCTGGACGTGAACCGCTGGCTCATCCTGGCGGCCATGATGCTGTTGCTGGTGTTCCTGGGCACGGTGCTGGACGAGCTGGGAATCATCCTGCTCACGGTGCCTGTCTTCCTGCCCATCGTGCGGTTGCTGGGCTTTGACGAGCTGTGGTTTGGCGTGCTGTACGCCATCACCATCCAGATGGGCTACATCAGCCCGCCGTTCGGCTACACGCTGTTCTACATCAAGGGGACGCTGCCCAGCCACATTGGCATGAACGCCGTGTACTGGGGCATCTTGCCGTTCTTCGGGCTGCAGTTCGTCGGCCTGCTCATCTGCGCGGCCTTCCCCGATCTGGTCACCTACCTGCCCCGGCTGATGGCGTCGCGCTGAGCCGCTTGTTCACCCATTTATCCCAAACACGTCCATGACTTCCACCGCACACCCCAGCAGCCGCATCGGCGGTTTTCACAAGCTCGCCATTCCCGCACGCATCGACGCCGTGGCCCAGTTTGCGGGCCTTGGCGACGACGACAAGGCCCACCTGCTGAACACCGGCAACCTGCCTGCCGAACTGGCCGACCACCTCATCGAGAACGTCATCGGCACGATGAACATCCCCGTGGGCATTGCCACCAACATGAAGATCGACGGCCGAGACCGGCTGATCCCCATGGCCACTGAAGAATCGTCGGTGGTGGCCGCGGTGTGCAACGCGGCACGCCAGTGTTATGACCACGGTGGCTTCATCACGTCCATGTCGGGCACCGAGATGATTGCGCAGATCCAGCTTACACAGGTGTCTGACCCGCAGCACGCACGCATCCGCATCCTGGAGCACAAGGAAGACATCCGCACGCTGTGCGATGCCTGCGACCCCATCCTCGTCAAGCTGGGCGGCGGCTTCCGCGACCTGGAGGTGCGGGTGATCGACACACGCGGCGGCACCATGGTGATCACCCACCTCATCGTGGACACGCGCGACGCCATGGGCGCCAATGCCGTCAACACCATGGCCGAAAAGATTGCGCCGCAGATTGCGGCATGGACGGGCGGGCAGACCAACCTGCGCATCCTGTCGAACCTGGCCGACCGGCGCCTGGCGCGTGCGCGCTGCGTGTGGCGCACGGCCGACATCGGCGGCGAGGCGGTGCGCGACGGCATGCTGGCGGCCTACCACTTTGCGGCAGCCGACCCCTACCGCGCCGCCACGCACAACAAGGGCATCATGAACGGCGTGAGCGCCGTGGTGCTGGCCACCGGCAACGACACGCGCGCGGTAGAAGCCGGTGCCCACGCCTACGCCGCACGCGGCGGCCGCTACACCAGCCTGACAACGTGGGAGGTGACCAACGACGGCGACCTGGCAGGCTCCATCGAAATGCCCATGGCCGTGGGCCTGGTGGGCGGCGCCACCAAGCTGCACCCCACGGCCAAGACCGCGCTCAAGATTCTGGGCGTCGCATCTGCCAGAGAGCTGGCCCAGATCATCGCAGCCGTGGGCCTGGCGCAAAACTTTTCGGCCATGAAGGCCCTGGCCACCACCGGCATCCAGAAGGGGCACATGGCCCTGCACGCGCAGAACATCGCGATGATGGCGGGCGCCGCGGGCGACGAGATCGACCGCGTTGCGCAGGTGCTGGTGGCGCAGGGCACGGTGCGCATCGACGTTGCGGAGGCCGAGTTGCAGCGGCTGCGCAGTGGTGCATGAATTCGTTCACAGCGGCAGCGTGAGAGTGCCGACCCGCATCACCCCACCACCTGGAAAAGCGATCTAGAAATTACCCACAAAAAAAGCCACCAGCGCCTTGTTCATAGGCGCTGGCAGCTGTTGTTTTTGAAGAATGCCGCAACCCGAAACCACCGGGCGCGGGGGTGGCCTGCTCTGCAGCCCGCCTATTGCACGCCCGCCACCATCATGGGGCGGTTGCTACGGCACCAGATCGGTGCCAGATGGCCAATCTGGATGGTCAGCTCATTGCCCTTGCCGAGCACGGTGGTGGGGCCATTGCTGAAGGCGTAGCCGGTTTCCGAGGCCTGTTTGGGTAGTTCCACCGTCCAGCCGCTGCGCCGCAACACGCTGCGGCCTTGCTCGGGGTAGAACTGCATCTCCACCTTTTCGCCATTGCCGCAGGCGAACTGCATGCTGCCGCGGTCCGTTGGCTCGCTAAAGGCCTGCATCACGGGCGGCTGGCTGGCGCATCCCGACATCAACAGCGTTGCCAGCGCACCTGAACACAGCGAAACCATCTTCTTCATCAGTCACTCCTGAGTAGCGATGTGCATTGCGGCACACACTCCAACCTGCAAACTGCTTGTGGCCACCGACCACCGGGGTCACTGGGGGCTTCCAAGCACAAACCTTGCCACCACTCCGCTGCAGGCGAGAAGCCGAAACCGAGGAACGGTTTCAGCCGCCATCCACACCCAGCGCACGGCATGCCCATGAGAGTGCCGCACGGTCCACGCCCCGTCGATTGGGGTGATCCCCACATCGAGAGCCTTCTCTAAAGTCTGACTTCGCTCCGTGGCGCCCTGATGACGGGCCAGACTGCCCCGTCCAACACGGCATTACAGGCACGCATGGTTGCAATGCACGGACCTGACACCCGATTGCGCGCAGCTTGGCCCCAAAACGCCACGTCACCTTGGCGACTGGAGCGCCTGCGGCGACGGCTCGGGACATACCCTTAGTACCTCCGCAAATCGGGATGCAACAGCGGCCCTTGCCCAACGGTGAACTGCTGGCCCGACCCCAGGTTTGTGCACGTCATGACCCTTATCCCTCCCCCAACGCCCCTACTGCCTGCCCCACGCGCCCGTCGGTCGCTCCCATCTGGTGCAGATTGGCGGACCCGGCAACCCCTGCGATTCACGCGAGACAGCGGTCACCGCCCTGTCCATGTACGCTCGGAACGGGGCAGCCTGTTGCCACCCCTTTTTGGAGACCCACCACCGTGCAGGTGCCCCCGCCCCCCACACCCACTACCCCACTGCTCCCCCTCCGCGCCGCCTGGGCCATGCTGCTGGCACTGGTGACGGGTTTTGCGCTGAGCCAGGCGTTTCGCACCATCACGGCCATCATGGCCACGGGCCTGCGGGCAGAGTTCGGCCTGTCGGCGCAGGCGCTGGGCGTGTTTGCCGGAGCGTTCGCATTCGCCTTCGGCACCATGCAGCTCTTCATGGGCATCGGCATCGACCTCTATGGCGTGCGGCGCACGCTGCTGGTGGCGTTTCCGCTGGCGATTGCGGGCTCGGTGCTGTCGGCGCTGGCGCCTGGCTATGGCGCGGTGCTGCTGGGGCAGGTGCTGATCGGCGTCGGCTGCGCGCCCGCGTTTTTGGTGTGCACGGTGTTCATTGCGCGCTACTTTCCGGCCAGCCGGTTTGCGATGGTCTCGGGCGTGGCCATGGGTGTGGGTGGGCTGGGCATGTTGTTCACGGGCACGCCGCTGGCGTGGCTGGTGCAGCTGTCGTCCTGGCGCATGGGTTTTGCGGTGCTGGCGGGTTTTGCGGCACTGGCCTGGCTGCTGATCTTCTGGAAAGTGCACGAGCCCGTGCAGCCCACGCACAACGCGCCCCCGCACGAATCGGTGCTGCAGGCGGTGCGCGGGTTTGGCGCGCTGTTCTTGCTGCCGCACACCGCCGGAATCATGCTGCTAGCGCTGACGACGTATGCCTCCTTCCTCACGCTGCGCGGGCTGTGGCTGGGGCCGCTGCTCATTGAGCGGCATGGCTATTCGCTGGTGGCCAGCGGCAACGTGGCCATGTTGTCGTCGCTGGTGTCGCTGTTCACACCGGCATTGTTCGGGCGGCTCGACCCGGGGCCTGGCCAACGCCGCCGCTGGATCACGGGCTTCACGGTGCTGCTGGCAACCCTCTTCGGTGCCATCGGCCTGCTCCACGCCGAGTGGCTGGACGTGGCGGGCTCCATCGCGGTGGGCCTGTTGTCGGGCTACATGGTGCTGCAGTATTCAGACGTGCGTTCGGCCTACGCACCCGCCGTCACCGGGCGCGCCATGGCGGTGTTCACGATGGCGCTGTTTCTGGGCGTGGCACTGATGCAGTGGGTGACCGGCGTGGCAGCCTCCATCGCCGCCGCACAGGGCGCAGACCCGTATGTGGCTGTGATGCTGACCATTGCCGCCATGCTGGCGACAGGCGCCCTGGCGTTCAGGTGCCTGCCGGTGCCAGCACACTGACCCGTGCTGGGGACGTGCCCGCCACGCGCCACCACTGCAGCACACCAAACAGCAGCTCAAACAGCGTGAAGCCCAGCACGATCACATTGGCGCCGTGGGCCACGGCATAGATCTGCCAGGCCGCAAACAGAAACCGCGCCACGCCATCCAGCCGCCCCAGCAGCAGTGACGGAGCCACCATGCGCGCGAGCGACCACACCACCACCACCGACCCCAGCAGGTTGGCAAGCAGCATGTGGGTGGAATCCAGCGGGTGCAAGGTGCCAGGCAGACCCAGCGTGGCGGCCAGCGTGCCCAGTTGGGCGTACAGCCAGGCAAAGGTCCAGGGCAACGCGAAGGGCCAGGTGATCAGCAGGTCGTACCAACCGCTGGCACGCACGATGCACAGGTAGCGGGGCATAGACCAAGAGAAAGCGGCAGCGGGTTTGGCGGCAGCCGCAGGATGGGTGCGGACGGCAGGAATGGTGGACATGGCAGCGCGGCAATAGAAGTGAAAGAAGCCCGCAGCTTCAGGCCTGAAGTACGCTTCAGGGTCAAGCAGAATCTTCTGCCCCGCCCTTTTGATGGAAAGAATGCCCCATGAACCTCATCCAGCTGACCGACCTGCGCCCCGAAGATATCCGGCACATCTGGGCACTGGTCAACGCGCCCGGGCCCACGCTGCAGGGCACCGTGGCATGGTCGTTTGAAGGCAACGGCATCCGCACCCGCACAACGTTCATCGAGGCCTTTCGGCAGCTCGGGCTGGCGTTCACCGAGCTGCCCAATCTGCTCAAGACCAGCGAACGGGCCTGCGACCTGGCGGGCTACCTCGACCCGTTTTACACGGTGTATGTGGTGCGTGAAACCAACCATGCACGGTTGTCGGAGTTTGCCGCCGCGTCGCTGCGGCCGGTGATCAACGCCATGTCGGCCCAGGGCCACCCATGCGAGGTGCTGACCGATGCGTACTTCGTCGATACACAGATCAAACCTCTGGCGCAGGCGCGCGTGTGCCTATGGGGGCCCAGCACCAATGTGTTTCGTTCATGGCACGGGTTGGCCCAGGTACTGGGGTTTGAACTGGTGCAGGTGTGCCACCGGCGCTTTCACGAGGTACTGCCACAGGTGGTCTTTGCCGAGCCTTCCGCCATGCAAGGCCCGGTGGATGTGGTGATCACCGACAGCTGGCCCGCGGGCGCCGAGGCCGACGCCGAGACCCAAACCGACATGACACCGCTGACCGAAGAACACCTGGCCGCCTTGGGCAACCCCGCCCTGCTGCCCACACCGCCCTTCACACTGGGCCGGGAGCTGACGGTGGACCCGGTGGAGTACCCCGGTTTTGTGGGCTACGCACAAAAACAACTGTTGCTGCAGGTGCAGACCGCCATCCTCCGGTGGGCACTGGGCGCAGCCAGCGACGCCCCCACCGGAGGCGACCGTGCTGATCGGTGAACTCGCCACCGCCTCGGGCCTGAGCCGCGAGGCCCTGCGGTTTTACGAGCAGCAGGGGCTGATCCGCGCGCACCGGCTTGCCAATGGCTACCGCGACTACCCGGCCGAAACGGCGATGCTGGTGCAGTACATCCGCACCGCGCAGCAGCTGGGCTTTACGCTGGCAGAGATTGGCGACCGGCTGCCCGCCATCTGGGACGCCGCCGACCCAGGCCCAGCGCTGGCCCAGGTGCTGGCAGTGAAGCTGCAGGAGATCGACGCACGCATTGCCGCGCTGCAGGCCCTGCGCCAGACTCTGGCCGAGCGGGTGGCCACAGACTGCCCACTGCGTGGGGCCGCTGCCGCCGCCTGAATGGCGCAATGGTCCCTCATCGTCGGCAGCCTCCAAAATATCAAGCAAAAACAGGCCTTAGCGCTTATCCAACGAGCGTATCAAGCTATATATTTAATAGCAATCATCCTGCAAAAAATGGGCGCTGGCCCATGGCGCGTACAGCAGGTCTGCAGGCGCGCATCGCGCTGCCCCCGCTCAGCCCCTGTTGTTCACGCGGCCGATGAGGCCACCGAGTGCAGCAGCACGGGGTGGTTGCCATCGGCATCCACACTCTCGATCTGCACCCCAAAACCCCACAGGCGCGCCACATGCCGCAGCACCTCCTGCGTGTCGTCGGCCAGCGGGCGGCCCTGGAACTGGGTGTGGCGCAGGGTCAGGCTGCGGTCGCCGCGCAGGTTCACGTTCCAGACCTGGATGTTGGGCTCGCGCGTGCCCAGGTCGTACTGCTGCGACAGCATCTGGCGCAGGCGGCGGTAGCCGTTCTCATCGTGGATCTCGCTGACCACCAGCTCGCGCTCGTTGGCATCGTCGTGCAGCGCAAACAGACGCATCTCGCGCATCAGATGCGGGCTGAGGTACTGGCCGATGAAACTCTCGTCCTTGAAGTTGCGCATGGCGTGGTCCAGCGCGGGCAGCCAGGGTGTGCCTGCGATGTCGGGGAACCAGTGCCGATCCTCCTCCGTGGGGTTCTGGCAGATGCGCTGGATGTCGCGGTACATGGCAAACCCCAGCGCATAGGGGTTGATGCCGCTGTAGGCGCGGTGGCCCACGGGCGGCTGGTAGATGACATTGGTGTGCGAGCCCAGCCATTCCATCATCACGCCGTCGCTCAGGTAGCCCTCGTCGTACAGCGTATTGAGCAGCGTGTAGTGCCAGAAGGTGGCCCAGCCTTCGTTCATCACCTGGGTCTGGCGCTGCGGGTAGAAATACTGCGCGATCTTGCGCACGATGCGCACGATCTCGCGCTGCCAGGGTTCCAGCAGGGGCGCGTTTTTTTCGATGAAGTACAGGATGTTCTCTTGCGGCTCCTGCGGAAAGCGGTTGTGCTCCTGCGTGGCATCCTCCTTGCCGGGACGCACGGGCAGCGTGCGCCACAGCTCGTTCACCTGCTGCTGGGCATAGGCCTCGCGCTGCGCGCGCTCCAGCCGTTCGCGCGCCAGGTTCTTCTTGGAGGGGCGGCGGTAGCGGTCCACTCCAAAGTTGGCCAGCGCGTGGCACGAATCCATGAGCCGCTCCACTTCGGCCATGCCGTAGCGCTCTTCGCACTGGGCCACGTAGTCCTTGGCATACACCAGGTAGTCGATGATGCTGGACGCGTCGGTCCACATGCGAAACAGGTAGTTGCCCTTGAAGAAGCTGTTGTGCCCGTAGGCCGCATGCGCAATCACCAGCGCCTGCATGGCGGTGGTGTTCTCCTCCATCAGGTAGCTGATGCAGGGGTTGGAGTTGATGACGATCTCATACGCCAGCCCCATGTGCCCGCGCCGGTAGCGCCGCTCGGTGGCCAGAAACTCCTTGCCGTAGCTCCAGTGCCGGTAGTTCACCGGCATGCCGACGCTGGAGTAGGCATCCATCATCTGCTCGGCGGTGATGATCTCCAGCTGGTTGGGGTAGGTGTCGAGGCCAAAGCGCTCTGCCGTGGCGGCAATGGCGGCGTGGTAGCGCTCGATCAGCTCAAACGTCCAGTCGCTCGGGTCGGGCAACGGCTCGGCAGGCCGCGCGCCCGCAGGCAGGGGCTGGCCGGGCACGGCGCGGTGGCGGCGCTCACCCACGGCGGCGGCCTTCCAGGGGTTGTCGCTGACGCGGCGCTCCAGCACCGGATACTGCACAACGTTGTTCATGCGGCCACCCCCTCTTTCTTGAAGAGGTCGCGGAACACCGGGTAGATGTCGCCGGGTGCGGCGACCTTGCGCATTGCAAAGTGGGAGAACAGCGGCATCAACTGGCTGTACTCGTCCCACAGGTTCTGCTCCTCTTCTGCCACCTGCACATAGGCAAAGTAGCGCACCAGCGGCAGGATCTTGTCCACCAGCAGGTTGCGGCAGATGCCACTGTCGTTGGTGAAGTTGTCGCCATCACTGGCCTGGGCCACGTAGATGTTCCAGTCGCCCTGCGGATAGCGCGCACGGATGATCTGGTCCAGCAGCGCCAGCGCGCTGCTGACCACGGTGCCGCCGCTCTCGGTGGAGTGAAAGAACTGCTCTTCGCTCACCTCGGCCGCCTGGGTGTGGTGGCGGATGAACACGATGTCGATGGTCTCGTAGTGCCGCGTGAGAAACAGGTACAGCAGGATGAAAAACCGCTTGGCCAGGTCCTTGCGCGTCTCGTCCATGGAGCCCGACACGTCCATCACGCAGAACATCACCGCCTGGCTGCTGGGCACTGGCACCGGCGTACGCGCACGAAAGCGCAGGTCGATGGGATCGAGGTAGGGAATCTTGTCGATGCGCGCCGTCAGCGCATCGATGCGGCGCTGCAGCTCGGCCACCGCTTCGCTCGTGCCGTCGTCCTGCGCCAGCAGGGCGTCCAGCTCGGCCTGCAGCGCCAGCAGCTCGCGGTGGGTCGACTTGCCCAGCGCAATGCGCCGCCCCAGCGCCCCGCGCATGGTGCGCAGCACAGCCAGGTTGTTGGGGATTCCATCCTGGCTGTAGCCCGCGCGGCGCGACTTCCACTGCGGGTTCTCGCCGATGTGGGTGCGCAGCAGGTGCGGCAGCGCCAGGTCTTCAAAAAAGAGCTGCATGAACTCTTCCTTGGTCAGCGTGAAGGTGAAGTCGTCCTCGCCCTCCTCACTGTCGCTGGCCTGCGAGCCGCGCCCGCCCGCTCCACCCTGGGGCCGTTCGATGCGGTCGCCGCGCACATGCTCTGCGTTACCGGGGTGCACCGTGTCTCGGATGCCGCCCTGGCCATGGTGGAACACGGGCTCGCTGATGTCCTTGCGCGGTATGGTGATGCTCTCGGCCTGCTCCATGTCGCGGATGCCGCGCTGTGAGACAGCACGGCGCACCGCGTCCGCGATCTGTTCCTTGTAACGGCGAACAAATCGCTCGCGGTTGCCCACCGACTTGTTCTTGCCAGCGAGCCTGCGATCGATGATTTGCAATGCCATCCGTTGCCCCCATGCATGAACCAGCGCCCGCAGGGCTGCGCTGGCAATCCAGTCCCTTGATCAGCTGCTCTTGCGCACACGCAAGTACCACTCACACAACAGCCGCACCTGCTTGGGCGTGTAGCCCTTGTTCACCATGCGGGTGACAAAGTCCTCGTGCTTGCGCGCCTCTTCGGCGCTGGCCTTGGCGTTGAAGCTGATCACGGGCAGCAGCTCTTCGGTGTTGGAGAACATCTTCTTCTCGATCACCAGGCGCAGCTTCTCGTAGCTGGTCCAGCTGGGGTTCTGGCCCTGGTTGTTGGCGCGCGCGCGCAGCACAAAATTGACGATCTCGTTGCGAAAGTCCTTCGGGTTGGCAATGCCTGCGGGCTTCTCGATCTTTTCCAGCTCGGCGTTGAGTGCGCCCCGGTCGAACACCTCGCCGGTGTCGGTGTCGCGGTACTCGTTGTCCTGGATCCAGTAGTCTGCGTAGGTCACGTAGCGGTCAAAGATGTTCTGGCCGTACTCGCTGTAGCTCTCCAGGTAGGCGGTCTGGATCTCCTTGCCAATGAACTCGGCATAGCGGGGGGACAGGAACTCCTTGATGTAGCTGGTGTACTTGGTCTCCAGCTCTGTAGGGAACTGCTCGCGCTCGATCTGCTGCTCCAGCACATACATCAGGTGCACCGGGTTGGCGGCCACCTCGGCACTGTCAAAGTTGAACACCTTCGACAAAATCTTGAACGCAAAGCGGGTCGATATACCCGTCATGCCCTCGTCCACGCCTGCGTAGTCGCGGTACTCCTGGTAGCTCTTGGCGCGCGGGTCGGTGTCTTTCAGGCTCTCGCCGTCGTACACCTGCATCTTGCTGAAGATGCTGGAGTTCTCGGGCTCCTTCAGCCGCGTGAGGATGGCGAACTGCGCCATCATCTTGAGCGTGCCCGGCGCGCACACGGCGTTGCCCAGCGACGACTCGCGGATGAGTTTTTCGTAGATGCGGGTCTCTTCGCTCACGCGCAGGCAGTACGGCACCTTGACGATGTAGATGCGGTCCAGAAACGCCTCGTTGTTCTTGTTGTTGCGAAATGCCTTCCACTCGCTCTCGTTGCTGTGCGCCAGCACCACGCCGTCAAACGGAATGGCGCCAAAGCCCTCCGTGCCCTTGTAGTTGCCCTCCTGCGTGGCCGTGAGCAGCGGGTGCAACACCTTGATGGGTGCCTTGAACATTTCCACGAATTCGAGCAGGCCCTGGTTGGCCAGGCAGAGGCCTCCACTGTAACTGTAGGCGTCGGTGTCATCCTGCGCAAAGGTTTCTAGCTTGCGGATGTCCACCTTGCCCACCAGGCTGGAGATGTCCTGGTTGTTCTCATCGCCCGGCTCGGTCTTGGCAATGCCCACCTGCTTCAAGATGCTGGGGTAGCGCTTGACCACGCGGAACTGGCGGATGTCGCCGCCAAACTCGTCGAGCCGCTTGACCGCCCACGGCGAGAGCACACGCTGCAGGTAGCGGCGGGGGATGCCGAACTGTTCCTCCAACACGGGGCCGTCCTCCAGCGCATCAAACAGGCCCAGCGGCGATTCGTTCACCGGCGAGCCCTTGAGCGCATAGAAAGGCACCTTCTGCATCAGGTGCTTGAGCCGCTCCGCGATCGAACTCTTGCCGCCACCCACAGGGCCCAGCAGATAAAGAATCTGCTTGCGCTCTTCCAGCCCTTGCGCGGCATGGCGAAAGAAACTCACCACCTGCTCGATGGCGTCCTCCATGCCGTAGAACTCGGCAAAGGCCGGGTAGCGCTTGATGACCTTGTTGGCAAAAAGCCGTGACATGCGCGGGTCATTGCGCGTGTCCACCATCTCGGGCTCGCCAATGGCGGCCAGCATGCGCTGGGCGGCCGTGGCGTAGGCCATGGGATCGCGCTTGCACTCGGCGAGGTACTCGTCAATCGACATTTCCTCTTCGCGGCTACGGGCATAACGCGCGGCGAAACTGCTGATGGCATCCATACGACCTCCTGTGGCGGCACCCCCGGCGGGCTCGGGTGGTGCCACGGTGTTGCAGTGGGAATCGCTACCGGCTTGGCCCTTTGTAGCACCACGGCGTGCGCTTGAACAGCAAATTCGCTGGCGCATCCGTTGCCTTTTCGGGGCTTTGCACACACAGGGATAGAGCGTGGCACACGGCGCAAAGTTCATCCCGCGCAGCGCATGCAGGGGTTGCCCCGGATAGGGAATATCCTGACAACCTAGGGATGTCCTGCATAACCCTCGCGAGGCGGTGGTAGTGCGGATCGGGATGGGGCGCAAGGCGTCTTTTGGCAGCCAATAGCCGGGCTATTGGCAAGAAAAGCAACGCAGCGAACCGCCCGAGGCCGCGCTATCACAGACCGCAGGGAGTTATGCAGGTCATCCCTAGCGGCGCTGTTCACCCACCCTGCAGGGTCATGAACCGGGCGGCTCGGGGCGGGCAGTTACCACCACCCCGCCCACTGCAATGAACTCACAACGAACTGGCGCTGGAGCCATCGCCCCGGTACAACCAGGGCACATCCAGCAACCGCTCGCCCAGCAGGCGCAGCGACAGATCGCGGCCCCAGCGCACAGGCCCGGTGGCATGGAAGATGCGGCCGTTGCGGATGGAGCGCGCCTGCACCCGGGCGTTTCGCTCCCAGCGGTTAAGGGCGTAGCGGGTAAGGCGCAGCGGCACATCCAGGTCGTGCATGGCCAGCGCACGCTGCAGCTCGGCCGCGTCTTCAATGGCCATGCCAGCGCCCTGGGCCAGGTAGGGGCGCATGGGGTGGGCCGCATCGCCCAGCAGGGCCACCAGGCCTTGCGCCATCTCGTCGGCAGCGCGTACCGGAGGGCGGTCGCACAGCGGCCACAGGCGCCAGCCGGGGCCACCGGCGGCACCCACGCTGCGCACGACATCCTGCAGCGCCGTGCAGGTGCCTTGCAGGGCGTGCTCCAGGCCCGCAGCATTGGCAGCGTGGTCCCAGTTTTCCAGATCGTGCGGCGCGGGGCCTTGCACAATGACGACGATGTTCTGCAACTCGCCCCGGCGCACGGGGTACTGCACAGCATGCAGGCGCGGGCCCAGCCAGGCGGTGACCTGGCCTGTGCGCAATGCATCGGGCAGTGCATGCTGCGGCACCAGCGCGCGGTAGGCCAGGTGCCCCGTCACGCGGGGCGGCACGGCACCGAGCAGCTGGGTGCGCGTGCGGCTCCACAGACCATCGGCACCAATGAGCGCATCGCCTTCCACCTCCTTGCCCCGGCTGGTGCGAACAGTCACGACGCCCTCGGCATCGGTGAATCCGTCGATGGCGTGCTCCAGATGCAACTGCGTGTCGGTGTATTTGGTCACCGCGGAAAGCAGCAGACCATGCAGGTCGGCGCGGTGGATGGTGGCGTAGGCCGCCCCATAGCGCTGCACCGCCGTGGGGCCCAACGGCAGCACGGCCAGTTCCTTGCCACTGACGGCGTTGCGCACCTGCAAGCGGCTGGGGAACGCGGCCACCGCCTGCAACGGCTGCTGCAGGCCCCAGGCCTGTAGGCGGCGCACTACGTTCGGCCCGATCTGCACGCCGGCGCCCACTTCGCTGAATGCTGTCGCGCGTTCGTACAGCCGCACATCCCACCCCGCGCGCGACGCGCCCAACGCGGCGGCCAAGCCGCCAATGCCGCCACCGGCGACCAATACCTGCTTCTTCATGCACCGATTGTGCCGTGCGGGCGTGCCTGGATGTTTGTCATGGCGCAGGGGCCCTGCAACCACATCCAGACACCACACCACGCCATACGTCGCTCGTCACAGCGCTGGCCGCAGTGCCCGCTCCAGAACCTCTGGTGGCATGGGGCGGCCAAACAGGTAGCCCTGGAAAGCCTGGCAGCCATGGCGCTGCAGGAACTCCAGCTGGCCCGTGGTCTCCACGCCTTCGGCCACCACGGCCAGGTCCAGGCTGTGCGCCAGCGCAAGAATGGTTCGCACGATGGCGGCATCGTTGGGGTCGGTCTGCAGGTCGCGCACAAAACTCTGGTCGATCTTGAGCTGGTCCAGCGGCAGGCGCTTCAAGTAGCTCAAGGAGGAATAGCCGGTGCCAAAGTCGTCCAGCGAGAAGCCCACACCATAGCGCCGCAGGTACTCCATGCGCGAGATCACATCCTCCACATCGACCAGCAGCAGGCTTTCCGTCAGTTCCAGCTTCAGGCGCTCGGGGTTGGCCCCGCTGGACTGCAGCGAGCCCAGCACCTGCTCCACAAAATCGGGCTGGCGAAACTGCCGCACGCTCACGTTCACCGACAGGAAGAACTGTCGCGTGAGCGAGCTGCGTGACCACACCACCAGCTGCTCGCAAGCGGCCTGCAACACCCATTGCCCCAGCGGCAGGATGAGCCCTGTCTGCTCGGCCAGCGGAATGAATTCAGCTGGCGACACCAGCCCACGCCGGGGGTGCTTCCAGCGCACCAGGGCTTCTGCGCCCTGCAGGCGGCCCTTGCCGTCCACCACGGGCTGGTAGTACAGCACCAGTTCCTTGTCTTGCAGACCTCGGCGCAGATCGGCCTCCAGGGCCGCACGGTTGCTTACGGCGGCCTGCATGTCCGGGTCGAAGAAGCGCTGGGTGTTGCGCCCTGCAGCTTTGGCCTGGTACATCGCCAGGTCCGCGTGCTTGAGCAGCTCGTCCACACTCACGGTCTGCTGGCCAAACAGCGCAATACCGATGCTCGGGGTGCTGTGGTGGCTGGTATCGCCCAGCGCGTAGGGCTTGCCCAGCGTGGTGGCGATATGGCTGGCCACCAGCGCGGCCTCGGCACTGGCGTGCGGGCCATCGGCACTCAGGCCTTCCACCAGCACCACGAATTCATCGCCGCCAAACCGTGCCACGGTGTCAGCCTCGCGCACGCAAGCCTTCAGACGCTGGGCCGCCTGCACCAGCAGCTGGTCGCCTGTATCGTGGCCCAGGGTGTCGTTGAGGTCCTTGAAGTTGTCCAGGTCGATGAACAGCAGAGCCCCTTGCGCGCCTGAGCGTGCCACGGCCGCCGTGGCGCGCTGCAGCCGGTCCACCAGCAAGCGGCGGTTGGGCAGGCCGGTGAGCACATCGTAAAACGCCAGCTGCTCGATCTGGCTCTCGACCCGCTTGCGCTCGGTAATGTCGCGGCCCACGCCCCGGTAGCCCCACAGGGCGCCCTGCGCATCAAACACAGGCACACCGCTGACCGAGATCCAGTGCATGCTGCCATCGGGCCGCTGACGCTGCAGCTCCAGATCGCGAAACGGCTGGTGGGCCTGCAGCACCGCGCGGTGCGCAGCCCAGTCGGTCTCGGTCATGTTGAGCGCGCCGATCTCCCAGCGCGTGCGGCCCATCACGTTGGACAGCGGGATGCCATTGACGCTCAGGTCGCCCGCCAGCTGCACAAAGCGCCCTTCGGCGTCATGCTCCCAGTACCAGTCGGACGACAGGTCACTCAGCGATCGAAAGCGCGCCTCGCTCTCACGCAACTCGTTCTCAACGCGCACGTAGTCGCTGACATCGGCAAAGGTACGCACGAGGCCCCCATCGGGCAGCCCGGTGGTGCGCACTTCAAACGTGCGGCCATCGGATGTGGTGCGCCAGTAGACGGCGGGCGCAGGCGCCACGGCCCCCCCTGCCACGTAGTCATGCCCGCGCCGGTCCACCAGGCGGTGGCCTTCGCCAAAGTCACCACGCTCGGCCTGGATGCGGGTCAAGTCGGCCAGCGTGGGCCGCGTGGCCATCAGCGATTCGGGCAGGTTGAGCAGTTCCAGCACACGCTGGTTGTAGACGGTGATGCTGCCATCCGGCGCCGTCTTGAAGATGCCCTGGCTCATGCTGGCCAGGGTGGCCTGCAGAGCCGTGCGCTGCTCCTGCAGCAAAGTCAGCGCTTCTTGCCAGATGCGGGCGTCCACCATGCGCACGGGCTGGCCCTGCCCCTGGGCTCCCTGCAGCAGCACGGCCAGACGGTGCAAAAGCTCCGGCAGGTGTGCCACGCCATCTGCCTCGCGCACCATGTAGTCACCCAGCCCGCAGCGAAACGCGCGCGCGGCCAATGCCTCCTGGTGGGCGTCGATGCACATCAGCACCGGACGGCCCGCGCACAGCTCCAGCACGCCGGGCAGGTCCTGCACTGAAGGCTTGAGGCACAACACCACGGCATCCCAGGCCTGCGACGCCAGCGGCGCCCGGGCGGCCTCGGGTGTGGGGCTGTTCACGACACGCCAGTCGGGGTAGCGGGTGGCGATCAGATGCCGCGCTGCCGCTGCATGCTGCGTGTCGCTGTCCACCCAGAGAATGCCCGGCTCGGTCATGGCTTGCGTCCTTCCGGCAGGGCCAGCGCGGGCTGGGCAAACAGGCCCAGCTGGTGTTCGCGCGCAAACACATCCATGGGTACCGGGCGCCCAAACAGATACCCCTGAAACCCCTCACACCCATGCAGCCTCAGGAAACTCAGCTGCCCCGTCGTCTCCACCCCCTCGGCCACCACCTCCAGGTCCAGGCTCTTGGCCAGCGCCAGGATGGTCCGCACAATCGCCGCGTCGTTGGGGTCCGTCAGCACGTCCCGCACAAAGCTCTGGTCGATCTTGACCTGGTCCAGGGGCAGTCGCTTGAGGTAGGACAGGGAGGAGTAGCCGGTGCCGAAGTCATCCAGCGCAAAGCCCACGCCTTCGCTCTTGAGCTGCACCATGCGTGCGATGGTGTCTTCGATGTCTCCCAGCAGCAGGCTTTCGGTGAGTTCGAGCTTGAGTTTGCGGGGGTCGGCGTGGTGGTTCTTGAGGGTCTGCAGCACTTCGGCCACGAAGCCCGGTTGCCTGAACTGCCGGGCGCTGACGTTGACCGAGATGGACAGGTGGGCGGTGGCTTCGTGCTGGCCCCAGCGCTGCAGTTGTTCGCAGGCGGTTTGCAGCACGTATTGGCCTAAAGGGAGGATCAGGCCGGTCTGTTCGGCCAGGGGGATGAAGTCGCCGGGGCTGATCATGCCGCGCTGGGGGTGGCGCCAGCGCACCAGGGCTTCTGCGCCCATGAGCTGGGACTGGTGGTCCACGACGGGCTGGTAGTGCACCAGCAGTTCGCCCCGGGCCAGGCCCTGGCGCAGGTCGGCTTCCAGGTTGGAGCGGGCGTTGACGGCCGCTTGCATGTCGGGGTCGAAGAAGCGCTGGGTGTTGCGCCCTGCCGCTTTGGCCTGGTACATGGCCAGGTCGGCGCGTTTGAGGAGTTCGTCCACCGTGAGGCGTTCGTCGCCAAAGAGGGTGATGCCGATGCTGGGGGTGCTGTAGTGCTGGGCTCCGTCGAGTTCGAAGGGCTGGTTCAGGCTGGCCAGGAGTTTCTCGGCCACGGTTTCTGCCTGGGTGGCGGCGTCTTGCAGGTCGGGGGCCAGGGCTTCGAGCATGACGACGAATTCGTCGCCGCCAAAACGGGCCACGGTGTCGGCTTCGCGCACGCTGCCCACCAAGCGGGTGGCGACCTGGGACAGGAGCTGGTCGCCCATGTCGTGGCCCAGGGTGTCGTTGAGGTCTTTGAAGTTATCAAGGTCGATGAACAGCAGGGCGCCGAGGTTCTTGGTGCGCTGGCAGGCGGCGATGGAGCGTTGCAGGCGGTCCAGCAGCAGGCGGCGGTTGGGCAGGCCTGTGAGGGCGTCGAAGAAGGCCAGGCGCTCGATTTCTTGTTCTGCGCGCTTGCGGTCTGTGATGTCGCGGCACACCCCCAGCACCCCCGTCACCCGGCCGGTCAGGTCACGGATGGGGGTCTTGATGGTCTCGAACTGGCCTCGGTAGCCATCTTCGGCAAAGGTCAGTGTTTCTTCGTAAACCAGCGGCTGCCAAGCCTGCATGGCGCGTTGGTCGTATTTGCGAAAGCGCTCAGCCTCGGCCGGGGCCACCAGGTCAAAATCGTTGCAGCCCACGATCTGCCGCTCCGACCTGCCCGCAAATCGCTCGAACACCGGATTGACGGACAGGTACACGCCGCTGGCATCCTTCAAGAACACCATGTCAGGCATGGCGTTGACCACGCGGGCCAGATGGGCCTTCTGGTCGGCCAGCTCGGCCTCCACGCGCTTGAGCCCGGTCAGATCGTAGGCAAACAGCACAACGGCAGGCACGCCTTGCTCGGTAACGCTCTCGGGCGCGATGGTGGTGTGGCGAACCTGCAGGCCGTCAGGCCCGTCCATGCGGTTCTCGAACACGGCCGTCTCGCCCGCAAAGGCCTTGGCGAAATGGGGTTGCATACGGGCGAAAACATCGGCCGGGATCACCTCCTGCAGCAGACGGTCTTGCAGCTCCTCGGGCTTGCGGTAGAGCCAGCTGGCCTGCTGCGCATTGACATACAAGACGCGCAGATCCCGGTCCAAGCGCGCCACACCGCCGGGCACCTGGCGCAGCATGTTGGCCATCAGGGCTTCGTGGGCATGCGCAGCCTCCTCGGCCAGGCGGTGGGCCGTGATGTCGGTCTGTACACCATCCCACAGCACACGCCCGTCGTCGAGCAGACGGGGCGATGAACTCAGGTGCATCCAGCGTATCTGGCCATCAGTGCGGCGCACGCGAAAAACGGCCTCCATGCTGGTCATGGTCAGAAAAGACTGCCGCTCGGCCTGTCGCAGGCGGTCGATGTCTTCGGGCAACACCTGGCGATACAACACCCGGAAATCGGCCATGACCTCTTGCACCGTCACCCCATTGAGCCGCTCGATCGCATCGCCCATGTGCACAAAGTGTGAGCTGCCATCCAGCTCGCGCACCACCTGGAACAACACGCTGTGGGGCAGGTTGCGCCCAAGCAGCGACAGACGCCCTTCACTCTCGCGCAGGCGCCGCTCGGCCTCCTGCACACGGGCGAACGGCGCCCGTATGCCCGCATCAAAAACGGCCTGGTACAACAACGCATACGCCAAAACCCGCAGACCGTGCGCCAACGGCCCCCCGATGGACGAATGCCCACCCAGCAGGCCCACCACCAGCTCACCCCCCAGAAAGGCCACGGCAGCCCAGGCAAACACCCGTTCGCGCCGGCCCGGATTGCGGTGGAGCCACACTGCGGCTACGCCCAGCGCCACCACGAGCACAAAGGCCAGGTATTGCCGCAATGACCCGCCCGCTGCAGCGGCAAACCAGCCCGGCAGGGGCCCCATGGCCGAGCCCACCAGCAGCAGCGCCACCATGCCCGAGGCGGCCAGCCAGACCTTGGCCGGGCCGGGCATTGCCAGCCGCGCGGCTGTGAGCAGCAGGGTGACGACTTCGACCACCCGCGCCCAGCTGCTCAGCCACAGTGAGATGTGGGCCGTGCCCGATGGCATGTGCACGGGCGTGGAATGTGCCAGCACGCCGTGCAGAAAATTGCACACCGCCGCGACACCAAAGCCTGCCACCAGCACATTGGCCCGGGCCTGCTCCGACGGGTCCAGTGTGTGCAGGGATACCGATACCACCAGCAACCCCAACAGCACTGCAACCAGTTCCATAAACGGCTCCAGGCCGTGCTGGGAACCCGCCCCCGGCCCCAGCATCTGGGCCACTGGCACGATCACCAGCGTCAATGCTGCGACCACCAGCACCACCGTCAGGGCGGGCGCATCCGCCCACGGTGAACGCGCAGGCGGGGTGCGGGTGGGAGAGGACGACAGCGGCATGGTCTGGAGTGTTTCTACCGGGTTCTACATAGCGTCACAAGTGTATCGACGAGTAAGGCGCGGGGGTGCGTGTTTCCCCCCACCATCGGGCTCCATGCAAAACGGGGCCGAAGCCCCGTTGCCGACGATGCCGGTGCCCTGCACCGCCGACAGGGCAGTGTCACCCCTGCAACAACTGGCGCAGCACAAACGGCAGGATGCCGCCGGCCTGGTAGTAGTCCACCTCGATGGGCGTGTCGATGCGCAGCGTGACGGTGACTTCCTGGCGCGAGCCGTCCGCGCGGCGGATGACCAGTTGCGCGTCGCTTTGTGGCGTGAGCGCCGGGTCGGGCACCACATCGATCAGCTCATTGCCCATGAGGCCCAGCGTCTCCCACGATTCGCCCGCCTTGAACTGCAGCGGCAGCACCCCCATGCCCACCAGGTTGGAACGGTGAATGCGCTCAAAGCTGCGCGCCACCACGGCCTTGATGCCGAGCAACTGCGTGCCCTTGGCGGCCCAGTCGCGGCTGGAACCGGTGCCGTATTCCTCGCCCGCAAAGATCACCGTGGGCGTCTTTTGCGCCATGTACTGCATGGCGGCATCGAAGATGAACATCTTCTCGCCCTGCAGCGCGCCTTCGTTCTGGAACACCGTCACCCCACCCTCTTCGCGCGAGCCGTCGGCAGTGGGCGGGATCATGAGGTTCTTGATGCGCACGTTGGCAAAGGTGCCGCGCACCATCACGTCGTGGTTGCCCCGGCGCGCGCCGTAGCTGTTGAAGTCAGCCTTTTGAACGCCATGCTGCCGCAGCCACTGGCCAGCGGGTGAGCTTTCCTTGATGGAGCCTGCGGGCGAGATGTGGTCAGTGGTGATGGAGTCGCCAAACAGCGCCATGATGCGAGCACCGATCACCGATGGAAGTTTGGCATCATTTTGGCCTCCAGCGCTTGATGGATCTGCGTTAGCAGCTCCTTTTTCAAGAGCAAACTGTGCAAAAAACGGAGGCTCTGCAATGTAGGTGCTGGCGGGCCAGGTGTAGGCGGTGCCGCTCACGCCCTTGATCTTTTCCCACAGCTTGCCAGGGTCGGTGGCCACCTTGGCGTAGTTCTCGCGGAAGGCCTTGCCGTTCATGGCGAACTTGAGCAGGGCGTGCACCTCTTCGCTGCTGGGCCAGATGTCGCCCAGGTAGATGTCCTTGCCACCCTTGCCCTTGCCCACCGGCTCGGTCATCAGGTCCTTGAGCACCGTGCCGGCGATGGCATAGGCCACCACCAGCGGCGGACTGGCCAGGAAGTTGGCCTTGAGGTTGGGATGGATGCGCGCCTCGAAGTTGCGGTTGCCCGACAGCACCGCGGCACACACCAGGTCGTTGCTGGTGATGGCCTCGTTCAGCTCGGGCGTGAGGTCGCCCGCATTCCCGATACAGGTGGTGCAGCCGTAACCCGCCAGCGCAAAACCCAGCTTTTCCAGGTAAGGGAGCAAGCCGGTCTGCGTGAGGTATTCGGTGACGATGCGCGAGCCAGGGGCGAGCGAGGTCTTGATGTGCGGCTTGACCTTGAGCCCCGCCTCCACTGCCTTCTTGGCCAAGAGGCCTGCGGCCAGCAGCACGCTGGGGTTGCTGGTGTTGGTACAGCTGGTGATGGCGGCAATCAGCACGTCGCCATTGCCCACGGTCACGTCACCCGTGCGGCTGGCTTGCTGGGCGGGGACTTCGGCATGCGCGGCCGCCAGCGTGGGCTTGTTCTGCTCCATCTCCACGATGAATCGCGGTGCACCCGATGGCGCTGGCACCTCTGCCGGAGCGCCCACATCGACAGGAGCATCACTGGCCCGGACATGGTGGCGCGTGTGCAGCAGCTCGGCCGGGCGGTTGAAACCATTTTGGGCGTTGGGCTTGCTGAACAGGTCGGCAAACTGGCTGCAGACCTTGCCCAGCTCGATGCGGTCTTGCGGGCGCTTGGGGCCAGCCAGGCTGGGGGTGACGCTGCCAAGGTCGAGCTTCACCACCTGCGAATAGTCCACCTCGCCCGCCAGCGGCACGCCGAACAGGCCCTGGGCCTTGAAGTAGGCCTCAAACGCTTCGATCTCGGCCTTGGTGCGACCCGTGCCCTTGAAGTAGTCGATGGTCTTTTCGTCCACCGGGAAGAACCCCATGGTCGCGCCGTATTCGGGCGCCATGTTGCCGATGGTGGCCCGGTCGGGCAACGCCAGGGTGCGCGTGCCTTCACCAAAAAACTCCACGAACTTGCCCACCACCTTGTGCTGGCGCAGCAGTTCGGTCACCGTGAGCACCAGGTCGGTGGCGGTCACGCCCTCGCGCAGCTGGCCCGTCATCTCAAAGCCCACGACGTCGGGCGTGAGGAAGTACACCGGCTGGCCCAGCATGGCGGCCTCGGCCTCAATGCCGCCCACGCCCCAGCCCACCACGCCAATGCCGTTGATCATGGTGGTGTGGCTGTCGGTGCCCACGAGGGTGTCGGGGTAGTACACACCGTCCTTGCGCTTGTGCACGCCGCGCGCCAGGTATTCGAGGTTGACCTGGTGCACGATGCCAAAGCCCGGCGGCACCACGCCAAACGTGTCGAAGGCCTGCATGCCCCACTTCATGAATTCGTAGCGCTCGCGGTTGCGCTGGAATTCGAGCTTCATGTTCAGGTCGAGCGAATTCTTCTTGCCGTAGTGGTCGACCATGATGGAGTGGTCCACCACCAGGTCCACGGGCACCAGCGGCTCGATCTTCTTGGGATTCTTGCCCAGTTTCACGGCCACGCTGCGCATGGCGGCCAGGTCGGCCAAGAGCGGCACGCCGGTGAAGTCCTGCAGCACCACGCGGGAGACGACAAACGGAATCTCGTCCGTACGCGCGGCATTGGGCGCCCAGTGCGCAAGCTGTTGCACATGCTCGGCGGTCACCTTGCGGCCATCGCAATTGCGCAGCACCGATTCGAGCACGATGCGGATCGACACGGGCAAGCGCTGGATCTGGGGGTACTGTTTGGCCAGCGCGGGCAGCGAGTAGAACTGGCCTTCTTTGCCAGACGCTGTCTTGAAACTCTTGAGGGTGTTGGCAAACGCGTGGCGGGCGGGCTTGGGCGACAACTTGCGTGATACGGCCATGGCAAACTCCTGTGAAAGGCAACAAAGCCTATTCTGGCAGTCCTGCATGGCGGTGCAATCGTGGGGCTATGCAAACGCGGCCCCCAACCCTGTGCGGCGTGGTCGGGTCGCCCGATCCACGCCACCCGTGCCCGATATCGGCATAAAAAATGCCCCTGGCGCTTGATGGACAAGCGCAAGCAGCTATATTTTCAGGAGCAAACAACCATCTCCATCACGCCGCAGCCCAGGTTGGCAGGCGGCGCACGCCAAACCACTGCAGCTCGGCCAGCATGGCCACCGAGACCACATGCACCAGCAAATAGGCTTGGCCCAGCAAGGTGGGCGTGAGCGTGGAGCCCAGCAGCAGCAACAGGCTGGCCAACGCCCAGGCCAAGTTGCCCACGATCAGCACCCACAGCCAGCCACGCGGCATGGGCTCAGACCGGGCAATCGCTATGGCCAGGGCGGCATAGCCCAGCAGCATGGCGCCCGTCACCTGCAGCAGCCCGGGCGGCAGGCCCAGCCACTCGGCCAGGGGCGCTGTCAGCAGCAGGTGCAGGGCGCCGAGCAGAACCCCCGTGGAGGCATCGAACCAGACCACGGCACGCAGGAATCGGGGGGAGGACATCAGCTTGAACATGGAAAGCTCCTTGGTTGAGGAAGAAAGAAGGCTCCATCGTTCCCGCCCTGGCGCACCGCGTCGATGACCTGCCAGGTAATGGCCCGTGTGCGGTTAGCGCCTAGGATGGCGGCCATGACCTCCACCGCACCGTCCTCTCACCGCTCTCCGCGCCATCCTTTGCCGCACCGCGTGGCACCAGCGGGGCCCACCTCGTTTGGCGACCACCTGCGCACCTGGCGCCAGCAGCGGCACCTGAGCCAGCTGGAGCTGGCCGACGAGGCGGACATCTCTACGCGCCATGTGAGCTTCATGGAAACTGGCCGCACCAACCCCAGCCGCGACATGGTGCTGCGCCTGTGCGAGCGCCTGGCCATCCCACTGCGTGAGCGCAACGCCCTGCTGGTGGCCGCCGGCTACGCCCCCATGTACCGCGAACGCGCGCTGGACGACCCTGCGCTGGCCGCGGCGCGCCAGGCGGTTGAACTGGTGCTCAAGGGCCACGAACCCTGCCCCGCCATTGCCCTCGACCGCTGCTGGAACGTGGTGGCCACCAACCGCGCCGCGCTGGCCCTGCTGTCTGCCCACGTCAGTCCCGAACTGCTGGCGCCACCTGTCAACGTGTTCCGGCTGAGCCTGCACCCCCAGGGGCTGGCGCCGCGCATCGCCAATCTGGCGCAGTGGCGGGCGCACCTGTTTGAACGCCTGCGCCAGCAGATACAGGCCACGGCCGACCCGGCACTGATCGCACTGCAGGCAGAACTGCTGCAATATCCCGCCCCGCCGGAATCCGATGCCCTGGTACTGGCAGGTGAAATGCTGGGCGTGGTAATGCCGTTCTGCTTTGAAAGCGTGCATGGAATGCTCTCCCTCATCAGCACCACCACGATATTCGGAACGCCGGTGGATGTGACCTTGCAGGAGCTGGCAGTGGAATCCTTCTTTCCGGCGGACGATTTCACGGCACAGGTATTGCGCAAGATTGCGCAGGAAAACCCCGGGGTTGCAGAAGGCTGAACGTAATGCCCGTGCACTGTCAGGGTGCAATCAATGCGCGCAGTGCAAAATTAAACGATGACAATCCGATTCACCAAATGGCTCCACAAAGCACATTGCGCTGCCGATAAATCGCAGACACTGCGCGCGAAGTTACCGCACATGCATTTCCTGTTCGTCGCACAGTGCGTACAGTTGTCGAGGCGCCACCCGCCTGAGCACCTTTTGTCCTGGCCAAGAGTAGCCCATTAAAAAAGCCCGCATCAGCGGGCTTTTTTAATGCAGGGCAAAGACCCTTAAATCACAAACTTTTCGCGGTTTTCGTTTTGAATCCACTTGGGAGCCTTGCCACGGCCTGTCCAGGTTTCGCCGGTGGCGGGGTTGCGGTACTTGGGCGCCACCTTGGTGCCGGCCGTAGAACTGCGGCCTGTCTTGCCAGACGCCTTGCCGGTGGGGAACACGTCCTGGGCAGTCAGCCCATATTCGGCCACCAGTGAACGGACCTGCGACACAGCGTCCGACAGTTCCCGGCGCCGGGCTTCACTGATTTGTTGCTCAAGGGCTTCGCGCTGCTTCAACAGTTCTTTGTAGCTGGTCATGGTGTCTGGATTTTGGATAAGGGTGAAGACCCGCGAATTATAAGAATAATGTGCCTTTTTTGTGCAACCACTTTCAGAATTTCATTAAAAATTCTTGGCATTAACCCCCAACACCCATTGATGCATGGTTTGCGTCTGGCTGAACAACCGGGGTATTGATGCTTGCTGGAGGCGACCGGGGTTCCGTCTTCTGGCGGGGGCAATACGTTGTCGATACGCTTGCATTCCAGCGCCAGCACCTCAAATACCCAGCCCATGCACCGAATGCGGTCGCCCACTTCCATCAAATGCCCCGTTTCTTCCCTCAAACGGGCCGCCCGCGTGTTATAGCGACCACAGCCCTCACCCGGCAAATTGCGAATATCCAGGCGCGCCTTGAGTCCGACACCGGTATCCAGGGATGACCTGCATAACTCCCTGCGGTCTGTGATAGCGCGGCTTCGGGCGGTTCGCTGCGTTGCTTTTCTTGCCAATAGCTGGGCTATTGGCAAGAAAAGACGCCTTGCGTCCCATCCCGATCCGCACTACCACCGCCTCGCGAGGGTTATGCAGGACATCCCCAGCCATCCAACAGCCAGCCTCCGTCATCGCGCTGCGGAGCCCAGGCATCACGGCCCCCCGAGGTGCAATTCAACGGGAATGGCTTTCAGTAAATGGCGCGGGTCATGGTGCATTGCGCCACACCATATTCATCGCCCACAAACACCATGCGCCCAGAACGGGCCCGCAACTGCTCCAGCAACTCCACCCCACCGAGGGTTTCGGGCAGAAATTTCGCCGCCCGTCCATGCGGACACCGCGCGTCCCCGGCCTCAACGCCCAACTCCGGCACATGCTGAGCGAGGTCGGCGACGCGATCAGCAGAAAATCCGTGCTTCACTCATAAAGATCACCATGGCGCTTTACTGTATCGGCGACATCCAGGGCTGCGACGCCGCGCTGGACCGCCTGCTGGACACCATCGGCTTTTCCCCTAGCCGCGACACGGTCTACCTGCTGGGTGACCTCGTCAACCGAGGGCCTGACTCGGCCGCCGTGCTGCGCCGCTGCATGCGCCATGGCGACGCCATCCGATGCCTGCTGGGCAATCACGACCTGCACCTGCTGGCCGCCGCACACGGTGCACGCAAGCCCTCGCGGCGCGACACGCTGGGCACGGTGCTGGACGCCCCCGACCGCGCTGCCCTGCTCGACTGGGTGCGCCAGCAGCCCCTGGCCCGCACCCACATGCATGCGGGGCAAACGCTGCTGATGGTGCATGCCGGTGTGCTGCCCACCTGGACGGCCGCAGAGACTCTCGCGTACGCGGACGAAGTCCATGCAGTACTGCGCGGCCCAGACCTGCCCGATTTTCTGCACGCCATGTACGGCAACATCCCCGACCGCTGGAGTGACGATCTGACCGGCATGGATCGCCTGCGGGTGATCGTGAATGCGCTCACCCGGCTGCGCTTTTGCTCGGCCGACGGCGTGATGGATTTTGAAAGCACCGAAAGCGCCAGCGCCGCCCCGCCCGGCCTCATGCCCTGGTTCGACGTGCAAGGGCGGCGCACAGCGGGCACGCTGATGGCCTTCGGTCACTGGTCCACGCTGGGCTGGCTCAACCGCAGCGATCTGCTCGGACTGGACACGGGCTGCGTGTGGGGCGGCTGCCTGAGCGCCGTGCGTTTTGGCGCGACGCTGGCCGAGCGTGAGCTGCTGCAGGTGCATTGCGAGCAGGCACAGGCCCCGGGCTGAATAAACCGCAGCAGGTTCAGGACGGCACTGGCTCCAGCAACGCCGACATGGCGGTGGACTGCCAGACACCACCGTCCTGCCCGGCGATCAGCACGGCCAGCCCCGGCATGCGCTGCGCCAGTGCCCTGCCCGCCTGCGGGCCCTGCACCATCAACGCTGCGCCCAGTCCGTTGACGGCCGCCACGTCGCGCGCCACCAGGCTCACGCCATGCACGCCCGATGCCGGACGCCCTGTTCGCGGATTGAGCACATGGTGCTGGCGCTGGCCTTGGTGGAAGAAGAAGCGTTCATAGTCGCCCGACGAGGCCACCACACCGGCGCCCGCCACGGCCACCACACCCAGCAGGCGCTCGGGGGAACGCGGGTCGCGCAGCCCCACACGCCAGGGCCTGCCTTGCCACAGCCCGTGGGTCAGCACGTCGCCACCACCGTTGATCATGGCGTTCTCAACCCCTTCGGAGCGCAGCATGTTCATGCCGGCTTCCAGGATCGGGAGCTTGGCGATGCCGCCCAGGTCCAGCGCCATGCCCTGGCGGGCCAGAAAGGCCGTGCCCGCATTCACATCCAGCACCAGGTTGCGCGCATCTACCAGTGGCAACTGCCGTGCAATCTCGCTGGCACCGGGCACCAACTTCTCGCCAGGGCCAAAGTTCCAGGACTTGAGGGCACCCACAGTCACATCAAAGGCACCACGGCTCGTTGCCGATACGCGCTGTGCGCTTTGCAGTATCGCCATGACCTCGGGTGGCACCGCCACGGGCACGATGCCAGCAGCCAAGTTGATGCGACTGACCACGCTGCGTGGCTGGTAACGGCTCATGAGCGCCTCCAGCCTCTGCATCTCTGCATAGGATCGGTCCATGGCGCGGCGCAGCTGCGGGCCATCAACGCCCTCCACCGCCATATCCACCTGCGTTCCCATCAGGGGACGCGAGCTGCGTTCAGACACCACCCGTGCGCCCGCTGACGCGCCACCACCCCAGACCGCACCACCCAGCAAGGGCAATGCCATCACCATGCGACGGCGCGACAGACCCTGAGGGGGCAGAAAAGCTTGCTGCATGGCGCCTCCGCTCAGAGCGACTTGTCGGCCATGTAATCCACGGCGGCCTTGACCTCGGCGTCGGTCAGATTGGCGGAGCCCCCCTTGGCAGGCATCATGCCTTTCGCCCCGGTAAAGCCCTCGATCGCGTGCTTGTACATCGTGTCCTTGCCCTGGGCAATGCGCGGGCCCCAGTCGGCCTTGTCGCCCGGCTTGGGGGCACCGGCCACGCCAGCGGCATGGCACATGGCGCAGGTCTTGCCAAACACGCTCTTGCCCAGTTCGTTCTCTGCGGCAGCCGGTGCGGCGGGGGCCGCTGCGGGCGCTGGGGCCGTCACCGCAGCGGGTGCAGCCACCGGAGCAGGTTCCGACTTCTTGTCGCCACAACCGGCCAGCAGTGTGGCCAAGATCGCTACGGCGACCATCACGGTTTTCTTTTGCATCGCATACATCCTGTTCTTGGGGGTTAAAAAAAATCTGAGAGGGCCTGTGGCTGCGCGAGAAATGCGACGAAATGCGTCCAGCACCTGGCCTGAAAAAACCTACGGGCATTGCACAGGCACCGCTTCAGACTGGTGCATTGACTGTAGGTGCAAGAAGCACTTTTGGGCAGAGGCGAGCGCCGCCAAAGCATGATCCAGATCAAATTGATTCATATTACGTGAATCTATTATCCGTGCCATGCAAAGCCATCACAACCTGCGAACACTGCGCCTTTGGGTGCTGGCGTGGTTTGTCATGGCGCTGGCTGCTGCGGTGGCTTCACCGCTGGTAGTGCCGCGAAGCATGGAGCTGGTCTGCTCCGGCTCCGGCACAGGCAGCGCCAAGCTGGTGGTGAAGACCGCTGAGGGCCTGGTAGCGGCAGACGCCACCGGTCTCGATTGCCCTGTGTGCCTCGCGGCCGACACGCCACCCACCACCCATCTCGCAGCGGCAACCACTGCTGCAGCCCCCACCTTCCAGCCCCGTTTTCACACACCACTTTTTCCACGCACAAGAGTGGCGTTCAGCCCCCCTGCACGCGCACCACCCCTTTTCAACTGAGCGATCCCAAAGAGGAAAACCATGACCGAGAGAAAAGACAGTCCCCTTCCCGCTGCTGGCCTGGGCCGACGCAGCTTCATCAACACGGCGGCCCTGGTCGGGCTGACTGCAGGCGTCGCCGCATGCAACGAAAAGCCCAGCGCTGCAACGCCTGCGGCCCCCGCCCCTGCAGCACCTGCGGCCAGCCATGCCGCCGCTGGCGCCAACGTGCACCTCAAGCCCGGCGAGCTGGACACCTACTACGGCCTCTGGAGCGGCGGCCACACGGGCGACATGCGCGTCCTGGGCCTGCCCTCGGGCCGCGAGATCACCCGCATCCCCTGCTTCGTACCCGACGCCCTGGTGGGCTGGGGCATCACGAATGAATCCAAAGCTGTGATGGGCACCAAGGCCGATGGGAGCCTGAAGTACACGGTGGCCGACACCCACCACACACATGCCTCGTACAAGGACGGCAACTACGACGGCCGCTACGCCTGGATCAACGACAAGATCAACAGCCGCATCGCGCGCATACGCCTCGACTACTTCGTGTGCGACAAGATCACCGAGCTGCCCAACGTGCAGGGCTTTCACGGCATCTTCCCGGACAAGGCCGACCCGGTGGACCCTGCCATCAACTACACCACGCGCGTGTTCTGCGGCGGTGAGTTCGCCATCCCCCTGCCCAACACGGGCACGGAAGACTCGGGCAAATACCGTTCGATGTTCAGCTGCGTCGATGCAGAGACGATGGAAGTGCGCTGGCAAGTGCTGATCGACGGCAACTGCGATCTGGTCGCCACGTCATACGACGGCAAGCTGGCCGCCACCAACCAGTACAACGTGGAAATGGGCGCGAAGTACGAGGACATGATGTCCGCCGAACGCGATGCCTGCCTGTTCTTCAACGTGGGCCGCATCGAGGCTGCCGTGAAGGCTGGCAAGTTCAAGACCATCGGCACCAGCAAGGTGCCCGTGGTGGACGGCACCCATGAAGCCAACAAGGACCCCAAGACAGCACTCACTGCCTACGTTTCGGTGCCCAAGAACCCCCACGGCGTGAACGCCAGCCCCGATGGCAAATACTTCATCTGCGCCGGCAAGCTGTCGCCCACCGGCACCGTGATCGAACTGGCCAAGGTGCTGGACTATTTCGACGGCAAGCTCGAAAAGCTGGACTCCGCCATCGTGGCCGAGGTGGAGCTGGGCCTGGGCCCGCTGCACACCGCCTTCGACGGCCGTGGCAATGCCTACACCACCCTCTTCCTGGACAGCCAGGTCGTGAAGTGGAACGTGGAGGCTGCCATCAAGTTCCACGCGGGCGACAAGACCGCCAAGTACGTGGTGGACCGCCTCGATGTGCAATACCAGCCCGGCCACTTGAATGCATCGCAGTCCGAGACCAAGGCCGCCGACGGCAAGATCCTGGCCGTGGGTTGCAAGTTCTCCAAGGACCGCTTCCTGCCCGTGGGCCCGCTGCACCCCGAGAACGAGCAGCTCATCGACATCTCGGGCGAGAAGATGGTGCTGCTGGCCGACCACCCCGTGCGTGGCGAGCCCCATGACTTCATCATTTTCAAGCGCGACCTGGTGCGCCCCAAGCAGGTCTATACGCTCGACGAGTTCCCGCTGGCGGTCAAGGACCCCAAGGAGTCCGGCGTGTTCCGCAATGGCAAGAAGGTCACCGTGAAGATGACTTCGCAAGCCCCGGCCTTCAGCCTGCGCGAGTTCAAGCTCAAGAAGGGTGACGAGGTCACGCTGATCCTGACCAACCTGGACAAGATCGAAGACCTGACGCACGGCTTTGCGATCCCGAACTACAACGTGAACTTCATCGTGAACCCGCTGGAGACCAAGTCGGTGAGCTTTGTGGCCGACAAGCCCGGTGTGTTCTGGTGCTACTGCACGCACTTCTGCCACGCACTCCACCTGGAAATGCGCACTCGGATGATTGTGGAAGCTTGATGGGGCGATCCCCCTGAGGCGCTGCCGCGCCTTCCCCCTTCTCTCGAATCGCTGCGCGATTCGGGAAGGGGGACGATGCACTCGCTGCGGGGCGGCCCTTGCTCTGCATCCCTGGCCTGGGGCGCGCCAGTTGCGACGACTGCGCTCCACTTCGCATCATATTGGCCGCTAGCGCTTGATGAATAAGCGCTAGCAGCTATCAAAAAGATAGTCCCATGATTTCCCTCCGTCGGCTGTTCGCCACGCTTCTTCTGGTCTTGTTGGCAGCACTTTGGCTGGCGCCGCGCGCGCATGCTGCGGCAGGCGCCTACGAGGCCGAACTGCCTGCGGAACTCTCTACCGCGCGCGACATGTGCGCGCTGGTGCCGTGCAAGGACGTGTTTCCCGGCGCCAGCCATTTCTCTGAACGCAAGGGCCAGCCGCCCTACGTAGAGGCTTACGACAACGACAGCGCGCAAAAGAAGCTGCTGGGCTACGTGATGCTCTCCACCGACATCACCGACACCCCTGCCTACTCGGGCAAGCCCGTGGTCACGCTGATCGGCATGGACACACAGGGCCGCTTTGTGGGCGTGAAGGTGCTCAAGCATTCCGAGCCCATCCTGCTGCTGGGCATCCCTGAATCCGCGCTGCTGAAATTCAACGCCCAGTACCTGGGCAAGTCGGTGGCCGACAAGATCGAGGTGGGCCAGTCGCGCCCTGATGAAAACGTGCTGGGTCTCGACGCCATCTCGGGCGCCACCGTCACCGTCATCGCTCAGAACCAGGTCATGATGGCCTCGGGCTCCGCCGTGGCGCGGCAGGTGGGCATCCTCGCGCCCACGGTGCGCGAGCCCGCACGCTATGCCGAAACCGGCAAGCGCCTGAGCTGGGCTGAGCTGGTGCAACACGGCACCGTGCAACGCCTGCGGGTGCTGCCAGAACAGGTGGGCCTGGACAAGGGCCCCGACCCATTCATCGAGCTGTGGTTTGGCGACCTGAACCACCCGGACATTGGCAAGAGCCTTCTGGGCGAGAACGGCTGGAACAACCTGCGCCTGCAGCTCAAGGAGGGCGAACACGCCTTCTTCATCGTCCGTACCGGTGGCAAGGAATCGTTCAAGGGCTCGGGCTTTGTGCGCGGCGGCATCTACGACCGTGTGCAGGTGCGCCAAGGCGCAGATTCGTTCACCTTCCGCGACCTGGACGCGCTCAACCTGTATGGCATCGAGGCCGCAGGCGCGCCCAGCTACAACGAATCGGTCATCTTCATCATCCGCTCACCCGCGTTCTCGGCCGCCTACCCCTGGAAGCTGAGCTTTCTGGGCAACCGCGTGGACCGTGCCACGGGCACGCGCAGCTTCACCAGCTTTGACACGCCCTACTGGCTGCCCGCCGCCATGCTGCAAGGCGGGCGCCCCACCATCAACGAGCCCGACGCCCCCTGGGTGCGCGTGTGGAAGTCGCGTGCGGTAGAGATTGCACTGTTCGCCGCGCTGCTGATTGCCGTCACCGTGGTGTACGCCCTGCGCGAGAAGCTCACCCGCCTGTCCACCCACAAGAACAAGTGGCCGGTCAACGCCTTCAAGTACAGCTTCTGGGCCCTCAGCATCGGCTGGATCGGCTTTGGCGCCATGGCACAGCCTTCCATCACGCAGGTGCTGACCTGGTTCCACGCGCTGCTGTTCCAGTGGACTTGGTCGCTGTTCCTGTCCGACCCGTTCATCTTCCTGTTCTGGATCTTCATCATCGTCACCGTGTTCCTGTTCGGGCGCGGGTTGTTTTGCGGCTGGATGTGCCCGTTTGGCTCGCTGCAGGAGGGCATCTACAAGATCGCGCGTGCGGTGGGCTTCAAGCGCTTTCAGACGCAGCTGCCGCAGAAGTGGCACGACCGGCTCAAGTGGGTCAAGTACGCGGTGTTCTTCGGGCTGCTCGCGGTGTCGATGTTCTCCATGGGCCTGGCTGAGAAGCTGGCCGAGGTGGAGCCGTTCAAGACGACCTTCCTGGTCGGTGTAATGAATCGCGCCTGGCCCTACAGCCTGTTTGTGGCGGCCATCCTGGGCGTTTCGATCTTCATCGAGCGACCCTACTGCAAATACATCTGCCCGCTGGGTGCCTCGCTGGCCATGCCCAGCACGTTCCGCTGGTTTGGCCTCAAGCGCAAGCAGGACTGCAACAGCTGCAAGGCCTGCGCAGTGGGCTGCGGTGCACAGGCCATCGACGCAGACGGCCGCATCGACCACCGCGAATGCCTGCACTGCCTCGACTGCATGATTCTCTACACCGACACCAAGGGCTGCCCGCCCCTGGCCAAGGAGCGCAAGCGCCGCGAGAAAGATGGCCTGGAAATCACGCCCATCGGCAAGAACGGCTATTTCATCCCGATCCACCCTGCCACGGTGCAGGACCAGATCTCGGCCAAGGCCGCGAAGGGGCCGGACCCACGCTGGCCTACGGCGCCAGTGCTGCCGCAGACCAAGGCAGGCTCGCGCGGCCTGCGCTGGATGGCGAAGGAGCTGGTGGACCATCTGTGGCCCTGGAGCCGCGAAGGCTGGGCCTCGCGGCGCGCGCTGCAGATCGCGGGCTTCTCGCTCGCCCTGGCTGCCAGCGTGGCCTGGGTTATGACCGCCCTGGGCACGTTGTCGTCGGGCGCCATCATCGGCTGGTGGTTTGGCTGGAGCGTGTACGAGGTGCTGATCCGCCTGTCGGGCAAGCGCTATGTGAAGGACGGCCCGTGGTGGCGCGACCAGTACCGCCGGGCGGGCGTGATGGACATGCTGAGCTACGTGGGCTTCAAGAACCTGCTGATCGGCGCAGCACTCTTCCTGGCCATCAAGGCCTTGGTGGGACTGGCGTGATGAAGTCCCCCCTTGCACTCGCTGCGGTTGCTATGGCCCTGGCGCTGTGGACAGCACTTCCTGCGGCGGCAGCCACCGTGCAGGTGCGCCCTGGCCAGGACCTGCAGGCCGCCATCACAGCTGCGGCGCCGGGAGACACGGTGGAGGTGCAGCGGGGCTTTTACCGCGTGAACCTGCGCATCGACAAGCAGCTCACCCTGCGCGGCATCGACCGCCCCACGCTCAGCGGCGGCCAGACGGGCGACACCATCCGCGTCACCGCGCCCGACGTGGTGATCGAAGGCCTGATCGTGCGCGACTCGGGCACCAGCCTCAAGGACCAGAACGCAGGCATCTACATCTACCCCGGAGCACACCGCGCCGTGGTGCGCCACAACGACCTCACCTACAACCTCTTTGGCCTGTGGATCGAGAAGGCCAACGATGTACAGGTGCTGCACAACACCATCACCGGCCTGCGCGATGTGAACTCGTCGCAGCGCGGCAACGGCGTACAGCTGTACAACACCACGGGCGCACGCATCGAGGGCAATCACATCAGCTTTGTGCGCGACGCGCTGTATGTGGACGTGTCGCACCACGCGGTGTTTCGCGGCAACCGGCTGCACCACAGCCGCTACGGCACACACTACATGAACTCCTACTACAACCTCTGGGAAGACAACGATACCTACCTCAACCGTGGCGGCCTGGCGCTGATGGAGGTGCGCGACCAGGTGGTGCGCAACAACCGCGCGTGGGGCAACAGCGACCACGGCATCATGCTGCGCACCCTGCAGGACTCGGTGATCGAGAACAACGTGGTGGCCGAGAACGCCCGGGGCTTCTTCATCTACGACGTGGAGTACATCACCCTGCGCGGCAACCTGGTGGCGCGCAACACGGTGGGCGTGCACCTGTCGGCCGGCTCCAAAAACAACAAGGTCGAAGGCAACGACTTCATCGGCAACCGCGAGCAGGTGCGCTATGTGGGCGCCCGCGACGAGCGCTGGGGCACCGAAGGCGGCAACCACTGGAGCAACTACCTGGGCTGGGACCGCGACGGCAACGGCGTGGGCGACGTGCCCTACGAGGCCAACGACATGGTGGACCGCCTGACCTGGCGCCACCCCGCCATCAAGCTGCTGCTGGCCAGCCCCGCCGTGCAGGCACTGCGCCTGGTGGGCCAGCAGTTTCCGGTGCTGCGCGTGCCCACCGTGGTGGACCCAATGCCCCGCATGCAACCGAACCAACCCCAACGGAATTTTCAGCGTGACACGCAACCCTCCCCCCATTGACCTGAGCGAGCCCCCCGCCATCGAGGTGCGGGGCGCGCACAAGCACTACGGCGCACTGCACGCCGTGGACGGCATCGACCTGCGCATTGCGCGCGGCGAGATCTTCGGCCTCATCGGCCACAACGGCGCGGGCAAGAGCACGCTGTTCAAGATGATCCTGGGCCTCACGCCCGCCACCTCGGGCGAGATCCGGGTGGGCGGCGCCACGGTGCAGGGCCGCGACTTTCGCGCCGCGCGCCGCCACCTGGGCTACCTGCCCGAGAACGTGGTGCTCTACGACAACCTGAACGGGCTGGAGACACTGCGTTTCTTCGCCCGCCTCAAGGGTGCGCCCCTCACGCAATGCCCCGCGCTGCTGGAACGCGTGGGCCTGGCCCACGCGGGCAACCGCGCCGTGCGCGAATACTCCAAGGGCATGCGCCAGCGCCTGGGGTTTGCACAGGCCCTGCTGGGCGAGCCCCAGGTGCTGCTGCTCGACGAGCCCACCAACGGCCTGGACCCGCAGGCCATCCGCGACTTCTACGCCACGCTGCGCGAGCTGCAGGCGGGGGGCGTGACCATCGTCATCACCTCGCACATCCTGGCCGAGCTGCAGGAGCGCGTGGACCGCCTTGCCATCCTGGCCTCCGGCAAGCTGCAGGCCCTGGGCAGCGTGCAGGCGCTGCGCGAGCAGGCGCACATGCCGCTGACTATCCACCTCACCCTGGCTTCGGACGACCGGCCTGCCGCGCTGGGGCTGCTCTCTGCAGTGCCCGGCATCACCGCAGCGGAAACGCCGGAAGGCCTGCACGTGGACTGCCCACGCGGCAGCAAGATGGCCGTGCTGGGTGCGATGGCACCGCTGGGCACCGCGCTGCAGGACCTGCAGATCCAGGAACCCTCGCTTGAGGATGTGTACTTCGACCTGCGCAAGGGCTAGCCATGGAATTCCAACAAATTTTCACCATCGCGGGCAAAGAGTTCCGCGACCGCATGCGCAACCGCTGGGTGCTGGCCGTGGCGATGGTGTTCACCGTGTTCTCGCTGGCCATCGCCTACTTTGGCGGCGCGCAGCAGGGCACGGTGGGCTTTCGTTCCATCGAGTTCACCATCGCCAGCCTGGTCAGCCTGGTCATCTACCTCATCCCGCTGATCGCGCTGCTGCTGGGCTTCGACGCCATCGTCGGCGAACGCGAGCGCGGCTCGCTCGACCTGTTGCTGTCGCTGCCCATCACGCGGCTGGAGCTGCTGCTGGGCAAGTACCTGGGGCTGGCGGCGGCGCTCACGCTATCGACGCTTGCGGGGTTCGGGCTGGTGGCCGTGCTGTTGGTGCAGCAGTTCAGCGGGGCTGCCCTGTTCCACTACGGCGGCTTCATGATCAGCTCGGTGCTGCTGGGGCTGGCCTTTTTGAGCATGGCGGTGCTGCTATCGGTGCTCACGCACGAGCGCACACGCGCCTCCGGCCTGGCGATTGCCGCCTGGTTCTTTTTTGTGCTGGTGTTTGACCTGCTGCTGCTGGGCGCCCTGGTGGCTACGGGCGGCAGCGTGGGCGGCGAAGCCATGGCCTACCTGCTGCTGCTCAACCCGGCCGACGTTTTCCGCATCCTCAACGTGTTCTCGCTCGACGACGTGCGCACCCTGTACGGCCTGACCAGCATCGTGCCCCCTGCCCTGGCCAAGCCATGGCTCATGGGCGCGGTGATGGCGGGCTGGATCGTGGTGCCGCTCGGTCTTGCAAGCTGGAGATTCAAACCATGAACCATTCTTACCAACCCCGGTGCGGCTGCACCACGCGCCGGCAATTGCTGGGCTGGGCCGCACTCGCTTCGCTCGGCACACTCACGGGCCTGACTGGCCTCACGGGCTGCAGCCAGGCGGACAACAGCGCGCAGTCCCTCCAACCCGTGGAGATCGACCGCACCACCAGCTGCGAACTCGACGGCATGCTGCTGGCCGACTACCCCGGCCCCAAGGCGCAGGTGCGCTTTGCAGGGCAGGACAAGCCTTCGTTCTTCTGCGACACAGTGGAGCTGTTCAGCACCCTGCTGGCGGGCGAACAGGTGCGTGCCGTGCAGGCCGTGTATGTGCAGGACATGGGCCAAGCCGACTGGAATGCACCGCAGGGCCACTGGATCGACGGCAAAAGTGCGATCTATGTGGTGGGCGGCAAGCGCCACGGCTCCATGGGTCCCACCATCGGCAGCTTTGCGCAAGAGGCCGATGCGAAGAAGTTTGCTGCTGAATATGGCGGCAAGGTTCTGCGCTTTGCCGAGATCACGCCCGCCATGGTGGACCTGAGCGGCGGGGCACTGCACGACACGCGGATGTGAGCCGCCCATACCTGCGCTGATGCCCCGCCCACACGCAACCACCCGGCGCACAGCCCTTGCAGCCCTGCTGCTGGGCTCGGCAGGCCTGGTGGCATGGCAATGGCCACAGCGCACTCCGCCCCGTCCATCCGGCAACGCCGCCCTGGAGGGCATCGGCGACGATGTGTGCGTGGTGGCGCCGCCCACGCCCTACGACCCTGCGCTGGGCCAGCCCCTGACCGCCGCCCGCGAGGTGCCCGCCGACGCACGCTGCCCGGTGTGTGGCATGTACCCAGCCCGCGCACGGGCTTGGGCGGCGCAGGTCATTTTTGCGGACGGGGATGCGTATTTTTTTGACTCACCGCTCAGCCTCATGCTGTACCTTGGCAACGTGGCCCACTACACGCGGGGCCGCACGGCCGACGCCATCGTGGCGCGGTATGTCACCGATACCGATACGGGTGGTTGGCTGAACGCGCACGAGGCGGTGTATGTGACAGGGTCTTCGGCCATGGGGCCGATGCGGGCGGGCAATCTGCCCGCGTTTGCCGATGCAGAGGCTGCACAGGAGTTTGTGCAACAGCGTGGGGGCCGGGCGGTCCCCTTCGGCGCCATCGATGTGGCCTTGCTGCGCAGGCTGGCCCCAAACCTCCGGGCCGACCACCGTTTGCATTCAGATTGACGGGGCCTCAGTTGCTATTGAAAATATAGCTGCTTGCGCTTATCCATCAAGCGCTACAGGCCTAAAAAGGCCTGTATTTCATCACTGCACCGAAGTCTCTGGCTGGGCAGCCTTGAACAGCGCTGCCACCTTGCGCTTGGGCTTGATGTTGGCCGACACGCTGCTGCGCGGGGCCGACTTGGCAGCTTCCCAGGCGGGGGTTGCGTCGGCAGCTGCGCTGGCCTCATACGGCTTCTCGAAGAAGGGGTCGCGCGATGCCACGGCCGGGCGAAAGCCCCGGTGTTGTTCGCGCCCCTCGCGCCCGACGCGCTGGTCACGCTCGCGCCGTGGCGCAGCGGGGGCGGCCGGCAGCGCATCGCGCCCGTCGCCCGTCTCACCGGCTTCGCGCCAGGCACGGCGGCCGTCGTTGATGCGGCCGCGGGGCTGGTCTTCTTCGTATTCGATGGCTTCGAGATCGATCTTCTTCTTGATCAGCTTCTCGATGTCGGCCACCAGGCGGGCATCGCTGCCCGACACCAGCGTCACCGCCAGGCCCGAGGCGCCCGCACGGCCAGTGCGGCCGATGCGGTGCACATAGTCTTCGGCGTTGAATGGCACGTCGAAGTTGAACACCGCAGGCACGTCCTTGATGTCCAGGCCGCGCGCGGCCACATCGGTACACACCAGCAGATCGACCTCGCCGCTCTTGAAGGCTTCGAGCGCCTTCAGGCGCTCGTCCTGGCTCTTGTCGCCATGCAGTGCGGTGGTCTTGAGGCCTTCGCGCTCCAGGCTGCGCGCCAGACGGGCACAACCGAGCTTGCTGTTGACGAAGATGAACGCCTGCTTGATACCCCGGGTCTTGAGCACCTGGTGGATGGCGCGGCGCTTGTCGTCGTCATTGGCGCTGTAGAAGCGCTGCTCCACGGTGGAGGCCGTTTCGTTCGGGCGGGCCACCTCGATGGTGATGGGGTTTTGCAGGTAGCTGCTGGCCAGACGCTTGATCTCGGGCGAGAACGTGGCACTGAACAGGAGCGTGGTGCGCTGCTTGGGCAGGTAGCTCAGGATGCGCTGCAGGTCGGGCAGGAAACCGATGTCCAGCATGCGGTCGGCCTCGTCGAGCACGACGTACTCGACCTGGTTGAGCACGGCATTCTTGGCTTCGATGTGGTCCAGCAGGCGGCCTGGTGTGGCCACCAGCACTTCGACGCCTTTTTTCAGCTCGATGGTCTGGGGCTTCATGTCCATGCCGCCAAACACCACGGTGCTGCGCAGCTTGGTGTACTTGGCGTACAGCGCAATCTGCTGGGCCACCTGGTCGGCCAGCTCGCGCGTGGGCAACAGCACCAGGGCACGCACGGGGTGGCGGGCGGGGGATGTGGATCTGCTTTCGTGCTTGAGCAGGCGTTGCAGCAGGGGCAGCGAGAAAGCCGCCGTCTTGCCGGTGCCGGTCTGGGCTGCGCCCATCACGTCTTGCCCTGTGAGCACCACCGGAATGGCCTGCTCCTGGATGGGCGTCATGGACTCGTAGCCCATTTCGGCTACGGCGCGCGCGAGCGGTTCAGCCAGCGATAGATTGGAAAAGGAACTTGTCATTTAGCCCTCTATTGTCGCACCGGTGGCCCAAAAAGCGATTTTTCACCATGGGGGCGTGGTACAGAGCGCATTTATTCATTGAGCAAGTCACAGCAATAAGCTACATTTTTGATAGCTATCAGCGCTTATCCATCGAGCGCTAGTGGCCCTTTTTATTCAGAATTACTCCAACACCGCCCGCAATTGGCGTGTGGTCACCGCCAGACGCCTCGCCCCGATCTGGGCGAGGTTATTCATCACGGTGAGCGCTGCCTCGGGGTATTGCCGGGCCCAGGCATCAAAGTGCGCCCGCGACAGGCGCACCAGGTGCGCAGGCCCCCGCTCAGACCCCGCACAAGCGCTGCGCGCAGCGCCGTTGAGGAACGCCATCTCGCCAAACGCCATGCCCGGCCCGACCGTGGCCAAGCGCAGCCCCTTGTCGGGCGGCCACTGGGTCACCAGCGTGATGTGGCCCGACTTCACGACCAGCAGGTCGTGGTCGGTGTCTCCCGCGCTGAACACCACCCCGTGGGGCGGCACGGCCAGAGGCTCCAGCACGGCCATCAGGGCATTGGCCGCCGCCCGGGGCACGCCCTCGCCGATCTCGCCCAGCAGATCCCTTTCGGGACGCGCGGGGCGTTGCTCAATGGGGCGTTGCGAGAGGATGCCGGCCTCGGCCCATTCCAAGGCGCGGTCCAGGTCGGCAAAGGCGCGTACCTGGTCGCCTGCATGTTCAGCGGCCACAGGATCGAGCGCGGCCACGGCAGCGGCAATGCCCTGCTGGCCCAGGTCGCGCACCAGCGCGCGCAGTTGCGCCAGTGCCGTGCTGTCCCAGGCGGGCACGCGGCCCGCATCCAGAATCACCCAGCGGTGGCGCGGCTGCAGCAGCAAACGCACCTGCTCGGCCAAGTGGGCCGCCACGCCGAACGACATCACGCCCTGCAGTTCAAACACAGCCACCTGGTTCATGCGCGGCGAGAGCCAGGTGTCCGACCCCGCGCGCCGCAGCCGGCGCGAGCGCAGTTCGCCATCGAGCCGCACATGGCGCAGCACCTTGGCGGCGGAGTCGTGCAGCAACACAAAGGTGGCCACCACCAGGCCCGCAACCAGCGCGCCCACGCCGCCCATCACGGCAAACACCAGCGCCACCAGCCAGCTTTGCGCCCAGGTCACCCGCGAGCGCTGCGCGTAGCGCAGCGACCACATGAGAGCCGGCACCTGCATGAGCCCGGCCAGCACCAGCCCCCCCGCCAGGCAGGCCATGGGCACCCAGTGCAGCCACCAGGCGCCCGTCACTGCCACGCCCAGCATGATGCCGGCATGCCAGCGCGGAGCGTCGCGGGAGGGGCCCGCCTGCGCCAGCACAATGCGCGAGCGCGATGCGCTGGTGGATGCAGGAATCATCCCGGCCAGCCCGCACAACACGCCCAACAGGCTCTCGCGGCGCAGGGTCAGATTGGCGTTGCCACGCAGACCGTGGTCCAGCTCCAGCTCCTGGTTGAACACCAGTATCTCCAGGCTGTTGACCAGCGCCATCAACAGCGCCAGCACCACCAGGTCCGACCCGTGCTGTTGCGCCAGCGCCATCCAGGGGACACCCGTCCAGTCGGGCCACAGCGGGCCGGCAAACTGGCTGGGCTGCACGGCGGGTGCAAACACATCCCCCAGACCACCACCCCACACCCCCGCCACCGCCACGGCCAGCGCCACCAGGACCACAGCCGACAGCAGCCCCGGCATGCGGGGCCAGCGCCAGCGCAACGCCCAGGCTAGCCCCACCACGGCGAGCGCCGCCAGCAGGTGCCAGCCGGTGCGGGCGTTCCACAGGGCGTCGCTCCCCGCGCCAAAGCCGTTGCGCACCTGGCCCACCACCATCGACAGCCCCACCCCGGCCGCAAAACCATGCGTCACCGAAACGGGCAGGAACCGCGCCACCGAGGCCAGCCGCAGCACCCCCAGCAGCCACTGAAAAACAAACGCCAGCGCCACCGTGGCCCCGCTCACGGCCAGCACCTGGCGCGCACTCAGGCCCAGCGCAGGGGCCGCACCATGGGCGGTGGCCAGCACGGCCGCAAACAGCAGCGCCACCACCGTGGTGGGCGCGTAGACCACCCCGGCACGTGGCACCACCAGCGTGAGCAGCAGGCCCGGCAGGGCCGCCGACCACAGCGCCAGCGCTGCGAGGGAATGGTCGGCCGCCAGGGGCGCAAAAGCCAGCAGGCCCAGGCCGACGGCATGCGGCACCGTGACAGCCGCCGCCGACCACGCGGCGGCGATGCCCGGCGACCGGAGAGGCTGCAGGGACTCAGCAGGGGACATCTCGGTTCTCCATAGCGCCGTAGATCACCCACACCCCACAAAACCGGCGCGGCCCATGCCCGGGCAGCCGCGCAAGGGCCACCCCGCCGCGCTGGCTGCGTCCCCCTGCCCGCAACGCGCAGTGTTGCGAGAGCGGGGGCAGGCCGCGAAGCGGCTCAGGGGGTGTTTCAAAGACTCCGCGCCGCGAAGGTATCGCAGGCTTTGACGCTGCCATTCTGCAGCCCGTTGTGAAACCAGCGCTGCCGCTGAGCACTGGTGCCGTGGGTGAAGCTTTCGGGCACCACCGCCCCGCCGCTCGAGCGCTGCAGGGCGTCGTCACCAATCTTGGCCGCTGCGTTCATGGCCTCTTCCACATCGCCCTGCTCCAGAATCTGGCGCGCGTTCTGCGCATGGTGTGCCCACACCCCGGCAAAACAGTCGGCCTGCAGCTCCAGCCGCACCGAGAGCGCGTTGTACTCCGCCTTGCTCACGCGGCCACGCATCTGGTCCACCTTGCCGCTGATGCCCAGCTGGTTCTGCACATGGTGGCCTACCTCGTGGGCAATCACATAGGCCTGGGCAAAATCGCCGGGCGCGCCCAGGCGGTTCTTGAGGGTTTCATAAAAGCCCAGGTCGATGTAGACCTTCTGGTCCGCCGGGCAGTAGAACGGGCCCATCGCCGCCTGCCCGGTGCCGCAAGCCGTGGCCGTAGCGCCCCGAAACAGCACCAGACGCGGCTCCTGGTAGGTGCCGCCACCCTGGCGGAACACGGCCTGCCACACGTCTTCGGTATCGGCCAGAACGGTCGATACAAAACGGGCCATGGTGTCGTCGGCCGGGGGGCGCTGGGCAGGCCCCTGCGACTGCACCTGCGCGGGCGGCCCACCGCCACTGAGCAGCCCCAGGATAGTCAGCGGATTGATGCCCAGCACCCACCCGCCCACCAGTGCGATGACGATGGTGCCGATGCCAATGCTGCGCCCTCCGAAAATCGGCGAGCCGCCGCCCCCACCGCGCCGGTCTTCCACATTGTCCGACTCGCGATTGCCTTCCCATTTCATGCCGTATCTCCAGCGCCCTCACCGTGCGGAGGGCATGGCGCATATTACGCGCGGTGCAGGAACCGGAGGGGCCGATTACGATGGCCTGCCTGTCGGCGCCCGCTGGCACGATTCCACCCTTCCACGCCCCACCCGAACCGCCCCATGCTCCACGACGCCTCGCACTACGCCCCCATCGGCGACAAGGTGATTCTGATCACAGGCTTTGACCCCTTTGGCGGCGACAGCCTGAACCCCAGCTGGCTGGTGGCACAGGCGCTGGACGGGCAGCGCATCGCGGGCCACCGCGTGGTGGCGGCGCAACTGCCCACCGTCTTTGGCGAATCGATGCAACAGCTGCGGGCGCTGGCCACGGCCCACCGGCCCGCGCTGACCGTCTGCCTGGGCCATGCAGGAGGGCGCAGCGCGCTGTCGCTGGAGCGGGTGGGGATCAATATCAACGACGCCCGCATTCCCGACAACGTGGGCGCCCAGCCCATCGACACGCCGGTGGTGCCCGGCGGGCCTGCCGCCTACTTTGCGAGCCTGCCACTCAAGGCCATGCTGCGCTCCGTACAGCAGGCTGGCGTGCCTTGCGAGGTATCACAAACAGCGGGCACCTTTGTCTGCAACCATGTGCTGTACGGACTGATGCACATGCTGCAGGCACAAGGCGTTGGCCCTGCGGGCGCCCGGGGCGGATTTGTGCACGTGCCCTGGCTTCCCGGGCAAGGCACACCCTCCCTGGCACTGCGGGACATGGTGCGCGGCATCCACGCAGCCCTGTGGGCCGCTGTGCTTCACCAGAGCGACATAGCGCTCGGGGCGGGTGCCACGCACTGAAATCATGGCCTCGGACTGGGGACTTGCCCGCTCCCCGGCTCCGCCCTCGCTGTGTAAAGTCGGCGCATGTCCTTCACCTCCCTCTCCCCGGCCCCCGGCACGCTGGACGCAGCAGCCACAGCGGCGTGTCTGCCATGGGACGCGCTGGCCACCGAGATTGCGGCCCTCTTGCAGGACAGCACCGTCTCGGTGCCTGCCCGCACGGTGCTGCCACTGCCCCAGGGCGGCAGCCTGTTTGTCATGCCTGCCACCGACAGCCGCGTGGCGATGGCCAAGCTCATCACGCTGACCCCTGCCAACACGGGCACCGGCCGCCCCGCGATCCAGGGCGACGTCGTGGTGTTTGACGTGACCACGGGCGAACGCCGCCTGGTGCTGGACGGCCCCACCATCACTGCACGGCGCACAGCGGCGGTGTCGCTGCTGGCTGCACAGCATCTGGCGCCGCAGGCCCAGGGGCCGCTGCTCATCGTCGGTGCGGGCGTGCAGGGCCTGGCCCACCTGGAAGCCTTTGTGCAGGGCCTGGGGGTGCGTGATGTGTGGGTGGCCTCGCGCAGTGCCGCCAGCGCCGAGGCCCTGGTCCTGCGCGCCCAGGCGCTGGGCGCCCAGGCACGCACGGTGGCCGATGCAGACGCTGCGGTGCCCCATTGCCCGCTGATTGCCGTGTGCACCCCGGCGCACAGCGTGGTGCTGAGCGCGCCACCACGGCCCGACGCCTTTGTGGCAGCGGTGGGAGCCTTCACCCCGGCCATGGCAGAACTGGCCCCCGCCTTCTGCCGCCATGTGGCAGCACACGGGCATATCGTGGTGGACAGTGAAGACGCACGCCACGAGGCGGGCGATCTGCTGCAGGCGGGCCTCGACGTGGGCATGCTGCCCACACTGCGGGAAGCTCTGCAACGCCAGCGCGCTCCGTCCGCAGGGCCCGTGCTGTTCAAGAGCTGCGGCTGGGCGGGCTGGGACCTGGCTGCGGCCCGTCTGGCGATGCGCCTGGGCACAGAGGGCGCACCACCCACGCAGGCCACGCCATGAGCCTGCTCCGGTTCTCGGACCACAGCCTGCGCTCGCAGATCGCGCTGGTGTTCGGTACGTTGGTGGTGGGCCTGGCGGTGCTGCTGTCACTAGGATTTGGCGAACTGCTCAAGCTGCGCATCGAGCGCGATGCCGGGACTGCCCTGCAGGTCATTGCCGAAAATGCAGGCAAACTGCTGGCCAACGGCCTGCAGGAGCGCAGCCGCGAGGCCGAGGTCCTGGCGGCCGCCGAGGCCGTCTGGACCAAAGGGCTCGACAGTGCCGAAGCCCACCACATGCTGGCACGCAGTCAGGCCACCCACCCCCACAGCGCCTGGATCGGTGTGGCCGATGCCCAGGGCGTGGTGCGCGCCGCCACGGGCGGGCTGCTGGTGGGCCAGAGCGTGGCAGAGCGCCCGTGGTTCAAGGAAGGCCTGCAAACACTGCACGTGGGAGATGTCCACCCGGCCAAGCTGCTGGAGCAGCTGCTGGCCCCGCCGCCTTCGGGCGAGCCCTACCGGTTTGTGGATTTTGCGGCGCCCATTCGCCTGGGCCCGACCACCATCGGCGTGGTGGGTATCCACGGCAGCTGGGAATGGACCCATGAGGTCATGGAAAGCCTGACCCCGGCACGTACGGACGACAAAGCGGTAGAACTGTTCGTCTTCGACCGCAAAGGCGAGCTTATCTACGCCCCTGGGGGCCAGACCCGGGCCCTGCAAGTAGCCGGGCAGCGCCTGCCCGTCGAGGCCAACAACCCGGTGGCGCCTGACCGCGCCGCAGGCCGGGCCGTCGTGGCGAGGTGGCTGGATGGCCGCAGCTACCTCACGGCCACCGCACCGATGCAGGCACGCAACAGCACCAGCGACCTCGGCTGGCGCATTGTCGCCCGCGAACCCGTGGAACTGGCCTTCGCCGAGGCCCACCGCACCGTGCAACTGGCACTGGCCATCGGGCTCGGCGCCGCGCTTTTGGCCTCGGTGCTGGCGTGGCTGGCGGCACGCCGCCTGAGCGAAGACCTGTACGCGCTGGCCGATGCCGCCAGCGCCGTGGAGGCCGACAAGCCCGGCACCCGCATTCCCCAGGCCCACAGCAGCCGGGAAGTGAGCAAGCTTTCAGGCGCACTGGGCCGCATGACGCACCGGCTTCTGACAGCCCACGAAGCCATGGAGGAAAAAGTACGCCTGCGCACGCTGGAGCTGGAGGCTGCCAACCGCGCCCTGGACCTGCAGGCCCGCACCGATGCTCTGACGGGCCTGCTCAACCGCCGGGGTTTTGAAACGCAGATGGCGTTTGCCCTGGCGCTGGCGCGGCGCAGCGGCCGGCCGTTGAGCCTGATCACAGTCGACGTCGACCATTTCAAGCGCGTGAACGACACCTATGGACACGAAACCGGCGACGAAGTCCTGCGCCGGCTGGCCCGCACGCTGGAAATGCGCCTGCGCAACTCGGATGTGATCGCAAGGCTGGGGGGTGAAGAGTTTGTGGTGCTGCTGCCCGACACCGACCTTCTGGGGGCCCAAGCCATCGCCCAGGCCCTGGTCGAAGCCATGGCCGAACAACACGACCCGGTCGTGGGCCGCATCACCGTGAGCGCGGGTGTGGCCAGCATGCGCGGCCTGCAGGACAACGGCCTCGATATCCTGCGCCGGGGCGATGCGGCGCTTTATGAAGCCAAGGGCCAGGGGCGCAACAGGGTCTGCGTGGAGGCGTGACCACAGTCCATGAACAGCGGTCAGCGCACACCAAGGCCGGCGGCGTGCAAGAGCCCCGCCAGGAACCTGTTCTAAACCTCGCTGATCTCGGCCACCACGGCGCAGCCCTGGGGCGCGGCAACATCAAAATAGGCTTGCAGCCGCAAGGCCAGCGCATTCAGGCTGTGGTCCTGAATGGCCCGCGCCACGGCCAGCTGTTCGAGCGCGTAGGGCCGGTGCCCCAGCATCATGGCGGTATTCACACAGTGGCCCGTGGCGGCCATCTTCAGAACGAAAGCGTTGAGAAGCTCGCAGGGCCAATAGTGGGCGTGGGACACGGCTGCCGGGCGCAATGCGCCGTGGCCCGAGGCCAAGTCGCCTGTGGCACCTGCAGGGTCATGTAGAGAAAGCGCAGCACCCCGGGCCTTGGCGGGTGTGGTCATCGCAGCAAAGGTCAGCATGGTGGACTCCGTGACCACCGGAGGGCCCGGCGGCATGACACCATGCTAAGAACCTTACCTGCGCTTGCATTTCAGCCAATGGGCACTGGCACTGTAGGACGCAGCCCCTGCGAACACGTTCCAGCGCATGCCGAAGACCCGGCGGGCGGGAGGTCAGGCCTTGGGCAGTGTCACGCCGACCTGCCCCTGGTACTTGCCGCCCCGGTCACGGTAGCTGACCTCACACACATCGTCCTTGTCGCTCTCGAAGAACAGCACCTGCGCGCAGCCCTCGCCCGCGTAGATGCGTGCGGGCAGCGGCGTGGTGTTGGAGAACTCCAGCGTCACATAGCCTTCCCACTCGGGCTCGAACGGGGTCACGTTGACGATGATGCCGCAGCGTGCATAGGTGCTTTTGCCCAGGCAGATGGTGAGCACGTTGCGCGGGATGCGGAAGTACTCCATCGTGCGGGCCAGCGCAAAGCTGTTGGGCGGGATGATGCAGCTGTCGCCCTCGAAATCCACAAAGCTCTTCTCGTCGAAATTCTTCGGGTCCACCACCGTGCTGTGGATGTTGGTGAACACCTTGAATTCGGGTGCGCAGCGGATGTCGTAGCCGTAGCTGCTGGTGCCGTAGCTGATGATCTTGCGGCCCTCCACCTCGCGCACCTGGCCCGGCTCGAAGGGTTCGATCATTCCGTGCTCGGCCGCCATGCGGCGGATCCACTTGTCGCTCTTGATGCTCATGGCTGAATTTCCTGCGCTGTGGCCCTGGCCGTCGGTAAACAGCCGGGCGCTATTAAATATGTAGCTATTAGCGCTTGATGATCAAGCGCTGGGGCCGTATTTTGCTTGAGAAATCACCGTTTGCTCCACCACACGGTCATCGCCCAGCACGATCAGCGCAAACAAAAGCTCGTCCAGGCTGCGCGCCTGGCTGGTCTTGCGCTCCAGCAGAGGCGTAGCCCGAGGGTTGAGCACCACAAAATCGGCCTCGCAGCCCGGCTGCAAATTGCCCACCACACCCGCCAGACCCAGCGCCTTGGCGGCCCCGGCCGTGTGTTGCCACCACAGCTGCTGCGGCGACAGGCTCAGCCCCTGCTTGGTCTGGCCCTCGCGGCCCACGTAATACGCCGCCAGCATGGTGTGGAACGGGCTGAAGCTGGTACCCCCGCCCACATCGCTGGCCAGGCCGTAGCCAAAGCCCACGCGGTCGGCGCTGGCGTAGTCAAAAAAGCCACTGCCCAAAAAGAGGTTGCTGGTGGGGCTGACCGCCGCCACCGCACCGGTGTCGCGCATCAGCGCGCGGTCGTCGTCGTCAAAGTGGATGCAGTGCGCGTACACCGCGCGTTCGCGCATCAGGCCAAAGTCGTCGTACACGCCCAAGTAGCTGCGTGCGGCGGGGAACAGCTCGCGCGCCCAGCGGATCTCGTCGCGGTTCTCGGCCACGTGGGACTGAATCCACACATCGGGGTAGCGCGCAGCCAGCTCGCCCGCGCCGCGCAATTGTTCATGGGTACTGGTGGGCGCAAAACGCGGGGTGATGGCATAGCCCAGGCGGTCCACGCCGTGCCAGCGCTGGATCAGCGCCTCGGTGTCAATGAGGCTTTGTTCGGTATCGTCGCGCACGCCATCGGGCGAGTGGCGGTCCTGCAGCACCTTGCCGGTGATCAGGCGCATGTGCTGGCGTTGCCCTTCGGTGAACAAGGCATCCACTGAGGCGGGGTGCGAGGTGGCAAAAGCCAGCGCCGTGGTCACGCCATGGCGCAGCAGCTCGGCCACAAAGAACTCTGCCACCTGCGCGCTGTAGTCGGATGCGACAAAGCGCGATTCATGGGGAAAGGTGTAGTTCTCCAGCCAAGGCAGCAGACCATCCGCGGGCGAGCCAATCACGTCGGTCTGCGGAAAGTGGATGTGCATGTCCACAAACCCAGGGGCCAGGATGCGACCCGGCAGGTGCGTGACGGGCTCGTGGGCATACTGGTGCGACAGCGCCTGCCAGGCGCCGGCTGCCAGCACCCGCTGGCGGCCATGGGCATCCGGGCCAATGGCCAGCAGGCCATCTTCGTCATAGAGGGCGCGGCCATCGTCGGCAAATCGCAAAAGGGCGGAACGGTATACAGGCATGGTGCGCTAGCTTAGCGGCACCGCCTGGCGCCAGCATACGGCGCGCCCCATAGTGGCTATGGACGGCAGTTGGCAGGGTACGGGAACGCTCAACGCGCCACTTTGCCCACCACCCCTTCCACCAGCCAGTTCATCTGCAGGATCTGTGCATCAGTCAGCGCCTGGCCCGCAGCGATGCGCTCTTGCCCGTCGTTGTCGCGCACCGGCGCCTTGCCCGCGCGGAAGGGCTGGAGCTTGCCAGCACCGATGGCCTTTTGCGCATTCAGGACCTCCTGCTGCACGGCGGCAGGCACCTTGGGGCCAAAGTCGCCAACGCGGATCATGCCCTCGCGCACACCGCCCCACAGGTTGGCACTCTTCCAGGTACCGTTCTGCACGGCGCGCACGCGCTCGGTGTAGTAACTGCCCCACTGGTGCGTCACGGCCACGATCTGGGCGTCAGGCCCGGTCTTGCGCATGTCGGAGTGGTAGGCCACGGCCATCTTGCCGCGCTCTTGCGCGGCGGCCATCACGGCGGTGGAACCCGTGTGGAACGCAATCACGTCCACGTCCTGGTTGAACAGCGCCATGGCCGCATCACGCTCCTTGGGTGGGTCGAACCACACATTGAGCCACACCACCTTCACCGCGGCCTGCGGGTTGACCGAGCGCATGCCCAATGTGAAGGCGTTGATGCCCTGGAGCACCTCCGGGATGGGGAAGCCCGCCACAAAACCGGCCACGCCGGTCTTGCTCATGCGGCCCGCTGCAATACCGGCGAGGTAACGCCCCTCGTAGTAGCGCGCGTTGGCAGCGGCCACATTGGGCGTGGTCTTGTAGCCCGTGATGGACTCGAACTTCACGTGTGGATAGTCCTGCGCCACCTTGAGCGTGGGCTCCATGTAGCCAAAGCTGGGGGTGAAGATGATCTGGTGGCCCGTGGCCGCCAGATCACGGATCACGCGTTCGGCATCGGCGCCTTCGGCCACGTTCTCGACAAAGGTGGTCTTCACCTGGTTGCCCAGCGCGGCCTCGACGGCCTTGCGGCCTTCGTCATGCTGGCGCGTCCAGCCTGCCTCGGTGATGGGCGAGACATAGACAAAACCGGCTTTGACCAGCTCGGCCGTACTGCCCTTGGCGGGCGTGGTCTGGGAAAAAACGGGGGAGAAAAAACAGGCGGCCACGAGCGTGGCTGCGAGGTTTTTGTACATGGTGTTCCTCTACATGGCCCTGATGAAATAGACCGGAAGTGCCGCAGGACGACGGTGCCACCGGGAAGGTCAGACTGTGCGAAAACTACATGGAGCGGTGTTGCAAAGACTGCCGGGTTAAAAACAGGATTCAAGTGTGGGCGTGCGCTGCAGCAGCGCACAGAGCCCAGCCATCAATTTCAATTCAGCCGCAGCGCCTGCGGGCCCGCGCCCAGGCGGAAGGCACCCACCACTTCGGCCAGACGAGACGCCTGGTCTTTCAGGCTTTCGGCGGCGGCGGTGGACTCTTCCACCAAGGCTGCATTCTGCTGGGTCATCTGGTCCAGCTGGGTCACTGCCACATTCACCTGGCCAATGCCCTGGCTCTGTTCCGAAGCGGCTGCGCTGATCTCTCCAATGATGTCGGTCACGCGGCGCACGGAACTCACGATCTCGCCCATGGTGGTTCCGGCGTTCTGCACCAGGGCAGCACCCGACTCGACCTTCTCCACGGACACGCCGATCAGCGTCTTGATCTCCTTGGCCGCCTGGGCCGAACGCTGGGCCAGCGAGCGCACTTCGCTGGCCACCACGGCAAAGCCACGGCCCTGCTCGCCAGCACGGGCGGCTTCCACGGCGGCGTTGAGGGCCAGAATGTTGGTCTGGAACGCAATGCCGTCGATGGTGCCGATGATGTCGGCAATCTTCTTGCTGCTGGTGTTGATTTCGTCCATGGTGGTCACCACCTGCGCCACCACTTCACCGCCGCGCTGGGCCACTTCTGCGGCCGACACCGCCAGCTGGTTGGCCTGCACGGCCGAATCGGCGCTCTGGCGCACGGTGCTGGTCAGCTCTTCCATCGAGCTGGCAGTCTCCTGCAGGCTGCTGGCCGTTTGCTCGGTGCGTGCGCTCAGGTCCTGGTTGCCGATGGCGATCTGGGTGCTGGCGGTGGAGATGCTGTCCACCACACCCCGCACTTGCTGGAGCGAGCGGTGCAGAGCGCTGCGCATGGCATCCAGCGCGCGCAGCAGGTGGCCGGTTTCGTCATTGGCGTAGCTCGCCTGGGGGGCACCCGTCAGGTCCATGTTGGCGATGGTCTCTGCAATGGCCTCGGCCTGGCGCAGCGGGCGCGTGATGCTGGTGGTCAGCAGCCAAGCCAGCAAGGCGCCCAGCAGCAGCGACACCCCGGTGCAGATCTGCAGCAGCAGCGTGGTCTGGGCACGCAGCTCCTCGCTTCGCTTGCCGGCAGCATCTAGTTCAGCGCGCTGGCCATCCACCATCTGCTGCACGCCCGCCAGGTAGCTGCGGGAGGTGGGCTCAAACCGCTCGGTGAAAACCTTGTTGGCGTTCTCGGCATCGCCCGCCTGTTTGAACTTGCTCACTTCCTCGCGGGCCGCCAGGTAGTCCTTGCGCAGGTCACCCACCTTGGCAAAATGCTGCTTCTTCTCCGGCGTGTCCATCTTGGACTCGATGAATTTCTGCAGCTCATTGGTATCGCGGATCGACGCGGCGGTGGCGGGCGCAAAGTAGGGGATCAGGCTGGCATCACTGCTCTTGGCAATGGCTGCCGCGCGCTGCACGCCCGATGTGGTGTGGCGCAGCCAGTCCGAGCCAGCGCGCTCGGTCTTGATGTTGTCGTTGACCATGGCGTCGATCTCTTTGCCCAACTGGCTGAGCTTGACCACGGCCACCACGCTGCTGGCAAAAAACAGCGCCAGGATGAGGCCGAGCACCAGGGTCAGGCGCTTGCCAATGGAGATTTGACTGAGAAACATGGAAGGCTCCAAAAAAGGGGGCTACACGGCACCTGTGCACTCCGCAAGGGAGCGCTGGATAAGGGCCATGGTGGTAGATCACCCCGTGGGCCTGGGCCGGACGCAATTCGAACGAATACTTACTATTTTAAGGGTTTACCCACGCCGCCGCCCTGCCGCGCGGGCGACAGCGCACCAACCCGCCGATTCGCACTGGCAATCCGCGCTATGCCCGCCGCACACAGCTCAGTAGTCGTGCTCCACACACCGCTCAAAGGTTTCCTTGAGCTTGTGCTCCCACACACGCTTGTCGGCATTGCTGGCAAAACTCGCCTCAAAGCTGTTGAACGCCAATTGGTAGGCGTGTTTCGCCGTGAGGCCCGTGGCGGCAAACACCTGGGTGAAGTTCTCATTGATGTAGCCGCCAAAGTAAGCGGGATCATCCGAGTTGACCGTGGCGGCCAGCCCGGCGTCGAGCAGCTTGCCCAGGTTGTGGTCCGCCAGGTTGGGAAACACGCACAGCTTCTGGTTGGACAGGGGGCACACCGTGAGCGCAATACGGTCCTGCGCCAGGCGCTGCATCAGGGCCGCGTCGTGCACCGCCTGGACCCCGTGGTCGATGCGCTCGACCTTGAGCACATCGAGCGCGCTCCAGATGTAGGCAGGAGGGCCCTCCTCGCCTGCATGGGCCACCAGGTGCAGGCCCAGTTCGCGACAGCGGGCGAACACGCGGGCAAACTTTTCGGGTGGGTGGCCCAGTTCGCTGGAATCCAGCCCTACGCCAACGATCTTGTCGAGCAGGGGCATCGCCTGCTCCAGGGTCTCGAAGGCGGACTCCTCACTGAGGTGGCGCAGGAAACACAGGATGAGCGTGGCACTGATGCCCAGCTCCCTGCGTGCATCTTCACAGGCCCGGTACAGGCCGTTGATGACCGTCTCCATGGCAACGCCGCGTGCGGTGTGGGTCTGCGGATCGAAGAAGATTTCGGCGTGCAGCACGTTGTCGCGCGCTGCTCGCCCCAGGTAGGCGCGCGCCATGTCATAAAAGTCCTGCTCGTGCAGCAGCACGCTGGCACCCGCGTAGTAGATGTCCAGAAAACTTTGCAGGTTGGTGAACGCGTAGGCGCTGCGCAGTGCCTCCACACTGGCATAGGGCAAGGTCAATTCGTTGCGCTGCGCCAGTGCAAAGATCAGCTCAGGCTCCAGGGAGCCCTCGATATGGATATGCAGCTCGGCCTTGGGCATGGCGCGCAGCAGCGTGGGCAGGCGCTCGGCGGAAATGGGGGGCACTTTAAACATCAGCAGACTCCAAAGGTGATGCCGCTCTGGCGCAAAAAGCGGCGGTAGGCAGATGATGCCTTGTCGGCGGCGGTATGCAACTCCGCCCGCAGGTCCAGCGGCAGACACTGTGGCGTCTGCGACTCCAGCACGGGCTGGTCTTGCGTGAAGATGGTGTGCTGAAAGGCCTGCAGCTTCTCATCGGGCGAATCGAAATCTGCCACGGCCAGGCGAAACCACACGCGGCTGCGCACCGGGGTGATCGGGCAGATGAACAGCGCTATGGACTCCCGCCAGCCATCCACGGCCGTGGTGCCCGCCTCGGGCACCTTGGTCAGCACGGCCGCGTAGGGTGCCGTGACTTCGTAGGTGTACTCCACCTGGGCCGGGGCGGTGGAGTGCAGGTTGGACTGGGGTTGCCAGGCCTTGCAGCCGGTGGCCAGCAAGCCAGTGGGTGTGGCCTCAACGCGGTAGTCATCAATGGCAGGGACGTCGCGGCTGCCCAGCCAGCCTTCGTGCACAAAACCAAAGTGCGACATGTCGAGGAAATTCTCGATGATGCGTGGCGCACTGGCTTCCACGTCGTAAGGGCCGCAGTTGAGCTTGCGCAAGCGCAAGTCCCCTTCGGCGGCGAATGGGGGCAGCGCTGCACTGCCCGGCGCAATGCGCACCCACACCAGGCCATGGGCCTCGCAGGCCTCATGGTGCCGGGCGCAGTGCGTGGTGGGCGGCACAAACGCAGGCAGTGCGGGCACATGCGTGCACTGGCCCGAGCCCTCGAACTGCCAGCCGTGGTACGGGCACTCCAGCCGCCCCTGCACCGTCACCCGGCCCAGCGACAAGCGCGCACCCCGGTGCGGACACCGATCGGCCAAGGCCTGCACCCCACCCAGGCCATCACGCCACAGCACCAGCGGCTGGTCCAGCAACTGCACGGCCAGTGGGGTGTTCGCCACATCACCCGCCAGTGCCACGGGGTGCCACAACGTCGATTCGACCATCGTCCCTGCTCCAAAAAAGCACTCAACAATGAAAAAGGGCCACCCAGGAAGGTAGCCCTTTTGAACTGGCAGCCCCAAGAGGCTGCCTGATGACGGGTCAGAAGTGCTTACTTCTTCTCGCCGCCGGGGATCTTGCCTTCCACGCCCTTGACGTAGAAGTTCACACCGCCCAGAAACTTGTCATCGGCCACCGTGTCTTTGGCCAGCACTTCCTTGCCGTCCTGACCCACGATCGGGCCCTTCCAGATCTGGAACGACCCGTCGGCCAAGCCCTTCTTCACGGCTTCGACCTTGGCCTTGGTGTCGGCAGGCACGTCTTCGGCAATGGAGACGATGTCGATGGCGCCTTCCTTCACGCCCCACCAGCTCTGGCCCGTGGCCCACTGGCCTTCCAGCGCGTCCTTGGTGGCCTTGATGTAGTACGGGCCCCAGTTGATGACGGCCGAAGCCAGGTGGGCCTTGGGACCGTAGGCGGTCATGTCGCTGTCCCAACCGAAGGCGCGCTTGCCCTTCTCTTGTGCGGTCTTGAGCACAGCAGGCGAATCGGTGTTCTGGAACAACACATCCGCGCCACCGTTGATCAGGCTGGTGGCGGCTTCGGTTTCCTTGGGTGGGCTGAACCATTCGTTCACCCAGACCACCTTGGTCTTGATCTTGGGGTTGACCGACTGCGCACCCAGCGTGAAGCTGTTGATGTTGCGGATCACTTCAGGAATCGGCACCGAGCCCACCACGCCCAGCGTGTTGGACTTTGTCATGGCACCGGCAATGATGCCCGCCATGTACGCGCCTTCGTAGGTGCGGCTGTCGTAGGTGCGCATGTTTTCGGCCGTTTTGTAGCCGGTGGCATGCTCGAACTTCACGCCCTTGTTGTCTTCCGCGACCTTGAGCATGGACTCCATGTAGCCGAAGGTGGTGCCGAAGATCAGCTTGTTGCCCTGGCCGGCCAGGTCACGCAGCACGCGCTCGGCGTCGGCGGACTCGGGCACGCTTTCCACAAAGCTCGTCACGACCTTGTCGCCGAATTCCTTCTCGATGGCCTTGCGGCCGTTGTCGTGGGCGAACGACCAGCCACCATCGCCCACCGGGCCGACGTAGGCAAACGCGATCTTCAGAGGCTCGGGCTTGGGCGCCGGTGCTTCTGCCACGGGAGCCGGTGCGGGCGCGGGGGCCGGTGCCGGTTCTTCCTTCTTGCCACAGCCCACGAGGGCAGCAGCGGCCACGGCGGAGAGCGCTGCCACCTTGAGCATGGAGCGTTTCTGCAGATCAGTCATGTCGGTTTCCTTATTGAAGAAGTAAGACTTGCAAAGGTTGAGGGACGAAAACACTAATTATGGGGCGATCTACCACCGGGTAACCAGCAATTCTTGGGACCAGTGCTTGTTCACGAACCCGGATAAAACGGCTTGCCCAGCGATGCCGGCATGTTGATGCGGATCCACGCCGGATTGCGCGAGATCAGCGCCAACACCACGATGGTCGCCACATAGGGCAGCATGCTCAGCAACTGGCTGGCCACCTGCACGCCCGTGGCCTGCAAATGGAACTGCAGCATGGTCACGCCGCCAAACAGGTAAGCACCAAGCAACACCCGTGCCGGGCGCCACGTGGCAAAGGTGGTCAGCGCCAGCGCGATCCAGCCGCGCCCGGCCACCATACCCTCCACCCACAGCGGGGTGTAAACGGTAGAGATGTACGCGCCGGCCAGCCCGCACAGCGAGCCACCGGCCACCACGGCGGCCAAGCGAATACGGCGCACGGGGTAGCCCAGCGCATGGGCCGACTCGGGCGACTCGCCCACCGAGCGCAGCACCAGCCCGGCGCGCGTGCGGTACAGGAACCAGATCAGCCCCGCCACCAGCAGCATGGTGACGTACACCAGCGGGTGCTGCCGGAACAGCGCGGGGCCGAGCAGTGGCACATCGCCCAGCACCGGGATCACGTATTTGGGCAGCTCTGGCAGCTTGGCCTGGACGTAGCTGATGCCCGCAAAGGCCGAAAAACCCACGCCGAACAGGCTGAGCGCCAGCCCCGTGGCGTACTGGTTGGTGTTGAGCCAGATCACCAGCACACCAAAGATGGCCGCCAGCAGCGCGCCAGCGGCCATGCCCGCCGCAAACCCCAGCCAGGTGTTGCCCGTGTGCACCACGGTGGCAAACCCCGCAATGGCGGCGCAGAGCATCATGCCCTCGGCCCCCAGGTTGACGATGCCAGCTTTTTCATTGATCAAGAGGCCCAGGGCTGCGATGGCCAGAACGGTGCCCGCGCTCAGCGTGGCGCCGATCAGGAGTGCATAGGATTCCATTACTTGCCTCCCTTCGCGGCCACCCAGCGGATGCGGTAGGCGATCAAGGTGTCACAGGCCAGCAGCGTGAACAGCAGCAGGCCCTGGAACACGCCCGTGAGCGACTTGGGCAGGCCCATGCGCGACTGCGCCAGCTCGCCGCCGATGTAGAACATGCTCATGAGGATGGCCGACAAAATCATGCCCACCGGGTGCAGCCGCCCCACAAAGGCCACGATGATGGCGGCAAAGCCGTAGCCTGCGGGCACATACGGCGTGAGCTGGCCAATGGGCCCGGCCACCTCCAGCGCGCCCGCCAGGCCCGCCGCACCGCCTGAGATCAGCAGCGCCGTCCACAGTGCCTTGCGCGACGAGAAGCCCGCATAGCGCGCCGCTGCAGGGGCCAGCCCGCCCACCTGCTGGGCAAAACCGGCCCGCGTGCGGAACAGAAACACCCACAAGGCCGCAGCACCCGCCAGCGCCAGCAGCAGCCCGATGGACACGCGCGAGCCCTGCATCAGGCGCGGGATCTGCGTGACTTTCTCGAACGTCTTGGTCTGCGGAAAGTTGTAGCCCATGGGGTCTTTCCATGGGCCATAGACCAGGTAGCCCAGCACCAGCGTGGCCACATAGACCAGCATCAGGCTCACCAGGATTTCATTGGCGTTGAACTTGTCGCGCAGCAGTGCCGTGAGCCCCGCCCACACCATGCCACCCAGCACCCCGGCGAGCAGGATGGCGGGCACGATCCACGGCCCGGTGGTCTTGTCGGCCAGCAGCGCCACGCCGCCCGCCACCACGGCGCCGATGACAAACTGGCCTTCGGCGCCGATGTTCCACACGTTGGAGCGGAAGCACACCGCCAGCCCCAGCGCAATGAGCAACAGCGGCGTGGCCTTGACCATGAGTTCGCCAATGGCGTACTGCGTCTTGATCGGCTCCCAGAAGAAGACCTGCAACCCGCGCACCGGGTCCTTGCCCAATGCGATGAACAAGGCCACACCAATCAACACCGTGACGGCCAGCGCCAGCAGCGGCGAGCCATAGGTCCACCAGCCAGAAGCCTGGGGGCGCGGTTCCAGCTTAAGCATGCTGCACCTCCGCTGCCTTGGCCTGTTGTGCGAGGTGCGCTTGGACATCGGCATGCCACAGCCCGCTCATCCATTCGCCAATGCGCTCTACCGTGGCCTCGGCGCGCGGCACGGACGGCGACAAATGCCCCTTGGCCACCACGTGCAGCCGGTCACAGATCTCAAACAATTCGTCCAGCTCCTCACTCACCACCAGCACGGCGCAGCCCGCATCGCGCAGCGCCAGGATGGAGCCGCGAATCTGCGCCGCAGCCCCCACGTCCACACCCCAGGTGGGTTGCGAGACGATGAGCAGCTTCGGGTTGGCATCGATCTCGCGCCCCACGATGAACTTCTGCAGGTTGCCGCCCGACAACGACTTGGCCGCTGCGTTGGGACCGCCCGCCTTCACATTGAAGCGCCGGATGATGTCCTCGGCATGCTTTTGCAGCGCGCCCACCTTGATCCAGCCACTGCCGCTGACCGCATTGGTGCGCGTGAGCAGCAGGTTGTGCGCCAGCCCCATGGTGGGCACGGCGCCCCGGCCCAAACGCTCTTCGGGCACAAAGTGCAGGCCCAGCGCACGGCGCTGGCCGGGGCCCATGCGGCCTGCGTTCTGGCCCGAGACCTGGATGCTCGCAGGCTCGGCCCGTTGGTCTTCACCCGACAGCGCATACAGCAGCTCTTTTTGCCCATTGCCCGACACGCCGGCAATGCCCACCACTTCGCCCGCCTTGACCTCGAACTGCAGGTCGATCAAGTCCACGCCGAACTGGTCGGCACGCGGCAGCGACAGGCCCTTGACGCGCAGCACCGTGGCGCCGGTCTGCACCGCGCGGTGCTCCAGCGCGGGCGGCTCGGCGCCAATCATCAGGCGCGACAGGGAGGCATTGGATTCCTCCGCCGGGTTGCACACGCCCGTGACCTTGCCGCCGCGCAGCACGGTGCAGGCGGTGCACAGCGCGCGAATTTCGTGCAGCTTGTGGCTGATGTAGAGGATGCTGCAGCCCTCGCTGGCCAGCTTGCGCAGCACCACAAAAAGCTTTTCGACCGCCTGGGGCGTGAGCACCGAGGTGGGCTCGTCCAGGATCAGCACCTTGGGGTTGGTGAGCAGCGCACGGATGATCTCCACCCGCTGCATCTCGCCCACGCTCAGGGTGTGCACGGGGCGCAGGGGGTCGATGTCGAGGCCGTATTCGGCGGCCTTGGCGCTGATGCGGCCGGTCACTTCGGCCAGCGTCAGGCTCTTGTCCAGGCCCAACCACACGTTCTCGGCCACCGTGAGGGTGTCGAACAGGCTGAAATGCTGGAACACCATGGCGATGCCCAGGGCCCGCGCTTCTTGCGGGTTGCGCACCTGCACGGCCTGGCCGTTGAAGAACACGCTGCCTTCATCGGGCTTGACCGAGCCGTAGATGATTTTCATCAGCGTGGACTTGCCCGCGCCGTTTTCGCCCAGCACGGCGTGGATTTCACCCGGCAGCACCGTGAGCGACACGCCGCTGTTGGCCACCACGGCCGGGTAGCGCTTGGTGATGCCCACCAGCTGCAGCCGTGGCGGCGCCGCACCAGGCGCTGAAGGATTGGAGGGAGAACTCATGCGGGGATTGTCTCTCAGTTTTACAACTTGTTATAAGAATGAAAATACCTCATGGCGCTTGTTCAGCATGCTCAAGCAGCTATTCTTTTCGTAGCGAAGCAGCCACGGTTTTCACGCAATCTCGCAGCCAGGCTGCGGCGGCCGAGTGGTGCGTGCGGGCGTGCCACAGCTGGTAGTACATGAGCCGAGGAAACGGCACCGGGCACGGCAATATGGCCAGCGGAAGTTGCTCCACATACCGCTCGCAGTACTGGCGGCCGGTGGTCAGCACAAGCAAGCTCGATGCCACGATGCTGGGGATGAGGCTGAAATGTGCGCAGCGCGCCGTGATGTGGCGCTGCATGCCCAGGCTGTCCAGGTGGGCGTCGATCACGCCGCGCGCGCCGGGGTGGGTGGGCGTGGGCGCGATGTGTTCGGCGGCCAGCCAGCTTTCCACGTCCCAGCCGCGCCGCACGGCGGGGTGGTCTTTGCCGACCAGGCACACCACCTCGTCACCAAACAGGCGGCCCATGTGCAGGTCGTCCGGCGGCTGGGGCCAGTTGCCAATCACCACATCCACCTCGCCCTGCGCGAGATGGGCGTGGTAGTGCGTGTCGGCCGACAGGGGCAGGATCTCGATGGGGCACAAAGGGGCCTCGACCTTGATGCGGGCCACGAGCTGGGGTAGAAAAAGGGGGTCGAGGTAATCGCTGGCGGCCACACGAAAGGTGCGGGTGGCCGTGCGCGGGTCAAACCCGCGTGCGTCTGAAAACAGCGCCTCGGCCGAGCGCAGGATCGCGCCCGCAGGCTCCACCATGCGCAGCGCAGCATCGGTGGGCATCATGCTGGCGCCCGAGCGCACGAGCAGCGGGTCGCCCGCCAGGTCGCGCAGCCGCTTGAGCGCAGCCGACACCGCCGGCTGGTGCATGCCCAGGCGGACGGCGGCCCTCGATACGCTGCGTTCTGTGAGCACGGTGTGCAAGACCCTTATGAGATGGAGGTCTATCTTGTCGAAAAGGGCGTGGTCTCTCATAGCGGTGTGGGCATGGGTGCCATAAGCTTGCGCATATGCCGGTAACGGTACTGCGTTCTACCCTCTGCTGAACCTTTCCATCCAAGATCGAAGTGGCGTTTGTCATGACAACAAGACCCTTGCAATTCCTGCGCCGAGGCCAGCCCGTGGCGCTGGGCAATGTACCACCCGACCGAACCTTGCTGGAGGTGCTGCGCGAAGACCTGGGCTGCACCGGCACCAAGGAAGGCTGCGGCGAAGGCGACTGCGGCGCCTGCACCGTGGTGCTGGGCGAGGCGCGGGACGGCAAGCTGCACTACAGCGCGGTGAACAGCTGCATCCGCCTGGCGCATTCGGTGGATGGCATGGCGCTGTGGACGGTGGAGGACCTGGCGGAAGACCCACTGATCCAGCCCGTGGGCGATGCCGCAACGGCTCCTGGTCAAACCATCACGCTCCATCCAGCACAAGAAGCCATGGTGCAGTGCCACGGCTCGCAATGCGGCTTTTGTACCCCCGGCTTCGTGATGAGCCTCTTTGGCATGTACCAAAACCATGTGTGCCATGGCCAACCCATCACCCGCGAGCTGGCGCAGGAAGAACTCTCGGGCAACCTGTGCCGCTGCACCGGCTACCGCCCCATCCTGAACGCCGCACAGCAGATGGCCGCCCTGCCAGCGATGGCGGTGAACGAGCCGTTTTTGCTACAAAAATTAGAGCTGCTTGCGCTTGACCATCAAGCGCCAGATGCCAATTCTTCTTATATTTCACCCACCACGCTGCCCGACCTGCTGGCCGCACGCGCCGCGCACCCTGCGGCGCAGGTCGTGGCAGGCTGCACCGATGTGGGCCTGTGGGTGACCAAGCAGCACAAACAGTACGCGCAGATTCTGGATGTGACCCGCGCGGCAGAGCTGCGGCAGATCCAGCAGGACGCACACCACATCACCATCGGCGCCGCCGTCACGCTGACCAACGCCTTTGCGGCACTGACCGCACAGTGGCCACAGCTGCACAGCTTTGCCACGCGCTTTGCGGGCCTGCCCGTGCGCAATTCGGGCACGCTGGGGGGCAACGTGGCCAACGGCTCGCCCATTGGCGACTCGATGCCGCTCTTGATTGCACTGCGCGCCCAGGTGGTGCTGGCCAGCGTGCGCGGCGAACGCGCCATGGCGCTGGAAGACCTGTACACCGGCTACCGGCAGAACGTGATGGCGCCCGACGAACTGCTGGCACGCATCGTGGTGCCCAGGCCGGGTGTCACGGAAGTGCTTCGGGCCTACAAGATTTCCAAGCGCTTCGACGACGATATTTCTGCCGTCTGCCTTGTCATCAACCTGGACATCGAAGCCGACGTGGTGCGCCGCGCCAGCATCGGCGCGGGCGGTGTGGCTGCCACACCAGCCCGCGCGCGCCAGACCGAAGCCGCGCTGACCGGCCAGCCCTGGAATGCCGACACCATCGCCCGCGCTGCGCAAGCGCTGCAAGGCGAGTTCAACCCCATCTCTGACATGCGCGCCAGCGGCACCTACCGCCGCACGGTGCTGGCCAGCCTGCTGCAGCGCTTCTGGCTGGAGAGCCAGGGCGAAGAGGCCGTGAGCGTGGAGAACTTCCGACTGGAGGCTGCGGTATGAACCAGCGCGAATCTCTCCCCACGGGCCTCCCGGTGAGCCGCGACGCCGTGGACGACCCGGTGGCTGCCACCGCCGACGCCCACGCCGCCGAGCCCCAAGCCCCGCAGCAGACCAGCGCACCCGCCAGTCCCCGCGCCATGGGCCAGTCGCACATCCATGAAAGCGCGCGCGCCCAGGTGGCCGGTGCCGCCCACTACATCGACGACCTGCCGGAGGTGAAGGGCACGTTGTACGCAGCGCCCATCCTCTCCACGGTGGCGCATGGCACCTTGAACGGCGTGGATGCCAGCGCCGCCCTGGCCCTGCCCGGCGTGCGCGGCGTGGTGCTGGCGCAAGACGTTCCCGGCGACAAGTTGCTGGCCGCCTTTGCGCACGACGAGCCCGTTTTTGCAGTCGACACCGTGCAGCACATCGGCCAGGTCATCGGCCTGGTGGTGGCCGACTCGGTCATGCAGGCGCGGCGTGCGGTGCGTGCCGTGAAGCTCGACATCGCCCCACTGCCCGCCGTGCTTTCCGTGCACGAGGCACTGAAAGCCGAAAGCTACGTGCTGCCCCCCGTCTTCGTGCGCCGGGGTGACGCCGCCACGGGCCTTGCGCAATCAGCGCACCGCCTGCAAGGCGCGTTTGAGGTGGGCGGGCAGGAGCACTTCTACCTGGAAGGCCAGATCGCCTACGCCCTGCCGCTGGAGCAAAAGCAGTGGTGGATCTACTCCAGCACCCAGCACCCCGGCGAGGTGCAGCACTGGGTGGCGCACGCGCTGGGCATCGACAACCACGCGGTCAAGGTGGAATGCCGCCGCATGGGCGGGGGCTTTGGCGGCAAGGAGACCCAGGCTGGTCACCTGGCCGTGTGGGCCGCCGTGGCTGCCAATAAGTTCGGCCGCGCCGTCAAGCTGCGGCTGGACCGCGACGAGGACTTCATGGTCACCGGCAAGCGCCACCCGTTTGCGTACGAGTACGACGTGGGTTTTGACGACACCGGCCGCATCACGGGCCTGAAGCTGCAGATGGCCGCCAACTGCGGTTTCAGCGCCGACCTGTCCGGCCCCGTGGCCGACCGGGCCGTGTTCCATGCCGACAACGCGTACTACCTGAGCGATGTGGAAATCGCCTCCTACCGCTGCAAGACGAATACGCAGAGCCACACGGCGTTTCGCGGCTTCGGCGGGCCGCAGGGCGTGATCGTGATCGAGGCCATCCTGGGCGACATCGCCCGCGCGCTGGGTCGCGATGCGCAGGACGTGCGGATGGTCAATCTGTACGGCAAGGATGCAGCCGATGGCCGCAACGTCACGCACTACCAGATGACGGTGGAGGACAACATCCTCCACGCGCTGATGCCCCAGCTGGAGCGCGATGCCAACTACCGCCAGCGCCAGGCCGCCATCGCTGCGTGGAACGCCACAAGCCCGGTGCTCAAGCGCGGCCTGGCCATCACGCCCGTCAAGTTCGGCATCAGCTTCACCGCCACGCTGTTCAACCAGGCGGGCGCGCTGGTGCATGTGTACACCGACGGCAGCGTGCAGGTGAACCACGGCGGCACCGAAATGGGCCAGGGCCTGCACACCAAGGTGGCGCAGATCGTGGCCGACGAGCTGGGTGTGCCGCTGCACCGTGTGCTGGTCACCGCCAGCGACACCAGCAAGGTGCCCAACGCCAGCGCCACGGCCGCCAGCAGTGGCACCGACCTGAACGGCCGCGCGGCGCAGTTCGCAGCCCGCAATGTGCGGGACAACCTGGCCTCGTTCGTGTGCGGACTCGATGGCTGCGGCGCGGGCGCCATCCGCTTCGAGGGCGGCCAGGTGATCTCGCCCAAGAAGGTGCGCGCGTTCGACGACGTGGTGAAGGAGGCGTACGCCAACCGCATCCAGCTGTGGAGCGATGGCTTTTACCGCACGCCAAAGATCCACTACGACAAGGCCACGCTCACGGGCCGGCCGTTCTACTACTTCAGCTACGGCGCTGCCTGTTCCGAGGTGGTCATCGACACGCTGACCGGCGAAAGCCGCGTGGCGCGCGTGGACATCCTGCACGACGTGGGTCACAGCATCAACCCGGCCATCGACATCGGGCAGATAGAAGGTGGTTTTGTGCAGGGCATGGGCTGGCTGACCACGGAGCAGCTGGTGTGGAACGACAAAGGGTATCTGGCCACGCACGCGCCGAGCACCTACAAGATCCCGGCGACGGGGGACATCCCCCAACACTTCAAGGTGGAACTGTGGCCCGAGGCCAACCGGGAAGACAACGTGGGCGGCAGCAAGGCGGTGGGCGAGCCGCCGTTCATGCTGGCGATCAGTGTGTACGAGGCGCTGCGCAATGCGGTGGCTGCGGGACGTGAGGGGCGGGACGCTACGGAGCCCGTGGTGTTGATGGCACCGGCGACTGCGGAGAATGTGTTGCGCGCCTTGGGTAAATTGGGCGCGTGAAGGGCGTACCTCCCGACCGTTTCACCGCACGATCCGTTCGGGCTGAGCTCGTCGAAGCCGGGGCGTCACCCTGACCGTTCGGGCCGAGCCTGTCGAAGCCAGGGTTTGAGCGCTGCATTTGCCGCATGCCTGGTTTCAGGGCGGGAGCCGGGGTGTGCGCCCGGCGGCGCAGTAACTTTCTCTTGCCTCGCCAAAAGAAAGTCACCAAAGAGAAGGCGACCCTACACGCTGCGTCCCTTCGCTTCGCTGCGGGCAACCTGCGGTGCTCGCGTCCAGCGGGGTCTCGCTCGAACTCGCTCCACTTCGTTGCGCTCAGACAATCGCGAGCCCTGATCCGCTGGCCGCTGCGCTCCTCGGCGCATCCTGAAGGGAACCCGGGGAGCGGACATCCGTTCGGGCCATTGCTTCGCTCGGCCCAGTTTGTGCAGCGCGTGGCGCTTGCGCCCGCGAGGTGAGGCCGAGCGAAACAAAGGCCCGTGTGGCTGTTCGGCTGTTGGATATTCGGGTGCCCAACCCCCTGCTGGCTGCGCCTGCGGCGGGGCGGTTGCGGGGTGGCATGGGCGTCGGAGCGCCCATGCTTCGTGCTCTGACTCGCCGCAGTTGTTCGAGCGGAGCGCCGCAGGCGCGCAGTGAGTTCTGCGGCGCACCCCGCAACCGCCCCGACGCAGGTTTGCCCCGTAGCGAAGCGCAGGGGTCGCAGACTGGGGGTCGCCTTTTCTTTGGTGACTTTCTTTTGGCGAAGCAAAAGAAAGTTACTCGCATGCCGGGCGACTACCGGCCTCCGCACTCAACCCAAGCATGCTGTCCCAACCAGCAAGAACAAGCTTCGACAAGCTCAGCCCGAACGGACAGGAGGGCACCACAAGACTACAAAAACAATAGCACCCCGCGCTCTCCAGACAAGCGCCAGGGTCCAAAATCACCCCAAAACCCCAGACACCAGCCGCAAGACGCGATCACACCGCGCCGCCAGCGACTCATCGTGAGTCACCATCACAAACGCCGTGCCTTGGTCGCGCGCCAGCTGCAGCATCAGGTCAAACACGCCGTCGGCGGTGCTGCGATCCAGGTTACCCGTGGGCTCATCCGCCAGCACACACGCGGGCCGCGTCACCAAGGCACGCGCAATCGCCACACGCTGGCGCTCGCCGCCCGATAGCTCGGCGGGCCGGTGCATCAGACGCTCTTTCAAACCGACGGAGGTGAGCACCCGCTCAGCCTCGGCATGGCACTGCGCCAGCGGCAGACGACGGATGCGCAGCGGCATGGCCACGTTGTCCAGCGCGCTGAACTCGGGCAGCAGGTGGTGGAACTGGTAGATAAAACCCAGGTGCTGGTTGCGCAGCTGGCCCTGGCGCTCTGCTGACAGCGAAGACATCTCTTCACCCTTGAGGCGCACGGTGCCTGCCGTGGGCGCATCCAGCCCGCCCAGCAGGTGCAGCAGCGTGCTCTTGCCCGAGCCCGATGCGCCGACGATGGCCAGCGTTTCGCCCGCGCGGATCTGAAGATCCACGCCTTTGAGCACCGTCACATCGAGGCGGCCTTCGGTGAATCGCTTGGTGAGGCCCTTGGCCTCCAATACCACCACTCCAACTTTCTGATCACTCATAGCGCAGCGCCTCGGCGGGGTTCACACGGCTGGCGCGCCAGCTGGGGTACAGGGTGGCCACAAAAGCCAACACCAGCGAGATGATGCCGATGGGCATGATGTCGCTGCTCTGGGGTTCACTCGGCATCTTGCTGATGAGGTAGATGTCCTTGGGCAAGAAGCTCGCGTTGAGCGCCTTCTCGATGGCGGGCACGATCACGTCGATGTTGAACGCGATGCCCAGGCCCAGCAGCAGGCCCACGGCCGTGCCGATCACGCCGACCATGGCGCCCTGCACCACAAAGATGCCCATGATGCTCTTGGGGCTGGCGCCCAGGGTGCGCAGGATGGCGATGTCGGCGCGCTTGTCGGTCACCGTCATCACGAGGGTCGATACGAGGTTGAACGCCGCCACCGCCACGATGAGGGTGAGGATGATGAACATCATGCGTTTTTCGAGCTGCACGGCCGCAAACCAGGTGCGGTTCTGCTGCGTCCAGTCGCGGATGAGCAACTGGCCGCTCAGACTGCCCGCCAGTTGCTGGGCCACCTCGCGCGCCTGGTGCAGGTCCTTGAGCTTCAGGCGCACGCCCGTGGGGCCTTCCAGGCGAAAGATGCGCTGCGCATCCTCGTGGTGCAGCAGCACCAGGGCCGAGTCGTATTCGTAGTGGCCCGAATCAAACGTGCCCGCCACGGTCATCTGCTTGAGGCGCGGCACCACGCCCGCCGGCGTGACCTGCCCTGCGGGCGCGATCAGGGTGACCACATCACCAGCGCGCACGCCCAGCATGCGGGCCAGCTCGCCCCCCAGCACAACGCGGAATTCGCCGGGCACCAGCAGATTCAGTGTCTTTTCGTTGGTGGCGGCCAGGTCCGTCACGGCGCCTTCCAGCGCCGGGTCGATGCCGCGCACCAGCGCACCCTTCATGTCCTCGCCGCGCGCCAGCAGCGCCTGCGCGGCCACGAACGGTGCGGCGCCCACCACGTTGGGGTTTTGCTTCGCCTCGGCCAGCGTGCGCGCAGGGTCGGGCAACGCAGCGCCCTGGGGCGCAAAAATCTCGATGTGCGAGACCACGCTCAGCATGCGGTCGCGCACCTCTTTCTGAAAGCCGTTCATCACCGACAACACAATGATGAGCGCCGCCACCCCGAGCGCAATGCCCAGCATGGACACGCCCGAGATGAACGAGATGAAGCCATTGCGCCGCGTGGCGCGGCCCGCGCGCGTGTAGCGCCAGCCCAGGGCCAGTTCGTAGGGGATTTGCATGGATAAGGAAAGAAGGCACTGCAGAGTGCGGAATGCACGCCACAGGCCGGCCAGATTGTGGCATCCCGGACAATAGAGCGAGTGAAACACTTTTACATACCCACGTTGGGCCTCCAGGCCAGTGATCGCAAGGCGCGGACCGCTGCCAAGGCTGGATGCCTTGGCAAGGTCCGCAACGCCGCGAGCGCTGGCCTGGAGGCCCAACCCTTCGGGAAAGCCGGGGAAAGGCCCGGCCACTGCGTTGCAGTCCGCTTGCGGTATCCCAACCGCTGCGCGTCCTGCGCCTTGTTGCCGGGCCTTTCCCCGGCTTTCGTGGGCACGTAAAAGTGTTCCACTCGCTCTAGCCATGTCGGACACCAACCATTTGCTCGTTCCCTACGCCGCCAGCGCAGCCACCGGATGCCAGCAAGCCCTGCAGGGCCTGACCCTGCCCCACCTGGACCGGCTTCTGGCCCGGCTCAGCCCCCATCCCACCCACAGTGACAGCGGCGAGGAGACCAGCTTCTCCGCCCCCCACGAACGCGCCCTGGCGCGCGCGCTGGGACTGCCAGCGCAGGACGGGCGCATCCCCTGGGCCGCGTGGCACCGCCACCAGCAAGGCCAGTCACCCAACAGTGACGCCTGGGCGTTTGTCACGCCCTGCCAGTGGCAGGTCAGCACCGACCACGTCACGCTGCGCAACCCCGAGCACCTCGCGCTGGATGAAGCCGCGTCGCGCGCGCTGCTGGCCATCGTCTCACCCTGGTTTGCCGAAGACGGCATCACCCTGCACTACGACCAGCCCACACGCTGGCTGGCCACCAGCCCCCTGTTTGCCGACCTGGCTACCGCCTCGCTGGAGCGCGTGCTGCAGCGCGATGTGCGCGCCTGGATGCCGGACGCCAAGGCGGCCCGGACCCTGCACCGTTTGCACAGCGAGATGCAGATGCTGCTCTACACCCACGCCTTCAACGACGAGCGCTCGGAGCGCGGGCTGCCGGTGATCAACTCGTTCTGGGTGCATGGCACCGGCCCAATTCCCACCCCTGCCCCGTCTGCCCTCCCCACGCCGACGGTGCCCACCACCTTGCGCGATGCGGCACTGAACGAGGACTGGCGCGCCTGGGCCGCCGCGTGGACCGCATTGGACGCAGGCCCGGTGGCCGATCTGCTGCGCAAGTCCGAAGGCGGCGAGCCGGTGCAACTGACCCTGTGCGGCGAGCGCAACACGCTGGCCTTCCACACCGCCCCCCGCACCCTGGCCCAGCGTTTTCAAAGCCTTTTCAGGCCCCAGCGCTTTACAGACAAGCGCGATAAGCTATGAAAATAGTAGCAAGAGACATTCCCCCCCGTGCCGCCTGGGCGCTGGAACAGGCCGGTGTGCACCCGCTGCTGGCGCGCCTGTATGCCGCGCGCGGTGTGCGTGCCAAGGACGAGCTGGACGACGGCCTGGGCAGGTTGTTGCCCCCCGCGGGCCTCAAAGGCATTGACACCGCCGCGCGCCTGCTGGCCGACGCCATGGCGCAGAACAAGCGCCTCGTCATCGTGGCCGACTACGACTGCGACGGCGCCACCGCCTGCGCCGTGGGCGTGCGCGGGCTGCGGCTGCTGGGCGCTCAACAGGTGGATTACCTCGTGCCCGACCGCGTGACGGACGGTTATGGCCTCACCGCATCCATCGCCCGCCGCGTGGCCGAGCGCGGCGCCGACGTACTCATCACCGTGGACAACGGCATCGCCAGCGTGGACGGCGTGGCCGAGGCCAAGGCGCTGGGCCTCACGGTCGTCGTCACCGACCACCACCTACCCGGCCCCGAGCTGCCCACGGCCGATGCCATCGTCAACCCCAATCAGCCCGGCTGCACGTTCGAGAGCAAGTCCATGGCCGGTGTGGGCGTGATGTTCTACGTGCTGCTGGCCCTGCGCGCCGAGCTGCGGGCGCGCGGCATTTTTGACGCGGCCACCCAACCCAAGCTCGACCCGCTGCTCACCCTGGTGGCGCTGGGCACGGTAGCCGACGTGGTCAAGCTCGACGCCAACAACCGCCGCCTGGTCGCCCAGGGCCTGAAGCGCATCCGCGCAGGCCAGATGCCCGCCGGGGTAGCCGCGCTGTTCACCGCTGCCGGCCGCAAGGCGCCCGTGGCCACCACCTTCGACTTTGGCTTCGCCTTAGGACCGCGCATCAACGCCGCAGGGCGCCTGGCCGACATGACGCTGGGCATTGAATGCCTGCTCACCGACGACGCAGGCCGCGCCGCCGAGCTGGCGGGCACGCTCGACGGCATCAACCGCGAGCGCCGCGAGATCGAAGGCGGCATGCGCGACCAGGCCATGCTGATGGCCGAAAGCCTGTTCCAGGAAGACGAAGAACCGCCCCCGGCCATCAGCGTGTTCGACCCCGACTTCCACGAAGGCGTGGTGGGCATCGTGGCCAGCCGCATCAAGGACAAGTTGCACCGCCCCACCTTTGTCTTTGCGGCCAGCAGCGCGCCGGGCAAGGAGCACGAGCTGAAGGGCTCCGGCCGCTCCATCCCCGGCTTTCACCTGCGCGACGCGCTCGACCTGGTGGCAAAACGCCACCCGGGCGTGTTGCTGAAATTTGGCGGCCACGCCATGGCGGCCGGCTGCACGGTGGACGCAGACTCGTTCGATACCTTCGAGCAGGCGCTGGCCCGGGTCGCCCAGGAATGGCTGGACGCCGCCACCCTCACCCGCCGCATCGAGACCGACGGCCCGCTGGCCCCGGAATACTGCCGCGCCGACATGGTGGACACCCTGCACCACGAGGTGTGGGGCCAGGGCTTTGCGCCCCCCACCTTCAGCGAGGAAGTGCAGATCGTGAGCCAGCGCCTGGTGGGCGAGGCCAAAAATCACCTGTCGATCAAGCTCATGCACCAGGGCAACCCGGTGGACGCCATCTGGTTCGGCCACACCGAGCAACTGCCCGCGCGCGTGCTGCTAGCCTTTCGCCTCGATGTGAACGAGTGGAAAGGCGAGCGGAAGGTGCAGTTTTTGGTCGAGGGGGCTCAGATCTAGGAGTCTGTCGGACTTGGAGCGTCGAAGCGAAAATTGGCCCCAGCGAGGACAGTTTTTGCCTGATTTGCAGCCCCATAGCCGAGCTATGGGGCAAAAAGACGGTGGAAAATGGACCGCCGAGGTCAATTTGCAGCCGACGATTTCCAAGTCCGACAGACTCCTAGGGATGACCTGCATAACCCTCGCGAGGCGGTGGTAGTGCGGATCGGGATGGGGCACAAGGCATCTTTTTGCAGTCAATAGCCGCGCTATTGGCAAGAAAAGCAACGCAGTGGACCACCCGAGACCGCGCTATCACAGACCGCAGGGAGTTGTGCAGGTCATCCCTAGGGCAAGGCCCCACCCCGCTCAGGCCTGCGCAGGGCCCTTGCTGCGCTGGCGGATCACCGTCACCGGCTCGCCGCCCTGGCCCCAGTTTTCAGGGTCCACCTCGTCGATGATGACGGTGACACTGTCAGGGCGCTTGTCCAGCACCTGCTGCATGAGTTGGGTGACACCGGCGATCAGGGCTGCCTTTTGGGCTGCGGTGGTGGGCAGTTCGCGCCGCGCGAGGCGGATGTTGACCAGGGGCATGGGCAGATCCTTTCGTCCATCGCAAAAAAACAAAGACAAAGGCAGCCGGGGCTGCCTCGGGGGTACGGTGCAAAAACTTAAGGGCCTTTTTGGCCGCCAGCGCTTGATAGAAAAGCGCAGATAGCTATCATTTTAATAGCAATAACCACTACACCCAGCGGCCTTTAGAAGCTTTCCCAGTCGTCATCTCCGCCTTTGGCTGCAGCCCGGGGCGCAGGTGCAGCGGGCGCGGCCGATGGGCCAGGGGTGGCAGCGGGGCGTGCAGCGGCGGGGGCCGGTGGTGCCAAGCGAGCGGCGGCGGGTGCCTTGGTCGGCTTGGTTGCCTTGGGTGCTGCGGGTTGGTTGTCGAGGGCGGTTCTGGCCGCAGGCGCTGGCCGGGGCGCCGCAGACGGAGCCGGGCGGGGCGCTGCCGGTGCGCGAACCGCCATCGCGCCCACATTGAACACCGCCACCACCTCGGCCAGGCGCTGGGCCTGGTCGCGCATCGAGGCTGCGGCGGCGGTGGACTCCTCCACCAGCGCCGCGTTTTGTTGCGTCATCTGGTCGAGGTGCGTCACGGCCTGGTTGACCTGGGCGATCCCGTCGCGCTGCTCGGAGGAAGATGCCGTGATTTCTCCGATCAGGTCGCTCACGCGCTGCACGCTGGCCACGATCTCGCCCATGGTCTGGCCCGCCTGGGCCACCTGGGCAGAGCCCGACTCGACGTTTTCCACCGAGGCACTGATCAGGTTCTTGATCTCCTTGGCGGCCTCGGCGCTGCGCCCAGCCAGGCTGCGCACTTCGCTGGCCACCACCGCAAAGCCCCGGCCCTGCTCGCCCGCGCGGGCGGCTTCCACAGCAGCGTTGAGCGCCAGGATGTTGGTCTGGAAGGCGATACCGTCGATCACGCCGATGATGTCGCTGATCTTGCGGCTGCTGTCGGTGATCTGCTGCATGCTGGTGACCACCTGGCCCACCACTTCGCCGCCGCGCGCCGCCGCCTGGGCCGCCGTGCCCGCGAGCTGGTTGGCCTGGCGCGCGGTGTCGGCCGACTGGCTCACCGTGGCCGTAAGTTCTTCCATGCTGGCGGCGGTTTCTTCCAGGTTCGAGGCGGTCTGCTCGGTGCGGGCCGACAGGTCGTGGTTGCCGTTGGCGATCTGGATCGAGGCCGACGAGACGGAATCCACCCCCACCCGCACCTCGCTCACCACCCCCCGCAAGCGGGTGGACATGGCCGACAGGGACCTCAGCATGTGGCCGAACTCGTCCTTGCGGGTGGATTGCAGCTCGCGCGTGAGGTCGCCAGCGGCGATGGCGTCAATGGTTTCCACCGCCTCGTCCAATGGCACGGTGATGGAGCGCACCAGCTTCCAGGCCAGCAGCAGCACCACCACAACCAGCACGGCCGACACCACCAGGCCCTGGATGGCGTAGGCAACCCGCCGTTGCGTGGTCTCGGCCCGGATCTCCTCGCGGCGCTTTTGCAGGACAGCAACAAAATCATCCTGCGCCTTGAGGTAGCGCGCCACCATGGGGGTGAGTTCATTGTCGGCAAACTGCTGGGTGGCCACGCCATCGCCCGCGCCCTTGAGCTCCCAGGTCTTGGCGGTGGCGGCCAGCACCAGCTTGCGTTCGGCCAGCACCTTGTCGAGCGCCGCCTTTTCCTCGGGCGCCGTGGCACCGGCCACGATCCCCTCTTGAATCTTGTTGATGCCGCCAATGATTTCCTTGACCTTGGCGTCGTACTGCTGGGCCAGCACCGCGTCGGTGGTGACGGCTCCTCCCATCACCATATTGACGGCGGTTTCTGTGGCACCCCGCCAGCGTATGGCCGCCGAGATGCGCTCTTCGATCTCGACCACCTGGTCCATCGCAGCCGACATGGAGCTGTTGGCCCGGTACTGCTGGAAGCCGGAGATCAACAGCATGGCCAGCATCAGCAGGATGAATGCTCCCCACAGCTTGCGCGAAACGCGGATATTGTCGATTTGCATGGTTCTTTTTCCTCGTGGACCTGGAAATGTAAGTGTGCGGCCAACGCGCGGCACGCAACATCCGATTGCGTCAACAGCAGGCCACAAGCCTACGCCAGCCCAGGCACTGCCCTGCCCTCTTTTTCCCGGGAAAAACCCGCACCCAGGGTGCTGAAGGTGACAGGACGGCCCACCCGGGGGTCAGCGGCACCTGGCAGGACTCCGGGGAACCCGTCCACGACGGCACAGGGGTCGCGCGGTGGCGCGCGATATCGGTACAAGCCCTAAAATGGCACGGTGACATCCATATTGAACGCCGACCTGCATTGCCATTCCGTGGTATCCGACGGAACCCTGACCCCGGAGGATCTGGCCGCCCGCGCGAAAGCCAACGGTGTCGAGCTGTGGGCGCTCACCGACCATGACGAAATCGGCGGCCAGCACCGCGCCGCCGCCGCTGCCCATGCGCAGGGCATGGCCTACCTCACGGGCGTCGAAATCTCGGTCACCTTTGCCGACACCACCGTCCACATCGTCGGCCTGGGTTTCGACCCCAACGACACCCGACTGGCCGAGGGCCTGGCCGCTACGCGCGGTGGGCGCGGCGAACGCGCCAAGGACATGGCCGAACAACTGGCCCAGGCGGGTATTCCGGGCGCTTACGAGGGCGCGCTGCAGTTCGTAGGCAACCCGGCATTGATTTCACGCACCCATTTCGCCCGCTTTCTGGTGGAGACCGGGGTCTGCAAGGACACCTCCGAGGTATTTCGCAAATACCTCATCGAAGGCAAGCCTGGTTATGTGCCGCACCGTTGGGCGTCGCTGGGCAACGCCGTGCGCTGGATCACCGAGGCAGGCGGCATGGCCATCATTGCCCACCCGGCGCGCTACAAGTTCAGTGCCAACGAAGAATTTGCGCTGTTTTCCGAATTCAAGGCCCACGGCGGGCGCGGGGTGGAAGTCGTCACCGGAAGCCACAGCGCAGCCGAATATGTCACCTACGCCGCGATGGCGAAGGAGTTTGGGCTGGCCGCTTCACGCGGCAGCGACTTCCACAGCCCGGACGAGTCCCACACCGACCTGGGGACCTTGCCGCTGCTACCCGGCCAGCTCACCCCGGTCTGGGAACTGCTGGCTGAACGCATCCGGCACCCCGCTGCCGTTTGAGACGAGACGCACCATTTCATGGCCCAGTATTTCGAAGTCCACCCCGACAACCCCCAGCCGCGCTTGCTCAAGCAGGGCGCCATGCTGCTGCAAAAGGGCGGCATTCTGGCCGTGCCCACCGATTCCAGCTATGCGCTGGTCTGCCACCTGGACGACAAGGATGCCGTCGATCGCATGCGCCGCATCCGCCAGGTGGACGACAAGCACCACCTCACCCTGTTGTGCCGTGACCTGTCGGAACTGGCCAACTATGCCCGCGTGGACAACCGCCAGTACCGCCTGCTCAAGCTGGGCACGCCCGGGCCCTACACCTTTATCCTCGAAGCGACCAAGGAAGTGCCGCGCCGCGTGAGCCACCCTTCGCGCAAGACCATCGGTCTGCGCGTACCCGACCGCAAGGGCCTGCAGCTGCTGCTGGAGCTGCACGGCGCCCCGCTGCTGGCCACCACGCTGATCCCGGCCGGCGAGACCGAGCCCCTGAACGACCCGCAGGAAATCCGCGAACGCTACGAAAAGCTGGTGGACGCCATCGTGGACGCAGGCGCCTGCCCGCTGGAACCCACCACCGTGGTGGACCTGACGCCCATGGGCAGCGGCGGCGAACCCGAAGTGGTGCGCGAAGGTCGGGGTAGCTTGCAGGCGCTGGGGTTGTAGCCGCAGCTCCTCACCTCGACTGCCATAGCGCTTGCCCGGGGCCTCCACAACTGGCGCGGCCCCATCCCAGCGCCACCGTGGAACTGGCTTTGCCAGGCCACCGGTGGCGTCCCCCTGAGGGGGAAGCGGCGCAGCCGCTCAGGGGGGCTATAACTTGAACGCACCCACAGCCTGCTCCAGATCGCGCGCCTGCGCCGTGAGCGAGGTGGCGGTAGAAACCGCGTTCTGAACCAGCGCAGCCGTTTCCTGGGTGGAGCCGTCCATGTGCGACACGGCGCCGTTCACATGGCTGATGGCATCGCTCTGCTCGCGCAGGGCGTGGGAGATTTCGCCAAGCAGTGCGCTGACCTGCCCGACGGCCGCCACGATCTCCTGCATGGTCTTGCCCGCCTTGCCCACCTGGCCAGCACCGTTTTCCACCTGCTCGACCGACGCGCTGATCAGCGCCTTGATCTCGCGGGCGGCCACCGCGCTGCGCTGGGCCAGATTGCGCACCTCGCTGGCCACCACGGCAAAGCCCCGGCCCTGCTCGCCCGCGCGGGCGGCTTCCACCGCCGCGTTGAGCGCCAGGATGTTGGTCTGGAAGGCAATGCCTTCGATGACCTGGATGATGTCCACAATCTTGCGTGAGCTGCCACTGATGGCCTGCATGGTCAACACCACATCGCCCACCACCGCGCCCCCTTGCTCTGCAATGCCCGAGGCCTTCACCGCGAGGTCGCTGGCGGAATGGGCGCGCTCGGCGTTCTGGCGCACGGTGGCGGTCAGCTGCTCCATGCTGGCAGCAGTTTCGGTGAGTGAAGAGACCTGGTCTTCCGCATGGCGGGAAAGGTCGGTGTTGCCATGGTCGATGTCTGCGGCAGAGGCGCTGATGGCATCGGCGTCCTGCTTGATGCGCGACACCAGGTCGGTCAGCGTGTCCTCCATGGTGCCCAGGGCGTTCAGGAGCCGGCCAAAGTCGCCCTGCAGATCGGAGCTGAATTCCTGGCTCAGGTCGCCCGAAGCCACGGTTTCTGCAATCAGGATGGCCTGGTTGAGCGGCGCCACGATGCTCATGCGCAGGCTGAACACAGCCAGCAGCGCCAGCACAAACGCCACACAGCTGCAGCCGATGATCCATGCCCGGGCGCTTTGCAGGTGCGCCTGTGCTGCCTGGGCCTGGGGCGCCGTCACAGGCGCGCCCTGCAGTGCCTGCTCGGCCCCGCCGATGCCAGCCAGCGCCATGACCATTAACAGCAGCACCAGCAGTGCCATACCGCCAAACGCCAGGGCCAGGCGCGTTCCAATTTTCAGGTTGTTCCACATGATGTTGTGCCTCTCCAGGGCTGTTGTTTTGGTTTTTTGGGTCGCCCCGGGGGCAACTGTCAGATGCTAGCAATGATCACGGCACTGCGGGCGCCCTCGGCATACGTACATCCCACATAGAACTTGCGCGAATCGGGATGCAACAACCGCCTTGCCTGGGGGTGAGCCACTTGCCCGAGTCCTGTTGTGCGCCAGTCATCCCACCACCGGCATGCCGTGTACTCCGCGCGGGTCGCCCCGGCAACGGCTGGGGTGGCGGGCGTCTGAGACAATCACCGGGTGGACATCTCCAATCTCATCCAAACCGTTCTGATCTACGCCCTGCCGGTGCTGTTTGCCATCACCGTGCACGAGGCAGCCCACGGCTACGCCGCGCGCCACTTTGGCGACAACACCGCGTACATGATGGGCCGGATCACCCTCAACCCGATCAAACACATCGACCCGGTGGGCACCATCCTGATGCCGCTGCTGCTGTACTTTGCGACCTCGGGAGCCTTCCTGTTTGGCTATGCCAAGCCGGTGCCGGTCAATTTCGGCAACCTGCGCAATCCCAAGAAACACATGGTCTGGGTGGCGCTGGCGGGCCCGGCGTCCAACTTCATCCAGGCCATTGGCTGGGCCGTGCTGCTGGTGGCACTGGTGGGCTCTGGCTTGGAGGAGCGCTTTTTCATCGAGATGGCCCGCGCTGGCGTGCTGGTCAACCTCGTGATGTGGGCGTTCAACCTGTTTCCGCTGCCGCCGCTGGATGGCGGGCGCATCCTGGTGGGCCTGCTGCCCTGGAAACAGGCGCACATGGTCTCTCGCATCGAGCCCTGGGGCTTTTTCATTGTGATGGGCCTGGTGATCGCTGGGGTGGTGGGCACGCTGTGGCTGCGCCCGCTGATGTCGCTGGGCTACGGCGTCATCCAGTTTCTGCTCACCCCGCTCACAGCACTGTTGCGTTAATTCTTCTCCCCCCGTTTCTTGCTGACATCCTTCCCATGAGCATCACGCGTTTTCTCACCGGCATTACCACCACGGGCACACCCCACCTGGGCAACTTCGTGGGCTCCATCCGCCCCTCGGTGGCCGCCAGCCTCACGCCCGGCGTGCAGAGCTTTTACTTTCTGGCCGACTACCACGCGCTCATCAAGTGCGAAGACCCGGTGCGCATCCAGCGCTCCACGCTGGAGATCGCCGCCAGCTGGCTGGCCGCAGGGCTGAACCCCGAGAAGGTCACGTTCTACCGCCAGTCCGACATCCCCGAGATTCCCGAACTGACCTGGCTGCTGACCTGCGTGACGGGCAAGGGCGTGCTCAACCGCGCCCACGCCTACAAGGCCAGCGTGGACAAGAACACTGCCGCCGACCGCGATGCCGACGACGGCGTGACGGCCGGCCTGTTCATGTACCCCGTGCTGATGGGCGCCGACATCCTGATGTTCAAGGCGCACAAGGTGCCCGTGGGCCGCGACCAGATCCAGCACATCGAAATGGCGCGTGACATGGCTGCGAGCTTCAACCACCTGTATGGCGAACACTTCGTGCTGCCCGAGGCCGCCATTGACGACCATGTGGCCACGCTTCCCGGCCTGGACGGGCGCAAGATGAGCAAGAGCTACGACAACACCATCCCGCTGTTCAGCTCGCGCGAACAGCTCAAGAAGCTGATCGGTGGAATCCTGACCGATTCGCGCGCACCCGGCGAGCCCAAGGACACCGAGGGATCGGCGCTGTTCCAGATCTACCAGGCGTTTGCCACGCCCGACGAAACCGCCGCGCTGCGCCAGGCCTACGCCGACGGCATTGCCTGGGGTGATGCCAAGAACACCCTGTTCGAACGTGTGGACCAGGTGATCGCCCCCATGCGTGCGCAGTACGAAGAACTCATCCACAACCCCGCCCGCATCGAGCAGACCCTGCTGGCCGGTGCCGAACGCGCCCGTGCGCTGGCCACGCCGTTCATCCGCGAGCTGCGCGCCGCTGTGGGCCTGCGCAGTCTGGCCCAGGCCACTGCGGCGCCCAAGCCCGTCAAGGCCGCGAAGACAGCGCTGCCTTCGTTCAAGCAATACCGCGAAGCCGACGGCAAGTTCTACTTCAAGCTGGTGGATGCCGATGGCCGCCTGCTGCTGCAAAGCACCGGTTTTGACGCGCCCAAGGAAGCAGGCCAGGCCATTGCCCAGTTGCAAAAAGACCCGGACGCACTGCAGACACTGGCACCGCGCCTGGCACCGATGGAGGGCGTGAGCGCCGACGATGTGGTCGCCGCGCTGCAGGCGCTGGCAGAGGCTGCAGCCATCGCGTAAACCGCTTTGTCCCTGTCCAAGGCGGGATCCGGGGTCGGAATGCGCTGGGGGGAAGCGGTCACTTTTTGATAGCTGCTCGCGCTTTACCAATAAGCGCTAGTGGCCAAAATCATTCAAATATTCACCTCCAGGGTGAATCCGCAGAATACCCGCCTGGGCCGCGACGGAAGATTGTGGTGTGTGCGCAATGCGCCTACGCTGTCGGCGTGGGCCTTGTGCGTAAACTGTCCGTTCTGTTCTTGGAGACTCCCATGAAACTGCCAGTTGCCACCCTCTCCGTGCTCGCCGTGCTGGCGGGCTGCAACACTACCAGCCCCCACCACCCCTCGGGGCCCATGGCATCGGGCCGTGACCGCACCTTCAGCGTGCCCGTGTACGGCACCGACACGTCGCCCGCCTATGCAGCGGCCACGCGCGAATGCCAGCGGCTGGCGCTGTTCCCCAAGCTGCTGCGCAACGATGGCTCGCGCCTAGTTTTTGAATGCGTGAGCGAAGCCCCCGACCGCCAACCCTGATCCCTGCCATGGTCTGGTTTCTGCGGCGCCCCCTCAGGGCGCATGGGGTGGCCCTGACAGCCGTGCTGGTCTGCGCCTGCGCCCATGCGGGGCCTGCGCAAAACACCGCCCCCGCCACCTGGACCAACAGCCTGGGCATGGTCTTCCAGCAGGTCCCGGCGGGCCGCTTCACGATGGGGGGCGTGGAGCCGCCCGATACCCTGGCACGCGCGTACCCGGCGCTGGAGGCCAGGCGCTTTTCCGAGTTGACCGATGAAGGCCCCGCGCACACGGTGCACATCCGGCGGGCGTTCTACCTGGGTCGGCACGAGGTCACCGTGGGGCAGTTCCAGCGCTTTCTGGAGGCCTCGGGCTACCAGCCCGAATCGGAAGCCGATGGCACGGGCGGCTACGGCTACAACGCGCAGTACGACCCCGCCACCACCCAGCGCGGCGATGCCTTTGAGGGCCGGGACCCTCGCTATTCGTGGCGCAACCCGGGTTTTGCGCAGGGGCAAGACCATCCCGTCGTGAACGTCACCTGGAACGACGCCCAGGCCTTGGCCCAATGGCTGAGCCGCACCGAAGGCCACCACTACCGCCTGCCCACCGAGGCCGAATGGGAATACGCCTGCCGCGCCGGCACCCGCACCCGCTATCCGCATGGCGACGACCCGCAGGGCCTGCTGCACACCGCCAACACCTTTGACCAGGAGGTCGCCCCGCTGTGGCCCCGCTGGCAGCAGCACGCCTTGGCGGGCAGCGACGGCCATGTTTTCACCGCCCCGGTGGGCAGCTATGCGCCCAATGCCTTTGGCCTGCACGACATGCTGGGCAATGCCTGGGAGTGGGTGTCGGACTGGCACGGGGACACCTACTATGCGCACTCCCCGCGCAATGATCCACAAGGCCCCGCAGACGGCACCGTGCGCGTGCGCCGGGGGGGCTCGTGGCACACTTGGTCGTTTTATGCCCGCTGCGGCTACCGCAACTGGAACAGCCCGCAAACCCGGTACACCCTGGTCGGCATGCGGCTGGTGCGCGAAATCTCTCCCCAGCCCCTTCCCCGGTCGCGGCGAACGAGAGAGCGTTAACAAATGTCAACTGCCGGGCGGTAGGCCGGTGCGCAGCAGCGCAGACGGCGGTTATCGCGAATAATCCGCAATTGCATTTTCGACAGGGGAGAAAACCATGCGCATAGCCGCGTTGGACGACGATGCGCTCCAGCTGGATCTGATCAAACAGGCCACGGAGGCAATGGGCCACGTCTGCCACACCCACCTCAACGGTGCCGACTTCCTGCGCGAGATGCGCCGCGAGACCTTTGACCTGTTGATCGTGGACTGGCACCTGCCAGACACGACGGGGCCTGAAGTGGTGCGCTGGGTGCGCAAAAATGTGGGCACCCAATTGCCCATCCTGTTCGTCACGCACCGCCAGGAAGAGCGCGACATCGTCGAAGGCCTGGGCAGTGGCGCCGACGACTTCATGGTCAAGCCGGTGCGCATTGGCGAGCTCAATGCCCGCGTGTCGGCCCTGCTGCGGCGGGCCTACCCAGCCAATGTGGGGGGCGTGGTGGAGTTCGGGCGCTACCGCTTCCTGTCCGAAACCCGGTCCATCGAAATTGACGGCGTGCCCGTGGAGCTCAAGAACCGCGAGTACGATCTCGCCCTGTTTCTGTTTCAGAACATGGGCAGACTGTTGTCGCGCGACCACCTCAAGGACATCGTCTGGGGCCAGGTGGCGGATGTCATGTCGCGCTCGCTGGACACCCACATCTCGCGCCTGCGCACCCTGCTGGACCTGCGGCCCGCCAACGGCTTCATCGTCTCGGCGGTCTACGGTGTGGGTTACCGTTTTGAAGCTGTTGAGGCCCAGCGAAGGGCCTGACCCCCAACTATCAACGGCGGCATCCTCACGGCATGCCATCGCCAGCCCGCCTGCACCGAGCGGCACGAAGGAGATTTCACGTGGCAACGAACACCGGCCGCCCCCGCTGGGCCCTGCGCGCCAGCGCGGCACTCACCCTGGGTTTCCTCGGTAGCGTGGCGGGCACCAGCGCCCAGGCGGCTCCCCCTGCCGCCACCACGCCGCAGGGCGATGAAATTGCCCACACCGTGCAGGAAGGGGACACGCTCGAAGGCTTGGCCAAGGCCTATCTGGCCGCGCCCCGGCAGTGGCCGCTGCTGCAGGCCCGCAACAAGGTGGCCAACCCCCGGCGCCTGGTGCCTGGTTCGGTGGTGTGGATTCCGGTGCACCTGCAACCCGCCGAGTCGGCCACGGTGGAGTTCGTGCACGGCACGGTCACCGCCCAAGCCCGCGCGGGCGACGCACCGGCGCCCGTCACCCAGGGCGGCAAGCTTGAAGAGGGCACCGCGCTGCAGGTGGGGCCGGATGCTTTTGTCTCCGTCAAGCTGGCCGACGGCACGGTGGTGCGGGTGCAGGCGCAGTCCGAACTGCTACTGCGGCAGCTGCGCCGCCGGGGGCGTGCGGGCAGCCTGCAGTCGGTGCTGGAGATGCGCAGCGGTGCGGTGGAATCCAGCGTGCCACCCAATGCCGAGGCTTTTCGCCGCTTTGAGCTGCGCACGCCCCTGGCCGTGACCAGTGTGCGCGGCACCCACTTTGGCGTTGCGATGGGCGAATCGGGCCAGACCACCGCATCGGTGCTTAGCGGCTCGGTGGCCGTACAGTCCCGCCAGCAAGAAACCACTGGCCCATCCAATTCGTCTGCGGCAGCGGCCTCGATGCTGGCTCCGGGGCAAGGGCTGGCAGTGGCGGCCGATGGCAGCGTGGGCGCACCCCGCCCGCTGCTGGTGGCGCCCGACACATCGGGCGTCCCTGCCATGCTCAGCGATGCGAGCATTCTGGCCATCAACGTGCCACCACTGCCGGGCGCCGCGCGCTACCAGGCCCAGGTGGCGCAGGACGCCGACTTCACCCAGGTGCTGCGCCACGGCAGTTTTGCCGATGGTCAGCTGCGCTGGAAAGCCGTGGAAGACGGGCGATACTACCTGTCGGTGCGCGCCCTGGACGACGCGGGCATCCCCGGTGTGCCTGCCGTGCAGCCTTTTGTGGTCAAGACGCGCCCCGTGGCCCCGCTGTACCAGCACCCTGCGCCCGGCGCTGTGCTGGCCAGCGGCACGGGCGAGCTGCGGTGCACGCAGGTGCCCGGTGTGGCCTGGTACCGCCTGCAGGTGGCCCGAGATGCGCAGTTCACCCAGCCCGTGCTGGACGAGCAACGCCTCACCGAATGCCGCCTGCCGCTGAACACGCTGCCGGTAGGCAACTACTTCTGGCGTGCGGCCAGCCTGCTGCAGCTGCCAAACAGTCCGAGCAGTCAGGCCGACCAAGGTCCGTTTGCCCCGCCCCAGCCCTTCTCGGTGGCAGACCGCCCCGCCACGCTGTCGCCCCAGTCATTGCAAGCGCAGGATGGCGACACCACGGTGCGGGTGCACTGGCCCGCGCAGCCTGGCCAGCGGTTCCGCCTGCAACTGGCCCCAGCCAACGACCTGGCGTTTGAAAAGGTCGTGCTCGACACCCAGCTCGACACCCCTGCATGGACCGCCAGCAACCTGCCTGCAGGCGACTACCTCGTGCGCATCCAGGTGCTGGATCCCACGGGGCTGCAGAGCGACTTTTCGCCGCCGCGCCAGATCCGGGTCGGCTCGGGCATCAGCACGGGTTCGGGTCTGCCGGTCTCCACCTCGAACGGCCAGCCCGTGGCACGCCCTTGAGCCGCGCACGCCGTTTGCCCCGAGCCCGAGGGTTCTGAGCCCATGATCACCGCCGGACGCACCCGGGGCCAGCAGCGGCGCCTGGAATGGAGCCTTCTGGCCGCCGCCTTGCTGGGGCTGGTGGCCTGGCTCAGCACCGCCGACAGCCTGAGCCGGATGAACCACCTGGTGCAGGACGCTGGCCTGCGCCTGCTTTCGCGCCCCGCACACCCCGACATCGTCATCGTTGCCATCGACGACCCTAGCATCGCGGCCATTGGCCGCTGGCCCTGGCGCCGGGCGCTGCACGCAGAGTTGATCGCGCGCGTATCGGCACAGCAGCCCCGCGCCATCGGCATGGACGTGCTGTTCAACGAAGAAGACCTGGACTACCCCGAGGACGATGTGCTGCTGGCCGACGCCATGCGGCGCAGTGGGCGGGTGGTGCTTCCGGTGCTGCGGCGCGGTCACGGCCCGGCAGCCAACATAGCCGACCTGCCCTGGCCCGCATTTGCAGACGCCGCAGCCGGCCTGGGCCATGTGCATGTGGCCCCCGACAACGACGGCGTGGTGCGCAGCCTCTACCTGCAGGAAGGACCCGCCGCCGCGTCCTGGCAGCACTTCAGCATGGCGCTGCAATGCGTGGCCGCTTCCACATCCGCATCACACAAATCGCCCCAGTGCAATGCAGCGCGCGCCGCACCGGTGGCCGATGGCGCTGCAGCCACAGAGCGTCCAGGCAGTGGCCCCTGGCAACACGCTGACCGCACGCTGATTGCCTATGCCGGCGGCCCTGGTCACTTCACCATGTACTCCTACATCGATGTGCTGCGCGGCCAGGTGCCGGCAGATGCGTTTCGCGGCAAGTACGTGATCGTGGGCGCTGCGGCCTCGGGCCTGGGCGACATGTTTGCCACACCCGTGAGCGAGCAATCGCGGCTGATGCCCGGCGTGGAGGTGGTGGCCCAGGTGCTGGACGGCCGCCTGTCGGGCGTGCGGATCGAGCCTGCCGCCACCGCCCTCAACACCCTGTTCAACCTGGCGCCCGTGGTGTGCGCGCTGCTGGCTCTGCTGTTGCTGGGCCCCTTCGTGGCCTTGCTCACCAGCGCAGCGCTGGGCGTGGTCACCCTGCTGCTCAGCGTGGCCCTGCCTTCGTGGATAGGCCTGCAGTTCGCACCCGCTGCGGCTCTGACCGGGCTGGTGCTGGCCTATCCGCTGTGGAGCTGGCGGCGCCTGAGCGCAGCCGCACACTTCCTGCGACTGGAGATGGAGCGCCTGCAACGCGACGGCCTGTCGATGCGGCTGCAGCAACGCCCCGGGGATTCCGGTGACTTTCTGGAAAAACGCATCAATGCTGTGGAACGCGCATCGCGCCAGTTGCGCGACCTGCACCACTTCGTAAGCGAAAGCCTGCAGCAGCTGCCCTCCCCCACCATCGTCTGCGACCCGCAGGGGCGCATCCTGCTCACCAACATGGCGGCACGCCGGCACGTGGGCGGAGACCCTCAGGTGCCGCTGCAGGGCCAGTCCGTGGTCGAACTGCTGCACGACCTGGTGCACACCGGCACCGGCCAGCCCCTGGTCACGCAGGACAAACTGCACAACCACCACATGCCCGAACAGAGCGAAGGCCGCGATGCCCAGGGCCGCAACCTGCTGGTGCTGTGCAAGCCCTTCACCGACTTGGCCAAGGCCGGCTGGCTGCTGACCCTGGTGGACCTGACGGACATGCGCCGCGCCCAGCTGCAGCGCGACCAGGCGATGAACTTCATCTCGCACGACATCCGTGCACCCAATGCATCCATCCTCACGCTGCTGGAGATGCAGCGAGCCTACCCTGGCCGCATGCCGGATGACGAGCTGATGCTGCGCATCGAGCGCTATGCACGCGCGTCGCTGGGCATGGCCGAAAAATTCGTCAAGCTCGCCAGCGCCGAGTCGCAGGAATACCGCATGGCGCCGCTGGACCTGGTGGCCGTGCTGGCCGAAACCGTGGACGACATCTGGGCCTTGGCCCGCGACCGGGGCGTGGAGGTAACCATCGCCACCGCGCCGGAAACCGCCCCCACCGTGGGAGACCGCGCCCTGCTGTCCCGCGCGCTGGCCAACGTGCTGAACAACGCCGTCAAGTTCAGCCCGGAAGAAGGCACGGTGCAGTGCTCCATCGTGCAACGGGGGGCACACTGGAACGTGTCAGTGCGCGACGAAGGCCCCGGCATCGCCCCGGAACTGCAGGGCCAGCTGTTCGCACCCTTCCAGCGGCTGCACGACCGCAGCCACCCCGCCATCGGCGGTGTGGGCCTGGGGCTGGCCCTGGTGCACACCGTGATCCACCGGCACGGCGGAACGCTGGAAGTGGACAGCGATGTGGGACGGGGGGCGGAGTTCAGGCTGGTATTGCCCCTGGGCGCCTGACTCCAGGAGGCAAAACTCGCAAACCCCAGAATTGCTACGATTTTTATAGCAATTAATTCATGACCATAAAGCGCCAGAGCCAATTTTTATCCGAAATCAATCGGTAAATCGACCGCTCGCGTGCATGAATTCGCACAGAAAATCACCCCACCTACAGGCCGCACCGATCCAGACCAAGACGGCGCTGCGCTCGCAATGACGGGCACGGGCCACTTTCATTGGCAGCGACCGTGCGAAGCCCCCCCCTTGCGGTGGGTTCGGCCTTGCCATCTCCCTACCAGGGGCCGAGCGTGATCGCGACGGTCGAGCCCGGCGCCACATTGCCCTGTGTCTTGGAGGGCACATTGGGACCGCTGTACGACCCGTTGGGATTTTCATCGGCGCTGAATCCATACGCCGCCCCGCCGAGGAAGATGGGGGGGCCATTGCCTGCGATGCGTGCATCCTCGCCCTGCGCATTCGCGCAATGAAGGAATTTGGCATAGTAGTTGCAGGTTGAACCTGCACCGTACCACTGTGCCGAATCATTCCAGGCGGTGGTGGAGAAGCCGCTAGGGGGACTCTGGGTCGCAACTCCCGCCACCGCAACGCCCCTGCACAACGCTTCCCAGATGTTCATCTGCAGCAGCCCGGCATCGCCGCCGGATCCTCCCTCCTGGTACTGGCTGAACGCCTGCTGGAAAACATAGAGCGCACTCTGAAGGCCCTGCGGCGGTTGGTAGAACGTGTAGGTGTTCGTGCCATTCGAGAGCGTATAGGCCGCTGTGCTGACGGTGTTGAGGCTCTGCATCGTGCACTGCCCGGTATAGACATTCGTGCCGTCGCCACTGAGATCAATGCTGAGGTAACTGTTCACCGCAAAGAAAGCGTTCAGCGTTGCGTCCCAGTAACTTGCGAGGGAATCGGAGTCGAGCACCCCTGCCGCCTGTTTCGCGATCAGCATGTCGCTGGGATCAGAGATAGCGAAGAACTCGCCCTTCACCGTGGGCGGCGTGTAGCTGGAGCCAAGCGCACCGACCGTCAGCAGTTCGCCATAGGCTGCTGCGCTCGCGCCCTCTTTGGCAATGAAGTCCGTGTACGCACCTGCCATGGTCGCGCGGCTGATGCGGGGGTCCACGCCGAAACTCTCGCCTGCGGAGCTGAACGACAGGTTGAGGCCAAAGCCATTCACGGCGCTGACATCGGCTGCCGCGTTGTAACCGAACTCGAAGAAATCGAACGGTCCGGGAGGTGAAGGCTGTGGCTGATTGCCGTAGGGCGGCGGCGGATACTGCATCACGGCAAATGCCGGGACCGCTTGCGTGGGGGCAACGGGCGGTGGAGTCGCTATCGGTGGTGAGGCTGCGTAAATTGGCAAAGGTGCCGGCTGAGTCGGAGCGACAGCGAAGACCAGCCGTTCGTTGCCATTGGTTGCCGTCGTAAGCGCAATGCTCGGAACCGAGGACATCTCAAGGAAAGCAAGCCCCTGGTTGAAGACCGCAACACTCACGCTGCCGCTGTTGTCTTTCAAGCCAGGACCATATGCACCCGTCAAATCATCGTTGATGCAGAGTTGGAGCTCGCCACTGGGAAAGGTCGATGGCATCAAATACGGCCCCCTGCCAATGAAGAACGGTGAACCTGTACTGCCAATCCTGCCGATGAGTCCGCCCATCGGCACACCGACAATGGGGTACTGCGTCTGATCGGTCGGAACATTGAGATCAGGACAACCGGCCGCATCGTAGAGCTGTCCGCTATTCGTGTCGGGGTCCGCACTCCAACCACCGCCCACATACGCAATCGTCACCGGAGTAGCGGATGGATTGACGTCGATACCGGTACTCTGCCAGGCCTGTATCGCGAGCACGGCAATCGGCAGCACCGAGGGCGCCGCGACGAATGCTCCACCGCTCCCGAGAAATTGAAACTGAAACGCCCCGCTCGGCGCTGCGTTGATCCAGCCTGCCACATAGGCTGTTCCATCAGTCGCCTGAAGACCCGTGTTATCGGAAAACATGATCGTGATTGATTCGGTGTTCATGGCTACTCCTTCTGTTGGAAAAATTGGGCCGTTGCCCTTCTCGGCAAACAAACGACATCAGCCCAGCGTGGCAAGCTGCGCCTCCGAGCCTGCAAACCAGTTCTGGTCCACGGCACCCACCACACCCGCCACCGGGCTGCCGCCTTTGGAGGAGCCATCGCTGTACTGCCAGAACGTCCAGGACGACCAGGGCGGCGGCACGTGCGGGTAGGCCGAGTACGCAGCCAGCCACAGCGGGCGAGAGGCCAGCACCTGGCAACCAGGCAGCGCCTGAAGCGCTTGCCAGAAGCCGGTGTCGGTGTAGACCATGGTCTGGCGCCCGAATAGCGCATCGGCCTCGGACAGGAATGCCAGGGCCCACTGCAGGACTTCGGAGGGGTTTTGCCCATCCAGGGTTTCCAGATCCAGCACCGGTGGCAGATCCGCAGGCCCCACCGTCCCATCGGCGCTGACCGTGTTGTAGAAAAACTGTGCCTGGGCGACTGCATCGCTGCCAGCATGGCCGAAGTGGTAGGCGCCGCGGCGCAATCCTGCGGCCGCGCTGCCCGTCCAGTTGGCGCGGAAAAGCGGGTCCACATAAGCAATGCCTTCGGTGGCCTTGATGAAGCAGAAGGCCACGTCGCTGCCAGCCACGCTGGGCCAGTTGACGTTGCCTTGGTAGTGACTGACGTCGATGCCACGGGTTTGGACTGTCATGGCGTCACACCACGCGGTTGAGCATGTCGACCTGCGTTTGCAACAGGCCATCAATGCGGATCGTCGTGGTCAGCGGCTGGCCTTCATCCCACATAACGCCGCAGTTGTATTGCAGGGTGTTGGGGTTCAGGACGCTGCCGTTGACCTTTTGCTGGTAGGTAGTGTCCCCACCGCCTGCCCCCTGGATGCCGATCCCCCAATGGCACCAGCCGTACCAGCTCGGCGACTTCATGACCATGGTGTAGACCGCAGAGCCGTTGTCGGGCAACACCGTGTGCCCATTGACTTCTGCCGTGAGCTTCATCAGGGCAAAACGGCAGGCGTCCTGCGCTGCCACATTGCCACCCAGTGCGTTGGCAAAATTGGCGGCCAGTGTGGTGTGATACGGCATCGTCTGCGGAAAAATCACATCGGTGACCGCAAAAAAATCCGCATTCAGACCGGTGGGAACACGCTCGGCATTGAACACGAAGGCGCCGTTGTCCGAGGTATAGATGGTGGTGGCTGCGTAGGGGTCGTCGGCATTCACGTATTCACCATTCAACGCCCAACCCCAGCAGGCGGCGTTCACAAAGGGCGCCTGCTGCGAGGTTGGCACCGTGGCACCGTTGCGAGGATGTGGCTGGCCCGCAGGAGCCAGCAAATTGCGTTGAGTGTCAGACAGGTAAGGCATGGTTTTCTCCGTCAATGGATCGGTGCGGATGGCAAGCGCATCTCGCTCGATAAATTGTGGAGACCCTTTTCTCGCTTGGCGATTACAGCCCATTACACGCCATCACAGGTACTGACCCACCGCTCTGCACACCAGTCTGCAGCCGGCCTGGGGAGCAGATTCTTTGCACCGTCGTGCCGCTGCAGTCAATCCCAAAACTACCTGGCCCTGCAAACAGCGGGGTCAAAAATCAGTTGAACGGCTGGGCTGCGCGATGCCTTGCAACGGGGCGTCACGCCGTTGATATCCCGCGCAATTGCAAGCAGAACGTTAACTACCAGATTTGGTAGTTGCGTGGGGAGGACAGCGCCAACACACTCATTGGGCTGCATCGGGAATTCTTGGCGAACGCCCGGACAGGAAACCGGCGTCCGCTGCACAGCGGCATGCCACGGGCTGCGAGGCATCACATTCAGCCATGCGCGGGGCCAAAGGAAACCGCGCCGCAAGGTGTGACGAAGAAAAAATGAGGGACTGACTGATGGCAATCCTGAAAAACCGCGCAACACAGCGCAAGATCCATTTGCGAACACTTCACGTGTTTGGGCGAGGCCGTTCCTCGGACACCTTGCTGGAAAACCCGGATGCCTCGCAACTGCATGCATCGATCCGCTGGACAGGCAGCACCTGGGAACTGCACGACCACAGCCGCAACGGAACCCTGCTCGATGGCGAGCTGCTGTCCCATAGCGGAGCCTTTGCACTCCGCGTGGGAAGCACCATCGGCTTCGGGCGTGACGACGGCTCTGGCTGGGTTGTGGAAGACCTTGCAGCCCCCGCCAATCTGCTCTGGCCGCTGGGGCACGACAGCGCTCCCGTGCCGCTGGAGCGGTCCAACCTGCTGCCCCAGGGCCAGCATGCCGAAGTGTCCATCCACTGCGCCGAGCAAGGCCGGTGGATATGTACCACGCCCCAGGGCAGCTGGGTGCTGGAAGACGGCGACGAGGTCCGATTTTCCAACCAGGCCTGGTGCTTCCTTGCGGCGCAGGAGGTCACATCGACCATGGAGGCCATGGTTGGCGCAGCGCCGTGTATTCGTCCACGCACGAGCCTGCATTTCAACGTCAGCCTGGATGAGGAGCATGTGCGCCTGCAGGTGCAGGAGGGAGACCGGCAGTTCGACCTGGGCGAGCGCACCCACCACTACGCACTGCTGACGCTGGCACGTTTGCGATGGGCCGATGCGCAGCGCCACCGGGACAGCCAGGCCCATGGCTGGGTCGAGCTGGAGCGCCTGGCGAAGATGCTGGGTGTGGAGCCCGGGCACCTCAACATCCAGATCTTCCGCATGCGCAAGCAACTTGCACTGGCCATGCCCGGCGACTCCCATGTCCCCGAGCTGATCGAAAGGCGCCGTGGCTCCTTGCGCTTTGGTTGCCTGCGTTTCAGCATCACACGGGGTACACAGCGGGAAGCCGATTTCGACCCCTTGGCCATGATCAGCCCCATCCACGCTGAAGAGTCGCTTGCGGCCTGAGCCTGCCCCCCATCGCAATGACACGAGTGCCCACGCACGGTTTTCCCGTGGGTGTGCCGGGCTATCAATCGTTGGGTTTGCTGGGCCAGGGCGCATCGGGCCAGGTTTTCAAGGCCCGGCAGCGCAGCACCGGCCAGTTCGTGGCCATCAAGATTCCGAGCACCCCAGCCGCGCGCGATCCCGCCAACCGGCGGCGTGTGCAGCAGCGGCTGCACCAGGAAACCCGGGTGCTGTCTTTGTTGCACCACATCCATGTGGTCCGGCTCATCGATAAAGGCCTGGCCCAGGAGGGCGTGCCGTTTGCCGTGCTGGAGTACGTGACTGGCGAAACGCTGCGCGAATTCCTGCAGCGCCAGGGCCGGCTCTCATTGCCGGACACGGTGGGGCTGATGGCGCAGCTGCTCGATGCCCTGGCTTTCCTGCATGCCCACCATATCGTGCACCGCGACCTGAAGCCAGAGAACGTGATGGTGATCTCCAGCGGCACCACCTTGCACGCCAAGGTGCTGGACTTTGGGCTTGCCAGCCACCACGGAGAACCCCAGTTCACCGCGGGAGCCGAGGGCACGCCCGCCTACTGCGCACCCGAACAGCTGCGCGGCGAGGTGTGCGGGCCCGCCACCGACATCTATGCCTGGGCCTTGATGTTCGTGGAGTGCCTGAGCGCACGACCGAGCATCCAGGGCGCCAGCCTGACAGAGGTGCTGCAGCGCCAGCTGAGCACAGATATCGTCGCCTTGCCAGAGGAACTAGAGGGCAGTCCGCTGGCCGCGCTGCTCCAGCGGGCCTTGCAAAAGGACGTGCGCCGGCGTACCGCCGATGCCGCGCAACTGTACGGTGACCTTGCCCAGTGCGCGGCGCAGGTGCGCCAGCTTCGCCCACCCAGCCATGCGGCAGGGCCAAGCCCTGCAGATCCGTCCACATCCGGCCAGGCGCAGCAGGCCACCATGGATTCGCTGGAACGTCCCAGGTCGCAGAACGTCGATGCTCCTTCGCGCGCCATCCTGTGCCTGACCCTGCGCCTGTACCCCGCCCGCGATGCTTCCCTGGCCCTGTCCGACCTGCAGGAGATTCGCGAGCAGCAGCTGCGCTGGTGCGCCAACGCCGTGCAGTCGGGCCAGGGCCATGGCGCGGGGACGCTGGGAGACTGCATGCTGTTCCACTTCGAGCAGGGCCCCAGCAGCGCACAGAACCTGCAGCAGGCAGCAGCCTTGGCACAGGACCTGTGCATCCGGGTGCAACGAAGAAGCCGCATGCTGGAGGTGCAGCATGGCGTGCGCCTGGAAATATCAGGGAGCATGCACACGGCCACCCTGCAAGCCCACGGTGAGCCGTTGGACAGCCACCACGCGGCCAACGTGACGCTGCACCTGAACAGCCTGGCAGGCCCCGGAACCGTTCTGCTGAGCCACCGCGCGCACCATGAGCTGGCTGGCAGCGTGAAAATGGAGGCCTACGCCAGCACCAGCAAGACCCACCCGCCGGAACCCGAGCCGGTGTACCGGCTGGCACCCGTCACCCTCCAGTAGGCCTGAACAGAGTCAGCGAATGAGCCTCTCGACATGCTCCACCGGGTAACTGTGCCAGCGCCGGTTCCATGTGTCTTTGGGGCTGGTGTTGCGGTCGTGGACGCGGGCCACATACAGGTGCTGGTCCGGGTTGGTGGCAATGCGCTTGTCCCGCACCGACCAGACAAAAGCGTTGTCCTCCCCCACATCGATATCGGCGAACGGCGCACTGCGCCAGAACTCGCGCAGGTAACACAGCGTGCCCCCACACACCCAGGGTGTGCGCCCGTCATACACATACTGCCAGGCCCGGCGCGCGTCTGGCGCATAGAAGAACACCTTGTCCAGGCCGCAGATGTCGGCCCCCTGGCCGCGCAAGGCCTTGACCTGCGAACTGAGCCAGGTGGGCGCCATCCAGTCGTCGTCGTCCCAGTGTGCAATCACCTCGCCGCGCGCCAACTCGCAGGCCATGTTGCGCTTGGCACCAAGGGTGGATTTGCGGTCCAGGCGCAGGTATCGGATGCTGCCGTGCGATGGGATCAGATCGGCGACGCTGTCGCGCCCGTCGTCCAGCACGATCAGTTCGCGGGGCTCATAGTCCTGCGCCAGAAAGTTCCGAATGGCCTGGGGCACAAACTCACGCCGGTCTGCGGTGGGCATGATGCACGACACCAGCGGCATCGCGGGCGTCGGCGAGCCCTCTGTGCCAACTGCGCCAACAGCGCCAACAGTGTCGCCTGTGCCACCGGGGGCGGCAGGAAAGTAGAAATCGCGATCATCGTCCGACAGGCATTCCGGGGCAGGCACCAGGGTCCAGGCGGCCTGCTGCAGGTAATGGCCTTCCTTGAACTTCCAGGTGTTCCCATCGTGGCGCACATAGATGCACAGCGAACGCCCCGAGATGCGGCACAGCCGCGCACCGCCCCGCAGGGTCTTCAGCAGGAAATCCGCATCCTCCCGCAGCGAGGTATCGGGATACCGCCCATGATGCTCCCACAGGCTGCGCCGGAAAACCAAAGTGCCGCCGCTCACGTTTTCTACAAACAACCGGCGAAACAGTGCCCGGCTGCTGGCCCAGAACTCCGCCAGCGGCCGGGCCATGAACAGCATGTCGTTGAGCCCGGTGACATCCGCCAGGTTGTGCAAAATGGGCGCGGCTTGGCGGCTCAGGCGCTGCGCGCCATACCAGTCGTCATCGTCCCAATGCGCGATCAGTTCGCCCCACGCCACGCGGACCGCTTCATTGCGCTTGGCGCCGATGCTGGTGCGGGCCGGCATTCGGATGCAGCGGATGCGCGGGTCATCAATGCCAGCAGGGAGGTCGGACTCATCCTCGTAGACGATGATGAGTTCCAGCGCGGGATAGTCCTGCCGCTGGAAGTAGCGGATCGACTGCGCAACAAAGGCCGCCCGCCCCCGCGTGGGCATGACACAGCTCAGCAAAGGTAATGCGGTGGCCGCAGGCACCAGTGGTGCGGGTTCCACATTGCCAGGCAGTGGCACGAAGATACGCATCTGCTCGGGCACGGCAAAGTAGCGGCAATCGTCTCCCACGCAGTGGCCGTGGTAGGGCGGCGCCTGCAGGTGGCTCTCGCGGCGCCAGGCACAGAACCGGTCCTGGTACAGCCGTTTGTTCGCCTCCAGCAGTCCATCGTGGACAGGCGCCAGCACCGCGCAGCGGGGCGCACGGTGCACAAAGGCGCCCTGCACCCAAACACCCAGGAAGCCGGCGCGGGCGGCGCGCACGTTGTAGTCCATCTCCCAGCATGGGCCTTGCGTGTACGCCGTGTCCGCTGCGCCAATGGCGGCCACCACCTCGTTCTTCACCACATAGCAGAAGTCCGCCAGACTGTGCAGAGGTGACAGGGGTACCCAGGCATTGCCATAGTGCGCCAGCAAGGTGTCCGCTTGGTCCCACAGCGCTTCCTGGGTGCTGCCACAGTTTGGTGCCACGGCCTGTTCATTCCACCCCCGGTTGGTGGAGGGGCCCGCCAAGCCATGGCTGGCGTCGCTGTCCAGCGCGGCCAAGAGCAGCTCCAGCCAGCCGGGGCAGACCCGCACGCCGTTTTCCAGAAACACATAGATGTCGGCAGGCTCGCTCACCAGCTGGTTGAAGCAGGCAGCGGCCCCCGGCTGCGCCGGGCTGGGCCGCTGCACCATAGACACAGGGGCAAGCCGCAACTGCAGCAAACCCGGGGCCCGGGATGCGGCGGCACTGTCCGGCAATATCCGCAGCCCGAAGGGCAGCGGCGTGTTCTCGAAAACACTGGACAGCGTGGCGGCCAGGCCTTCGCCCGCCCCTGTCACATGCACCCCAATCAGGATCTGGCGATCTGGTGCAGCAGTCATTCACCACTCCTCACTGGTCGCCACCAGGCCCGCTCCCAGCAGCGCTTCCAGCTTGCGCCAGGGGCTGCCAGGGGCTTCGTCGGCCCAGTCATGCACCGCGTCCGCCAGTTCTTCGAGCGCAACGGCCTTGGTGTCGGCAGCCGCATAAAAGCGCGGGTAACACAGCAGCAGCTCTTCGATGCAGGCCCGCACCAAGGACTCGCGCCGGGCGATTTCCGGAGCATGGAAAGACACACAAAGGGTGGGCGGGCCACAACGCCACAGGCGGCGCCAGAGGCCGGGGATCACAGCGTATTCACCACCCTCTATGTCCATCTTGATGAAGTTGCAGTCCTTCCCGGCATACATGTCCAGAAAGCGCTCCATGTCCACACCACGCGCCTCGTGGCAAGGCTGGCCAGGCACATCCGGCGCGGCCAACATGCCCGACATACTGTCCCCGAACTCGCTGTGCCCTGCGTAGTAAAGGCCACCGGCATAGAGTTGCAGCGGACCGGACTCGGCGCCAATGCCGAAGGAGTACAGATGGATTTTTTTGCACAGCCCAGGGTTGGCTTGCACGTTGCGGTCCAGCTCTGCAAAGGCGACCGGGTCAGGCTCCAGGGCATGCACGCTGCGCGACAGCGTCGCGCCATAGAGCACCGTAGGGCCGATCCAGGCACCCAGGTCAATGTAGGAGCGGTCTGGTTGCAGAAAACGCCGGAAGACCTCGAAGGTTTGCGGCTCCCACGCGCCGGCCTGCACCCGGTGCCAGAACGCGCACCGGGCCGCATTGGCGCGCACCAGGAAGGCCTGCGGGCCCACCGACACGCTCAGTGCTTGCAGTGCGCTCTCGGCGCCAGGGTCACAGGTTGTCATCGCCCGCGCCATCCGTAGACTGCCAGATGGTGAACGGCGCGGGGCCGTCATACGTGGCACTGAACTCAAAGGCATTGCCTTCAAAGATGAATCCGGGCACGTTGATCTTGCACCACACGGCACCAGCATAGGGGCTGCTGCCCGCCGCCATGGTCATCTGGATGCGCACATCCTGTTTCCAGGAGTCCTGCGTCTGCAGCGAAAGCGGGAGGAAATAGTTGTTTCCGTAGAAGTTGGCCTTCTTGCTGCGTATCTCGCACACCAGCGTCACGAAGCTGCCACTGCTGTTGTAGACCAGCTGGAAGATGAAACGGTAGTCGGGGCTGGCGGGCCAGTCGAGGAATACGATGTTGCCGACCACCACCTGCTGTGCAGGCAAGGCCAGTGCCGGATAGATATTGACCACGCCCGGCCCCCTGGCGTAGAGGGCACTGAGAGCAACATCCTCCACCGGCGAGGTGCTTTGCAGCGCGACATCGGCATCACTGACCGGCGCACTGCAAAGCACGGGCACATTGGCCAACGGTGGCACCTGCTGCACCAAGGTGGAGTGGCTTGCCGCGCCCGAGCCATCGCAATTGAAGACATAGCCGCCCGCCTGCGTGATCACGCTCGGCGCCTGGATGCCCATGCCACACGATGGCACCACCTGCAGCTGAATCAGCTTCTGGCCCGGCAATTGCGGCGACCTCTGTAGTCGGCGCACCGTGCCGCTGTGGTCCAGGCAGACCTCCAGCCCCCAGGTGATGCCTGCCAACTCGAACACGCCGGCACCGTCATAGTTGACCTCTTGCTGCTCACGTCCCAGCCCACCGCCGGTCGATGCAGGCCAGTATTCCACGTCGCCCAGCAACAGGCCGCCCGGATTCACGGCAGTGGCGATGAAATCAACCCCCGACATCAACTCCTTCATCACCATCCGCGCCCCCGCATCGCCCTGCGCCGCCACGCCCCCTTGCTGCACCAGCGCAAAGTTGTAGATCTCGGTGCTCGCGAGTGGGTCGATGTCGTACGGCGGCGTCTGCTGGGTGGCCGACGACGCGCCCAAAATAGTGCCGAACACAAACACCCAGTCCACCCACTGGTCATCGGCCGCCATGCGCTGCAAGGAGGTAATGGCGCGTTGGACATCATCCATCTGGTAAGCCCCCGAGGCACCTCGAAAAAAGAACTCGGGGGCCACGAAGACCTTCAGGGTTTCACCCTCGGGTGTCGGTGGAGACGCCTGCGGAAGCGCATCCCGGGCCGTCTGCATGGCGCGCAACATCACATCGCAGCGCGCTTCAATGTCGAGCTTTGGATCGTTCAACCCCAGATAGGTCTTGGATCCGTCGGGGTTCACCTGGGGCGCCGTGTCGAGCACGTAGCCGATGAATTGGACGTTGGTGTATGCCATGCAATTTTCTCCTTGGAAAGGGTTCTGGGGACACGTGCGCGGTCATCTCAAAAGCGGGAGCAGTCCGTAGGTGAACTTGATGAGGTAGTTGACGTACACATTGAGGGGGCGCGTCTCGTTCGGGCTCACCTGCACCGCCTGCGCCTGGCCCGCGCCCGCAACCGGACCACCCGTGGTCAGCGTGCTGGCGACGCTGGGCGCGCCTGCTGCTGTTCCACTGGGGGAGGTGGCCGAAGGGGCTGGTGCGCTGCTGTAGGTGTGCTCATGCGTCTGTACGGCAAACGGCTGGATGGAACCCACACCATCGCTCGCACCCTGGCCGCCAGGCGGCTGGCTGCGTTGGTCGATGTCCGGATCGTTGCGGGTGCCCATGCCAATACCGCGAAGAAAGTAACCACGGTAGTCGGGGATGTTGAAGCTGTCGTCAGCACCGCCATACACGTAGCCCAGCACGGCAAACAGTTCGGGGTAGTCCACACAGGGCAACGATCGGCCATCGCAAACCATCCATCCCCACGCCTCCAGGGGGTTGGTGGTGTATGCGGCTGGGCTCACCGCAGCAGCAGGGCTCGCGCTGTCGGGCGGCCCCAACGTGCCAGCAAACGCCGTCACCGAACCCACGGGGAGGTCGCCAAAAGCTGGCCGACGGAAGAAGGGGCTGGCTGCCCCCGGTACCACGATCATGGTGCAGCCCCCCCAAGGGCGGGCAGGTCCACCCCCCCCTCGTCGCCCGGCGCATCCAGCACCTGCATGGAGGTAGGCACCACCACCTGCCAGCACGGCCCCAGGCGGTGCGCAGGACTCTGTTGCCGGGGCCCTGCATGCTTGAGGTCGTTGAGCAGTGCGATGTCGTCCGCATTGACGGGGGCAAGCCGATCCGGGGCGCTCCAGAGCATGCCCGCCGAATAAAAATACAGAAAGGCCAGGACATGCGCTGGCTGCACGGGCAGCAGCACGCGCGCCTGACCAGCCTGCAAGAAACTGGCGAACAAGGCATCGTCGTCGGCCGCAAGGCTCCCCAGCTCCGGCACCCCGCCCGCAGCGCCCAGGCCAGGGCTGGCATAGAAGCTGTAGGCCATTTCATTCCACTCCAGCACTTCGTCGAAGAACTGCAGATAGCGGGGCTCATTGACCATGAATTGCGATGGCGGAGACCCCCACGCGGCACCTGCGGACATGCCAGTCAGGGTCAGCAGGCGTTCCAGCAACAGGCGCAGACAGGCATTCTTCAACTCACGCTGCTCGATCTGCCGACGGGCCAGCGGCGAACAGGCCGGTGCGGGAGACGATGGCGCGCCGCCTTGGGCGCGGCCATGGTATGCCGCCATCCGCTCCTGATAGCCACGCACGATGCTGGCGTAGGTACGGATGCGCCACTGGTCCATGCATCGACTGGAAGGCGCGCAGCCGATCTCCACGTTGACCTGCAACGGTTGGTCGCCGGGTGGCGAGAAGCCGGGTGGATAGTCCATCACGGACACCGGCACGGTTTCGTCCTCTCCGTGAAGCGCCACGGGACTGGCCGCAGCGCCTGGGGTCACGGTTTGCCGCCCCACCAGCACGACAGGCGCCTGTTGGCCAGGGGACGCTCCAACCCAGCTGACAAAGGCCTGGGTAGCGCCGTACCCTGCGGGGACGGCGATCTGCTTTTCTTCACCGTTGCGCAGTGTGGCCGAGGCGAAGCGCTCTGCCAGCGGGGGCGGATCCAGATCCAGCACACCATAGTAGGCCCCGAGCTGTGCGTAGTTGCGCGGGCCGTCCACCTTGATGTCCTCGAAGGTGGCCACTCCCATTTGCAGCGGAGACAGCGGCTTGGCGAAGTCCTGCCCCGCCAGCGCCTGCTCCTGCGCAATGAAGCCCGCTGCGGGCTGGCACACCATGAACTCCGTCATCAACCGCCGGCCGTAGTTCACAACGCACGCCTCGTACACCTTGTTCACCCAGCGGAACACGGCGCGCATATTCTGGGTGCCCGAGGTGTTGTCGATCAGGCTGACCACCGCATCTTCGGTCTGGCTCATCGTGCTGCTGGAGCGCGTGTGGCTGACACTGCGGCTGATGCGGTTGACCGTCTTGTTCAGGATGTCGCGTGCAAAGCGGGTGGTGTCGTCCAGCCCCGGGTTGGCGCCTTGCTGCACGGCCTTGGTCCAGGAGCCATCCAGGGTGGCCTGCGTGGGAGGGCCGTAGCTGCTGGTGAACTTGTTGTACTGGTGGGTCTCGGTCGCCTCGGCCACGGTCTTGCGAGACTCTTCCTGCAGATTGCTGCGTTCGTCCGCCGCATCGTTTTGCAGGACCTGCATCTCGGCCAGCGTCTGCTTTTGCTCATCCTTTTGCCGGTGGGTGCGTTTGTGCGTGACCTCCCGGCGCTCACCGCGCATCACGTTTTCTATGCGTGCGATCTCTCCGCTTTGGTAGCGCAGAAGGCGCTGGCGCACCATCTGCAAGTCGCCAATGGCATAGGGCTCGATCCAACCGTCGGGGGCCACGGGCGGAGATCTTTCTGCAGTGCGAGCCGGTGGCAAAGGAAAAACCTGGGCCGGCAGCACCACAGTGGCCTCGCGCAGCAATGCAATTTGGGCGGCACTGATGGGGGCCGGCTGCAAGGGCGCTGGCGTCTCTGATGCGGCGCCGACTGCAGCTATGTCCTGGGCTTTGGGCTGCAATGCCACCGCGATCAGATGGGCCATCTGCAAGGTGCGGGTCAACCCATCCAGCAAGGCAGCGTCATACCCCAGGGTGATGACCAGGGCGAAGTAACTCTGCCAGACCCTGTCCAAGGTCTGCAGGTAGTTTCCAGATTCCAAACAGCTCCAGGTCAGGGCGTACCGCTGCAGCAACTGCACGACTTCTGCACGGGCGGTCGCCAGCCACTCAAGCGGCTTGTCATGAGGCGCGGGCAATTGCTCCAGCAAGGACGCAAACGGGCCCATGGGCCCGGGAAGGCTGTCCAGGTCTCCGATGAAGAGCCCCTGGTAAGGGGCATCTCCGTCAATGAACCGCAGCGCCAGTGACTGCACGGCTTCACGGCCTTGGGCGCGTGCCGCTACCAGGTCCTCAAAGAAACTGCAGCAAGGAGGGCTGGCACTGGCGTACTGGACAAAGCCATGCAAAAGATCCGAGGCTGAGATCTTGGGCCAGCGGCGCACGTACACGTAAGGAAACAGCTCCTCCGGATGGCTGTTGAGGACAGGCAGCGGCTCGACGGGATCGACCGGCGGGGCTGGCGGCACCGGCGTGGGAACAGGCGGCAATGGACTGGGAGGCTGAGGGGGCGGAAGGGGCCCACGCATGGGGCACGCTGCCATGAGGCCTTCAAAGTGGTGGTCATCCGCCTGCCCTCGCATTCCATAGTGGATGTCGGCAAAGATGGCCGTATTGGGGACGCCGTCGATGTGCACCGGCGTTTTTTGCTGCAGGTAGCCCGACACATAGCAGCCCGAGGAGAATCTGAATTCAAACGGCTGTGCGGGCCAGTGTCTGGTGACGGTGACCCGCTGGCGCTCCGACTCCCCCGAACTGCAGGACACGCTAACACAGGAGGGGACATCGTCGTGGGGTGCACGGTTGATGGTGATGTCGAAGATCAGGCAGCCATCCATGGCGCTCCATCTTCTTTGGACCATTTCGTTCACGGCTTGCTTCCTGGGTGGACGGGGAGAGCTACGGAGCATCGGCGCGGGGGCGCTCAACAGCCCCCCCCCGCACCGACGCACCGCTTCAGCACATCACAATGTTTTCGAGGTTGAACGCGAACGGCGTCGAGTTGGCGCCAGGGCCGCCACCCGTCATCACAATGTCCGCGCTGGCAATGCCCAGGAGGGACAGCTCGGTGTTGATGTTGGAGATGATGGCCGAGTTCATGACCTGGCCCTGCACGATCTGGGAGGCCACGCCAATCCAGATGGTGGGCTTGAACTCGAACACTGCCTTTTGCTGGGGCGCGATCGAGGTCTTGATGGCCAGGAGCTTCCCATCCTTGTAGCAGCTGGCGTTGATGGCGCCTTTGGGAAGCGCATTGAGCACCTGCACTTCCCTGGAGCTGCTGCCATTGCCTGCGCGCACGAGCCGGTCGCCAGAGGTGGTCAGGGACATCTGGAACAGCTCGCCGTTCTGGGCATCCAACTGCGGCGTGTAATTGCCGTAGCTGTCGCTGGCCCCCACCTGCATGCCCATAGGGAAGGTGAACGGATGGTTGTCGCCCTGGCCACAGTACTTGATGACCTGCCAGGCCACCGCCAGTTCGTCAAAATTGGTGGCGACATTCTTCTGGAATATCACGACCTCCGAGTTGTTCGTGTCGTTGGAGTTGTTGATGAAATTGAGTTGAACGCCCATGAGTTTCTCCTGTTGGTGAAAGTGGTGGCAACACGCCATGCGTTGCCCGTTTGCCCCCCGGCCTTGAAGCCCGAGAAGCGAACTCTGTGGTTGCGGACCTGCCCGGATGGTCAGATCTGCACGATGTTTTCAAGATTGAATTCGTAGGGGGTGGAGCCCTCGCCTGGCCCACCGCCCGACATCACGATGTCTGCGCTGGCGATGCCCAACAGCGACAGTTCCGTGTTCGCATTGCTCATGACTGCAGAGCTGATCGCCACGCCCTGCGCCACCTGGGATGCAACGCCAATCCACAGCACCGGCTGGTACTGGAACACGGCCTTCTGGCCAGGTGTGACGGCAGTCTTCATGCCCACCATCCGGCCATCCCTGAAGACGCAGATATTGACCGCGCCCTGGCCCAGGTCGTTGAGCACATCGAGCTCATTGGAGGCACTGGCCAGCCCCGCACGCCGCAGGCGTCGCCCCCCCGATGCGGTGGACTCCAGCCTGAGCATCTGGCCGTTTTCTGCGGCCATGCGGGGTGAAAAATTGCCGTACTCATCGGCAACGCCCACTTCGAAACCCGCTGGGAAAACAAAGGGGTGGTAACAGTCACGTCCGCAGAACCGGATCACCTTCCAGGCCATTGCCAGCGAGGCCATGCCGGTGAGCTGGTTCTTCTGATACATCACCACCTCCGACTTATTGCCGTCGCGGGACTGGTTCACAAATCGCAGCTTGATATCCATGGGGACTCCTACCTGATGTCCTGTCGCTGGGTTGCTTGGCACTGCGTTTTTGAAGCAGTGATGCGACTGTAGGCAGGCCCGCAAAGCAAAGCGATTACAGGCAATTACAGGCAGGAGCTCCACCAGACGGCGCGCGCTGGCCCACGGCAAGCGACCGCATTTGGCGTGGAAGATAGAGAGAGGCGCTGGTGTCCCTGAAAATCTGGCTATAATCGCAGGCTTCGACACACAGGAGAGGTGGCAGAGTGGTCGAATGTACCTGACTCGAAATCAGGCGTAGTGGCAACACTACCGTGGGTTCGAATCCCACCCTCTCCGCCACTGACAAAGCCCTGATGCTATTTAATCGATAGCGCAGGGCTTTTTCTTTGGCGCATCGTGAACGGACAAGGGCGACACCACCGCCGTCCCTTGTAATCCATCCCTCAGATTCTCTGGCGCGCGATGTGCTGGGGTCCCAGTTCGCTGCAACCCGTGGCGCCGAGCATGGCGAGGTTGCGATCGACCTCGTCGCGCAGCAGGGTGATTGCGTGGAGCACCCCCGCTTCACCGGCAACGGCGGCGGCATAGTTGAAGGGTCGGCCCACCAGAACCAGGCGCGCACCCAGCGCGATGGCCTTGAGCACGTCGGAGCCGCGCCGAAAGCCCCCATCCACCAGCACCGGGTAGCTCGGGCCCACGGCCGCGACCACGTCTTCCAGCACGCGCATGGGCGATACGGCCCCGTCGAGCTGGCGCCCCCCGTGGTTGGATAACACAACGCCATCCGCACCCGTACGCTGTGCCTGCAGCACGTCCTCCACGCTGAGCAGGCCTTTCACGACCAAGGGCCCCTTCCAGCGGCGGCGAATGGCCTCAATGTGGCGCCAGCTCAAATGGTCGCGCGCCGAGAAGTCGCGCAGGACCGTGGAAGAAACAATGGGCGCACCGCGCGTGGCGAACGAATTTTCAAAGTGCGGCATGCCGTGGCGCAGCAGCGTGCGCAAAAAGGTTTCCGCCACCCAACGCGGCCGAACGAGACCATCCCATGCCAGACGCAGGCTGGGGCGCAAGGGTGTGGAGAAACCCGTGCGGATGTTGTTCTCACGGTTGGCGGAGATGGGGATATCCACCGTGACGACGAGGGTGCGAAAACCCGCACGCTCCACGCGGTCGATGAGCGCATCAATGCGTGCCTGATCGCCAGGTAGGTAGGCCTGGAACCAGGTGCCCGGGCTGTCGCGGGCCACGTCTTCCATCGGAATCAGCGACGTACCGCTCATCACAGACGCAATGCCCATGCGCCGTGCAGCACGCGCCAGCACAAGATCGCCCCGGTAGGTGGACAGCGCATTGATGCCCATGGGCGCTATCCCGAAAGGGCTGCTGTAGCGTTCGCCAAACAGCTCGACGGATTGCGACCGTTGCGATACGTCTCGCAGGACCCGCGTCACGAAGGCAAAGTCTCCAAACGCCGCGCGGTTGTCGCGCAGCGAGGCGTTGTCCTCCGCCGCACCGGCGATGTACCCGAAGATGGGCCGGGGCAGACGCCTGCGCGCGGCGTCCTCAAAGTCGTGCAGCGACAGCATGCGGCGCAATACAGCAGGCGAGCGCGGCGCGGTGGTAGACGGCGTAGCAGTGGAGACGGGCATGGCAGATGGTCATTGCGTTGAGGGATCAGCGCCACTGTAGATTTCCGTATCAGTGAATAAAAGCGGAATATTTAGAATGACTTTGTTCGCTTTTTGCCAATATCTCTGCACATGCCCCATCCCTCGGTCAAACAACTTGAAGCCTTCTGGTGGGCGGCCACCTGCGCCAATTTCGCCACGGCAGCGGAGCGGGTGCACCTGTCGGTCTCGTCGCTGTCCAAACGCATCAGCGAACTGGAGTCCACGCTGGGCCAGTCGCTGTTCGACCGCAGCGGGCACCGTGCCGTGCTCACCGAGGCGGGGGAGCGTCTGCTGCCGGCCGCACTGGAAGTACTCAACGCCATGGCGGCGCTGGGCCATACGCTGGGCTCCCGCGAGGAGCTTGCGGGCCACTGCCGTTTTGGCGTGGGCGACCTCTCTGCGCTCACGTGGCTGCCCACCTTTGTGGCGGCAGTGCGGCGAACGCACCCACGCCTGGCTCTGGAACCTTGCGTGGATGTGGGCGGGGCGCTGGAGCGCCGCCTGGACGACGGCGAACTGGACTTCGCCGTGATCGCAGGACGCTCGTCGCGCAGCACACTGCTATCGCAGCCCGTGGGCGCCGCGCGCTTCGCCTGGGCCCTGTCACCCAGGCTGGCGGGCGCCATCCGCCTGGGCATCAAAGCGTTGCTGCAGCAGCATCCCCTCGTCACGCTGCCGCCAGGCGCTGGCACCACGCGGCTGCTGGACGACTGGTTGCTGGCGCAAGGTGTCACCGTCCGCGAGCACATCCTGTGCAACAGCCTGGGGGCCGTGGCGGGCATGCTGCGCGCAGGAGTGGGTGTGGGGTTTCTGCCCTCGGGGTGGGTGGGCCCGCTGGGTTTACGCGCCCCGGGCGTACGCACGCCACTAGCGCCGCTGCAGTACAGCTTCCAGTGGCGCCGGGGTGATGCGCGGGCACTGATCCCCGCCATGCAACGCCTGGTGCAGGCAGAGGTGGACTTTTCGGTGTCGCCTGCGCTAGGGATGTCCTGCATAACCCTCGCGAGTCGGTGGTAGTGCGGATCGGGTGGGGCCGCAAGGCGTCTTTTGGCAGCCAATAGCCGGGCTATTGGCAAGAAAAGCAACGCAGCGGACTGCCCGAGACCGCGCTATCACAGACCGCAGGGAGTTATGCAGGACATCCCTAGGGATCCTCTGCACGAATTGAGCGGCAAGTGGGGGCTGCGGATCGGGATGGGCTGCAAGGCGCAAAAACGCAGCAATGGCCGTAGCTAGCGCGAGTATTTGCAACGCCGCAGACCGCCCGAGGCCGCAGATGCACACGGCGCGGTGATTCGTACAGAGGGTCCCTACGACTGGCAGTTTGAGAGCCCGGAGCGTTCCCGCAAATACGCCAGGACTTCACCGTAGGCCCCTTGAAACTCAATGCGGTCAGCCCGGCTTTCGCGCTGGTAGGCGTACATGGGGTCGTAGTAACACCGCAGCAGCGCCGTGATCCAGTCGCGGTGCTGCGCAGCATCGCCCTGCGCCTTCTGCTGGGCCAGGGCGCGGAGCATCGTCGCCCGCAGCAGCTGGTGACGATCTCCCCCAAGGCGCTTGTGCAGTTTGTCCAGGCTTTCCAGCAGGCGGGCAGAGAAGGCGTCAAACCCCTGCACCACGCCCTGCGCAGCACAAAAATCGGCGCACTGCGCGACCACGTAGTCCCGCAGGATGCGCTCGACCCTGGCTTCAAAGGGCTCGTCGACATACACCATCGGGGCCTGCTCCAGGCACAGCCTCAGCTCCAGCGGCACAGCGCAGCGCCCCACATGCCGGCCCTCGTCCTCGACGACGAACAGCCGCTGCCCTGCCGCGCGCTTCTTGAGGATGTCGATGGCCAGCTGGTTCTCGAAATCAATCTGCGCGGGCTGGCCACTCACACGCTGGCCAAAGCTGGAGCCCCGGTGGTTCGCGTACCGCTCCAGGTCAAGTCCGCTGGCCAGCTGTTCAATCAACTCGGTCTTGCCGGTGCCCGTGAGCCCGCCAAGCACTACAAACCGGCATTCCTGCGCGGCAGCCTGCGTGGTCTGCAGCAGGAAGGTGCGCATGGCCTTGTAACCACCGATCACGCGGGGGTAGTCGATGCCCGCTTCGCTCTGCAGCCACTGCTGGACGATCTGGGAGCGCAAGCCGCCGCGAAAACAATAGAGCACGCCCTGCGGATGGGCCCGTGCAAACTCGGCCCAAGCCTGGGTGCGCGCCCGCTTGATGTCGCCGGACACCAGCGTGTGCCCCAGCGCAATGGCCGCCTGCTGGCCCCGCTGCTTGTAGCAGGTGCCCACCTGCTGGCGCTCGGCATCGTCCATCAAGGGTAGGTTGACCACTGCAGGGAAAGCCCCCTGGGCAAACTCCACGGGTGCACGCACATCCATCATGGGCACATCGTTCAGAAAGATGTGCCGGTAGTCGGCCAGGTTCTCCATGGTCAGCCCAAAACGACAGCGAAGGCCTGTCGCGCGGTCAAGTGGCCGATGGGCGCAAGCTGCAAGCCACACCCGGCTGCCACTTGCAGAAAATCGCTCTCGCCTTCGGGTGCCACGGCAACCAACAAGCCGCCGCTGGTCTGTGGGTCGCACAACAGTTGCTTCTGCGTGTCGTCCAGCGGCGCAATCCTGGCGCCATAGCTGTCGAAGTTGCGCTGGGTGCCGCCGGGCACGCAGCCTTCGGCCAGGTAGTACTCCACGCCGCTCAGGCGCGGTACGGCGGCATAGTCAAGGACCGCCGTCAGGCCACTGCCCTCGGCCATCTCGACCAGGTGGCCTAGCAAGCCAAAGCCCGTGACATCGGTCATGGCAATGACGCCCGGCAACTTGCCAAAACGGCTGCCGGGCTGGTTGAGGGTGCACATCAGGTCGCGCGCGCGGCCTACGTCCTCGGGCCGCAGCTTGGCCTTTTTCTCTGCGGTGGTGAGGATGCCGATCCCCAGCGGCTTGGTCAGGTACAGGCGGCAGCCCGCCGTGGCGGTGTCGTTGCGCTTGAGGTGGCGTTTTTCCACCACGCCCGTCACGGCCAGCCCGAAGATGGGCTCCGGCGCATCTATCGAATGCCCGCCGGCCAGCGGAATGCCTGCAGCGTCGCACACCGCGCGTCCGCCGCGTACCACCTCGCGTGCCACCTCGGGCGGCAGCACATTCACCGGCCAACCCAGGATGGCAATGGCCATCAGGGGGTCTGCACCCATGGCATAGATGTCGCTGATGGCATTGGTGGCAGCAATACGCCCGAAGTCGAACGGGTCGTCCACGATGGGCATGAAAAAGTCGGTGGTGGACACCACACCGCGTTCGTCGTCCAGCGCGTACACGGCAGCGTCGTCCCGCGAGGCATTGCCCACCCACAGGCGCGGGTCCAGGTTCTGGGCGCCGCTGCCCGCCAGGATCACGTCGAGCACCTTGGGGCTGATCTTGCATCCACAGCCTGCACCGTGGCTGTATTGGGTGAGACGGATGGGGGTGCTGGGGGAGGCGATGCCAGGAGGGGTGTCGGGAGAAGTCATGGCCGCATTGTCCCGAATCGGCGGGCTACTACCATTACGGGGCCGCAAAAACACCAGGGCCTGCCCACGCATTTGATTTGCGTGGGGAGGCCCTGAGGGGTGCGCCCGGCCAAAGCCGATCCGGGGCGCAACACGTGGCCGGTCAGGCCGCGGGTGTCAGCTCCGACACTCCGCCCATGTAGGGGCGGAGAACGGCCGGAACCTCGACGGTTCCGTCCGCACGCTGATAGTTTTCCAGCACAGCCACCAGCGTGCGGCCCACGGCCAGGCCGGAGCCATTCAGCGTGTGCAGCAGTTCGTTCTTGCCTTGTGCATTCTTGAAACGGGCCTGCAGGCGGCGGGCCTGGAAGGCTTCGCAGTTGCTCACCGAGCTGATCTCACGGTAGGTGTTCTGCGCGGGCAGCCACACTTCCAGGTCGTAGGTCTTGGCGGCGCCAAAGCCCATGTCGCCGGTGCACAGGCTCATCACGCGGTAGGGCAGGCCCAGCTTCTGCAGGACGGTCTCTGCGTGGCGGGTCATTTCTTCCAGCGCTTCGTAGCTCTTGTCGGGATGCACGATCTGCACCATCTCGACCTTGTCGAACTGGTGCTGGCGGATCATGCCGCGCGTGTCGCGGCCGTAGCTGCCAGCCTCAGAACGGAAGCACGGCGTGTGGGCCGTGAGCTTGATGGGCAGGTCGGACTCGGCCACCACCACATCGCGCACAAAGTTGGTCAGCGGTACTTCGCTGGTGGGGATGAGGTAGAGCGCCGCGTTGTCGGGCACAGGCTCGCCGTCCTGGCCGCCCTTCTTGGCGGCAAACAGATCGCCTTCAAACTTGGGCAGCTGGCCGGTGCCCTTGAGGGAATCGGCATTCACCGCGTAGGGCACATAGCACTCGGTGTAGCCATGCTCCTGGGTCTGAACGTCCAGCATGAACTGGCTCAGTGCGCGATGCAGGCGGGCGATGGAGCCCTTCATGACGGTGAAGCGCGAGCCCGAGAGCTTGACGCCCATGTCGAAGTCCAGGCCCAGCGGTGTGCCCACATCCACATGGTCCTTCACTTCGAAATCGAACTTGGCGGGGGTGCCCCAGCGACGCACTTCCACGTTGCCCGCTTCGTCGCTGCCCACAGGCACGGATTCATGTGGCAGGTTGGGCACAGCGACCAGCATGGCCAGCAGCTCGGCCTGGATCTGTTCCAGGCGGGCAGCGGATTGCTCCAGTTCCACCTTGCCTGCGGCCACCTGGGCCTTGATGGCTTCGGCACCATCCTTGTCGCCCCGGCTCATCAGCATGCCGACCTGCTTGGACAGCTGGTTGCGCTGGGCCTGCAGCTCTTCGGTGCGGGTCTGGAGGGTCTTGCGCTCGGACTCCAGGGCCTGGAAAGCGGAGACGTCCAGGAAGGCCTGGGGCTTTTTGCGGGTTTCCAGCCGCGCGATGGCGGTGTCGAGGTCTTTGCGGAGGAGAAGAATGTCAAGCATGGCTGGATTTTAAAGGGGTGGTCGGCCTGGGCTCAGGCAAGGATTGCCGGGTCGAAGTTGGCGCCGCAGAGAATGAGGGCCACCGTTTCCTGCGGCTGGGGCTTGTAGGCACCGATCTGCAGCGCCGCCAAACCCAGCGCGGCAGCGGGCTCCACGGCCAGTTTCAACTCTTTCCACAGCCACAGCTGGGCGGCGCGGATGGCGTCGTCGGGCAGCAGCAGGGCATCGTGCACATGGCGCTGGCTGACCTCCCAGCCAATGGCGCCGATGCGGCGCGCGCCGAGGGAATCAGCGGCCACGCCACCCACGTCCACATCCACCGGCTGGCCTGCGGCGCGCGCCGCGTGCAGGGTGGGCGCAAGTTCTGGCTCCAACGCGACAACATGGGCGCGGCTCTCCACCCACGCGGCCACGCCGCCGATGAGGCCACCGCCGCCCACACTGACCAGCACAGTGTCGGGCAGACGGCCACCCTGCTCTTCCATCTCCAGTGCCAAGGTGCCTGCACCGGCCACCACCTCGGGCTGGTCGTAGGCGTGGGCCTGCAGCGCGCCGGTGGCCTTCTGGCGGGCCACGCAGGCCTCGAAGGCTTGTGAATAGGCAGCGCCGGTGACGACCACCTCGGCGCCCAGCGCGCGCAGCCGGGCGCGCTTGGCCTCGGGCGACACCTCGGGCACAAACACCTCGCAGCGCACACCCAGCGCCTTGGCGGCAGCAGCGACGGCAATTCCGGCGTTGCCGCCTGAGGCAATGATCACACCACTCTCGGGCACCGGGTTGGCCAGGAGGCGGTACAACATGCCGCGCGCCTTGAAGCTGCCGCCCACCTGCAGGTGCTCCAGCTTGAGCCAGACCTCGGCGCAATCCACACCCAGGGACTTGCCAGAAACGCGCATCAGCGGCGTGGTGCGCAAAAAATCAGGCTGGGTGGCCAGTTGGTGGCGGGCGGCGGCGATGGCGGCGCGGTCGATCATGCAGGGGCTCCGGTGAAGCTGGTGGGGTCAGAAGAACGGGCAGTGTAGGGGTTGCCCGCAACATGCAGACACAACGCTGACTGCACGCGCGCCGCACAACTGCCGATAACATGGGCAGAGCAGCCCCCACCCCAACGCGGTGGTCGGCCTGCGCGCAGGAGAAAAAGCATGTTCTTTGTGTTCGGCCCTTCGGGCCAGATGTACCGGGGTGGACCCGAAAACCTGGCGCGTATTTCTGCGGTGCGCAGTGTGCAGCGCCCGCAGGCCCTGCGCACGCGGGCCATGGACGCGCAAGATGGTCAGCCGAGGCCGATCTTCACGGCCTCGCCCCGTCCCACTGCGGCCGATGCCAGCGCTGCCGCACCTGCCGCCATCGTCAACCTGCGCATGCACGACGCCGTGAGCGCCTATGCGCAAACCGAACAAGGCCCCCAGGCCACCGCCCGCCAGCCGCTGACCAAGGTGAGCGACGTGATGACCACCGGTGGCGTGAGTGTGGCGCCCGGTGTGCGCGTGAACGATGCCTGGCAGACCCTGGCCGAGCACAAGGTGGCGCAGGCGCCGGTCGTGGATGCGCTGGGCCGCGTGATTGGCCTGCTGCTGCGGGCCGACATGGCGCCGCTGGACCTGCTGCCCGAGCCCGGTGCCGTCAAGCAGGCCATCGACCTGGCGCGCCGCCCGGTATCCGAAGTGATGGTGAGCCCCGTGCCCACCGTGTCGCCCGACACCGAGCTGCGCCGCGTGGCCGCCGTGCTGCTGGACACGGGCCTGCCCGGCCTGCCGGTGACCGACGAGGCGGGCGTGCTGTCGGGTTTTATCTCCCGCACCGACATCCTGCGCGCGGTGGCGGCGGACCCACCGCTGGATTTGTGGAGCGGGCCTGCGATGGCGCTGTAGCGCAACCCATCCTGCACGGCGACAAAACAGGATTCAAATCAGGCCCTAGCGCTTATCCATCAAGCGCTAACAGCTATCAATTAAGAAGCAAAAACAAACGAACACCTTCCCATGAGGTGCCCGCTGCCCCAGATCAATGCCCCGCAGGCCCGGTCTCTGGCGTGCGCTCGGTGATGCTCAAGCCGGTGGTCGCGTCGATTTTGAGCCCCTTGGGCAGCGGGAACTTGATGGTTTCCTCGATGCCCGCCATGGTGCGTACCGACACAGCGCCCAGCGCCTTGATGCGGTCGATGACCTGCTGCACCAGGATTTCCGGCGCCGAGGCTCCGGCGGTCAGCCCCACGCGGGCGAGGCCATCAAACCACTCGCCCTTCAGCTCGTCGGCGCTGTCCACCATGTAGGCGGTGGTGCCCAGCTTGGCGGCCAGCTCGCGCAGGCGGTTGCTGTTGGAGCTGGTGGGGCTCCCCACCACGATCACCACATCCACCTGCGGACTCAGCACCTTGACGGCATCCTGGCGGTTCTGGGTGGCGTAGCAGATGTCCTGCTGCTTGGGCTCGCGCACGCTGGGAAAGCGCGCGCGCACGGCGGCAGAGATTTCGGCCGCATCGTCCACGCTCAGTGTGGTCTGCGTGACCACGGCCAGCTTCTCGGTCTGCCGCGGCTGCACCCGGGCCACGTCTTCCACGTCTTCCACCAGGTGGATGCCATGGTCGAGCTGGCCCATGGTGCCCTCGACCTCGGGGTGGCCCTTGTGGCCGATCATGATGAACTCGTAGCCCTCTTTGGCGAGCTTGGCCACTTCGACGTGCACCTTGGTCACCAGCGGGCAGGTGGCGTCAAAAATGCTGAAGCCACGCGCCACGGCCTCCTGCTGCACGGCCTTGCTCACGCCGTGGGCACTGAAGACCAGCGTGGCGCCGGGTGGCACGTCCGACAGCTCTTCGATGAAGATCGCGCCCTTGGCCTTGAGGTCGTTGACCACGTAGGTGTTGTGCACGATCTCGTGGCGCACGTAGATGGGGGCGCCAAACTTCTGGATGGCGCGCTCCACGATCTCGATGGCGCGGTCCACCCCTGCGCAAAACCCGCGCGGCTCGGCCAGCAGGATCTCTTGCGGCGCCTGCATCACAGGATCCCGATCAGCTGCACTTCAAAGGTCACCGGCTGGCCCGCCAGAGGGTGATTGAAGTCGAACAGCACCGCGCCGTCGTCACGCACCTGCATCACGGCCCCCGCGTAGCTGCCCTGGCCGTCGGGCGTGGGGAACTGCACCACGTCGCCCACGTTGTATTTCTCGTCGGGGTCGCCCAGCTCGTTCATCAGCTTGCGCGCCACCCACTGCTGCATGTCGGGGTTGCGCTCGCCAAAGGCTTCGCCCGCAGGCAGCTCGAACGTGGTGCGCGTGCCCTCGGCCAGGCCCAGCAGGCGCTGCTCCATGGCGGGCGACAACTCGCCCGTGCCCAGCGACAGGGTGGCGGGTTTGTCGGCAAAGGTGTTGATCACATCGCCTGCAGGGCCCGCCAGACGGTAATGCAAGGTGAGGAAAGAGCCCGGCTGGACGGTGGGAACGGAGGCATCGATAGAGGTCATGAAAGTCCCGATAAACTGGCCTGCATTGTAGAAAACCGGGCAAAGCCCTACGCCCGTCACTCCCTGACAGGCGTCAAAGACCCTCGCGCCATGCCCCTCAAAGACCTGCCCGCCGACGCCCAGCCCCGCGAAAAGCTGCTGGCGCGAGGCCCCGCCGCCCTGGCCGATGCCGAGCTGCTGGCCATCCTGCTGCGCACGGGCATCGTGGGCAAGGGCGTGCTGCAGATGGCGCAGGAGCTGCTGGACCCGCCCGGCATCGACCCGGACACCGGCGCCATCACCGGCGGCTTTGGCGGCATTGCCGGGCTGCTGCACACCAGCGCGGCCGACCTGGAACGCATCAAGGGCCTGGGCCCCGCCAAACGCGCCGAGCTGGTGGCCGTGCTGGAGCTGGCCCGCCGCGCCCTAGCCCAGCAGCTGCGCGAGCGCGAGGTGTTCGACTCCCCCGACACCGTCAAGCACTACCTGCAGCTGCACCTGGCGGCCAAGGGGCACGAGGTGTTTGCGGTGCTGTTCCTCGATGCGCAGAACCGCCTGCTGGCGCTGGAGGAACTGTTTCGCGGCACGCTCACGCAAACCAGCGTGTACCCGCGCGAAGTGGTGCTGCGCGCCCTGCACCACCAGGCCGCCGCCGTGGTGCTGGCCCACAACCACCCGAGCGGCAACGTGCAACCCAGCCGCGCTGACGAGGCCCTGACCCAGACCCTGAAGACCACGCTGGCACTGGTGGATGTGCGCGTGCTCGACCACGTGATCGTGGCGCCGGGCCAGGCGTTGTCGATGGCAGAAAAGGGCCTGGTGTGACTTCGCCTGCGCCCGCACCGGCCCACCCGACGACGGCATTACACGCCGCGCTGGCACGTGCTGCGCGCGGCTCAGAAGGCCCTATGGGCGCCGCCCAGCCTGCCCCTGCCCCCACCGCCGTGCCCCGATCCGCCCGGCGCGCAGGTTTGGCCGACAAGAAGGCTGCGGCCAAGGCGGCGATGCGGCCTGTCCGTCATGCCCCCGCGCCGCCCGCCATCAGTGACAACCCGGCACCGCCCCGACGCCGCGCACCACCCGCCCCTCGCCGGGCAGGCGAACGCATCACCCAGCTGCAGGACCTGGCCACCGTGGCCCGCCGCCTGCGCGAGGATCAGGAACGCCGCGAGGCCGAGGAGAAAGCCCAGCGCGAAGCCGCCGCCCGGGCCGAGGCCGAGCGCCACCTCTTCAGCCGCAGCGTGGGCCCCGTCACGCCACTGCGCAACCCCAACGTGGCGCGGTTGCGCAAGCACCAGCCCCCGCCGCTGCCCGTGCAGCACTGGTTGGATGAAGAGCGCGTGCTGCGCGAATCCATCAGCGACGACTTTGACGTGACCACGCTGCTGGACACGGACGACCAGTTGAGCTTCCGCCGCCCCGGCATCGGCGTGGAAGTGACGAGCCGCCTGCGCGCGGGCCATTGGAGCATCCAGCGCCAGCTGGACCTGCACGGCCTGCGCGTGGACGAGGCGCGCGAGGCGCTGGGCGACTTCATCCGCCACGCCCACAAGACCGGCCTGCGCTGCGTGCGCGTGGTGCACGGCAAGGGCCTGGGCTCACCGGGAAAGAGCCCGGTCCTCAAAGGCCGGGTGCACAGTTGGCTGGTGCAGAAGAACGAAGTCCTGGCCTTTGTGCAAGCCCGGGGGGATGAAGGTGGAGCAGGTGCGTTGGTGGTCCTGCTACGCTCGGCGCAGAAGATGCTGCGGAAATAGGGCCTAGCGCTTGACAGAAAAGCACTGGTTGCTATTTCATAGCAATTACTACAGCATCATCCGCACGATACGCTTCCAGAATTTGGCCGTGAAGCTTCCGGTCAAACCGGACCACCCTGCACCCGGACGTAGCAGAAGGGGATGGCGCTGTGGGCAGGGATCCGCATACCTACCTGGCACTGGGGCAAGGTATTTGGCGTAACGATGGTGTAACCGGGGGTCGCCTGGATGCCCAGGATCAACACATCTTCATCCCCGGAGTTGTAGACCACCTCATCAATATTGGCAGGGAAGTTGTACGAAGACCCGATGTAGTTGGCCGCATCAATGCTGCCGTTCGAGTACGCATTGCGTGCACCAAAGACGCTGCCCAGCACCAGGGTCACCCCCACGGCTGCCGCCAGCAGCGAGTAGAACCTGCCGCTCTGCCCCTGGCGCCGAAAGGCATTCCAAGCCAGCAATCCCAGGGCACCCGACAAAGCCAGCATCCCCAAGTCAGACAACGTGGGGATCGAGGAACTCAGTCCAAAGCTGATGACTCCGCCGGAAGCCGGCTGCGCCAGCGCTGCCAAAGAGGAAAACAACCCCAACCCAGCACAGGCCCAGCGGCGGATAGCGGTTCGGTTCATAGTGACTCCAAAAAGAGAATGGCGGGCAATGAGCCCCCAATAGAGGAGCCTGCTCCCCCCCATGGCGGTCACTCTAACACGTAACACTTTGTCTCCAAGAGCGGTATTTGTGTCCGTCCAGACTTACTTCGAGAGGTCGATCGCGTACTTCGACGTGCCCTTGCCCGATCCATCATCGGCCGCCAGCAGCGACACATTGGCCAGCCCGCCCGCCTGTGCCGCGCTCAGCGCATTGGCGCCCGAGCTGAACACCACCGGGCTCGCCACCGTGGCCTTGGCAAAGCGCCAGCTCTTGGCCGCGCCGTTGCCCGTGCGGGTCACGGCCGGGTTCTTGCGGATGTAGTCGATCACCACGTCGCGGTTGGCGTCGGGCGAGGCCCAGATGGTGCCCGAGCCATCGAGCTTGTCGATAAAGCTCTTGCCGCTGGTGGCGCGGTAGTTGTTGGTGGCGATCACAAACTCCTGCGCCACGTCGATGGGCTTGCCCAGGTAGCTCAAGTTCTTGATGCGGCTGCCCACGGGCTGCGTCACGTCGATCTCGTACTGCACGTCGGCGGTGGTGAATATGTCAAAGTTGTACCCAGGGAACGTGCTGATGAGCTGCTGCTCGCCGGTCTTGGCAGGGTCGATCTGGTTGAAGCGCTTGGCGGCGGCCTCCAGCCAGTTCTTGATGTCGCCACCATTGACCTTCACCGCATACACCGTGTTGGGGTACAGGTAGAGGTCAGCTGCGTTGTTGATGGCCAGCGGGCCCACGGCCACGTCGGTGTAGTCGGCGCCGCCCTGGAAGCCGCTCTTGAACGGCGCACTCACCGACAGCACGGGCAGCTGCGCATACTGCGGCAGGTTGGCCTTGACATAGGCCGCCACATAGGCCTGCTGGGCCTGGTTCACGATCTGAATCGCGCCCGGGTCACCCACATCGGCAAACAGCGTGCTCATGCGGAAGTCGGTCTGGCCGATGGGCGTCTTCACGTACTGGATCGCGGCCTGGTGCTGCGTCTCGATCAGCGGGGCGATGGCAGGGTCGGCATCCACGGTGACCGTCGTGCCCGCAGCGTTCTTGCTCTGGATGTTGCGCAACTCGCTCTTGCTGGCGGACTTGTTGACCACCCACTTGGTGCCATCCCACTGCAGCGCGAGCTGCACCACACCCAAGGCCTTGCCCCAGGAGCTGGCCATCACCGCTGGCACGCCGTTGATGGTGCCCGCCTTGTGGTCCACCCCCGGCAGCTTGAAGCCGGGGATGGCCGCCGTGTCGGGGAACACGCCGTGCTGGTGGCCCATCACCATCGCATCGATGCCAGCCACCTTCGACAGGTACAGGCCGGGGTTCTCCATGGTGGGCGAATACGCCGCGCCGTCCAGCCCGCCGTGCAGAAGAGCCACCACGAGGTCAGCGCCCTTGGCGCGCAGTTCGGGCACGTACTTGTTGGCCGCCTCCACCGCGCCTTCGGTAGTGACCTTGCCTTCGAGGTAGCGCTTGTCCCAGTTCATGATGCCCGGCGTGGTGAAGCCGATCACGCCGATCTTGATGGGCAGCTTCACGTCCTTGCCATCCGCGCTCTTGGCCACCAGGGTGCGCTCCAGCAACGTGTAGGGCTGCACCAGCGGCTTCTTGGTCTTGTTGCTGACCACATTGGCCAGCACCACCGGGAAGCCCGCGCCAGCGCACTTCTTGGAGCCATCCACGCCGTCCACATCCAGGCCGCCGCCCAGCACCTGGTTCAGAAAGGGCAAGCCGTAGTTGAATTCGTGGTTGCCGAGGGTGCCCGCGTCAAAGCCCAGGGAGCCCATGGCCTTGTACATCGACAGCTGCTGCGTGCAGGGGATGGGGTTGATGGTGGCTTCGTAGTCGGCCAGCGCCGTGCCCTGGATGGTGTCGCCGTTGTCCACCAGCAGCGTATTGGCAAACTCCTTGCGCGCGGCGCGCACCAGCGTGGCCGTGCGCTCAAAGCCATAGCTCTTGTCCTCGGCCAGCTTGAAGTAGTCGTAGCTGCGCACGTTGAAGTGCAGGTCGGTGGTCTCCAGCACGGCCAGCGTGGCCGTGGCGCCCGCATTGTTACTGCTGTCGTCGCTGCCACCGCAAGCAGCCAGCGAAGCCGCCAGTGCCACCATGCCTAGCGCGGCAACGCGGCGCGACATGTGCGAAGAAAGAAGCGAATGGATTGGAGTGCGCGCAGACATGAACAGTCCCTGGGTGAAAGAAGGGACCGAGTGTCTGGCAGGGGTTTGACAGCGGTGTGACGCGGCACCCCGTCGTCAGGATGTCAGTCGATGCGGTGCACGTCGCCGTTGTGCGGGGAAGCACTTTCGTGGAACAGGTCTTCGAGGAACTGCGCCAGTTCATGTTCTTCGACAAAGTCGGGGATCACAAAGCCTGAGGGTGTGCGTTTACCATCAGCGCCCACGCGGTAGGCCTGCCACAGCGCACCTTCGCGCCGCACCTCGACGATGCGGCCAAAAACATGGAAACGCGGGTGGTTCATGGGATTCAAGCGTGTCAGATGGAGCGTGTGCGCTCCATTGCAATCGCCGACGGGGCAAAACCCATTCTCGCAAAAAATTCGGATGCACCTGGACGGCCAGCGCGCAACACCCAGGTGGCTGCGGGCGCCTTGGCCAATGCTTGTTGCACCAACGCGCGCCCCAGCCCCCGGCCCCGAAACGCAGGGGCCACGACCAGCATGGACAAATAACCATTGCTCAGCCCGTCAGTAATGGCGCGCGCATAGCCCACCACCTCGTCCCCGTGCAGCGCCACCAGGTTGCACTGCGACGCAGCCACCAGCGCCTCGAACTTCGACAGGGTGCCTAGCCGGTGCGACCAGCCGTGCGCAACCAGCAAGGCATACACCTGCGGAAGGTCCTGATCAACAAGGTCTCTGACCGCCATGGCCCCTACCCCTGCGGCTCTTGCGGATAGCCATCCCCGATCACGACCCAGGGGGCTTTGGAGTCCACGTAGATGTGTTTTTGGGGTGGCGTGTCGTAGGGCGTGTCCAGCGTGCCCAGCGGCACGGCCACCCAGTCGGCGTGGGCGCCCTCGCTGTGCCACAGCAGGGGCGAGCCACACACCGAGCAGAACGTGCGTGTGACCTGGGCCGAAGACTGGTAGGTGCGCACCAGCGCCTGGCCCTGGACGAAGCGGTGGTGCTCGCGCCGCACGTTGCCATAGCTGGCGAACGCTGCGCCATGGGCCTTGCGGCACATGGCGCAGTGGCAATGCGATGAGGCCTTGACGGGCGCGGTGGTCTCATAGCGGACGCCGCCACACAGACAGCTTCCTTGGTGCACAACGGGGTTGTTCATGGCCGTTCTTCCTTGGGGGATGGGCGCGATGCGATGCAGTGACCGTGTAGGCTCAAGGTGCAGCAGCTGCGGCAGAGGGGCTCACTGAAGCGATCAGGTCCACCTCCACCGTCGCGTTCTTGGGCAGCTGCAGCACGCCCACCGACGTGCGGGTGTGCGCGCCCGCCTCACCCAGCACGGTAAACAGGATTTCCGACGCACCGTCGGCCACCTCGCTTTGCTGCGTGAATGTCGGCGCCGACTGCACGTAGACCGTGATGCGCAGGATGGATTGCACCGCATCAAGCGAGCCCAGCGCGCGTTGCAACAGCGCCAGTGCGCGCATCGCGCACACCTTCGCAGCCTTCTGCGCATCGGCCAGCGACGCCCCGGCACCCGCGTCCCCGGTGACCACCACCGTGTCGCCCACACGCGGGATCTGGCCGCTCAGGTAGATGTGGTGCCCATCGCGGACCAGCGGCACGTAGTTGCCGCCGATCTTGATCTCGCCATCGAAGCTGTAGCCCAGGGCCTGGGCCTGATCCTGAAAACGTTGGTCGCGTGACATATGAAGACAAACAAGTGGAGTGCAGACAATGAAGAAGGGCGACGACGGCAACGTCACATCACCCCGCGAAGGGCCTTATCAGCGCATGGTGGCGCTCTGCGTCCATGCCCTTGCGCTGCTCCCGCGCCAGCGCATGGCGCGATGTGGGCAGCAGGTAGGCCAGCGGGCGGCGGTCCGGGTCCATGTCCAGGCGCACGGACAGGCCCTGCGTGGCGCGGTAGCCCTTGAGCTGGTTGGCGACCGAGCCTTGAATGACCGGCGGTGTGCCGCCACTCTCCTCGAAGAAGACGAGGTATTGGTCGTGCTGCTGCTGCGTCACCTCAACCCAGACGCCCCAGCCGAAATAATCATCCCGATAGGTGAAGGGCACGGGCAGCACGCAGCGGATGAACCATCGCTTGCCGTCGAGCGTGCAGAAATCCTGGTTGTAGCGGGCGCGCCGGTAGCGGTCCAGGTAGCTGAGCTCGAACACGGCGTCGGGCAGGCCGCAGCCGATGTCCGTGGCCAGCTCTTCATGCCACTCGCCGCAACTGCCGCAGCGAAAACCGGAGCGCTCGCCGGACTTGCGCGCTTTGGCGGGCGTTGCTGTCTTGCGTGCAGTGGTCTTGCGGACGGTGGTCACGGGCATGGCGCAGCGGCGGCGAAACCGGCGGGGTAACGGGAGGAGCCCGAATTTAACAGGCGCATCGCATCAGGCGTGCCGTGCGAACGGGTCCACCCGCGAAGCCAGCGACAGCGGCCCCGCCAGTGCACCCGAGGGTCTGGCTCTGCCAGTCCACCGGGTGCATCCCCGTTCAGGGGTAAACCAGCGCATCCGCTCAGGGGACGCCCCGATTCCTCATCCAGTCGGCCGTGCCCATGAAGCTCTCCTTCAAGCGCGCGCGCAGGTCTGCGGGCACGCCGGTCTCGCCCATGGCCTGGTCCATGCAGGCCACCCACTGGTCGCGCTCCTTGATACCGATAGAAAACGGCATGTGGCGCGCGCGCAGCCGGGGGTGGCCGAACTGGTCGGTGTAGTACGAGGGACCGCCAAGCCAGCCGCAGAGGAACATGAACAGCTTTTGCCGCGCCTGACCCAGGTCGCTGCCGTGGGCGGCCCGCAGCTCCGCGTAGCCTGGCTCCAGGTCCATCAGGTCGTAAAAGCGCTCGACCAACGCGCGCACCCGGCTTTCGCCACCGATCCATTCGAAGGGGATGACGGCAGCCACGGCATCGGTGCCTTCGCTACCAGCTTGGGGGGTATCAGAATTCATAGCAAAACAGGCCCTAGCGCTTATCCATAAAGCGCAACAAGCTATCGAAAATATAGCAAATCAACTACAACACAGGCCAAGGCCATGCACCTGCTCACTCTGCCGAGCGCCGCAGCGTATCGACCACCGGGCGCAGCAACACCTCACGCAGGCCCCACCAGCCCGCAGCCAGCGCCAGCACGGCCCCAGCCACGGCGCCCGCCAGGGGCACCCAGGGGGCAGCCGTCCAGGTGAAGTCGAACACAAAGCGCGCCAACGCCCAGCCCACGCCCACCGCCACGGCGCTGGCCAGAAAGCCCGCGAGCAGGCCCACGCCCATCAGCTCGGCGCGCTGCACCTGCCGCAGCAGGCTGGCGCGGGCGCCCACGGCGCGCATGATGGCGTATTCGCGAGCACGCTCTTCACGCGTGGCCGTGACGGCGGCGAACAGCACCACCAGCCCAGCAGCCAGGGTGAAGGCGAACAGGAATTCGACCGCGCGGATCACCTGCTCCAGCACGCGCTGCACCTGGGCAATGGTGGCGCCCATGTCCACGTTGGTGATGTTGGGAAACTGGCGCACCAGACCGTTGTCAAAGCCGTTGGTCTCGGGCGCACGGTAGGCCGCCAGGTAGGTCACGGGCACCTCCTTGACGGTGGCCACGGGGTACATCACGAAGAAGTTGGCCCGCATCGAGCCCCAGTCCACCTTGCGCAGGCTGGTGATGCGTGCCTCGTTCTGCACGCCGCCCATGTCGAACAGCAGGCGGTCGCCCATCTTCAGGCCCAGGGTTTCGGCAATGCCTTCCTCGACGCTGATCGCGCCCTCTTCGCCCGGCGTCCAGGCACCGGCAACCACCTGGTTGTGGGGCGGTGCCTCCACGGCGTTCGACAAGTTGAACTCACGGTCCACCAGGCGCTTGGCGCGGTCGTCGGTGTAGTCGGCCGGGCCCACGGGTTTGCCGTTCACGGCCAGCAGGCGGCCCCGGATCATGGGGTACCAGTCGTACTTGGCCACGCCACCGTCCTTGAGCGTCTGCTGGAAGGCGTCGGCCTGGTCGGGCATCACGTTGATCACAAAACGGTTGGGCGCATCGGGCGGGGTGGCCTTGCGCCAGCTGTCCACCAGGTCGGTGCGCAGCAGCACCAGCAGCACCAGCGCCAGCAGCCCCACGGCCAGGCTGCTCACCTGCACCACGGCATAGGCCGGGCGCGCAGAAATCTGCCGTGTGGCCAGTACCAGCCAGCGGGGCGCGGTGGCCTCGTTCACACTTTTACGCAGCAGCTTCACCGCCACCCACGACAGCCCGGCAAAGAGGGCCACCGCCCCGGCAAAGCCACCCACGGCAATCAGGCCCAGCGTGATGTCGCTGCTGACCGTGAGCAGCAAGGCGGCAAAGCCTGCCACCCCAATGCCCAGCACCGCCAGCGAGGCAGGCTTGAGACCGCCCACGTCGCGCCGGATCACCCGCAGCGGCGGCACCTGGGCCAGTTGCAGCACAGGCGGCAGACCAAAGGCAAACAGCAGCGTGAGCCCCATGCCCAGCCCAAACGCCACGGGCCACAGGCTGGGCGGCGGCAGGGCCGACTCGACCAGGCCCGCCAGCAGCAGCACAAACGCGTAGTGCACCAGATAGCCCAGCGCCACACCCAATGAGCTGGCAAACAGGCCCACCAACGCAAATTCGGCCGTGTAGGCGCCCGCGATGGTGCGCTGGCTTTGGCCCAGCACCCGCAGCATGGCCGAGGCATCCAGGTGCTCGGCCGCAAAGCCGCGCGCGGCCAGGGCCACGGCCACGGCCGACAGCAGCGCTGCCAGCAGGGCCACCAGGCTCAGGAATTTCTGCGCGCGGTCCAGCGTCTGGCGCATTTCCGGGCGGCCGCTTTCGAGCGACTCCACGCGCACGCCGTGCACTTCGTTTTTTTTCGATTCGGCAACAGCCCATTCGCTGAACGCCTTGACCGCAGGGGCCGACCCGATAACGGCGAAGCGGTAGGTCAGGCGGCTTGCGGGCTGCACCAGGCCGGTGGCGGGCAGGTCGGCCTCGTTCACCATCACCCGTGGGGCGAAGCTCATGAAACCGGCACCGCGGTCGGGCTCGATCACGATGATGCGTGCAATGCGCAGCTGCGAATCGCCCAGCAGCAGCATGTCGCCCATCGCCAGGTTCAACGATTCGAGCAGCGGGGCATCCACCCACACCTCGCCGCGCGCCGGGATGTCGCGGGTGGGCAGGTCGAGCGCGCCGGGGGCGTCTGCCACCTTGAGGCTGCCACGCAGCGGGTAGCCCGGGGGCACGCTTTTGAGCGCCACCAGCTTGCTGGCGCCGCCCTGGGCGTCACTGGCGCGGCCCATGGTCGGAAAGCCCAGCGTGGTCACTGTCTGCAGGCCCAGGGCCTTGGCCTGCTCGACAAAGGCGGGGGGCGTGGGGTTGTCGCTGGCCACTACGGCATCGCCGCCGAGCAGCTGCAAGGCATCGCGCTGCAGGCCACCTTGCAGGCGGTCGGCAAAAAAACCGACCGACGTGAGGGCTGCCACCGCCAGCGTAACGGCCACGATCAGCAGCCGCAACTCGCCCGCGCGCAGGTCACGGGCCAGCGTGCGCCAGCCCAAGCGTAAAAAAGACAGGTTCATGGCGCTGAACCTTAGCGCAAATGGAACGCTCTGGCGAAGCTCAGGGCTTTGCGCCCGCTGCGGCCACCTGGGCCTCTGCGCTGCCGTCTGCCTCTGCCGTTTGCAGGCGATGCTCCAGCGCACGCAGCACCGGCACAATCTGCGCGCCCACATGGATCTGCGGGTTGGAGAAGCCGTCTTGCTTGCCCGCCTCCACCTCGCGCTGCGCAATCACGGGGACGGCCTTGGCAAAGGCTTCGGTGAACGAATGCGTCTGGCGCAGCTGTTCGTGGAACACCGCCCGGCCAAAGAAGGTCAGCTCGGAGCGCGTGCCGCAGCCATATGACGTGTGCGTGGCATCGGCGGCGGTCATGATGAGGCTGCTGTCGGTGGCCAAAGGCTCGATCCAGCCGCCCGAGAAACAGGCCGACACGGCAATCACGCGGTGGCGGATGCCCGCCTCGTCCAGCATGGCGCGCAGCATTTCGGGCGTGACGGGGGGCACCTCCAGCGGCCAGTGCGAGGCCGCCAGCTCATGGTTGCGCGCACCGTGCGAGGTCATGTAGATCACCAGCACATCGCTGTCACGGTCCATGCGCTGGGCCAGCGCAGCGATGGCACGCTGCAGGTTCTGCGGCGTGGCCCAGGCATGCGTATCGGCGGTTTCTGCGTGGTTGAGCAGGTGAACCACACGGCCCTGGGCGTCAAAGCGCTCTTGCAGCAGCGTGCTGACCATGGTGCTTTCACGCCGGAACACGTTTTCGCTGGCGTAGGGGGCGAACACGAGCCCATAGACATCCACCACGCCATCGCGGCCAGCAGGCAGGGCCTGCACTTGCCGATCCCAGAGCGCCTGCTGGTTTTCAAAGACTGCTTGCGAGAGCACAAGGTGCGCGGGCTCCGGTTGTGCCTGTCCCTCCTCGCCCGACTGGGCAGAGGCAGCGGCCAAGGCGTCCAGCTCCCAGGGCTGGTCCTGGAACTGCCACATGCCCACCCCGATCACGGCTGCCATCGCCACCGAAAAGATGGCCGTGCGCAGCCGCGAGCGGATGAAGCGTGCACTCACCACCACCAGCGTGGCCAGCACCCACAGCGTGAGCACGCCATAGGCCACCCAGAAAACATTGCCAGCCACCGCCCCGCCCCACAGGTCTGGCTTGTGCGCCACGGCCCCCATCAAGGCATACAGCAGCAACAAAGGCGCCAGCGGAGCCCACGCCGACAACACATACCAGGCCGCCAGCCCGCCCGAAGGCCCCGAAACACCCTCCGAGGGCTCTTGTGCCGCCGCACGCTGGGCCGGGGCCATGGCCCACCAGGCCAGCCACATCAGCACCAGGCTGCTCCACATCGGCGCCAGCCAGCCCCGCAGATTGAACTGCACAGGCCCCGCCACCTGAAACCGCGCAGCCCCCACCAGCAACGCGCCACCCAGCAGCGATAGCACCAGCACCTGCCAGGGTGAAGGCGCTGCAGCAGCAGTGCGCGGCGACAGGAACAACGCGGCCCGCAGGCCTTCACGCATCCAGTCCCACAGGGACAACTTGGCGGGAGCCGGGGCCATGGTGGATGCGGCGCCGGCAGATGGCGCGGGCGGCTGCTCCCCCAAGGGAATTTCGATCTTGGCGGACTCGGGCCCCCACTGGCTGGGCAGGGTATCGGCCCAGGCGCTCTTGGCGTTCAGGTCTTTCATGGGGCGATCATGCCATTGCGGGAGAGGTTTCTTTCAACCACCAGCCGGTAGTTCGGACTGCGATGTTTCCCGAAATCGCGTGACGCCCCCTTCACACAGCCCCGCCTCCTCAGGCGACAGTTCCAGCTCCGCCCCTGGCCACCGGTACGACGGGTACCTGCGCCAACTCCGGCTGCAGGACCAGCCGATCTGTGCCGCTGTAGCAGACAAACCGGCGATTGGTGGCGCGCCCGATGGCGCACAGGCCCAGTTGCTGCGCTACGGCGTGTCCCATCTGGGTCATGCCGCTGCGGGACACCACGATGGGGACGCCCATCTGCGCAGATTTGATGACCATTTCGCTGGTGAGTCGGCCCGTGGTGTAGAACACCTTGTCTGCACCGGACATGGGCGCGTGCAGGCTCTCCGAAGCAGCATTTTCTGCAGGCGTGCCGCCGGATAGCGTGGAGGAAGCGCCCCCTTGCGGCACCTTGCCATCTGTATTCATCCACATCCACCCTGCAATGGTGTCGATGGCGTTATGGCGCCCCACGTCTTCCACAAAGGTGAGCAGCGCCTCCCCCCGGAACAAGGCGCAACCATGCACGGAGCCTGCGGACTTGTAGGTGGTTTCCTTGAGGCGGATGGCGTTGACGATGCCGTACAACTCGCCCTGTGTCAGGCGTGCCTCGGGCAAGGTGATGCGGTCCACCTCGTCCATGAGCCCGCCAAACACACTGCCTTGGCCGCAGCCGGTGGTGACCACCTTGCTCGCGGTGCGCTCTTCAATGCGGGCGATGCCGTGGCGCGTGCGCACGGCGGCGGCGTGCACCTCCCAATCGACGGTGATGGATTCGATGTCGAACACGGACTCCACCAGCCGCTGGTTGCGCAAATAGCCCAGCACCAGCAGTTCCGGCTGCGCGCCCAGGGTCATGAGGGTGACGAGTTCACGCTTGTCGACATAGATGGTGAGCGGCCGCTCGGCGGGAATCTGCACCTGCTCGCGTTCACCCAGCTCGTTGACGACCTCCACGCTGTGGGTGAGGGGCGCATGCGCCTGCGTCAGGCGCGGCAGCACGGGCGCAGCCGGGGAGGCGGAAGGTGATGAAAGAGACATGGGGCGAATATACGCAGTACCTCTCCCCAAGGAGGGGCATGGGGCATCTGAATCGGGGAAAAGCACGTACGGCGACCACCACAAAAAAGCCGCGCTCCACCAAGTGGGCGCGGCTCTTTTTGACAGCGGGACAGTGGCTGGCGTCAGGACTTGGGCGCTGACGCAGCTGCGGCAGGTGCCAGCGTGCTGGGTGGGCTGCTGGCCGTGCCCGGTGGCGAATGGGCACCCGCCGCTTCAATGGGCTTGGCAGCGGGCGGTGTGTAGGCGAAGGGGCCGGGGTCGGTGCACGCAGCGCCTGCCGCCGTTGCAGGCTTGGCTGTTGGCGTGGTTTTGCGGTAGTGGGCCGCCACACGGTCTTGTGACAGGCACAGCTTGTAGTTGTCCACCTTGCCGGCCCAGGCGGCTTTGGCCGCCGCCTCTGCAGCTTTGGCGGCAGCCTCCGGTGAAGGCGCAGGCAGCTTGGCCGATGCCAGGGTACAGACGCTGGCCGCGCACAACGCCAGCAGGGAAGATCGAGAAAATTGCATCATGGTGCGAAACCTCATACCTGCGCGGGCTGGCCCGCAGATGGTGTAGCTGCAGCTTCGGCTGCGGATGGGTTGGCGCTGCGCTGGCGGGGAATCTTGCCCGCTTGCACGTCGTCGTACCAAAGCTCGTGGTGCTCCTTGGCCCACCCCTCGCTCACGTACCCCGTCCTCATGGCCTTGTAGGCGCCGCGCATGCCCACCGTGCCCATGTAGATGTGGCCGCAGATCAGCGCCATCATCCAGATCGCCAGGGTGGCGTGGATCATGTGGGCGATCTGCATGTCGCCGCGCACGTCACCAAAGCCAGGAATGAGCTTGTCGAGCACCAAGCCGGTGGCCACCACAAAGATGCCGGGGATGGTGATACCCCACCAGAACAGGCCCTTCTCGCCGGCGTTGAAGCGGTGGGAAGGAACCTGGTGGTCACCCCCCAGCATGCCGCCGCCCTTGGACAGCCACACAAAGTCGGCCCGGTTGGCGATGTTGTCCTTGACGAAGGTAAGGATGATCACCAGCAATGAGACAGCAAACAGCGGTCCCATGAAGTTGTGTACGTTCTTGAGCGCATACGTAAGCCAGCCAAACAGCGTGGCCCCCATGATGGGCAGCAGGAAGAACTTGCCAAACGCCATGACAATGCCAGAGATGGCCAACGCGATGAACGCAAAGGCATTGGACCAGTGCGCAGCACGCTCGAAAGGTGTGAAGCGTTCGATGCGGCGGGCTCCGGTGCCGTCAGGGTGTTCATGCCCCAGCGGACCTTTGACAAAGTAGAAGATGCCCAGCGCCAGCAACACGATGGCAAACAAGGCCGCACCGTAAGGAATGATCCAGTGGTTGCGCACCTGGCGCCATGCCTCGCCTGCGTTGGTGAAACGCGAGCCTGGGTACTGCACGAACGGCTGGATCAGGTTGCCCGCCTCGGGCGCCTGGCTTTTCGGCAGGCTGCTGTAGCCCGTCACGCCCTGCCCCACCTGGCGCCACATGGGCGCGTTGTTGCCGGGCTGCACCTTGGCGCGTTCGCCATTGGTCTGCTCGGCGTATTTGGGGTCTGCGCTGGCGTCTGGCTTGACCTCGAAAATGTTTTGGCTTTGAATGCCGCCGGTCGCTGCGGGAGCAGCCGGTGCCGTGACCGCAGGCGCGGCGGCATCTAGCGCTGCCGGAGCCTGGGCACCCGCTGGCCCCCAGGCACATCCCACCGCCAAAGCCAGGGACCACATGATGTGTTTCATGGCGGGCCTCACTTGGACTGGGTGCGGGTGTATTCGTTCTGGCCGTACAGCTGACGCGCCTTCAACTGCGCTTCCCAACCGGCTTTGTCTCCGGCCTTCCAGCCGGGCTGCATGAAATTGCTGCCCGTACCTGCATAGGGAGCTGCATCGCTACGGATGCCCGCGCCGGTCTGCGGCTTCTCGCCACAGGCGGTCAGCGCCACCAGCGCCACAGCGGCGGCCAGGGCCGAATGAACAAGACGCTTCATCATCATGACTTGCCTCCTGCAGGCTGGCCTGCCTGTTGTGACCCATAGGCCGTGCCCCAGCCCCACACTTCGGCGCCCTTGCCACGCTGCACCACCCGGTTGCGGAAGATATCTGCCACCACATCGCCATCACCGGCCAGCAGGGCCTTGGTGGAGCACATTTCTGCGCAGGCGGGCAGTTTGCCCTCGGCAAGGCGGTTGCGGCCGTATTTTTCAAACTCGGCCTGGCTGCCGTGGGCCTCGGGGCCACCGGCGCAGAAGGTGCACTTGTCCATCTTGCCACGCACGCCGAAGGTACCGGACGAAGGGAACTGCGGCGCGCCAAAGGGGCAGGCGTAGCTGCAATAGCCGCAACCAATGCACACATCCTTGTCGTGCAGCACCACACCTTCTTCGGTGCGATAAAAGCAATTGACGGGGCAAACAGCCATGCAGGGTGCATCGCTGCAGTGCATGCACGCGACCGAGATGGATTTTTCGCCCGGTACACCGTCATTGAGCGTGACCACGCGGCGGCGGTTCACGCCCCAGGGCACCTCGTGTTCGTTTTTGCAGGCGGTCACGCAGCCGTTGCATTCGATGCAGCGCTCTGCGTCACAGATGAATTTCATTCGTGCCATGTGTGTCTCCTTGCGTGGCGCGATCAGGCGCGTTCCACGTTGCAGATCGTGGTCTTGGTTTCTTGCATCATGGTCACGCTGTCGTAGCCATACGTCGTTGCGGTGTTCACGGCTTCACCGCGCACCACAGGCGCCGCGCCCTTGGGGTAATAAGCCAGCATGTCCGCGCCCTGCCAGCGGCCCGAGAAGTGGAACGGCATCCACACCGTATCGGGCGCCACGCGCTCGGTGACCAGGGCCTGCACGTTGATCCGTGCGCCAGTGGGAGAGCTGAGCCACACACGCTCGCCGTTGCGGATGCCCCGGTCTGCGGCAGTCTTGGGGTTGATCTCGACAAACGACTCCTGCTGCAGCTCGGCCAGCCAGGGGTTGGAGCGGGTTTCCTCGCCACCGCCTTCGTACTCGACCAGACGGCCAGAGCTGAGGATGAGCGGGAATTTCTCGTGCACCTTGTCCGCCACGTTTTTCTCCTGCACGCTCTTGTACAGCGTGGGCAGGCGCCAGAAGGCCTTCTTGTCGTCGTGGGTGGGGTACTTGGCCATGAGGTCGGGCCGGGTGCCATACAGCGGTTCGCGGTGCTGCGGAATGGCATCGGGGAAGTTCCACACCACAGCGCGGGCCTTGGCGTTGCCAAACGGATGGCAGCCATGCTTCATGGCCACGCGAATGATCGCGCCCGTAGGGTCGGTCTTCCAGTTCTTGCCTTCGGCCTTGGCCTTCTCGGCGTCACTCAGGTCGTCCCACCAGCCCAGCTTTTTCAGCAGCACATGGTCGAACTCGGGGTAGCCCGTGGTGATCTCGCTGCCCACCGAATGCGAGCCGTCCTCGGCCAGCAGATTGACGCCATCCTTCTCGACGCCGAAGTTGGCGCGGAAGTTGCCGCCGCCTTCCATCACGTGTTTGGAGGTGTCGTACAGGTTGGGCGAGCCAGGGTGCTTGAGCTCCGGCGTGCCGTAGCAGGGCCATGGCAAGCCAAAGTAGTCACCCCCAAAGTCGTAGCCGGTTTCCTTGTCCTTGCCACCCTTCGATTTCAGGGTTTTCACATCGAACAGATGCATGTTCCGCATGTGGGCCTTCAGGCGCTCGGGGCTCTGGCCCGTGTAGCCAATGGTCCAGACCGACTTGTTGATTTCGCGCAGGATGTCTTCGATCACGGGCTCGTCCATGCCCTTGACCTTTTGCATCTTGTAGTTCTTGGACAGCTCGGCGGCAAAGCCCAGCTTCTCAGCGAACTGGTGCATGATCATGTGGTCCGAACGGCTCTCCCACAGCGGCTCGATCACCTTCTCGCGCCACTGGATGGAGCGGTTGGAGGCCGTGCACGATCCACTGGTTTCAAACTGCGTGGCGGCTGGCAACAGGTACACCGCACGGTTGGGGTTCAGGTCTTCGGCCTTGCCGGGCATGGCGGCCATGGCGGCGGTGGCCGATGGATACGGGTCCACCACCACGAGCAGATCCAGCTTGTCCATGGCCCGCTTCATTTCCAGGCCACGGGTCTGCGAATTGGGCGCGTGGCCCCAGAAGAATACGCCGCGCAGGTTGGAGTCCTGGTCGATCAGCTCATTCTTCTCCAGCACACCATCGATCCAGCGCGATACGGTGATGCCGCTCTTGGTCATCATCGCGGGCGATGCGTACTGCTTTTTGATCCACTCGAAGTCCACACCCCAGACTGCGGCGAAGTGCTTCCACGAGCCTTCGGCCAGGCCGTAGTAGCCGGGCAGCGAATCGGGGTTGGGGCCGACATCGGTGGCACCTTGCACGTTGTCGTGGCCGCGGAAGATGTTGGTGCCGCCGCCTGTTTTGCCCACATTGCCCAGTGCCAGTTGCAAAATGCACGAGGCACGCACCATGGCGTTGCCGATGGTGTGCTGGGTCTGGCCCATGCACCACACGATGGTGCCAGGGTTGTTGTCGTGCAGCATCTTGGCGACCTTGAACATCTGGTCTTCCTTGACGCCGCAGGCCTCTTCCACCTTGTCGGGTGTCCACTTGGCCAGCACATCCTCGCGCACCTTCTCCATGCCATAGACACGGTCGTTGATGTACTTTTTGTCTTCCCAGCCGTTCTTGAAGATGTGGTACAGCAGGCCGAAGAGGAACGGGATGTCGGTGCCCGAGCGGATGCGCACGTACTCGTCGGCCTTGGCTGCGGTGCGGGTGAAGCGTGGGTCCACCACAATCATCTTGCAGCCGGTTTCCTTGGCGTGCAGCATGTGCAGCATGCTCACCGGGTGGGCCTCGGCCGCGTTGGAGCCGATGTACAGAGCGACCTTGCTGTTTTGCATGTCGTTGTACGAGTTGGTCATGGCGCCATAGCCCCATGTGTTGGCCACGCCCGCCACGGTGGTCGAGTGGCAGATGCGCGCCTGGTGGTCGCAGTTGTTGGTGCCCCAGAAGCTCACAAACTTGCGCAGCAGATAGGCCTGCTCGTTGTTGTGCTTGGACGAGCCGACGAAGTACACGCTATCCGGGCCGCTGGCGGCACGCAGCTCTTTCATCTTGGCAGTGATTTCGTTCAGGGCCGTGTCCCAGCTGATGCGCTCGTACTTGCCGTTGACGAGCTTCATGGGGTAGCGCAGGCGGTATTCGCCGTGGCCGTGTTCACGCAGTGCCGCACCCTTGGCGCAGTGGGCGCCCAGGTTGATGGGCGAATCGAACACAGGCTCTTGCCGCACCCACACGCCGTTCTCGACGACCGCATCCACCGCACAACCCACCGAGCAGTGGGTGCAGATGGTGCGGCGTACTTCGATCTTGCTGTCGCCGATGCCCACCTTGGCACCCTCGGCAGCATTGGATTTTTTGACCAGCGTGAGCTGCGACGCCGCAATACCCACGCCTACCCCCAGGCCGGAGCGGCGCAGGAACGAGCGGCGGTCCATCGTGGGCAGCGCCTGCGACAGGCCACGGCGCAAGCTGTGCACAAAAGGAGACGATGCGACCTGCGCAGCGTGGGAGGACTTCTTGGTTAGCAACATGGCACGCCCCGCTTCAGAGTTGGGTGGTCTTGTAGTACTGCTTCACGTGCGCAGACAGGTGATAGCCACCGCCTTTTTCTGGCGCCACCCGAGCGGGTTCAGACACGACGGCATCTGAGGGAACTACATGGGGGAGTGCCACGACGGCTGCGGCTGCAGCCCCTACGGTGGCAGCGCCGGAGAAGAAGCTCCGGCGTGAGGAATTGGGCTGGCGGTTCTGCATGCTTGTCTCCAGAATGGCTGGCAGCTATGAAACGGAATTCATACAGTCTATGTCAGTGTGTAAAAGCCTGCAATCGAGCTTTACACCTCCCACTAAGACACTCATCTTTTGTAGCAACCTGAGCAGGCTTTTCGAGCCTCCCAGAGGTTAGTCGAGCATGTCGAAGCCCTGGGCCTCCACCGACACGAAGGCCCGTGTGAACTGGGCCAGTGCTGCATAAAAGCGCGCCTGCGGTTGGGCAGCCAGGGCATCACACAACTGCAAAACCCAGGGCTGCAGATGCGTTGCAAAAAAGTCGCGCTGTGCTGTCAGGTTGCAGACAGCTACGTCATCCCCCGCGATCAGGTAGCGCATCACCTCGCAAAGGTACGCGATGTGGTCTTCGGTTTCGGACATGGAATCGTCGCGTGCCAGCCCCAGCCGATCCAGGTCGGTGCGCAAACGGGCCAATGGTTTTTCATTCAGAAAACCGCTCAGGTAATGCGAACCATACAAAAACACCTCGGGCTTGCCCACACCGCCAAAGAGACGGTCGAACTCCTGCGCGATGGCGGCATCGCTCAGTTCGCGGGCCGCGCCCACCAGCACCTGCCAAGGCTCTTGCAAAAAGGCGCCGTCGGCGGGCGCCTCGGTCACGGCTACCCGCAAGGCAGACAACAACTCGGCGCTGGGCGCGGCGTAGTACAACTGCGACAGCAGACCATAGAGTTCGGCGCGTGCCGTTTCCTCATCCAGCGCAGAGCTGCCGCCAGGGGGGGTCAAAGAAGCAGGTTGGGCGCTCACAGGTCCGTCACTTTCGTTTCGCTTTGAGAGGAATACAGGTCAATCACGCGGCAGTCGCTGCACATCTTCAGGCGCTCCAGCGCGTCGCCCTGGAACATCGCGTGGCCCGACAGTTTGCCCAGCATGGCCTCGATGGCCTTGACGGTGCCAAAGGGCTTGCTGCAGCGCACACAGGCCCAGGGTTTGGCCTCGTTGAGCACGCGCAGTTGCGCACGCTCCGGCGCCAGCAGCAGGCGCGGCTGCAGGGTGATGGCGTCTTCCGGGCAGGTGGTGGCACACAGGCCACACTGCACGCAGTTCTTTTCGATAAAGCGCAGTTGCGGCAGCTGCGGGTTGTCCTGCAGCGCACTGGCGGGGCAGGCGCTCACGCAGCTCAGGCACAGGGTGCAGCGGTCCTTGTTGACTTCAATGGTGCCCAGGGGCGACCCCACTGCAGGCAAGGCAATGGCTGCGGGCCGATCGGCCACGGGCATCGGGGCCTGCTCGATGAGATGGTCCAGCGCCATCTCCAGCGTACTGCGCTTTTCCTGCGCCACGGCAAAGCGCGCGGCCACGGCCGGGGTCCTCTGGCGCGTCTGGCCCAGGGCCTGCAAGGCGGCGTCCAGCTCGGTGGGATGGGTGGCGCGCAGCAGCTGCACATGGGTGCCCGTGTAGCCCAGGCCCCGCAAGATGGCTTGCGCCACATCCATCTGCGCCTGCAGGCCGTCGAGGTACTGCGGTGCTTCCTCCTGGGTCGTCAGCAACACTACCTGCGAGGCGCCGTAAGCGATTGCGCTGAGCCACAGGTCCACCCCGGTGCTGGCGGTGTGCCACAGCGCCACCGGGATCACATTGGCAGGCACGCCCTGCGCCAGTTTCAACTGGGCGGCACGACCCAGCTCTTCCACCAGCGCCTGTCCGCGCTCCTGGCTGTGCAGCAGCAGCACAGCATCCTTGCCACCTGCAGCGGCGTAGGTGGACAAAAGGGTTTTGAGCTTGGTGCCCTGCTCGGTCGCGCTGGGGTAGGCATAGGTCAGCGCGCCCGTGGGGCACACGGTGGTGCAAGCGCCGCAGCCGACACACAGGTTGGGGTTCACCTTGATTTGCTGACGGCTTTTGTCGCTGGCAATGGCTTCGGCCGAGCAGATGTCCACGCAGGCATTGCAGCCCACGGTTTCGTTGCGGCTGTGGGCGCAAAGCTTTTGTTTGTAGACAAAAAACTTGGGCTTTTCGAACTCGCCCACCAGCTCGCGCAGCTTCAGCAGCGTGGCCATATTGACACCATCACTACGCCCGTCCCAGCGCAGGTAACCCTGCGGCAGCGCGTGCTGCAAGAAGGTGGGCGTGGCGGTGGGCGAACGCAGGTCCAGCACTAGGTCAAAACGCTCGGTCTGCGCCGTGGCGTCACGGGTGAAGTCGATGGCACCCGCCACCTGGCACACCTTCACACAGTCGCGGTGCGAGCTGCAGGCCGCCATGTCGATCTGGTAGTCGAGGCCGATGGCGTTCTCGGGGCAGGCCGCCACACAGGCGTTGCAGCGTGTACACAGGTCCAGGTCAATGGGGTTGTCGGCCTTCCACTGCAGCTCAAACGCACCCAGCCAGCCGGTAAGGCCCGTAATGCGCCCACCCAGCACGGGAAAACGCCGCGCCTGCGCACCACCCGCATTGCCGGGGCCTTGGGTGAACAGGGTCACATCCAGCACATCCGACACCAGGGCGGCAGCCTGTTCGGCCTGGTCGAGGGGGCCGATGATGAGCAAGCGGCCCGTGCTCTTGTAAGTGACCGTGGGCACGGGCGGTGGATCAGGCAGGCGGGCGGCGGCCAGCAGCGCGGCGATCTTGGGGCTGGCCTTGGCGGCATCGCGGCTCCAGCCACCGGTTTCGCGGATGTTCACAAACCGGATGGGCGACACTGCGCCTTCGGTCTGCTGGCCCAGATCGCCAAACAAGCGCTGCTCCTGGGTGCAAGCCACCACCACATCGTCACCCGACTGGATGGCCTTTTGAAAGGCCCCCGCCTCGCGGCGGCACAGGGTGGAGTGGAGTGTCAGGTCTTCATGCAGCGCCGCGCCCAACGCCTTCGCGTTGAGGGGCATCGTCTGGTTGCAGTCGCAGATGAGCGTCGTGGTCATGTTCTGTGTGGCTGGCTGGCAGGGCCACCGCATCCTTATGGGGGCGGGTGGCCATCTCAAGCTCGCTGGAGGGGGCGCTAGGAATAGCGTTGCATACCCCGGACTGTGCCACGTCTGCGGGGGCGTGCCCCTCCGCATCATCCCGAGGCTGAGCAAGGGCAGGGGCTATTGCCTCTGCGTCTGCACTGGCTTCTACGGCGGCGCCATTGACTGGAACATCAGGCGCTGCATCAGCCTTCTTTTCATGATCAAAAAAGCCCATCGCATGGGCGCTGGCCATTTTGCGCAGCATGCCTTCGGGCAGCGGGTCGGGCTGGGTGTAGTCGCCGATGTAGATATCGAGGCCATCCATCACATTGAAGTGCGGGTCGGCAAAGAGCTTCTTCATGGCCAGGTTGCGCACCTCGGGCGATACATCGCGGGCCACAAAGGCCTTGAAATCGGACGCGGGCGTAAGCGCCTGGGCATCGGCCAGCGTGGGTGGCGGGGGGGCTTCTGCAGCGGGCGCAGCGCCTTCTGCGGCGGTGGGGGGGGCGCCGGCTACCACGGAGGACGGGGTAGGCGGTGACGACGAAGACGCGGCCGGAGGCAACGACGGAGTGGGTGGTGGAGGTTCCTCCACCGGCTTGCCTTCGCGCACCTCCTGCTTGCGGCGCGACCAGCGGCCCAGGAACCCGTCAGCCATGACCGCCACCTCCACCACGCGTTTTTTCAGTGGACACAGATGCAGGGTTACCAAACCGGTCTTGCAGCGTGCGAAAACTGTCCGGCCGCTTGCGGCGTTTGGGTTCGGGCTGGTAGTGCTCGGCCACAAAGGCGCGCAGCGCTTCCACCACTTCGGGCGCGGCTGGCACCTGTTCCACGGTTTCCTGCGCGTCCAGCCAGCGGCCGGCGTCGTGGTAGCTCAGGCTCACAGCCACGGGGCGAGCCAGCGGAATCTCGCCAGTGCCGGGGTCGTCATCGCGGCGCCACATCACAAACCAGCACGGGGCGGGTGAAGTGAGGTTGAGGTGGTAGCCCTCGGCGTCGTCGCGGAACAGCTCTGCCCGAAACCCCGGGAACAACCAGCGCTGCTCGCGCTCGTCCCGGAGGATCTGGCGCGGCTCGGTGCCAAAGGCGGGCTCGTTGATCACCACCTCGGCCAGCGACCACCGCCAGGGCTGCCAGCGGTTGTCGATGTGCTCGCACCGCATGATCACGGCAACGTCGGTGTAGGGGCGCTCAGTCATGGGCGCAGACTTTACCCCGGCGCAAGGCCACCAGCAGCTTTGTCCGTAAAGCCCCTCTGCGCACGGTCAGCTTGCAGCCCCCTCCAGCACCTCCACCGCCACCGCGCAGTACTTGAACTCCGGGATCTTTCCAAACGGGTCCAGCGCCGCGTTGGTGAGCAGGTTGGCTGCCGCCTCCACGTACGCAAAAGGCATGAACACCGTGCCGCGCGGCGTGCCGTCGTCGCGCCGCACGCGCACCTGCACCATGCCGCGCCGCGAGCGGATGCCCACCAGCGCACCGGGCGCCACGCCAAGCCGGTCAAGTTCGTCGCCATGCAGCGATGCGGTGGCCATAGGCTCGATGGCGTCGAGCACGGTGCTGCGCCGCGTCATGCTGCCGGTGTGCCAGTGCTCCAGCTGGCGGCCGGTGATGAGCACCAGGGGGTAGTCGGCATCGGGCTTTTCGGCCGCCGGGATCACGCTGGCGGGCACCAGCTGCAGGCGGCCCGTGGGCGTGGGGAATTTCTCGGTGAACACGATGGGCTGGCCGGGGTCGTCGGGCGTGAGGCAGGGGTAGGTCACGCTGGAGTCCCGCTCCAGGCGGTCCCAGGTGATGCCCTCAATGCTGACGTGCATGGCCTGGCGCATTTCGTCGTAGACAGCGGCCACGCCGGACTCTTCGCCTTCGTAGTTCCAGCCAAGGCCCATCCGCTGGGCAATCTGCTGGATGATCCACAGGTCCGGCTGCGCATCACCGGGCGGGTTCAACGCGCGGCGGCCCATCTGCACCATGCGGTCGGTGTTGCTGGCGGTGCCGGTCTTTTCGGGCCAGGCGCTGGCGGGCAGCACCACGTCGGCCAGCCAGGCGGTTTCGGTCAGGAAGATGTCCTGCACCGCCAGGTGCGACAGGCTGGCCAGCGCGTGGCGCGCGTGGTTCAGGTCGGGGTCGCTCATGGCGGGGTTCTCGCCCATGATGTACATGCCGCGCACCTTGTGCGGGTCGCTTTCGTCGGCCAGGGCCTTGTGCATGATCTCGACCACGGTGTAGCCCGGTGACTCGTCGAGCCGGGTGCCCCAGAAGTCCTCGAACCAGGCATGCGCCCCCGCGTTGTCCACGCGCTGGTAGTTGGGGAACATCATGGGGATCAGCCCCGCGTCGCTCGCGCCCTGCACGTTGTTCTGGCCGCGCAGCGGGTGCAGGCCCGAGCCGGGCTTGCCGATCTGGCCGGTGACGGCGCACAGCGCGATCAGGCAGCGCGCGTTGTCGGTGCCGTGCACGTGCTGGCTCACACCCATGCCCCACAAGATCATGGAGGCTTTGCTTTTTGCAAACGCGCGCGCCACCTCGCGCAGCGTCTCGGCCGGGATGCCGCACACCGGGGCCATGGCTTCGGGGCTGCAGCCCATCACGTTGGCCTTCAAGGCCTCGAAGTTGTTGGCGCGGTCGCGAATGAAGGCTTCATCCACCAGGCCTTCGTCGATCACCGTGTGGATCAGCGCGTTGAGCATGGCCACGTCGGTGTCGGCCTTGAACTGCAACGTGCGCCAGGCATGGCGGCCGATGTCCGTGATGCGCGGGTCGGCCAGCACGATCTTCGCGCCGCGCTGTGCGGCGTTCTTCATCCACGTGGCGGCCACGGGGTGGTTGGCCGTGGGGTTGGAGCCGATCACGAAGATCAGCTCGGCATGCTCCACGTCGTGCACCGGGTTGCTCACCGCGCCGGAGCCCACGCCTTCGAGCAGCGCGGCCACGCTGGACGCATGGCACAGCCGCGTGCAGTGGTCCACGTTGTTGCTGCCAAAGCCGGTGCGCACCAGCTTCTGGAACAGGTAGGCCTCTTCGTTGCTGCCCTTGGCGGAGCCAAAGCCCGCCAGCGCCTTGAGGCCGTGGGTGTCGCGCAGGGCTTTAAGCGCGTCAGCAGCCAGGTCCAGCGCCTCGTCCCAGGTCGCTTCGCGGAAGGTGTCGCGCCAGTCAGCGCCGTAGGGCCGCACCTCCTTGGGTACGCCGGGCTTGCGGATCAGCGGCACCGTGAGGCGGTCGGGGTGGTGGGCGTAGTCGAAACCGAAGCGCCCTTTCACGCACAGGCGGCCGTGGTTGGCCGGGCCGTCGCGGCCTTCCACGCTGATGATTTTTTCATCGCGCACGTTGTAGGTGATGAGGCAGCCCACGCCGCAGAACGGGCAGACCGAATCGACCTTGCGGTCCACCTTCTGCGAGCCGATGTGCGTCTTGGGGCTGAGCGCGCCCGTGGGGCAGGCCTGTACGCATTCGCCGCAGGCCACGCAGGTGCTCTCGGCCATGGGGTCGTCGAGGTCGAAGACGATCTTGCTGTCGGCCCCGCGCAGCGCGTAGCCGATCACGTCGTTGACCTGCTCTTCGCGGCAGGCGCGCACGCAGCGGTTGCACTGGATGCAGGCATCCAGATTCACGGCCATGGCCGGATGGCTCAGGTCGGGCGCGGGCTGCTCGCGGCGCAGGGCCTGGAGCGCGGGGCGCACGGCCACGCCCAGGCGGTCCGCCCAGGCGCTCAGCTCGCCGTGCTGGCCTATGATTTCTGGATTTTTTGAGTCAAATTGGCCACTAGCGCTTGATGGATAAGCGCGACCAGCTATCAATTCAGGAGTATTTGCCTTTTGGTCGGTCCACCGGTATCCCACGTCCGGCATGTCGGACAGCAGCATCTCCACCACCATCTGTTGGCTCTTGCGGGCGCGCGGGCTGGCCGCCTGCACCTTCATGCCTTCAGTCGGTGCGCGGCAGCAGCTGGGGGCCAGCGTGCGTTCGCCCGCGATTTCGACCACGCAGGCGCGGCAGTTGCCGTCGGGGCGCAGGCCGTCGGTGTAGCACAGGTGCGGAATCTCCACGCCGTGGCGCTGCGCGGCTTTGAGGATGGTTTCGCCGGGGCGGGCGGTGACGGACTGGCCGTCCAGCTCGAAGGAAGTCATGGTCATAAGTTGCCTTGCCGCGGCGTCGGGGTATTCAGTTCGGAAGGGGCGCAGAACTCCTGCCACGCGCGTGCCTCGTACTCGACGCGCTGACCTGACGGCCGCGCTCCAGATGACAGCAACTCGGCCACCTCGGTCCTTCCTTCAATCACCGCCAGAGAAACATCTCGCTCTTGCGATTGAAAGAAGCGCCGTGCGATTTCTGCCCGGTAAAGCGCGACCCCCTCACGCTCCGCTGGATTCTGAAAGCCGGTGAACACAATCACCCTTCGCGCCGGCGAGAACACCCGAAGTTTCACGGCCAACTGCTGCAAGTCCTGCCGGGCGCCGAGCTTCAATGTGATGCCATTGCCCTCGAAAAAGAGATCGCCGACCAGAGAAGAGTCCGCTACGACCCTCGGGCAGTCTGGGCTTACGGCGCCCTCCGACGCTTGTGCACCTCCCCACACACACAAGCAGCTAGCAATCAAAAAGGCGATGGAACGACCAATTCGCAGCACCCGGCTTGGACGCATCGTTGCTGCCCCTCCGACACGGCGCGATATGTCACCAGCTGCGACGTCCCACGACATCTTTGCAGTCATAGCGTCTCCATGGCCACACCCGTGCGCGGCCTGGGCAAGTCGCCCGGCCAGGGCGCCTCGCCCACCTCGTGCGCAAAATATTTGTGGATGCAGCGGATGGGGTTGGGCGCGGCCTGGCCCAGCCCGCAGATGGACGCATCGCCCATCACCTGGGCCAGGTCGTCCAGCAGTTCTTCGTCCCACTGCGGGGCGCGCATCAACGCCGCAGCCTTGGCCGTGCCCACCCGGCAGGGCGTGCACTGGCCGCAGCTTTCGTGCTCGAAGAACCGCATCACGTTCAGCGCCGCATCGCGCGCCCGGTCGTGCTGGCTGAGCACGATGACGGCGGCCGAGCCGATGAAGCAGCCGTAGGGCTGCAGCGTGTCGAAGTCGAGCGGAATGTGGTTCAGGCTGGCGGGCAGGATGCCGCCCGAGGCGCCGCCGGGCAGGTAGGCGTAGAGCTGATGGCCGTCCAGCATGCCACCGCAGTATTCGTCGATGAGTTCCTGCACCGTGATGCCCGCGGGCGCGAGCTTGACGCCCGGGTGTCGGACCCGACCGCTGACGCTGAAACTGCGCAGCCCCTTGCGCCCGTGCCGGCCGAAGCTGGCAAACCACTCGGGCCCACGCTCGACGATGTCGCGCACCCAGTACAGCGTCTCGAAGTTGTGCTCCAGCGTGGGCCGGCCGAACAGCCCCACCTCCGCGATGTAGGGCGGGCGCATGCGGGGCTCGCCGCGTTTGCCTTCGATGCTCTCGATCATGGCGGACTCTTCGCCGCAGATGTAGGCGCCCGCACCGCGCCGCAGCTCGATGTGGGGCAGCGGGCACGGCGGCTGGACGTGCAGGTCATCGAGCGCCGTCTGCAGCAGCGCGCGGCAGCCGTGGTACTCGTCGCGCAGGTAGATGTAGACCGCCTCGGTGCCCACCACCTGCGCGGCGATGAGCACGCCTTCCAGAAAGCGGTGGGGGTCGCGTTCGAGGTAGGTGCGGTCCTTGAAGGTGCCGGGCTCGCCCTCGTCGATGTTCACCGCCATCACGCGCGGAGCAGGTTGGTCCCGAACAATCCTCCACTTGCGCCCGGCCGGAAACCCCGCCCCGCCCAGGCCGCGCAGGCCCGAGTTTTCCATGGCTACGAGCACGGCTTCAGCATCCATCTCGCCATTGACCAGCGCGGCCGCCGTCTGATAACCACCATGGGCGCGATAGACGGCGAGGTCGGTGTGGGCGGGGCTGGCGCCGTCCGGCTGCGCAGGCACACTGTTCTCGGCCAGCGCTGCAATATCAAAATTGATAGCTACTTGCGCTTGTGGATGAAGCGCCAGAGCCCGATTTGGCTTCGAATTGAGCGTTTCCAGCACGGCGTCCACCGTGGCGTGTGGCACCGGGCACTGGTGCACCACGGCCACGGGCGCCTGCTCGCAACGGCCCACGCAGGGTACGGCCACCACCTGCACATCGGCCTGCCCTGCAGCGCGCAGGCGTTCGGTCAGCGCGGCCAACAGTTCGCTGGCACCGGCCAAGCTACAGCTCAGGCTCTCGCACACGCGCAGCACCAGGCGCGGGGCTTGGGCTTCGTCGCCGCGCACGATCTCAAAGTGGTGGTAGAAGCTGGCCACCTCGTACACCTCGGCCATGGGGAGATTCATCTGCTTGGCCAGCGCCACCAAGTGCCGGTCGTGCAGCACGCCAAAGTGGTCGTTCAGGCGGTGCAGAAATTCAATCAGCAGGTCGCGCCGAAAGCCTTCGGCCGGGCGCAGACCCAGCAGTTGCGCCACTTCGACCATCGCAGCGTCTTCGGGCTGGCGGCCCTTGAGGCGGCTTTTTCGGCGGATGCGATCGCGCATGTCGTTGACCGACACAGCGGCCACGGTGGGGGCTTCGGGGGCAAGGTGCATGGAGCGAAATCGTGGAATGTTTTGTTGTGGTTATGAAGCCGCCTGCATAAGGCTCGACTGGCGAGCGCAGTGTCGGCGAGCCCCCTTGGCGCGTCAAATTGCCGATGCACATGGGTCGATCACAAAAACAAATGGGCTGCACACCGTGGTTTTGCGCGGCATCGGCGGCAAGGGTCAGCCTGTCAGCGACCCACCTTGCCCGTCGGCAGACCCACCAGCAACCGGCTCGCCAGCATGGCCGCCAGGTCTTGCGTCGAGGGCATGGACACGGGCGCAGCCGACAAGGCGCCGTCAATCGCAAGGCTGGCCAGGCCGTGGGCAAGGCTCCATCCCGCCAGCGCCAGTTCGTCCGCCCCCTCGGCCACATGGGCATGGGCGGCCTGCCGCAGTACCTGAAAAGACCCGTCCGCCGCCGCCTGAAACGCCGGGTGGTCGGCCTTGCGCTGCAGCAGCGGGCTGAACATGAGCCGGAACGCGGCGGGGCGCGCGAGCGCAAAGGCCACGTACGCGGTGCAATGCCCCACCAGCGTGGCGGCAGTGTCTGTGCCGTGGTGTGCGGCCTCCATATCGGCCGCCAGGTCTTGAAAACCCCGCGTGGCCACGGCGGCGAGCAAGGCATCCAGATTGGCGAAGTGGTGGTAAGGCGCCGCATGCGATACGCCCGCAGCCTTGGCCACCGAGCGCAGGCTGAGCGTGGCCCCGGACGCGAGCAAGCCCTCGGCGGCCCCCACCAGGGCGCTGCGCAGATCGCCGTGGTGGTAGGTGGCACGGGGGAGTTCAGGATCGGTCATGCCGGCAATCTTGACACAGTCAAGATACATCTCGACAATGCGTCAATCCTGACACCGTAAAGATCACCATGACCCGACGCCTCCAAGCCACCACCGCTGTGATGGCGTTGATCCCGGTCGCCACCGGCGTGCTGACGATGATGGGCATCGACGACCCGATCTACCACACGAGCGGCCTGCCGCGTGATGCCCTGCTCGACGGCAACCTGCGCTTTTTTGGTGGCGTGTGGCTGGCCCTGGGCCTGGCGATGTGGTCGCTGCTGCCCCGCATCGAGCACGAAGGCCGGTTGTTTGCCGTGCTGTGGGGCGCGGTGTTTCTGGGCGGCGTGGGGCGGGCGCTGTCGATGGCCTTCGTCGGACTTCCGCCCGCGCCTTTCATCGGCTTCACGGTGCTGGAACTGGTAGGCGCCCCCGCCTTCATCGCCTGGCAGCGCCACGTGGCTGCGCAATCGGCCGTTCAATGACACCCAAAGGAAATCCTGTGCGAAAGCTCAACTACTGGTACTTGGCCGCAGCAACGCTGTGCTTGTTCATGATGGGGATGCAAATCTTCGTGGGCAGCCCGCAACTGAATGCACCGGTTCAAGAAAGCTCGTTGCCGCCGGGCATTCGGGCGGTTGCAGAGGTGGCCTGGCATTCGGTGACCACCGCCTATGGGCTCATGGTGGTGGCGCTCATTTACCTGTTCATCCAGCCGAACAATGGCGCGCTCGCCAAATACATCGTTGCGCAACTGGTGGCCTTGTCCGCGCTGTTTCTGATTTACAGCGTCACCCGCTTTGGCAACGTCACCAGCCTGTACCTATGGCCTTTTTCCTGGTCATCGCGGCGACGGTGGGCATGGGGGTGCGCAGCGTGCCTTCATTCAACGAGCCCTGACTGTGGCGGTCCGCTGAACCGGCGGCTGAAATTACTTTGGCCTGCGGGGGCGCTTTGCCTATCGCCCTATCGCTGGGAAGCCGTCAGCAACCCACTGTGCGCTGTGGCGTGCTGCAGCCAGTCCGTGTCCTGCGCCAGGGCCAGCGCCGCATCCAGCGCCCGCGTGGGCTGCACCTGGCGGTGCGACATGAAACCGATGGGCGTGGTAAGCACTGGGCCGACAAGCGGCAAGGCTTCCAGCCCATCGTGGCCGCGCACGGCATCCACCAACGCGCCGGGCAACACGCTGCACAGCTTGCCCGCCACCACGGAGAGGGCCAGGGTCAGCACCGAATCGGTCTCCATGGCCGGCAACACCGTGGCGCCCGCACTGCGAAAAGCGCCGTCGACTAGGCTGCGGTTGTGCATCTCGGGCGTGAGCAGGCACAGCGGCTGGGCGGCCGCCTCGGCCCAACCGATGGGCTGGCCGATCTGCAGGCCGCGGCCTTGGAGGCTGTCGGCCCGGCGCAGCAGAAAGTAGTGCTCCACGTACTGCGGCCAAGCCCGCAGCTGGCCGCCGCGTGCCGGCATGCGCTCGGTGTAGCCCAGCGCAAGGTCGAGCGAAATACTCTCCAGCCCCGCTTCGATGGCCTGCGAACTCATCGACAGCGCCACCGGCACGATGCCCGGGTGCCGCGCCTGCAGCTGCGCCGCAAACCGCGCCAGGATGGGCATGGCGGTGGGCACCGCGCCCAGGCGCAGCGTGCCGCGCGGGTGGGCGGCGTCGCTGCTCAGGTCCTGCTGCAGCACCTGGTGTTCGTGCAGCATGCGCTGCGCCGTGGCCAGCACGCGTTCGCCCTCGGGCGTGAAGCCTTCGAAGCTGCGGCCCCGGCGCACCACGACCACGCCAAACTCCTTTTCCAGCGCCCGCAGCGCGTTGGAGAGCGCGGGCTGCGTGATGTGGCAGGCCTGCGCGGCGCGGCCAAAGTGGCGGTGCTCGTGCAGCGCAACGAGGTAGCGCAGGGAGGCGAGCAGGTTCATGGGGTCACGCTTCGCTTCGCCAGCAGCTACGACCAGCCGCCCCACCCTTCGGGAATTGGGCAAGCACCCCTTGCACAATTCGTACGATCATGGGTTTTTCAATGGTTTTTGGCATACAGCGCTTACCAATCAAGCGCTAGCAGCTATATTTTCAATAGCAACCGACCTACTTAGGTGTTCTTGCTGATCGAAATCGTCGGGAACTTGCTCGAAAAATCCTTGGCCTGCTGCGCGATCTTCACCGCCACGTCGCGCGCGACCTTCTTGTAGATCTTGGCCACGTCCCCGTCGGGGTCGGCCACCACGGTGGGCTTGCCGCTGTCGGCCTGCAGGCGGATGCTCATATCGAGCGGCAGTGCGCCCAGGTAGTCCATGTTGTATTCGGCTGCCATCTTCTTGCCGCCATCGGCGCCAAAGATGTGCTCCACGTGACCGCAGTTGCTGCACACGTGCGCGGCCATGTTCTCGACGATGCCGAGGATGGGCACGCCCACCTTCTCAAACATCTTGATGCCCTTCTTGGCGTCCAGCAGGGCGATGTCCTGCGGCGTGGTCACGATCACGGCGCCGGTCATGGGCACGCGCTGGCTCAGGGTGAGCTGGATGTCGCCGGTGCCGGGGGGCATGTCGATGATGAGGTAGTCGAGGTCTTTCCAGTTGGTCTGGCGCAGCAGTTGCTCGAGCGCCTGCGTGGCCATGGGGCCGCGCCAGATCATGGCTTCGTCCTGGTCCACCAGGAAGCCGATGGACATCACCTGCACGCCGTAGTTCTCCAGCGGCTCCATGGTCTTGCCGTCGTCGCTTTCAGGGCGGCGGTTGATACCCAGCATCATGGGCTGGCTGGGGCCGTAGATGTCGGCGTCGAGCACGCCCACGCTGGCGCCCTCGGCTGCCAGCGCCAGGGCCAGGTTGGCGGCCGTTGTGCTTTTGCCCACGCCGCCCTTGCCCGAGGCCACGGCGATGATGTTCTTGACCTGGGGCAAGAGCTGCACGCCGCGCTGCACGGCATGCGCAATCACCTTGGTGGTGATGTTGACCGACACGTTCTCGACGCCCCCCACGCCCTTGGCAGCGGCCACAAGATTGCGGCGCAGTTCGGGCACCAAGCTCTTGGCGGGGTAGCCCAACTCCACATCGAAGGCCACGTCGCCGCCGCTGATCTGCACATTGCGCAGGGCGCGGGTGCTGACGAAATCCTTGCCCGTGTGGGGGTCCAGCACGCTGGAAAGTGCGGCCAAAAGGCCCTGTTCGGTGACTGCCATTCAATTAACTCCTGTGGGGCCGGTAGTCTATCCAAGCGCTGTTCCCCCGGCGCGTGAAGGACAATGCGCACGCTTTGCCCCTGGCTCCACAGCAGCCGGCACCCTGAGAAACCGAACGAAAAGGACTCCCGTGAAATTCAAGATGGCCGAGAAATCCCTGTTTGCCATGCTGCTGCGCTCGCCCTGGTGGATCAGCTTTGTGGTGGTCGGCATCATCGTTCTGGCGGCAGGTGCGCTGTTGCCCAAGGAATACTTCGTGGTGGGTGCGCTGGCCGGTTTCCCCATCTTCGTGGTGGGCTGCATCGCCGCGTGGAAGCAGCTGCGCGCCCCCAACCCCGCCCGGGTTGCCGAGATGCTGGAGGCCGTGGCCAGCATGCCCTGGCGCAGCTTTGCCGACACCCTGGCATCGGCCTGGGCACGGGCGGGCTACTCCGTAGAGCGGATCAACGGCAACAACGCAGGCGCTGACATGCGACTGACCCAGGGTGGCAAAACCACGCTGGTCAGCGCCAAACGCTGGAAAGCGGCCACCCACGGCGTAGAGCCCTTGCGCGAGCTGCACGCGGCCATGCTGGCCAGCGAGGCCCCCGCAGGCGTCTATGTGGCTGCCCTGGGACAGGTCAGCGACAACGCCCAGGCGTTTGCCCGGGAGCACGGCATTGTGGTGCTGCAGGGTGACGCGGTGGCACAGCTGCTGCTGCGCCAACCGTAGACAGCGATGTGCCGGGGCCTCCGGCCCACAGAATCACAGCTGTAACGCTGCAGAAAAACGGCGATCCGCCCCATCCCGGGCCAAATTTTCAAACTTCTAGTTCTGCGCACAGGGCAGCAAAAGAAGCGGCAGGGTTCAAAGCGCGCGATATCGGCCGACCCACCACGACGTGCGTTGCACCCGCCTTGATGGCTTCGCTGGCGGTGGTGAAACGGGCGTGGTCGCCTTTTGCAAACTCCAGCGGCTGTATGCCAGGCGTGACGATGAGCGCGCCCCGCGGCAGCGCGTTGCGCAGAAGCCTGGCTTCTAGCGGCGACGCGACCACACCGTGGCAGCCTGCTGCGTGTGCAAGGCGCGCAAGACGCAGCACCTGTTCTGGCACTGTCGACGCCACGCCCACTTCGCGCAGCGCCTCGTCGTCCATGCTGGTGATCACAGTGAGTGCCAGCACTTTGAGCTCAGGGAAGTGTGCTGCCGACGCCACTGCAGCCTCCAGCACAGAAGATCCTGCCGACGCATGAACCGTCACCATAGAAGCCCCCAGTTGCCCCGCCGCCGCAACTGCGTCAGCCACCGAGCTCGGGATTTCAAACAGTTTCAGGTCCAAAAAGACCTGCTTGCCAGCATCCAACAGATCGCGGACGAAGGACGGTCCAGCCGCCGTGAGCAATTGCAAACCCACCTTGTAGACAGACGCAGCAGAGCCCAGCTGCCCGACCAGATCTACCGCAGGCGCAGCAGCAGGGAAATCAAGCGAAACGATGATGCTCGGATTCAAGCCATCTCCCCAAAAAAGTGCGTTTGAGCATGCCACAGGCCGGGGAGCAGCACGAACCCACCTCTGGCGCAAACAATTGACTTCCCCTGGCAAGCTTGAACGCCCCAGCGAAAAGCGAAGTGTCGCCTCAACCATGCGGGTTTTCCCACATGAAGGGCTCCCAGCCACCCACCGACACTTGGGACACCACCCCACACACATTCATGCCGCCCTTGGTAACTTCTGATATCCCCGCCGAAGCGCGACCCGCCACCGGCCTGCTACTCACCGGCGGCGGTGCCCGCGCCGCCTACCAGGTGGGCGTGCTCGAAGCCATTGCCGACCTGCGCCAGGCCTGTGGCGAGGGGAGCGGACCCAACCCCTTCCCCATCATCACCGGCACCTCGGCCGGGGCCATCAACGCGGCGGCGCTGGCCTGCGGGGCCGACAATTTTGACCGCGCCGTGCGCCGCATTGCGCGCGTGTGGCGGCAGTTCCACGCCAGCCAGGTGTATGGCGCCGACTCGCTCAGCGTGATGCGCAGCGGCGCGCGCTGGCTCACGCTGGTGTCGCTGGGCTGGGCCCTGGCGCGCTGGCGGCGCATGCGGCCCAAGTCGCTGCTGGACAACACCCCGCTCGAAAAACTGCTGGTCAAGATGGTGCCGCTGGTGCGCCTGCCCCGGCTGATCCGCAAAGGGCATCTCACAGCGCTGGCGGTAACGGCGTCGAGCTACAGCTCGGGCGAACATGTCACCTTTTTTGAAGCCGCCGCACCCGTCAAGCCCTGGGTGCGCTCGCAGCGCAAGGCGGCCAGCGACCGCATCACGCACGAGCATCTGCTGGCGTCCTCGGCCATTCCGTTCATCTTTCCGGCCAAGGGCATCGAGGTGGATGACCACGTCGAATATTTCGGCGACGGCTCCATGCGCCAGTCGGCGCCCATTGCTCCGGCCATTCACCTGGGGGCCGAGCGCATCCTGGTGATCGGCGCCGGCCGCATGCACGAGCCCAAGGGAGATGCCGCTGCCAACCCCACGGCCACCTACCCCACGCTGGCGCAGATTGCGGGGCATGCGCTGTCCAACATCTTTCTGGATGCGCTGGCCGTGGATGTGGAGCGCGTGCAGCGCATCAACCAGACCTTGTCGCTCATCCCCGAAGAAAAGCGCCTGCACAGCGCACTGCGCCCCATCGAGCTGCTGGTGATTGCCCCCTCGCAGCGCCTGGATGCCGTGGCCGCGCGCCATGTGGGCGACCTGCCCACGCCCGTGCGCACCATGCTGGGCGCCCTGGGCGTCACGTCCAACATGGCCGATGTGCGCGGCGCGGCGCTGGCCAGCTACCTGCTCTTCGAATCCGGTTACACCCAGGAGCTCATGGCCCTGGGCCGGGCCGACACCCTGGCCATGCGGGCCGAGGTGTGCAGGTTCTTTGGGTGGACAGATACAGGCGCCGAGGTGAAGACCCGGCACCATGGGGAAACCGCCTGAAACGCCCCAGGCCTGAACCCTACGGCTTGGGCAGCCATCCCAGGCCGTGCGCGTGCAGGCTCTGCACATACAGCCGGTCCGCCGTCTCGGTGATCGCAGTGGTCTCGGGGTAGGCGCCACTCGGGTCCTGCAGGTCGGCCACCACCTTGCCGTCGTCGGTGAACGCGATCACATGCCCGTACGGCTGGGGAATCGGCCACAGCGCGCGCGGCAGGCGCAATGTCAAGCTGCGCAGCCAGGGCTTGCCCGCCATGTTGTCGATGGCTGCCCCGCGCGGCTTGGCAAAGCCCAACCATACCTTGCCGCCCTGCCCGCGCATCAGGTTGTCGGGGTAGCCGGGCAGGTTGTCGAGCAGCACGCGGGCCTGGGGGCTGGCCTGGCCAATGTCGAGGTCTTTCGCATCCACCGCAATCTTCCACACCCGGTATTTGCCGGTTTCGTTGACGAACAGGTGTTTTTCGTCCTGGCTCAGCGCCACGCCATTGGCAAAGCTGATGCCCCGAGCCACCACGCGTGTGGCACGCGTCGCAGGGTCGTATTCGATCACCCGGCCGGTGCTGGCCTGCTCCAGGATGTCGAGCACGCTCGCTTCAAACGTGCCGCCCCAGTCCTTGGGGGCAAAACGGGTGGAGGCGTCGCTCAGGTACATCTTGCCATTCTGGGCCACCACCACCGCATCGGCGTAGCGGATGGGGTCGTTGCCCACCTTGTCGGCCAGCAGGGTGACCTTGCCATCGGGCGCGATGGACAGCAGCCCCTTCACCGCATCGGCCGCAATCAGGTGGCCCGCGGCATCAAAGTCAAACCCCAGCACCCGCCCGCCGGTATTGGCAAACACCTCCTGGCCCGATCCGTCGGCGTTCATGCGCAAAATGCTGCCGCTGAGCACGGTGGTGTAGAGCTTGCCGTCCTTGCCAAAGGCGATGTGCTCGGGGCCCACCTCGCCTTTGAGGTCGATGATGTTCAGCTGGGCCAGGCGCTGGTTGGGGGCGTGCACGCCCTGGTAGCCAGGGGCGGCAGGCGCAGTCCAGGCCACCGGCTGAATGGGCACAGGCCACGCCGCCAGATAGGCAGCCACCGCCAATATCGCGCCACCCACGCCCCACCCCACCCGTTTTGCCCATGTGCTGGCCATGTGTCGTCTCCTGTTGATTGTTGGAATGCGGGGCATTGTGGCGCCATAGGCGGCCTGCACGCACGCCCTGATTGGCACCTGCGCGACCTGGGGAGGCCACCGCAGCGCCCGCAATGGCCAGGGATACTGACGACCGCCTAAAATCGCGGGTTCCGCCTGAGAAAGCCGCTTTTCATGACGACCTCCGCCCGCAAACTCTTCGTTACCACCGCCCTGCCGTATGCCAACGGCAACTTCCACATCGGCCACATCATGGAATACATCCAGGCCGACATCTGGGTGCGGTACCAAAGGATGCAGGGCAACGCGGTCAACTTTGTGGGTGCGGACGACACCCACGGCGCGCCCATCATGATTGCGGCCGAAAAAGCGGGCAAAACGCCCCAGCAGTTCGTGGCCGACATCGCGGCCGGCCGCAAGCAGTACCTCGATGGCTTTCACATCAGCTTTGACAACTGGCACAGCACCGATGCGCCCGAAAACCACGAGCTGGCCCGCCAGATCTACCGCGACCTGCGCGACCGTGCCGACGGCAGCCTGATCGAAGTACGCACCATCGAGCAGTTCTTCGACCCCGAGAAGAACATGTTCCTGCCCGACCGGTACATCAAGGGCGAATGCCCCAAGTGCCACGCCAAGGACCAGTATGGCGACAACTGCGAAGTGTGCGGCACGGTGTACGCCCCCACCGACTTGATCAACCCCTTCTCGGCCCTGTCGGGTGCCAAGCCCGAGCTGAAGAATTCGGAGCACTTCTTCTTCAAGCTGTCGGACCCGCGCTGCGTGGAGTTCCTGGAAAACTGGACGCAGGACGGCAAGCTGCAGCCCGAGGTGGCCAACAAGATCAAGGAATGGTTCACCGTCCGCACCAACCCCGACGGCACCACCAGCGAAGGCCTGGGCGACTGGGACATCAGCCGCGACGCGCCCTACTTCGGCATCGAGATCCCCGACGCGCCCGGCAAATACTTCTACGTGTGGCTGGATGCCCCCGTGGGCTACCTCGCGTCACTCAAGAACCTGCTGGAAAAGCGCGGCGAAAGCTACGACGCCTACATGGCCGACCCGGCGATGGAGCAGTACCACTTCATCGGCAAGGACATCGTCACCTTCCACACGCTGTTCTGGCCCGCCATGCTGCACTTCAGCGGCCGCAAGACGCCCAACAACGTGTTCGTGCACGGCTTTTTGACCGTGAACAACGGCGAGAAGATGAGCAAGAGCCGGGGCACGGGCCTGGACCCGCTCAAGTACCTGAGCCTGAACATGAATGCCGAATGGCTGCGTTACTACCTGGCGGCCAAGCTGAGCGCGCGCAACGAAGACATCGACTTCAACGCCGAAGACTTCATGCTGCGGGTGAACAGCGATTTGATCGGCAAGTACGTGAACATTGCCAGCCGCGCGGCGGGCTTCTTGACCAAGCGCTTTGACGGCAAGCTGACCGACCAATTTGGCACCACGGGCGCGGCGTTGCTGGCCGAGGTGCGCGGTGCCAGCGACGCCATCGCGCAGATGTACGAAACGCGGGAATACAGCAAGGCCACGCGCGAGATCATGCTGCTGGCCGACAAGGTCAACGCCTATGTGGACCAGAACAAGCCCTGGGATCTGGCCAAGGATGCGGCCAACAACGAGGCCCTGCACCAGGTGTGCTCGGTGCTCGTGAACGCCTTCGCCGCACTCACCCGCTACCTGGCCCCCGTGCTGCCGGGCCTGGCCCAGGCGGTGCAAGGCTTTGTGGGCGTGAACATGCAGCAGTGGAACGTGGCAGGCGACGTGCAAGCGATCCAGCCCTACCAGCACCTGATGCAGCGCGTGACCCCAGAACAGCTTGAAGCACTGTTTGAGGCCCCAGCGCAAGCAGAACAAGCGCCAGCAGCTACTGAAACCGTAGCAGCCAACTCCCTTCCTGGTGGCGAGGAACTGGCCCCCACTATCACCATCGACGACTTCACCAAGATCGACTTGCGCATTGCGCTGATCGTGAACTGTGAGCCGGTCGAGGGCTCCACCAAGCTGCTGCGCCTGACGCTGGACGTGGGCGAAGGCCGTACGCGCAACGTGTTCAGCGGCATTGCCAGCGCTTACAAGCCCGAAGATCTGGTGGGCAAGCACACCGTGATGGTGGCCAACCTGGCGCCGCGCAAGATGAAGTTTGGCGTGAGCGAAGGCATGGTGCTGGCCGCCAGCCATGGCGACGAAAAGGCCAACCCCGGCATCTACGTGCTCAACCCCTGGCCCGGCGCCACGCCCGGCATGCGGGTGCGGTAAGGCGTGCAACGCTCATAGACAAAGCAACCGTCAAGGATGCCGAGGGGTGCTGAGCCCCTCGCCATCCGCCGATAGAGGAAGGGGCGGCATGCTGACTGCCGCCCATCATCCAGTTTTCAGTACAGGTACACCGCGCCCGCGTTGGCGCTGCTTTCGTCCGACTGATTGCCCCCAATGCCAGTCGATCCACTGTCTTCGGTGGATGCCCCCACGGCCAGCGTAGTGCCGTCACCCGATATCGCCACACGTCCACCAAACCGGTCCCCAGCGCCCGTATTGGGTGCCTTCAGGTAGGCCTGTTGCGCCCAGGTGCCTGCGCTGCGGCGGAACACCAGCACGGCGCCCGCATCCGCTGCGGCGGTGTTGGCCGGGTCGCCATTGAATCCGCGCGCATTGCTGTCGTCGCGGTACGACGGCACGACCAGCGTGTTGCCATCGCTCGACATCGCCAGGTTGTTGCCAAACCTGTGGGGGGTGCGGGTGTTGGAGGCTTTCAAGTACGCCTGTGACTGCCAGACGCCACCTGCGCGAATGAACACAAACACCGCGCCAGAGTTGAGTGCAAGGGTGTTGCTCGGTGGCGACACCACGAAGGTACCTGTGTAGTTGCTGCTGTCTCCGTCCATGCCAACCGCCAGCGTGTTGCCGTCGCCTGACAGGATGACCGAGACGCCGAAGCGGTCCTGCGCCTTGGGACTGGGTGCCTTCAGATAGGCCTGCTGCGACCATGCCCCCGCATTGCGCTGGAACACGTAAGCCGCACCGGCATTGGCCAGGGTGTCGTCCGCAGGATCACTCGCCAAGGCGCTGCGCTCAAAGAACGCGCCCACCGCCAGGGTGTCGCCTGCGCCAGACAGGCTGAGGTAGATGCCGAAGAAATCTCCCGCGCCTGCGTTGGAGGCCTTGAGGTAACTTTGCTGTGCCCAGCTGGTGCCCGTGCGGGCAAAGACGTAGGCAGCCCCGGACGCAGCATAGGCTCCATTGCCGTGTGTTCCAGTCAGGTCACCATCCTCGTTATAGGCCCCCACCGCCAGGGTGTTGCCGTCGTTCGAGAGGGCTACGAATGAACCGAAAAGATCGTCGGCATCCGCGTTGTTCGCCTTGATGAATGCCTGCTGCGACCAGACGGCGCCCGTGCGGGAATAGACATAGACGGCGCCTGAGTTGCTGGCCAGGTTGTTGGTGGTCGGCATCGTCGAGAACGTGCCCTTCTGGTCGCCGCTCTCGCCATCCGCGCCAATGGCCAGCGTGTTGCCGTCGGCCGACAAGGCCACGGCATTGCCAAAATAATCGTTGGCCTCGCCATTGGGGGCCGCAATGCGCGCCTGCTGCGACCACGTGGCGCCGCTCTTCGTGAATACGTATACCGCCCCCGTGTTGCCACCCTCTCCATACGCCCCCACTGCCAGGGTGGTGCCGTTGCTGGACAAGGCCACGCGGTTGCCAAACCGGCCTTCGGAGGTGGTAGTCGATCCCTTGAAGTAGCCAATGGCACGCACCATGTCTGCCGCCATGGAGGTCGATGGGGCACTGCACCCGCCCGCGTTGCAGGCTTGCACGGTGTACGTCGCATTCACCCGAAGGTGCAGCAGCACCGGAACTGCGTAGGTCAGCCCGGTGGCCGCGGTCGACCCGATTTGCGCGGGTGCCAGCGGGCCCGCGCCGTCCGGGTCTTCGTACACCGTGTAGCGGGTTGCGCCGGGCGTCGAGGTCCACGAAAAGACCAGTGCCTTCGTCCCATAGGCAATCCCCAGGCCACCCGGCGTGGGGGGAGCCGGTGGAGGGGGGGGAGCAGGAGGTGGAGGCGATGAGACGGTGCTGCAACGCACTCTCACTTGGGTCACGGGCGCCACGACAACCCCGGTGCCAGCCTCTACCGTGCAAACCTGATTCGCAGGCTGCACATGCACGGTCACGGCGTAAGAGCTGCCATGGGTCAGCGGTGAGGCAAACCCGAAAACGCCATTGGTGGCCACCAACAGATCCGCAGCGCCGTTGAGCCGCAACGTCACCACGCCCAGCAGGCCCGTGATCGATCCACCGACGGTGTAGGTATTGGTGGTGCATGTCACCAAGATGTTGGTAACCGGGCCTGCCACCACACCCGAACCGTTTTCCACAACACAGGTCTGCCCGGCGGGCTGGGTACGCACAACAATGTTGTAGGCCTGGCCCTGCAAAATGTTGGTGGCATAGCTGCCGTTCGCCGTGATGGTCAGCTCCGCCTCCGTGCCATTGGCCAGGACGAGCGTGCCCACCAGCCCCGTCACAGTGCCGCCCACAGCATGTTGCGCCACGGGCGGGGGCGGTGGGGGCGCAGCAGGGTCTTCGCCACCGCCGCAGGCCATCAAGACTCCGCTCGCAATCAGAAGAAGCAGCCTTGCCGCCCCACCAAGCCTCGCCCACAGTGCTTCAGCGCTGGCGGAATAAGTTCGGTACATCAAGGGTTCTCCGGGCATGTGAACGGGGTGGGCACTTCACCCATTCAGGAGGCGCGGGCGAGCCCGGCGCCCCTCGTGCGGGCGCAGGCGGGGTAGCACGAACTCTATGGTGGGTGGACGCGCAAACACACCCCCACTGAAGCAGGGTTGACGGGTGCAATGGAGTCGCGCAGGGGCGTTCGGCGGGAGCTCAGGCCGCTGAGGACTCGGTCACGATCGGAGACAGGCGGCCGTCGCGCTGGCGGCCCCGTCCCTCAATGCCCCACGTAGCGCCCTGGCCGGTGGCTGATCCACAAGAACCCGCTCATCACCAGCACGGCCAGCACCGAATACGCCACACGCTCGACCGGCACCACGAACAGCGCCAGCAGCACCACCGAACCGTCGATCATCATCTGCACCTTGCCCGCCCGCATGCCATAGCGGCTTTGCAGGTACAGCGACACCACCGTGGCACCGCCCAGGCTGGAGCGGTGGCGCGCCAGAAACAAGCAGCCCGTGCCCAGCAGCAGCCCGCCCAGCAGCGAGGCGAACAGCGGGTTCAGGTAGTCCACATGCATCACGTGCGGAAACAGCTCGGTCAGGAGCGACAGCAGGCCCACGCAGACAAAGGTCTTGATGGTGAACTCGTGGCCCATGCGCGTCCAGGCAAACCAGTAGAACGGCAGGTTGACCACAAAAAACAGCTTGCCGAACGAAATGCCCGTGACGTAGTGCAGCAAAAACGCCACGCCCGCGGTGCCGCCCACCAGCAGGCCCGCCTGGTTGAAAAGCATGAGCGCCATGGCCACAAACAAGGTGCCCGCGAACAGGGCCTGCGCGTCTTCGAACAGGCCGTGGCGCAGCGATGGCGGGGGGGGCATTTCGGGCGTCGGCATGGCAGGAGGGTGAAGGGTGTCGGGCATGGGAGCAGGTGGGAATGCAGTGCATCCATAACTAGCAAGCAACGCGCCAGTGCGCAGGGGCGGCTTTCCCTTGCCAGCCTTGGCAGATTTCAAGCATTTTTTGGCATCTAGCGCTTATACAGCAAGCGCCAAAAGCTATCAAATTATGAGCAAATCCAGTACAACACCGACATGGAGCTGAAGCTACCCAAGTTGCGGAGGCTCTGTTTGTGGCCCTGTTGCGGCCCTGTTGTGGCGCTATTGCAGCGCCGGTGTGACGCCATCGGGTGGTTGGGACCGCCATCGGTTGCACTTCAAGAAGCGCTCACTACACTGGTTGCCTCCATGCCGTTTTCGCCCGCCTTTCGCCCCCGCCTGATCGACGCCCTGCGCGGCTACACCAAGAGCCGCTGGCTGGCCGACGTGGGTGCGGGGGTCACGGTGGGCATTGTGGCGCTGCCGCTGGCCATGGCGTTTGCGATTGCCAGTGGCCTCAAGCCCGAGGCGGGGCTGTGGACTGCCATCATTGCGGGCTTCCTCATCTCTGCCCTTGGGGGCGCCAACACGCAGATTGGTGGGCCGGCGGGCGCGTTCATCGTGATCGTCTACGGCATTGTGGAGCGCTATGGCGTGGCCAATCTGCTGATCTCTACCGCCTGCGCGGGCGTGATTCTGGTGCTGCTGGGGTTGTTTCGCTTGGGCACGCTGGTGCGGTTTGTGCCGGTCAGCATCGTGATCGGCTTTACCAACGGCATTGCGGTGCTGATTGCGCTGTCACAGGTGAAAGACTGGCTGGGCTTGTCGATTGACCGCATGCCGGGCAACTTCTTCTCGCAGGTGAGCACGCTGGCGCAGCACATCGGCACCTTCAACCCCTATGCGTTCGGGCTGGGGCTGGCGTGTGTGGCGCTGCTGTTCCTCTGGCCACGGCTGTTCCTCAAGGGCTCGCCGGTGATCCGGCTCATGGAGGGGCACACGGTGCGCCGGTTTGCCCGCGTGCCCGCACCCGTGGTGGCGCTGGTGGTGCTGAGCCTGCTGGCCTGGGGGCTCAGGTTTCCGGTGGAGACCATCGGCTCGCGCTTTGGTGGCATTCCGCAGGCGCTGCCGGTGTTTGCGCTGCCCGATTTTTCGTGGGAGACGGTGCGGCTGCTGGTCACCCCCACACTCACCATCGCGTTGCTGGGTGCCATCGAGTCGCTGCTGTGCGCCCGCGTGGCCGACCAGCTGGCCACCGACCCGCACCACAAAAAACACGACCCCAACCAGGAGCTGATGGCCCAGGGCGCGGCCAACATGATCGTGCCGTTTTTTGGCGGCATGCCGGCCACCGGCACCATTGCGCGCACGGTGACCAACATCCGCGCGGGCGCCACCTCGCCGGTGGCGGGCATGGTGCATGCACTCACGCTGCTGGCGATTGTGCTGGTGGCTGCGCCGCTGGCGCTGCACATTCCGCTGGCGGTGCTGGCGGGCATCTTGCTGTTTGTGGCCTGGAACATGGGCGAGTGGCACGAGTTTGTGCGGCTCAAGCATTTCAGCAACCACTACCGGCTGCTGATGCTGGGCACGTTTTTCCTCACGGTGGTGTTCGACCTCACGGTGGCGGTGGAGGTGGGCCTGTTCATGGCCTGCGCGCTGTTTGTGCGGCGCATGAGCGGGTTGTTTCGCGCGGTACGCGAGCCCGATCCCACTCCTCCACCACCGGGCGCTGCGCCGGGCCAGCGCACTGTGACCCGCTGGCGCCTGCACGGCGCGCTGTTTTTTGGCGCAGCCGCCAAGATCGACCCCATCGTGCAGGCGGTGGAAACCGGCCCGCCCGGCATGGATGTGGTGCTGGACGCCTGCGAGCTGGTGGCGCTGGACACGACCGGGCTGGATGCGCTGGAGCAGATCCTGAAAGCCGTGGCAGCGCGCGGTGGGCGCATGTCGGTGGTGAACCTGCACGAGCAGCCACGCTCGCTGATCGAGCGATCGGGCTTTGCCGACCGGCTGGCCGCCCAGGGAGGCGCCAGCGTGGATGTGTAGTTGTCGGCAGGGCGCGGGGCAACGGTTTACTTGCCGCCCTTGAACTCAGGCGCGTCCAGGTCGGCCCCCGTCTGCGTGCGCAGCACCACGAGGTCAGGCCCATGGACCACCGTGAACACCTGGGCCTGGTTGGGCGCCTCCAGATAGCGCCAGTCCACCCACGTCTCTTTCTTCAGCTCGTAGGGCGTGGCCTTTGCGGGTTTGCCCAGCAGGCGGCGCACCTCATCCATGCGCATGCCAGGCACGACGCGCGCAAAGGTTTCGGGCGTGAGCACCTGGCGCAGCGCGATCATGCGGCCATCGGGGCCGATGGTGATCATGTAGTTGACCTGACCTGCGGGCTGGCGGTTGTATTCGAAGGTGCGGGCACCGCCCGGTTCTTCCCACACGTTCTCGGGGGCGCCAAAGCGGTCGCGCACGTCGGCTTCGGTCGATACGCCCTCTTTCAGCTCGCTGATGCGCTGGGGGTCGCAGGCGGTAAGAGCGATCAGGGAAAAAGCGGCAGCTGCCAGGGCAGCGGCGCGATATATCAAGCGCATAAATTCGTCCCGGTAAAATCTTGGACCTTTGGTGCGTCACTGTGCCTGATGCGTTCCAAGAAAGAGATTCACAGTCCATGTCTATTTTCCGCCGCCCCGATTACCAATCCGACGCCACCCAGTTCATCAACCAGCTCAAGGCCAGCCGCCCCGAACTGGAAAGCCAGCAGCTGGCAGGCCGTGCCCTGCTGTGGGACAAGAAGGTGGACCGCAGCATCTGGACCGAATACCGCGAAGGCCAGGTCGAGCAAAAGCCGTACGTCTACCAGACCAACGCAGATTAAGCATAAAAATGGCCTCTAGCGCTTATCCAACAAGCGCTAGTAGCTCATTTTTTAATAGCAAACCATGACCACAGCGAACGAAGCCGACGTGGCCGATTCGCCGGATCTGTCCGCGCTGGACGCGGCGGGCATGCCCGTGGTGGTCGACCAGGTGGCGCTGGCACGCCTGTACGGCGAGCCGCTGTTTGCGCTGCCGCAAGACCTGTACATCCCGCCCGATGCGCTCGAAGTCTTCCTGGAAGCCTTCGAAGGCCCGCTCGATTTGCTGCTGTACCTGATCCGCAAGCAGAACTTCAACATCCTCGACATCCCCATGGTGGGGGTTACCAAGCAGTACCTGGCGTATGTGGACGAGATCCGCAGCCGCAACCTGGAGCTGGCAGCCGAGTACCTGCTGATGGCGGCGATGCTCATCGAGATCAAGTCGCGCATGCTGCTGCCGCCCAAGAAGCAGGAAGGCGGCGAGGAGCCCGAAGACCCCCGCGCCGAGCTGGTGCGCCGCCTGCTCGAATACGAGCAAATGAAGATGGCGGCCATGCGCCTGTCGCACATGCCGCAGTACGGCCGCGACTTCCTGAAGGCCCAGGTCTACATCGAACAAAGCCTGCAGCCGCGCTTTCCGGACGTGCACGTGGTGGAGCTGCAGGACGCCTGGCGCGACATCCTCAAACGCGCCAAGCTTGTGCAGCACCACAAGATCACGCGCGAGGAGCTGAGCGTGCGCGAATACATGAGCATGGTGCTCAAGACGCTGCAGGGCCGCCGCTTTGTGGAGTTTGAAGAACTCTTTGAGCCTGAAAAAGGCAGCACCGTGCTGGTGGTGACCTTCATTGCGCTGCTGGAGCTGGCCAAAGAGACGCTGATCGAGATCACGCAGGCCGAGGCTTTTGCCCCCATTTACGTGCGCCTCGCCTACACGCCGGTCTAGGCTGGCTCCCCTGTTCACCGCCCTGGCCGGTGGCCGTGGCGTTACCCCTTTCTTCACCCGCAAGCCATGGCACCCCACGACTTCGACGTTCTCATCGTAGGCAGCGGCCTCGCTGGCCTCTCGGCTGCCTTGCACCTGGCGCCCACGTACCGCGTGGCCGTGATCACCAAGCGCACGCTGCAGGATGGATCGAGCGGCTGGGCCCAGGGCGGCATTGCCGCCGTGCTGGCTGACGACGACAGCTTTGCAGCGCACATCGAAGACACGCTGGTGGCCGGTGCGGGCCTGTGCGACCTGGCCACCACACGCTTTGTGGTGGAGAACGCGCCCGCATCGATTGCCTGGCTGCGCGAGCTGGGTGTGCCCTTCACGCTCGAAGGCGACCAGCTGCACCTGACGCGCGAAGGCGGCCACAGCGCGCGCCGCATTGCCCATGTGACCGACGCCACCGGCGCGGCCGTGCAGCGCACACTGATCGACGTGGTGCGCAGCACGCCCGGCATCACGCTGTTTGAGCAGCACACGCTGGTGGACCTGATCACCACGCGCAAGCTGGGCCTGCCTGGCAACCGCTGCCTGGGGCTGTATGCGCTCGACAGCGACACCGACGAGGTCGTCACCTTCCGCGCGCCGCAAACCATCCTGGCCACAGGCGGCGCGGGCAAGGTGTACCTGTACACCACCAACCCCGACACCGCCACGGGCGACGGCATTGCCGCCGCCTGGCGCGCGGGCTGCCGCGTGGCGAACATGGAGTTCATCCAGTTCCACCCCACAGGCCTGTACCACCCGCACGAAAAGTCCTTCCTCATCAGCGAGGCCGTGCGCGGCGAGGGCGGGCAACTCAAGCTGCCCCCCTCGGCCGGCGGCACCCGCTTCATGCTCGACCACGACCCGCGCGCCGAACTGGCCCCGCGCGACGTGGTGGCCCGCGCCATCGACTTCGAGATGAAGAAACACGGCCTGGACTGCGTACACCTGGACATCTCGCACCAGAGCCCCGCGTTTCTGCAAGAGCACTTCCCCAACATCCTCGCGCACTGCGCGTCGCTGGGCATCGACATCACCAAGGAGCCCATCCCCGTGGTGCCCACGGCCCACTTCACCTGCGGCGGCGTGCTGACCGACCTGGCGGGCCGCACCGACCTGCCCGGTCTGTACGCCGTGGGCGAGGTGGCCTGCACCGGCCTGCATGGCGCCAACCGCCTGGCCAGCAACTCGCTGCTCGAATGCATGGTGTTCGCCCGCGCCGCCGCGCAGGCCATCGCAGCAGCCCCGACCACAGAACTGCCCACCGTTCCCGCCTGGGACGACAGCCGCGTGACCGATGCGGATGAATCCGTCGTCATCTCCCACAACTGGGACGAGCTGCGCCGCTTCATGTGGGACTATGTGGGCATCGTGCGCACCAACAAGCGCCTGGAGCGCGCCGCGCACCGCATTGCGATGCTGCAGGGCGAGATCCAGGAGTTCTACGCGCACTTCCACGTGACGCGCGACCTGCTGGAGCTGCGCAACCTGGTGCAGGTGGCCGACCTCATCGTGAAAAGCGCCCAGCTGCGCCGCGAAAGCCGGGGCCTGCATTTCAGCCGCGACTACCCCGAGGTGGCAGCGCCTGCCGCCCCCACCATCCTTGTTCCGCCGGTGCCGCGATGACCTACAGCGTCAAAGAAATTTTCTACACCCTGCAAGGCGAAGGCGGCCAGGCGGGCACACCCGCCGTGTTCTGCCGCTTTGCAGGCTGCAACCTCTGGACGGGCCGCGAGCAGGACCGCGCGCAGGCCATCTGCCAGTTCTGCGACACCGACTTTGTGGGCACCGACGGCACGCTGGGCGGCAAGTTCGAAACGGCCACGGCGCTGGCAGAGCTGATCGCCGCCCAATGGCCTGCAGGCGCGGGCCACCGCCTGGTGGTGCTGACGGGTGGCGAGCCGCTGCTGCAGGTCGATGCGGCGCTGATCGAAGCGCTGCATGCCCAGCAGTTCCGCATCGCCGTCGAAAGCAACGGCACGGTTGCCGCCCCCCAAGGCATCGACTGGCTGTGCATCAGCCCCAAGGCGGGTGCCCCGTGGGTGCAGCGCAGCGGGCAGGAACTGAAGCTCGTGTGGCCCCAGCCGGGCTTTGACCTGCAGGCGCTGGAGCAGGACACGCAGTTCACCCACCGCTTTCTGCAGCCCATGGATGGCCTTCTGCAGCGACAGAACACTGCCGCTTGCATTGACGCCTGCCTGGCCCACCCCGCATGGCGATTGAGCCTGCAAACCCACAAGCTCACCGGCATCCGTTGAGCTGCTCTCTTCTTGGTTCCCGTATGTTGTTCACCATCTCCCAGCGCTTCTTCTTCGACGCTGCCCACACCCTGCGCCGCGAGATCGAGGCCGAAGGCAGCCGCCGCGTGCACGGCCATACCTACCACGCCGAGGTCTTTTTGAGCGGCCCACGCGACCCCGCCACCGGCATGGTGCTGGACCTGGGCCTGCTGCGCAGGGGCCTGGAGGTGGTGCGCGAGCAGCTGGACCACCACATGCTGGACGACGTGCCTGGCCTGGGCACGCCGACGCTGGAGAACCTGTGCGTTTTCATCGCCCAGGCGCTGCCCGCCGACCTGCGCGCCAGCGTGAGCCGCGTGCGCGTGTGGCGCGAAGCGCTGGGCGACAGCTGCGTGCTGGACTTTCCGCAGCCCTGACCGACCAAGGCCCTGCCACCGGCAGACCCTCCCCCATTCACAGACTTCACTGAAGGAAGCCGATGTTCCGCACCCTGCTCAAATCCAAGATCCACCGCGTGGCCGTGACCCAGTGCGAGCTGCACTACGAAGGCTCGTGCGCCATCGACGAAGACCTGCTGGACGCCGCCAACATCGCAGAGAACGAGCAGATCCACATCTGGAACATCAACAACGGCGAGCGCTTCGTCACCTATGCCATCAAGGGCCAGCGCGGCAGCGGCATGATCTCGGTGAACGGCTCGGCCGCACGCCGCGCAGCCGCAGGCGACCTCATCATCATTGCTGCCTTTGCGCAGGTGCATGAAGACCAGGTGGGCACGCACCAGCCTCAGTTGGTCTTCGTGGACGAGCACAACCGCCAGACCGAGCTGCGCCACGCCGTACCCACCCAGGGCGTCTGACCATGCAGCCCACGCACGACGGACTCGTGGCCCGCAGCCTCGCCAGCGTCTGGCACCCCTGCACCCAGATGAAGCGGCACGAAACCCAGCCGCCCGTGGCCATTGCGCGCGCCCAGGGCCCGTGGCTCTACGGCACCGATGGGAAGCGCTACCTGGACGGCATCAGCTCCTGGTGGGTCAACCTGTTCGGCCACAGCCACCCGCACATCCAGGCGTCGCTCGTGGACCAGCTGGGCCAGCTGGACCATGTGATGCTGGCAGGCTTCACGCACGCGCCGGTGGTGGAGCTGTCCGAACGGCTGGCCGCACTCACCGGACTGGGCCACGCGTTCTACGGCAGCGACGGCGCAGCCGCGACCGAGATCGCCCTGAAGATGAGCGCGCACTACTGGCGCAACACCGGCCGCCCCGCCAAGAGCCGTTTTGTGGGCTTGGCCGGCGGCTACCACGGCGAGACCGTGGGCGCACTCGCTGTGACCGACATTGCGATCTTCCGCGAGGCCTATGCACCGCTGGTGCGTTTGGCCGATACCGTGCCCAGCCCCGATGCGCGCAATGCAGCCCCTGGCGAAACCGCGCAGGACATGGCCCGGCGCGCCGCCGCCGCGCTGGAAGCATGGCTGCAGGAGCACCACACCACCACCGCTGCATTCATTGTTGAACCGCTGGTGCAATGTGCCGCGGGCATGGCCATGCATGACCCCGAGTACCTGCGCCTGGCGCGCGCGCTGTGCAGTCGCTATGAGGTGCACCTTGTGGTGGACGAGATCGCCGTGGGCTTTGGCCGCACGGGCACCATGTTCGCGCACCAGCAGGCGGGCATCCGGCCGGATTTCATTTGTCTGTCCAAGGGCCTGACGGGCGGCACGCTGCCGCTCTCGGCCGTGCTGACCACGGATGTGGTGTACGCCGCGTTCTACGACGACGATGTGGCGCGCGGCTTTCTGCATTCGCACTCGTACACCGGCAACCCCCTGGCCTGCCGCGCGGCGCTGGCCACGCTGGAGTTGTTTGAACAGCTGGATGCGCTGAATGCCAACAAGGCACTGGTGCAACGCATCGATGCGGCGTGCGCACCCTTGGCACAGCATCCACGTGTGCGCCATGCGCGCCGCCTCGGAATGATCTGGGCCTGGGATGTGGACACCACGCTGCCCGACTTTTCCCGCCGCTACCACCAGCACGCCATGGCGCGGGGGCTGGTGCTGCGTCCCATCGGCAAGACGCTGTATGCCATGCCGCCCTACGTGCTCGACGACGAAGCCGTGCAATGCCTGGCCAGCGGCGCGCTCGCTGCGCTGAACGCCACGCTGCAAGAGGAGAATTGATGATTGGTTGTTTTGTCACCGGCACCGACACCGGCGTCGGCAAGACGCTGGTGTCCACCGGCCTGTTGCACGCCCTGGCGCCGCACCACCGCCGTGTGGTCGGCATGAAGCCCGTGGCGGCCGGTGTGGTGCCCTGGGGCGAGGACTGGGCCAGCGAGGACGCGATCGCGCTGCGCTCGGCCTCCACCCTGGCCGTCGCACCCGAGCTGGACAACCCCGTGCTGCTGCTCGACCCGTTGTCGCCCCACATTGCGGCCGAACGTGCCGGGGTGCAGATTGATATCGCGGCCATCGTGCGCAGCTACCAGGCGCTGGCCGCCCAGGCGGATGCCGTGGTGGTGGAGGGCGCGGGCGGTTTTCATGTGCCACTGACCGACACCCAGACCGGTGCCGACCTGGCCCAGGCCCTGGCCCTGCCCGTGGTGCTGGTGGTGGGTTTACGGCTGGGCTGCCTCAGCCATGCTCTGCTGACGGCCGAGGCCATCCGTGCGCGTGGCCTCGTGCTGGTGGGTTGGGTGGCCAACCGTGTGGACCCCGAGATGGAGGCGGCTGACGAGAACATCGCCTACCTGCGTGCGCGCCTGGGCGTGCCGCTGCTGGCCGAGGTGCCGTACCAGGACCTTCCCGATGCGCGCAGCCTGGTGTTTGAACTGCCCGGGGAATGGCTATGACGCAGGAATCCCACCCCACCTCCTGGCTCGACGAGATCCCGGGGCGCCTGGCCGACATCGAGCGCGCCCACCTGCTGCGCCGCCGCCGCGTGGTGCAACCCGCGGGCGGTGCCCACCTGCTGGTGGACGGCCAGCCCATGCTGGCCTTTTGCAGCAACGACTACCTGGGCCTGGCCGGCCACCCTGCGCTGGCCGAGGCCGCTCGCGACGCCACGCACACTTTTGGCGTGGGCTCGGGCGGATCACCCCTGGTCAGCGGCCACAGCGCCGCCAACGATGCGCTGGAGCGCGACCTGGCCGCCTTTGTGCAGCTACCCCGTGCGCTGTACTTCTACGCGGGCTACGCCACCAACGCCGGCATCATCCCCGCGCTGGTGGGCGATGGCGATGCGCTGTTCTCCGACGCGCTCAACCACGCCTGCCTGATCGATGGCGCGCGGCTGTCGCGCGCCACCATCCACCGCTACGCCCACGCCGACCTGGCCGCGCTGGAGACTGCTCTGGCCGCCAGCCCTGCACGGCGCAAGCTAGTGGTCAGCGACGCAGTGTTCAGCATGGATGGCGACCTGATCGACATCCCCGCCCTGCTGGCGCTGTGCGAGCGCTACGACGCGCTGCTGCTGCTGGACGACGCCCATGGTTTTGGCGTGCTCGGCCCCCAAGGGCGCGGTAGCCTGGCGCAAGCGGGCCTGACGGGCACCACCGCCTCGCGCCGCGTGCTCTACATGGCCACGCTGGGCAAGGCAGCGGGCGTGGCGGGCGCCTTTGTGGCGGGTGATGCTGCACTCATTGAATGGCTGCTGCAAAAGACCCGCACCTACATCTTTGCCACGGCCGCACCACCCCTGCTGGCAAGCGCATTGCGCAAAAGCCTGGAGCTGATCGCGACTGCGGACGACCTGCGAGAGGGGCTTTGCAAGCGCATTGCGCAACTGCGCGAAGGCCTGGCCGCGCTGCCCCCGGAACTGGGCTGGCACCTGCTGCCATCCCGCACGGCGGTGCAGGCGCTCGTCATCGGCAGCAACGAAGCGGCCCTGGCCGCGATGGAAAGCCTGCGCCAGCGGGGCCTGTGGGTGCCCGCCATCCGCCCGCCCACGGTGCCCGTGGGTACGGCCCGGTTGCGCATTGCGCTATCGGCCGCACACACGGCGGCGGATGTGGAGGCGTTGCTGGCAGCGCTGGCGGCACATGCCGCCGACTGTGTGGTTGCTCTTCACCAAAAAACCGAAGACACCAGCGTGGCGCCTGCGGCCGCTACAGCCTGACTATGGCCTGAACATCGACCTGCGACTCAGCCGCCCCCTGGAACCAGCGGACCGGCTGGTCACAGTCAGGTACTTTCTTTCACGATGCGGCCATTGAGCGGCTGCACTGGGCGCGCGTTGGCGTTATAGAGCTGGCGGAACGCCTTGATCTGCTGGGCACCCAGTTTCACGGGTTCCTTGAGCACCATCCACTGCACGCCTTCGGAACAGGGCGGCGTGGTCAACGACCCTGCAAAGCTGTAGTAACCCTTCTTGGCGGGCAACAGGGTGCTGGCGTCCAGCGTGAGCCCGTCCACCGTCACCTGCTCACCCACACGCGGCAGGTGCACAAAGATGGGGGCCCAGGCCGCATTCGTCTTGCCCGGCTGGATCAGCACCGCCACCACGCCCAGTCCTCCGTCCGCAGCCTTGTGCACAAAGTGGGCCACCATGGCCGCGTGCTTGCCGCCAATGGCCTCTTCGCTGGGGGTGTGGAAGTGGAACTGCAGCAGCTCCATCGCCTTGCCGTCCACCACCAGCTTGCTGCCCGCAGGCATGTTCACCTGCACCGTGTGCCCGTTGTTGACCAGCGTGGGGGCACCTGCCGTGTACTGGAAATCCAGCGCAGGCAGCGCCTCTTTCACGGTATTGCGAATGTCGATGGGGCTTTGCGCCGCACCACGTGCACAGGCCTCAAAACCAGGCTCCAGCGCGCCCCAGTGGGCGGCGCCGTGTTTGCCCTTGTATTCCCAGTGCGGGTGGGCGCCCTCGGCGCTGGCCCAGGTGGCGGCGCACAGCAGGAGGGCAAACAATGTGGTTTTTTGGATCAAGAAGGGGGGTGTCATGGCTCTTAAGGAACAACAAGTTGATGAAAAACAAGCTGCTGCAAGCAGCCGCGTGATAGTCAGCAGCCTTGCTTAACGGCGGCTTAAACTGCTGGGTGCCACTGACGGCCCAAGGGTTGCTGGCTTTAGAACCTGTTCAGAATCTTTTCGGGGATCGCATTGGAGTGCCATCGTGACGGACGTGGATGCTTCGGAGGCGCCGCATGGGCTCGTGCCCATGCAAGCAGCTGAGGCGTCCAATCGCCCGATTTCACTCCAACCCTTCGGGCAAGTCCCTTGCCGGGCGGTCTGCGGCGTTGCGGCGCTTGTGCGACCCTGAAAAGATCTTGAACAGGTTCTTAGAACCTGTCTACCATGGCTTTGAAGTGAATTCACTCGACCGAACCGGACCCACTCCATGCCCCACCTGACCATTGAATACTCGGCCAACCTGCCCCACTACCCAGAGGCCGAAACGCTGACGGCCCTGAATGCCACCCTGTGCGCCCACCCCCAGGTGCAGGACGAGGCGGACCTGAAGACCCGCTTCATCGTGGCCGACAGCTTCGAGATCGGCATCGCGCCCGCCAACCGCGCTTTTGTGCATGCCCAACTGCGCCTGCTCGCGGGCCGCACGCCCGAGGCCAAGAAGGAGCTGTCCGACCGCATCGCCGCCGTGCTGCGCGAACGCACGCCCAAGCCCCAGGGCGTGATGGTGCAGCTGAGCGTGGAGATCGTCGATATGGACCGGGGCTCGTACGCCAAGGAGCGGCTCTGAACCAGCAGCGGCAATTTTTGAATAAATTTAGCCCTATCGCTTATCCATAGTCATTGATAGCTATTATTTTTATAGCAAAACTCTGTGCCCCTAAAGCCCGGCGGGTGCCCTGATGCATCAGCCTGGGTCTTCTGCCACCAACTCCGCAGCCAACCAGCCGCGCAGGCTATTGATGAACGCCCAGCCCTGCACGCGGGGCAGGTCCTGCAGCTGCACCACGGCTTCTGCCACACGCCCCTCGCGCAGCGCCACCGCGCGGCCCACGCCAGGCAGCAGGCCACAGGCCAGCGGCGGCGTGACCCAGCGGCCATCGAGCAGCAGGGCGATATTGCCGAAGGTACTTTCGGTGATCTCACCCGCCTCGTTCCACAACACCGTGTCGAACATCCCGGCTGCCGTGGGCGCAAAGGCCGCGTAGTGCGCGCGGCGCGTGGTCTTGTGGCGCACGAATTCGCCATGGGCCTCCGGTAGCGGGCTGCGCGCCAGCTGCAGGCGCACGGGCTCGGGCGTGGGGGCCAGTGCAAAGGCCTCGGCCCGGGGCTCGCCAGTGGCATTGAGCAGCAAACGCACACGCCAAGGGCCCGTGCCGTGCCCTGAGGCCAGCATCCTCAGGCACTGCCCAACCTTCTCCCCATCGAAGGGGTAGCCAAAATGCACCGCCGCTGCCTGCAGGCGCGCCAGGTGTTCGGGCAGATGCCGCCACTGGCCGTCCACCAGCGCCAGGGTTTCGAGCAGGTCAAAAGGCTGGCTCGCACGCTCCACGAAGGCGCGCTTGTGGCGCCACTCGTTCCATTCGGCGTCCGCTTGCGCGCCCGAGGTGATGCCACTGCCAATGCCGCAGGTGGCCTGGGTGTGGCCGCCGTCGGTGCGCAGCACCACGGTGCGAATGGGTACGTTGAAGGTGGCCGCCACGCGGTGCTGCCCATCCGCCCCGGCGGCACCCAGAGGCCGCACCACGCCCACGGCGCCGCAGTACACGCCGCGCGGTGCGGGCTCCACCGCATGGATCATCTGCATGGCGCGCACCTTGGGCGCACCGGTGATGGAGCCGCAGGGAAACAGCGCAGCAAACACGTCGGTCAGCGTGGTACCGGGCCGCGTGCGGGCCGTCACGTCCGACGTCATCTGCCACACGGTGGGCAGGGCTTCGGTGGCAAACAGCGCGGGCACACGCACGCTGTGCGGCAGCGCGATGCGGGATATGTCGTTGCGCAGCAGGTCCACGATCATCACGTTCTCAGCCCGCTCCTTGGGCGACGAGCGCAGGTGCTCAGCGTTGGCAACATCCTGCGCAGGCGTGGCGCCACGTGGCGCGGTGCCTTTCATGGGGCGCGCCAGGATGGCTCCACCCGCCGGGTCACCATGGGCTCCGCTTTCCCAGTCAAAGAACAATTCGGGCGACACCGAAAGCACCTGTTCGTTGCCGGTGTCGATGAACGCGGCATAGCCGCCGGGCTGTGAGCGCTGCAAGGCCTGGAACAAGGCCTGCGCGCTGCCCTGCAGCAACTGGCCCGACAGCGGCGCGGTGTAGTTGACCTGGTACAGCTCGCCATCGCCGATGGCCTGGTGAATGCGGTTCAGGGCTGCATCGAACTCCGCGCGCGAGGGGCCCGAGGTCCACTCCACATGGGCCCCATCGGCCGAATCTGCAGCGGCTTCCCCGGGCCACGGCAGCGCTTCGTCATGGACGGCAAACCAGGCCAGCGGCCCCTGGGCGGCATGCACCTGCAAGGCTGCATCGAAGGCCGGAGCCGCCTCGTAGCGCACGTAGCCCACGCACCATGCGCCTGCCTGCGCGGCAGCAAACACGGCATCGAGAACGGGGCGCACCTCGGCCAGGTCACGGGCCGACAGCACGGCGCGGGGCGCGCGGAAGGCATGGCGAAGGCGGGGCGCTGACGGGGCCAGCGCGGCACTGAAGTCGATGCAGGAATTCATGGAAATGGCGGGCGCGGCGGCAGCACCTTGAAGGAAACGAGCGCCCTGCGGCAAGCAGGGGCAGCCGCCTATCGTAAACGCCGCAGGGCACGAACTCTGCGGAGGGTGGGCAGCGCGTTCCTGTTGCAAGTGCAAGCAAAAAATCCATCAAATGCGAATAATTCTTGTTTATAATTTTTGCCATACGGTGCATTGACATGCACCCCAAGCAGCCAGCCGTCGCCAGCCAGCCTCCTGCCCCCTCAAGGAACCACTGTGCTGCCACCGACCGTGCCAGGCTCTCTGCCTTCTTCTTCGATGGACGCCGCTCGCGCGGCCCCCCTTCACCCCCTCGCGGCCGCCACACGCCTGGCGCTCGCCAGTCTGGTCACGGCCGGCATCATGGCCCCGGCAGGCGCTCAGACCGCATCTCCGGACGCCGCCGACCGCCCCCGTACCCTGCCCGAGGTCCAGGTCACAGCAGACGGCGATGCAGGGCTGCCCGCCACCATCGGCAACGGGCACACAGCGCGCGGTGGCCGGCTGGGGCTGCTGGGCAACACCGACACCCTGAACGCACCGCTCAGCGCCACCAGCTACACGTCGCAGATGGTGCAGGACCAACAGGCCGTCACCATTGCCGACATCGTGAAGAACGATTCGTCGGTCCGGCTCTCGGGCCACTCCGGCGACCAGCTGGACTCTTTCTTCATCCGAGGCTTCCCGGTGGGCGACCAGAACTCGGGCGAAATCGCCTTTGACGGCGTCTATGGCATCGCCCCCAACTACCGCGTGCTGGCCGACTACGCGGAGCGCATCGAGCTGGTCAAAGGGCCCGCAGCGCTGCTGTTTGGCATGTCCCCGGCCAGCAGCGTGGGCGGCACCATCAACATCGTGCCCAAGCGTGCCACCAGCGCCCCGCTCACACGCATCTCCGCCGACGCAGGACCCTCCGCACAGGGCGGTGGCCAGATCGACCTGAGCCGCCGGTTTGGCCCCGAACGCCAGTGGGGCGTGCGCATCAACGGCAGCCACCACCAGGGCGACACGCTGCTGGACAACCAATCGCGCAAGGCGGACGTGGGAGCGATCGCGCTCGACTACCAGGGCGAACGGCTGCGCGCCACCGTGGACGCCATCGCGCAAAAGGAAAGTGTCGATGCGCCACAGCGCCGGCCGTTTCTGGCCGCAGGGGCTACGGCCGTACCGGCCGCACCCGATGGCCGGCGCAACGTGAGCCAGCCCTGGGAATGGTTTGAAACCACCGACCGCTCCCTGCTGCTGCGCCTGGAATACGACCTGAACGACCAGACCACCGCGTTCGCCAACGCAGGCGGCGGACGCACACGGGTAGACCGGCTCTTTGGCAACCCCACCCTGCTCAATGTGCAGGGCGACACCAGCACGTTGCCGCAACGCTTTCAGTTCGAGGTTGACCGGAGCACGGCGGACGCCGGGCTGCGCACCAAGTTCGCCACCGGCAGCGTCCGCCACACGGTCACGCTGCAGGCCAGCACCTACCACGACCGCCTGGGTCGTGGTTCCGTCAACGGCACCACCGTGTTGTCCAACATCTACGCGCCGGTGAACAGCCCGGCGCAGAATGTGGCCGCCCCGGCCCAGGTCGCACGGGTGGCCGACACAGAGCTGTCCAGCATCGCGCTGGCCGACACCCTGTCGATGCTGGACGACCGGGTGCAGGTGCTGCTGGGCGTGCGCCGCCAGCGTGTGGAATCCGACAACTTCAACACCACCACGGGCGCCGTCGCCTCGTCGTACGACCAGAGCGCAGTGACGCCGCTGGCGGGCCTGGTGGTCAAGCCCTGGCAGAACGTATCGCTCTACGCCAACTACATCGAAGGCCTGAGCAAGGGCGACATCGCTCCGGCCACGGCCTCCAACGCAGGCGAGGTGTTTGCGCCCTACAAGGCCAAACAAAAGGAAATCGGCGCCAAGTTCGAATGGGACCGGATGATCAGCTCGCTGAGCCTGTTCGAGATCACCAAGCCCAGCGGCCAGCAGACCAACGGCCTGTTTGCAGTGGATGCCAAGCAGCGCAATCGGGGTGTGGAACTGAACGCCTCCGGCCGTGTGGTGCCAGGCGTCTCCGTCACCGGCGGCGTGACGCTGCTGCAAGGTGTGCTGAGCCAGACCAACAGCGCGGCCACGCAGGGCAAGAAAGCCATCGGCGTCCCCTCGGTGCAGGCCAACCTGGGGCTGGAGTGGGATCTGCCCTGGGTGCCGGGCCTGGCACTGAGCGGGGGTATCACCCACACCGGAAAGCAGTATGTGGACCGCGCGAACACGCTGGGCATTCCATCGTGGACCACCGCAGACCTGGGAGCCCGCTACCGCACACAGATCGCCGGCAAGCCCACGACGTTCCGTGCCAACCTGCGCAACGTGGCAGACCGCGCTTACTGGGCCAGCGTATCGCAGTACGGCAGCCTGGTGCAGGGTGCGCCACGTTCCTTGGTGGTGTCGGCCACCGTTGATTTCTGAGGCACGGCTATGCGATCGCAACAGTACGATGGCGAGGCTCAGGCCACTGAACCAGCCTGATGCACCCCACGCCAGCCGCATCCGGCGCCCTGCCCCGCCTGGTTCACGCGCTGTTCGTGATCCAGCTCATTTCCATGGGCGCCATGGAAATGAGCGGGCCCTTCTGGCCGGTGCACCTGCAGTCCCTGGGCGCATCGCCCGGCGTGCTGGCGTTTGCGGGCATTGCCGTGTATGTGGGTCCCATGCTGGGCGTGGCGCTCACCAGCACGTTCTGGGGCAAGGTGGGGGACCGCTTCGGGCACAAGCCCATGATGGTCCGGGCGCTTCTGGGGCTGGCCATCACACAGCTGGCCCTGGCCTTTACGCAGGATGTCTGGACAATCCTGGCACTGCGCTTTCTGCAAGGGGCGTGCGCAGGCTATCTGGCACCGGCGCAGGCCTACGGTGTGAGCGCCGTGGTGCCAGCGGTCCGGGGGCGCCTGTTTGCCTACCTGCAGGTGTCCACCAACGTGGGCTCGCTGGCAGGGGCGCTGGCGGGCGGGCTCATCCTGGACCACGCCACGTTCTTCTGGATCAACCTCATCGCAGCGCTGCTGTGCGCAGTGTGCGCTGCAGCCGTGGCCGTGCTGCTGCCGCCCCGTCCTGCCGCAGGCAGCGCCCAGGGCGTGAAGGCAGTGCCATCACTGCCACCCACGTCAGGCAACGCAGCGCCGCTGCAACCACCATCCTGGTTTGCATCCTCCGTGGCCGGGCTGCTGACCGTGCTGGGGATCCTGCTGGTGGCCCGCATGCTCACGCAAACCCCATTTGCGATGTATGTCCGCTCGGTGTTTGCCGTGGACAACTGGGTGGTGGGCCTGTGCTACGGGCTTCTTTCCATGGGGTTCATCGTGTCGGCCACGCTCTGGGCGCGCTACTTCGAGCGCTTGCAGGGCCCCGACGCCCTGGTCCGCATGGCCTGGGTGGCTGCCGCCTGCGCCTTGCTGATGGTGCTGGCGGGGGCTACTCACAGCGTGGCTTTTTTTATCGCACTGCACTTTGCCTGGGGCGTGCTGCTGGGCGCCACCACACCGGTGCTGATGGCCCAGATTTCGCATGCCACGAGCGGGCAACACCAGGGGCGCATTCTGGGCGTGGCGCAGAGCACCGCCCAGTTCTCGTCCATGGCCGGCATCGCACTGGGCGGGGGCCTGACCCAACTGCTGGGCCTGCACACCACCTACTTCCTCGTAGCGGGGGCCTATGCCTGCGCCCTCGCGGTCATCGTCGCCGTACTGCGCATGCGCGGCACCCGGCAAGGCGCAGCCGGCCTTGCCGGGCCATGACCTCCACGGCGCATCACATCTTTTTCCTCCCCACCCCTTCATTCACAAAGAGTCTTTGACATGGCAATGGGTCACCGCTGGCGCATCGCGCTTCTTATCCTTGTGCTGGCAGGCATCGCCGCCGCCGGCATTTTTCTGGTTTCTCCGGCCGCAGCCCCCGAAGGCGCTGCATCCCCCCCGCCCTCCGGCAGCCACCACGTCACGGTGACCGACCTGCTGGGGCGCAATGTGCAGGTGCGGTTACCTGTGCAGCGCGTGATCCTGGGCGAAGGGCGGCAGTTGTACCTAGTGGCCGCACTCGATACGGACAACCCGATCCAGCGCATCGTGGGCTGGCGCAAGGATCTGATCCAGGCCGACCCTGACACCTATTCGGCGTACGCCAAGAAATTCCCGCGCATCGCCGACATTCCCACCTTTGGGGGCTTTGAAGACGGCACCTTCGACATCGAGCAGGCCATTGCGCAAAAGCCCGATGTGATCCTGCTGAACATCGAGGCCCAACGGGCCACCGATGACGCGCGCTACATCGAGAAACTGGCGGCGCTGGGAATTCCGGTGGTGTATGTGGACTTTCGCCATCGCCCCATGGAGAACACCGAGCCCACCATGCGCCTGATGGGCCGGCTGTTTGGCAAGGAAGCGCGCGCCGAAGAGTTCATCGCCTACCGCACGGCGCAAATCCGGCGCGTGGCAGACACCATCGCCGCCGAGCAGCCCCCGCGCCCCAAGGTGTTCATCGAACGCATCGGTGGCTACACCGAAGACTGCTGCCTGAGCTTTGGCAACGAGAACTTCGGCAAATTCGTGGAAGTGGCGGGGGGCACGAACGTTGCCAAGGGCGTGATTCCCGGCACCTTCGGCCAGCTCAACCCTGAGCAGGTAATCGCCTCCAACCCCGACCAGGTCGTGGTCACCAGCGCCAACTGGGAGGCCTACGTACCCTCCGGCCACTGGATTGGAGTGGGCCCTGGTGCCGACCTGGCAGAGGCCCGGCGCAAGCTCGAAACCTATACCCGCCGCCCCGCCTACACCGGCACCCGGGCTGCGCAAGACCGCGCGTTCCACGCCATCTGGCACCAGTTCTACAACAGCCCGTACGAGTTTGTGGCCATCCAGCAGTTGGCCAAGTGGTTCCACCCGGACTTGTTCGCGGACCTGGAGCCGGACGCCACCTACCGTGAGATGCACGAACGCTTTCTGCCCGTGCCCTATGAACCCGGCTACTTCGTGAGCCTGGACGGCGCAACACCCGCAGCCTCCGCAGCGCCCTCCACCACCAAGGCTGCCCCATGACGACCACGGCGATGGCACCCCCTGCAAGCCAGGGCGCTGGCTACCGTGCCCTGGTACGCCGCAAGCGCTGGCTGCTGCTGGGGTTTTTCGTGCTGACGACCTTGAGCCTGCTGCTCGACCTGGCACTCGGGCCGGTGGGCTACAGCGTGAGGGACGTGGCGCAGGCTGTGCTGTGGCCCGACAGCGTGCCCGTGCAACTGCGCGTGGTGGTGTGGGACATCCGCCTGCCCACCGCGCTCATGGCGCTGGCTGTGGGTGCTGCGCTGTCGGTGGCGGGCGCACAGATGCAGACCACGCTCAACAACCCGCTGGCCAGTCCGTTTACGTTGGGTATTTCGGCGGCGGCCAGCTTTGGCGCCGCGCTCGGGCTGGCCTTCGGCGTTGCCCTGTTCCCCACGGTGGCCGGGTATGTGGTGCCGCTGAATGCCTTTGTGATGGCGATGCTGTCGGCCGGGTTGATCCACCTGCTGAGCATGAAACGCGGCGTGACCACCGAGACCATCGTGCTGCTGGGCATTGCGCTGGTGTTCACTTTCAATGCACTGCTGGCGCTGGTGCAGTATTTCGCCACCGAGCAAGCCGTGGCGGCCGTGGTGTTCTGGACCATGGGCAGCCTGACCAAGGCCACCTGGCCGAAGCTGGGTGTGACCTGCCTGGTTCTCGTGGTCACGCTGCCCCTTTTTGCGCGCAACAGCTGGGCACTGACGGCCCTGCGCCTGGGCGATGACAAGGCCGCCAGCTTCGGCATCAACGTGGCGCGCCTGCGGCTGCAAACGCTGGTGCTGATCAGCCTTCTGGCAGCCTTCCCGGTGGCATTTGTCGGCACTATCGGCTTTGTGGGCCTGGTGGGCCCGCACATTGCACGCATGCTGATCGGCGAGGACCAGCGGTTCTTCCTGCCTGCGTCGGTCATGACCGGCGCATTGCTGCTGTCGATCAGCTCGGTGGTCAGCAAAACGCTGATCCCTGGGGCCATCTTTCCCATCGGCGTCGTGACCTCGCTCATAGGAGTGCCCTTCTTCATCTCGCTCATCCTGGGCCGCAGGGAGCGCTCATGGTGACGCTCCAGCTGCAAGGGGTGGGCGCGCACTATGGCAGCCGCACGGTGCTTGCGAACGTCAACACCCCCGTCTTCCACGCGGGGCAGGTGATAGCAGTGATCGGGCCCAACGCGGCCGGAAAGTCCACCCTGTTCAAGCGCGTGGCCGGCATGCTCAAGGGGCCTGGCCAGATCGTGCTACAGGGCACCCGCAAGGGGTCCGAGGGCATCTGCTACATGCCGCAGGACATCAGCGCCACCGCGCGGCTCACGGTGGTTGAATCCATACTGCTGGCCGCCAAACAGCAGCACCAGGGCTGGGCGGTGAGCGATGCCGAACTGGCGCAGGTGGACGCCATCACCGTGTCACTGGGCATCGCAGACCTTGCCTTTCGCAATCTGGGGGAACTCAGTGGCGGCCAGCGGCAACTGGTGTCCATCGCCCAGACGCTGGCGCGCGACCCCGAGATCCTGCTCATGGACGAGCCCACCAGCGCGCTCGACCTGCACCGCCAGATCCAGGTGCTGGACTTCATGCGCTCGCTGGCACAGGAGCGGGGACTGATCGTGCTCATCGCGCTCCACGATATCAACCAGGCCCTGCGCTACTGCGACCATGCCCTGGTGATCGCCAACGGACAAGCGCAGCACAGCGGACCTTGCGAGCAGGTGATTACTGCAGCCATGCTCCGCGATGTCTATCGCATCCGGGCCCGCATTGAAAGCTGCTCGGCGGGCACGCGGCACGTCATTGTGGACGGCGTGGCGTAGTCCGCGCCCGTCGGGTGCGCCACGATTCAATACCTGCGTGATGCCTCAGGCGGCCCCGATGCCAGGGACCAGGCCCGCCGTGGGCTGCCCGTTCCTCAGCGCGGCCGTGAAGGCCAGCATGCGGTCAATCGGCTGGCGCGCGCGCGGGATCAGCGCCGGGTCCACCTGGATGGCATTGGCACCGGTCTCCAGCACGCGGGCCACATCGGCCAGGCCGTTCATCGCCATCCAGGGGCAGTGCGCGCAGCTCTTGCAGGTGGCGCTGTTGCCGGCGGTGGGGGCCTCAATGAACACCTTGCCGGGGTTCAGCGTGCGCAGCTTGTGCATCATGCCGTTGTCGGTGGCCACGATGAACTCGGTGGCTTCCATCTCGCGCGCGGCCTTGAGGATGGCGCTGGTGGAGCCCACCGCATCGGCCAAGGCGATCACGTCCGCAGGGCTTTCGGGGTGGACCAGCACCTTGGCGTGGGGGTGTTCCTTTTTGAGCACCTCCAGCTCGAAGGCTTTGAACTCGTCGTGCACGATGCAGGCACCGTTCCAGAACACCATGTCGGCCCCGGTTTCGCGCTGGATGTAGGCGCCCAGGTGGCGATCGGGCGCCCACAGGATCTTTTGCCCTGCTGCCTTCAAGGCGCTGACGATGTCGAGTGCGCAACTGGATGTGACCAGCCAATCGGCCCGCGCCTTCACGGCCGCGCTGGTGTTGGCGTAGACCACCACGGTGCGGTCGCGGTGGGCGTCGCAAAACGCGCTGAATTCCTCCACAGGACAGCCCAGGTCGAGCGAGCAGGTCGCATCCAGGTCGGGCATGAGCACCGTCTTTTCGGGGCTCAAAATCTTGGCCGTCTCACCCATGAAGCGTACGCCGCTCACCACCAGGGTCTGCGCGGCATGGTCGCGGCCAAACCGCGCCATCTCCAGCGAGTCGCTCACCAGGCCGCCGGTTTCTTCGGCCAGGTCCTGCAGGTCGGGGTGCACGTAGTAGTGCGACACCATCACCGCATTTTTCTCTTTGAGCAGGCGGCGAATCTTGTCCTTGAGCGCGAGGCGTTCGGCCTGCGTGGGTTCGGGTGGCACGCGCGCCCAGGCGTGTTTGGTGGAGCAGACGGAGCCTTCCTCGGTATCGAGCGGCTGCTCGTACTCCACGTCGATGCGGTTCAGCACGGCAGTGGTGGTCATGACAGCTCCTGCAGGCGCATGGAAAAGTCCGTCGCCTTGACGTCTTTGGTCAGCGTGCCGATGGAGATGCGATCCACCCCCGTCTCGGCCAGTTCGCGCAAGCCTTCGAGCGTGACGCCACCCGATATTTCCAAAATTGCACGGCCCGCGTTGATGCGCACCGCCTCGCGCAGCGTGGGCAGCGGCATGTTGTCGAGCAGCACCATCTCGGCACCGGCATCGAGCGCCTCGGTCAGTTGCTCCAGGGTTTCCACTTCAATCTCGATGAACTTTGCTTGAGCTGCCACAGTCTGGGCGGCTTTGAGCACAGCCGTCACGCCACCGGCGGCGGCGATGTGGTTTTCCTTGATGAGCACTGCGTCGTGCAGACCGATGCGGTGATTGGTGCCGCCGCCCACGCGCACGGCGTACTTTTGCGCCAGGCGCAGGCCGGGGATGGTCTTGCGCGTGTCCACGATGTGGGCGCGGGTGCCCGCCACCACATCCACATAGGTGCGGGTTTTGGTGGCCACGGCCGACAGCAGTTGCAGAAAGTTGAGCGCAGTGCGCTCGGCCGACAGTAGTGCGCGGGCATTGCCTTCCAGCTCAAGCACCACCTGATCGGGCGCGCAGCGCTGGCCTTCGGCCACATGCCAGGTGATCTGCACCGTAGGATCGAGTGCGCGCAGCGCGGCTTCGGCCCAGGGGGCGCCGCAGATCACGGCGGATTCGCGCGCCAGGATGCGGGCACGGGCGCGGCGGGTGGGGTCGATCAGGCCGGCCGTGAGGTCGCCGGCGCCTACATCTTCGGCCAAAGCACGGGCCACGTCGGCCTGGGCCAGGGCCATCACATCGGTATCGCTCATGAGGGTGTTCGCGGGGTGTAACGCTGCTGTCATGGGCCGCGAGCATACCGGGAACGCAAAGGCCATGGTACCGACCTAGGCCGCATACCACTGGGCAGACAACCAATAAGTACACCCATTATTGGTCGCATAGACTCGCGGCAATTTTTGCCCATGGATGCCCCATGACTGCCACAAGCACCGCTTCCGCAACACCCTACGGCACCCTGCCGCCCGCATCTCCCCTGCCCCAGCGCCGCCCGGTCAGCCTGCCGCGCCTGGCGCAGATGCGCGCAGCGGGCGAGAAGATCACCATGCTCACCGCCTACGACGCCACGTTTGCGGCCGTGGCCGATGCGGCGGGGGTGGAATGCATTCTGGTGGGGGATTCGCTGGGCATGGTGTGCCAGGGCCTGCCCAGCACGGTGGGCGTGACGCTGGACACCATGGCCTACCACACGGCCAGCGTAGCGCGTGGCCTGCACCGGGTGCAGGGCACGGCTTGGCTCGTGGCCGACCTGCCCTATGGCACCTATGCCGAGAGCCGAGAGCAGGCGCTGCGCAGCGCCTGCGTGTTGATGCAGGCGGGAGCGCACATGGTCAAGCTCGAAGGCGGGGGCTGGACAGCGCCCACGGTGGAGTTTTTAGTGCGGCGCGGCGTGCCGGTGTGCGCCCACCTGGGCCTCACACCGCAGACGGTGCATGCCCTGGGCGGCTACCGTGTTCAGGGCAAGACCGACGATGACGCCCGCACCCTGCGCAAGGAGGCGCATGAGCTGCAAGACGCAGGCGCCACCATGCTGGTGCTGGAGATGGTGCCCGCCGCGCTGGCCGCCGAGCTGACGGCCGAGCTGCTGCACTGCCACACCATCGGCATCGGCGCGGGCAACGGCACGGCCGGCCAGGTGCTGGTGTTGCACGACATGCTGGGCATGAACCTCGGAAAGATGCCGAAATTCGTCCACAACTTCATGCAGGACGCAGGCAGCGTGCGCGGCGCCATGGAGGCCTATGTGCAGGCTGTGAAGCAGGGGCAGTTCCCGGATAACGCCTTGCACGCCTGGTGAGCCTTCACCGCATTTCTTCATTTCTTTTCGACCTCTCCCACCCCATGCTGATTGCCCGCTCCATCGCAGACCTGCGCCAGGCCCTGGCCTCCTATCGCCACCCCGCCTTTGTGCCCACCATGGGCAACCTGCACGACGGGCACATCGCCCTGGTGCGCCAGGCCAAGCCCCTGGGCGACGTGACGGTGGCCAGCATCTTCGTGAATCGCCTGCAGTTTTTGCCGCACGAGGACTTTGACAGCTACCCCCGCACCTGGGAGGCCGATTGCGCACAACTGCAAGCTGCGGGCTGCGATGTGCTGTTTGCCCCGCGCGAGGCCGACCTGTACCCACAGCCCCAGACCTTCAAGGTGCACCCCGACGCAGCACTGGCCGACATGCTGGAAGGCCATTTCCGCCCCGGCTTCTTCGCAGGCGTGAGCACGGTGGTGATGAAGCTCTTTGCCTGCGTGCTCGGCCAGACGGGCGGCACCGCCGTGTTCGGCAAGAAGGACTACCAGCAGCTCATGGTGATCCGCCACATGGTGCAGCAGTTTGCGCTGCCGATTGAGGTGGTAGCGGGCGAGACCTGCCGCGCGGCCGATGGCCTGGCATTGAGTTCACGCAACGGCTACCTCAGCCTGGAAGAGCGGCAAGAAGCCGTAGCCCTGTCGCAGGCATTGAAGCAACTGGCACAGCAATGGCTGAACGCTGCGCCCAACGACCGCAGCGCGGTGGAGCCCCGGGCCTTGGACGCCCTGCGCGCGCGGGGCTGGGCACCGGACTACCTCACCGTGCGCCGCCGCGCCGATCTGTTGCCCGCCACAGCGGCCGATGCAGCGGGCTCGCTGGTGGCACTGGGGGCTGCGCGGCTGGGCAGCACGCGGTTGATTGACAACCTGGAGTTTTAGAACAGCTCACAAAAATCGCCCCTCGCGCCGTTGTCGCGAGGGAGGGCCTGCCAAAGGGGTGAGCAGACGATGCGGTGCAGCCCCGCCACCGGCCCGTCTCCGAAAACAAACCAAGCACCCACCTACCGTCAGCTATTATTCGACCCCAAAGGCCCCTAGCGCTTATCTGCATTGCGCAATAAGCTACTTATTTGATAGCAAAGACTCCTCCATGTCCTGGCACGCCCGCCTGCAGCTCGACTACACGGCACAAAACAACAACGCCCGCACCGTAGCCCGCTATGAGCACAACGGGCCGCTGCGCATCCTGCAAAGCCTGTACCCCGAGGGCGACGCCATCTGCCACAACGTGCTGGTGCATCCACCCGGCGGCCTGGTGGGCGGCGACACGCTGGACATCACCACCACCGTCGGCCCCGGCGCCCACGGCCTGGTCACCACGCCCGGCGCCACGCGCTTCTACCGCTCCACCGGCCCGCTGGCCTTGCAGCGCAGCCACCTCACCCTGGCCGAGGGCGCACGCCTGGAATGGCTGCCGCTGGAGGCCCTGTGCTACAGCGCCTGCCACGCCGAAAACCACCTCACGCTGAACCTCGCCCCCGGCGCCGAATGCATTGCCTGGGACGTGACCGCACTGGGCCTGCCCCACGCGGGCCAGCCGTTTGAGCAAGGCCGCTTCACCCAGCACCTGGAAGTGCCCGGCCTGTGGCTGGAGCGCGGCGTGATCGACGCCGCCGATGACCGGCTGCTGAGCAGCCCGCTGGGTTTGGCAGGCCACCGCTGCATGGCAAGCATGTTCTTTGCCGCAGGCACGCCCCTCGACCGCGCGCGCCGCGATGCAGCCCTGGACGCGGCCCGCGCAGTGATGGATCAACACCCCCAGGTCAAAGCCACCGCAGGCGCCACCAGCCCCAACGACCGCATGGTGGTGGTGCGCGTGTTGGCACCGCAGGTGGAGCCCGCGATGAAACTGCTCAAGGCGGTACGGGTGGCTTGGCGGGAGGTGATGTGGGGGTTGAACGGAGAAGCGCCCCGCATCTGGGCGATGTAAGGCTGGCGGGCCTGCGTGCCCACCGGCGAGGCCTGACCAAGGCGGCGCACGCGGCACTGCCAAAGCATTGCAACGGTGCGCCCGGCGACTCTAGGCCGCGCCCCGTCAAGAGGCCACAGTGCCAGCGCTCGCCCGGAAACGACGGTTCAGGGGCGCCAAAGCGGCAACCCCCATCAACACGCCCATCAGGACCAGGCCCCATTCGGCCAGGGTGGGAACAGCGGTGACGGCAGAGGGCGCCACGGCCCAAGCCTGGGTGGACCCAAATGCCAGCGACCGGCTGGTGTCAGCACCCAGGACGAGAACGCACGAATCCAGCACACCCGCGGGTGAGGCGCCGACGGTGAGGCACTGCGCGTTGTGATCGACCTCCCCTGTTGCCTGAAAGAAGATCCAGGAATGCCGGTCTCCCGGTACATGGGGAGAGGTTCCGGTCAGCCAGCGCTGGATCCGGATGTCCGTGATGGTGATGGCGCCGGAGGCGTTGGTGGATACGTTGAAAAGGAAGATGCGGGCAGCAGGGTCTCCGCTGGAATAGGTGTGGATTCCATCCGAGAAGCTGAAGGCCGTGACCAGAGGCGCCACGTTCGCGGCAGACAGATTGGCCGCCAGCGGGGCGGACGTCGTGAACGAGCCGGATGCACCTATGCCGGTATTGAAGTTCTGGCAGGGGCCCGCCACACAGAGCGTGAAATTGATGAGTGCGGTGTAGTTGCCCGTCGCGGTGGCAACGTAGGTCGTGGACTGCGCATGGGACGCCGCTGCGGCGCACAGCATCACAAGCGCCACGAGCCAATTCTTCATACGTTCCTTCATGGACCCCCCTCCGCGTTTTGTTAAGCAACAGGAGAGGGATCGTATAGGCATTCGCCAGCAATACCTATACGCTGATGGGCCCGTGCGCACCCGCCAGTTCAGCTGCAAGCCGTCCCGCAGGTGCCCGCAGTCATCACTGCAGGTGTTTTCGGCAGGCCTCAAGCCGCAGCGGCCGCAGGCACCTTCAGTAAACCATCGGCCTTGAACATTGCGCGAATCCCCCGCACCGCCTGCCGAATCCGTGCCTCGTTCTCGATGAGCGCAAAGCGCACATATTCATCCCCCTGGTCGCCAAAACCAATGCCCGGCGACACACACACCTTGGCCTTGTCCAGCAGTTGCCTCGCAAATTCCAGCGAGCCCAGCGCGCGATACGGCTCGGGGATGCGGGCCCAGATGTACATGCTGGCCTTGGGGCAGTCCACCGCCCAACCCGCTTCGGTGAGGCCCTTGTAGAGCACGTCGCGGCGGCGCTGGTACTGGGCAGCAATATCTTTCACACACTGCTGGTCGCCCTCCAGCGCGGCAATGGCCGCGACCTGCAGGGGGGTAAAGGTGCCGTAGTCGTGGTAGCTCTTGATGCGCGCGAGCGCGGCCACGAGGTCGGGGTTGCCGACCATGAAGCCCACGCGCCAGCCGGCCATGTTGTAGCTTTTGCTCAGGGTGAAAAACTCCACCGCCACGTCCTTGGCGCCGGGCACTTCCATGATGCTGGGGGCGCGGTAGCCGTCGTACACGATGTCGGCATAGGCCAGGTCGTGCACCACCAGGATGTCGTGCTTCTTGGCCAGGGCGATCACGCGCTCGAAGAAACTCAGCTCCACGCACTGCGCGGTGGGGTTGCTGGGAAAGCCAAAGATCATCATCTTGGGCTTGGGGTAGCTGCCGCGGATGGCTTTTTCCAGCTCGGCAAAAAAGTCCACATCGGGCGCCACGGGCACGCTGCGGATGTCGGCACCGGCAATCACCGCGCCATAAATGTGAATGGGATAGCTCGGGTCAGGCACCAGCACGGTGTCGCCCCGGTCCAGCGTGGCCAGCATCAGGTGGGCCAGGCCTTCCTTGGAACCGATGGTGACGATGGCCTCGGTGTCGGGGTTGATGTCCACCGCGTAGCGGTCTTTGTACCAGTGGCTGATGGCGCGGCGCAGGCGGGGGATGCCCTTGCTAGCGCTATAGCCATGGGTGTCGGGCCGCTGGGCCACTTCGGTGAGCTTGGCGACGATGTGCGGTGGCGTGGCCCCGTCGGGGTTGCCCATGCTCATGTCGATGATGTCTTCGTCCCGGCGGCGGGCGGCGAGTTTCAGCTCGGCCGTGATGTTGAAGACGTAGGGAGGAAGGCGATCGATGCGCGCAAAACGGCGCTTGCCCTGCGATGCAGACATGCGGTGTGACTTTCACGTAAGCGCCCGGAACCGTCCGAGCGACGTGGCTGGCAGAAAGGCCAGCCCGCAGCCAATGTAACGCACAACACAGCGCCAGCCAGCCACCTTGCGCGCGGCTGTCGCAAAGCCGCTACGGCGCGGGCGGCCCGTGGTGTTGGGCTATGCGGTGGCAGAGGCGCGTGCGGCCGTTGCCTTTTCGCTGCCCAGCGACCACGCAAAAATGGCCACGCCACCCAAGCCCAGCACCACGCCCACCCAGCCGGTGGACGTCCAGCCCATGCCTGCCGAGATCGCCACGCCACCCAGCCAAGCGCCGAGCGCGTTGGCGGCATTGAAGGCCGAGTGGTTGAGTGCAGCGGCCAGGGTCTGCGCGTCGCCCGCCACGTCCATCAGGCGGATCTGCAGCGCGGGGCCGATGGCCACCAAGGTGCCCAAAAAGAACGTGGCCAGCGCGGCGCTGGCAGGATGGTGTGCGGCGGGCACAAACAGCGCCAGCACGAGGATGGACCACACCAGCACCTTGCCCACAGCAGGCATCAGCGCCTTGTCGGCCATGCGCGAGCCGACCAAATTGCCCGCCACCATGCCCAGGCCAAACAGCGACAGCACAAAGGGCATGAGCGCAGGCGGCATGCCGGCCACTTCGATCAAGGTGGGCTTGATGTAGCTGAACACTGCAAACATGCCACCAAAACCAATGGCGCCAATGCCCAGCGTGAACCACACCTGCTTGCGGGCCAGCGCGCCCAGCTCGCGCAGCGGGCTGGCGCCGTGCGACGCGGGCATGGCGGGCACCCAAAGGCGCACCATGACCACGGCGGCCACCGCGATCAAACCCACAAACACAAACGCAGCGCGCCAGCCAAAAGCCTCGCCCAGCGCAGCGGCAATGGGCACACCCACCAGCGTGGCGGTGGTGAGGCCCAGCATGACCCAGCCCACTGCGCGTGCGCGGCGCCCCGGTGGCGCCAGTGCGGCGGCCACCAGCGCGGCCACGCCAAAGTAGGTGCCGTGTGGCAGACCGGTGAACAGGCGCATGGCGCTCAGCGACCCATAGCCCGGGGCCAGCGCCGATGCGAAATTGCCCAGCGCATACACCACCATCAGCGCCATCAGCAGCGCGCGCCGCCCCCAGTGGGCGCACAGCACGGCCAGCACGGGCGCGCCCACCACTACGCCCAGCGCATAGGCGCTGATGACATGCCCGGCCTGCGGGATGCTCACACCAATGTCGCGCGCTACCTCAGGCAGCAGGCCCATGATGACGAACTCACCCGTGCCGATGGAAAAGCCGCCGACCCCGAGGGCCAGCACGGCGCGCACCAAGGTGCGGTCGTCGGTAGGGGTGGCGGCGATGGACGTGGGGGAAAGGGGCGCGGTCATGGCAACAACAGGGGAGACGCTGCACCGGCAAGCGACGGCAGGGCGCAGAAGGTAGACGAGACAGGGAGAAGGAGAGAAAGAAACGCAGTTACGGGGGTAAACCCGATTTTTGTAACCATAGCATGCAAAGCACCGCCTTGCTGAAGCGGGGAAATATGTAACCCAGGTTCAAAGCCATTTCAGCTATGGCTGCTACGCTGACGCCCTGACCACGCCCTTCCTCCTTTTTCAAGGACTGCGAATGACGACCACCCCAAGCACAGCAGACCACATCGCCAGCACCGTGAAGGTGCTGGCGTTCGACATCTTTGGCACCGTGGTGGACTGGCACGGCAGCATCGTGCGCGAGATGCAGGCGCTGTACCCTGCGGTAGATGGAGACGCGTTTGCGCTGGCGTGGCGCGCCGGCTACCAGCCGGCAATGGCCCGCGTGATGCGGGGTGAGCAGGGCTGGACACTGGTCGACGACCTGCACCGCAGCATCCTCGACGAAATCCTGCCGCGCTTTGGCCTAGCGCACCTGCCCGAGGCCGAGCGCCGCCACCTCAACCATGTGTGGCACCGGCTCGATGCCTGGCCCGACAGCGTGGAAGGCCTCACGCGGCTCAAGACACGCTTCACCATCACCACGCTGTCCAACGGCAACATCGGCCTGCTCACCAACATGGCCAAGCGCGCCAGGCTACCGTGGGACTGCGTGCTAAGCGCCGAGGTGTTCAAGGCCTACAAACCCAGCCCCGAGACCTACCTGGGCGTAGCGCGCGTGTTTGACCTGCAGCCCGAACAGGTGGCGCTGGTAGCCACGCACCACGACGACTTGGCCGCTGCCCGCGCATGTGGCCTGCGCACCGCCTACGTCGAGCGCCCCCTGGAACTGGGCGCCGCACAGCCCAAGGACAGTACGCCACAGCCTGGCAACGATCTGCACGCCACAGACCTGAACGATCTAGCGCAGATGCTGGGCTGTTGAATGTGCCCCGGGGCACACCCGCGTCGATCAGTGCGCTACCAGCAGCTGCACAAACATCTGCACCTTGGCATGGCATTCGGCGCTGATCGAGGTGAACTCCAAGCCCGCCACCCACTCGTCGCCTTCCTGCTTGAGGGTGATGACGCGCGCGTAAACATCAGCCACGCGGTAGTCCACCAGCGGCAGCTCAAACTCCAGCTTGATCTCGCTGTGCGGCTCCAGCGGCTCGATCAGCTCCACCAGCAGGCCGTGGTAGCCAATGTCGCGGATGGCACCGTGCACGATGTGGGGCACCACGATCTTGTCCTGCATGCGCTGGCACAGGCAGGGCAGGCGCGCATCCACCCGGTGGCTGCGGCGGAACTCCTGGCGCGGCACCTTGAGCTTTTGCGAAGGGATGGCGATCAGCTCGCGCAGGCTCACGGGCTGCGTGCGGCCCTTGACGTAGACCTGCATTGGCGCCGACGCCGACACCAGACCCCAGCAGCGCTGGTACGTCGTGTCGCTGATGAGCACCTGGCCGCGCAGGCTCAGCGCCTCGATGCGCGAGGCCAGATTGACGGCCTCGCCGATCACTGTGTATTCGGAATAAACGTCCGAGCCAAAACGCCCTGCCATCACCGTGCCCGTGTTCACGCCAATGCCCAGGAAGACCTCGGGCAGCCGCTCGCGCAGGTGGGCGAGGTTCAGCTCGCGCATTGCCATCTGCATCTCCACGGCACACAACAGCGCGCGATCCACATCGTCCTCGCGCGCCACAGGCGCACCGAACAGCACCATGATCGAGTCGCCCATGAACTTGTCGATGCTGCCCTGGTACTTGAACACCACTTCGGACAACCGCGCCAGGCAGCGGTTGAGCGCCGCAATCACCACCGACGCCGGTTGCGAGCCCGACAGTGCGGTGAACCCGCGCAGGTCGGCCAGCAGGATGGTGACCTCACGTGGGGCCACAGACCGGTCATCGGTGGCGGCACCTTCCGGGCCGTCGCCCTGGCGCAGGATGGCAGCCATCTCGGCGAGGGCTTCTTCGCGCAGCGGCGCGCCGGTTTCGCGCTCGATCAGCGACTGCAGCCGGCGCACGGCGTCGTGGTGGAATTCTTTGTGCATGGCGCGGGGGAGGTGGGGGAGTGTGTTGGTATAGGGGGGCGTCACCGGCCCCTGCCAGCCAGAATAGGCGCCGCCCACCGGCTGGTCAACCGGTGAAAACACCCCGGGCCGTGCGGCGGAAGCTGACTTGGTATGCCCCATCGCCCCTGCTGGGAGGGGGCCAGGGGAGAGGGGGGCACCGAGCCCCAGAGCGCCCCCTCTCCCCAGCCCTCTCCCGCGAGGGGAGAGGGAGAAAGAGCCAGCGCTGCGGGTGATGGAGGGTGAGGCGGCGGCCCCACGGCGCGATGGACTGGAGCGAAAAATTCAAGCTTTTTTGGCCTCTATCGCACGACCATCAAGCCTATATTGCTATCGAACTAATAGCATCTAAAGTATTCACCCGCCCGGGGCCCGCAGCGTCGCCCGGCACCACCATCTGATCGATCACGCCAAACGGCGCGGGCTGGCCCTGCTCGTCCAGCGCCACCATGCACACCCGTTCGCCAAAGCGCAGAAACGGTGTGCGCGGCGCGCCGTCGGCCAGGGCTTCGACCATGCGGCGCTCGGCGATGCAGGACGAGCCCACGGCCACATCCGCATTCGACACGGTGCCCGAGCCAATCAGGGTGCCTGCCGACAGCTTGCGCGTGCGCGCCGCATGGGCGATCAACTGGCCGAAGTCAAAGTGCATGGCGCCGCCGCGCGGGTGGCCAAACCATTTGCCGTTGCGCTGCGTCTGCAGCCGCAGGTGCACGCGGCCGCCGTTCCACGCTGCGCCCAGTTCGTCGGGCGTGACGGCGATGGGCGCGAATGCGGTGGAGGGCTTTGCCTGCACAAAGCCAAAGCCGCTTTTGGCCTCGCGCGGGCCGAAGGCACGCAGGCTCCAGTCGTTGATGAGCACGATGAGGCGCACATGCTGCAGCGCCTCTTCGGCGGTGACGCCCAGGGGGGTTTCGCTGAGCACCACGCCAAACTCGCCCTCAAAGTCGATCTGGTCGGCTTCGGACGGCAGGGCCACATCGTCGTGTGGGCCCAGAAAGTCGTCGGCCGCGCCCTGGTACATGAGCGGAATGGTGTCGAAGTCGGCCACCGGCGGCACCTTGAACGCGCGCTCCATGAGGTGGCCGTGGTTCAGAAAGGCCGAGCCGTCCAGCCACTGCCAGGTGCGTGGCAGCGGTGCCAAACACTGGCGCGCATCAAAGGGTATGGCGCCCAGGGCGGCGGGCGCGTTCACGGTGCGGGCCAGGTCGTGCAGCGCGGGCTCCACCACACTCCAGCGCTCCAGGGCATCGAGCAGCGTGGGGGCCACGGGGCTGGCGTCGATGCAGCGGCGCGCATCCGTCGACACCACCACCAGGCGGCCATCGCGCAGGCCGTTACGCAGGGTGGCGAGTTTCATGGCGCCACTCCGGCCGCCGGCTGCAGCGGCAGCACCGGGTCGAAGATGGCCACGGCCCGCGTCCAGCCTGCCGAGGCGCCGCGCACCTTGACCGGAAAGCACGAGATGTAAAAGCCGCTGGCGGGCAGCGCCTCCAGGTTGTGCAGTTTTTCGAGGTGGCAGTAGCCAATGTCGCGCCCGGCCTTGTGGCCCTCCCAGATCAGCGATGCGTCGCCGCTTTCGGCATAGCGCTGCGCGGTATAGGCGAAGGGGGCGTCCCAGCTCCAGGCGTCGGTGCCGGTCAGGCGCACGCCGCGCTCCAGCAGGTACATGGTGGCCTCGTAGCCCATGCCGCAACCCGCGCGCGTGTAGCCCGCCGTGCCGTAGGCGCTGCCAGCGCGGGTGTTGACGACCACGATCTCCAGTGGCTGCAGCGTGTGGCCGATGCGTGCGAGTTCGGCCTCCACATCGGCGGCCTGCACCACGTAGCCGTCGGGCAGGTGGCGAAAGTCCAGCTTCACGCCGGGCTGGAAGCACCAGTTCAGATCCACCTCGTCAATGGACAGCGCGCGCTGCCCGCCATCCATGGTGGACGCAAAGTGGTAGGGCGCGTCCAGGTGGGTGCCGTTGTGGGTGTTGAGCTGCACGTCCTCCACCGCCCAGGATTCGCCGTTGGGCAGGTCTTCCTTCTGGAGGCCTGGAAAGAACTGCGCCAGGTCCGCAAAGCTCATCTGGTGGTCGATGTAATGGATGCGCGGGCCCAGGCCCGGCGGGTCGGAGACAACATCGTTTTCAAGGTGCATCGAGATATCGACGATGCGGCGCGCAGGTGTGGCGAGCGTGGTGGTCATGGCGGGGTCGGGTGGAAAGGTCGAAACAAGGCGATCAGGATTCGGCCGTGAAGCCGGTCTGCTTGATGAGGCCGCGCCACTGGTCGGCATCGGCCTTGAGCATCTGCGCCAGCTGCGCGGCGGTGGAGGGCTTGATCTCCAGGCCGTACTGCTTTCCGTAGTCCACCACCTCGGGCTGGCTCAACGCAGCCTGCAGGGCATCGGATGCGCGCTTGATGGTCTCGGGCGTGGCCTTGCCAGGCAGAAAGAAGCCGTACCACTCGCTGACCTTGAGGGGGTAGCCCAACTCCGTCAGCGTGGGCACCTGCGGCAGGAACGGCGAGCGCTTGCTGCCCGCAATGGCCAGCACGCGCAGCTTGCCGCCCTTGCCATGCTGCAGGTAGTCGCCAATCGGCCCCCAGAACGCAGGGATCTGCCCGCCCAGCAGGTCTTGCATGCCGGGCACCGTGCCCCGGTAGGCAATGTGGCGCATGTCGATCTTGCTGAACTGCCCCAGCAGCACGCCCACCATGTGCGGCATGGAGCCCGCGCCGGGGCTGCCGTAGTTGGCGCTGCCGGGGTTGGCGCGCATCCAGTCCAGCAGGTCGGCCAGCGTGCGCACGCTGTCGGGCACACCGGGGCCCACGGCCAGGCCGTGGTCGAACATGGCGCCCAGTGACACGGGCGCCACATCGTCCAGCGTGTAGCGCAGCTTGGGGTAGGTGTAGGGGTAGATGGACAACATGGACGACGGCGTGATGAGCAGGCTGGTGCCATCGGCCGGGCTGTCGCGCAGGTTGAGGATGCCGATCTGCCCGCCTGCGCCGGGTTTGTTGTCCACCACCAAGGACGCTGCGTAGTGGCCGCGCATGCGGTCGCCCACACGGCGCGCCAGCGCATCGGCCGTGCCCCCGGCCGGAAAGCCCGAGATGATGCGCGCCATGTCGGGCATGGCGTCTTTGCCGGCCTGCGCCCAGGCGGCAGGAGCACCGCCCACGGTGGACAGCAGGGCGGCAGAAAGCTGGGTGAAACGGCGGCGGGTGAACATGGTGTCTGTCTCCTGTTGGAATGGATGGAAGTTGCAGCGACACCCCGCAAGCCAGATCTGACAGGTCCTGCAGCGGGTGGCATGAAAAAATTATACGAACGTACAAATTCAAATCGACTGGGGTTTGTACGAGTGTTCAATAAATTTATACAACCGTATAAACCAGCCTATGCCCAAATCCCGATCCACCCCCCAGACTGCGGCCACCGTGCCCGCCGCCCCTGCCGCGAAAGCCCCGGCGCGCAAGCGTGCTGCGGCCCGCAGCGCCACCAGCGAAGAAGCGCTGGCTCCCAATCGCCAGGCCAACATCCTGCAGGCGGCCGAGCGGCTGTTTGCCACGCGCGGTTTTCATGGCGTGTCGATCCGCGACATTGCCGACGAAGCCGGTGTGCCGCTGGCGCTGGTGGGCTACTACTACGGACCCAAGCTCTCGCTGTACCACGCCATCTTTCGCGCGCATGCGGGCTACATCGATGTGCGGCTGCAGTCACTGGCCCAAGCCCAGCAGGCGGCCCCACCCGGTCAGCTTCTGGACGAAATCGTCAAGGCCTTCGTGCTGCCCGTGCTGGAGGTGGCTCGCCAGCCTGCGGGCCACCACTTTCTGCGCCTGCTGTCGCGCGGCATGAACGACCACCTGGAAGAAGACGAGCCCATCATCCGCGAGCTGTTCGACCCACTGGCCCATGCGTTCATTGATGCGATTGCCGCCGCCCTGCCCCAGGCCACGCGCAGCCAGGCCGCATGGTGCTACCAGTTCGCGCTGGGCGCGCTGCTGCACCATGTGAACGACCAGCGCATCGAGCGCCTGTCGTACGGCCAGAACCAGCCGGGCGACGAGGCTGCAGCGGGGCCACTGCTGGTGCGTTTCATCGCGCAAGGCATGCGTGGCGCCTGTGAAGGCGCGGTGCGCTGACGCCGAACCGCTGACACACCCACCCCTACCACCCGCACTGCCGCGCGAGCGCCGCATGCCAGGCACAGCCACGCCCATTTTTCTGGCCCTTGCCCACCGCCACCCCAGGTGGCTGGGGCCCTGCGCTGCCGCCCCACCCTGGGCATCGGCACGCCAGACCGGCGCACCCTAGCCGCACCGCTTTCGGCGCACACAACGCGCTGACGCCCTCCCCCGTTGAACTGCGTTTTCGGAACAGCCCTGGCTGCGCCGTGGACCGGTTCGCCCTCCGCTTGCCCCTCACCCATCGAAAGACACCATGAAACCCCGCACCTCCCCCACTCCCCACCTCTTCCACCCTCGGGCCCGTCGGCGCTGGACACGCGCCCTGGGCACCGCTGCAGCCCTGTCTGCCGCCACCCTCGCCGCGCAGGCACAGCCAGCATCCGGCCCCGGACTACAGCTGTATGGCCTGGTCGATGCCGCCGTGGGCCACTTTGCGGGCCCCGCCGCCGGCATCAATGCGCAAGACCGCGCCGTGACCAAGCTGGACGGTGGCGGCATGTCCACCAGCCACTGGGGCGTGCGCGGCACCGAAGACCTGGGCGGCGGGCTGTCGGCACAGTTCGAGCTGTCGTCCTTTGTGCGCAACGACTCCGGCGCCACCGGCCGCAGCGATGCGCTGCCCGCACCCGTGAACGTGGCTGCCGACCCCGTGTTCTCGCGCGCAGCCTGGGTGGGCGTGTCGCACCGCGACTGGGGACGCGTGCGACTGGGCAATGTCACGTCGTTACTGTTCCTGAACTCCATCACCTCCAACGCGTTTGGCGACTCCACCGTGCTGGGGCCGCTGAACCTGGTCACCTTCATCGGCAGCCCGCTCACGGGTGGCACGGCATGGGCCAACTCGGTGGTGTATGACAGCCCCAGCGTCGCGGGCGTCAATGCCTCGGTGGCACATGCCATTTCTGAAGGCCAGGGCGGCGGCAACAGCGCAGCACGGCTGGCCTATGCCCAAGGCCCGTGGGCCGCATCGCTGGCGTGGCAGAGCGTGAAGAACAACCCCGGCACCTTCGCCGACGGCACCTCGCCCAACGACACACGCGCCTGGCAGCTGGCGGCGTCGTACGACTTCGAGGTGGTCAGGCTGTTTGCCCACCTGGGCCGCATCGACAACCGGGGCACGGCCGCTGCGCCGCTCAACCTGTCGTATCGGGTGTGGGATGTGAGCGCCGCTGTGCCCGTGGGTGCAGGCCGTGTGCTAGCGGGCTACGCGGTGCGCCGCACCAGCGACACCGTGGGCCCCGTGCCTGCCACGGTGGCGGGCGGCAATGTGGAGCGCAAGGTGTTCACCCTGGGGTATGACTATTTCCTGTCCAAGCGCACGGACCTGTATGCCATGGTGATGCGCGACAGCACCCAGACCCGCACACTGCCTGCGCCGCCGTCTGTAGTCAGCGCACAGGGCACCGGCTTTGCGGTGGGGGTGCGCCACCGGTTTTGATCCGTTTTTCAGAAAGGTTTACGGAGAGTCCCAAGGTTGGGGCGCCTTTGGGCGCCCCTTTTTTATCAAGCGCCGCTCCCGGCCTCCGCGGGTCCACGATTCACTCCGCCCCCACCGCCTGCCGCAGCACACACACAAACTCCCCCGCCGCTTCGTCGTAATCCCAGCGCGCGGCATAGCGGGCCCAGCCCCCCACGGCGGCGCCTGAGGCTTCTACCGTCAGCACCACCAGGCTGTTGGGGCTGCCGTGGCGCAGGCGGTGCGATACCGCCGTGCCCGCGCGGCAGGCCCACAGGCCCGGCAGGGGCTGCAACACGCTGGGTTCATGCACGTGGCCTGACAGCAGCATATGGGCGCCCGCCGCGCGCCAGCGTTGCAACGCTTCGTCCGCCCGGTGGGGCCGGTGCGCGCGGTCGGCGGCGTCGCGGGACACCAGGGGGTGGTGGCTGGCCACGATGCGCCAGGCATCTGGCGGGGCGCGCGCCAGCAGCATGGCCACATGATCGATCTGCGCCGACGACAGGCTGCCCCGCTCGTGCCGCCAGGCGCGGGTGGTGTTCACGCCCACCACATAAAAGGCGCCCATCTGCCGCACGGGCTCCTGATCGATGCCGAACTGGTGGGCATAGCGCTCGTAGGCGCGGCCCCAGCGCATCCACCAGGCAAACAGCGGCAGGTCGTGGTTGCCCGCCAGCACCAGGGTAGAGCGGGCATGCAGGCCTTTGACAAAACGCGCGGCCTGCTCAAACTGCACGGCGGTGGCGCGCTGCGTAAGGTCGCCGGACACCACCACCATCGCCACGCCCAGCCGCTGCGCCAGCCGTTGGGCCGCCGCACACACCGCAGGATCGTGTGCACCAAAGTGCAGATCCGAGAGGTGCATCAAAACGGTCATCGGTGCTTTCTGAAGAGGTGTCTTTTGCCCTGGGACGTGCTGGCGTTAGAGGCTGAGAGTTTTTTAGCCGGGCCCGAAAGGCGCGCGAAAACGCCTCGGATCCAGGCGCAAAGCACAGCCATAGCCCGCGCTATGGTGAGCATTTGCAACGACGAGTCGCGGCGTTTTTGCGTGCAAGGCGGGCATGGATAAAGGACTTTCAGTCTCTCAAACCAGTGTCATGCAGGCATGAGACCGGGCACCGACGCGGGCTCTGGCGCTGCAACTGGTGCACCCTGGGTCTCGCCCTCCTGCTCATCATCGCGCATCAAAGTGGTGGGCGCCACCAGCCACAGCGGGCGCTCGCTCAGGCGGAAATGCAGGGGCGGCACCATCCATTCGCGCTCGCCATCAAACGCCAGCTTGACTTGCGGTGGGCGCCAACTTGCGGGGGTAACGGTCAGCTCGGTACAGGCTATGCTGACCACGGCATTGTCTTTGTGCAGCTGCCCCGTGGCCGCGTTCCACACCGTGCGCGCTATGGCCCAGCGGCCTTGGGGCTTGAGCATGACCACGGCCAGCTTGCCGCCGTCGGCCACGGTTTGCGCCTGCGGCAGGCCCATCCGGTCGAGCTGTAAAGGGTTGTTGCCCACAAACAGCGTGGTGACCAGGTGCTCCTCCTGCTGCGCCTGGGCACCACGGTCGGTCTTCATCACTACGCGCCAGCGGCGGCCCGCCGAGGGGCGGAACATGCTCCAAACCGCAGCCGCCACGGCCACCCAGCGCTTTCGACCAAAGCGGCGCGAGGCCATTTCGCGGTCGGCCAACATCTTGGGGTACAGGCCCACACTGGCGTTGACGACAAACATGCGCCGGTTGACAAAACCAACCTGGACCGGGCGCAGGTCACCGTTGCGCAGCGCCTGCAGCAGGTCTTGCACGGCGGTTTCGGGGTCCAGCGCCAGGCCGTGTTCGCGGCTGAAGTAGTTGAACGTGCCCATGGGCACCACCCCCAGTGGCACCCCCGCCAGCAGCGCCGCCGAGGCCACGGCGTTGATGGTGCCGTCACCCCCTGCCGCCACGACCAGCCCGCCATCAGCCAGCGCAGCCTGCGCGGCATCGCGCGCCAGCTGCACGATGTCGCCGCGCTGGTCGGGCACATGCCAGACCACGTCGTGCTCCTGCAAGGCGGGCACGCCTTCCAGCTTGGCGCGCAGCAGGTCCAGGTCGGCCCCGGGGCGCTTGGGCACCACCAGGTGGATGGGCCCGTGGGGACGGACAGGATGGGGATGCTCGGAAGGGGTCATGGTTCGACGGCTGCGTCAGGAGGCAACGCCTGGAGCGTCGGGCACGGCTTGTGCCCGGGAGCCCCCTGCAGCCATCCTGAATTGTGTAATGCGGTGACCTGAATGATCGCCCCGCCGCGCCCCTGCCGCAGCCAGCAGCTGCGCCCTTGCCCTGTCAGAGTTTGCCGACAGACGCCACATGGCAAGGGGGCATACACCTTCGCTGTGGCGGGGTGTAGGGAACTCGGTTACAACGCCCGGCTCCCTCATATTGACTTCCAAAACAAAACGCAGAAAGCCACCAGCACCCGATGACGATAGCGACACTCACGACCCCGATGGACCTTGCCGCGCTGGGGGCGCTGCTGGCGCGCTACCCCATGGAATGGTGGGTGGCAGGCATGGTGGCCTCGGCGCTGGTGGGCGCGCTGGCCTTGGTCGGCTTGCGCACCGCGCAGCACCACAGCGCGCCGCTGCGCAGGTTTTTGCCCGCGCAGGCGTATGGGGTGGTGCTGGCCGCCATGGGCGCCAGCGCATTCACGCTGGTGCTGGCGGGCGCCACGATGGCCGAACTGGCCGAAAGCTGGAGCGAGGGCGGCCGTTGGGGAACACTGGACGATGCCATTGCGCAAGGACTGCGCACGCACGCCGACACGGCCGTGCTGCAGTGGTTTGCGGTGCTAACGCACCTGGGCGATTCGTGGGTGCTGGCCGGGTGCACCGTGGTGGTGGCGGTGCTGCTGTGGGCGTGCCAGCACCGCCTACTGGCCATCGGTTGGCTGGTGGCCCTGGCGGGCAATGGTGCACTGACCAAGATCCTGAAAAAACTGTTCGAACGCGTGCGGCCGGAACACGAACATGGCATTGCACAGGCCCACGGTTTCAGCTATCCAAGCGGGCACAGCAGCGCGTCGATGGCGGCCTTCGCCATGCTGGCCTACCTGGCCACCCGCCTGCTGCCAAGACCCTGGCACCTGCCTGCGGTGCTGGCAGCGGGCGCGCTCACCTTCACCACTGGCTGGAGCCGCGTGGTGCTGCAGGTGCACTACGCCAGCGATGTGCTGGCGGGCTGGCTGCTGGCGGGCACCTGGGTGCTGTGCACGGTGCTGATCATGGAGAGTGTGTCGCGCTGGCGTGGTTCACAAAACCGCCTGGTGCAGGCCTGAGCGTCTGTCGCCTTCATTCAGATGGCGACCAGATTGCGAATTCCCTTGGCTTCCATCTCGCTGCCCGGGCCGCGCGCAATCACTTCGCCGCGCTCCATCACCAGGTAGTCATCGGCCAGCTCCTGCGCAAAGTCGTAGTACTGCTCGCACAGCAGGATGGCCATTTCACCCTTGTCTGCCAGCATGCGAATGACGCGGCCGATATCTTTGATGATGCTGGGCTGGATGCCTTCGGTGGGCTCGTCCAGAATGAGCAGGCGCGGACCGGGGGCCAGGGCACGGGCGATGGCCAGCTGCTGCTGTTGCCCGCCGGATAGGTCACCACCCCGGCGCTTGAGCATCTGCTTGAGCACGGGAAACAGCTCGTACAGGTGCGGGGGCACGGGCGTGGAGCCGCTTTTGTAGGCTAGGCCCATGCGCAGGTTTTCTTCGACCGTGAGGCGGCCGAAGATCTCGCGGCCTTGGGGGACGAAGCCGATGCCTGCTCTCGCCCGGTCGTAGGGAGTGGTTTTGTCGATGGGTTTGCCATCGAATGTGATGCCCCCGCTTTTGATGGGCACGAGGCCCATGAGGCTTTTGAGCAGCGTGGTTTTGCCGACGCCGTTGCGGCCTAGCAGGACGGTGACTTTGCCGGCCTGGGCGGTGAGGCTCACGTCGCGCAGGATGTGGGAGCCGCCGTAGTACTGGTTGATGTTTTGGACGGTGAGCATGGTGGTTTTGAGTGTTTTTGGCCTATGGCGCTTATTCAGCAAGCGGTAATAGCTATATTTTTGATAGCTTTCACTACCCGTTTGGGCTGAGCTTGTCGAAGCCGGGGCTCTCGTGCTGATCTGGCCGCGTGCCTTTGTTGAGGGCGGGAGCCGGGGTGTGCGCCCGGCGGCGCAGTAACTTTCTCTTGCCTCGCCAAGAGAAAGTCACCAAAGAGAAGGCGACCCTACTGTGCGCGTCCCTTCGCTGCGCTACGGGCAACCTGTGATGCTCGGGCAGAGGGTGCCACCGCAGAACTCGCTGCGCGCCTGTGGCGCTCCGCTCGGACAACTGCGGTGAGTCAGTGCACGAAGTGCGTGTGTCCTTCGGCACACGCACGCACCCCCTGCCCTGCGCTTCTCGGCACGCACAGAAGGGAACCCTGGGGATCGGACATCCATACAGGCCATCGCTGCGCTCGGCCCCATCTCGCGGGCGCAAGCGCCACGCGCTGCGCACACGCGGCCGAGCGAAGCAAAGGCCCGTGTGGATGTTTGGATGTTCGGCTGTCCCACCCCTGCTGGCTGCGCCTGCGACGGGGCGGTTGCGGGGTGAGCATGGGCGTCGAAGCGCCCATGCTTCGTGAACTGACTCGCCGTGGTTGTCCGAGCGGCGCGCCGCAGGCGCAAAGCGAGTTCCACGGCGCACCCCGCAACCGCCCCGCCGCAGGTTTTCCCCTTCGCAACGCGAAGGGGTCGCAGACTGGGGGTCGCCTTTCTTTTGCTTACTATTCTTTGGCGAAGCAAAGAAAAGTGAGTCGCCTGCCGGGGCGACAACCCGGCCTCCGCACTCAACACAAGCACACCGCCCAAACCAGCGCGCAAGCCCCGGCTTCGACAGGCTCAGCCCGAACGGATAGCGGACATTCTCAAGACCAAAGGAACCAGAGCGGCAAAGCACCATCACCGCCCCAAATAAACCTCAATCACCCGCTCATCCGCCTGCACCTGGTCCAGCGTCCCCTGCGCCAGCACAGACCCATCGCACAACACCGTCACGATCTCCGAAATGGTGCGAATGAAAGACATGTCGTGCTCTACCACCATCAGCGAATGCTTGCCCTTGAGTGTCAAAAACAGCTCCGCCGTGCGCGCAGTTTCCTCATCCGTCATCCCCGCCACCGGCTCATCCAGCAACAACAACTTCGGGTCCTGCATCAGCAGCATCCCAATCTCCAGCCACTGCTTTTGCCCATGGCTCAGATTCCCCGCCATGCGCGCCACGCTGTCCGCCAGATGAATCGTGTGCAGGATCTCGGCCAGCCGGTCCGACTGCGCTGAATCGAGACGGAAGAACATGCTCGACGTCACACCCTTGTGCGTCTTCAAGGCCAGTTCCAGGTTTTCAAACACGCTGAGCTGCTCAAACACCGTGGGCTTCTGAAACTTGCGGCCGATCCCCAGGCTAGCGATCTCCGGCTCGTTGTGGCGCAGCAGGTCGATGGTCGAGCCGAAATACACCGTGCCGCTGTCCGGCCGCGTCTTGCCGGTGATGATGTCCATCATCGTCGTCTTGCCCGCACCATTGGGGCCGATGATGCAGCGCAGCTCGCCGGGTGCGATGTCCAGGCTCAGGTTATTGATGGCTTTGAAGCCGTCAAAGCTCACGTTCACATCTTCCAGGTACAGGATGCGGCCGTGGGTGATATCCACCTCGCCGGGCGTGGCGATGCGCGAGAAGCCTGCAGTGCGGCCACCGGATTCGGTCTGGCCCAGGGCAGCAGGTGCCAGCCGGGCCTGAATGCGCCGCGCGCCTTCGTCCATCAGATCAGGCGTCATGGCGCGGCTCCTTCGGTCTTCTTGTTGTTGTTCTTCTTCAACTTCTTCACCAGGCCCACCACACCATCGGGCAGGAACAGCGTGACGGCGATGAACAGCGCGCCCAGAAAGTACAGCCAGAACTCTGGCGCCGTCACGGTGAGCCAGCTCTTGGCACCATTGACGATGAACGCCCCCACGATGGGCCCGATCAGCGTGGCGCGGCCACCCACTGCAGCCCACACCGCGATCTCGATGGAGTTGGCGGCACTCATCTCGCCGGGGTTGATGATGCCGACCTGCGGCACATACAGCGCGCCCGCCACGCCGCACATCATGGCGCTGATGGTCCAGATGGTGAGCTTGTAGGGCAGCGGCGAGTAGCCCGAGAACATGACGCGCGTTTCGGCATCGCGCACCGCCTGCAGCACGCGGCCAAACTTGCTGCGCACCAGCCAGCGGGCCAGCAAAAAGAACACCAGCAACGTCACGCCCGTGAGCACGAACAGGGTCATGCGCATATTCTGCGTGGCCAGGGGCATGCCCAGAATGCGCTTGAAGTCGGTAAAGCCGTTGTTCCCGCCAAAGCCCGTCTCGTTGCGAAAGAACAGCAGCATGGCCGCATACGTCATGGCCTGCGTGATGATGGAAAAATACACGCCCTTGATGCGCGAGCGGAAGGCGAAGTAGCCGAACACAAATGCGATCACGCCGGGCACCGCCACGATGAGGATTAAGGTGGCCACAAAGCTGTCGGACAGCGCCCAGTGCCAGGGCAGCTCCTTCCAGTCGAGGAACACCATGAAGTCGGGCAGGTCGCTCTTGTAGTTGCCGTCGCGGCCGATCTGGCGCATGAGATACATGCCCATCACATAGCCACCCAAAGCGAAGAACAGGCCGTGGCCCAGGCTCAGGATGCCGGTGTAGCCCCAGATCAAGTCCATGGCGAGTGCGCAGATGGCGTAGCACATGATCTTGCCGAGCAGCGCCACGGCGTAGTCGCTGAGGTGGAATGCGCTGCCTGCGGGCACCCACAGATTGAGTACGGGCGCCACGGCGCACACCACGATGAGCGCGACGATAAAGGCTGACCAGCCGCTGCGGGTAAGCAGCGGTGCCGGAGCAGGAAGTTGGATAGGAGATGGCGTAGTCATATCAGTCTGTCTCTATCGGCCTCAATCGGCCGTACGCCCCTTGACCGCAAAGATGCCCTGCGGCCGCTTCTGGATGAAGATGATGATGAAGACCAGCACGGCGATCTTGGCCAGCACGGCGCCCGTCCAGCCTTCGAGGAACTTGTTGAGCACGCCAAGGCCCAGCGCGGCATACACGGTGCCGGCCAGCTGGCCCACACCGCCCAGCACCACCACCATGAACGAGTCCACGATGTAGCTCTGCCCCAGGTCGGGCCCCACGTTGCCAACCTGGCTCAGCGCGCAGCCCGCCAGGCCCGCGATGCCCGAGCCCAGTGCAAAGGCATAGGTATCCACCCGAGCCGTATTCACGCCCATGCACGAGGCAATGGGCCGGTTCTGCGTAACACCGCGCACGAACAGGCCCAGCCGTGTCTTGCTGATGAGGAAGGCCACGCCGGCCAGCACCGCCAGCGCAAAGGCGACGATGATCACGCGGTTCCAGGGCAGCTGCAGGTTGTCCATGAGCTGCACGCCGCCGCTCATCCACGCAGGGTTTTCCACGCCCACGTTTTGCGCACCGAACACGGTGCGCACCAGCTGCTGCAGCATCAGGCTGATGCCCCAGGTGGCCAGCAGCGTCTCCAGCGGGCGGCCATACAAGAAGCGGATCACGCTGCGCTCCAGCACCGCGCCCATCAGGGCCGACGCCATGAATGCCACCGGCACGGCCGCGACCAGGTACCAGTCGAACGCACCCGGAAAATACCGCTGGAACACACCCTGCATCACATAGGTGGCATAGGCGCCGATCATCATCAGCTCACCGTGGGCCATGTTGATCACGCCCATCAGCCCGTAGGTGATGGCCAGGCCCAGCGCCACCAACAGCAGGATGGAGCCCAGGCTGATGCCGGTGAACAGCGCGGCCAGCTTCTCGCCCCACTGCAGGCGGCCTTCCACCGCTGTCAGCGCGGCCTGGATGGCGGCTTTGACCTGGGGGTCCTGTTCATTGCGCAGCTGCTCCAGCAGTACCGTACGCGTGCCGGGGTTGCCGCTGGTGGCCAGATACTGCGCGGCCTTCAGGCGCTGCGACGCGTCGCTGCCGGCCAGCAGGATGCGCGCGCGGATGGCTTCGAGCCGGGCTTGCAGGGCAACGTCCTTCTCGGCGGCAAGGGCCTTCTCGATGAGGGGCAGACGCGCCTCGTCGGTCTCTTCGCGCAGCGCGTCGATGGCGGTGCGGCGCTGGGCCACATCGGGCGACAGCAGTTGCAGCGAAGCCAGCGCTGCGTCGAACTCGCCCCGCATGCGGTTGTTGTTGACGATGTCTTCGGCATCGTCGGGCACAGGCACCTCGGCGCCACTCACCGGGTCGTAGCCCTTGTCGTCCTTCATGACGATGGCCTTGTCGCCTGCGATCTTGACGGCGTCTTCGCCCATCGCGCGGATAAAGGCCAGCGTGGCGTCGTCGGGGGTGGCAATGGCCTGCTGCAGCGCAGCGATGCGCTCGTCGGTATCGCCGCTGGCCATGGCCCGCGCCGCCTCGGCCGTGAGTGCGTGCGCCTGCACGGCTGCACACAGCAGCAGGCAGGCGATCAGGCGGGAAAAGATGGATGAAAGCATGGCACAAGCCGGTGGCGTCTGAAAAAGCAGCGGGCCGCGGAACATGCGCGAACCCAGGCCAGGGATGCCGCGGAACCGGCTTTGCCGGGCCGCTGGCATCGTCCCCCCTCCCGAATCGCGCAGCGAGGCGAGAGAGGGGGTGAAGGCGCGCTAGCGCCTCAGGGGGGTGTACCGAATCACAGCTTCGACTTGCCGTCCGGCTCGTCCTTCTTCTTGTCGTTGCCTTCGATGTACGGGCTCCATGGCTTGGCCTTCACAGGACCAGGCGTCTTCCACACCACGTTGAACTGGCCATCGGCCTTGATCTCGCCGATGAACACGCTCTTGTGCAAGTGGTGGTTCTTCTCGTCCATCTTGCTGACGATGCCCGACGGTGCCTTGAAGGTCTGGCCAGCCATGGCGGCAATCACCTTGTCGGTGTCGGTGCTCTTGGCCTTGGTCACGGCCTGGGCCCACATGTTGATACCGATGTAGGTAGCTTCCATCGGGTCGTTGGTGAGCGGCTTGTCTTTGTGGCCGGCAATGCCCTTGGCCTTGGCGTAGTCGCTCCACTTCTTGATGAATTCGGTGTTGGCCGGGCTCTTGATGGACTGGAAGTAGTTCCATGCGGCCAAGTGGCCCACCAGCGGCTTGGTGTCCACGCCGCGCAGTTCTTCTTCACCCACGGAGAACGCGACGACCGGCACGTCCTTGGCCTTCAGGCCTGCGTTGCCCAGTTCCTTGTAGAAGGGCACGTTCGAGTCGCCGTTGATGGTGGAGACCACCGCCGTCTTGCCGCCCTGGCTGAACTTCTTGATGTCGGCCACGATGGTCTGGTAGTCAGAGTGGCCGAACGGGGTGTACTTCTCGTCGATGTCGCTGTCCTTCACGCCCTTGGACTTGAGGTAGGCGCGCAGGATCTTGTTGGTGGTGCGGGGGTACACATAGTCTGTGCCCAAGAGCACCCAGCGCTTGGCGCTGCCGCCGTCCTTGCTCATCAGGTAGTCCACCGCAGGGATGGCTTGCTGGTTGGGCGCGGCGCCGGTGTAGAACACGTTCTTGGACAGCTCCTCGCCTTCGTACTGCACGGGGTAGAACAGCAGGCCGTTCATTTCTTCGACCACTGGCAGCACCGACTTGCGCGACACCGAGGTCCAGCAACCGAAGATGACCGAGACCTTGTCCTGGCCGAGCAGCTGCTTGGTTTTTTCGGCGAACAGGGGCCAGTTGGAGGCCGGGTCCACCACCACGGGTTCGAGCTTCTTGCCCAGCACGCCGCCCTTGGCGTTGATCTCGTCGATGGCCATGAGCACAGTGTCTTTCAACACGGTCTCGGAGATGGCCATGGTGCCCGACAGGCTGTGCAGGATGCCGACCTTGATGGTCTCCTGCGCGTGGGCTGGCAGCGCAGACAGGCCAGCGAGCGTAGCGACGGCCGCAAGGGCCTTGAGGGAATAACGACGTTGCATGTGTGCTTCTCCGGTGGTGGTTTCAATCAATCAAACCGCTTCGCTCGCCGGTCCCTTGCGGGGCCCTGGGTGATCGAGCGATGGAATGGATTCTGGAGAGCGGGGCCTGCTTGGGAAATACGCCGGGTGGCGTACACGGCGGCCCGGAGCGAACGCGTAAAGCCAGGTCACCCGCGTTGTGTCGGGTAGGCGAAACGCTATGCAATCAGTAGCTAATAGTGCTTGATATATAAGCGCTGGAGGCCAAAAACACTCAAAATCTGCGGCAATCCCGGTGGTGGAGAAACGCCCCTCGGATTTACGATGGGCGGCTAAGGCCCCAACAAGGAATGAACCCATGGTGAAACGACGCACAGTGCTCCTCGGCGGCGCCGCAACAGCGGGCGCGCTGGTCATTGGCTGGGGCGTGATGCCGCCACGCCAGCGCCTGCACCCGTCCGACCCGCTGCCGCAGACCAGCGGACAGGCCGCGTTGAACGGCTGGGTCAAAGTGGGGGCCGACAACACCGTGACGGTGATGATGGCCAAGTCCGAAATGGGCCAGGGCGCGCACACGGGCCTGGCCGCCATCCTGGCCGAAGAGCTGGACGCCGACTGGGCGCAGGTGCGGCTGGAGATGACGCCCATCGACGACATCTACAACAACCTCGCCACGGTGGTGGACGGCCTGCCCTTTCACCCCGACAACGATGGCTCGACGAAGGCCGTGGCCGGCTGGCTGACTGCCAAGACGATGCGCGAGGTGGGCGTGATGATGACGGGCGGATCGAGCAGCATCAAGGACCTGTGGCTGCCCATGCGCGAAGCTGGCGCCCATGCGCGTGCGATGCTGATCCGCGCTGCCGCTGCGCAGTGGGGCGTGCAGGCGACCGAGTGCACGGCCAACGCGGGCTGGGTGGAACACACCGCGGGCCAGCGCGCCACCTTTGGCGAACTGGCCGCCCTGGCCGCGCAGCAGCCCATGCCGGGCAAGGTCACGCTCAAGGAGCCCGCGCAGTTCAAGCTGATCGGCAAGCCGCTCACGCGCATCGAGGCGCCGTCCAAACTCGATGGAACAGCCGTGTTCGGCATCGACGCCAACCCGCCCGGCCTGCTGCACGCCTGTCTCGTGATGTGCCCCACACGCGGCGGCAAGGTGGCCCGCTTTGATGCAGCCGCCGCCCAAAAGCTGCCCGGCGTGAAACACGTGCTCGAAGTGGCGCCCTACCACGGCGGCACGGGCGGTGTGGCCGTGATTGCCGACACGCCGTGGCACGCCAAAAAGGCCGCCGCCGCAGTCACCGTGGAATGGGACCACGGCCCCGCCGCCACCTTGTCGAGCGAAACCGTGATGGCGCGACTGGCCCAGGCGCTGGACCAGGCCAAAGGCTTTGGCTACCACAGCGCGGGCGATGTGGACGCGGCCATGCAAGGCGCTGCGACCACCATCACCGCCGACTACCGCGCGCCCTACCTGGCCCACGCCGCGCTGGAGCCCATCAACTGCACAGTGCAGTTCAAAGACGGCGCTGCCACCGTGTGGACATCCACCCAGGTGCCGGGCCTGGCGCGCCGCGCGGCGGCCAAGGCGCTGGGCATCGACGACGAAAAAGTGACCCTGCACCAGCTGCTGCTGGGTGGCGGCTTTGGCCGCCGGCTGGAGGCCGACTACGTGGCCCAGGCCGCCGCCATCGCCAAGGTGGCCGGTGGTGCGCCGGTGCAAACGCTGTGGAGCCGCGAGCAGGACACGCAGCACGACTTCTACCGCCCCGCGTGCATGGCCCGCTTCAAGGCCGGGTTTGATGCCCAGGGCCAGCTGGTGGCTTGGCACAACGTGTCGGTGGGCCAAGCCATCGTGCCGCAGGTGCTGGTGCGCACCTTTGGCCTCGCAGGCGCAGGGCCGGACAAGACCACGTCCGAAGGCGCGTTCGACCAGCCCTACGAATGGCCCCATGCGCGCATTGCGCACGAGATCGTCGACCTGCCGCTGCCGGTGGGCTTCTGGCGCTCGGTCGGGCACTCGCACCAGGCATTTTTCAAGGAAAGTTTTGTGGACGAGGCCGCAGCAGCGGCCAAGCAGGACCCGGTGGCGTTTCGCGCCGCACTGCTGCAAAAGCACCCGCGCCATCTGAAGGTGCTGCAAAAGGCGGCCGAGCTGGCGGACTGGGGCAAGCCGCTGGCACCGGGTGCAGCGGGCGAGAAGCGTGCGCGCGGCGTGGCATTGCACCAGTCGTTCGGCTCCATCGTGGCGCAGGTGGCCGAAGTGGCGGTGGGGGCGGACAAGGCCATTCGCGTGCACCGCGTGGTGTGCGTTGTCGACTGCGGCGCGGCCATCAACCCCAACCTGATTGCGCAGCAGATGGAAAGCGGCGTGGTGTTTGGGCTCACGGCGGCGCTGTATGGCGAGATCACCCTGAAGGACGGGCAGGTGCAGCAGAGTAATTTTCACGACGTGCCGCTGCTGCGCATGGCCGACTGCCCGCGGGTGGAGACCCACATCATCGACAGCGCCGAGCCGCCCGAGGGCGTGGGCGAGCCCGGCGTGCCGCCCATTGCGCCTGCGGTGGCCAACGCCCTCTTCGCACTCACCGGCCAGCGCCTGCGCGCCCTGCCCCTGAAGCTGGCCTGAATCGATTCAAGGAACCACCATGTCCACCACCCTGCGCATCAACGGCAAAGCCATCGCCGTCACCGCCGAACCCGACACCCCGTTGCTGTGGGTGCTGCGCGGCGAGCTTCACATGAACGGCACCAAGTTTGGCTGCGGCATGGCGCTGTGCGGCGCCTGCACCGTGCATCTGAATGGCGAGCCCGTGCGTGCCTGCATCACGCCCCTCTCTGCCGTGGGCGATGCCGATGTGACCACCATCGAGGGCCTGCAAGGCCCAGAGGCCACAGCCCTGCGCACCGAATGGACGGTGCTGGATGTGGCGCAGTGCGGCTACTGCCAGAGTGGGCAACTCATGTCGGCCTGCGCGCTGCTGAAGAAAACACCCAAGCCCAGCGATGCGGACATTGATGCTGCGATGGGCGGGAATGCGTGTCGGTGTGGGACGTATCCGAGGATTCGGGCGGCGATTCATCGGGCGGCTGAGGGGCGGGGTTGATTTTTGGTTGTTTCTGCCGCTGGCGCTTGTCCATAAAGCGCTTATAGCTATTATTTTTGCAGCATACCCCATGCTATCGGCCATTCGGGCTGAGCTTGTCGGGGTCTGATCGGTTCAGCTGTCCGTTCGGGCTGAGCTTGTCGAAGCCTGGGCTTGTGCACTGGATTTGCCGCATGCCTGGTTGGAGGGCGGAGGCCGGGGTGTGCGCCCGGCGGCGCAGTAACTTTCTCTTGCCTCGCCAAGAGAAAGTCACCAAAGAGAACGCGACCCTACACGCTGCGTCCCCACACGCCCTTGCGGGCGTGTGGGGAAACCTGCGGTACTCGCGCCCAGCGGGGTCTCGCTCGAACTCGCTTCGTTTCACTGCGCTCAAACAATCGCGAGCCCTGATCCGCTGGCCGCTGCGCTCCTCGGCGCATCCTGAAGGGAACCCGGGGAGCAGACATCCATTCGGGCCATTGCTTCGCTCGGCCCAGTTTGCGCAGCGCGTGGCGCTTGCGCCCGCGAGGTGAGGCCGAGCGAAGCAAAGGCCCGTGTGGCTGTTCGGCTGTTGGATGTTCGGGTGCCCAACCCCCTGCTGGCTGCGCCTGCGGCGGGGCGGTTGCGGGGTGAGCATGGGCGTCGAAGCGCCCATGCTTCGTTAACTGACTCGCCGTGGTTGTCCGAGCGGCGCGCGCCAGCGCAAAGCGAGTTCCACGGCGCACCCCGCAACCGCCCCGCCGCAGGTTGCCCCTTCGCAACGCGAAGGGGTCGCAGACTGGGGGTCGCCCTTTCTTTGGTGACTTTCTTTCGGCGACGCGAAAGAAAGTTACCGCGCTGCCGGGCGCGCTCCCCGGCCTCCGCCCACAAACCAGGCACACCGCCCCCATACACACAACCCAGTTAGAGTATCGACCTCGCGCAACCCCTGGCCCGCCCAGGCCTCTTCTCCTCCCTCCCCATGTCCAACCTCGTCGTCCACGGCGGAACCCCGCTGCGGGGCCGCATCATTCCTTCTGCCAACAAGAACGCGGTGCTGCCCGTGCTCTGCGCCACGCTGCTCACCAACGAGCCACTCAGGCTGCTCGGCGTGCCCGACATCACCGATGTGCGCAAGATCCTCGACATCTTCCGCACGCTGGGCAGCGATGTGCAGATGGACCACGCCACTGGCACGCTGAACCTGCACCACCACGCCACCACGTTCGACGCGGCCCACCACCGCCTGCCCGAGGAAATGCGCTCGTCCATCATGCTGGTGCCCCCGCTGCTGGCGCGCTTTGGCGTGGCGCGGCTGGAGGACAACGTCAAGGGCTGCACGCTGGGCGTGCGCGAGATCGACCCGCATGTGGAGGTGTTCCACCGCTTTGGCGGGCGCGTGGAACGGGCCGAAGGCTCGCTGCTGATCCGCTGCGACGGCAGGCTGCAGGCCAACCACCACTGGCTGGACTACGCATCGGTCACCACCACCGAGAATTTCGTGCTGTGCGCCGCCACGGCCGAAGGCACGTCGGTGCTGACCAATGCCGCGTCGGAGCCGCATGTGCAGGAGTTCTGCCGCTTCATGACCATGATCGGCGTGCGCATTGAGGGCATGGGCACGTCGCGCATCACGGTGCACGGCGGCACCACCCTGCGCGGTGGCGAGTTCCGCTTTGACGAAGATTTTCACGAGATCACCACCTTCCTCGCCTTGGGCGCGATCACGGGGGGTGACGTGGTGGTGAAGAACAGCGCGCCGGAGAACTTTCCGCTCATCGACCGCACGTTCGCCAAGTTTGGCGTCACGATCACGCACGAGGACGGCTGGTCGCGCGCGCACTGCGCGGGCCCGCTCAAGGTGCAGACGCCGTTCACCAGCAATGTGCTGACCAAGGTTGAGGCGGCGCCCTGGCCGTACTTTCCGGTGGACCTGCTGCCCATTTTCATCGCCCTCGGTGTGCGGGCTGAGGGCAATACGCTGTTCTGGAACAAGGTGTACGACGGCGCTTTAGGCTGGGCGGGCGAGCTGTCGAAGTTTGGCGCGCATGTGTTCCAGTCCGACCCGCACCGTCTGGTGACCTTTGGCGGCAACCCGCTGACGCCTGCGGTGGTGGAGAGCCCCTACATCATCCGCGTGGCGATTGCGCTCTTCATGGTGGCGGCGAGCACCCCCGGGCGCTCGGAGATCCGCAACGCCACACCCATCCGCCGCGCCCACCCGCACTTCGTGGAGAACCTGCGCAGCCTGGGCGTGCAGGTGGAGTGGACGAGCGAGGAGTGAGGAGCGGACGGTGCTCAGGCGGTGACAACGCCGTCTGCGTCTGCGTCTTCGTCCGGCTCGATGAGTACATGGACCGCAGGGGCCCCACCCTGCTGCACATCGGCGCAGTACACGGCGTTGCGCCCCGTGCCCTTGGCGCGGTACAGGGCCTTGTCGGCACGGTTGACCAGCTCTTCAAAGCCGATGCCCGAGCCCTTGTGCATCGTGGCCACACCGATGCTCACGGTGACCGAAGCGCTCGCACCCTGCTCATTCACGGGCACGCTCAACGCGGCCACATCGTGGCGCAGTGATTCGGCCACACGCAAGGCGCTGACGCCATCGGTTTCGGGCAATACGATCACAAACTCCTCGCCCCCGAACCGCGCCACGATGTCCACACCGCTGCGCTTGCGCGCCGCGCAGGCCTGGGCCACGGCGCAGATCACGCGGTCGCCCGCAAGGTGCCCCCAGGCGTCGTTGACCGTCTTGAACAGGTCAATGTCCACCACCAGCAGGGACAGGGGGTGGTCAAAACGCTCGGTGCGTTTGCATTCGTTCGCGCCCAGTTCCATCAGCGTGCGCCGGTTGGCCAGGCCCGTCAGCGAGTCATTGGCGGCCAGCAACTCCAGCGCGGTGTTGAGCTCTTGCAGCAGCTTGTTCTGCTCCAGCAGCTGCTGGTTGATCTGCGCAATCTCGTCTTCCTTCTGCTTGCGGTCATGGATGTTGAAGGTGACACCTATCAACCGCTTGCCGGGCGTGGCGCTGCTGCGGTCCATGATGCGGCCGTAGTTGGCAAACCAGATCCACTCGCCCGCCTTGGAGCGCAGCCGGAACTCGGCACGGTACTGCGGTGTGATGCCTGCCACGTGGTCGGCCACCGCCTGCTTGACGCTTTCCAGGTCGCCAGGGTGGAACAGGCCAAAGATGTCCTGCACGCCCGTCACGATTTCGTCCTGGGTAAAACCCAGCTCCTCAAAGGTCTTGGTGGCCTTGTGGGTGACCTGGCCGCTGACCAGATCGTTCTCCCACAGGTCCAGCCCGGCGGCCTCCAGCACCAGCTCCAGCCGCTCCTTGTTCAGGTCTGCTTCATCACCCATGGCGGCAAAAACCCTTGATTCTTCAGGCCGACGGCATCGCCCCGGCGTAACCCATGTTGCGCAGCAAACCGGCAAACGACGCTACGACTCCCGGGGTGTTGTAAAGCTGGGGGGCCGTCTGTACGGCGATCACGCTCACCATCTGGCCCGTGCTTTTGCCCGTGGCGGCGTCAAAGTACAGGGCCAGGTCGTCGCTGGCGTTGGAGAAGCCGCGGCCCGTGCTTTCCGAGTAGTAGCAGATGGAGTCGGGGGCGATGACATCGGGCGCCATGCTCGCAGACGAGTACATGATGAGGTTCTCGTTCAGGTTGTACAGATAGTGCGTCTCGGTGCTCAGGCTCGGGTCCTGTGTGTTGTCCAGGCGGATGATGCCCGAATCCAGCGACGCGCTGGACGTGGACTGCGTGACCGAGGTGATGAAAAAGTTGGTCACCACCGCGCTGGCAGAGCGGCCGGTGATCATGGTGATCACGTCCGCCACGGCAGCAGTGGCGGGCGGCGTGGCGGCCTGTAGCAGAAACTGCCCCAGGCCCCGCGCCTGCTCCAGCGTGTCCGGTATGTAGCTGCCCGACAACGCAAAGCCGTTGCCCGCGTTGGAGGGCCACATGGCGATGCCCGAATACCCGCCAAACCCGGCCACCACGCCACCCGCCAGGGTTTCCACGCGCGCAGCTGTGGAGGCGCCCAGCACGGCGGATTCCAGATCCACCAGCGTAGAGGCATCGCTGGCCAGCACAGCGGGGCACGGCGCAAGCTGCGCACCGCCGGTGAAGGTGGTCTGGGGCAGTTCGGGCACGGCACGGCCGGCGCCATCGCCGTTGACCACCCAGACCGCGCCCTGCGACATGGCCGCGCCAATGAGCGGCACCAGCGAATTGATGGGCCCGATCTCCACAGGGATCAAGGCGCCCAGCAGGGCACCGGTACTGGCCTCCATCACGGCCACGGTGTTGCTGACCGAGTTCTGCACCGCAGACAGCGTGAGGCTGTCGGCCGCATCGGGCGAGCCCATGATGGCGAGCACACAGGCGTTGGTGGCGCCGTCATAGTCCTGCACCGTGACCGTGCCGCTCCAGCCCTGACCAGCCAGCTCCTGAAGGATCGAACAAGCGTCGTGGTAGCTGCCGCCCCCCCCACTGGCCAAAACCGCTGCGCCCGCCGCAATCGATTGGAAATCGGCCAACCCATAGTTATAGACAACACCCATCTGGCGCCCCTCTCTTTTGGTATGGCAGGCACGATACGCCTGCCCGGTTGGTTGTCAATCCGCTGCATCCCATGCGGGCCCAGGGCGCCAACGTGGTATGACCCGGATCAAGGGCACGCAAGTTCCACGCCCAAGAACCGCACGGCCAACACCCGCAGCTGAGCGCACCAGGGCGGAAAGCACTCTGGCCTCGCGGTGCGCCATCGCCTATGCTCTGTCTGCGTTGCAGTTTTGTTGTTGTTTTTCCTGGCAGATGCCTACCCACACCATGAGCCTCCCCGATAAATCCCCCGTCTACGGCACCGAAGATCTGCTGATCAGCCTGTGCAACTCCGTCACCCGGGTCTTGAACGTGGCCACCCACAGCCAGATCCACTACTCCGGCATGGTGCAGCGCATCAGCAAGACGTGCCTCAAGCCCGACATCGGCTGTTTTGTGCTGTTCGATGGCGGCTTCTCGGGCCTGGTCATCATCAACTTCTCGGCCCAGGCCGCGATGGAGCTGTATGCCAACTACCTGCTGAACATGGGCATGTCCAAGGACGATCTGGTCAGCTCCTACACCTCGGACGAAGTGAGCAATGTGATGGGCGAGCTGATGAACCAGGTGGTGGGCGACTTCACCGGCAAGGTGCGCCGCGAGCTGCAGACCCACATCACCCAGAACCAGCCCAAGATGCTGGTGCTGAACAAGCAGGTGATGCTGAGCGTGGACGCCAACCTGGACAAGCCCGAAGCCCGGCGTGTGACCTTCTACACCAGCAACAACAACATCTTCTACCTGGAACTGGCCATCGACCGCACCGAGTTCATCAAGCTCTACGACTTCGAGGCGCAGGAAGTGCCGGATGCCGACGCGCTGATGGCCCAGTCGCAAGAAGCCCCTCCCGTGCCTGCGCCACCGCCTGCAGGGCAGGATGACACGGAGGCGTTGCTGAAGTCGCTGGGGATGTAGTTGTTCAAAAACGATAGCTGCTAGCGCCTGTTATATAAGCGCTAAAGGCATATTTCAGCCATATTCTTTTGTCCACAAGCCGGTGCAGCACAGTGCTGGAGACCCAGGGCTTCGTGCTGCTGCCCGGCCTGCTGACACCCGATGACTACGAAACCCTAGCAGCGGAGGTTGACAAGTACCTCCCGCTGCGGGAAGGCAACACCCCACGCCCCCCAGCTCTGGCGGCCAGCGCAACCTGCTGAAGTACCCCTGGTGCAAGGCCCTGGCAGAACGGCTGCAGGGAATGCCTGCGATTGCGACCCTTCTACCCACATCGGCTGTCGCGGTGCAGTGCACCTACTTCGAGAAAACACGAGCGCGCAATTGGCTCGTTCCACTGCACCAGGACCTGAGCATTCCAGTCGCTGAGCGGGTGGAGTATCCCGCGCTGCGAGGCTGGTCTGAAAAGGACTGCGCGCTTTTCGTGCAGCCCCCCGCCCGCTTGCTGCAAGAGTTGCTGGCGGTGCGCCTGCACCTGGACCCGTGCCAAGGTGAAGATGGCCCGCTGCGTGTGGTGCCCGCCACGCACCAACTGGGTGTGTTGACGCCCCGGAACGCCCAGGCGCTGCGCGATGCCAGCGGCGAAGTACTCTGCGTAGCAGACCCGGGCACCGCGCTGGCGATGCGCCCGCTGCTGCTGCACGCCTCGTCCAAGTCCACGAGCAACCGTCAACGGCGCGTGCTGCATTTTGTATTTGGTCCGGCTACCCTGCCTTGGGGCCTGGCTTGGCCCAAGGCAGTGTTCAGTCGGGCGCAAAGTCCTACAAGGCTGTACCGGTGCAGCCTACGGCAGAGCGCCGCTGACTGCATAAATTGTAGGCAACGCAGTCGCCCTCGGCCCGCGCTGCATTCCAACCGCATCCTGAGGAAAACCACCATGCCCCGAGGCACCTGGAGCGCCAAGCGCGAAAGACAATACGAACACATCAAGGACAGTCTGCTGGACCGCGGCAAAGGTCACGAAACGGCGGAGGAAATTGCCGCCCGCACCGTGAACAAGGAGCGGGCCCAGCATGGTGAGAGCAAGACGGCCAACCCCAAGACGCTGCGGGATACACCCGCGCCCGTGCGCGGTGGCAAGCGTTCACACCAAGGCGCACAAGGCCGCACCAAGGAACAGTTGTACGAGGAAGCGCGGCACCAAGGCATTGCGGGGCGTTCCAAGATGAACAAGCAGCAGCTGGAGCAGGCCTTGAAACGGTGACACGGGCAGGCCACATCGAAAATCGAAGTTGATAGCTGCCCGCGCTTTATCTATAAGCGCGGGAGGCCAAAAAAGATCCAAATTTGAGCACCGCCTTCGTCAGCGCCGCGGACCCAAACGCTCTGCGATCCAGATACCGCCAAGCACCATCGCCAGCGCCAACGCGTGATAGGCACCCACCGGCTCGCTCAGTACCCAAACGGCCAAGGCAGGCCCAAACACGGGGTTGAGGTTGAGGAACACGCTGGCACGCGCCGGGCCGATCAGCTCCACCGCGCGGATAAACAGGATCTGCGAGACAAACGATGGCAGCAGACCCACATACAGCAGGATGAGCCAGCCCTGCAACGTGGGCCAGAAGAAATGCCCGGTTGAAACTTCGGCCGCCAGCAGCGGCAACGAAGCCAGCGCCGCGACGCCCGCCACCGCCGAGAAGAAAACCAGGGGCGGCACCACAGGGCGGGACCGCAGCCCCAGCGTGTAGCCGGCATACAGCACACAGGCCAGCAAAATCCACAGGTCGCCAATGTTGAAGTCAAGCGCCGCCACCACCGCCCAGGTGCCGCGCGAGGCGACGATGGCCACACCAGCGAGCGTGATGACCACCCCCAGCATCTGCAATGCGGTAACGCGCAGCCGCAAGAACAACACCCCGGCCAGCAACACCAGCACCGGAATCATCCCCTGAATCAGCGCCAGGTTGACGGCGGTGGTGTGGTGGGCGGCGGCGTAGAACAGCGCATTGAACGCGGTAAAGCCGCTCACACCCATGAGCGCCAGATACGTCCAGCGCCCCCGCAATGCGGGCAGGTGCTGCACCACCTGCTGGCGTGCGACAAACCACAGCGCAATGCAGGCAATGCTCCAGCGGGCCGTGGTCAGCATCATGGGAGAGACGTTCCCCACAGCCAAACGCGCCGCCACCGCATTGCTGCCCCAGATGAGGGTGGTGACGATGAGGAGAAGTGCGGGGCGCTGATAGAGACTGCGCCAAAAGGCACCGCGTGTGGCGGCAGACGAGGATGCGGGCATGGGCACGAGGGTAGCAAACTCAATGGGTGCTGCTGTCCTGCGCCCTCTTCTGTGCGAAGACCCATGCGACGGGCCGAACCAACGGCTGCCTATCCCTCAAACTGCGGGTGCAGCTGCCGGATGCGGTTCATGGCCATGGCCGCCGCTGCGGTGCGCGTCTCCACCCCCAGCTTGGCGAACACGCGCTCCAAGTGTTTCTTCACCGTGGCGGGGCTCGCGCCCAGGATGTCGCCGATGTCGCGGTTGATCTTGCCCTTGACCACCCAGTACAGCACCTCGGCCTCGCGCGCGGTGAGCTTGAAGGACAGGCTCATGGATTCGATGATCTTCGCGTCCGACACCTCGCGCATCACGATGAGCCAGTCGCCGCCGCCGGCGCTGTCCCCCGCCTGCTGGTGCAGGCGGAAGGTGAGGCGGCGCGCGCCCTGTTCCACCGCCAGACGTGGCGGTTCCGCCAGCGATGCGGCCAGCAGCTCGGCGGCGTTGTCGGCCAGCACATGGCGGCGCAGCCAGGCCTGCACCGGCTCGGGCGCCCATTGGCCAAATGCGGTGGGCGTGCCATCGGGGCTCACTTCGCCAAAGTAGCTTTGCAGCAGCTCGCGCGCCAGCGGGGTTTGCCAGACGATGCGGCCGTCCGACGCACGCACGGTGATGCTGGCGTAGCCAAACGCATCGAGCGCGTTGCGCGCCTCGCGGGCCTGGCGGGCGTCCTGCCGGGCCTTGCGGGCTGCGCCCAGGTGCACGCCCATGCGCGCCATCACCTCGCGGGGCTTGATGGGCTTGGTGACGTAGTCCACGCCACCCGCCTCCAGCGCGGCCACGAGGTGCTCGGTCTCGGTCAGGCCGGTCATGAAGATGATGGGGATGTGCGCCGTGGCGGGCGATGCCTTCAGGCGCCGGGCGACTTCAAAACCGTCCATGCCGGGCATCATGGCGTCGAGCAGAACAATGTCGGGCAGGGCCTGCGCGGCACGCTGCAAGGCCGCCTCGCCATGCGTGGCGACCAGCACGGTGTAGCCCGATTCATCCAGCGCGTCGTGCAGCACGGCCAGGTTGTCGGGAACGTCGTCCACGATCAGCACCACGTCGCTGTCGGTGCGGTCCAGCGCTGCACCGGGCGCTGCAGACGCGTGCAAGGAAGATGGGTTGGCGGTGGTCATCACTATGGCGCCTGCTCCAGGATCTGGCCCATGGCATCGAACTGGAACTGCTTGGCCAGCTGCCGCATGGTGCCCACAAAAGCGCTGTGCGCGGGCTGGCTGCGTTCAATGTCGTCCAGCGTGTTGAGGATGCCACGGTAGTAGCCCAAAGACACTGCCTGGGCCAAGGCGGCAAGGGCGGTGGTGTCGGGGTATGTGAGGGGCGCATCCGCTGCCGCAGGCAAGGCGGGGGTCGTATTGGCTTCGCCGTATTGCCACAGCAACCCCAAACGGCGCTCCAGCCAGTCGAGCAGCTCGCTATGGCGCACGGGCTTGACGATGAAGTCTTCGGGGCGGATGTCCACGTCGTTGTCCAGCGCCTTGTCAAACGCATTGGCGGAAACAATGGCGCAATGCACGTTCGGCAACCGCATCTGCCGCACGCGCCGCAAGGTCTCCCACCCGTCGATGCCCGGCATGGCCAGGTCCATGAAGATTGCGTGCGGCCGGTAGCCGGTGGCCAGGAGATCCAGCGCATCGTGGCCGCTGGCCGCCTGGCGCAGCTCAAAGCCCAGGGGTTCGAGCAGTTGCACCAGCAGCTCGCGGTCGGGCTCTTCGTTGTCCACGACCAGGATGCGGCGGCGCTCGCCGGCATACCCTCTGCGCGCGCGCTGGGCTTGCACAGCCACAGGCGCCGCCGCCTTGCCCAGCGCATCCCCATGCACCTCGGGCAGAAACAGCTTGACGTGGAACACAGAGCCCACGCCTGGGGTGCTGCTCACCGTCAGCTCGCCGCCCATGAGCGCGGTGAGCATCTTGGCAATGGTCAGGCCCAGGCCTGCGCCCGGCGCGGCCGCGGTGTTGCCACCGCCCGAGCCGCCGCGCGCAAAGGGCTCGAAGATGCGCTCGATCTCCTCGGCTGTGAGGCCTGGCCCCGTGTCCTGCACCTCGATGCGCGCCATTTCGCGTGCATAGCGCACGCGCAGCGTGACGGTGCCGTGCGAGGTGAACTTGACGGCGTTGCCCAGCAGGTTGATGAGGATCTGGCGCAGGCGCTTTTCGTCGGCACGCACCACTTCCGGAATCACGCCCAGCACATCAAACTGGAAGGCCAGGCCCTTGGCCGCGGCCTGCAGTTCAAACAGGCTGGCCATCTCGTGCAGGCCATCGGAAAAACGCATGGGCGTCACGTCCAGCGTGAGCTTGCCGGATTCGATGCGCGCAATATCGAGCGTGCCCTCGATGAGCGAGAGCAGGTGCTCACCGCCCCGGCGGATCACATGCACCGCCTGCTTGCGGTGCGGGGGCACGCCCGCGTCCTCGCCCATGAGCTGCGCGTAGCCCAGGATGGAGTTGAGCGGCGTGCGGATCTCGTGGCTGATGGCGCTGATGTAGCGGCTTTTGGCGTGGTTGGCCTGGTCGGCAGCACGCTTGGCTTCTTCGGCCACCTGGCGCGCCTGCTCGGCCACGCTGCGCGCGGTCTGCAGGGCCTCGTCGGTCTGGCGGTGCAGCTCGATCTCGCGCACCAGAAGGCCGGTCTGGCGGTTGGATTCCTCCTGAGCCACCTGGCGGCTTTTGTGCGCCAGCACCAGCCACCAGGCCACGATGCCCGAAATGACCAGCAGTGCAAGATAGGCCTTGAGCAGGCCCGAGCGCAGCGCCACTTCGGGTGCCGCCATCACCTCGGTGTCAGTGGCCGCCTGGGCGATGGTGTTGAGCTCCTGGTGGTACAGCAGCCCCATCACCGAGGCCAGCAGCGGCGCTATCACCAGCATCAGCAGCAGGAAGTGACCCAGGCCCGTGTCCAGGTAGCGCCACATGGCGCGCGGCAGCACCCAGCGCAGCGCGGCCGACCACTGCACCGCCATGCTCGCGTGGGGTTTGCACAGGTCGCCGCAGCGCGCATCGAGCGTGCAGCACAGCGAGCAGATAGCCCCCCGGTAAGCAGGGCACTGGGCCATGTCCGGGGCTTCGTACTCGCGCTCGCAGATCACGCAGCGCTGCACGGTGTAGCGCACATAGCTGCCCAGGTCAGCACCTTGTTTGCCGCTGACCGGACCGTGCATGGGCACCGCCACCACATCGGTCACCGCAGTGGGATCGGGCTGGCGCGCAATGTAGTAGCGCCCTCCAGTGGCCCAGGCAATGAGCGGTGCGGTGACAAAGGCCACCGCCATCGCAATCACCGCCGAGAACGCCTGCGGCAGCGGTCCGAACAGGCCCAGGTGCGCGCTGATGGACAGGATGGACGCGAGCGCCATCGAGCCCACGCCCACTGGATTGATGTCGTACAGGTGCGCGCGCTTGAACTCGATGCCCTTGGGCGACAGACCCAGCGGCTTGTTGATGACGAGGTCGGCCACCACCGACATGATCCAGGCGATGGCGATGTTGGAGTACAGCCCCAGCACCTCGCCCATGGCGCGGAACACGTTCATCTCCATCAGCATGAAGGCGATGAGGGTGTTGAACACCACCCACACCACGCGCCCCGGGTGGCTGTGGGTAAGGCGCGAAAAGAAGTTCGACCACGCCAGCGAGCCTGCGTAGGCGTTGGTCACATTGATCTTGAGCTGCGAGACCACCACAAACAACGCCGTGGCCGCCACCGCCCAGCCGTAGTGGGGGAACACGTATTCATACGCGGCCAGGTACATCTGGTTGGGGTCCACCGCACGCTCGGCAGGCACCATGTGCGTGAGCGCCAGGTAAGCCAGCAGCGCGCCGCCCAGCATCTTGAGCACGCCCAGCACCACCCAGCCCGGCCCGCCCACCAGCACGCCCAACCACCAGCGCCCACGTGTGGCGGGGGTGGATGCGGGCATGAAGCGCAGGTAGTCGGCCTGCTCCCCCATCTGGGTAATGAGCGCAATACCGACCGTGAGCGCCGCACCGAACAAGGGCAGCTGGAATGTGGCGCCCCGCATTGACTCACCACCGTAGTGCACGATGCCAGAAAACGCACCAGGATCGCGCACGATCACATACACAAACGGTACCACCAGCATCACCAGCCACAGCGGCTGTGTCCACACCTGCAGGCGGCTGATGGCCGACACGCCATGCGTGACCAGTGGAATCACCACAATGGCGCAGATCAGGTAGCCCCAGGTGGGCGGGATGTCGAGCGCCAGCTCCAGCGCGTAGGCCATCACGGCAGCCTCCAGCGCGAAGAAGATGAAGGTGAAGCTCGCGTAGATCAGCGAGGTGAGCGTGGAGCCGATGTAGCCAAACCCCGCGCCGCGCGTGAGCAGGTCCATGTCCACCCCATAGCGCGCCGCATACACGCTGATGGGCAGCCCCGCCAGGAAGATGATGAGCCCCGTGGCCACGATGGCCCAGAAGGCATTGATGAAGCCGTACTGCACCAGCAGCGTGGCGCCCACGGCTTCCAGGATCAGGAAAGACGCAGCCCCGAACGCTGTGTTGGCCACGCGCCATTCAGACCATTTGCGAAAGCGCTGGGGGGTGTAGCGCAGTGCGTAGTCCTCCATGGTCTCGGTGGCGACCCAGCTGTTGTAGTCGCGCCGGACCTTGACCACCTGTTGCGGGGCCTGCTGGGGTTCATGTGCAGCCATGCCCGGCTCTGTCGGCTGCAACGGTGCGGCGTCAGCGGGGGCGATAGAGGCGGCGTGAGGAGGCATGGGCAATGGCGGCGTTAACCCCTTCCGGTGCAGTTTCCATGCCACTGCCAACCCACATGAGCACAGCCCCTGCGCCAGATGACGTATGGCGGGCACGGGGCTTGCTGCCTAAGATGGGCTTGCTTCCACTAGATCACTCTGTACACCATGGAACTCACCCCTCGCGAAAAAGACAAGCTGCTGATCTTTACCGCCGCCCTGCTGGCCGAGCGCCGCAAGGCCCGGGGCCTGAAGCTCAACTACCCCGAGGCCATGGCCCTGATCAGCGCCGCCGTGATGGAAGGCGCCCGCGACGGCAAGACCGTGGCGCAATTGATGAGCGAGGGCCGCACCGTGCTCACCCGCGCGGACGTGATGGACGGCATCGCCGAGATGATTCCTGACATCCAGGTCGAGGCCACCTTCCCCGACGGCACCAAGCTGGTCACCGTCCATCAACCGATCGTCTGACCCCCTTTCTCTCTGCCCCTCGTTCTCTCTGTGGAGCCCCCATGCGCATCGCACTCTCACACCGCCACACAGCCGCTCTCCTTTTCATAGCGTCCAGCGCAATCAGCACGGGCGCCAGCGCTCATACCGGTGCTGAACCGCATATGCACAACAGCTTTCTGAGCGGCTTTGCCCATCCCTTGTTCGGCATGGACCATCTGGCCGCCATGGTGGCCGTGGGCCTGTGGAGCGCCCTTGCCGCGCGCAGTGCAGGACGCGAACTGCTGTGGGGCCCCGTCGGTTTTGCAGCCATGCTGCTGGCGGGCGCGGTGATGGGCCTGCAAGGTGTGGCACTGCCTGCGGTGGAGCCGATGATTGCTGCGTCGCTGCTGGTCACAGGCCTGCTGGTCGTGTCGCGCCTGCGTGTGCCCGGCGTGGTGGCCGCGCTGGGTGTGGGGATGTTTGCGGTGTTCCACGGCGTGGCCCATGGCTACGAGTTGGCAGGCAGCGACAGCGCCTGGCAAACATTGGCGGGCATGCTGACCGCCACCGTGCTGCTGCATGGCACGGGCCTCGCGGCGGGCTGGGCACTGCGCCACCGCCATGTGTGGCTGGCGCGCGCAGCAGGTGCGGGCGTGGCAGTGTTCGGTGGTGCGCTGCTCGCGCAAATGGCCTGACCCGTTGACCCACCAGGAGCACGCAATGATCCCAGGCGAACTCTTCACCGAACCCGGTGAACACCTGCTCAACACCGGCCGCCGCACCCTCACGCTGGTGGTACGCAACACCGGCGACCGCCCGATCCAGGTGGGCTCGCACTACCACTTTGCCGAGACCAACAACGCCCTGGGTTTTGACCGTGCCGCCGCACGCGGCATGCGGCTGAACATTGCGTCGGGCACCGCCGTGCGCTTTGAGCCCGGCCAGGAGCGCACGGTGGAGCTGGTGGAATACGCGGGCGAGCGCAAGGTGTACGGCTTTCAAGGCCTCACGCACGGCGCGCTGTAGCACTGAGCCGCCAAGATTTGAGCCAAATTGGCCTCTAGCGCTTTATGGATAAGCGCTAGCAGCTATTAAAAAAATAGTATTTATCGCCCACCGGAAAGCGGAGCACCCCACCATGGCAACCATTGGACGACGCGCCTACGCCGAAATGTTTGGCCCCACGGTGGGCGACCGCGTGCGCCTGGCCGATACGGAACTCATCCTCGAAGTCGAGGCCGATCACACGCTGCGCGCAGGCAGCTATGGCGAAGAGGTGAAGTTTGGCGGCGGCAAGACCATCCGCGACGGCATGGCACAAAGCCAGCGCAGCAACGCCCAGGGGGCGGTGGACACGGTGCTGACCAATGCCCTCGTGGTGGACCACACCGGCATCTTCAAGGCCGACATCGGCTTGCGCGCAGGCCGCATCGCATCCATCGGCAAAGCCGGCAACCCCGACACGCAGCCCGGCGTGGACATCATCATCGGCCCCGGCACCGAGGTCATCAGCTGCGAGGGCAACATCGTCACCGCAGGCGGCATCGACAGCCACATCCACTTCATCTGCCCGCAGCAGATCGAGGAAGCCCTGGCCAGCGGCGTGACCACCATGCTGGGCGGCGGCACCGGCCCCGCCACGGGCACGCTGGCCACCACCTGCACCTCAGGCCCCTTCAACATGGAGCGCATGCTGCAGGCGGCCGACGCTTTCCCGATGAACCTGGGCTTTCTCGGCAAAGGCAACGCCAGCCTGCCCGATGCCCTGCATGAGCAGATCAACGCAGGCGCCATCGGCCTCAAGCTGCACGAAGACTGGGGCACCACGCCGTCGGCCATCAGCAACTGCCTGGACGTGGCCGAAGAAACCGACACGCAGGTGGCCATCCACAGCGACACGCTCAACGAATCGGGCTTTGTGGAGAACACCATTGCCGCCGTGGGTGGGCGCGGCATCTGCGCCTTCCACACCGAAGGCGCGGGGGGAGGACACGCACCGGACATCCTGCGCGTGGTGGGCGAGGACAACTTCCTGCCCAGCTCCACCAACCCCACCATGCCGTACACGCACAACACGCTCGACGAGCACGTGGACATGCTCATGGTGTGCCACCACCTCGATGCCAGCATTGCCGAAGACCTGGCCTTTGCCGAAAGCCGCATCCGCAAGGAGACGATTGCCGCGGAAGACATCCTGCACGACCTGGGCGCCATCAGCATGATGTCCAGCGACAGCCAGGCCATGGGCCGCGTGGGCGAAGTCATCCTGCGCACCTGGCAAACCGCGCACAAGATGAAGGTGCAGCGCGGCAGCCTGCAAGGTGACACCGCCCGCAACGACAACACGCGCATCAAGCGCTACGTGGCCAAGTACACCATCAACCCCGCCATTGCGCACGGCATCAGCCATGAAGTGGGTTCGCTCGAAGTGGGAAAATGGGCCGACATCGTCATCTGGAAGCCCGCATTCTTCGGCGTGAAGCCCGCGCTGATCCTGAAGGGCGGCCTGATCGCCATGGCGGCGATGGGTGACCCGAACGCCTCCATCCCCACGCCCCAGCCCGTGCACTACCGGCCGATGTTTGGCGCGTTTGGCGGAGCGATTGCCAAGACCTCCCTCACCTTTGTCTCGCAGGCAGGTTTGGCGGCGGGCATCGGTGAGCGCTTCGGCCTGCGCAAAACGCTGAGCGCGGTGCGCAACATCCGCAGCGTGCGCAAGCAGCACATGGTGCACAACAGCTACACGCCCAAGATGGAAATCGACGCGCAGACTTATTCGGTACGCGCAGATGGGCAGCTGCTCACTTGCGAGCCCGCCACCGTGCTGCCCATGGCGCAGCGCTACTTTTTGTTCTGAGGCCCACGTCCCATGAGCGCCGTATTGCAAGACCTGATGATCCGCCTGGACGACCTGAGCGACCCGCGCATTGAAGCCTTCATGCAAGAGCACCTGGTGGACATGCGCGCCGTTTCACCGCCTGAAAGCGTGCACGCGCTGGACATGGACCAGCTGCGCCAGCCGAACATCGCGTTCTGGTCTGCCTGGCTGACCGGAGCGGATGGCGACATGCTGGTGGGCACGGGCGCGCTCAAGCGGCTCGATGCCGGCCACGCTGAACTCAAATCCATGCGCACCAGCACCCGCCATCGCGGCCGGGGCATTGCGCGCCAGCTCCTGAACCATTTGCTGCAAGAGGCCCGTGCACGCGACTTTGCCCGCATGAGCCTGGAGACCGGCACGCAACCCTTCTTCGAACCCGCGCGGCAGCTCTACCTGCAGAACGGCTTCGTCGAATGCGGCCCTTTTGCCGACTACTGCCTCGACCCTTACAGCTTCTTCATGACCCGTACGCTGTAAACAAACGCGCTCCCCAGGGTTGAGCCCCTGGCACACAATGCGCGTTTGCCCGCTGCAACATAGAATCTCCATGCTCCAAGCCTCCAAACTCATCCCCCAAGGCAAGGGCCTTGCGCCCATACTGGTCAAGCGCGCCACCACCATCGAGCTGGACTGGGACGTACGCCAGAAAAGCCGCTTTGCCGCCACCGACTCCGCCGGGCGCGAATTGGGCATCTTTCTGCCACGCGGCACGCTGGTGCGCGGCGGCGACGTGCTGGTGGCCGAAGACGGCTCCATGGTCCGCGTCATCGCCGCACCGCAGCCCGTGCTGGTCATCACGCACTGCACACAACACGGCACCCCGTTCGACCTGACCCGCGCCGCCTACCACCTAGGCAACCGCCACGTGCCCATCGAGCTGCAGCCCGACCACCTCAAGATCGAACCCGACCACGTGCTGGCCGACATGCTGCGCGCGATGCACCTGATCGTGACCGAGCAGAACTTGCCCTTTGAACCCGAAGGCGGGGCCTATGCGGCGGGACACGGTGGCGGGCACCACCACCATGGTGGGCATGACCATGGACATGACCATGGGCACGATCACGATCACAGCCACGCAGCAGCAAGCACCGCATCCCCAGGCCCCGGGCGCACCGTGTCCATCCCCGTGGTGGCCCAGGGGCATGTGCACGGCCCCCACTGCAACCACGACCACTGACTCCCCGCTCCATGCGCCTGGACCGCCCCGCGCCCCTGCCCGCCGCCAGCTTCCTGCAGCTGATGTGGCTCGCCTCCCCCGCGCTGCCCGTGGGCGGGTTCTCGTATTCCGAAGGGCTGGAAAGCGCCATTGAAAACGCGGGCCTCGCCAGCGAAACCGCCGTGGGCGACTGGCTGCTGGACCAGTTGCACATCACGCAGGCGCGCGGCGACATGGCCCTGATCGCCAAAGCAGCAGGCGCCTGGCGCCGCGCCGACTGGGCGCACGTGCGCGAACTCAACGACTGGGTGCTACACACCCGCGAAACGAGCGAACTGCGCCTGCAGACCGAGCAGATGGGCCGGTCGATGACCGACTGGCTGCGCAACCAGCACCAGGGTAACGAAGAGTCCCTGCCCGCCATCCGCCACCTGGCCGCCCTGCCCCCCACATACCCCGTGGCATTTGCACTGGCCGCCTCCACCACCCAGGCGCCCGTGCGCGATGTTCTGCTGGCCTACGCCTTCGGCTGGGCCGAAAACATGGTGCAGGCCGCCCTCAAATCCATGCAGCTGGGCCAAAGCGCAGGCCAGCGCATCCTCGCAAAACTGGCCGATGCCATACCTGCCGCTGCAGACCACGCCATAGGCCTGATGGATAGCGAGCGCCAGGCCTTCTCGCCGATGCTGGCCATCCTGAGCGCCCAGCACGAAGTGCAATATTCAAGACTTTTTCGCTCCTAGCGCTTGCGAATCCTGCGCTAGCAGCTATTGATTTGATAGTAAATTACGCCATGACCAACACACTGCACCACATCCCGAACCGCACCAAAAACCTGCCCCCGCTGCGCGTCGGCATCGGCGGCCCCGTGGGCTCCGGCAAGACCACGCTGCTGGAAATGCTGTGCAAGACCATGCGCGATGAATACGACCTCATCGCCATCACCAACGACATCTACACCAAGGAAGACCAACGCCTGCTGACAGTGAGCGGTGCCCTGCCCGCCGAACGCATCCTGGGTGTGGAAACCGGCGGTTGCCCCCACACCGCCATCCGCGAAGACTGCTCCATCAACCTCGAAGCCATCGACCGCATGTTGGGCGAGTTTCCCAACGCCGACATCGTGTTTGTGGAAAGTGGCGGGGACAACCTGGCCGCCACCTTCAGCCCCGAGCTCTCGGACCTCACCATCTACGTGATCGACGTGGCCGCTGGCGAAAAAATCCCCCGCAAGGGCGGCCCCGGTATCACCAAGAGCGATCTGTTCATCATCAACAAGACCGACCTGGCCCCCCACGTGGGCGCCAACCTGGACGTGATGCACGCCGACACCACCCGCATGCGCACCAACGCCCAGGGCCTCAAGCCGTTTGTGATGACCAATCTCAAAACCCTGGCAGGCGTGGCCGATGTGGTGAAGTTCATCGAGACCCGGGGCATGCTGAAAAAATAAGCACCCGCAGTCGGCTAGAATTCGCGCCTGCCCTCCCGGAGACTTGGGTGAGTGGTTTAAACCAGCAGTCTTGAAAACTGCCGACGGGCAACCGTCCGTGAGTTCGAATCTCACAGTCTCCGCCAAATCGATGTCCGAGGACATCCCAGGACCTCCATCAAGCCCGCCTCTCTCCTATGAAGGCGGGCTTTTTTTCGTCCATTAAGGGCTCTGGACGTCCACTGACATCCAGCGTTTTTGGCGGTATTTCTGACGGGATGCGGGTAAGCTGCTGGTTTTAGATACCGTCAAAACCGGAGATACCGCCATGCCGCGCCTTGCTGTACCCCTGACAGATACCGCCGTAAGGAACGCCAAGCCGGACGCCAGCAAGCCCAAAGGGCACACGCTGCCGGATGGCGGGGGGCTGTACCTGCACATCACCCAGGCCGGGAAGTACTGGCGCATGGACTACCGCCGCCCGAACGGCAAGCGCAACACCCTGGCCTTTGGCGTGTACCCGGCCATCAGCCTTGCACAGGCCCGCGAGCGGCGCGAGCTGGCCCGTGGACTGCTGGCCCAAGGCATCGACCCCAGCGACCACAAGCGCGAATCCGAGGCCAGCAAGAAGGCGGCAATGGTCAACACCGTGGAAGCGATGGCGCGGGCCTACCTGGAGAACAGGCGGGATGGATGGTCCACCACCCACTACGACCGTGAAGCCCGAAGCCTGGAGAAAGACCTTTACCCCTACCTGGGGCACCGCCCTATCGGTGAGGTGGAACCGCCCGAGCTGCTCCGGGCGTGCGAGCGCGTGCAAGACCGCGATGCCGTGGAGAGTGCGCACCGGCTGCTGACCACTGCATCCGGCGTCTGGCAGTTCGCCATAGCCAAGGGGCACGCCACGCGGGACATTGCCCAGGACATCAAAAAGGCGCTGAAGCCACGCAAAAAGGGGCACTTCCCGGCCATCACCAACCCGGCCCAACTGGGCGAACTGCTGCGGGCCAGCGACGGCTACGGCGGCGGCCCCGTGGTGCGCGGGGCCCTGGCCATCGCCCCCATGCTGTTCCAGCGCCCCGGCAACCTGCGCACCATGCGCTGGGCTGATCTTGACCTGGCGGCGGGCTGGTGGACTATCCCCAGCGCAGACATGAAGCGCAGCGTAGCGGCCAAACGAGACGGGGCAGCGCACAAGGTGCCACTGCCCCGGCAAGCGGTGGCCGCCATCCTCAAGCTACAGCCCTTGACCGGCCACGGTGAGTACGTGTTCCCCGGCCTGCGCGACCACAGCAAGCCCATGAGCGAAGCCGCAGTAAACGCCGCCCTGCACGCCATGGGCTACAAGGACATTCACACTTGGCACGGCTACCGCGCCACGGGCCGCACTCTCTTGCGCGAGGTGTTCAAAGTCGATATCGACGTGATCGAAGCCCAGCTGGCCCACGTGGGCGGCAAGACCCACGGCGGCGCCTATGACCGGACCACCTTCGTTGATGAGCGCGTGACGGTGCTGCAGCAATGGGCGGACTACCTGGACAAGCTGCGCCAGGGAGCGGACGTGATACCGATGCCCCAGCGGGCCGCCTGAGCCCCACGCCAGCACCACACACAAGGGCCGCGAGGCCCTTTTTTCATGGGCGCATGGGGCTACCTTGCATTTCCTTCGGCACCATGAACGCCAAAAGTGCCGGGGACACGGGGACAAATGGCCTGAATCCAGTAGCCATGGGGGTTTGCAGGAAATACCCACCGGGGACAAACCGGGGACGGGCCGGGGACAAAGCGGGGACAAAGGAGATATTTATTGAATAGTGAAATTCATTCATACATCCATACCCATTGAACCCCGCCCCGGCCCTTCAAAGGGTGCCCGCTCTGCCCACCTGCTGACGGGGCGGCACTGCCGCCGCAGTGCCGCGGTGCCTGATGCCCGGCGCCTGGCTGTGTTGCATGCGTAGGTACATCGTTGGAAATGAGCGCGGGAGGGCCTTCCCCTGGCGCCACACGTCGCCGCCCGTCTGCCCAGATCGGCCACTTTTCAGGGCGCGGTCAGGGTCGTGGCTGTGAGACCGGCAGATCTATCGCGCTCTCGCTTGATCGCCATGAGTGCGTTTTTCTTTGCCCTTGCTGCCTCTGGCGCTCGTGCATAGGCCGATCGCTTCCTGGCATTGATCTCATCTTTGTGGACTTCGCGATGCTTCCGGTTTCGCTCTCGGTTTTCCTTCCGCCGTTGTTCGTGCCACGCTTCGGACTGTTCGGCATACCAAGCCCTGTTCTGCTCGCGTCTCTGCTCGCGCCATTCGTGGGACTGTGACGCACGCCACTCAGCGACCCGCGCCCGCTGCTGCGCACGTCCTTCGTCGGACAGGGCGACATACCATGCCTTTTTCAGAGCCCGTTGCCGCGCATGCCATTCTTCGGGGTGCGCCGCCTCCTTCGCCCGGCGCCGCTCGCGCCGCTTCGAGTGCCATTCTTCATCCTGCGAGGCATGGCGTGCCCTGCGCTGTTCCGCCCTGCGGGCGTGCCATCCATCAGGCTGTGCGGCATATCGTGCACGCCGCACCTCCCGCTGCCGTGCACGCCATTCCTCTGGTTGCGCCGCATACCTTGCGCGACGCGGTGCCCGCTGTTGCGCATGCCATTCCTCTGGTTGTGCCGCATACCTTGCCCGACGCAGCGCCAGCTTTTGCTCACGCCATTCCTCGGGCTGTGCTGCATAGAGGGCCCGGCGCATTTCGCGTTGCAGCGCACGCAGTTCCTCAGGCTGGGCAGCCCGCCGATTGCGCCTGATGGCGTTTTTGGCCTCGCGCTGGTCATCGGTCATTTCTCTTCGTGCGATCCTCGCTTGATCTGCTCGCAAGCGTTTCAGCTCCGCCCCTGCGAGTGATCGCTCAGCCCCAAACTCGCGACAAAACCAGCTCTTGTACCCTGTCGAATTCCCGTTGCTCGGGGTGGCTCTTCCTTCGCGGTAGATCACTTGTGCAGGTGCTTGCCATATCCGTTTGCGTAGCTCAGCCGCCTCATCTTCCATGCGAGAGCGCCAGCCTTTGATTTGTCGCGTTTCGTAGGTAGCCATGCCTGCCTCCCCCGTGCATAATGCCCCCAACCCCTGACCGGGGCCGGTGCGTAAGAACACCTTTTCGCAAAGCGGCGCGACCTCCCCGATAGTGAGGTTTTGTCACGTCTGTATTCAGCGCGTGCGGCGTTTGGTCGTACGCTTGGTTTCGGGCGGGATGGCCACAGCGGTAACGCCTGGCGCACGTCTTTGCGCGTGTTCTTAACATCCCGTCCACCTCATGCGCGTAAGAACGCATGCGGTGGTTTCAAGTCTCGCAAAGGAGCAAGAAGCCATGACACCCGTCATCCCCTTGGCCAGCCGCAGCGCTGCGCCCACCAGCTCGCAAGGCGCCCGCCTTGGAGCCCCCACCGACCCCATCCAGTTGCATGCCGATGCGCACAACGCCCTGGCCATGGCGCTGCATTACCTGCGCCAGCCTGATGCGAATGTGCCAGGCGCTGCCCGCAAGGCAGTGCAAGCCCTGGCCGCACTGCGCAGCCTGGGCAGTGCAGACGTGTGCACAAGCCCCCGCACGCAAGGGGGTGCAGCATGAGTGGCATCGCCTTCATCACGCGCCAGCATGAAGCCGGATCGCTCCGGGTGCGCGAGTCGTCTGCAAAACTGCCTGACGGTGGGCATCTGAGCATCGCCGCCACACGGTCAACGCGCCTTGTCGATTTGTATATGTCACGCGACTTTATGAGTGTGCATCTTGAGTTCTCCATTGACCAGGCGCGGGCCGTGGCGGCTGAGCTGCTGGCCGGTGCCGATGCGCTGCAGGGGAGGGGCTGAGCCATGGCAGAAAACATCGGATTACTACCCTACGCTGTGCAAAGCGAGTTGGCGGCTATACGGGACGTGATTGGGCTGGTGGCGTTTGCTGTGGAGGCACGGCGCGTGCTGCAGGCGGTAGACGTGGCCGCCGATGGCATCCCGCACATAGGTAAGGCCCTGAGCGGGGTCATTGATATGCGCAGGCAGTGGACTGAATTCCCCGACACTGCTGCGGCCGTGCTGGCAAGCATGCATTGGCGTCTGGAAGAGCTTTTGATGGTGGGGGAATGAGCCATGTCGACAACTGCTATCACCAGAGCCCCAAGGCGCCCCGCACCCCTGCAGAGCCCCAAGGCTGGCGAGCCTATCCGGGCTTACGGTTTGGCCCACGGATCCAACAGTCTGCGCCGTGGGCTGCGTGCCCGTGAAAGGGCCGTGATTGACCGGGCGCTGTGCATCCTGGGTTCATACCTGCGCGAGCCAGGGGACGTGTTTGACAGCCCTGATGCAGTGAAGCACTACCTGATGCTGCACCTTGCGGGTGAGCCCTGCGAACACTTCGCGGTGCTGTACCTGGACAGTCAAAACCGGGGCATTGCGTTTGAACGGCACTTCGCCGGGACCCTGGCGCAAGCCACCGTCTACCCGCGTGAAATTGCCTTTGCGGCGTTGCAGCACGGTGCCGCTGCGGTGGTACTTGCACATAACCACCCAAGCGGCAGCGTACAACCCAGCAGGGCAGATGAAGCCCTTACCCAGACCCTGAAACAGGCGCTGGCGCTTGTGGGTGTGTGCGTGCTGGATCATGTCATTGTGGGCGGCACGCGGGCGTTGAGCATGGCAGAGCGAGGGCTCATGTAGCCGTGTGATTTTTCGCCACGCCTAGCCCGAGGCTGATCACCGAGGGCGAAAAGCCGGACACCTTCACCGGCCTGGCGTTGGCTCCTATTGAGGGCCGAACCTGGAAGGGGCGCTGTGGAACATGAAAACCTTTTTGACATCCTCGAACACCTCGAAGCGCACAAGCGAGATGGATTGCTAAAAGTTTGCCGCGAGATGCGACTCTCGGAGGCTGCGACCGCTGGTGTCGAACAGGCCGCTCGCCTATTGCGGCACTTCGAAACCTATCAAAAGCCACAGATCCCTACCGATAAAGCGCTGCGTGCCAGCTTGAAAAAGATAGAGAAAAAGTCACGCGAATTGCGCGATGCGATTGATCAGGCTGGCCGGTTTGACAAGTTGGCGATGCACCAACTCATGGCGGAGCAGCAGTTGGGTGACTTCCTTGCATGGCCTGAGCGCGTGCCGTTAAGTGGCGTTGTTGACTACGTGGGGTTGGTGCTGAGCCATATGAGTAGCGCAGCGGCGGCAGTCCAGCGCCAAAACCCGAACGATGGTCGCAAAGGGGGGAGAAAGCGGCTACTTCATCGTTACTACTTCTATATAGATTGGGTGTGGGAATCCGTTGGGGAAGAGGGTCTGCCTATTGGAAGGGGCGGACCGTTTGAGCGTCTATGCGATGCCGTTTTTGTTGCTGCGGGCGTGCCCGCCACTGCTGAGGGAGCCGTGCGGTTCTTTGATGAAAATCGTGCTCAGTTTGAGGAAGAGAGGGCGTCTTGGCGGGATTCGGTTCGTCAGTCTGCCGAATCCCCGGAAGGTATGAAACGAGCGCGATTAATCGACATCACTGGAAAAAACCAAGACTGTACGGAGGTGGAAAAATCCACCGATCAAAGTGCCAAGGTGATTCCTTTGCGCGGATAGCCTGCGAGAAAGAACATGAGCGTCCCAGTAACCACCATAGGCGCTCAATGCATCCAAACGCCCAACACAGGCCCCCCGGCAACAGCCTAGGCGCTGCACCTTTACAGGCAGCTTCTGAACCGGTGCCCGCACTTTCCCCAGCCCCAAGCAGGCTCGTCCGGCTACCCATCGTGGAGAGCCTCACGGGCTTGAAGCGAGCAAGCATCTACAGAGCCATGCAAGAGCGCACCTTTCCAGGCTCAGTGAGGCTCGGAGCCCGTGCCGTGGCCTGGCGTGAGTCCGAAGTGCTTGCGTGGTGCGCCGACCGCGCCAAGATTGGTGACGCCAATGACAGGGCCTGACATTGGGCCATCGCCCATGGACAAAGCCCTGGCCGCAGCGCACGACAGCGCACAGCATTGCCTGCAAGCCGCTGCCGACGCCCTCGCGCTCAAGATGCCCGCCGATGGCGTGATGTGTTCCAGCCTCTGGCGCAGGTCCGGCCGCAAGCCCGTTACCGTGCTGGTGCTGTGGCCCTGCTGGGTGCTGGAGGTGCAGCCCGGCACCGGAGCCGTCATTGCAGAGACGCACATTGCCGAGCTGCAGGCGAAGCGACCCCAGACGGCGGCTTTCCTGCAGCGCACGGCAGAGAGCGGCCCCGCAAAGTCGATGTTTCTGTGCCCGCCACAGTCAAGGCGCCAGCGTGTCACGGTGGATGCCCTGTGTGTGGTGCGTGTGCACGATGCAAAGACAGGCGAGTTGCGGGCCGAATCTGAACCTGGCCAGCCCGGCGTGCTGCGTGTGGGCTTTGAGCCACTGACGCCCGCCGACCTGGCGCCGCGGTTGACGTGAGGGGCAGCATGGCAGCCCCAGCAAAACCCAAAGAAGACACGCGGCCAGAGCAAGCGGTGCGTGCGGCTGACTACCTGGAAACGCATCCCGGCGCGACTGCGAAAGAAATTGATGCCGCTTGCGATGTGGGGAGCGTTACCAAGGTGCTGAGCGACATGCAGCGCCTCGATCTGCCCGGCATGGGCTACGGCATTGCGCGTGACTGGCGGCAGATCCCGTGTGCAGGGGGCACCCATGTTCGCAAGGTGCGCACCTACACGCTGCTGCACCGGCCGCGTGCGCAACCGGACCTGTTCAACACCGAGTGAGCTGGAGTCTGCTTGTGCCTGCCCGTGCGGCGTTTGCCACTACCGCCCGATGAACAGCCGCACGCCGCACCACAGCACGTATCCAGCCAACCCAACAGCGGCCAGCGCGGCCAGTGCCATCCCTGCACGCACGGAAACGCCAGCCCCCACCAAAAAGGCAATGCAGAAGGTGAACGCGATCAAGCGGGCCATCTGCGCATTTTATGAATTGAGAGGTTCCCATGAGCGGAAGACATGAAATCGGCATCGTCATCAAAGCCAGTACCGAGGGCGAAAAGTCCATCACAGACCTTGCCCAGGACCTGGAGAACTTGGCGAAGGTTGCTGAAGGCGACCTTCAGCAGGCGGCGCGTGCTGCCGCTGCACAGTTGCGCCAGCTTGGCGAACAGGACGCGGCCATATCGACGTTTCTGCGTCTGCAGCAAGGAGTGGCCGCCAGCACCAAGGCAATGAACTCGGCGGCCAGCGAGGCCGCAAACTACGCCCGGCAGATCGCGCAGGCAGGCCCGGCAACTGCCCAAGAGGCCGCAGCACTGCAGCGGCTGGAAACCGCTGCTGAAGGCGCACGCGTTGAGTTGAGCCGCCAGACTGATGAACTCGCCGCAGCGCAAGCAGCGTTGCAACGGTTTGGCATTGCCGGAAAAAATGCGGAGGCCGCCCAGCAGCGTATTCGTGAAGAAGTGGCCCTTGTGCGCACTGCGGTGGATGGCATTGCCCCTGCGTACCAACGCGCTGCAACCGGTGCCGAAGCGGCCGGCGCGAGCATGGTGCGCACCCATCGCCAGATCGGGGATGGCGTGGAGTCCATCAGCCAGCAGATCGGGCGCCTGCAAGGGTTCGTGGCTGGGTTGGCGGGCCTGCAGGGCTTGAAGTCCATGGCGACCGATTTGGCGCAGACAGCCGACCAGGTGAACAACCTGCAGGCCCGTTTAAAAATTGCGACAGGCGAGGGAGAGGCGTTCGGCGTAGCTTGGGCCGGTGTGCAGGATGTTGCCCTTCGCACCAACAGTGCGTTGGACGATACCGGTACGTTGTTCACACGTCTTGCGCAAACCGCCAAGGATGCTGGTGCATCGACCGCAGACGCCAGCGCTGGCGCCCTAGGCCTGACTGAGACCATCAACCAGGCAATCCAACTGAGCGGCGCCAGTGCGCAGGCTTCAAGCGCTGCCATTACCCAACTGGTGCAGGGCCTGCAGGGCGGCGTGCTGCGGGGCGATGAATTCAATTCGATCATGGAGCAAAGCCCCCGCCTTGCGCGTGCCCTAGCGGATGGCCTGAGTGTGACCACGGGTGAACTGCGCAAGATGGCCGAGGCTGGATTGCTGACCAGCGAAACCGTGATTGGGGCCCTCAAAGGGCAGAGCGATGCGGTGGCCGCAGAGTTCAGCAAGCTGCCGCCCACTGTGGGGCGAGCGCTGCAGAACCTGAGCACGCAGTGGCAGTTGTATGTGGCCGATACCGACAAAGCCACGGGTGCCAGCACGGCCGCTGCCGGTGCCATCAACGCTCTGGCGGGCAACCTCAAGACGATTGCCGACCTGCTGATTGACGCAGGGCAGGCGGCTGCAGCCTTTGCAGCACTGCGGTTGGCGCAGCACTTCCTGGGCATCGGCGCTGCAGCCCAGCAGGCGGCGGTGGCGATGGCGGCCCACAACGCGCAAATGGCTGCGACGGGCGCGGCCGCCAATGTTGCGGCCGCTGGCGTGGGGCGCATGGCCACCATTTTTGCGTCCCTGCGGACCTTCACCCTGATCGGGTTGCTGGTCAACATCAAGGACATTGGCACATGGCTTGGCGAGGCTGCGGCCAAGCTGGCGGGCTACAAGGACCGCACCGAGGAACTGGCACGCGCTGAAAAGCTGGCATCCGACATAGCGAAGGAAGCGGCAGCAGATCGCGCCCGCCTTGCTGCGGCGACGCAGGCCGCCATCGACAAACAGTTTGAGCTGTCCAAAGCATCCCGCTCGGCTGTCGCTGAGTTCGACCAATTGACCAAGAACGGCACCGCTGCGGCGGAGGCGATCAAGAAAATAACCGAGGGGTTCGACCTGTCGAAGCTGCAGGGCGTGAAGGACTTTGCAGCGACTTTGGACAAGCTGGTGGCTGATGGGAAGGTGTCGGCATCGGAGTTTCAGGCGGCATGGGCGCAGGCGCTCAGCGGCAAGGATCTTGCGCAGTTCGAGGTGATGGCGCGGGCCGCGTTTTCCGGGGCTGCGCGTGAGGGTGAACGCGTGGCCCAAGTCATGGACGCCATCCTGCACGAGGCCGTGAAGCGCACGGGGCTGGATTTTGAAGAACTGCAGGGGAAGATCGGCGCGGCCTCGCGCAGCGCCATCAATGACCTGGATGCCCTGATTGTTGGTGTGGAACGGCTCAAGGCGCAGGGCCTGGATGCGGGCCGGGTGCTGACGGCCAGCTTTGTCAACGCCATCAACACCGCCGACAGTGAAAAGGCGCTGGAGGCGATCCGTGCAAAGGTCGAAGAGGTACGCAGTGTCTTGGGCGACAAGATTGCAGACGGCCTGCTAGACCAAGCCAAGGAGAAAGCCGAGGCGCTTGCTGATGCGCTCGACAAAGCTACACCTGGCATCAACAGCGTGCGCGAGGCCATAGCGCAATTGGGCATCACCTCGGACGAATCGCTGCGCAAGACCGCCGCCACTGCCAAGGAGGCCTACGACACCTTGACCTCCAGCGGCCTAGCCAGTGCCCGCGAACTGAGTGAAGGGTTCAGGAAAGCGGCAGAAGCTGCCATTGCGGCAAACAACGGCGTTGCGCCCTCTTGGGTGGCCGCCGCCGCTGCAATGCGGGGCTTTGAAATCGAAGTAGACCGGGCGGGCAAAAGCACCCTGCGTCTGCGGGATGCCACCAACAGCGCCGCCGACGCACACGGCCGCGCAGCCCGTGCAACCCGCGACCAGGCCACCGAGCTGGAACGCTTGAACGCCCAGAAAGAACGGGAGATTGCCGCGCAGGAAAAGGCCAACCAGCTCAAGGAGCGTGAGATTGAGCTTTACCTCAAGAAATGGAACATGGACAACCAGCACCGCAGCCTGGATGCCGATGGCAAGGTGCGTGAAGAAGACGGCATGCCCACCAAGAAAGGCATCTTTGACCGTGCGAAAAAAGGTGGCATGACCGATGAGGAAGCGCTCGCCTTTGCGGACGCCTTCGACACCAACAGCCTTAGGGATCGGGGCTCGCGGGGCACGCCGTTCATCAACCTGCAAAAGCTGGATGAGGCGATCAACGAAGCGGTGATGGAGGCCATTCGCAGAAGGATCAATGGGACTTCAACGGATGCAGACAAGGGGGGCACGAGCTCCGGCCAGGGGGGCGGCGCGACACCTGGCCGCGCCTCTGGTAGCTCTGCGGGGGTTGGGTCCTCTGGTTACTCTTCCTCTGGGGTAGGGGCTCTAGGCCAGTCGTCTTCTGGCGTGCAAATCACGATGAATGTTCACGGCATACAGGACCCCGTGAAGCTGGCCCGATTGATGGAGCCAGAACTTAAGAGGTTGGCGCGTCTTGCCCGTTGATCTCGCACCTCTTCCCCTGAGCCCGTACAGCGCCTGCCCGGAAGGCGCGGAGCATGCCCCGCAATGTTGACCCCCACCCCTGAATTGATCCGCGCTGCACTGGCGCACATCCCCGCCAGCCTGCCACGCGAAGAATGGGCGCGGGTGGGCATGGCCATCAAAAGCGAGTTTCCCGACGCCACGGGCCAAGACCTGTTCGAGGCATGGAGCGCGACCGCAGACGGGCACGACCCACGCGCCACGCGCAGCACCTGGCGCAGCATCAAGGCGGGCGGGGGCGTAGGCATCGGCACGCTGTTGCACCTGGCCAAAGAACACGGCTTTGTGCTGCCCAAGGCCAGCGAAGCCCCGGCCGCACCGAGCCCCGAGGTGTTGGTGCAGCGTGAGCGCGAGAGGATTGAGCGCCAGCAGGCAGAGCAGGCCCGGCAGCAGGCCGCCCACGCGGCTGCAGCGCTTGAGGCCACGGCGCAGTGGGATGCAGCCAGCGACACCGGCGCCAGCCCCTACCTGGCCCGCAAGGGCGTGCAGGCCCACGGTGTGCGCTTTGCCCCTGATGGCTGCGTGCTGGTGCCCTTGCGTGATGCTGCGGGGGCTCTGTGGAACCTGCAGCGCATTGCACCCGAGCGCCCGGCCGATGGCACCGACAAGCTGTTTTTGAAGGGCGGGCGCAAGTCGGGGTTGTGGCACTGGTGCGGTGATCCTGCCGGGGCTGCTGTGCTGCTCATTGCCGAGGGCTTTGCCACGTCTGCCAGCCTGCACCAGGCCACCGGCCGCCCGGTGGCTGTGGCCTTTGATGCGGGCAACCTTGCCCACGTCGCCAAGGCCCTGCGCCAGCAACACCGTGCCGCGCTGCTGGTGCTGTGTGGCGATGATGACCGCGCCACCGAAGCCCGCACCGGCACAAACACCGGCCGCGTGAAGGCCGAAGCCGCAGCCCGTGCGGTGCGTGGCCTGGCAGTGTTCCCCGAGGGGCTGCCCGATGGTGGCAGCGACTTCAACGACATGCACCAGGCGCAAGGGCTGCAGGCCGTGGGCGCCTGCGTGGAGACCGCCATTGCAGCGCACCAGGCAGAGCAGGCCGAACGCGCCCAGCAAGCCGCGCAAGGCACCACCGCAGGCAAGGCCAGCACCCGCACACCACGCGAGCCCCACGGAGCCGATGGTGGGCACGGCGGGGGCAATGAGCCCCCCAGCGACGGCCGCCCGTTCGACCCCTTCACCGTCAACGATTCGGGTGTGTGGCATGCGGGCGTGGACAAGGAGGGGCAACCCAAGGCGCCGCAGTGGGTGTGCAGCCGCCTCGATGTGCAGGCCCTGACCCGCGATCAGGACGGCGCAGGCTGGGGCTACCTGCTGGCCTTTGCTGACCCGCTAGGCAAGCCCAAGCAATGGGCCATGCCCGCCCGCATGCTGTCTGGTGATGGTGGGGAATACCGCGCCGCGCTGCTGAATATGGGGCTGCGCATCGCTCCATCGCCTGCGGCCCGCAACCTGCTGACCCAGTACATACAGACCCGCCAGCCGGGCGAGTTTGCGAGCTGCACCGACCGCATCGGCTGGCACGGCCGCGCCTTTGTGCTGCCCCATGAAACCATCGGCGACGATGCAGAGCGCATCGTGTTCCAAAGCGAAAGCCAGATGGAGAACACCTTCCGCGTGAAGCACGATGCAGCCGCCTGGCGTGATCGCATTGGGGCCCTGTGCGTGGGTAACTCCCGGCTGGTGTTTGCGGTGGCCTGCGCCTTTGCGGGGCCGCTGCTGCGCCCTGCAGGCATGGAGAGCGGGGGCTTTCACATCCGGGGCGACAGCAGCTCAGGCAAGACCACAGCCCTGCGGCTGGCTGCGAGCGTGTACGGTGGCGCAAGCTACATGCAGCGCTGGCGCACCACCGACAACGCGCTGGAAGCCATCGCCGCGCAGCACTGCGATTCGTTGCTGATCCTGGATGAGCTGGCGCAGGTAGAGGGCAAGGTGGCAGGCGAGTGCGCCTACATGCTGGCCAATGAACAGAGCAAGGCCCGCGCTACCCGCAACGGCGCACCACGCGCCCGCCTGTCATGGCGCCTGCTGTTTCTGTCTGCTGGTGAGCTGGGGCTGGCTGACCACATGGCCGAAGGCATGAAGCGCACGCGGACCGGGCAAGAGGTGCGCATGGCAGACATTCCGGCCGATGCAGGCAAGGGGCTGGGCGCCTTTGAGAACCTGCACGACTTTGCGGGCGGGGCTGCGTTCTCCGGCCATTTGGCCCGAGAGGCGCAGGTGTGCCACGGCGCACCGGGGCGTGCGTTTGTCGAATGGGCGTGCGCCCATGCCGACACCCTGCCCAAGCGCCTGCGCACCGCTGTACAGGCCCTGTCCCGTGAATGGATACCGCAAGGTGCATCGGGCCAGGTGGAGCGGGTAGGCGCCCGCTTTGCGCTGGTGGGTGTGGCGGGTGAGCTGGCCACCGAGGCCGGGCTTACCGGTTGGCCTGCGGGCGAGAGCGAACGCGGTGCACGCGCCTGCTTTGCCGCCTGGCTGGCTGCGCGTGGTGGCGCTGGCAATGGTGAGGTGGTGGCCATGCTGCGGGCTGTGCGCCGGTTTCTGGAGACGCACGGCGATGGGCGCTTTGCCATGTGGCACCGGGCTGCTGATGACCACGCACCCAAGACGCTGCAGCGTGCCGGCGTGCGCCGCATGCTGAACGCCGATGGCGAACCCATCAAGAGCGACCCAGAGCATCAGCGGGAGTATGGCGAGCGCATGCCCGCTACGCTGGGCGAGGGGGTCAGCTTTGAATACTTCGTGCTGGCTGAAACGTTCAAGGCCGAAATCTGCCAGGGCTTCGACCATGTGGCAGTGTGCCGTGTGCTGGCTGCGCACGGTTGCCTGACGGTGAGGGAGTCCGACCGATACACCATCAGCACCAGACTGCCAGGCATTGGCAAGGTGCGGTGCTATCAGATACCGCCTGCCATCTTTGAGCTGGATCTGTGAGCGGTAGCCCGGCCGGGGCTTTGCGTGCTCGCCCTGCGGCAGCAGCCATGCCGTGCCGTGCCGCCCGTGAGGGGCGGGGGCGGGAGCTGCCTTCGCGCTGTACATGCCCGGCTTACGGCATCTGGTGCCAAAGGGAAGGGCGCGGCCCTGGCCTTGATCTGGTGCGGGGCTCGTCCCGTCCCTCGTGTCTCTCGCTGCCGTGTACAGCGGGTCCCTCCTGGCCCCTTCACACAAGGGTAATTCGCACCCCATTGGTGGGCGAGTGGATCGCGTTGGGAAAGGGTGGACGGTGGACGGTGGACACATGCAGCCCTCGGCCGTGGGTCCTTCCTTCCTCTCCCAAGCGCGGGTAATTCGAGCCGCGTTGCCGCGCTGTTCTGCGGTGCTCTATAGGGGGTTAAGTGAAGGCAATGCGTCGATGGCTGGACGATTGCGCACGTCTGTGGATTCATTTGTCCCCGGTGTCCCGGGCAGAATTCCGTTTGTCCCCGGTGCTGCCGGGGACAAACTATTCAATACTGGCGCGGGTTTCCGGGCGGTTTTGATTTTGTCCCCGGTGTCCCCGGTGAAAAAGGGGTAACCCCCCGAAGGAATTGCAGCGCCCGCGCTCAACTGGGCACCCGAAGGAGTCGGCAACGCCGCACGTCAGGGGGACCGGTGACCCCCCGTCGCGGGTCCTTCCCCCGTCCCCTTGATGCGGGTAATTCGCACCACACAAAATTTCTAGTCCTGACCGCTGGCAAGAGGTAAGTAAGCATGGCCTGGGTGGGGCGGTTTTTGGGTCCTTCCCCGGTGGTTCCGGTGCGGGTAATTCGAGCCGCGTTGCCGGACTGTTGCGGGACTCTCCCTAGGGGGGTTGTATTGTGGGGCGGCGTCTCGGGGAGGTTGCAGACGAAGGGGCCAGCAAAAATTTTTGGCGGTATTTTTGACGGGATACTGACCATCAAAAATATTGAAACCCTTTATTCATGCGGGTTTCAATAGGGAATTCAAATCTCACAGTCCCGCCAAAACATCCAACACAACGGGCCTTCACGGCCCGTTGTGCTTTGTGCCCCCTACCCGCCGTCAGTGGCGCCCTTCGGGCAAGCCAGAAGCATGGGGCGAAATGGGTGTCAGATCTTCTGGTCGGCACACCTCCTCACTGCCGGCCAATCGGACCCACAGGCCCGTTCTTCGGATGATGACGTAGTCCACGCTGACACGTCGGCCCTTGTAGATGAATTGCGCCCCGGGCTTGTACAGAATCATTCTGGTTTTGTAATCAAAAGCGGTGGCCCCACGATGACACCCCACCTGGCTGTGAATGATGCAGCCCCCTAGCGCAACGTGCAGAGGATGGGGTCAAAGAACCCAGTATTCACCTGCTCATTCATGACAAGTCCCATGTCCTGCGGTTAGCGGTGCAGGCACTGGCAGGACGGGAAACGGGCAAAAAAAAGCCCGCTGGGTGCGGGCTGAACACTTGCTTGTGCAAGCGGGAGGGATGTCGACGGGGTATCGACGGACAAATAGTAGGCCGCCCCGTGACCGAGGTGTGTAGGACATCTTCGACTTTCTGAAGGACGTCTTCCAAGCCCGCTGACCCGGCGCGTGCACGCTGGGCGGTCACGCACCATAAATCCGCACACAACCGCGCCCAGAGGCTTTCGCCAGGTACATCGCGGAATCGGCCTTGCGCAGCAGCTCTTCGGCGTTCGTGGCGTCGGCGGACGACATCACGATGCCTACAGAGGCTCCGATCTGGATGAAATGCGATTCAATCTCCGTCGGCTGGGCAATGGCCTGCACCAGGCGCTCGCCCAGCCGGAGAGCGCTGTCGCGGTCAGAGACGCCACGCTGCAGCAGGGCAAATTCGTCGCCCCCCAGCCGCGCCACCACGTCGTTTTCGCGCGCCGCCTGGGCGAGCTGCCGGGCCACCCACGCCAGCAATTGGTCGCCCACAGCATGTCCGAAGCGGTCGTTGATGGGCTTGAAGCCGTCCAGGTCCACATACAACACGGCAAAGCCCTGGCCCTGGCGCCGCGCATCGGGCACCGCCGCCTGAAGGGTTTGCAGGAAGGCCGAGCGGTTCAGCAACCCCGTGAGTCCATCGTGTTCGGCAACATGCCGTATGCGGTGCTCGGCCTGTTTGCGCTGGGTCACGTCGGTGAAGGTGCGCAGCGCACCTCCACCTTTGATGGGCACGGTCTGGACCTCCAGGATGCGCCCGTCGGGCCGGGGGCGGTCATAGACCTGCTGCTGATCGACCCCGCCGTCACTGTTCAGCAGCATGTCTTGGATGTCTTGCGAGGCCCCGTCAAACTCGCCCCGTGCGCGCAGGTAGGCCAGCACATTCACCAGCGAGGGCTTGGAGGCCATCAGTTCGACGGGCAAATCCAGCAGCTCTAGCGCGCGGCGATTGCACAGCTCCACAATGCCCGTGGCACTGATCTTGGCCACGCCCTGGTCCATGTTTTCCAACGTGGCTTCCAGCAGGATGGACTTCTCACGCAGTTGCGCCTCGCTGTCGCGGGCACTGCGCTCGGCCTGGGCAAGCCGACGTTGCTGGCGCTTGAACTCGGTGATATCCACATGTGCATAGAACACGGTCCCGTCCAAACCCTGCTTGGCGATCACGCGGCTCCAGCGGTTGCGGGGCAAGGGCACCTCAAACGGTGCGCCTGCAAATCGCATGTGTTCGTGCAGGATGGTGAGCCCCTCATAAAAGGGCGCCATGTCACCCGGCCCATCCGCAGCCCAGGCCCCCCGGTAAATGTCCTCAAAGCTCAGGCCCGTTGCAGCGGCGCGATCAACAAGGCTGTACATCTGCATGAACGGCTCGTTGACCCATTGAATGCGCTGGTCCTCCCCACAGATCATCAAGCCATCGGGAATGCGGTCAAAAAGCTCTGTACTTTCCACCATGGGGCTGCGCGGATAGCCCGGCTCGTGGATGTTGGCATCGCCCACCTTGTCCAGCTTTTCCTGTTCTCGTGGACTTTGCACCGCCTCTGCACGCCAGACCCGCACGCGCCCTACCCCGGCGATCGGCAACGACGATACGTGGACCCGCAGGCCCCGGTGCTCAAAGCTGTAGGGGCGCGTCTGTGCGCGGTGCCGCTCCACGCCTGCCGCGATGTAGCGGTCGATATTGGGCAGCTCCTGCGCATCCAGCCGCTCGGTGTAAAAGCGCCGCAGATTGGCGTGGTAGGGCTCGCCCACGTAGACACGCCCCTCATGCTCCGGGAAGAACTTGAAGAACGTACGGTTCCATGCGAGGGTGCAATCGTTTTCGTCAAACGCGCACAGGGCGACGTCCAGACCATCCAGGGTGTCGCCGAGAGAGTGGATGAGGCTGAAGATGGGATCGTCGGACATGGTGGTTCGGGGATGCACAAACTCGGTTGCCAGAAGCCCGTGCGCTCCACACCGGCCCCGGTGTTCTGCCTACCCAGTGCGGGGCGCAGACCACCAACAGTCCATTGTGCGGACAGGGCCTTACGGCAAACCATCGCCGGGCACCCTTCGTGCAAGGGAGGCGCGCTGCCTGTCGCATTCAGTCAACATTTTCTTGACCTTCATCAAGTCATCCAACCAGCTGGAGGGACAACCGCCCTCCCCCCGTGTTACGCGTGGACACCCGCGCTCACAGGGCTTCCGGTATGGTGAGGGTCTTGTTTTCTGGAGCCTCACCCATGACGAAAATCCCTTTTGGCATCTCTGGCAGCCTGGTGGTTGCGGCGCTGATGACGGGTTGCGCCAGCCAAGGCCAGCCCCCGGCCCCCTCTGGCAGCCCGGCGCCGGCAGAGCCCGCGCCAGGCGGCCTGTGCAACGCCCAGCCGGCCCAGTCGGCGGTGGGGCAGAACAGCACGGCGTCGGTGGTGGAACTGGCCCGGGTGCGGTCGGGCGCACAAATGGCCCGCGTCCTGCGCCCCGGCCAGATCATCACCAAGGAATTCAATGCCCAGCGGCTCAACCTGGAGGTGGATGCCAACGGCCGCATTGTGGCGGTGCGCTGCGGCTGACCACGCGGGGGACGGTGCGCTGCACACAGCGCCAACCATAGGCAGGTGCGGCGGCGCCACGGCATCAGCGGTAGCCCCGGTCAGTCCGCCAGGAACAGCTCCTGCAGGTCGCTCAGAAAATCAAAGCCCCGCTCTGTCGGGCGCACATGGGTCAGGTCGCGCTCGATCAAACCTTTGCTCTCGGCCGCCTTCAACCCCTTGGCGATGGTGGTCAGCGGCAAACCCGTGCGATCCATGAAGTCCTGCAGCGCAAAACCACCGCGCAGGCGCAGGGCGTTGAGCATGTACTCAAACGGAAGTTCGGCCCGGCGCACGTCTTCATCCTGCGCCACAGCCCGGCCGGCCAGGGCGTTGTCCATGTAGCGGCCTGGGTCGCGAAAGCGCACCTGGCGCACCACGCGGTGCGCAAAACTGAGTTTGCTGTGTGCGCCCGCGCCAATGCCCAGGTAGTCACCAAACTGCCAGTAGTTGGTGTTGTGGAAACACTGGTGGCCGGGCTGCGCATAGGCCGATATTTCGTAGCGCGCCATGCCCGCCTGGCCCGTCATCTCGGTGATGCGGTCGAGCATGGCGTAGGCCTGGTCGTCCTCGGGGATGGCTGGCGGAAACTTGGCGAAGTAGGTGTTGGGCTCGATGGTGAGGTGGTAGATGGAGATGTGCGGCGGCTTGAAGGCCAATGCCGTCAACATGTCCTGCTCCAGCTCCTGCGGCGTCTGGCCCGGCAACGCGTACATGATGTCGAGGTTGTAGGTGTCAAACGACGCGGCAGCCTCTTCCACCGCCGCCAAGGCCTGGCTCCGGTCATGCACGCGGCCCAGGGCCTTGAGGTGCTGGTCGTTGAAGCTTTGCACCCCCACCGACAGGCGCGTGACGCCCGCAGAGCGGAAGGCGCGGAAGCGGTCTTTCTCGAACGTGCCGGGGTTGGCCTCCAAGGTGATCTCGCAGTCGGGCGCAAGGAGCAGGCGGGCGCGGATGTCGCCAATCAGCCGGTCAATGGCGGCTGGTGAAAACAGGCTGGGCGTGCCCCCACCGATAAAGACGCTGTGCACCGTGCGACCCCAGATGAGCGGCAGCGCGGCTTCCAGGTCGGCCATCAGGGCGTCGATGTAGCGCTGCTCGGGCACCCCTGCATTGCCCGCCGCATCGCTGCCACCTTCGCGGTACTCATGCGAGTTGAAGTCGCAGTACGGGCATTTCTTGAGGCACCACGGCAGGTGCACATACAGCGACAACGGTGGCAGGCTGGGCAGCTGCAGCAGGCCGGGGCGCATGTAGTGCTGGATGTCGCGCACCACGGCGGGTTCGGCCTCTGCCTGCGGCGTGATCGGAATATGAACCACGTTCAGTGCCCCTTCTACAGCCAATGTTCGCGCATCAGCGCCAGCATCTGCGCGGCCGAGCGGCCCCGGTGGCTGTGGGCGTTCTTCACTTCCACAGGCAGCTCGGCAAAGGTCTTGCCGAATTCGGGGATGAACATCACAGGGTCAAAACCAAATCCGTTGCTGCCCCGGGGTTCGGTGGTGATCTCGCCCACCACCCGGCCCACGGCAATCAGCGGCTCAGGGTCTTGCGGGCTGCGCACGGCAACCAGAGTGCTGACCATGGCGGCGCGGCGGTTGGCGACGCCGTGCAACTGCTCCAGCAGGGCGCGCACATTGTTGTCGTCGCTCTTCTCGTAGCCAAACTGGGTGCAGTAGTAGGCGGTATCGACGCCCGGCAGGCCGCCAAAGGCATCCACACACATACCGGCGTCATCCGCCAAGGCGGGCAGGCCGGTGTGGGCCGAGGCAAAGCGGGCTTTGGCCAAGGCATTCTCCACAAAGGTGCGAAATGGCTCTTCGGCCTCACCCACGCCCAAGTCGGCCTGGCGAACCAGCTCGACCCCGAGTGGCGCGAACATGGACTGCAGCTCGGCCAGCTTGCCACGGTTGTTGGATGCTAGAACGATTTTCATGATTCAAATTGGCATCTAGCGCTTATCCAGCAAGCGCAAGCAGCTATCAATTAGTGAGTATCAGCGGGTTAGGGGGTTTGCAGCAGCGCCCGCTGCTGCAACTGCACCAGCTCTGCGATGCCTTTTTCGGCCAGCGCGAGCAGCTGGTCCATCTCCGTCCGGGTAAACGCCACGCCTTCGGCCGTGCCCTGCACTTCCACAAAGTGGCCTGCGCCCGTCATCACGACGTTCATGTCGGTGTCGCAGTCCACGTCTTCCACATATTCCAGGTCCAGCAGCGGCGTGCCCTGCACGATGCCGACCGAGATGGCGGCCACGGGCTGCACCAGGGGGGACTGCGTGATCTTGCCACTGGCCAGCAGCTGGTTGACTGCATCCTGCGCCGCGACCCAGGCGCCGGTGATGGCAGCGGTGCGGGTTCCGCCATCGGCCTGGATCACGTCGCAATCGAGCTGGATGGTGCGCTCGCCCAGCAGCTTGAGGTCAAACACCGCGCGCAGGCTGCGGCCGATGAGGCGCTGGATCTCTTGCGTGCGGCCGGTCTGCTTGCCGCGCGCGGCCTCGCGGTCACTGCGGGTGTGGGTAGCGCGGGGCAACATGCCGTATTCGGCCGTGACCCAGCCCTCGCCGCTTCCGCGCTTGTGGGGCGGCACGCGCTCTTCCACCGAAGCGGTGCAAAGCACTTTGGTGTTGCCGAACTCGATCAGCACTGAGCCCTCGGCGTGCATGGTGTAGTGGCGGGTGATGCGCACAGGGCGCAGCTGGTGGGCGGCCCGGTCGCCGGTGCGGGTGAAGGTGGTCATAGAATTTTCAGTAGAAAAATGGGCGTGCCTCGTGCATGACCAAAGGCTCGCCCGAAACGCGCGGCCAAGGCCAGCGATCGCCGTGCAAGGGCCGCCCAGGTTGCGTAGCTGCGTCTCCCTTGCGTGCACTGGCAGTGTCCCTTTTCCCGAATCGCACAGCGATTCGAGAGAAGGGGGAAAGCGCGCAGCGACTCAGGGGGGTGTCATGCTTTCCGTGCGGCCGAGCGGCGAATGGCTTCGTTGATTTCGGCGATGGACCGCTCGATGGCGGCATCGTCCAGGTCATCCACCAGGCCATCGAGTGGCCCTGCCTGGATAGTGGACGCAAACACGTCGTCGCTGATGCTGTCGGTCGAGACGCCCTGGGTGGATTCGAACGCGTCGGGCGTCTCCCACTCCAGAGCTATCACGGTCACGTTGTCGCTGCTGTCCCCCGCCTTGCGCAGTGCGTCTTCCACCAACTCGGGCACAGCGTGCGACACGGTGTTGCGGCCGAGTTGGGTGGCAATCTCCTCGTCGCTGAGGGTGCCCCACAGCCCATCCGAACACAGCAAAATGCGGTCGCCCTGCTCCAGGTAAACCGGGCCGGTGATGTCATAAATGGGCTTGGTGGGCGAGCCCAGGCAGGTGAACAGCACGTTGCGGTTGATGCGCTCCAGGCCCGGCGGTGGGGAGTTGCGCAGCTCCATGTAGGAGTGGTCGCGGGTGCGTGTGAGCAAATCCCCGTCGCGCACCATGTACAGCCGCGAATCGCCACAATGCACCCAGGTGGCCGTGCCGCCCTGCAAAACCGCTGCCACCAGTGTGGTGCGCGGCGTGTCGAGCATGCCCTTGTCGGTGGCGTAGCGCAGGATCTGGTGGTGCGCCGCCAGCAGCGCGCCCGACAGAAACTCCTGCACATCCTTGAGCTGCGGCTTGGCTTGGCGCTGGAACAAAGCCGAGATGGTCTGCAGTGCAATCTGTGCAGCCACTTCGCCTTCCGGGTGGCCACCCATGCCGTCGGCCAACACAAACAGGCCCGATTCGCGCGTGTAGCAATAGCCCATGCGGTCTTCGTTCTTCTCGCGGCCACCACGGCGGCTGATCTGGAAAACCGAGAATTTCATAGCGACTCACGCAAAGAGGGCTTCGGGTTCATTTGGGTTTGGCTCCGATACCGGTGGCTTCACCCACCTTTTGCACATTCTTCTTGGTGTCGGACACCAGGGTGTCGAGCTGCAGGCGCATCTTCTCGGCCACCGTCAGTTTGGTGTAGCGGCGCTCACCCTCGCGGCTGAGTTCCTTTTGCAGCGCAAACACCGACTGCGGGCGCGACAGCGGATCGAGCGCCATGCACCACTCCACCACCTCGATGAGGTTGTCGGAGTACACGCCACGCAGCTTGGTCAAGGCCAGCGAGAGGCGGTCCTTTTCGATGCGCTGGGGCGCCTCGTTGGGCGGAAAGCCCTGCATGCAGGCATAGATGCAGGCGCCGATGGCGTAGATGTCGGTCCACGGGCCCATGGACGAGTCGCGCCGGTACATCTCGGGCGCGGCGAAGCCGGGCGTGTACATGGGGCGGATGAAGTTGCCCTCTTTGGACAGCACTTCACGCGCAGCGCCAAAGTCGATCATCACGGCCTTGTTGTCGTCGGTGATGAAGATGTTGGCCGGCTTGATATCGAGGTGCAGCATCTTGTGCTGGTGCACGATGCGCAGCCCGCGCAGCACCTCGTCGAACAGCGAGCGGATGGTGGACTCGCGGAACACCTTCTGCGTTTTCAGGTCGCGCGCGGTGATGATGAAGTCCTGCAGGGTCGCACCCTCCAGGTAGTTCATCACCATGTAGACGGTTTCGTTCTCGCGGAAGAAGTTGAGCACGCTCACCACAGAAGCGTGCGAGATCTGGGCCAGCGCCCGGCCTTCTTCAAAGAAGCTCTTGAGGCCCAGGCGGTAGAGCGAGAGCTTTTCGGACTGCACCTTGGGCAGCAACTCGCCCGGTGCACGCGTGGCCAGCGACGAAGGAAGGTATTCCTTGATGGCGACCTGTTGCCCTTCGGCATCCAGGGCCAGATAGACCACACCAAAGCCGCCAGAAGACAACCGGCGCACCACGCGGTAGCCGCCAATTGCGGTATCGGGCGGCAAAGGAGCCGGCTTGATTTTTGACATATTTTGCGAAGATGACTCGGGGGTGGAGCGGAACCCGGATAATCGCCGGATCGCAAGCAACCATCAAAAAGTCCAATGCCAGTTTACAGCATGACCGGATACGCCAGCGCACAGCATGGCGCATCTGCCACTGGCGCTGAAAACGACACCCGCGCGCCCCAATCACGCAGACTGGGGCTGGAAATCCGCTCGGTCAACAGCCGCTTCCTGGACCTTTCGTTCCGCCTTCCCGATGAACTGCGTGCCATGGAGCCCGCGCTGCGCAGCCTGCTGACCGCCCGCCTCAAGCGCGGCAAGGTTGAAGTCCGCGCCGCCCTGGAGAACGAGGACAGCAACACCCTGCAGGACCCGCCCGCGCGGCTGCTGCAACGGCTCAATTCTTTGCAAGATTCCGTCAAGGCATGGCTGCCGACCGCGGCGCCCCTCACGGTAGCCGACGCCCTGCGCCTGTGCGCCAACGCCCCATCGGGCTCTGAGGACTGGAGCGATGCCGTTCCTGCTTTGGCCGAAGAAGCCCTGACCGCCCTGATGGCCGCCCGCGAACGGGAGGGCAAGCGCCTGGCCACCATGCTGCTGGACCGGGTCAAGCAATTGCGCGCCCTGGCCGAACAGGCCGTCCCCATGGTGCCGCTGCTGGTCGAGCAGCAACGGCTGCGCTTCATGGAGCGCTGGAAGGAAGCCATGGCGCTGACCGACGGTGCCACTCTGCCCGAGGCCGCCCGTGACCGCGCCCTGACCGAAGCCACGGCGTTTGCCATCCGCATTGATGTGGCCGAGGAAATCACCCGGCTGGACTCCCACCTGGACGAGATCGAACGCCTGCTCAAGAAGGGCGGCGAGGTGGGCAAGCGCCTGGACTTCCTGATCCAGGAACTCCACCGCGAGGCCAATACGCTGGGCTCCAAATCTGCCGCCCTTGACCTGACCCGCATCAGCGTGGACATGAAAGTGCTGATCGAGCAGATGCGCGAGCAAGTACAGAACATCGAATAACACTCATTTTTTGATAGCGCTTCGCGCACATCAACTATGGACTATCCCGGAAATCTCATCGTAGTTGCGGCCCCCAGCGGCGCAGGCAAATCCAGCCTGGTCAAGGCCTTGCTGGAACTGGACTCGCATGTCCACCTGTCGATCTCCCACACCACCCGCGCTCCGCGCGGGCAAGAAAAACATGGCCGCGACTACTACTTTGCGTCGCAATCCGAGTTTGATGCCATGGTGGAAGGCAACGCCTTCGTGGAATGGGCGCATGTACATGGCAACCGCTATGGCACCTCCAAGAAGGCGATCGAGGAGCGCATTGCCCAAGGCTCGGACGTGATCCTGGAGATCGATTTTCAGGGCGCGCTGCAGATCAAGGAAGCCTTCGCGAATGCCATCCTCGTGTTCATCCTGCCCCCCAGCTGGGAAGAACTGCGTTCGCGCCTGGAACGACGGGGCGAAGACTCCCCCGATGTCATCGAAGTCCGTCTCAAGAACGCGGCTACCGAGATGGCCCAGGTGAGCAAATTTGACTTCGTTATAATCAATGAGTTGTTTGAGCGCGCGCTTTTCGACCTGAAAGCCGTAGTTCACGCCCAGCGACTCAAGTACGCCGCCCAGCGCCGCGCCCGTGCTGACACCTTCCAGTCGCTCAATATCACCTGAATCCCCGGAGTAAAACGATGGCACGCATCACCGTAGAAGACTGTCTGGAAAAGATCCCCAACCGCTTCCAGCTCGTGTTGGCCGCCACGTACCGTGCCCGCATGCTGAGCCAGGGCCACGCCCCCCGCATCGAAAGCCGCAACAAGCCTGCCGTGACCGCCCTGCGCGAAATCGCAGAAGGCAAGGTTGGCCTGGAAATGCTCAAGAAGGTTCCTGGTTGAGCTTTTTTCTGGGCGCAGCCCGCAAAGAGCACCGCGACAGCGGTGCTTTTTTTTGCCCCAAAGTCTCCTGATGCGCTCCCGCGCTACATTTAAGGCATGAACGCGGTGCTCAACTCACCTTCTGCAACGCAAGCCCGCCCCGGCGAAGTACCAACGGCGGGAACTTTGTCGGCAGCCGCAGCGGCAGCCAATGCGGCTGCGGCCAGCTTTGCTGCGCTGACAGACAGCCTCGACTACCTGGACGCGACCAGCATCGAACAGGTGCGCCAAGCCTATCGTTTCGCTGACGAGGCCCACCTGGGTCAGTTGCGCAACAGCGGTGAGCCCTACATCACGCACCCCATTGCCGTGGCTGCACAGTGCGCCACCTGGAAATTGGACGCCCAGGCGCTGATGGCCGCCCTGCTGCACGATGCCATGGAAGACTGTGGCGTCACCAAAGCAGACCTGATAGACCGCTTTGGCGCCCCCGTGGCTGAACTGGTAGATGGGCTGACCAAGCTCGACAAGCTGCAGTTCAACACCCGCGAAGAGAACCAGGCCGAGTCTTTCCGCAAGATGCTGCTGGCCATGGCGCGCGACGTGCGCGTCATCCTCATCAAGCTGGCGGACCGCACGCACAACATGCGCACGCTGTCGGACATGCCGCGCAGCAAATGGGGCCGCATCTCCTCGGAGACGCTGGAGATCTATGCACCCATTGCCCACCGACTGGGCCTCAACCAGACCTACCGGGAATTGCAGGATCTGGCCTTTCGGCACCTGCACCCATGGCGCTACGCCACGCTGTCCAAGGCAGTCAACAAATCACGCAACCGCAGGCGCGATCTGGTGCAAAAGGTTCAGGCCGAGGTGGACACCGCCTTCTCCAAGATCGGTATGAAGGTCCGCCTTGCCGGCCGCGAGAAAACGCTGTACGCCATCTACCAGAAGATGGACCTCAAGCACCTGAGTTTTGCCCAGGTCACCGATATTTACGGATTCAGGGTGATCGTACCCACGGTGACAGACTGCTACACCGCCCTGGGCGTGCTCCACCAGATGTACAAGCCGGTTCCTGGCAAGTTCAAGGACCACATCGCCATCGCCAAGCTCAATGGCTACCAATCCCTGCACACCACCTTGGTGGGCCCTTCCGGCGTGAACATCGAATTCCAGATGCGTACGGACGAGATGCATGTCATCGCCGAGGCTGGTGTGGCCGCACACTGGTTGTACAAGGCGCAGGACGGCGATGGCACATCGGCCGAGCGACTAGGGACCAAGTGGCTGCAGTCCCTGCTGGACATCCAGAACGAGACCCGCGATGCCGCCGAGTTCTGGGACCATGTCAAGGTGGACCTGTTCCCGGACGCTGTCTACGTTTTCACCCCCAAGAGCCAGATCATGGCCCTGCCTCGCGGAGCTACCGTGGTGGACTTTGCCTACGCCATCCACAGCAACGTTGGCGACCGCACCACGGCGGCAAAAATCAACAATGAGCAAGTGCCCCTGCGCACCGAACTCAAGAATGGCGATGTGGTGGAGATCATCACAGCCCCGGTATCCACGCCCAACCCGGCCTGGCTGGGTTTTGTGCGCACGGGCCGCGCACGCTCCAAGATCCGGCACTACCTGAAAACGCTGGCACAGACCGAATCGGAAGGCCTGGGCGAGAAGCTGCTGACCCAGGCCATCCGGGCGGAAGGCCTGGAGCAGCTCCCTCCCCAGGACGCAGAGACCCAACCGATGTGGGACAAACTGCTGCGCTTTACAGGAAACCGCACCCGCAGCGAACTGATGACGGACCTGGGCCTGGGCAAGCGCATCGCCAGCATCGTGGCCAAGCGACTCATGGTGCTGATGTCCGAACACGGCCATCGTCCTGATGCGCTGCTCATGACACGGGAGCGCTACACATCCCACGAGACGCTTTCGCAAGGAGCGGTAACTCTGGATGGCAGCGAAAATGCCTCGGTGCAGTACGCATCCTGTTGCCGCCCAGTACCTGGCGACAGCATCGTGGGCTATCTGGGCCGTGGCGAGGGCCTGGTGGTTCACAACGCCCACTGCACGGTGGCCAAGCGGCTGCAGCACAAGGACAGCGAGCGCTTCATTGCAGTGGACTGGTCGGACGAGCCCACGCGCATGTTCGAAACCGGGGTCGTGGTGACTGTCACCAACGGCAAAGGTGTGCTCGCCCGCGTGGCCGCTGAACTGGCCAATTCAGAAGCTGACATCACCCATGTGGATATGGATGACGAGGCGGCCCTCGACACCACGGACTTGCGCTTCATTGTGGCGGTGCGAGATCAGACCCACCTCGAAACCGCACTGCGCAACTTGCGCCGCACCCAGGCCGTCATTCGCGCTGCACGCATCACTCCGCAGGCCACGTAAGCACTTCACAGCGCTGAGCGGCGCCATCAACCCATGCTGGGCTTGGCGCAAAGCGGCGTTGCGGACCCCGCTCAGTCCGCATGCGCGGCGCGCTGCGGATACTGCACTGCCACCACTTCAAGGCTTCGCACGCCTCCTGGCGTAGGCAGCAGCACCTCGTCACCCACATGGGCCTTCAAGAGCGCACGCGCCACCGGCGAGATCCAGCTCACCTGCGATTCCCGGCTGTCTGCCTCATCGATGCCCATGATGGTGATCGTGCGCTTTATACCTTCGTCATCGATGTACGTGACTGTGGAGCCGAAAAACACCTGATTGCTGCCCGCATGCAGGCTGGGATCCACCACTTCGGCAATCTCGAGCCGCTTGGTGAGAAAGCGGATGCGCCGATCAATCTCTCGCAAACGTTTCTTGCCGTAGAGATAGTCGCCATTTTCAGACCGATCTCCGTTGCTGGCAGCCCAGTGCACGGCTTCGACCACTTTGGGCCGCTCGTTGTCAATCAGGTCCAGCAACTCATCACGCAGGCGCCCGTATCCTGCCGGAGTGATGTAGTTCTTGCCGCCCGCAGGCAACGCAGGCAACACCAATTCATCCTCGTCGGAAGCATCGGTTTCTTTGGTAAAGGCCTTGCTCATGGAAGATCTCCCCCGTCAGCGAGAAACGCTTTGACAAATGAAAAAGCCTGCAATCTTGCGATTGCAGGCTTTAAACATTGGTGCGGCTGGCAGGAATCGAACCCACGACCCCTTGGTTCGTAGCCAAGTACTCTATCCAGCTGAGCTACAGCCGCTAAGCTTCGAATTATAGCATGATTTCTTGGCAACCCTTGAAATCAACTTTTTTCACTGTAACCATGCCGCATGGGCCTGACCAGCAAAAGCTCAACTCAACGCAAGCCGCAATTGTAATGCACTCCAGCGACTCCAAAAGAAGAAAGGCGCACATTGCGACAAGAAAACTGGCCGTGATCGTGACGATCGCCCATTCGAATGAATGGGTGGTAGGGCGTGTTGGACTTGAACCAACGACCAAAGGATTATGAGTCCTCTGCTCTAACCAACTGAGCTAACGCCCCAAGCCATGCTCCAGCGCTATACAACGGGGCAAGCGCCGTATTGTAGGGGCTTTACTTGCGATGGCTGAGTGCGTTGGACACCAGCTTTGATGTGATGTCCACGATCTGAATCATCCGGTCGTATGGCATGCGCGTGGGGCCGATCACGCCCAGCGTCCCGACCACTTTGCCGTCCACCTCATACGGAGCACTGACGATGGACAGCTCTTCAAAAGGCACGACATGGCTTTCACCGCCAATGTAGATGCGCACTCCCTCGGCCTGGCTGGAGATATCCAGCAACCGCAGAATCTGGGTTTTCTGTTCGAACAGATCGAAGGCACGTCGCAAGTTGCCCATGTCGCTGGAGAAATCACTGACCGCCAGCAGGTTGCGCTCACCAGAAATCACGACCTCGTCTTGCGCTTGGGACAAAGCCTCAGACCCCACATTCACCGCAGCCTGCATGAGCGAAGCGATCTCGCCGCGCAGCACATCCACCTCAGATTTCAGGCGCTCACGCACTTGCTCCATCGCAAGCCCCGCGTAATGCGCGTTCAGAAAGTTGGAAGCCTCGATGAGTTGCGACTGGGAGTAGTCCACGTCCGTGAAGATGACGCGATTTTGAACGTCGCCCTCGGGCGAAACGATGATGACCAAAAATCTCCGCTCGGACAGCCTCAAGAACTCAATATGGCGGAACACCGATGTTCTGCGTGGTGCCATAACGACACCGACGAACTGCGAGAGATTGGATAGCAACTGGGCAGCGTTGGCGATCACCTTTTGCGGCTGTTCGGGCGCAAGCTGGGGAGGGGTCAGAGGGTCCCGCTGCACTGTCAGCATGGTGTCCACAAACAGCCGATAACCTCGTGCAGTAGGAATGCGACCGGCTGAGGTGTGGGGACTCGCGATCAGCCCTAACTCCTCCAGATCCGCCATGACGTTACGGATAGTGGCTGGAGATAAGTCCAGCCCAGACGCGCGCGACAACGTGCGGGATCCGACGGGCTGCCCATCGGCGATGTAGCGCTCGACCAGCGCTTTGAGCAACAACTTGGCACGGTCATCGAGCATGGAATGATTTTAATGATGTAATTTCGCGATGACGTCCAATTTCCGCCATGTCGCACTGATAGGCAAGTACCAAGCTTCTTCGGCGGGCTCCATCGGTGAAAGCTCCCGCCAGGCCCTGGAAGACATCGCCCATTTTCTTGAACGCCAGGGTTGCGAAGTGATGCTGGAAGCTGAGACCGCAAGCAACACCGGGCTCACACACTATCCAGTCCTGAATGTAGACGAGATAGGCAGTCGATGCGATCTGGGCCTGGTGGTCGGGGGTGACGGCACCATGCTGGGCATTGGTCGGCGGCTCGCCCGGTTTGGGACGCCCCTGATCGGCATCAACCAGGGACGGCTTGGCTTCATCACCGACATTCCTTTCGATACCTATCAGGCCACTCTACCCCCCATGCTCCAGGGCGAATACGAGGAAGACTTGCGACCGCTGATGCACGCCACGGTCGTGCGCGACGAGCGCGTCGTCTTCGAAGCCCTCGCGATGAACGATGTCGTTGTGAACCGAGGCGCGACTTCAGGCATGGTGGAATTGCGGGTCGAGGTCGGCGGCCGATTTGTGGCGAACCAACGCGCAGACGGACTCATCATCGCCTCACCCACAGGGTCAACGGCGTATTCGCTGTCAGCCGGTGGTCCCATGCTTCACCCCTCCATTCCTGGATGGGTGCTGGTGCCCATCGCCCCTCATACGCTCTCCAACCGACCGATTGTTCTGTCGGATGCCACCGAGGTGGCGGTTGAGGTTGTGAGTGGCCGGGATGTCAGTGCCAACTTTGACATGCAGTCACTTGCCTCACTGCTACATGGTGACCGCATTCTGGTGAAAAGGTCAGAGCACTGCGTGCGGTTTCTCCATCCTCAAGGCTGGAACTACTTTGCCACCCTGCGCAAAAAACTGCGCTGGAACGAAGGGGGCTCCTGACCATGGCGCTCCGGCGGATTACCCTGCGCGATTTTGTGATCGTTCAAGCGCTTGAACTTGAACTAAGTTCCGGCTTCACCGTGCTGACGGGAGAAACAGGCGCTGGGAAATCCATCCTGATTGATGCACTGCAACTCGTTTTGGGCGCACGCTCCGATGCAGGTGTGGTTCGCGAAGGCGCTGACAAAGCGGATCTTTGCGCTGAGTTCGATTGCCCACCCCATCTCCAGCCATGGCTCGAGGACGCGGGTTTTGACATTGATGAGCTGTTGCTTTTGCGTCGGACCGTGGACTCTCAGGGCAAAAGCAGGGCTTGGATCAATGGCACCCCAGCCACTGCTGCCCAGCTGCGGACTTTGGGAGACAGCCTGCTAGACATCCACGGGCAGCATGCTTGGCAAAGCCTTACAAGACCCGACTCGGTACGCGGCCTGCTGGACGCATTTGCAGGGGTGCACACAGCAGAAACCGCAGCGCTCTGGGCACAATGGCGAAAGGATCAAAAAGCCCTGGAGCAAGCACGCCTGGCCCAGGCTAATTTGCAGCAGGAAAGTGAGCGTCTGCAATGGCAGATCAACGAGGTGGACAAGCTCGCACCCATTGATGGCGAATGGGAAGAACTCGACGCACAACATAAACGCCTCTCACATGCGCAGGCGCTGCTGGAAGGGGCAGAGGGCGCCATCCAAGCCCTCCAAGATGAAGATGCTGGTGCACTGACTGGGCTTGCACGCGCGCACGATCTTCTCCAAAGCCACGAGCATATTGAGCCCGAGTTCGCACCGCTCGCAGACATCCTTTCTTCCAGCCTCGCACAAGCCAGCGACGTGCTCCACTCGCTGCAGCTGTATCTGAGGCACGTGGAAATAGATCCACAGCGTCTGGCCGAACTCGACACCCGCATTTCGCTCTGGATGACCTTGGCACGCCGTTACAAGCGCACGCCAGCAGAGCTGCCGGCTCTACACCAGAGCTGGAAGGAGGAGATGCGCCGGCTGGACGCAGCGACAGATCTGGAACGACTGGAGGCCGCCGAGGCCGCCAGTGCCAAGGCCTACCACGCGTCGGCACGCGCGCTGTCTCTGGGTCGCGCCAAAGCCGCCCCGAAACTGTCTCACGCCATTACCCAAGCCATGCAGGGCCTGGGCATGGAGGGAGGAAAATTCGAGGTTTCCATGACCAAGGCCTCAGAGCCCTCGCACCACGGTATCGATGACGTGGTATTCCTCGTCGCGGGCCATCCCGGGATGACACCGAAACCCATCGGCAAAGTCGCATCGGGCGGCGAACTCTCCCGCATTTCGCTGGCCATCGCTGTAACAACCAGTGAATTGGGTATGGCCCCCACGCTCATCTTTGATGAAGTGGACTCTGGCGTAGGGGGGGCGGTGGCTGAAACAGTGGGGCGGCTGATGCAGCAGCTTGGCAGCGACCGTCAGGTGCTCGCGGTCACCCACCTGCCGCAGGTGGCGGCTTGCGCACACCACCACCTCAAGGTGGCCAAACGCAAGAGCCCGAATGGCACCACCAGCGCCGTATCGACGGTACAGGGCGAGAACCGTGTGGCAGAAATTGCCCGCATGCTGGGCGGCGAACGATCCACCCAGACTACGCTCGCCCACGCGAGCGAGATGCTGGATCTCGCGGCCGTTGCACGAGAAGGACATGGCTGATGGCACTTGAAATCGTTTTGATCACGGGTATGTCGGGATCAGGAAAGTCCGTGGCGCTGCATGCGCTGGAGGACGCAGGGTATTACTGCGTAGACAACCTGCCCCCAGAACTGCTGCCAGCTTTTGTGGCGCTGGAACACCGTCACCACGGCAACCGCGTTGCTATCGCGATGGATGTTCGAAGTGCCACCTCATTGCATCAGGTTCCACAGGAGCTGAGTCGGCTCAGGAGCGAGGGCGTTTCGGTGCAATCGGTTTTCCTCGACGCCACCATCGATACGCTTGTCAGGCGTTTCTCAGAAACACGCAGACGCCACCCGCTGTCGCACGACGATCTCCAACAGGGTCGAAAAGCGCTCGTGCAGATTATCGAGTTGGAGCGCGAGCTGCTGGCGGAACTGCGAGAACAGTCGCATGTGATCGACACAAGCACCATACGGGCTTCACAGCTCCAAAGCTACGTGAAGAGTTTGCTTGTCACCACCCGGGGACAGATGACCCTGGTATTCCAGTCTTTTGCATTCAAGCGTGGCATACCGATGGACGCTGACTACGTCTTTGATGTGCGAATGTTGCCGAACCCACACTATGAACCTGCGCTGCGGGATCTGACGGGGCTGGACGAACCTGTAGCCCATTTCCTGCGCCAGCAACCCGATGTGTCGCTGATGCAGGCGCATATCGAGCAATTTCTCGCGCACTGGCTGGAAATGCTTGACCGGAACCACCGCAGTTATGTCACGGTCGCGGTAGGCTGCACTGGCGGCCAGCACCGCTCGGTCTACTTGGTGGAACGACTAGCCGATGTTTTGAGCAGCCGCTGGGCAACCCTGAAGAGACACCGAGAGCTGGACGGACGCTGATATCTACGCAACAAAACCCGGGTACGCTCACCACAACTGGGCTTGGGTCGAATCAAGCAACTTGCGGATGGGGGCAGGCAGGCCGATAGAGGACCACTCATTGACCCCAAACCACGCCCCTTCTTCAGTGGGCTGGTCCGGAACCTCCCCCGTGACCAACACGGGGTGAAGATGCAAATCCCTGTGTGTCAGCACATGGAGAAAAGGCTGGAGCTCGTTGCAGGCAATGCGAGAAGCATCACCTAGGAATTTGACATATCCGTTCAAAGAGGCGCCGTCGGCGAAGACCGGCACACAATGCATGCCAGCCCATATCCCAGCAGAGGGGCGACGTTGCAACCACACCTGGCCAGCAGAATTTCGAAGTACCAGAAGCTGCCAAGACTCAGACCGGCGTGCCAGCTTGCGCGTCTTGACGGGGTAGCGTTGTGGGTCTCCGTCTTTGAATGCCACACAGCGGCCCGCCAAAGGACACCGGTCGCAACGTGGCAATCGTGGCGTACAAATCGACGCTCCCAGATCCATGAGTCCCTGGGTATAGCGGGGCATGGCCGTAAGCAGATTTTTCTGCGGCAGCAGTGACTCCGCCTCCTTCCAGAGCAGACGCTCGTTTCCCGCCGACACGAGGTCCTTTTCAAAGCCGAGCAAACGCGTCAAAACCCTGCGCACATTGGCATCAAGAATAGGCACGCGTTCAGAGAAACAGAATGCGGCAATCGCTCCAGCGGTGGAACGACCAATCCCCGGCAAGGTAGCCAGCATCTCGGCGGTGCGAGGAAAGGAGCCTCCGTGCTCTGCCACAACCTGCTGGGCGCAGCGATGCAGGTTGCGGGCCCGGGTGTAGTAGCCCAGCCCGCTCCAGAGGCCCATCACTTCATCCTGCTCTGCCTGCGATAGGGCCACTACGTCGGGAAAACGCTCCAGAAAGCGCGCGTAGTAGTCAAGTACCGTCGTAACCTGCGTTTGCTGCAGCATGATCTCGGACAGCCAGACCCGGTACGGATCGCGCGTCTGTTGCCAAGGCAGGTGATTGCGGCCATGAGACGCCTGCCATGCGACCACGAGCCCAGCCACATCCTCCCGCCCGCCGCTTCTCATGCAGATACCAGATGGCTACCCGATGTCACGGAGTCAAGACCGGGCAGAGCAACAAGCTGAGAGGTCAGCTCCTGCAGCCTTTGCTCCAGTTGGACCAACTCATCCTCACTCGCTTCAATTTCCGCAATGCGCTCCACCAAACCGCTGGCAGCCTGCTGAATGCGATCCACAGCCTCGATGCGACGCGCAAAACTACGGCGACGCTCACGCAGCTGCGCATCCAGTTGGGCCGTAGCAGATTTGCTCCACAGTTCAAGATCGTTCGCGGCCGATTCATACACGGTGCGCAAACGCATGGCAAGAGCCCGGACCAGACGTTCCGCAAACTCGGGCTGGGCCAGCTTGAGCGCATTACCCATGCCGAGGTATTGGAGATGGCTCTGTTCGATCTGATTGAGATCGTGCGTAAAGTGCTCCAGCTGCGGAGGCGAGGGGACCTGCAGAGAAAAGCCGAACTCGGCATTGAGTTGCCTGAAGGTGCCACCCAACATGGCCTGAATCTCAGTGCCTGACGCTTGTGCTTTGTCCAGCGTACCGCGCAACTTGTCGAAAGTCTGAAGATAGATTTTCTTCACACCCAGCTTGAGCCCTTTTTGCTGCAGGGTCTGCGCCAATTCCGAAAGCTCGACTTTGAGCGCCTTGGCTCCCAACTGCTGAAATACATCTCGAAGCAGCTTCAGATGGACCGCACGCACCGCCTGGATTTTGGAAGTGCTCAGGTCAAACTCCCGCTGTTCCTGTTCGATGCGGTGCCGCATCGATTCGATCACAGACGCATTCTTGCCGCGCAAGCTTCGCAATTCGGCCATCTGGTCGTCAAGATCTCGGCGCCGGATATTGATGACCCGAGAAGTCTCAGTGCGCAAACTGGCCACGCCGTTGGCCACAGCCGCCCGCAAAATAGACTGCCGCCGCCCCATGATTCCTTTGGCCAGCGCCTCTTCCAGAACAGGCAGGCCGCTGGTCTCCAGCAGCAGATCATCAGCAGTGATCTTGGCGACCAACCCTTTCTGCGCAGACACGGGCACAACCCTGTCCAACGGAACACCCAGCATTTCTGCAGACGTACTGCACTGGCGCTCCATCTGCGCCTGCACCTGCTCTGCAGAATTGAGCGTGTCCCACAAGGTGTCTATCTTGTTGAGCACCACCAGCCGGGCATCCATGCTGTCCGCCGAAATGGCCAGGTGCTCGCGCCAGATGGACAAATCAGAGCGGGTAACTCCGGTGTCAGCGCTCAGAATGAAGACCACCGCATGCGCCTGCGGAATCAGGTTGACGGTAAGTTCAGGCTCAGCGCCCACGGCATTCAGCCCGGGCGTGTCCAGAATCACCAGCCCCTGTTTCAGCAGAGGATGAGGAATATTGATGAGGGCGTGGCGCCACATGGGCACCTCCACCAAGCCCTGGGCATCAGGCACAGGGTTTTCATCGGTCAGATCATCGTGCCAAAAGCCCAATGCCCGCGCGTTGTCCAGGCTGACCTTTCGTACTTCGGCCACCTTTTCGAGCGCCTTGGCAATCTGGTCCGCGTTTCCGACATCCAGGGGAATCTCCTGCCACCGGTCCGTTTTAACCCGCCACTCCGCCAGGCTCTGCATCTGCAGTCGGGTTTCAATAGGCAGCAGCCGAAGGCTGGGCGCCACGCTGGCATCGTACCCAAGTTCGGTGGGGCACATGGTGGTGCGCCCTGCACTCGCAGGCATGATGCGGCGGCCATAGTCTGCAAAGAAGATCGCGTTGATCAACTCAGATTTGCCGCGCGAAAATTCGGCAACAAACGCCACCATGACCTTGTCGCTGCGAACCTGCTCCTCCAGGCGTTGCAGCCGCTCCTGGACGGCTGCGTCCATGAGTTCGTGCGAGGACATCCACTCGGCCAGCCGCTTGAGTTGCTGGGCGAACTCACGCCGCCAGGCACCATGCTGGTCGAACTGTTCGTTGAATGAAGGTCCCACTTTGCTCCCAGAGATCTAAGAATGGCCTGCAGGGCAGGCATACACAAAATATAGCATCGACCGCTCGCGGGCCCTCATGCCACGGCGAATTGGTACTTGACCTGATTCAAGGCCGCTGGCACATCGGGCAAAAATAGCTGCTCCGCTGCCCCTGGCGCAGCACCTTTATCGAAGTGCCACAAACATGGCATGGCGCTCCATCGCGTCCATAAACGTTGGTCTGGGTCTGAAAGTGGCCTGCCATTCCATCTGCATTGGAAAAATCGCGCAGCGTGCTGCCCCCCATATCCACGGCCCGCGCCAATACAGACCGAATGGCAGCGTGCAATTTGAGCACCCGCGCAGGCCCGATACGCGACGCACTCGTCGTGGGACGGATTCCAGCCAGAAAAAGCACTTCTGACGCATAGATATTGCCAACCCCCACCACCAGCCGGCCAGCCAGGAGCAACTGTTTGATGGGCATCTGGCTCTTTTTCAGACCAGCCTGGAAAACAGCAAGAGAGAATCCGTCAGACAGCGGCTCCATTCCCAGCCCGCCCAGAAGCTTGGTCGCAACAGGGTCTTGTTCCCCATGAACGTACACCACGGCACCGAATCGGCGCGGATCGTGCAGCCGCAGCGTCCCCTGGCTGGTCAGCATGTCAAAGTGATCGTGGACTCCGGCCGCCGGTAACCCCTGGCTGAAGCGCAGGCTGCCCGACATCCCAAGATGCACAAGCAGAACTCCTCGACTGGTATCGGCCAGCAAATATTTTCCGCGCCGGCGCAGGCCCATCACCTGCTGCCCCACCAAAGTCTGTGGCGCGCACCCCAGAGGCCAGCGCAAGGGTTTGCCGAGCGTGACCGCCTCAATGCGGGCGCCAGTGATGGCCTGGACCAAACTGCGGCGGGTCACTTCCACTTCGGGCAACTCAGGCATACAAAGACCCCGGCAATGGGTTAACAGGCATGGATTATTATGACCCGATGGTGCTATTTCACAGCTTTCGGATTGCCGCATTGACGACCGTGATCGCGGTATCCGCCCACTCAGCATGGGCACAACAGACCGGCAGTGACAGCCGCCCCGCCACAGATGAATCTCCAGTGGTATCCAACCCGGCACTGGATGCTGAATTGTTCTACGAGATTTTCCTGGGCGAAATCAGCGCCCGGACAGGCGACCCCGGTGCTGGTTATGCCTTCATGCTGGAGGCTGCACGCCGCAGCGCAGACGGCCAACTCTACCAAAGGGCCGCAGATATCGCCTTGCAGTCACGATCGGGTGAATATGCACTGGCAGCGGCCAAGGCATGGAAAGAGGCCCTGCCACAGTCGCGCGAGGCGAATCGCTATGTGCTGCAAATTCTTGTTGCACTGAACCGTATTGGCGAAACACCCGATCTGCTGCGCCAGGAACTCGCCCAATCATCCCCCCGCGCAAAGGCTTCGACCCTGTCTGCACTGCCCCAGATGTATGGGCGTGCCAGCGACAAGGCGCTGGCAGCGAAGGTGGTGGAAGCCGCCCTCGTGGACGAGCTTTCCCACCCTGCCACCGGCCCTGTGGCCTGGGTATCCCTGGGTCGCCTTCGCCTCGCGGCGGGCGATAAATCGGGGGCACTGGATGCCGCTCGGCGCGCGCAGGCTCTTGACGACGCTAACGAGGGGGCCGCCAGGCTGGCGCTGGAGCTGATGGAAGAGAACACCCCCGAGGCCGAACCACTGGTGACACAAGCACTTGCCAAACAACCCGTGCCAGAGTTGCGAATGGGCTATGCGCGGGTTCTTTTGGGCTTGCAGCGCTATCCCGATGCTGCCCGCCAACTGGAATACGTCACCAAAGAGAAACCGGACTTGGTAGAGGCCTGGCTGGTGCTGGCCACCCTGCAGTTGCAAGACAACAGGCTCTCCGCTGCAGAGAGTGCGCTGCAGCGCTTCATGGAGCTCACCTCCGCCGCGACCGATCCTGAAGTGCGTCAGAAAGGGCTTACGCAAGCCTATTTGCTGTCCGCACAGCTCGCAGAGAAGAAGGGCGATTTTGCCGCTGCAGGGGCGTGGCTCAACCGCATCGACAACGTGGACGAAGCGTTCAGTGCGCAAAGCCGCCGCGCGTCCCTGCTGGCACGGCAGGGCAAAGTGGCCCAGGCGCGGGAACTGCTGCGAAACCTTCCAGGAACCTCTGCTGACGACAAACGCATGAAGCTGCTGGCCGAGGTGCAGCTACTGCGTGACCTGCGGCTTTACGAGGAAGCCTACCAAGTCCAGAGCGAGCTTGTGGCGCTCGCACCTGATGACGCCGAACTGGTGTATGACCAAGCCATGCTGGCCGAAAAAGCGGGTCACCCGGAGACTATGGAGAAACTGCTGAGGCAGGTGATTTCCCAGAAGCCTCAATACCACCATGCTTACAACGCCCTCGGTTATTCATTGGCAGACCGGGGCGTGCGCTTGGACGAAGCCAAACAGCTGATTCTGAAAGCTATGGAGTTCGCCCCCTCCGATCCCTTCATTACCGACAGCCTAGGCTGGGTGGAATTTCGCATGGGCAACAAGGCAGAGGCCAAGCGGCACCTGGAAACCGCCTACAAAGCTCGCCCGGATGTAGAAATCGCAGCGCATCTCGGTGAGGTGCTTTGGAGCCTGGGTGACAAGGAGGCTGCCCTCAAGGTCTGGAAAGAAGGCGCGCGGACAAGCCCTGACAATGAAACGCTGAAAGAAACGCTGAAGCGCCTTGGGGTGAGCCTTTGATGCACGGAGTTTCAGGAACTCCTTTTCAACGCATTGCGCGCGTCATGGTCGGCCCACGTGTCGCCGGACTGCTGTTGTGGGTGGCCTGCGCACTGTGGCTGGTCGGCTGCGCGCAGCCGCCACAGGTACCTGCAGGCGAAGAAGATGCCTGGAATGGGCGTATCGCCCTGCAGGTGGAAGGACAGGCATCGCAGTCGTTCTCTGCAATATTTGAACTGCGGGGCAATGCACAGACCGGGGGGCTTGCACTGATCAGCCCGCTCGGCAGCCGCATCGCACAGCTGGAATGGAAAGATGGCCATGCACAGCTGACCAGCGCGCAGGAATCGCGGACCTCTGATTCGCTCGACGCACTGCTGCAGGATGTGACGGGCACGCGCATCCCCGTGGCCGCCCTGTTCGCCTGGCTCAAGGGTGTACAAACCACTGTGCCAGGTTGGAGGGCCGATCTTTCAGCCCTGGAACAGGGGCGACTGGTGGCACACCGCGACGACCCCGCCCCCCAGGCCACTTTGCGCATCGCACTGACCCGCTAGCCGCCCTCCTCACGCGCCCAATTCGTTGCCATGCAATCCCTGTATGACGTGCCGGCTCCGGCAAAGCTCAACCTTTTCCTTCACATCACAGGCCAACGCGCGGACGGGTACCACCTGCTGCAGTCGGTCTTCATGTTGATCGACTGGTGCGACACCCTCCATTTCGAGCGCCGCGCCGGTGGCGCTATCACACGCGAAGACCTGGGCACAGCACTGCCAGAGCTAGACCTGACGATCAAGGCCGCGCTCGCACTGCAGCGAGCCACCGGCTGCACCCAGGGTGCACACATTGGCGTCGTGAAAAACGTCCCCTCGCAGGCGGGCATGGGTGGTGGCTCTTCCGATGCAGCCAGCACCTTGCTTGCCCTTAACAGGTTGTGGGGTCTGAACCTGTCGCAATCGGCACTGGAAGCTATTGGTCTGAAGCTCGGTGCAGACATTCCATTTTTTTTACGCGGTCACAACGCTTGGGTCGAAGGAATTGGTGAGACAATCACGCCGCTTGAGAAAGCACAGCAACTACCGCAAGCGCGCTTTGCCATCGTGAAGCCCGCTGCAGGCTTGGAGACAAAAGCAATTTTTTCGTCACCAAGTTTGAAACGCGATTCAGATAGTGCTACAATCTTAGGCTTTGCTGCAGCACACTTTGACTTCGGTCGAAACGACTTGCAGCCAGTTGCCCAGGCACTTTGCTCCGAGGTTACCGAAGCCATTGAATGGCTCGATACCCGAGGATTGCAAGGCAGGATGACAGGCTCAGGAAGTGCAGTGTTTGCGCTTATGTCACATGCAGTTGACTTGAGTGGAGCCCCACAGGGCTGGCAAGTTAAGGAATGTGAAAATCTGATGGTTCATCCTCTGGCAGGTTGGGCATCAGGCAAGAATTAAGGTTAGCTGCCTTCGGTAGTTGACCTGTGTAGGGGAGTCGCCAAGCTGGTTAAGGCACCGGATTTTGATTCCGGCATGCGAAGGTTCGAATCCTTCTTCCCCTGCCAAACGCTTTCCGCGTACGGGCTTTTATTTCAGACTGCTGGGACGCTCATGCAAGCCAACCACCCCGACTTCATGGTTTTCACCGGCAATGCCAATCCTGGCATGGCAGCTGAAATTGCCCAACACCTCGGCACCACCCTCGGTGCGGCTGACGTGGGTCGATTCTCCGACGGTGAAGTCACCGTTGAAATCAAGCAAAACGTGCGCGCACGCGATGTTTTCGTGGTGCAGTCCACCTGCGCCCCCACCAACGAAAACCTCATGGAACTGCTGATCATGGTCGATGCGCTCAAGCGTGCATCGGCCGAGCGCATCAGCGCCGTGATCCCCTATTTCGGCTATGCCCGCCAGGACCGCCGCCCGCGTTCGACGCGCGTGCCTATCACCGCCAAGGTGGTGGCCAACATGCTGCAAGCCGTGGGCGTGGCACGCGTGCTGACCATGGACTTGCATGCCGACCAGATCCAGGGCTTTTTCGACATCCCAGTGGACAACATCTACGCGTCGCCCGTGCTGCTGGGCGACCTGCGCCAGAAGAATTATGAAGACCTGATTGTGGTCTCGCCCGACGTGGGTGGCGTGGTGCGCGCCCGTGCACTGGCCAAGCAGCTCAACTGCGATCTGGCCATCATCGACAAGCGCCGCCCCAAAGCCAACGTGTCCGAAGTCATGCACGTGATCGGCGAAATCGAAGGCCGCAACTGCGTGATCATGGACGACATGATCGACACCGCCGGCACGCTGGTAAAGGCCGCTGAAGTGCTCAAGGAGCGTGGCGCCAAGAAGGTATACGCCTACTGTACGCACCCTATTTTTTCGGGTCCTGCCATCGAACGCATCGCCAAGGGCTCGGCCCTCGATGAAGTGGTGGTGACCAACACCATCCCGCTGAGCGACAACGCCCGGGGATGCGCCAAGATTCGCCAACTTTCCGTGGCCCCGCTGATCGCAGAGACGATCCAGCGCATTGCCAAGGGTGAGTCGGTGATGAGTCTGTTCTCGGACCAAGACAACCTGTTCTGACAAACGCGGGGCTCGCAAGAGGCCTTCGGCTTGGAAAGACGGTTGAACAGGACACCAAGCCTCCTTCGGGAGGCTTGTCTGTTGGTTCGGGAACGAAGTGTGGCCTGCTATCGCGGGCCTTTTTAAAACAGGGCAAGACTGGTCGCGGTCTGTCCTTTTCAGGAGCTAGTTATGAACTTCGTCGCTTTTGAGCGCGCCAAGCAAGGTACGGGTGCGAGCCGCCGTCTGCGCAATTCGGGCAAGACGCCTGGCATCGTCTACGGTGGCACCGCCGAACCCCAACTCATCGAGGTGGACCACAATGCACTGTGGCACGCCCTCAAGAAGGAAGCTTTCCACTCCAGCGTGCTGGACATGGAAGTTGCCGGCACGACCTCCAAGGTTCTGCTGCGTGACGTGCAATACCACCCCTACAAGCAACTCGTGCTGCACATCGACTTCCAGCGCGTGGACGAAAAGACCAAGCTGCACATGAAGGTGCCACTGCACTACAGCGGTGCTGACGAGTCCAACGCCGTCAAGGTCGACAAGTGCATGGTCAACCCGATCGTGAACGAGTTGGACGTGACCTGCATGCCTTCGGACCTGCCTGAGTTCATCGCTGTGGACCTGTCCAAGCTGGAAAAGGGCGCATCCCTGCACCTGAAGGACATCAAGCTGCCCAAGGGCGTGACGGCCAAGATCCGTGGCGGTCAGAACAACAACCCCGTGCTGGTGTCCGTGGTGCCTCCAGTGGTGGTCGTTGAGACCCCTGCCGAAGCCGCTCCTGCTGCCGATGCCAAGGGCAAGGGCAAGGGCAAGAAGTAATCGGTCAACGACCTCGATCACTTCACCCAGTCAGCCCGCCCTGCGGCGTTGACCCCCAACGGCCCACCTCGTGTGGGCCGTTTTCATTGGCGCAAAGCCATTCGCATCTGCAAACCGTCTGGCTCTAACCACCCCACACCCACCGATAATCCCGCCAATGATCAAGCTGTTTGTAGGCCTTGGAAACCCCGGGCCAGACTACGAAGCCACCCGCCACAACGCCGGTTTCTGGTGGATTGATGCGCTGGCGCGCGAACTCAAGGCCACGCTGGTGCCCGAGCGCAGCTACCACGGGCTGGTGGCGCGCACGACGGTGCATGGGCAAAGCGTCTGGCTGCTGCAGCCACAGACCTTCATGAATCTCTCGGGCAAGTCGGTGGCTTCGCTGGCGCGCTTCTTCAAGATCCAGCCCGAAGAAATCCTGGTGGTGCATGACGAACTGGACATTCCGCCAGGGCAGGTCAAGCTCAAGCGCGGCGGCAGCCATGCAGGGCACAACGGCCTGCGGGACATCCATGGCCAGCTCGGCTCCCCTGACTATTGGCGCCTGCGCGTGGGCATCGGCCACCCGGGCGTGAAAAGCGAAGTCGCCAACTGGGTGCTCAAAAAGCCCTCCCCCGACCAGCGCACGCTGATCGAAGACAGCATCGTCCATTCGCTGAAGGCCTACCCGGCCATGCTGGCAGGCGAGATGGACAAGGCCACCTTGCTCATCCACACCACCAAACCGCCGCGCCCCAAGCCCCCCCGCCCTGCAGAAGACTGAGCGGCACGGCAGGGGTAACGACGGTCCGTCGCATCCCCTTCGATCAATAGCTATTATTTTTATAGCTTCTTGCGCTTGATGGATAAGCGCTAGAGCCAAAAAACACTACAAACTAACTCGAAGCTGGCGCCTGCAACCGCTGGAACTTCTGCCACAGGGTTTCGCGGTTCTCGACGTGCTGCGGGTTCACGGGGATGCAGGCGACGGGGCAGACCTGCACACATTGGGGCTCGTCAAAGTGCCCCACACATTCCGTGCACTTGTTCGGATCGATCTCGTAGATCTCCTGCCCCAGATAGATGGCCTGGTTAGGGCATTCGGGCTCGCACACATCACAGTTGATGCACTCGTCGGTGATCATCAGCGCCATACGGCCTCCCTGGGCACAGGGCCAAAAACAATGGAGACGGGGTACGCGGCGCGGTTCATGCTCCGTATTATCCCGCGCTGGTGGCATGTGCCTTGCATGCCACACTGCAACCCACCACCGCAGACGGGGATGTTTTTACCGTTATGCTGTGTATACACATTAATTTTGACGCCCGCGCGCCCTAACCCTCTCCTCACCCACCTCACCCATGGGCCTGTTTTTTCTCAAGCGGTTTATTACCCTCCTGGCCACGCTTATCGGCGCGTCCATTGTTGTGTTTCTGGTGCTGGAGATCCTGCCGGGCAACGCCGCCCAAATGCTCATGGGACCCGACGCCTCGCCCGAAGCCGTGGCTGCGCTGGCCAGCAAGCTGGGGTTGGACCAGCCCGCCAGCCTGCGCTACTGGCAATGGGTGAGCGGGCTGGTGGTGGGCAACATGGGCGACAGCTATGCCTACAGCTCACCCGTGCTCGACCTGGTGCTGGAACGCCTGGCCCTCACGGTGCCGCTGGCACTGATGGCCATGGTCATCACCACCGTGCTGGCCCTGGTGGCAGGTGTGTATGCAGCATCGCGCCACAACAAGATCGGTGATGTCGGCGTGATGGGGCTGGCGCAGATCGGAATTGCCATTCCCAATTTCTGGTTCGCCATCCTGCTGATCCTGCTGTTCTCCGTGAAATTACAGTGGTTCTCGGCCGGTGGCTTCCCCGGCTGGACCGAAGACGCTGGTGGTAGTCCACTCGAAGCCCTCAAGGCCCTGCTGTTGCCCGCGATTGCGCTGGCCGTGGTGCAGGCCGCCATCCTCGCGCGCATCACGCGCTCGGCCGTGCTGGAGGTGCTGCGCGAAGACTTTGTGCGCACTGCCCGCGCCAAGGGCCTGTCGCAGCGCGCGGCGCTCTGGGGCCATGTGCTGCGCAACGCCATGATCCCGGTGATCACCGTGATGGGGCTGCAGTTTGCCAACCTGCTGGCGGGCACCATCGTGGTGGAGAACGTGTTCTACCTGCCCGGCCTGGGGCGCCTGATCTTCCAGTCCATCTCCAACCGCGACCTGATCGTGGTGCGCAACTGCGTGATGCTGCTCGCCGCCATGGTGGTCATCGTGAATTTCGTGGTGGACATCCTTTACGCCGTGATCGACCCGCGCGTGAAGGCCTCCGACATCTGATCCCCCCATGAACGCTGTCATTCCTTCGCCTTCTGTCACCTCTGCCCCCAGCTGGCTGCACCGCGCGCTGCGCCACCGCAGCTTCGTGATCGGCGCCGTCCTGTCGCTGCTGCTCCTGCTGGCCGCTGCACTGTCGCTGGTCTGGACACCCTGGTCGCCCTACGAGATGGACCTGGCCTCCAAGCTGCAGCCGCCCACCGGCACACACTGGCTGGGCACCGATGCCTTTGGGCGTGATGTGGCGTCGCTGTTGCTGGTGGGTGCGCGCAATTCCATTCTGGTGGGCGTGATCGCCGTGGGCATCGGGCTGACCGTTGGCACGGCGCTGGGCCTGCTGGCAGCGGCCAAGCGCGGCTGGGTAGAAGAACTCATCATGCGGCTGGCCGACTTTACGTTTGCCTTCCCGGCCATCCTGTCTGCCATCATGCTCACCGCTGTGTTCGGCGCGGGCATCGTCAACTCCATCATTGCCATCGGCATCTTCAACATCCCGACGTTTGCGCGCGTCACCCGGGCATCGGCCAATGCAGTGTGGTCGCGTGAATACATCCTGGCGTCGCGCGCCTGCGGCAAGGGCAGCTTGCGCATCACGCTGGAGCATGTGCTGCCCAACATCCTGTCGGTGCTCATCGTGCAGGCCACCATCCAGTTCGCCATTGCCATCCTGGCCGAAGCCGCCCTCTCCTATTTGGGCCTGGGCACCCAGCCGCCCCAACCCTCCTGGGGCCGCATGCTCAGCGAAGCACAGACGCTGATGTTCCAAGCCCCGCTGCTGGCCGTCTGGCCTGGTGTGGCGATTGCGCTGGCCGTGCTGGGGCTGAACCTGCTGGGCGATGGTCTGCGCGACCTGCTGGACCCACGCTTGTCGCGCAAGCGCTGAAACCTCCGCCGAACCTTGCACGAACTGTTCTCCATGTCTTTCCTGCTCGAAGTCTCCAACCTCCGCATCCGCCTGCAGACGCACCGGGGCCCCGCCGACGCCGTGCGCGGCGTGAGCTTTTCGCTGGCGCGCGGTGAAACCCTGGGCCTGATCGGTGAATCGGGCTGTGGCAAGTCCATCACTGCCATGTCGCTCATGGGCCTGCTGCCCGAGAGTGCACAGGTCACGGGCAGCATCCGCTTTGACGGCCAAGAGCTGGTGGGCCGCACCGATGCGCAGATGTGCCAGATGCGCGGCAACCGCATTGGCATGGTGTTCCAGGAGCCCATGACAGCGCTCAACCCCGTGCACACCATCGGCAGCCAGGTGGCAGAGCCGCTGCGCCTGCACCGGGGCATGAATGCGGCAGCCGCACGCACCGAAGCCATTGCCCTGCTGGACCGCGTGGGCATCCCCAACGCCGCGCAGCGCTTTGACGCCTATCCGCACCAGTTCTCCGGCGGGCAGCGCCAGCGCATCACTATCGCGATGGCGCTGGCCTGCGGGCCCGACCTGCTGATTGCCGACGAGCCCACCACTGCGCTCGATGTGACCATCCAGCAGCAGATCCTGGACCTCATCAGCGACCTGGTGGCCGAGCGCAACATGGCGCTTATCCTGATCTCGCACGACCTGGGCGTGATCTCGCAGAACGTGGACCGCATGATGGTGATGTACGGCGGCAGCGTGGTCGAAAGCGGCTCCACCGCCTCGGTCTTCTCGGCCATGGCACACCCCTACACACGCGGCCTGTTTGCCGCCCGGCCTCACCTGGGCGCCGTGCACGCGCCCGGCCACCGCCCGCGCCTGTCCACCATCCCCGGCACGGTGCCTGAGCTGGTCGACCTGCCTTCAGGTTGCCCTTTTGCGGGCCGCTGCAGCTACACGGTGGATGCCTGCCACCACAACCAGCCCGAGGCCACGCTCGTGGCCACCGATGCCGATGGCGACCACGAGGTGCGCTGTCTGCGGCGCGAGGCCATTGCCGAAGCCCAGAGTGCCCAGGTGGTAAACATCGTCGAGGTGGCCGCATGACCCAGGCGCTGCACAGCACCCATCCCGCAGAAACGCCGCTGCTGCAGGTCAAAGACCTGGTGCGTGAATACACGCTGCCGCGCGACCATCTGTTCAAGCCACCCGGCAAGGTGCATGCCCTCAACGGCGTGAACTTCTCGATTGCCTCTGGCCGCAGCCTCGGCATCGTTGGCGAATCCGGCTCGGGCAAGTCCACCCTGGCACGGCTGGTAATGGCGCTCGATACCCCCACCTCCGGCACGGTCGAGCTGCTGGGCCGCAACCTGCACCAGTTGCCCGCCGAGCAGCTGCGCCAGGCGCGGCGCGACTTTCAGATGGTGTTCCAGGACCCATATGGATCACTGGACCCGCGCCAGACCGTGGAGCGCATCGTGACCGAGCCACTGCAGGCGCAAGGACAGACCACGCGCGCCGAGCAGCGCGAGCAGGCCGCCCAGGTGCTGTCGCAAGTGGGCCTGCGCACCAATGACCTGGGCAAGTACCCGCACGAGTTTTCTGGCGGCCAACGCCAGCGCATCGCCATAGCGCGTGCGCTCATCACGCGGCCCCGCCTCATCGTGGCGGACGAACCCGTGAGCGCGCTCGACGTGTCGGTGCAGGCCCAGGTGCTGAACCTGATGCAGGACCTGCAGCAGCAGTTCGGCATCACCTACATGCTCATCAGCCACGACCTCGCGGTGGTGAATCACCTGTGTGATGAGGTGGTGGTGCTCTACCAGGGCCGCATCGTAGAGCGGGGCTCTCCCGGAGAGCTGTTCCGCAACGCGCAGCACCCGTACACGCAATCGCTGGTGGGTGCGGTGCCGCAGGTGCTGCCGGGCCGTGCAAGGGCGCGCCGTGCAGCTGCTGCGGCCGCAGCAAAAATCGTGTAACCAAATACCGATGTGATGGTGTAAAAAGCTTTTGTGCTCCCCGGTAACCCATTGCAAAGGCGCCGGGGTCTTCGTCTGGTTTTTTGTCTGGAGAGTCCGAACATGCTGAACCGCCGTACCGTCCTTGCCACTGGCGCCATCGCCGCTGTGCCCTTGTCCACCTCGCTTGGCGCCATGGCGCAAAGCCGCAAAGATGCGGTGACGCTGGCGATGACGCTGGAGCCCCCAGGCCTGGACCCCACCGCCGGTGCGGCATCTGCCATCGCCGAGATCGTGCAGTACAACATCTTCGAGACGCTCACCAAGATCAACCCCGACGGCAGCGTGTCGCCCTTGCTGGCCGAAAGCTGGGAGGTCTCGCCCGACCTCAAGACCTACACCTTCAAGCTGCGCCGTGGCGTGAAGTTCCAGAACGGCGAGCCCTTCACCGCTGCGGCCGTCAAGTTCTCATACGACCGCGCAGGCGGTGAGAAGAGCACCAACAAGGACAAGCGCACCTTTGCCGGCATCACCACCCAGGTGGTAGACGACTACACCGTGGTGCTGCTCAACAAGGAGATCGACCCCGACCTGCTGTTCATCCTCGGCCAAGCCACCTCCATCATCGTGGAGCCCAAGAGCGCCGACACCAACGCGAACAAGCCCGTGGGCACCGGCCCCTACCAGCTGCAGGCCTGGAACAAGGGCTCGTCGGTCGTGCTGACCGCGTGGGACGGCTACCGCGACGCCAAGGCCATCAAGATCAAGCGCGCCACCTTCCGCTTCATCTCCGACCCCGCCGCCCAGGTGGCCGCCCTGCTGGCCGGTGACGTGGACGCCTTCCCGCGCGTCACACCGCGCAGCGTGGCACAGTTCAAGGCCAACCCGAAGTACCAGGTGATCGTGGCAGGCTCGCGCGCCAAGACCATTCTGGCCATCAACAACGGCAAGAAGCCGCTGGACGATGTGCGCGTGCGCCGCGCCATTGCCGCAGCCATTGACCGCAAGGCCGTGATCGAAGGCGCGGGCGACGGCTACGGTGCGCCCATTGGCAGCCACTACGTGCCTGGCGCCTTTGGCTATGTGGACACCACGGGCGTGAACCCCTACGACCCCGAGAAGGCCAAGAAGCTGCTGGCCGAAGCCGGCATCAAGACGCCGCTGGAGCTGACCATGACGCTGCCCCCCACGCCTTACGCCCGCCAGGGCGGCGAGGTGGTGGCTGCCCAGCTGGCCAAGGTCGGCATCATCGCCAAGATCCAGAATGTGGAATGGGCGCAGTGGCTCAGCGGCACCTACGGCAGCAAGAACTACGACCTGACCATCATCAGCCACGTGGAGCCCTTCGACCTGGGCAACTTTGCCAAGCCCGACTACTACTGGGCCTACAACTCGCCCAAGTTCAACGACCTGTTCACCCAGATCAAGAACGCAGCACGCCCCGCCGACCGCGCCAAGCTGCTGGGCGATGCCCAGCGCCTGTTGGCCAACGATGCAGTGCACGCCTTCCTGTACTCCAACCAATGGATCACGGTGGCCAACAAGAACCTCAAGGGCTTGTGGAAAGACATGCCTGTGTTCGTGAACGACATCTCCGCGCTGTCCTGGTCTTGAGATGGGCTCCCCCCTGAGGCCCTTCGGGCCTTCCCCCCGCTCTCGCATTGCTGCGCAATGCGGGCAGGGGAACGCAGCCCTCGCTGCGGGGCGGCCCTTGCTCGGCTGCCCGCGCCTGGGCCACGCCAGTTTCGCGGGCAGCGCACAGCGCAGTGAATAGCTGAAGCCCGCAGAAGCAGAAAGCTCCTAAACTAATAGCTGCCAGCGCTTTACCAATAAGCGCTAGCAGGCTTTTTTATTGATAAAACTCCCCACATCCCGCCATGACAGCCCTGCACGACCTGCCCGCCCACGACCTCCTTGCCGCCTACCGCCAGCGCACGCTGTCCCCCGTCGAGGTCACGCAGGCCGTGCTGGCCCACATTGAGCGGTGGGAGCCCCACATCCGCGCCACCTACCTGCTGCGCCCTGAGATGGCCCTGGCGCAAGCCCGCGAATCAGAAGCCCGCTGGCTGCGTGGTGAGCCCAAGGGCGCGCTGGATGGCGTGCCCAGCACCATCAAGGAAAACATCGCCACCGAAGGCGATCCAACGCCCCTGGGCACGGCCGCCGTCGAGCTGGTGCCCGCCGCTGCCGATGCGCCGCCCGCCGCCCGCATGCGCGAGGCGGGTGCCGTCATCGTGGCCAAGACCACCATGCCTGACTACGGCATGTTGTCCTCGGGCCTGTCCACCTTTCACCCCCTGTCGCGCAACCCGTGGGACACCCGCAAGGGCCCCGGTGGCTCCAGCGCCGGCGGTGGCGCTGCCGCAGCCGCAGGCTACGGCCCGCTGCACATCGGCACCGACATAGGCGGCTCGCTGCGCCTGCCCGCCAGCTGGTGCGGCATCTTCAGCCTGAAGCCCAGCCTGGGCCGCATTCCGATCGATCCACCCTACACCGGCCGCGCCGCAGGCCCCATGACCCGCACCGTGGCCGACGCCGCGCTGATGATGCAAGTGCTGAGCCAGCCCGACGCGCGCGACAGCATGAGCCTGCCCTACCAGGACATCGCGTGGAGCCAGTTCAACAAGGGCGCCGAACGCTTGCGCGGCCTGCGCATTGGTTTGCTGCTCGACGCCGGATGCGGCCTGCCGGTGGAGCCCGAGGTGAAAGCCGCCGTAGAACGCGCAGCAAAACTCATGGAGGCAGCTGGCGCCACCATCGTGCCCATGGCGCCTTTCATGACCCAGGCCATGCTCGACGGCATGGACCACTTCTGGCGCATGCGCTCGCACATCGACCTGCAGGCCCTGCCCGCCGCGCGGCGCGACAAGGTGCTGCCCTACATCCGCACCTGGGCCGACAGCGCAGCGGGCATGAGTGGCACGGAAGTCTTCAACGCCAGCCACCAGTTCCACCTGACGCGGGTCAACACCGTGAAGGCCTGCAGTGCCTTTGACTATGTGGTCTCCCCCGTGGCGCCCATGCCCGCCTTCCAGGCCGAACTGCCCTCGCCCACCAACGACCCGCTGCGCCCGCTGGAGCACATCGGGTTTACCGTGCCCTTCAACATGTCCGAGCAGCCCGCCGCGTCGGTCAACTGCGGCTACACCACAAGCGGCCTGCCCATTGGCCTGCAGATTGCGGGTGCCCGTTTTGACGACCTGGGCGTGCTGCAGGTGGCACACGCGTTCGAGCTGATCCGTGAACCCCAGCGGGCATGGCCCCAGCCGCCAGCGAGCTGAAAGCATGGCCGGAGGTTGTTGGTAACCTTGGGGTTTTGTTGGCAGACACCGGGCCACCCTGGGCCACCACTCTCCCACCCCCTGTACGAACGCACCACACCGCATGGACATCCTCATCCTGGCGATCCTGATTGCCACCGGCACCTACATGCTCAACGCCAAAGAGCAGCGCAAACGCATTGCGCTGCTGGGCAGCCACCTGGCCAACTACCAGATCGAAAAGCTCATGGAAGCCCTGACCGACGGCTACCTGCGCGCCCTGGGCGAAAGCACGGACGAGCGCCGCCAGCAGATCTGGAGCCTGCTGAGCACCACCGAAGCGCAACTCACCGAGCAATTCAGCCGGTTTGCCGCCGACTTTGCCAAGGAGCCCGAGGCCACCACACGCGTCAGCCGCCTGGCAATGGCGATCCCCTTTGCCGAGAAGATATTGCCCAGCTTCACCTTCGACATGCGCAAGGCCCTGGCCATCCACGCGCGCGGCATTGCGCACGTGGTGCAGAACACCAGCCACCTCGCGCCCAAGGACCGGGCCTTCATGATGACGGCAGAACTGTTCCTCATGCAGCACACCTGCCACTGGTTCTGCAAATCCAAGACCATTGCCACCGCCCGCATGCTGGCGCGCCACCAGACGCCGCACGAGCAGCTCGTGGCCTCTGTGTCTGCCGACACCCGCAAGGCCTATCTGACGCTGATCAAGGGCGGCTGATCCACCACCCCTAACAATGCCCCATGCCATCCTCCACGCACACCCGCATGACCGATAGCCTGGGCAACCCCGTCACCTTGCAGGACCCGGCAAGCGCCGCCGCCCTGAACGACTTTGTCGAAGGCTTCATCGCCTGCGAAGCCCGCGCGGTGAATGTGCTGAACGCAGCCGCAGACACCAGCCCCATCGTGCAGGCCAGTTGCGCGGCGCTGCACATGTTTGCCGAATCGGCCGACGCACCGCGCAACGCGCGCCCCTTCATCAACCAGGCGCTGGCCAACGCCCCACAAGCCAGTGACCGCGAGCAACGCTTTGTCGCCGCCGTGGCTGCCTGGGTGGATGGCGACCTGCCCCGTGCGATTGCGCTGCATGAGGAGCAGGCACGCCTGTTTCCACGCGACCTGGCATCGCTCAAGCTCGGTCAATACCATTTGTTCAACCGGGGCGACTCGCCCGGCATGCTGCGCCTGGCGCTGCAGGCTGTGCCTGCCGCCGCCGATGTGCCCTACCTGCACGGCATGCTGGCCTTTGGCTGGGAGCAATGCCATTTGCTCGACCGCGCCGAGGCCTCCGCCCGCCACGCCATCGCCCTTTGCCGCAAGGAGCCCTGGGCCCACCACGCCCTGGCCCACGTGATGCTGACGCAGGGACGCATCCGCGAAGGAGGCGACTTCATGGCCAGCATGAGCGACACCTGGACGGGCCTGAACTCCTTCATGGTCACGCACAACTGGTGGCACCAGGCGCTCTTTCTGCTGGAGCAGGACCGGTACGCCGAAGTGCTGGCGCTGTATGACAGCCAAGTCTGGGGGGTGGTCAAGGAATACACGCAGGACCAGATCGGCGCCGTGTCATTGCTCGCTCGGCTGGAACTGGCGGGCGTAGACGTGGGCGACCGCTGGACCGACGTGGCTGACCACCTGGCACTGCGCCTGGCCGACCATGTGTTGCCCTTCCTGGACCTGCAATACCTCTACGGCCTGGCCCGCGCCGGGCGCATGGAGGCCGCACGCACACTGCAAAGTAACCTTGAGGCCCACGCAAACACCCGCACCGAGGCGCACGAGCGCACTGTGTGGCAGCAGGTGTGTGTGCCTGCAGCGCACGGCCTTCTGGCACATGCGCAGGGCGACTGGGCCACGGCGGTGGAGAAGCTGGGCGTGGCCCTGCCCCGGCTGGTGGAGATTGGCGGCAGCCATGCGCAGCGGGATTTGTTCCACCAGATCTGGGTGGATGCGCTGCAGCGTAATGGGCAGTGGGGGGCGGTGCAGAACGTGTTGCAGCCGTTGGTGAATGGGCAGCCGGAGTCGAAGAGGCTAGCGCGGCAGGTGGGGGTGGTGAATGGGGTGTTGGGATTGCCGGCCAGATAAGCCGCGCAGTTCGTCAAGTGGATCGATCGACCACCTGCGATCCGTAGCTATCTATTTCGACCAATGAGATTCTTGCTTCTGTTCTTTCGCGGCTGGTTGGCCTTGTGCTTCGTATTGGTCTACTTCGTTGTTCCCTTTTACCTAGTCGCCATTTACCCCGACGTACCAGAGCCTGTCGTCCGCGCCGCACGCGGTCTTGGCTACGGAGCTATCAAAGGCCCTCCGTCAGAGCTTAGGTTCTGGTATCGGTTTTTCGCTTGCGGGGCCTGGGTAGGCTTAGGCCTGCTATTGGTGGGGCGCTTCCTCCGTGGGGAAGAAGGTGCTTCCAACCAAGGTGATCGGAAGACAGAAAGATTGTCTACCGCAATGCTTAAACAGCCCCGCCGCTCGCGGCACTGATCTCACCGGTCACCGCACCACCAACTTCGTCTGGTCATACACCGGCTGCTCCGGCAAATCCGCGAGATGCCGCACGTCGGCCCAGTCCAGCACCTCCACCGCCTCGCCACTCACCCGCACGCGGTTGAGCCCCGCGTTGGGAATGTCGCTCTGGCGCGGGCCGTCCAGCCCGGTGCCACGCGCAGTGCGCCAGATCATGTCGAGCACGCCGCCATGGGTGACCACCATCACCGTCTGGCCGCTGTGCTGCTGCGCGATGCGGTAGACAGCGTCCATCACGCGGGTGTGGAACTGGCGGGTGGTCTCGCCGCCGGGCATGCCGTAGTCGGCTTCAAAACGCAGCCACTGATTCCATGCGTCGGCGTGCTCCAGCTTGACGTCGTCCACGCGCTTGCCGTCCACCACGCCAAAGTTTTGCTCGCGCAGGGCGCTGTCGGTGAGGGTGTCGATGCGGGCCTCAGGGAACAACACCTGCAGGCTGGGCGTGGCGGTCTGCTGGGTGCGGATGAGGTCGCTGCAGATGAGGTGGTGCACCACGGGGCGCTCTGCAGCCAGACGCTCAGCCAGGCGGCGGGCCTGTTCGTGGCCAGTGGCGTTGAGGGGTACGTCCACATGGCCCTGAAAACGCAGCTCGCGGTTCCAGTCGGTCTCGCCGTGGCGGATCAGGATCAATTCAGTCATGCGTGCCATTATCGAATGTACACACATTAATGCAAGCAATTTTGGCCTCTAGCGCTTATCCAGCAAGCGCTAGTAGCTATTATTTTTATAACAAGCACCGCAATCACAGAAGCCATTGGCAGCCAGCCACAGCTACCGCATGGGCACGATCAGCACCTTGCGCCGGGGCTGGCAGCCAGGGCCTTCATAGGCAGCGCTGTCGCGCTCCCAGCCGTGGCCGGGCGAGGTTTGTGCACACACGCGCTGGCCATCGACCAAGCTGCGCCAGTAAAACCAGGGCGCGGGGGCGGCCTGCACCAGCAGCGGGTCCAGCAGGACCAGCGCGAACAAAAAGCGGGGGGCGAAAGGCATGGGCAAACAAAGCATCCAGCGACTGCACCCCATGCTACTGAGCCTGCGCAGGGCCGATGCCCTGAAAAGCGGCGGAATCGTTGGTCAGGGCTTGTCCGCTGTGACGATCCAGCCTTCGAGCGGGTCCAGCCCTGGGGGCAGGCCATAGAGCGCATCGCCCTCGGCATGGCGCTGCTCGGCCCAGGCGGCCTGCAGCAGGCACAGCACAGCGTCCAGGCTGTCGCCGCTGGCGTCCTGCACCAACGCATCGCGCTGGGCGTGGCTGAGCTTGAGGCGCAGGTCCAGGCGGGTCTGGCCCAGTTCCAAGGCGTTGATCAGGTCCTTGCGGGCAATGAGGCGATCCGGCGTCTGCTTGGCGCGGTCGTCGCTTTTGTAGCTGCGCCGCTGCAGCACCTCGCGCGCCAGCAGGCCGGGGTAGGCCTCCAGCGCCACGCGGTGAGGGGCGCCAGGGTGCAGGCCGGGCAGGTGCACACCCGCATCCAGCAGCAGTGGCAGGCCCGCGTGCAGCATGTAGGCCACGGGCGGATTCACCCATTTCATGGAGGGGCTGGAGCCTGCGGGCCCATCGGTGGCGCGGTGGGCAAACTTGCCGCCCACGGGGCGCGCATCGCAGAACGCCGCAAACTGCGCGCGGATCTGCTCGCGGCCGAGGCTGCGGTAGTGCAGCATGCAGGCATGCCAGTCGGTGGGCCAACCCAGCGCCTGCACCAGCTCGCGCGGCAGGCCAAAGGGCAGGTCAAAGCCACCCACCCAGTCACCGGGCTGAGACAGCCATTGGCCGAACGCGGCCAGGGTGTCGAACGGCTGCAGCGCGGTGAGCGACACGCGCGCGCCCTGGCGCTGGCCCAGCGCAAGCACGATCGGTTTGCGCCGCGTGGGGCTGCTGGAGAAGTCGCAGCCCAGCAGCAGAGGTTGTGGTGCGGCGGCCGTCATCCCAAGGCCAGGGCCGTGACGCCTGCCGCAATGCACAGCGCGCCAAAAATGCGCGCCACGCGGTCACCCTCGCCCAGCAGATGCCCACCGATCAGCGCTGCAAACAGCATGGACACCTCGCGCGCTGGGGCCACGTGCGACAGGGGCGCCTGCTGCATGGCGTACAGCACCAGCACATAGGCCACCGGGCTGACCACCGCCACGGCCAGCGCAAAACGCCACTGGGCCAGCCAGAGCGTTCGGGCCGTGGGCAGGTCGCGCAGCACCACCGGCGCCAGCAGGCCCACGCGCACAAAGTTGCCCATGTAATCCACCAGGATGGGCGACATCTGCAAAAACTTGACCGCATAGCCATCGACCACCGTGTAGCTGGCAATGAACGCGCCTGTGAGCAGGCCATACAACATGCCCTTGTGCACCCGAGCCCGCGCAGCGGGGTCGTGGGCGGCGCGCAGCAGGCCCGGGCCGCCCGCAATCAGAAACACGCCCCCGACCACACCCACGATGCCCAAAGCGCCCAGCGCGGAGATCTGCTCGCCCAGCAGCGTGATGGCCACCAGCGACGACAAGAGCGGCCCCGAGCCGCGCGCCAGCGGATAGACCACGGTGAGGTCCGCCACACGGTAGCCGCGCAGCAGGATGACGAAATACGCCACATGCAGCAGCCCGCTGGCGGCGACAAAACCCCACTCCACCGCGCCCCACTGCGGCACCGCATCGCGCCCCAGGTACCAGCCCAGCGGCGCCCAGACGACCATCATGATCACCGAGGTGAAGAACGCGAATCGCGAGTCCCCCCCGGCCTTCTTGGCCACGATGTTCCAGCACGCGTGAATAAGGCCAGCGAGGATGATGAGGGCGAAGGCGGTGAAGGTCACGGGTGAAAAGGAGCAGCTTGAATGGAAAAAGCCGCAGCTCCATGGGGGCTGCGGCTTGGTGTGGCGCTAAAGAGTTTGTCGATTCAAGACCTGCGTACTGCCCACAGCGCCCGCAACTGGCGTGGACCAATCCGGCGGCCACCGTGCAAGGGCCGCCCCGCCGCACTGGTGGCGTCCCCCTGCCCGCACCGCCCAGCGGTGCGAGAGCGGGGGGAAGGCGCGCAGCGCCTCAGGGGGGTGATCTCTAAGCTCTTCCGATGATGGAGGCCGTGGCCATCAACTCTTCGAGCAACGCAAACGACACCTTGCCCGACACCGCATACGGGTCCAGTTCGGGCTTCTCTGAATACTTGAGCAGGATCGAGTGGTTGATCTTGGACAGGTTGACCTGCCCCATGGTCCAGCCACCAAAGCGGCGCTCGGCAATTTCTTCGTAGTGCAGCAGTTCCACGTTCTTGTGGCGCGGGTCCTTCTGGATGTGGCCATACAGCTCGCTCACCGCAGAGCGCCCGCCCTCGATGGCTTGCAGAAACACGCCGCCGCCGTAGCACAGCACGCCGGTGATGCCGGAGCCTGGGTTGTGCTGGCGCGACTGCGTCAGGATGGCTTCGATGGCGGCGGGCGAGGTATCGACCGCGCGACTGGCGTAAAGCAGGCGTACCAGCATGGTCAGTTCTTTCCAGGAATGAGGGACAAAAATTCACGACGCAGAGCGCTGTCCTTGAGGAACACGCCGCGCATGACCGAGTTGATCATCCGGCTGTCGTTGTCCCGCACACCGCGCCAGGACATGCAGAAGTGGCTGGCCTCCATCACGATGGCCAGGCCGTCGGGCTGGGTCTTTTCCATGATCAGGTCAGCCAGCTGCACCACGGCTTCTTCCTGGATCTGGGGGCGGCCCATGATCCAGTCCACCAGGCGCGCGTACTTGGACAGGCCGATCACGTTGGTGTGCTCGTTGGGCATCACGCCGATCCAGATCTTGCCGATGACAGGGCAGAAGTGGTGGCTGCAGGCGCTGCGCACGGTGAGCGGGCCCACGATCATCAGCTCGTTCAGGTGCTCGGCGTTGGGGAACTCGGTGATGGGCGGCTGCGCCACGTAGCGGCCCTTGAACACCTCGTTGAGGTACATCTTGGCCACGCGGCGCGCGGTGTTGTTGGTGTTGTGGTCGCCCTGGGTGTTGATCACCAGGCTGTCGAGCACGCCCTGCATCTTGACTTCGACCTCGTCGAGCAGCTTTTCCAGCTCGCCGGGCTCGATGAATTCGGCAATGTTGTCATTGGCGTGAAAGCGCTTGCGGGCGGCGGCAAGGCGTTCGCGAATCTTCACGGAGACAGGCGTGCCTTCATCATCCGGCGGGGTGGGCGTCATATCGGCGGCGGGTTGGCTAGACATGGCCAGAATCGTAACAGCGAACGCTGGCGCATGGAGTTCAAGGGTTTTAGGCATCCAGCGCTTGATGGACAAGCGCAAAAAGCTATCAAAACAATAGCACAATGCCTCGCAGGATTCCGTCGTTCATGCCACCTGCCCACGGCCCAGGCGCAGGCAAATGGCGCGTCCGGGGCGCGCAGCACCCCATGGGGGCCTGCTCAATACCTGTTTCCGGTAACCCACAACGCCAGCCGCATGAGGCCAAAGGCAACGCGGTCGAGCACGCGCTGGCGCAGGGGGCGGCCTGCGTACCGGGCCGGGTCCATGCGCCGGCCAGCATGCTGCATGGCATGCACCAGGCGCTGGCGCAGGTCGGTGGCAAAGGCGGCGTCTTCCACCACCACGTTGGCCTCGCGCGCCAGCAGCAGGCTCAGGGGGTCGAGGTTGGACGAGCCCACGGTAGCCCAGGGTTTGTCGCCCAGCGCGTCGATGACAGCCACCTTGGCGTGCAAAAAGCTGGGCGCGTATTCATGAATCTCCACCCCCGCCTCCAGCAGCGCGCCATACACCGGCCGCGCCGCGTGGTACTGCATGAAGTACTCATAACGCCCCTGCAGCAGCAGGCGCACGCGCACGCCCCGGCGCGCTGCCATCACCAGCGCACGGCGCAGCTTGCCGCCGGGCATGAAATACGCGTTGGCGATGATCACTTCGTGCCGCGCCGCGCCAATGGCCTTGCGGTAGGCCTTCTCGATGCGGCTGCGGTTGCGCACGTTGTCGCGCAGCACCAGCGCAGCCCGCATGGGCGGGCCTGCCTCGGCGACCCGGGCTGCGTGCTGGGCGGCGCTGGCCGCGCGCAGGGCCTGCAAGGCCTCGGGCAGACGGCGCTGGCGCGCGTCGCGCACTGCCTGCATGCGCCACCACAGCTGGTCCATGGTCTCGCTGGCCGACGCCACCAGGCTGCCCGTGGCCAGCACCGCAAAGTCGAAACGCGGCGCATCCAGCGTGCCGTAGTTGGGGTCGTGAAAATCATCCAGCACGTTGATGCCGCCGCAAAACAGCATGCGCCCATCGACCACACACAGCTTGCGGTGCAGCCTGCGCCACCGGTGCGGCAGCAGCAACCCCAGCGGGCCGAGCGGCGAGTACACGCGGTATTGCACGCCGGCCGCCTGCAGGCACTGCGCCCAGTCGTGCGGCAAGGCGCCGGTGCCCACACCGTCCACCACCAACTGGGTGCGCACGCCGCGCTGCGCCGCGCGCATCAGGGCCTCGGCCACCGCCGCACCGGCACCGGTGAAATCAAAAATGTAGGTCTCGAACTGGATGTCCGACAAGGCCGCATCCATGGCCTGGATCAAGGCAGGGAACAGCTCCTCGGCCCCTTGCAGCAGGCGCACCTGGTGGTCATCGGCAAACTCGAATCCACGCAGCGTGGCGGAAGACTTTCTTCTCATCTCTGCAGGCCGCCACCAACTCGCGGCGAAACTGGCGCGGCCAAGGCGCGGGACACCAAGCAAGGGCCGCCCCGCAGCGTGGGTGTCGTCCCCCTCAGGGGGAAGGCGCCGAAGGCGACACAGGGGGGGAGCATCACAGCCTGAACTCGGCAATCAACGGCAAATGGTCGGACATGCGCCACCAGATGCGGCCCTTGGGCACGTGCAGGGACAGCGGCGTCAGGCCCCGCACATAGACATGGTCCAGTTGCGCCAGCGGCAGCCGAGCCGGGTAGGTGAAGGTGCGCGGTGCATCAAACTCGTACAGAAAATAGCCCGCGAGCATGCGCTTGATCTGCTGGCCCCAGTCGTTGAAGTCTCCGGCCACCACCAACGGGGCGCCACCGGGCACCTCGCGTTCGATAAAACGCTGCAAGCGTTCGATCTGGCGAATGCGGCTGCCAGGGATGAGCCCCAGGTGCACCACGATCACATGCACGCGGCGGCCATGGGCGTCCACCTCCACGTGCAGCAGCCCCCGCTGCTCGAAGCGGTGGTCAGAGATGTCTTCATGCTGGTGGCCGATCACGGGCCAGCGCGATAGCAGGGCATTCCCGTGCTCGCCGTGTTTGGTGATGGCGTTGGTGCGGTACACCGCCTCATAGCCCTCGGGGGCCAGGAACTCGGCCTGGGGCAACTCGGGCCAGCGCTGGAAATACGCCTGTTCCCGCCGGTGAAGTTTGCGCACCTCCTGCAGGCAGACGATGTCGGCGTCGAGCTGCTCCACCGCCAGCCCCAGGTTGTGGATCTCCAGCCGGCGCGCCGGGCCGATGCCTTGTACGCCCTTGTGGATGTTGTAGGTGGCTACCCGCAGAATGTCGTCGTGTTCCATGAGCCTCATCGGAGTAGTTGAGCGCGCTTGCCAGTCCCCATGCCGGGCCTGCGATGGGGGATTGTGTCGCAAGCCGCGCACGCAGCGGGTTTGCCCGGCATTTGCGCCGTGCGGGTCGCCCTTACACTGGGGGCTTCCCCTATCCACGCCAGCAGCAGGGCCGGTACACACCACCGATGGCAACCGAGAAAGAACAATCCGCCCCACCCCAGGTGCTGGCCTTGATTGTTGACAGCAATGCCACATCACGCAGCATTCTGGTGGGGCAGCTGCGTGAGTACGGCGTGACCCGCATCGTGCAATGCAGCCGTGTGCAGGACGCACGCAACCGGCTGGAGCACACCGTGTTTGACTACGTGCTGTGCGAACAATACTTTGGCGAAGGCGGCTACTCGGGCCAGACCTTGCTGGACGATCTGCGGCGCGCGCAGCTGCTGCCGTTTTCCACCGTGTTTTTCATGGTCACGGCCGAGGCGTCGTATGCCGCCGTGGCCGAGGCCGCCGAGTCGGCGCTGGACGGGTATCTGCTCAAGCCCTTCACCCCCAGCGCACTGTTTGAGCGCCTCAGCCTGGCGCGGCTGCGCAAGATCCATCTGCGCCCCATTTTTGACGCCATCGAGGCCGAAGATTTTGAGCGTGCCGCCCAACTGTGTGTGGAGCGATTTGAGTCTCGCCAACCCTATTGGCTGTATGCCGCGCGCATTGGCTCCGAGTTGCTGCTGCGCCTGGGTCGCCACGACGAGGCCCGCACGCTGTTTGAAGCCGTTATTGCCGCGCGCGCCCTGCCTTGGGCCAAACTGGGCGTGGCCCGCGCGCAGATCGAGTCGGGCCAGGCGGCGCGCGCCGTGACCACCTTGCAGGAGCTGATTGGCGAAGACGCCTCGTTTGCCGATGCCTACGACGTGCTGGGCCGGGCGCAGGTGGAGCTGGGCAATTTCTCGCAGGCCATCGAAACCTACCGCACGGCCAGCGGCCTGACGCCCGACTCGGTGGTGCGGCTGCAGAAGCTGGGGATGATGTCGTATTACATGGGCGACCGCGAAACCGCCACCAAGGTGCTGGCGCGGGCTGCCATCCTGGGCATCGACTCCAAGCTGTTTGACTTCCAGTCGCTGGTGCTGCTCACGTTCTCGTACTTTGCCGAGAACGACCGCAAGGGCATCGAACGCTGCATGGCCGACTTTGGCCGCATTCTGGAGCGCCACCAGGGCAGCGCCCGCGTGCAGCGTTTTGCCGAGGTGGCCCGCACGCTGCAGCTCATCCAGCAGCGGCAGTTCTCGCAAGCAGTGGAGTCGGTGCGCAGCATGGCACGCGAGATCACGGCCAGCAGCTTTGATTTCGAGGCCGCTTGCAACCTGGGCAGCCTGCTGGCGGTGCTGGCCGTCACGTCGATTGATCTGGCCGACGGCGAAGGCTGGGTGCGTGCGCTGGGCATGCGCTATGCCAACACGCGCGGCCTGACCGAGCTTCTGGCCAACGCCTGCAACCTGCACACGCCGTATGGCGACCTTGTGCGCGAATGCCTGGTCCACATCAACAAAACCGCCGAGGCCGCCATCGCGCAAAGCCTGCACGGAGACCCGACCGGTGCCGTCCATCATCTGCTGGCAGAGGCCGAGCGAACGCTCAACTCCAAGCTGGTGGACATGTCCCAGCAGGTGCTGCTGCGCCACCGGGCACGCATGGCCTCGCCCGAGCCATTGCAGGAGGCCATTGACACGCTGCGCGCCCGCGTGGGCTCCACCCCGGCACGGGCTATCCTGGGGCAGGACAGCGAGCGGCACCCAGGGGGCGTGGCCATCCGCTCGCGCAACGCCGCCGAGCCAGCTTCAGCGGCCCGGCCGCCGCTGGGCGACGATCCCAGGGCCCCTGCCAGCGCTGCCAGCGCTGCCAGCGCTGCCAGCGCTGCGCCAGACAATCCAGCGGACAAGCTTCGGCTGCGGCCACCAGGGTAGGCCCCCGGTCGCTGGCTCTGCGCCTGCCAAGATCAGTACACGGCCACCGATCGTGCATTGCGGGAGGGAGCCAGGCTCACCGGCCTGCCATAGCGTGCCGCCAGGTCCCGCGTGGCCGCCACCAGAACGCTGGTGTCCGCCCCCACAGCGACGAAGACGGCGCCCAGCTCCAGATAGCGGCGTGCCAGCTTCTCGTCGGCCATCAGAATGCCCGGGGCCTTGCCCGCTGCCAGCACACGGCGTATTCCGTCTTCGATCACGGCCTGCACATCAGGATGGCCTGGATTGCCAACGTGACCCATGCTGGCTGACAGATCCGCCGGGCCAAAGAAGACGCCATCCACCCCCGGCGTGGCGGCGATCGCATCCAGGTTCTGAATGGCCAGCGTGCTCTCGGCCTGCACCAGCAGACAGACCTGGGCATTGGCCTCCGTGAGGTAGCCCGGGTAGCGCATCCACTGCGAAGCACGCGCCAGGCCTGCACCCAGGCCACGGATGCCGCCTTGCCCGTCGTCTTGCGGGTAGCGCATGGCGCGCACCAGTTGCGCGGCCTGTTCGGGGGTATCCACCATGGGCACCAGCAGCGTCTGCGCACCAATGTCCAGGTACTGCTTGATCAACGCCGTGTCGCCCACGGGCACGCGCGCCACCGGGTGGGGCCCGGTGCCCAACAGGGCACGTGCGCTGGCAATACCTTGCAATTGGGCAAGCATGAGCGGCACATCGTTGGGGGCATGTTCGCCATCGAGCAGCAACCAGTCAAAACCAGCACCCGCCACCAGCTCGGCCGCATAACCATGGGCCAGGCCGAACCACAGGCCGATCTGCGGCGTGCGCGCAGCCAGGGCTGCCTTGAAGGTGTTCACAGGGGTGTGCATACCCAAGCCCTCAAACAAAGCGAAAAGCGATATTGCCCAGTGGCCCGTAGTCCGCATGGAAGGTGTCGCCCGCTGCGGCGGCCACGGGGCGCGTGAAGGAGCCACCCAGCACCACCTCCCCCGCCGCCAGGCCTTCTCCATACGGGGCGAGCTTGTTGACCAACCACGCCACGCCCGTAGCCGGGTGGTTGAGCACGGCAGCCGCCAGCCCGGACTCTTCGATCACGCCGTTCTTGTAGAGCAGTGCGCCACACCAGCGCAGGTCCACCGCATCGGGGCGCACCGGGCGTCCGCCGGTGATGATGCCGGCGTTGGCGGCGTTGTCGGAGATGGTGTCGAACACCTTGCGCATCACACCCGTGTGGCGGTCGTGCTGTTCGATGCGCGCGTCGATGATCTCGATGGCAGGCACCACGTACTCGGTGGCGGCCAGCACGTCGAAGATGTTTAGCGGAGGGCGCCCAGGTTCTCCACGCAGCGGCTTGTTGAGCACGAAGGCCAGCTCCACCTCCACGCGCGGCAGGATAAAGCGCTGCAGGGGTATGTCGCCACCTTCGGCAAAAAACATGTCGTCCAGCAACGTGCCGAAGTCAGGTTCGGTGATCTGACTGGCGACCTGCATGGCGCGCGAGGTCAGCCCGATCTTGTGGCCGCGCACCGTGCGCCCCTCGGCGATCTTCATCGCCACCCAGGCCCGCGAGATGGCATAGCCGTCCTGCACCGTCATGCCAGGGTTGCGTTTGGAGAAATGCTCCACCTGCACGCGGGACTTCTCGGCCTGGTGCAGTTCACGGGCCAGTTGCTGGATCACTGCGTCGTCAAACATCTGTTGTTCTCTCTTCAGGGTTGTGCACCGTGGCAACCGCGCGAAGACTGGCGCGACCAAGGCCCGCGGCCGCCGCGCAAGGGCCGCACCGCCGCGCTGGCGGCGTCCCCCTTGAGGGGGAAGGCGCGAAACGACTCAGGGGGTGCATTCAAGACTCGGCGGTGAAGCCGATGGCCTTCACGATGGGGCCCCACTTCTCGCCATCGGCCTTGAGCAGCGCCGCCAGTTCGGCAGGCGTGGACGAACGGGCCTCCAGCCCCATGGCGGCCAGCCCGGCGACCACCTCCTTGTCGGCCAGCGCGGCACGAATGGCGGTGTTGGCCTTCTGCACCAGATCCGCAGGTGCCTTGCCCGGCAGGAAGAAACCAAACCACTCGCCGTAGACCATGTCCTTGAAGCCCTGCTCCACCAGCGTGCCCACGCCGGGCACGAACTTGTTGCGTGTGGCACCCGAAGTGGCCAACAGACGCACCTTGCCGCCCGCCAGGTGGGGCAAGAACTCGCCCACAGGCGCCGACACAGCGGCGATCTGGCCGCCCATCAAATCCAGAATGGCAGGCTGCGATCCGCGAAAGCCCACGTGCCTCATGTCCACCTTGCCGGCGCGGGCGATGAGTTCACCCACGAAGTGCGGGACCGAGCCTGGCGCAGGAGAGCCAAAATTTGCGCCGTTCGAGTTGGCCTTGCACCACTCCAGAAACTCCGGCACGGTCTTCACCGACGCTGGCACCTGCGGCCCCACGGCAAACCCCATGTCGAACACCACGCCCAGCGAGACGGGAGTGACATCGACCGCCGGGTCGTAGGGCAGCTTTTTGTAGGTGTGGGGGTAGATGCCCAGCATGGACATGGGGGTGACCAGCAGCGTGGCACCGTCTGCCGGAGCTGCCTTGAGGGTCGCAATGGCGATCTGCCCGCCTGCCCCGGTCTTGTTCTCCACCACAGCCGACTTGGCGTAGGCCGGTGCCAGCTGGGTGGCCACACGGCGGGCCAGGGTGTCTACCGTGCCGCCAGCGGCAAAACCGGCCAGTATCTTGACGGTGTCGATGGACTGCGCACGGCCCAACAGCGGCAAAGACCCTGCGGCGCCCACCAGTGCAAATTGCAAAACACTGCGGCGCGAAGCGGAAAGGGAAGGGTTCATGGTTTGTCTCCAGGTTGTTGTGGCGGGATCACGGGGGAAGCAAAAACAAAGGCAGAGCACTAGGGCGATGGGGTCTGGCCTCCCGCCGCCTGCCGGTAGTTGGCTTTCAAGGGGTCGGGCACCCGTTCGTCAAATCCAAAGGCGACGCGCCGCACTTCGGGGCTGTCGGTGGGCTGGTGGCCTACGCCCAGGGCAGACGCGCGCGGCGCCGGGATGGCAACCACCGTGCCGGCCAGGCGCCCCAGGCCTGTGATCTCGCACTCCACCAGGTCGCCCGGGTCTACCGAGCGCGAATGGCACGGCGTCCCCATCAGGATCACGTCGCCCGGCACCAGGGTGATGTGGCGTGCGATATCGGCCACCACGTAGTGCGGGCCCCAGATGGTCTCGTCGCCGATGTGCGCCTCCTGCACCACAAGACCGTTGCGATAGGTGCGCAGCGTCTGTTCGAAAATATTCACGCCGCGCACAATGCCGGGGCCGATGGGCAGCAGCGTGTCCGCGCCTTTGACACGCAGCATGCTGCCCTGGTCGGTGTCGCGGTAGTTCTGCAGGCCCATGTCCAGGGCAGGGCAAAAGCCTTCGATGTAGTCCCAGGCTTCATCGGGCAACACGTTGCGGCAGGTCTTGCCAATGACCACGGCGTATTCGCCTTCGTAGTTGAGGTACAGGCTGTCAGCGGGCTTGTGGATCTCGCAGCCATGGCCGTTGACCGAAGTCGGCGGCTTGGTGAAATAGGTGGGCGTCTCGGTCGGCCTGGGCTGGTTACGCGTCTCGAAGCTGCGCGAGCTGTACGAGATGTGCACGGCGATGATCTTGCTGGGCGACACCGGTGGCAGGTGCTGCACGGTCGCCAAGTCCACCACGCGGCCATCGTCCAGGCGCAATTGCCCTTGTTGTGCGCCCTCTTCCACAATGCTGCCCCAGCAGGCACTGCCACCCACCAGAACGAGGCGGCGCTCCATGCGCGGTCCACGCATCACGGCGGGCAGTTCTTTCAGCGGGAATTCGAAATTCATGCCGCCACCTCTTGCATATCGAACCACATATGCACATTGCCGGTGCCGCGCGCGTTCTCGTAAGCGGACAGCGTCTCACCCCGCGCGCGGCAGTCCGCGCCCCCCATGGCACCCACCATCTGCAGGTAGTGGGCGCCAAAGGCCTCCCAGGGGAGCTTTCGGTATTCGTCTTGCCAACGGTCGAGCACAGTGCCGTGGCGGCCCTGCTGCAGCAGCTCGATCGCACCCTTGTCACTCGCGATGTTCTCTGGGCGCGAGACATTGCTCTCATGGAAGATACGCGGGTGGTTGGGCTTCCAGTCGATGGGGTTGAACTTGTGGCTGAGCGCCCCGGAGGCAAGCAGCGCCACACGCAGGTTGCTGCGGCGCACGGCCTCGCCAATGGCCTCCCCCGATTTCACGAAATGCGTCCAGTCGCAGTTCTGGCATGAACTCACGGTGACAACCGGCGTGTCGCTGTGCTCCAACCGCAGGTGCTTGACCAGGTTGATGGTGGCGTACTGTCGGCCCAGTTCGGGATGGTTGATGACGCGGTTGTAGCCCCCCAGTTCGCGCGAGACGGCCTCGATCTCCAGCGCCAATCCTGGATGGCCCCGGTAGTTGTAGGGCACGCCGTGCAGATACCAGGGCATCTCATCCGAGATGTAGTTGCCCTGATAGCGTGAGGCCCCATCCACCAGGTGGTAGCCCGTGGTGAACCAGTGTGAATCGAAGATGACGACCACGTCAGGCCGGGCTTCGGCGAGCTTGGCGCGCAGCCGGGCATAGCCGGGGATAAGGTCCGAGTCGGCCCCCGCGCCCTGCAGCACGCGAAACTCTTCGCATTGCATCAGGCCGGGATGGTGCGAGACGATGGCTGCGCCAACAATGCTTCCCATGGTGGTGTTCTCCTGCATGTGATTGGGGTGGGGTCAGCGATGGCTGAAACTTGCGCGGAACGGCTTTTTGGGCAGCACCACATCCTTGACATCGCAGAAGAACTCGAAGCTCCAGTCCCCGCCCTCGCGGCCCACACCGCTGCGCTTGATGCCACCAAACGGCGCAGCCAGATCGCGGATGCCAAAGCTGTTGACCCAGATGAAGCCGGTGCGCACCTGCTGCGCCACGGCGCTCGCATGCCCCACCTCGCCGTAGCAGACGCCACCCAGGCCGTAGTCCGTGCCGTTGGCCAGGGCGATAGCGTCTTCGTCGCTGTCAAAGACCTGCAGGGTGAGTACAGGTCCGAAGACCTCGTTCTGCACGATCTCGCTGTCCTGGCGCACCCCAGCCAGCAGCGTGGGCTGGTAATACTGCGCACCGAAGGAATGGTGCGCGCCACCCCAGAGCAGCGTGGCGCCATCGGCCACGGCGCGCTGCACAAAGCCGTGCACGCGCTCCACCTGGCGCGGGTGAATGATCGGCCCGACCTCGGTGGCCTCCTCGCGCGGGTCGCCCACGGTGAGCTTTTCCACATGGCCGCGCAAGACCGCTACGAAGGCGTCGTGCACCTTGCGGTGCACCAGGAAGCGTGTGCCCGCCAGGCACACCTGGCCGGCGTTGCGGTACATCAGCGCGCCGGTGGCGGCGGCGTTGTCGATGTCGGCGTCTTCCAGCACGATGAAGGCCGACTTGCCTCCCAGCTCCAGGCTGCAGGGCACGAGGTTGGCGCCGGCGGACTGCGCGATCCACTTGGCCGTGGGGACCGATCCGGTGAACGAGATACGCGCCAGGCGCGGGTCGCTGACCAGGCGCGCGCCGGTGCTGGCGCCCGCGCCCTGCACGATGTTGAACACCCCAGGCGGCAGCCCGGCGGCATGCGCGCAATCGGCCAGCAGGCTGCTGGTCAGCGGTGCCCATTCCGGCGGCTTGACGATGGCGCAGTTGCCAGCGGCCAAGGCGGGGCCGAGCTTCCAGGTGGCCAGCATCAGCGGTGCGTTCCAGGGCGTGATGATGGCCACCACGCCGGCCGGGTCGTGGCGCACGAGGTGGGTGGCCTGCTCGGTCTCGATGGGGCGGTCCTGCAGCGTGAGCGCATGCTCGGCGAACCAGCTGATGTTGAGCATGGCGCGCGGCACCACGCCGTGCTTCATGCGCGAGAGCAGCACGCCAGCGTCGTTGGATTCGAGCGTGCAGAAGGCCTCGGCGCGTTTTCCAATCTCGGCTGCGAAACGATCCAGGTAGGGTTTGCGCTCCGCCGCCGTGAGCGCGCTCCAGGCGGGGAAAGCGCGCGCCGCAGCGGTGACGGCGGCGTCCACATGGGCGGGCGATCCTTCGCTGATGGAGCCCAGCAGCGCCTGGTCGATGGGCGAGTGCAGATCGAAGCGCATCTCGGACGCAACGCGCCGGCCGTCGATGTAGTGGTGGGGCGACACCGCGATGCCGGCGACATTCAGCATGTCATTGCTCAAGGGAGTTCTCCAGTCAGACAACAGAGCAGGGCAACCTTGCCCGATCCGTCGCGAAGTATCTGCAGCGCCCTTCTTGACCACAATCAATGCTTCATGACGGATTGTGAAGATGCTCTAATGAATGACATGATCCCAGCGATTCAACCGCAACAGCCATGTCTCTGCCCCATTTCACGCCACGCCAGCTCGAAGCCTTTGTCAACGTGGCAGAACTGCGCAGCTTCGCGGCCACCGCAGAGCGTTTGGCACTTACGCCGTCTGCTGTAAGCCAACTCGTGAGCGAGTTGGAAGACGCGCTCGGCTTCAAACTGTTTGAGCGCAGCACGCGCAGGGTTGACATCACCAGCGCGGGGCGGGAGTTTCTGGCCTCGGCAGAGTCGGTGCTCAAGCACATGCGCATAGCGCAGTCGGCCGCCAGCGATGTCCGCAACCGCGCAGCGGGCATCGTGCGAATCGCCGCACCACTGGTCGTCGCCAGCGTGATCCTGCCCAAAGCCATCAAGGCCTATACACAAACCAGGCCCAAGGTGCACATCCGCATTCGCGACGTGCCGGTGGAAAAACTCGTCGATGCGGTTGCCAGCGGCGACGCCGATCTGGCCCTGGGTCCGGATCGCGCCTGTGGCGATGACATCGTGCGTACCCAGCTGTTCGAGAGCCCCTGGGTGTTGTGGTGTGCGCCCACCCATCCCCTGGCCCACAAACGCAACGTGACCTGGGCGCAGCTGCACGCCTACCCACTGGTGGCTGCCGGGCGGGATCACGAACGCAGCGTGGCGCAGATGCACACCGGGCTGCCCAGCGAGCAGCGTGTGACCCCCGTAGAGATCGTGGACAACATCTCCACCGCCATGGGCCTGGCTGCCGCCGATGTGGCCGCTACGCTGGCGCCCGACTATGTGGGTGCACTGGCCAAGCCACTCGGACTGGTGCGCCGCCGCATCCTGTCGCCCGAAGTCATGCGCTACGTGTGCCTCTACAGCCCCGCACGGCGGGCCACCTCGCCTGCAGCGGAGGGCTTCGCAGACCACCTGATCCGCATCCTCGCCCAGCGCAAGTGAGCTGCCGGCGCCGCCGCGCGCAGTGCGGGGCGCGCACCAACGTCTGCCTACACAAAACGAGGAAGCAGTAAGCAGGCCTCAGCATTGGAGGCCGAGAAGCAGCGCTCGGCCGCGCGCTGCCACGGCAACCATTCGAAAGCATCGTGTTCACGAGGACTCAGTACCACGGGCGTAGCTGCTGGCACACACAAGCCAAACACCCGCTCGCGATTGCGCACGACCCCCGGGGCGTATCGGTGCAGCCATTGCGGCCAGATGTCGTAGACGTTCTCCAAGGCCCAGTCGGTCAGCAGGCAGCCGGGCGCCCGCGCGTCAATGCCGGTTTCCTCGGCCACTTCGCGGCGGGCGGTTTCTTCAAACGACTCATCAAGGCGGTCTTTGCTCCCGGTGACAGATTGCCAGTGCCCATCACCGCCCGTGCGGCGGATCAGCAGCACCTCCAGGGCGGGCGTGTGGATGACCACCAGCACCGACTCTGGAAGCTTGTAGGGCCGGTGCTGCGCTGTCGGCACCATGGGCGACACCTTCCCTCTTTACCCGGCCTTGGAACGCGGGGCTGAAGTGGTGGGAACGGGCGGCGGCAGCTCCTTGGCCTGCAGCGCCCTGACCTGCACCACCAACTGGTTGTGCGCGTCCAGGAAGGCAGCGGCAATGACCTTGCCCTCGTTGGTATTGCTCCAGCCCGCACCCGCTGCGCCCCCGAGCTTGCCGAACACGAGCCCGCCCACGCCCAGGTCAGTGGTGCGTGCGGACCCGGTGGCGGCGGCAACCTGCTCGGTGGTTTCGTTGTCGGACAGCAGCAGTGCCGTTTGCGCCTCCTTGAATTTGACTTGCTCCACCATGCCGGCCAGGCCCGCGATGTCGCGCAGCACCGGAATCATGGCAATCACGCCCGCCAGGCCCCGTCCCGCGTCCTGCTCACTGAACGTGAGGCTGGGTGTGAGCGTGTACTGCGCCTCATAGCCCTTGCCCTTTGCCACGGTGGAGTTGTTCTTGCGCAGCACGCCGGAGTCCTTGAGATCCTGCTCCTGGATGGTTCCGCGCAGCCCGGCCGACCGGTCCACCACACGAAAGCAGCCACTTTGCTGGGCCAGCAGCTTGACCAGGGGCACGGGGGATGCCGGGAGGCTGTAGCCCGAACCCATGGTGTAGCCGCTGGGGTTTTCTGCCAGCGCCAGCGTGGCCACGGGCGCCTCGCAGCGCACCAGTTCGCGCGCAGCGTTGCTGGCCCCCGCCGGCCCTGCCGAGCCAGTGACCACGGAACCGCCCTGGCCCAGTTCGGTCTTCTTTTCACCGCAACCTGCCAGGGCCAGTAGCACGGCGCCCATCCACAAAGCCCGGGTCGTCATTGAACGCATGGAAAGTGTCCTTTCAGTGCCAGAGCCACATCGCCGAGGGCGCGGGCTGGCCAAGAAAAAAGCGGCGCAGGCTGCCAAGCCCTTGCCGCTTTGTCGTGCGATGCCACGAGAGTGGATCCGCGCCGGGTTCGGGGAAAGCCCCGGATCAGGCTGCCTTGACAGCGTCGATGTTGCGCAGGCGGATGTGCAGCTCGCGCAACTGCTTTTCGTCCACGGGCGAAGGCGCCTGCGTGAGCAGGTCCTGAGCGCGCTGGGTCTTGGGGAAAGCGATCACGTCACGGATCGATTCCGCACCGGTCATCAGCGTGATGAGGCGGTCCAGACCGAAGGCCAGGCCACCGTGTGGGGGCGCGCCGTACTGCAGGGCATCCAGCAGGTAGCCGAACTTGGCCTGAGCGTCTTCGGGTGTGATCTTGAGCGCATCGAACACCTTCTTTTGCACATCGGCGCGGTGGATACGCACCGAGCCACCGCCCAGCTCCCAGCCGTTGAGCACCATGTCGTAGGCCTTGGCGATGCACTTGCCGGGATCAGTGGCCATGAACTCTTCGTGGCCGTCCTTGGGGCTGGTGAAGGGGTGGTGCACGGCCGTCCAACGGTCTTCTTCCTCGTCGTGCTCGAACATGGGAAAGTCCACCACCCACAGCGGCGCCCAGCGGTTTTCAAAGAGACCGCTCTTCTTGCCGAACTCGCTGTGGCCGATCTTCAGTCGCAGCGCGCCGATGGAATCGTTGACGATCTTTTCCTTGTCGGCACCGAAGAACAGCAGGTCACCGTCCTGCGCACCCGTGCGCTTGAGGATTTCAGCGATGGCCGCGTCATGCAGGTTCTTCACGATGGGCGACTGCAGCCCTTCGCGGCCCTGGGCCACTTCGTTGACCTTGATCCAGGCCAGGCCCTTGGCACCGTAGATCTTCACGAACTCGGTGTAGGCATCGATCTCACCGCGCGAGATCTGTGCGCCGCCGGGCACGCGCAGGGCAACCACACGGCCGCCCTTGGTGGTGGCGGGAGCAGAGAAGACCTTGAAGTCCACGTCCTTCATCACTTCGGTCAGCTCGGTGAATTCGAGCTTTACGCGCAGGTCGGGCTTGTCCGAGCCAAAGCGGAAAGCCGCTTCCTGGTAAGTCATGATCGGGAATTCGCCCAGGTCCACGCCCAGTTGCTGCTGGAACACCTCGGTGATCATGCGCTGGAAGATCGCACGGATTTCTTCTTCGCCCAGGAACGACGTCTCGCAGTCGATCTGCGTGAATTCGGGCTGGCGGTCGGCGCGCAGGTCTTCGTCGCGGAAGCACTTGGTGATCTGGTAGTAGCGGTCGTAGCCGGCCACCATCAGCATCTGCTTGTACAGCTGGGGCGACTGGGGCAGCGCGAAGAACTGGCCGTCGTGCACGCGGCTGGGCACCAGGTAGTCGCGCGCGCCTTCGGGCGTGCTTTTGCCCAGCATGGGCGTTTCGATGTCGATGAAGCCTTCCTTGTCCAGGAAGTTGCGCACCTGGATGGAGGTCTTGTAGCGCAGCATCATGTTGCGCTGCATGTGCGGGCGGCGCAGGTCCATCACACGGTGCGTGAGGCGCGTGGTTTCCGACAGGTTCTCGTCGTCCATCTGGAACGGAGGCGTGACCGAGGGGTTGAGCACGTTCAGCTCATGGCACAGCACTTCGATCTGGCCGCTCTTGAGCTTGTCGTTGGTCGTGCCGTCAGGGCGGGGGCGCACCAGGCCCACCACCTGCACGCAGAACTCGTTGCGCACGTCTTCGGCGGTCTTGAACATCTCGGCACGGTCGGGGTCGCACACCACCTGCACGTAGCCTTCGCGGTCGCGCAGGTCGATGAAGATCACGCCGCCATGGTCACGACGACGGTTCACCCAGCCAGACAGGGTAACGGTTTGGCCCATCAGGGCTTCGGTCACAAGACCGCAATAGTGGGAACGCATGGCCATGGCAGAAACTTCCGGCGCCCAAGGGGCGCGTTAAAGGGATTTACTTACTGTGGGAAACAAGCGTGGGGTCAGCTGGAGCGACCACGCCCATCGAAACAATGTATTTGAGGGCGGCGTCCACGCTCATGTCGAGCTCGACGCAGTCGCTCTTGCGCAGCATCACAAAATACCCGCCAGTGGGGTTAGGCGTGGTGGGCACATACACGCTCACGAATTCATCGCGCAGGTATGCCGCCACCTCGCCATTGGGCGCGCCAGTGACGAAGGCCACGGTCCAGACGCCCTCGCGCGGCCACTGCACCAGCACGGCCTTGCGAAAGGCGTTTCCGCTTTCGGAAAAAAGCGTGTCGGACACCTGCTTGACGCTGGAATAGATCGAACGCACCACCGGGATGCGGTGCACCACCGCATCGCCCCACTGCACGAGCTTGCGGCCCGCGAAGTTGCTGGCGACGGCACCGACCACCAACAGGATCAGCAGCGTGAGAACCACGCCAAAGCCCGGGACGTGAAAGCCCAGCAGCTTGTCGGGATGCCATGCAACAGGCAGGATTTGCAGGGTCTGGTCCAGTGTGCTCACGATCCAGTTGAGCACCCAGGCCGTGATAACCCCTGGCACGATCACCAGAAGGCCGGTCAACAGCCACTTGCGCAAGGCAGCCATGAGGGTCACTCAGCTCGCAGAGGAGGTGGAAGTGGTAGAACTGCCACCAGCGCTTGATGCTGCTGCACCAGATGCTTCTTTTTTAGGAGCATCACCAGAACTTGCCGGCGCCGCGGCCTCGGCTTTCGGTTCCGTCTTGCTGTCCGTCGCAGGGGCAGAACTGCCACCGCTGCCACCACGAAAATCGGTCACATACCAGCCCGAGCCCTTGAGCTGGAAGCCAGCCGCTGTGACCTGCTTGGAAAATGCTTCCGCGCCGCAGGCGGGGCACACCGTGAGGGGCGCATCAGAGATTTTTTGCAGCACATCCTTGGCATGGCCGCAGGAGCCGCATTTGTAGGCGTAAATAGGCATGTCAGTGTGTTGAGGGAAAGTGCAAAACCCTCAATTATAGGCGGCATGCCCATCCTCAAGCCCCACGCACTGGGCATGGGGCGATGCAATCAGCTGGCGCTGCCCTCGTAGTGGGTGACGTGGCCTTTGTGGTCGTCGATCCACTGCGGTGCCAGCGAGCCCCCGATCATGCCGACCAATGCCGCCAGCACCCCAGCCAGTTGCTGCGGGAACGCTTCGGACAGCATGGGGCTGGCCACAAACAGCAGCCACACACCCAGGCCCATGGCCACCGCCAGGATGGCGCCCTGGGTAGTCGCGCGCTTCCAGTACAGGCCGAACACCAGGGGGACAAAAGCCCCCACCAGCGGTACCTGGTAAGCGCCCGACACCAGTTCATAGATCGACGTTCCCTGCATGGTGATCGCGTAAGTGAGCACGCAGGCGGTAAACACGAGCACCGATATGCGCATGGCCTTCAGTGTCTGGGCATCGGTCATGCCAGGCCGCAGGTTGTGCAGGATGTTCTCCACAAAAGTGGTGGACGGTGCGAGCAACGTGGCCGATGCGGTGGACATGATGGCCGACAGCAGCGCGCCAAAGAAGGCGATCTGAAGAATCAGCGGCATGCGTTCCATCACCAGCGTGGGCAGCACTTTCTGGGGATCGTCCTTGAGCAGCGCCTGGGCGGTTTCGGGCATGACCAACACGGCGGCCGTAACGACAAACATGGGGATGAAGGCAAACAGCAGGTACAGCACCCCTCCGATGACCGGGCCGGTGCGCGCTGTCTCGGCGCTGTTGGACGACATCACGCGCTGAAAAACATCCTGCTGGGGTATGGAGCCCAGCATCATCGTGATCGCGGCGGCAAAGAAAAAGGTCCACTCCTTGAGCCCACCAGTGGGAAAGAACTGGAACTTGCCTTCACGCGCGGCATATTCCACGACCTTGCCCGCCCCTCCGGCCAGTTCCGCCGCGTACCAGGCAATGGCCAGCAGCCCCACGGCGATCACAATCATCTGGACAAAGTCAGTCATGGCCACCGACCACATGCCGCCATACAGGGTGTAGACCAGAACGATGACCGTACCGATGACCATGCCCATGGTGACGGACACATACCCCTGCGTCAGCAGGTTGAACACCAGCCCCAGAGCCGTGATCTGCGCAGCCACCCATCCCAGGTAGCTGAACATGATGATGGCTGAACAAGCCACTTCGATCACACGCCCGTAACGCTGGCGGTAGTAGTCACCCAGGGTGATGAGGTTCTTCTTATAAAGCTTGTAGGCAAAAAACAGCCCCACAAGAACCAGGCACATGGAGGCGCCAAATGGGTCCTCCACCACCGCACCCAGCCCACCATCCACAAACCGGGCTGACACGCCGAGAACGGTTTCCGATCCAAACCAGGTCGCAAAGGTCGTGGCTATCACCACAGCCAGGGGCAGGCTGCGGCCCGCCACCGCATAGTCGGCCGTGTTGTGCACGCGCGTGGCGGCATACAGGCCAATACCAATCGAGACCAGCAGGTACAGAACGATGAATGTGATCAGCATGGCGCCGCTCCGAAACTCCAAGGAAGGTTACAAAAAGCAGGTGTGCGCCCGGCGTGCCGTGGGCCGACACGCCGAGGCCCCTGCAGATCCAGGGGTGACCACTTTGCTACAAAATTCGTAACAAAAGTTGCAGCGGATTATGAAGGCAACTTTCGTGCCGTTCGCGCCGTTTCAGAAAATCCGCATCCGCACAAACAACTGCATCGCCAGAAGGCCCAGCACAAAACCGATGCCGCCATAAATGATGGACTGGAGCAGCCGGTTGGTACGGTGCTGGACTTCCAGCAGTTCGCGCAAGGCTTGCTGCTGGTCAGCCGGGCGCTGCCGCAAGGCGTCGTGCAGCAGGCGCGGCAGCTCGGGAATCAGCTTGGCATAGTGGGGCGCCTCGGCCCGCAGCTCCCGCCACAGGCGCTGCGGCCCCATCTGCTCCAGCATCCACTTTTCCAGGAAGGGCTTGGCGGTGCTCCACAGGTCCAGCTCCGGGTCCAGCTCGCGGCCCAGGCCTTCGATGTTGAGCAGGGTCTTTTGCAACAGCACCAGCTGGGGCTGAATCTCAACGTGGAAGCGGCGCGAGGTCTGGAACAGGCGCATCAGCACCATGCCCAATGAGATCTCCTTGAGCGGGCGATCAAAGTACGGCTCGCACACGGCGCGGATGGCCGATTCGAGGTCGTTCACCCGCGTCTCGGGCGGCACCCAGCCACTTTCGATATGCAGCTCCGCCACGCGTTTGTAGTCGCGCCGGAAGAACGCCACGAAGTTCTGCGCCAGGTACTCCTTGTCAGACTCGGTGAGCGTGCCCACGATGCCGAAATCCAGCGAGATATAGCGCCCAAAGGTGGCCGGATCCAGGCTCACCTGGATGTTGCCGGGGTGCATGTCGGCATGAAAGAAGCCGTCACGGAACACCTGGGTGAAAAAGATGGTGACGCCGTCGCGCGCGAGTTTGGGGATGTCGACCCCGGCATCCCGCAGGCGCTCGATCTGGCTGATGGGCACACCGTTCATGCGCTGCATCACCATGACCTCGGGGTGGCAGAAGTCCCAGAAAATCTCAGGGATCAGCACCAGGTCCAGCCCCTGCATGTTGCGGCGCAGCTGCGCGGCGTTGGCGGCCTCCCGCACCAGATCGAGTTCGTCGTGCAGATAGTTGTCGAACTCGGCCACCACCTCGCGGGGCTTGAGGCGCTTGCCGTCGGCCGACAGGCTCTCCACCCACCCGGCCATCATGCGCATGAGACTCAGGTCTTTCTCGATCACGGGCAACATGCCCGGGCGCAGTACCTTGACCGCCACCTCGCGCTCGATGCCATGGCGGTCCCGCAGCGTGGCGAAATGCACCTGCGCAATGGAGGCACTGGCCACCGGCACGCGATCGAAGAATGTGAAAACCTCATCCACCGGCCGCCGGAATGCCCGCTCGATCGTGGCGATGGCGATCTCCGGGTCGAACGGCGGCACGCGGTCCTGCAGCCGGGCCAGCTCGTCGGCCACATCGGGGGGCAGCAGGTCGCGGCGTGTCGAAAGCACCTGACCAAACTTGACGAAGATGGGGCCCAGGCGCTCCAGCGCCAAGCGCAGCCGCTGGCCGCGCGCTGCATCCAGGTTGCGCCCGAACGACAGGACGCGCGATACCGATCGCAGCCAGGGCTTCTGGAAACTGTCCAGCACCATGGCGTCCAGGCCGTACCGGAACACCACCCACAGGATGGCGCCGCCCCTCAGGAACTGCTTCATGCGCCAGCCCGGTCGGAACCGCTGTTTGGCGCGGAAGGCGTGGAGGGTCCGGATGGCATGGGCGCGACGGCTGAAGACCTTGGTGCAACGCGCGTGCCCACGAACTGGCGCAGCGCTTGCGCAGCGCGGCTCGCCACCTGCGCCACAGTGTGTGCGGGGGCGTCACCGATCACACGCGCCAGGTCCTCCTCAACATCCCAGCGCACGTGATCGACCAGCCAGTTGATTTCGGCGGCCAGTTGCACATCGCCCTCAATGCGGATGGCAGGCTTGTCACCCCGCAGGGCCGTCTGGGCCAGCGCAAAGGGAGAGGTCTCGGTGACGTGAAGCTGCAGATCGGGCGCGGCAGTCTCGTGCGCCAGGTTGAACAGCCCAGCGGGCGTGATGACCAGGGCCATCGAATACGCACGCCACTGCACGCGGGCGATGCGGCCCTTCTGACGCACCAGGCGGTCCATGGCCTCTTTTTCCTGCATCAGTACATGGTTGAGGAACAGCACCATGCGCTGCTGCATCTCATGCACGAGCCACTGGGGGGGTTGGGGGCCGGCGGCCACACGCTCAAAGAGGCCGTCCAGAAACGAAAAAGGGGACTGTGGTGTTGCCATAGTCCCCGATTATTCCCTGAACTGGGATAGCCCCACAGCGGGGCATTTCCTTTATTACTGCAAGGCCTGCACGCCGGCCACCAGCCAGCCGCTGCTGCCTGCCTTGGGCTTGGTCATGTTCCAGACCTCGCGGAAGGGGCTCGGGCCGGCTGAGGGCTCTTCGCGGATCATGCCGGAGAACTCGACGCTGGCCATGTAGCCGTCGCCCAGGTCTTCAATGCCCAGCAACTGGGCTTCGATCATGACCACATCGGTGTGGTTGGGCTGCATGCCACGGTGGTCTTCGCGCTCCGTGAGCTGGGTGCGAATCTCGCCGAGCATGCTGTCGGTCATCATGGAGCGCAGGGTGGCGATGTCCGAACGGTCCCAGGCCGCTTGCAAGGTGACGAAGTTGCGCTTGGCGGCAGACAGGAAGCCCTCGGTATCAAAGCCTTCAGGAATCCCCCAGTTCTGCGACCCGGACAGGCCCGAGCCGATCACCACGCCCGAACCCGCACCGCCTTGTGCAGCGCGCGAGGCATCAAACGCCATGCTGCTGCGCTCCCAGGGGCGCGCCGAGGCGTCGTTGCCCACGTTGTTGGGGCTGTACTGCGGAGGCACCTGCGCTGCGGCGGGCGTGGCAGCACCCGCGCCCTGGAACGCGAACGGCGCACCACCGGCAGCAGCGCCACCGTTGCCACCGCCACTGCGTGCGCGCATCACCATCTTGAAGATGGCAAACGCGGCCACGGCCAGCAACGCAATCATCAGAATGTTGGCAAACCCTGCACCCAGCCCCAACGAGCTGGCCAGCCAGGCCAAGCCCAGGCCAGCGGCCAGGCCACCCAGCATCGCGCCCCAAGGCTTCTTGGCCGCAGCAGCGGCCGGAGCTGCACCCGCAGCAGGCGGCTTGGCAGCCGCCGCATTGGTCGCATTCTGGGCGGGCGCACCCGGCGCTGCCGACTCACGCTGCGTAACGTTGCTCGATTGCTGCCCCGTCGATTTACCACCGCCCAGTCGCCGGGCGTCGGCATCGGCGTGCGCAAACGCCAGCATCGCAACCAACACCACAGACCACAGTTTCATCATGACTTCTCCGTCTCCGTTAATGACTGAGCGAAACGCTCAGCACTTGATTCCAACATGCAAGGCCACAATCCCCCCAGTCATGTTGTGATAGTCCACATGCCCAAAGCCATTTTTTTGCATGAGGCTTTTGAGCTCTTCCTGCCCGGGGTGCATGCGGATGGACTCGGCCAGGTAGCGGTAGCTGGCGTCGTCGCCCGCCACCAGCTTGCCCAACTGGGGCAGCACCTTGAACGAATACCAGTCGTACACCTTTTCGAGTGGCTTTGCGACCTTTGAAAACTCCAGCACCAGCAGCTTGCCGCCGGGCTTGAGCACGCGGCACATTTCGGCAATCGCCTGGTCCTTGTGCGTCATGTTGCGCAGGCCGAAAGCAACGCTGACCACATCGAAATGTGCGTCGGGGAACGGCAGCTTCTCGGCATCGCAGACCAGTGTGGGCAACACCACACCCGCATCAATCAGGCGGTCGCGCCCCACTCGCAGCATGGCTTCGTTGATGTCGGTGTGCACCACACGGCCGGTGGCGCCAACCTTCTTGGAGAACGCCAGCGCCAGGTCGCCCGTGCCCCCTGCAATATCGAGCACCTGGCTGCCTTCGCTGAGGTTGGCCACCATCACGGTGTAGGCCTTCCAGGCACGGTGCAGGCCCGCCGACATGAGGTCGTTCATCACGTCGTACTTGGAGGCCACGGAGTCGAACACGCCGCGCACGCGGCGTGCTTTTTCCTGCTCGTCCACCGACTGAAAACCGAAATGCGTGGTGCTCATAAGATTCATGCTAGGCGCGTGAACGCCAGAGGTACAGCGACAACCCCGCACTGAAATGGGGCATCTGTCGCAATTTGGACAACGCTATTGAAAAGAAATCAGCCGCCAGCGCTTTTCTATATTGCACCAACAGCTACTATTTCAATAGCACCTTGACAGACAAGGGCTTCCGCCGTGTTCTGTGCTCCTCCAGAAAAACACCCGGCCCGCAGCCTCAATGGCTGCCACAGACATGGCCACCGGCACCACCCTGAGGCGCCATCGGCGCATCGCGGTCCGCCCCCGCAGCGGCCAGCCGCTCGGTGTACTGGGTCCACAGCGCGTCTTGCTTGTCGCCCAGTTCGTAGAGGTAGTCCCAGGTGAAGATGCCGCTGTCATGCCCGTCAGAAAACGTGGGCTTGACCGCATAGTTGCCCACGGGTTCCAGGTTGACCAGCGTGACCTCCCGCTTGCCCGTCTGCAGCACTTCCTGGCCTGGGCCATGGCCCTGCACTTCGGCCGACGGCGAATACACACGCATCAGCTCGAACGGAATGCGGAACGTGGTGCCATCGGAGAACCCTACTTCGAGCACCCGCGATGCCTCGTGCACCGTGATTGCCTGCGGCGTGGGCGCACCCGCTTTCAAACCTGCCATGGATTCACCTGTGAGAAAACTGTTGTCAGAAACGACCTCTGCGATTGTCCCACCCGCTCTGGGGCACACCGCAAACAGAGTTACCGGGTAGGCAACTGGGCCAGCCGCGATTGCAACTGCGCCTCCAGCGCGGGCAGCAGGGTCCGTACGCCGGCCTCTTGCGCCGCCGGGCTGGGCCGCTGTGCCGCCGCCCACACGGGCGATGGAAAGTGACTGTCCCAGTCAAACCGCGCAATCACATGCCAGTGCAGGTGCGGCACCATGTTGCCCAGCGCCGCGATGTTGACCTTGGTGGGCGACAGGTGCTGGCGCAGGGCCAGCTCCACCAGGGCCACTGCCTCCATGCAGTGCACACGATCAACGGCAGCCAGGTCCGAGAACTCGGCCGCATGTGCATTCCACACCACGCGATAGAAGGCAGGAAACCCCGCCTCCTGCGCACGGATGACACGCAGGCGCTCGCCACGCCAGACCAATGCGCCGCCGTCTTCAGCGCACAAGGGGCAGGTCATCAGACCAGCACCCGCTCAATGCCGCCGTTGTTGGCACGGCGTACGTACTCAGGCATCCAGTTCTCGCCCAGGATCTCGCGCGCCATCTCGACCACGATGTAGTCGGCTTCGAGCAAGCCGTTGTTCAGGTCGCCTTCGTAGCGGTTCAGGCCCTGCAGGCAGCTGGGGCAGCTGGTGAGAATCTTCACGTTGTCCTGGGCACCCACGGCACCGCTCTCGCGCAGTTTGGCCTCGCCCTTTTTGATCTCTTCTTCCTTGCGGAAGCGCACCTGCGTGGACACGTCGGGCCGGGTCACACCCAGCGTGCCCGACTCGCCGCAGCAACGCTCGCTCTTCAAGACCTGCTCGCCCACCAGCGCCTTCACGGTCTTCATCGAGTCCTGCAGCTTCATGGGGTTGTGGCAGGGCTCGTGGTACAGGTAGGCGCCCTTGCCTTGCAGCTGAATGCCCTTTTCCAGCAGGTACTCGTGGATGTCGATGATGCGGCTGCCCGGGAAGATCTTGTCAAACTCGTAGCCCTGCAGCTGGTCGTAGCAGGTGCCGCAACTCACCACCACGGTCTTGATATCGAGGTAGTTGAGCGTGTTCGCCACGCGGTGGAAGAGCACACGGTTGTCCGTGATCATCTTCTCCGCCTTGTCGAACTGACCCGAGCCGCGCTGCGGGTAGCCGCAGCACAGGTACCCGGGCGGCAGCACGGTCTGCACACCGGCGTGCCACAGCATGGCCTGCGTGGCCAAGCCAACTTGCGAGAACAGCCGCTCCGACCCGCAACCGGGGAAGTAGAACACCGCCTCCGTCTCGGCGGTGGTGGCCTGCGGGTTGCGGATGATCGGCACGTAGTCCTTGTCCTCGATGTCGAGCAGCGCGCGCGCCGTCTTCTTGGGCAGGCCGCCCGGCAGCTTCTTGTTGATGAAATGGATCACCTGCTCCTTGATCGGAGCGGTGCCCACCGTCGCAGGCGGCTTGGCCGTCTGCTTGCGGCCCACCTTGCGCAGCAGGTCCACGGCCAGGCGCTGAGCCTTGAAGCCCACATCGACCATGGCCGAACGCATGAACTTGATGGTGTCCGGGTTGGTGGCGTTGAGCATGGTCATCGCCAGCGCGTTGCCAGGCCGGAACGTCTTCTTGCCCATCTTGCGCAGCAGGTTGCGCATGTTCATGGTGACGTCGCCGAAGTCGATCTTCACCGGGCAGGGACTTTCGCACTTGTGGCACACCGTGCAATGGTCGGCCACGTCCTCGAACTCCTGCCAGTGCTTGATGCTCACACCCCGGCGGGTCTGCTCTTCGTACAAAAACGCCTCGACCAGCAGCGAGGTGGCCAGGATCTTGTTGCGCGGGCTGTAGAGCAAATTGGCGCGTGGCACGTGCGTGGAGCACACGGGTTTGCACTTGCCGCAGCGCAGGCAGTCCTTGACGCTGTCGGCAATCGCGCCGATGTCGCTCTGCTGCATGATCAGCGACTCGTGGCCCATCAGCCCGAAGCTGGGCGTGTAGGCATTCGTCAAATCGGCGTGCATCAACGCAGCGTTTGAAGCATTCGAAGCATTTTTGGCCTGCAGCGCTTTTCCATCAATCGCTGGCAGCTCCTGATTTCGGAGCAATTTACCCTTGTTGAAGCGACCTTCCGGGTCCACCTTGCGCTTGTACTCGGCAAAGGGGCGCAGCTCTTCGTCGGTGAGGAACTCCAGCTTGGTGATACCGATGCCGTGTTCGCCCGATATCACGCCGTCCAGGCTGCGCGCCAGCACCATGATGCGCGCCACGGCCTCGTGCGCGGTCTGCAGCATCTCGTAGTCGTCGCTGTTGACCGGGATGTTGGTGTGCACATTGCCGTCGCCTGCGTGCATGTGCAGCGCCACCCACACGCGGCCCTTGAGCACGCGCTTGTGGATGGCCACGGCCTCGTCCAGGATGGGTTTGAATGCCGCGCCAGTGAAGATGCCTTGCAGCGGCGCCCGCAGCTGGGTCTTCCAGCTCGCGCGCAGGGTGTGGTCCTGCAGTTGGGGGAACAGCGTTTCCACATCGTGCAGCCAGCCCTGCCACAGCGCGCGCACCTCTTCCACCAGGGCGATGGCCTGGGCCACGCGCTCCTGCAGCAGCTCGGGCGATGGGACTTCGTCGTCGGCGTCATGCTTGCCCAGGGGCAGGTTGCCGCGCTCGAAGAACTCGGTCAGCGCGTCGCACAGCTTGATCTTGTTGCGCAGGCTCAGCTCGATGTTGATGCGCTCGATGCCGTCGGTGTACTCGGCCATGCGCGGCAGCGGGATCACTACGTCTTCATTGATCTTGAAGGCGTTGGTGTGGCGGCTGATGGCGGCCGTTTTCTTGCGGTCGGCCCAGAACTTCTTGCGCGCCTCGGCCGTGATGGCAATGAAGCCTTCGCCGCTGCGGGTGTTGGCCAGGCGCACGACCTCACTGGTCACGCGGGCCACGTCGTCGGCGTTGTCGCCCGCGATGTCGCCAATCAGCACCATCTTGGGCAGGCCGCCGTTGCCCTTCTTGCTTTTGGTGGCGTAGCCCACGGCCTTCAGATAGCGGTCATCCAGGTGTTCCAGGCCAGCCAGCAGCACGCCACTGCGCTTTTGCTCGGCGAACATGAAGTCCTTGATCTCGACGATGCTGGGCACGGCGTCCTTGGCGTTGCCGAAGAACTCCAGGCACACGGTGCGCGTGTGCTCGGGCATGCGGTGCACCACCCAGCGTGCGCTGGTGATGAGGCCGTCGCAGCCTTCCTTCTGGATGCCGGGCAGGCCCGCGAGGAACTTGTCCGTCACATCCTTGCCCAGGCCTTCCTTGCGGAAAGTCTTGCCCGGGATGCTCAGGCGCTCGGTGCGCACGGGCGTCTTGCCATCGGCCTCGAAATACTGCAGCTCGAAGGTGGCCGTCTCCACGTCGTGGATCTTGCCCATGTTGTGGTCCAGGCGCGTCACCTCCAGCCACTGGGCGTCGGGCGTGACCATGCGCCAGCTGGCCAGGTTGTCCAGCGCCGTGCCCCAGAGCACGGCCTTCTTGCCGCCCGCGTTCATGGCAATGTTGCCGCCAATGCAGGAAGCCTCGGCACTGGTCGGGTCCACCGCAAACACAAAACCGGCGCGCTCGGCCGCATCGGCCACGCGCTGGGTCACCACACCGGCCTCGGTCCACACCGTGCCCACCTCGCGGTCCAGGCCCGGCAGGCGGCGCATCTCCACCTCGGTCATGGCTTCGAGCTTTTCGGTGTTGATGACCACGCTCTTCCACGTCAGCGGGATCGCGCCGCCGGTGTAGCCGGTGCCGCCCCCCCGGGGAATGATGGTCAGGCCCAGCTCGATACAGCCCTTGACCAGGCCCGCCATCTCGACCTCGGTGTCGGGGGTCAGCACCACGAACGGGTACTCGACACGCCAATCGGTCGCGTCGGTCACATGGCTCACGCGGGAGAGGCCGTCGAACTTGATGTTGTCCTTGGCCGTCAGGCGGCCCAGGGTCTTCTGGATCTGGCGGCGCAGCTGCGCGGCCTGCTCGAAGGTGGCATTGAACTCGGCCACTGCGCGGCGCGCAGCGACGACCAGTTCACCCACCAGACGGTCGCGTCCGGCGTCATCGGCGGGGGTGCGGCGCTTTTCGATCTCCCCCAGGCGGTGCTGGAGGGCATCGACCAGCAGCTTGCGGCGGTTGGGGTTGTCCAGCAGGTCGTCCTGCAGGTAGGGGTTGCGCTGCACGACCCAGATATCGCCCAGCACTTCATACAGCATGCGGGCCGAGCGGCCGGTGCGGCGCTCTTTGCGCAATTGGTCCAGCACCTCCCAGGATGAAGACCCCAGCAGGCGGATCACGATCTCCCGGTCGGAGAACGAGGTGTAGTTATAGGGAATTTCTCGCAGACGGGCAGGCTCGGCGGCCTGCGTCTGCAAGGCCGCCAACGCGATCGGAACATTCATGGGGGTCTACCTGGGGTGGGGGCATGATTTTATGCCACGGTGCCCGCCCCGCGTCGGCCCCCACTCTGGCGCTCAGAACAGCACGCGGCTGCGCAGGGTTCCGCCGACCTGCGCAAGCTTGTCCAATGCCAGGTCCGACGAGGCGGCGTCGATGTCGATCACCACATAGCCGATCTTCTCGTTGGTCTGCAAGTACTGGGCCGAGATGTTGATCTGGTTGTCCGAGAAGATGCGGTTGATTTCGGACAACACACCCGGCACGTTGCGGTGGATGTGCAGCAGGCGGTGCTTGCCGGGGTGGGCGGGCAGCGCGACCTCTGGAAAGTTCACCGACGAGGTGCTGGTGCCGTTGTCGCTGTATTTCACCAACTTTTCCGCCACTTCGAGGCCGATGTTGGCCTGTGCCTCCATGGTGGAGCCGCCGATGTGAGGAGTCAGGATCACGTTGTCCAGGCCACGCAGGGGGGACTGGAACTCGTCCTTGTTGGTGCGTGGCTCGACCGGGAACACGTCGATGGCTGCACCCAGCAGCTTCTTGGCCTGGAGCGCTGCGGCCAGCGCTTCAATATCCACCACCGTGCCCCGCGCGGCGTTGATGAGGATGCCGCCTGGCTTCATGGCCGCGATCTCGGCGGCGCCGATCATTCCCTCGGTGGACGGCAACTCGGGCACGTGCAGGCTCACGATGTCGCTCTGGCCCAGCAGGTCGTGCAGGTGCTGCACCTGGCGGGCATTGCCCAGGGGCAGCTTGTTGACCACGTCAAAAAACGCCACGTGCATGCCCATGGCCTCGGCCAGCACCGACAGCTGGGTGCCGATGGAGCCGTAGCCCACGATGCCCAGGGTCTTGCCCCGGATTTCATACGCGTTGTCGGCCGACTTGAGCCAGCCGCCCCGGTGCGCCACCGCGTTCTTCTCGGGGATACCGCGCAGCAGCAGGATGGCTTCCGCCAGCACCAGCTCGGCCACGGAGCGGGTATTGGAATACGGGGCGTTGAACACGGCAATGCCACGCTCGCGCGCCGCATTCAGATCCACCTGGTTGGTGCCAATGCAAAAGCAGCCCACGGCCACGAGCTTGTGGGCCTGGGCAAACACTTCCTCGGTGAGCTGCGTGCGCGAGCGGATGCCCACAAAGTGCACATCCGCGATCTTGCGCTTGAGCTCATCGTCGGGCAGTGCGCCAGACACCGTCTCGATCTGCGTATAGCCAGCCGCGCGGATCACATCCACCGCAGAGGAGTGAATGCCTTCGAGCAGTAGAAATTTGATCTTGTTCTTGTCCAGCGAATTGGTGGCCATGGCAATAAGAAAGAAGGAGATGGAGAAAAGAAGAAACCGGCGCGCTGCGGCGCGAACGAACCGGTGCGACAGGGACCAGCGAACAGTCACCAGCATGGTGCATTGCACAAAACCTTGCAAGCCTCGGCAAATGCGCCACACCTTGTCACAAAAGAGTCACAATCGCTCCCCTTGCGGGTTACCCAAGGGGTTTCCCGGTTGTTGCAAGCGCTGGGGTCATGCGACAACGACATATCAATGTCACATCGGCTGCATAGCATCCAGCCTTTGTGCTTTTCGTCATCCTCGGAGGAAATATTCATGCAAACGAAGCATCTGGCGGTCTGCGCTGCCATTGCCCTGTCGGTCTGCGCACCTGCGCAAGCCCAGGCGCAGCAAGTTGAGATTCAGTGGTGGCATTCGATGAGCGCAGCGCTGGGCGACTGGGTCAATGACCTGGCCAAGCAGTACAACGCCAGCCAGACCAAGTACAAGGTCGTGCCCACCTACAAGGGCACGTATGACGAATCCATGACAGGCGCCATCGCCGCCTTCCGTGCGGGCAACGCCCCCCACATCCTGCAGGTGTTTGAAGTGGGCACCGCCACCATGATGGCCAGTAAGGGCGCCATCGTGCCCGTCGCCAAAGTATTGAACGACGGCGGCTTCAAGTTCGACCCCACCCAGTACGTGTCAGCTGTGGCTGGCTACTACACCGCGCCCAATGGCCAGATGCTGAGCTACCCGCTCAACAGCTCCACCACGGTGTTCTATTACAACAAGGACGCCTTCAAGAAGGCCGGCCTGGACGCCGACAAGCCGCCCAAGACCTGGCCCGAAGTGTTTGCCGCCGCGTCCAAGCTCAAGGCCAGCGGCCACAGCTGCCCGTTCACCACCAGCTGGATCAGCTGGACGCAGCTTGAAAGCTTCTCGCTGTGGCACAACACGCTGTTCGCCTCCAAAAACAACGGCTTTGACGGCAACGACGCCCAGCTGCAGGTCAACTCGCCATTGCACGTGCGCCACTTCGAGAACCTGGCCAAGGCCTCCAAGGACGGCAGCTTCGTCTACAAGGGCCGTGGCAACGTGCCGGACGCATCCTTCCCATCGGGCGAGTGCGCCATGATGACGGGCTCCTCGGGCCTGTACGCCCGCGTGGCCAAGGAAGCCAAGTTTGCCTACGGCATCTCGGCCCTGCCCTACTACCCTGATGTAAAGGGTGCTCCCCAGAACACCGCCATCGGTGGTGCCAGCCTGTGGGTGATGTCTGGCAAGAAGGCCGAGGAATACAAGGGCGTGGCCGATTTCCTGAACTTCCTGAACGACACCAAGGTGCAGGCTGCCAGCCACCAGCGCACGGGCTACCTGCCTGTGACCATGGGCGCCTACCAGCTGACCGAGGCGTCGGGCTTCTACACCAAGAACCCCGGCACCGACGTGGCCGTGACGCAGATGATCAAGAAGGCCACTGACAAGTCGCGCGGCATCCGCCTGGGCAACTTCGTGCAGATCCGCGCCATCATCGACGAGGAAACCGAGCAGATCTGGTCGGGCAAGAAGTCGCCCAAGGAAGCACTGGACACCGCCGTGACCCGTGGCAACGAGCAACTGGGCCGCTTCGCCCGCGCCAACAAGTAAACACTGCCGAACATCTGCCGATACCGCCCAGCAGCACTGCCGGGTGGCATCGAAAGCCCGCCGCCCCGTCAACCCTATTGGTTCACGGGGCGGCGGGGTTTTCTTTTTGAGAGTTTCGACATGGAAAAACGCGTTTTATTCCGCTCTGCATGGCTGCCATGGGTGCTTCTGGCACCCCAGCTGGCCATCATCAGCGTCTTCTTTTTCTGGCCAGCTGGCCAGGCCCTGGTGCAGTCGTTCCAGATGCAGGACTCCTTCGGGTTTTCGAAGGAATGGGTCGGTTTCGACAATTTCCGGGACCTGTTCCAGGATCCGGGCTACCTGGCATCGTTCAAGACTACGGCCTTCTTCTCGATCCTGGTGGCGGTGAGCGGCATCACGCTGTCGCTGTTCCTTGCGATCTTTGCCGACCGCATCATCAAGGGCGCCATGGTCTACAAGACCGCGCTGCTGCTGCCCTACGCCGTGGCGCCTGCGGTGGCGGGCGTGCTGTGGATGTTCATGTTCTCGCCCTCGCTGGGCGTGGTGGCCTACATGCTGCGCCAGTCGGGTTTCGACTGGAACCACATGCTCAACTCCGACCACGCGATGGCGCTGATCGTGATTGCGGCGGTGTGGAAGCAGATCTCCTACAACTTCCTGTTCTTCCTGGCGGGCTTGCAGTCCATCCCCAAGTCGCTCATCGAGGCGGCCGCGATTGACGGTGCAGGCCCCTGGCGCCGCTTCTGGAGCATCCAGTTCCCGCTGCTGTCGCCCACCACGTTCTTCCTGCTGGTGATCAATGTGGTGTATGCGTTCTTCGACACCTTCGCCATCGTGGACGCCACCACGCAGGGCGGACCGGGCCGCGACACTTCCATCCTGGTCTACAAGGTGTACCACGATGGCTTCAAGGCCATGGACATGGGCGGATCTGCCGCACAGTCGGTGGTGCTAATGGCCATCGTCGTTGTGCTGACGGTCATCCAATTCCGCTACGTCGAGAAGAAAGTGCAGTACTGATATGAAGCACCCCCTGAGTCGCTTCGCGCCTTCCCCCTCCAGGGGGACGCCGCCCTCACTGCGGGGCGGCCCTTGCTCGGCGGCCCTCGCCTGCGTCGTGTCTTTTGCGGGCGCAGTGGGCCAAGCTTCGATCCTGAAAGATTCCAATGGTTGAACGTAGTCCCTACCTCACCGCGTTCTCGCACCTCATCATGGTGCTGGGCGTGATCATCGTCGGCTTCCCGCTGTACCTGGCCTTCGTGGCCTCCACCCACACGGCGCAGGACATCGTGCAGGTGCCCATGCCCATGGTGCCCGGCGGCAACTTCTGGCAGACCTACCACGACGCCTTGTTCGGCGGCGGAACCGGCGCGGGCTCTACCGCACCCGTGGCGCACATGATGTGGGTGAGTTTTGTCACCGCCATGGTCATCACGCTGGGCAAGATCGCCATCTCGCTGTTGTCGGCGTTTGCCATCGTGTACTTCCGCTTCCCCTTCAAGGGCATCTGCTTCTGGCTGATCTTCATCACGCTGATGCTGCCCGTGGAAGTGCGTATCGGGCCCACCTACCAGGTGGTGTCGGACCTAGGCATGCTCAACACCTATGCGGGCCTCACGGTGCCGCTGATCGCCTCGGCCACGGCCACGTTCCTGTTCCGGCAGTTCTTCCTCACGGTGCCCGATGAACTGGTCGAAGCCGCGCGGGTGGATGGCGCCGGTCCGATGCGCTTTTTCAAGGACATCCTGGTGCCGCTGTCGCGCACCTCGATTGCCGCGCTGTTCGTGATCCAGTTCATCTATGGCTGGAACCAGTATCTGTGGCCCCTGTTGGTGACCACGTCCGAAGACATGTACCCCGTGGTGATCGGCATCAAGCGAATGCTGGCCGGCGGCGACGCAGGCAACGAGTGGAACATCGTGATGGCCACGGCCCTGCTGGCCATGCTGCCACCTGCCTTTGTGGTGGTGGTCATGCAGCGCTGGTTCGTCAAGGGCCTGGTGGACACTGAAAAATAAAGATAAAACGGGCCCTACCGCTTCATACATCTGCGCTAGCAGCTACATATTTAATAGCAAAATGGCATCCATCTCTCTTCGCAACATCATCAAGCGCTACGGGCACGGCCCCAAGGCCAACCAGGTCATCCACGGCGTGAATGCCGAGGTCAAGGACGGTGAATTCATCGTGATCGTCGGCCCCTCGGGCTGCGGCAAATCCACCCTGCTGCGCATGGTCGCCGGCCTGGAAGAAATCTCCGGCGGCGAGCTGCGCATCGGCGACCGTGTGGTGAACAACCTGGAACCTGCCCAGCGCGACATCGCGATGGTGTTCCAGAACTACGCGCTGTACCCGCACATGACGAACTTCGACAACATGGCGTATGGCCTGAAGATCGCCAAGGTGCCCAAGGACGAGATCAAAGCGCGCGTGGACAAGGCCGCCAAGATCCTCGAACTGGGCCACCTGCTGGAGCGCAAGCCGCGCGAACTCTCGGGCGGCCAGCGCCAGCGCGTGGCCATGGGCCGCGCCATCGTGCGCCAGCCCCAGGTGTTTCTGTTCGACGAGCCGCTGTCCAACCTGGACGCCAAGCTGCGCGCCCAGACCCGCCTGGAGATCCAGAAGCTGCACCGCGAGCTGGGCATCACCAGCCTGTTCGTCACGCACGACCAGGTCGAGGCCATGACATTGGCCGAACGCATGATCGTGATGAACGCCGGCAACATGGAACAGTTCGGCACGCCCGAAGAGGTCTACCACACGCCCGCCTCCACCTTCGTGGCCAGCTTCATCGGCTCGCCGCCCATGAACTTGCTCAAGAACGCGCCGAGCGCCGCCCCCGGCACCATCCTGGGCATCCGCCCCGAGCACCTGGATGTGCGCAGCGAAGGCTGGGCGGTCACGGTCGAGACGGTGGAGCTGCTGGGCGCCGAGCGCCTGATCTATGGTCGCATCAATGGCGAGCAGATCATCGTGCGCGTTGAAGAAGGCACGCACTCCCCTGCGCCCGATTCCGTGATCCATGTTCAGCCCCGCGCAGATCGCCTGCACGCGTTCGATGCCACCACCGGCAAGCGCATCGCGGCCTGAACCGATGCCACCCAAGCCAGCTGCCAGTACCGGGGGCAAGGTTCAGGCCACAGTCCCGGTGCTGGCGTCTCTGGACCTTGCAGAAACCCTGCGGTTCTACACCAGGCACCTGGGCTTTGATCCGCTGCTGGAGATGGACAACTACCTGATCCTGCAGCGCGATGGCTGCGAGCTGCACTTCTGGCCCTGCACCGAGCGCCACGTTGCAGAGAACACCTCGTGTTATGTGCGTGCCGACACAGAAGCGCTGCACGCGGATTTCACGGCACGAGGCCTGCAACTGGCTCCTCCCACTGTCCAGCCCTGGGGCATGAAGGAGATGTTCGTCATCGACCCCCACGGCAACCTGCTGAAATTTGGTGAACCCGCATGAGCGCCCAATCTCCCATCCTCGCCCCCTGGCCCTACCCCCGCTGGATCGCCCACCGCGGCGCCGGCAAGCTCGCCCCTGAAAACACCCTGGCCGCCTTCCGGCTGGGAGCACAGTATGGCTATCGCATGTTCGAGTGCGATGCCAAGCTGAGTGCCGACGGCGTACCGTTTCTGATGCACGACGCCACGCTGGACCGCACGACCAATGGCGCGCCGGCACTGGGCTCGGTAGCGAGCGCGGTCGGGGGCGATCACCCCTGGGCGGCCCTGTCACAGCTGGATGCTGGCGCCTGGCATTCACGCAGCTACGCCGGCGAGCCGCTACCCACGCTGGAGAACATTGCGCACTACTGCATCGCCAACGGGTTCTTGCTGAACATCGAGATCAAGCCAACACCCGGCGTGGAGGAAAAGACTGGCCAGGTAGTGGGCGAGCATGCGGCGCGGCTGTGGCACGGCCAGGCGGTGTTGCCCCTGTTCTCGTCATTCCGACCCGAAGCGCTGGCTGGCGCCCGCGCCACGGCACCCCACATCCCCCGCGCCCTGTTGCTGGACACGCTGTGGGACGGCTGGCACAACACGGCCCGCGAGCTGGGCTGCGTGGCCATCGTCTGCAACCACGCGCTGTGGGATGCGGCGCTGGTTGCGCGCGTCCACGGCGACGGCCTGCGCGCGCTGAGCTACACGGTGAACGACGACTGGGCCGCACAGCGGCTCATCGCCCTGGGCACGGACGGCATCATCACCGACCGCGTGGACTTCTTTTCGCCCGCCACGCCATAGGGCGCGCCTTCAAACCATCCACGCCCCAAGCCAGTGCCACCGTGGAACCGGCTTCGCCGGGCCAGGGGTGGCGTCCCCCTTCAGGGGGAAGGCGCGCAGCGCCTCAGGGGGTCAGTCCAGCTTCGCGCCCGACTTTTTCACCGCCTCGGCCCAGCGTGGCATCTCGGACGCCAGGAATTTCGCGAAGTCCTCCGAGCCCAGAAACGCCGGGTCGGCCCCCTGGCTCACCATGCGGTTGCGCACATCGGGCATCTGCAGCACTTGGCCGAAGGCCTCGCTGAGCTTGTTCACAGCTTCCTTGGGCGTGCCGGCCGGGGCCAGAAAGCCATAGAAACCCACCACCTCGAATCCCTTGATGCCGCTCTCGATCACCGTGGGCACATCGGGCAGTGCGGGGTTGCGCTCCTTGCTGGTCACCGCCAGGGCGCGCACCTTGCCCTGTTTGTGGTACGCGGCGGCCTGCGGGATGCTCTCGGCCATGAACTGCACCTGCCCGCCCATGAGGTCGGTGAACGCCGGGGCGCTGCCCCGGTAGGGGATGTGCACCATGAACAGACCCGTGGCGGTCTTGAACATCTCGGGCACCAGATGGCTGATGCCACCATTGCCCGCCGAGCCAAAGTTGACCTGGCCCGGCTTGGCCCGGGCGTAGTCCATGAACTCCTTGAGGCTCTTGGCAGGCACGTTGGGGTTCACCAGCAGCGCCAGTGGCTGCATGGCGGTGCGCGCAATCGGCACAAAGTCCTTGAGGGTCGAATACGGCAACCGGCTGTAGAGCCCCGGGTTGATCACCATCACACCCGTGTTGGCCAGCATGATGGTGTGGCCGTCGGGCGGTGCTTTCATCACGTCCTGCGCGCCCACGGTGCCACCGGCACCGGCCTTGTAGTCCAGCACCACCGGCTGGCCGAGCACGGCCTGCAGCTTATCGGACAGCAGGCGTGCATGCTGGTCCAAAGGCCCGCCAGCCGGGAAGCCCACGACCACACGTATGGGTTTGGACGGAAAAGCCTGTGCGTGCACGGCAGCGGAAAGGGCCAAGCCCGCAGCCAGGGTGATCCAGGTACGCAGCAGCTTCATGGGGAATGTCTCCAGCAGTCGGTGTAGGGGGCTTCGTCAGCGGCGGGTCAAACCGCCAATACCCATGACATGGCACGCCATGGGGGCGGCACCAAGGCTATCAGACACAAGGGCGCCAGAGCCCCCAAAACCACCCCTCGCAAACCCTCAAAACACGTGACGGCTTGCTGAAAGCTTCAAGCCTTCCAGCCCCGCACCAGCACCCACTGGCAGGTAGCGCAGGCCACAACCAGGGCGGCATAGGTCAGCATCTTGCCGTCACGCCCCCACAGCACCAGCCCCGCTGCGAGCACCGCCACACCCACGGCAAACAGAATCACCCAGCGCAGCCACACCGACATCGCCGAGGCACTGCGGGAGCCCACCAGACGGCCCGAAAGCACCAACACCAGCGCCATGGCGGCGGCGGGTGCAACAAAGTTGAGAAGGTGGTTGGCGATGTCCAGTGGACCCATGGAATTGACCCAAATCAAGGCTTGAACAAGCAAGGCCGCCTGTTCGGGCCAACAATTTTATAATCGCAGCTTATGGCAGTCTGGGCCCTCGGCATCAACCACACCACCGCGCCGCTCGATCTGCGTGGCCGGTTCGCGTTCGCGCTCGACCAGATTGCCCCCACATTGCACGGTTTGCGCCAGTCGCTGGGCTCCACCAGCCGCCACCCCGGGGTGGAAACAGCCATCATCTCCACCTGCAACCGCACCGAAATTTACTGCGCGGGCGAGCAGGCAGCCATGGACCATACGCTGGGCTGGCTGGCCCAGAGCGGCGGCGTCAGCCCCGCGCTGCTGCGCTCGCACTCGTACACCCTGGAAGACAGCCTCGTCGCACGCCACGCCTTCCGCGTGGCCAGCGGGCTCGATTCGATGGTGCTGGGCGAGGCCCAGATCCTCGGCCAGATGAAAGACGCCGTGCGCGCCGCCGAAACCGCTGGCGCCCTGGGCACCACGCTCAACCAGCTGTTCCAGCGCAGCTTTGCCGTGGCCAAGGAAGTGCGCAGCAGCACCGAGATTGGTGCACACAGCATCAGCATGGCCGCCGCCGCAGTGCGTCTGGCGGGCCAGCTGTTTGAAGACATCTCCGAGACCAAGATTTTGTTCGTCGGCGCGGGCGAGATGATCGAGCTGTGTGCCACGCACTTCGCCGCCAAGAACCCCAAGGCCATCGCCATTGCCAACCGCACCCTGGAGCGCGGCGAAAAGCTAGCCACCCGGTTTGGCGGCGAGGTGATGCGCCTGGCCGACCTGCCCGAGCGCCTGCACGAGTTCGACGCCGTCATCAGCTGCACCGCCAGCAGCCTGCCCATCATCGGCCTGGGCGCCGTAGAACGCGCTTTGAAGAAGCGCCGCCACCGCCCCATGTTCATGGTCGATCTGGCCGTGCCGCGCGACATCGAACCCGAAGTGAAAGCGCTAGGCGATGTGTACCTGTACACCGTGGACGACTTGGCCACCGTGGTGCAGACCGCACAGGCCAACCGCCAGGCCGCCGTGGCCCAGGCCGAGGCCATCATCGACGCGGGCGTGCAGAGCTTCATGCACTGGATGGAGCTGCGCAGCCCTGTCGGCCAAGCCGGTGGTGTGGTACCTCTGATTCAGCAGCTCAACGCCCAGACCGACGAGTGGCGTGCACTGGAAATCGCGCGCGCCAAGAAGCTGCTGGCCAAGGGCGAGGATGTGGACGCCGTGCTCGAAGCGCTCTCGCGTGGCCTCACGCAGAAGATGCTGCACGGCACACTGGCCGAGCTGCGCGCGGGCGACGCCGAGATGCGCGCCCAGACGGCCCAGACCGTCTCGCGCCTGTTCCTGCGCTCGCAAAGCAAGACGCCCAACAACAACGGCCTGTAGCGGCGCTCGCCCGCTCCGCAGCCGCCCCGGTTTTCATCAAAATCGGCCCCTAGCGCTTGATAGATAAGCGCCACCAGCTACCAAATATGTAGCAAACCATTTTTCCAGAATTCCATGAAACCCTTTCTCCGCAGCCAACTGGAGCGCTACGCACAGCGCCTGGGCGAACTCGACTTCCTGCTCTCGCGCGAAGACATCATGAGCGACATGGCGCAGTACCGCCGCATCTCCGTCGAGCATGCCGAAGTCACGCAGGTCGCCGGCCGCTACGCCCGCTACCAGCAGCGTGAGGCCGATCTGGCCGGCGCGCGCGAGATGCTGGCCGACCCCGACATGGCCGAGATGGCGCAGGAAGAAATCACCAGCGCCGAGGCCGAGCTGCTGCAGCTGGAAGACGAACTGCAGCGCCTGTTGCTGCCCAAGGACCCCGACGACGCCCGCAACGCGTTTGTGGAAATCCGCGCGGGCACGGGCGGCGACGAATCCGCCCTGTTTGCGGGCGACCTCACGCGCATGTACACCCGCTACGCCGCCAACGTAGGGTGGAAGGTGGAGGTGGTGAGCGAGAACGCGGCCGAGTTGGGTGGCTACAAGGAAATCGTGCTGCGCATAGAGGGTGACCATGTTTACGGGGCTCTCAAATTCGAATCCGGCGGCCACCGCGTGCAGCGCGTGCCCGCCACCGAAACCCAGGGCCGCATCCACACCAGCGCCTGCACCGTGGCCGTGATGCCCGAGCCCGACGAGCACGAGGCCATCAAGCTCAACCCGGCAGACCTGCGCATCGACACCTTCCGCGCCAGCGGCGCTGGCGGCCAGCACATCAACAAGACCGATTCGGCCGTGCGCGTGGTGCACTTGCCCACCGGCATCGTGGCCGAATGCCAAGACGGCCGCAGCCAGCACAGCAACAAGGCCAAGGCGCTGCAAGTGCTGCAGGCACGTATCCAGGAAAAGGAGCGCAGCGAGCGCGCCGCCAAGGAGGCCGCGCTGCGCAAGGGCCTGATCGGCAGCGGCGACCGCAGCGACCGCATCCGCACCTACAACTTCCCGCAAGGGCGCCTCACCGACCACCGCATCAACCTCACGCTGTACAAGCTGCTGCAGGTGATGGAAGGCGACCTGGGCGATGTGCTGCAGGCCCTGGCCCACGCCCGCGAGGCCGAACAGCTCGAAGAGCTGGAGATGGGTACCGCAAGCTGAACCATATTCAGAATTTGAACAATATTGGCCTCTAGCGCTTATCTGTCATGCGCTAGCCGCTATTAAATCAATAGTGACCAACACATCCCCCACCCTCGCCCAGGCACTGAACCAGGCCCACACCCTGGGACTGGCGCGCATCGACGCGCAACTGCTGCTGCTGCACACCCTGGCGCGCCACGACGCAGGCCGCGCCTGGCTGCTGGCGCACGACACGGATGCGATGGAAGAGGCAGCACATGCCCAATTCATCGCCCTGTGCCAGCGCCGCTTGGCGGGCGAGCCGGTGGCCTACCTCACCGGACGCAAGGAGTTCTACGGCCTACCGCTGCAGGTGGACGCCCGCGTGCTGGACCCACGCCCCGACACCGAAACCCTGGTGGACTGGGCACTGGAAGTGATCGCCCCGCTGACATCGCCGCGCGTGGTGGACCTGGGCACCGGCAGCGGCGCGATTGCACTGGCGCTGCAAAGCCAGCGCGCTGACGCCAGGGTACTGGGGGTGGACGCGAGTGCCGATGCATTGGCCGTGGCCCAGGCCAATGCACAGCGGCTGGGTTTGCCGGCGCGGTTTCAGCGTAGTGATTGGCTGCAAGGCGTGGATGGTTTTTTTGACGCGATCATCTCCAACCCCCCCTACATCGCCAGTACCGACCCCCACCTGGCCGCGCTGACGCACGAACCCCTGCAGGCCCTGGCCAGCGGCGCAGACGGCCTCGAAGACATCCGCACCATCGTCGCCCAGGCGCCCGCGCACCTGCAGCCGGGCGGCTGGCTGCTGCTAGAGCATGGCTACGACCAGGCCGAAGCCGTGCAGGCCCTGCTCGCCACCCAGGGTTTTGTGCGGGTACAAAGCCGCAATGACCTTGCCGACATCGCACGCTGCACAGGCGGGCAATGGCCGACAGTGAAATAATCCCTCCATCGCGGGCCCTCAGCATCCATTCGCCCGCAGCCTCTTTCAAGGAGTTTTCCCATGAGCGACACCCAACAACGCATCGACACCCTCGTCAAATCCAGCGACATCCTGCTGTTCATGAAGGGCAACGCCAGCTTCCCCATGTGTGGCTTCTCGGGCCGTGCCATCCAGATCCTCAAGGCCTGCGGCGTGGACCCCAAGAGCGTGGTCACCGTCAACGTGCTCGAAGACGACGAAATCCGCCAGGGCATCAAGGAATACAGCAACTGGCCCACGATCCCGCAGCTGTACGTGAAGGGCGAGTTCATCGGCGGCTCGGACATCATGATGGAGATGTACGAGTCGGGCGAACTCAAGCAGGTGCTGGGCACCGAAGGCTGATCGACGCGGCCACTACCCCGTGCAAACCAGGCCGCCTGCGGGCGGCCTTTTTGTTTGCCCGCAACAGTGGCACCAATCAGGGGCTTTTCCGGTACTGAAGCGGGCATGTTGTGTGCTTGAATGGTTGCGTGACGTAACCATCACAGGAGCATGCAATGACCAGCCATAGCCTTGTTCCCCAGCCACCCGCCCTGCGCTTGCCGGTGGCCCAGATGCGCAATGTGTTCCACCCCGGTGACGTCGAGCGCAAGCTCGCACGGTTGCAGGAGTCGGGCAACCAGCGCGAATACGAAACCCTGCGCACCGTGTACGAACGCATGCTGGAACGTGGTCCGGAGCGCTTTCAGGTCAAGCCCTCGGGCATCCCCGACATGGCCAGCCTGTATGAGCAGTTGCCCAACTTCACCGAGGTGCTGGACGACGTCAAGCGCCACGTGGCGCTGGCGCAGGACAGCAGCGATGGCCTGGAGGTCACGCCCATGCTGCTGCTGGGCCCGCCCGGCATCGGCAAGACCCACTTTGCGCGCCACCTGGCCGAGCTGCTGGGCACGGGCATGAACCTCTTGCCCATGAGCTCCATGACCGCAGGCTGGCTGCTGTCGGGCTCTTCCGCACAGTGGAAAGGCGCACGCCCGGGCAAGGTGTTCGAGGCGCTGGTGGAAGGTGAATACGCCAACCCCGTGATCGTGGTGGACGAGATCGACAAGGCCAGCAGCGATGCACAGTACGACCCGCTGGGCGCGCTGTACAGCTTGCTGGAGTACGACACCGCCCAGAGCTTTACCGATGAGTTTGCGGAGGTGGCCATCGACGCCAGCCAGGTGATCTGGATCACCACCGCCAACGACACGCGCGGCATCCCCGACCCCATCCTGAACCGCATGAACGTGTTCGAGGTGGAGGCGCCCACGCTGGAGCAGGCGCGCACCATTGCCCGCAACCTGTACCAGGGCATCCGCGCAGGGCACGACTGGGGCCGCCTGCTGGATCCGGAGCCGACGGACGACGTGCTGGACCACCTGGCACAGATGCCCCCCCGTGAGATGCGGCGCGCGCTGATGACGGGCTTTGGCAATGCGCGGCTGGACCGCCGGTCCACCGTGGAGATTGCTGATCTGCCCAAGGCGGCGTCAGGGCGCAGCCGCATCGGTTTCGTGCAATAACAAGGCCCCCGCCGCCAGTCCTGCGCTCGCCTGCAGGACTGGCCTTCGGGGCCCCACCCCCGAAGGCCCACCAGGCCCCCCGGTGTGTGCACACCTGGGGTAGGTGCCTGCGGAACGCCCAGATACACTCAGTCATCCGGTGTGCCGCAGCGCCACGCTCCGTCGCCATTCATGACCTTCTCCCAAAGCCTCTTTGTCATCGGACTGCTGATTGCAGCCAGCGCCTTCTTCTCCATGGCCGAGATCTCGCTCGCCGCAGCGCGCCGCCTGCGCCTGCGGCAGATGGCCGACGAAGGGGATGCCAGGGCGGACCAGGTGCTGCGCATGCAGGAGCAGCCGGGCGACTACTTCACCGTGGTGCAGGTGGGGCAGAACGCCGTGGCCATCCTGGGCGGTATCGTGGGCGAAGGTGCGCTGAGCCCCCACTTCACCACGCTGTTCGGCCTGTGGCTGTCGGAATCAGCCGCGCAGAAGGCGGGCTTTCTCGCCTCGTTCCTGGTCATCACCTCCCTTTTCATCCTGTTTGCCGACCTGTTCCCAAAACGCCTGGGCATGGCCGATCCCGAGCGGCTGGTGGTGCGGCTGGCGCAGCCCATGGCCTGGTGCATGGCGCTGCTGCGCCCTGTGGTGTGGTTCTACAGCCGGGGGGCGGATGCGCTGTTCCGGGTGCTGGGCATGTCGTCGCTGCGGGACGACCGCATCACCTCGGACGACATCCTGGCGATGATGGAAGCGGGTGCGCGTGCCGGCGTGCTGGCCGCCCGCGAGCAGCAGGTCATCACGAATGTGTTCGAGCTGGACACGCGCATGGTGTCCAGCGCCATGTCCCCCCGCGACCGTGTGGCCTTCTTCTTGCGCGACGAGCCGGACTCCGTGATCCGCCTGCGCATTGCTGCCGAGCCTTTCTCCACCTACCCCGTGTGCGAGGGCGACATCGACCATGTGGTGGGCTATGTGGATGCCAAGGACCTGTTCCAGCGCGTGCTGAACAACCAGCCCATTTCGCTGGCCGATGACAGTCTGGTGCGCAAGGTGCTGATCGTCCCAGACCGGCTCACGCTGTCGGAGGTGCTGGAGCAGTTCCGCCAGGTGCACGAGGACTTTGCCGTCATCGTGAACGAATACAGCCTGGTGGTGGGCGTGGTCACGCTGAACGACGTGATGAGCACCGTGATGGGCGACCTGGTCGGCCCGGCGGATGAAGAGCAGATTGTGCGGCGCGATGAAAACTCGTGGCTCATAGACGGCGTCACACCGGTCGAGGACGTGCTGCGCGCACTGTCGCTGGACGAGCTGCCCCACGCGGGCGACTACGAAACCCTGGCCGGGTTCCTGATGGTGATGCTGCGGCGCGTTCCGCGCCGGACGGACAGCGTGAGCTGGGGGGGCTACAAGTTCGAGGTGCTGGACGTGGACAGCTACCGCATCGACCAGGTCATGGTGTCTCGCCTCGGTACCGCCCAGTCAGCAGGTTCCGGCCACACCATCCCGGCCTCCCCAGCAGACAGCGCTGCGCCGACTTCGACCTAGGCCTGTGGGCGAAAGGGCTCCATCGGCTTTTCGGGAGCTGACTCCTGTTGCCGCATGCAGAATTTGAGAAATTCAGCAAAATTGGCATTTAACGCTTGATAGATAAGCGCAAGCAGCTATATAAACAATAGCAAACTAGGCAGCGGGCAGCTGTGAACCTTCGGCAAACAACCAGTTGCGCTGTGCGCGAAACACTGCGTCTGGATACGGTGAGCGCCCGCGGCTGCCGTTATAGCGCCCCAGCGCCATGAACAGGTCGCCCCGCTCCCGGTCGATGTAGTGCCGCAAGATCACACAACCAAAGCGCAGATTGGTCTGCATGTGAAACAGCTTGCCGGGGTCACCATCCCCAATCACCCGTGTCCAGAAGGGCATGACCTGCATGTAACCACGTGCGCCCACGCTGGACACCGCGTATTTGCGGAACGCACTCTCCACCTGGATCAGGCCCAGCACCAGGGACACATCCAGCCCGGCACGCTTGGATTCGTACCAGGCGGTCTGCAGGAAGTCGCGGCGGACCTCCCATTCGGGCTTGCGGCGGCGCAGGCGGTCGCTCATTGCGGCGAGCCAGCGCACGTAGTGAATGCGGGCTTCGGTGGTGAAAAAATGGGGCTCTGGCGGTGCCTGGTTGGCAATGGCCGAACTGAGGGCGGTGCGCACAGAGTCCATCAGGGGCTCTTCCAGCTGCCCGCCCGCATGGGCCAGCGAGGGCGCCGCCAGCCAAGCCGCAGGTGCAGACAGAGCCGACAGCGCCGTCAGGCACACGCGCCGGGATACACAGCCCCCATCATCGGGAGCTCTGCCCGCCGCAGAAACCAGCCGCGCCGCGTTCATACCGCCATGCGGCCCTTCACGTGGGCCAGGATGTCTGCCACCGCCACCTTGGTGGCCGCAGGGTCACGGCGGTGCTGGTACTCGACCACGCCGTCTTTGAGGCTCTTGTCGCCAATGGTCACGCGGTGGGGCACACCGATCAGTTCCCAGTCGGCAAACATGGCACCGGGGCGCTCACCCCGGTCGTCCAGGATCACGTCGACGCCGGCAGCCAGCAGGTCGGCATAGAGCTGCTCGGCCGTGGCCTTGACGGCTTCGCTGCGGTCCATGCCCACGGGGCAGACCACCACGGTGAAGGGGGCAATCGCGTCCGGCCAGATGATGCCGCGCTCGTCGTGGTTTTGCTCGATGGCCGCAGCGGGCAAGCGCGTGACGCCAATGCCGTAGCAGCCCATTTCAAAAAATGCGGGCCTGCCGTCGTCACCAAGGAAGGTGGCGTTCATGTCCTTGCTGTATTTGGTGCCCAGGTAGAACACATGACCCACTTCAATACCGCGCTCAATCGCCAGCTCGCCCTTGCCGTCGGGCGAACGGTCGCCCGCCACCACATTGCGCAGGTCGGCCACGGCGTCGGGCTCGGGCAGGTCGCGGCCCCAGTTCACGCCGGTGATGTGGAAGTCCACCTCATTGGCGCCGCAGATCCAGTCAGCCATCAGGGCGACTTCGCGGTCGGCCACGATCTTCAAAGGCTTCTTCAGGCCGATGGGGCCCAGGTAACCGGGCTTGCAGCCGAAATGGTCTTCGATTTCGCCCACCGTGGCAAAACGGAAACCCGCCAGCCCCGGCACCTTGCCCACCTTGATCTCGTTCATGTCGTGGTCGCCGCGCAGCAGCAGCAGCCAGACCTGGGTCTTGACAATTTCGCCGGCTTCGCTGGTTTCGTCTGTGGCCAGCACGAGCGACTTGACCGTAGTGTTCAGAGGCACTCCCAGCAGTTCTGCCACATCGGCGCAAGTGCTCTTGCCAGGCGTGGCCGTTTTGGTTAACGCCTGAGTGGCTGCGCCGCGTGGGCCGGCAGGGGCCAGCGCTTCGGCTTTTTCCATGTTGGCGGCGTAGTCGCTCTGTGGGCAGTAGACGATGGCGTCTTCGCCCGTGGCAGCGATCACCTGGAACTCTTCGGAGAGGTCGCCACCGATGGCACCACTGTCGGCCGCCACGGCGCGGTAGGTCAGGCCAAAGCGGTCAAAAATGCGGCGGTAAGCCTGCGCCATGACCTGGTAGCTGGCCTTGGCCGAGGCTTGGTCGCGGTCGAAGCTGTAAGCATCCTTCATGATGAACTCGCGTCCGCGCATCAGGCCGAAGCGCGGACGGCGCTCGTCGCGGAACTTGGTCTGGATCTGATAGAAGTTCTTCGGCAGCTGCTTGTAGCTCTTGAGCTCTTGGCGCGCGATGTCAGTGATCACTTCTTCGCTGGTGGGCTGCACCACGAAGTCGCGCCCGTGGCGGTCCTGGATGCGAAGCAACTCGGGGCCCATCTTTTCAAAGCGACCCGTTTCCTGCCAGAGCTCAGCGGGCTGCACCACAGGCATGGTCAGTTCCACGGCGCCTGCACGGTTCATTTCCTCGCGCACGATGGCCTCTACCTTGCGGATCACCCGCAGCCCCATGGGCATGTAGTTATAGATGCCAGCGCCCAGCTTCTTGATCAGCCCCGCCCGCGTCATGAGTTTGTGGCTGACCACTTCGGCATCCGCCGGAGCTTCCTTGAGGGTGGAAATAAAGAATTGGGAGGCTTTCATCGGAATCGATTGCAGGCAGAACGGGGCCGTCCACTTGCTGCGCGCTAGGCGCCGTGCATAATGGACACAGTTTAAAAATTTGGGGTTTGATTATGCTTGACCGGGACGGCTTTCGGCCGAACGTCGGCATCATCCTGCTCAACCAGAAAAACCAGGTGTTCTGGGGCAAGCGTATACGCACCCACAGCTGGCAGTTTCCGCAGGGTGGCATTGACCGGGGAGAAACTCCCGAGCAAGCCATGTTCCGTGAGCTGCATGAAGAAGTGGGCTTATTGCCCAACCACGTACGCGTGGTGGCCCGCACCCGGGACTGGTTGCGCTATGAGGTGCCTGACCGGTACATCCGCCGCGATGCACGCGGACACTACAAGGGCCAGAAACAAATCTGGTATCTGCTTCAACTGGTAGGACACGACTGGGACCTGAACCTGCGTGCCACCAACCATCCGGAATTCGACGCCTGGCGCTGGAATGACTACTGGGTTCCGCTGGATGTCGTGGTCGAATTCAAGCGTGGCGTCTATGAAATGGCGCTGACGGAACTGGCCCGCTTCCTGCCTCGCCACGAGCAGCGCAACCGCTACCTGCGCAGTGGCATGCGCACGCGCGAGGGCGAACACGCGGGCACCATGTTTCGGACGGGGTCCATGCTGATCAATCCGGGTATGGAGCTTCCACCGGGGGCCAGTTTCGATCCAGATCCGCAGAACAGTGTGCCCGGAGAGCTAGACGGACTGCCTGCGGTCACCACGCCGCGTTAATTCATTGGCGAGGTGATCGCCAGTCCCATGAAAAACGCCTGCAAATCGCAGGCGTTTTTGTTGGTGGACTGATGGTGTCTTTGAGAAGCTACGTTGGCTGCTGGCTTTCGCCGTCAGCTGGCGGCCAGCACCATGTTGTCTCGATGCACCATCTCTGACTCGGCAACGTAACCCAGCAGCTTTTCGAATTCGGTCGAAGGCTTGCGGCACAACATTCTGGCTTCGGCCGCAGCATAGTTGGCCAGGCCACGGGCAATTTCGGTGCCGGATGCGTCGCGCACGGCAATCACGTCGCCGCGCGAAAAGTCACCCTCCACAGCCGTCATACCGATAGGCAGCAGACTCTTGCCTTCATCACGCACCTTGGCCGCAGCCCCCGCGTCCACCACCACCGAGCCGCGCAATTGAAGGTGGTCGGCCATCCACTGTTTGCGGGCTTGCTTTTTTTGCGTCTGGGCCACCAGCAGCGTACCCAGCGACTCCCCTTGAACGAGGCGAACCAGCACATCGGATTCGCGCCCCCAGGCAATGACCGTGGAGGCGCCAGAACCAGCAGCACGCTTGGCCGCGAGGATCTTGGTGATCATGCCGCCCTTGCCAATGCTGGAACCCGCACCACCGGCCATGGCCTCCAGCGCTGGGTCGCCGGCCTTGGCTTCGTGCACAAACTGCGCGGACGCATCGCGGCGCGGGTCGGCCGTGTACAGGCCCTTCTGGTCGGTGAGGATGATCAGCGCGTCGGCCTCGACCAGGTTCGCCACTAGGGCGCCCAGGGTGTCGTTGTCGCCGAACTTGATTTCGTCGTTGACGACGGTGTCGTTCTCATTGATCACCGGCACCACGCCCAGGCGCAAGAGCGTCAGCAGGGTCGAGCGCGCATTCAGGTAGCGCTCGCGGTCGGCAAGGTCAGCATGGGTGAGCAACACCTGTGCGCTGCCCATGCCTTGCTCGCGCAGCTTGGTTTCGTACATCTGCGCCAGCCCCATCTGCCCAACGGCAGCGGCGGCCTGCAGCTCGTGAACTTCGTTCGGCCGCGTGGTCCAGCCCAGGCGCTTCATGCCTTCGGCAATGGCGCCACTGGACACCATCACAACCTCGCGCGGCAGCCCGCCATCGCCACGCACCAGAGCCGCCAGCTGACGACTCCACTCGCCAATGGCGGTTTCGTCGAGGCCACGGCCCTCGTTGGTCACAAGACTGGAGCCCACCTTGACCACGATGCGGCGGGCGTCACGCAATACGCTGGAAACCATTTTTTAAGTTTTTTTGGCCGCTAGCGCTTATCCAAAAAGCGCCAATAGCTATTATTAATATAGCAAATGAGAACGCAGACCGTGACTGCAAATCAGGCTGGCGCATCCCCTGCAAAACGTGGATCAATTTCCACTGGCTCGTTCTCCACCCGCTGTTCGGACTGCACATGGCGGAAGATGGCATGGATCAGCGGCTCGCAGCCTTCACGCGTGAGGGCAGAAATCTCAAACACCGGCCCCTTCCACTTGAAGCGCTTGACGAAATCCTTCACACGGGCTTCCCGCTCTTCGGTGGGCACCATGTCCAGCTTGTTCAGCACCAGCCAGCGCGGCTTGTTGTACAACTGCTGGTCATACTTCTTGAGCTCGTTGACGATGGCTTTGGCCTGAGCCACCGGGTCCACCGCATCGTCGAAAGGCGCCAGATCCACAATGTGCAGCAGCAGGCGGGTGCGCTGCAGATGGCGCAGGAACTGGTGCCCGAGGCCCGCACCTTCCGAAGCGCCTTCGATCAGGCCGGGAATATCAGCCACCACAAAACTCTGCTCCGGCCCCACGCGAACCACACCCAAGTTGGGATGCAGCGTCGTAAAGGGGTAGTCTGCAATCTTGGGGCGGGCGTTGGACACCGCCGTGATGAAGGTGGATTTACCCGCATTGGGCATGCCCAGCAGGCCCACGTCGGCCAGCACCTTCAACTCCAGCTTCAGGTTCTTCTTCTCGCCGGGCCAGCCTGGTGTCTTCTGGCGCGGGGCCCGGTTGATAGCGCTCTTGAAGCGCATATTGCCAAAGCCGCCATCACCACCCTTTGCAATGGTGATGACCTCGCCCGGGTTCAGCAGCTCGTAGAGCACCTCGCCCGTTTCGGCGTCTGTGATGATGGTGCCGACGGGCATCTTGAGGGTGATGTCAGCACCCGCGGCGCCAAACATATCCGATCCCATGCCATGCTCGCCCCGCTTTGCCTCGTGCCTGCGCGAATAGCGAAAGTCCACCAGGGTGTTCAGGTTCGGATCAGCCACGGCAAACACATGCCCACCGCGACCACCATCCCCACCGTTGGGACCGCCGAATTCCTTGTACTTTTCGTGCCGAAAAGACACGCAGCCATTGCCACCATCACCGGCGGCAATGTCAATAAAGGCTTCATCGACGAACTTCATGGGATATCCAGTTTACAAAAGGGCGCAGCACCGGCAGCAGACTGCCTGATTCTGTCGGAACTGCGGAACGCCTTGCAGGCGCCGTCTGCCGACGACTTGAGCGCCATCGTACAGACCAAACAACAAAGCCCCGGCAAAGCGGGGCTTCGATGGCTACCGGAGGAATGAACCTCAGGCAGGAGTCACATTGACCGTGGACTTGGACAACGCACCCTTAGTACCGAACGACACGTGGCCATCCACCAGGGCGAACAAGGTGTGATCCTTGCCCACGCCGACATTGTTGCCGGGGTGGAAACGTGTGCCACGCTGGCGCACGATGATCGAGCCAGCGCTGATCAGTTCACCACCGAACGCCTTGACACCCAGCATCTTTGGCTTGGAGTCACGTCCGTTTCGCGTAGAGCCGCCGCCTTTTTTCTGTGCCATGACTAGCTCCTTCGATTAAGCAGCAATCGCACCGATTTGCAGCTCAGTGAACTGCTGGCGATGGCCTTGGCGTTTTTGATAGTGCTTGCGACGGCGCATCTTGAAGATGTGCACTTTGTCGTGCTTGCCGTGGGCCACGACAGTGGCTTTCACGGTTGCGCCGGACACCAGGGGCGTACCAACCTTCAGTTCAGCGCCGTTGCCGACAGCCAGAACCTGGTCGATCACAATTTCCTGGCCTACGTCCGCAGCAATCTGTTCTACTTTAATTTTTTCGCCGGAAGCAACGCGATACTGCTTGCCGCCGGTTTTTATGACCGCGTACATGTTGACCTCTTGATATGAGTTCTGCAGACGAATTTCCGCAGAGCCCAAGAGTATAGCGCATTGCAATACAACACACCACCCCCGCTTTCAGCGACAGCGCCGCCGCCTCGATGGTCGCAACGAAGCGCCTCCGGGGCTTCCTATAATCCGGTCTCTTTCTGTGACCACCATCTTGACTGACCACACCGCCCCCGCAGCATCCCCTCTCTTGCTCGTTGCACAAGACATGCACGAGGTCGACAAGGTCATTGGTCAGCGCCTGACGTCTAGCGTCCCTCTGGTGGCCCAGATATCGCAGTACATCATTGCCGCTGGCGGGAAACGCCTGCGACCGGCACTGCTGCTGATGGTCTGCGGCGCCCTAGGGTATCGGGGCGCACATCGGCACAGCCTCGCGGCCGTTGTGGAACTGATCCACACCGCCACACTGCTGCACGACGATGTCGTGGACGCATCCACCCTGCGCAGAGGCCGACCCACGGCGAACGAAACCTTTGGCAACCCCGCCAGCGTGCTTGTTGGGGATTTTCTGCACACCCGCTCCTTCCAGATGATGGTCGAGGCAGGCAGCATGCGGATCATGGAGATACTCTCGGAGGCCACCAACGTGATCGCCGAGGGTGAGGTGTTGCAGCTGATGAACATGCATGACGCATCGCTCGACGAAGCAGGTTACCTGCGCGTCATTCGCTCTAAAACCGCCAAACTGTTTGAAGCCAGCGCACGCCTCGGCGCAGTACTCGCCGAGAGCTCGCCTGAAATTGAGGAAGCTTGCGCAACCTACGGACAAGCGTTGGGCACCGCTTTCCAGATTATTGACGACGTCCTCGACTACGACGGGGATGCGACTGAGATGGGGAAAAACCTGGGGGACGATCTGCGCGAAGGCAAGTCCACCCTCCCCCTCATCGCTGCCATGGAGCGCGGCACCGAAATTCAGGCGCAGGTCGTGCGCCAAGCCATTGAACAAGGCTCGACCGACCAACTGGCAGACATCGTGCAAATCGTCCGCGAGACCGGCGCACTGGAAGTCACACGGGCCGCCGCCTTTAGCGAGGCCCGCCGGGCCATGGCGGCTGCAGAGCAATTACCAACCAACGCATATTCAGCAGCTTTGCTAGAATTGGCTGCACAGTTGCTTACAAGACGCAACTGATCTGCCCATTGCATCAGCTTCTGAGCGCAATCGTGGCACACGGGGTGTAGCTTAGCCTGGTAGAGCGCTACGTTCGGGACGTAGAGGCCGGAGGTTCGAATCCTCTCACCCCGACCATAAATACCAGTGCATTTTCAGCAATAGCGCCCTTTTTGTGGTGCTGTTGCCAATCTCGAATCTCTGTACAGCCTTCAGATGATCGGTGATGATAGGATGGTTTCTTTTCCACACCTAACATATTTCCGGTTACATGGCCGCTGTCGATACTGCCCCCAAAGAAGCCTCCGCAGTGGCCCTCCCCGGATTGGGCAGGGCCCTGATGTCTGCTGGCAAGCTGACCCAAAAGGCAGCAGAGGACATTTACAAAAAATCACAAACTAGCCGGACCAGCTTTATTGCCGAACTGACCGGTTCTGGCGCGGTGTCAGCTGCCGACTTGGCCCATACCGTGTCGGCTGTGTTTGGCGCACCCTTACTCGATCTGGATGCGATTGATCCGTTACGGCTTCCGAAAGAACTGCTGGACGGCAAGATATGCCAAGCATATCGGGTTGTTGTGCTCAGCAAACGGAATAATCGGCTGATTGTTGCGACTGCAGACCCTACGGACCAGGAAGCAGCTGAAAAAATAAAATTCACCACCCAGATGGGGGTGGACTGGATTATTGCGGAGTACGACAAGCTCAGCCGCCTGGTAGAAACCACCACCAAATCGGCCAGTGAGTCTTTGGAAACGCTGACGGGTGGTGGTGGTGATTTTGAATTTGACGACGCACCCATCGAAGAGGCACCAGACAACAACGACACCGGGGCTACTGATGTAGAAGATGCACCCATCGTCAAGTTCTTGCACAAAATGCTTCTGGACGCATTCAACATGCGTGCATCCGATTTGCATTTTGAACCTTATGAGCATCAATACCGCGTGAGATTTCGGATTGATGGTGAATTGCGAGAAATCGCGTCCCCACCAATAGCCATCAAGGATAAGCTTGCATCTCGCATCAAGGTGATTTCTCGCTTGGATATTTCTGAAAAGCGGGTACCGCAAGACGGACGCATGAAACTCAAGGTGGGCCCGGACAGAGTCATTGATTTCCGGGTCAGCACCCTCCCGACCTTGTTTGGGGAAAAGATTGTTATCCGTATTCTGGACCCCAGCAGCGCCAAGCTGGGTATTGATGCATTGGGCTATGAGCCCCAGGAGAAAGAGCGCCTGCTCGAAGCCATTGGGCGGCCCTATGGAATGATCTTGGTCACGGGACCCACGGGCTCCGGCAAAACCGTTTCCCTTTATACCTGCCTGAATCTTCTCAACAAGCCAGGCGTCAATATTGCCACAGCGGAAGACCCATCCGAAATCAATCTCCCAGGCGTTAACCAGGTCAATGTGAATGAAAAGGCTGGACTAACCTTTGCGGTAGCCCTCAAATCCTTTCTGCGGCAAGATCCCGACATTATCATGGTCGGCGAAATCCGTGATCTGGAAACTGCGGACATTTCCATCAAGGCAGCACAAACGGGGCATTTGGTGTTGTCAACGCTTCACACCAATGATGCCCCCACCACTTTGACGCGCATGCGCAATATGGGGATCGCCCCGTTCAATATTGCTTCCAGCGTTATTCTCATCACAGCGCAGCGCTTGGCGCGCAGGTTGTGCCCCACCTGCAAAGCGCCGGCCGATATACCGCATGAATCGCTGCTCGAAGCAGGGTACAAAGAAGAAGAAATTGATGGAAGCTGGGTCACGTACCGCCCCGTAGGCTGCTCCGCTTGTAACAACGGATATAAGGGACGGGTCGGCATCTACCAAGTCATGCCGATCTCTGAGGACATCCAACGTATCATCCTGCGCGACGGGAGTGCACTAGAAATCGCCGAACAGGCGAGAGCAGAAGGCGTGCGCTCGCTCCGCGAATCCGGCCTGCACAAGGCAAGACTGGGCTTCACTTCACTGGAAGAAGTGCTTGCCGTCACCAACGAATAACGACTAGAGGGTCCAGCATGGCAACCGCTGCATCACGGGATATCAAGGATTTTGTTTTTGAATGGGAAGGCAAAGATCGCCACGGCAAGATAGTGCGGGGCGAGGTGCGTGCGTCTGGCGAGAACCAGGTGCAAGCCACGCTCCGCCGCCAGGGCGTTTTTCCCACAAAAATCAAAAAACGCCGGATGCGCTCTGGCAAGAAGATAAAACCCAAAGACATCGCTTTGTTTACGCGTCAGCTTGCCACAATGATGAAAGCAGGCGTTCCACTTCTCCAATCGTTTGATATTGTGGGACGAGGGAATACCAACGCAAGTGTTACCAAACTACTCAACGACATCCGCTCCGATGTCGAAACAGGCACTTCCCTGAATGCTGCATTCCGCAAGCATCCCATGTATTTCGATAGCCTCTACTGCAACCTTGTGGAAGCAGGCGAAGCCGCCGGTATTTTGGAAGCCCTGCTGGACCGTTTAGCCACCTACATGGAAAAAACGGAGGCCATCAAATCAAAAATCAGATCTGCTTTGATGTATCCCATTTCCGTGATCATCGTTGCCTTTGTGGTGGTTACGATCATCATGATTTTTGTGATTCCTGCATTCAAGGAAGTTTTCTCATCGTTTGGGGCCGATTTGCCTGCCCCTACACTTTTCGTGATGGGTATTAGTGAAATCTTCGTAAAGTGGTGGTGGTTAATATTCGGTGTGATTGGTGGAGGTTTTTTCTTTTTCATGCAGGCCTGGAAAAGAAATGAGAAGATGCAGATGTTCATGGACCGCGTGCTATTGAAGATTCCAATTTTTGGGGCTTTGATCGATAAATCCTGCGTTGCACGCTGGACGCGTACTCTGTCCACGATGTTTGCGGCAGGGGTGCCACTGGTTGAAGCTCTGGACTCCGTCGGTGGTGCTTCGGGCAATTCGGTGTATTCCATGGCAACCGAAAAAATCCAGCAGGAAGTCTCTACCGGTACCAGCCTGACCGCAGCCATGGGCAACGCAAATATTTTTCCCTCCATGGTCCTTCAGATGTGCGCCATCGGGGAAGAATCAGGTTCCATTGACCACATGCTGGGCAAGGCTGCGGATTTCTATGAGGCCGAAGTGGACGAAATGGTGGCGGGCTTGTCCAGTCTGATGGAGCCCATCATCATCGTGTTCCTGGGTACGCTGATTGGCGGCATCGTCGTCTCCATGTACCTCCCAATCTTCAAACTCGGCCAAGTTGTGTAATGGAGATGCCCGTTTGGTGGAATGCAGGTTTGGGCGGGATATTGGGACTTCTGATCGGTAGTTTTCTCAATGTGGTCATTTATCGCCTTCCCAAAATCATGGAACGCCAGTGGGCTGAGGAAATCCGGGCAGCGCAGGCGCAGAGCGCGCAAGGAGATGCCGGTGCCGCACCTCCTGAACAGGAGCGGTTCAACCTCATGGTTCCCCGTTCCCGCTGCCCCTCGTGTGGGCACATGGTCCAGTGGTACGAGAACATCCCTGTTTTGAGCTACCTTTTTCTGCGCGGGCGCTGCTCCGCGTGCAAGGCGCGGATCTCGGTACGCTATCCCTTGATCGAGATGGCGACGGGGGCCCTTTTCTTCCTGTGCATCCAGCGCTGGGGGATGACGCCCACAGGGCTCGTCTGGTGCGGGTTCTCGGCAGCCTTGGTCGCCTTGGCGTTCATCGACTGGGACACGACGCTGCTCCCGGACGACATCACTTTGCCGTTGCTGTGGGCTGGCCTGCTCGCTTCCGCGCTGCAGTGGATTGACGTGCCCTTGTATGCCTCTGTGCTCGGTGCGGCAGCGGGGTATCTTTCGCTCTGGCTGGTTTACTGGGGATTCAAGCTCGCCACGGGCAAGGAAGGCATGGGCTATGGGGATTTCAAGCTGTTTGCCGCACTGGGTGCTTGGTTCGGCTGGCAGGCACTGATCCCCATCATCCTGATGTCCTCAGTCATCGGTGCCGTCATCGGTATCGGGATGAAAGTCTTCAGCAGCCTGCGTGAGGGCGGCTACATCCCTTTCGGCCCCTTCCTGGTCGGCGCTGGTTTTACCGCCATGGTGTTTGGCCCCAACGCTATCCTTAACGCTGTCTTGAACCTTCTGGGCCTATAAACGATGAATCCGCGCAGGCGCCCCTTGCGCCTTGGCTTGACCGGGGGCATTGGCAGCGGAAAGAGCACGGTGGGCAGCATGTTCGCCGCGCTGGGAGGCAGCCTGATCGATGCAGACCAGCTGGCTCGCGACGTGACAGGCCCGCACGGAGCGGCCATGGACGCAATCAGAGCCACTTTCGGGGCAGACTTCGTGGATGCGTCCGGCGCACTGGACCGTGCGCGAATGCGTGCTCTGGTCTTCAGCCACCCCGAGGCACGCGCCCAGCTCGAAGGGATCGTGCACCCTCTGGTTACCCTGCATAGCAACGCGAAGGCCCAGCAGGCTGCGGACCAAGGCCATGCCCTGATCGTATTTGACATCCCGCTGCTGGCGGAATCCGGCCGGTGGGCCCGCAGGCTCGATGCGGTCGTGGTGGTGGATTGTTCTGCAGAAACGCAGATCAAGCGGGTCATGCAGCGCAGCGGCCTGGCGCAAGAGGTGGTGCAAGGCATCATCGCCTCGCAGGCAAGCCGCCCGGCGCGGCGCGCCGTGGCAGATGCCGTGATTGCCAACGACAGGGATTGCTCGCTAGAGGACCTGCGCCTGCAGACCCGGCAAGTGGCCACGCTGTTCGGGCTATGATGCGAACGAAACCGTTTGTGCTTTCACCCCATGCCGTGCGCCACCGGCGTCAGAATACTCCCTGAGCCCCCAGGAACCCGCCAGCGTGATCCTTTACGAATATCCCTTTAACGAGCGTCTCAGAACCTATCTGCGGCTTGAGCAGTTGTTCCGCCGGTTGGGAGAACTGATTCCCCGCTCCCACGCGCTCGACCACCACTTTGCGCTGGTCACCATCTTCGAAATCATGGATGTGGCGGCACGGGCCGACCTCAAGTCGGATGTGCTCAAGGACATCGAGAAGCACAAGCACCAGCTCGATAGCTACCGTGGCAATCCCTCGATCTCCGAAGCTGCCCTTGACGCAGTCATTGCCCAGCTCGACCGTTGTTTCACAGCTCTCAACACCCAATCAGGCAAGTCCGGACACTTGCTCACCGAAAACGACTGGCTGATGAGCATCCGCAGCCGGGTGGGCATTCCCGGTGGCACCTGCGGGTTCGATTTGCCTGCGTACTACGCGTGGCAGCACCATGAACCGGGTGTGCGCCAGCAGGCCCTTGAAGAGTGGGCATCGACCTTGGCCCCGCTGGCCGAATCCATCTATGTGTTGCTCAAGCTGCTGCGCGACTCTGGCGTTCCCCAGAAGGTGGCAGCAGAGCGCGGTCAATTTCAGCAGAACCTGCCGCAGGGCCGCACATTCCAGTTGCTGCGTCTGCGCATTGACCCGGCCCTGAACCTGATTCCCGAGATCAGTGGCAACCGCCTGATCGTCTCGGTGCGACTCATGCGCCTGGAAAGTGATGGGCGCCTGCACGCAAGCAATGAAGATGCGGCCTTCGAGCTGACCCTGTGCGCGTAAGCTGCGGCGCCGGATAGGCAGCAGGCAAGGACATTGAGAACGACGACGAGCATGGCCAACTCTACGCACACCCAACCACGAGCACGCATCGTCACCTGCCCCAGTTGTGGCGGTGACAGTGTCTACAGCCCCACCAACGTGTACCGCCCATTCTGCAGCGAGCGGTGCAAGCAGATCGACCTCGGCGCCTGGGCCAGTGAGGACTTCCGCATGCCTGCAGAGGCTCCACCCGCCGACGAACCTTATGGCGATCCTCGCCTGCAGCACTGACCTCGACTGGGAATTGCCCAGGATTTCAAACAAAATTGGGCTCTAGCGCTTACCAGTGAGGCGCTAGTAGCTATCAATTCAGCAGCAAACGAAAGTCATTCCGGCGAATATTTCAGGCCACGCTCTTCAGCGAGCCACTGCAGCACCGGGTAGGCACCGGGCAGCACCGGTGACACCGTCAGTGGCATCTGCTGCCACTCCATGGTCTGCCCTTCGCGCATTTCGAACTCGCCCGACCATTCCCAGACCTTGCACCAGTGCAAGCGCACCAGGGCATGTGGGTAGTCGTGTTCCGTGACTTTCCAGACACTGGCAGCGCCGATGGTCACGCCCAGCTCTTCCACCAGCTCTCTGCGCAGCGCCTGCTCCACAGTTTCGCCCGCTTCGACCTTGCCGCCCGGAAACTCCCAATACCCGGCATAAGGCTTTCCCGGCGGGCGTGTGGAGAGCAACATCGCGCCATCGGCCCGCAAGAGGATACCGACAGCCACCTCGGTGTGCTGGCGCGCCGTAGTCGCGGCCGGTGTTGCAGGCGCAGCAGCGGATCCGGCAACAGAATCAACCATCGTGGCGCCCCGCATAGTCACGCGCAAACTGGTAGGCCACACGGCCACTGCGCGAGCCGCGCTCCAGCGCCCAGACCAGCGCCTCGGGCCGGGCCGCAGCAGTCGCGGCGCCAGAGACCCCGAAGGAGGCCAGCCACTGGGCGACGATGGTCAGGTACTCCTCCTGGCTGAAGGGGTAGAAGCTCACCCACAGGCCAAACCGCTCTGACAGCGAAATCTTCTCCTCCACCACTTCACCGGGGTGCACTTCGCCATCAGCGGTGTGGGTGTACGTGAGGTTTTCAGCCATGTATTCGGGCAACAGGTGGCGCCGGTTGCTGGTGGCGTAGATCAGCACATTGGGCGTGGCAGCGGCCACCGATCCATCCAGGATCGACTTGAGCGCCTTGTAGCCTGGCTCGCCGTCTTCAAAGCTCAGGTCATCGCAAAAGATGATGAATTTCTCCGGCCGGTCGGCCACCACATCCACGATATCCGGCAGGTCGACCAGATCCGCCTTGTCCACCTCGATCAGGCGCAGGCCCTGTCCGGCGTACGCATTCAGGCAGGCCTTGATGAGCGACGACTTGCCGGTTCCACGCGCACCGGTCAGCAGCACGTTGTTGGCGGGCTTGCCCAACACAAACTGCTCGGTATTGCGCTGAATCTTTTCCTTTTGCCCGTCGATCTCTTTGAGATCCGCCAGCTGCATCGCAGCCACATGGCGCACGGGCTCCAGGGTGCCGTGGCCACTGCTGCGCTTGCGGTAACGCCAGGCGATGGACAAAGACCAGTCCGGCGCTCCCAGGGGCTGGGGCAGCACAGACTCTATGCGGGCGATCAGCTGCTCGGCCCGCTCGATCAGATGTTCAAATTTTTGATTCATTTCGGGCCTAGCGCTTATCTATCAAGCGCCAAAAGCTATTAAATTAGGAGCATTCTTTACGAACGATAGTCCGCATTGATGGTGACGTATTCGTGGCTGAAATCGCAGGTCCACACCGTGTCGGAGGCCTCGCCCCGACCCAGCAGCACGCGCACTGTGATCTCGCTTTGCTTCATCACGCGCTGGCCGTCTTCCTCGCGGTAGGCGGGGTTGCGTCCGCCCTGAATGGCCACGTGTACGTCGTCCAGGTACAGATCGATACCGGTCTGGTCGAGGTCGTCAATGCCCGCGTAGCCCACGGCCGCGAGGATGCGGCCCAGGTTTGGGTCGCTGGCATAGAACGCGGTTTTTACCAACGGCGAATGGGCGATGGCGTACGCCACCTTGCGGCACTCTTCGCCGGTCTTGCCACCTTCTACCTGCACGGTGATGAACTTGGTAGCGCCTTCGCCGTCGCGCACAATGGCCTGGGCGAGCTTTTGCGATACCGCCAGCATGGCGGCCTTGAGGGCCTGGCCCTCGGCGCTTGCCAGAGATGTAATGGGCGCATGCGCGGCCTTGTTGGTCGCCACCACCACAAACGAATCGTTGGTGGAGGTGTCGCCATCGATGGTGACGCGGTTGAACGAGCCATCGGCCAGTTCGCGAGCCAGCTGCTGCATGACGACAGGGGCCACGCAGGCGTCCGTGGCCATGAAGCCGAGCATGGTGGCCATGTTGGGCCGGATCATGCCCGCGCCCTTGCTGATGCCAGTGATGGACACGGTGGCACCACCAATCTGCACTTGGGCAGAAAAGGCCTTGGGCAAGGTGTCCGTGGTCATGATGCCTTCTGCAGCGCGCGCCCAGTGGCCCGGCTGCGCGTCGGCAATGGCGGCGGGCAGGCTTGCCTCGATGCGGTCATTGGGCAGCGGCTCCATGATCACACCGGTGGAAAACGGCAGGATCTGCTCGGGCGCTACGCTGAGCTGGCGCGCGAGGGCAACGCAGGTGGCGCGCGCACGCGCCAGGCCATCAGCGCCCGTGCCAGCGTTGGCATTGCCGGTGTTGATCAGCATGGCGCGGATGGGCTGCCCGCTGGCAAGGTGGTCGCGGCTGATCTGCACCGGCGCGGCACAAAAACGGTTCTGCGTGAACACGCCCGCCACGCTGGCGCCCTCATCGAGCAGGAACACGGTGAGATCCTTGCGGTTGGCTTTGCGCACACCGGCTTCGGCAACGCCAATGCGCACTCCAGCAATCGGGTGCAGATCAGCGGCAACGGGGGCAACTAGATTGACGGGCATGGGGGTCCTTCTGAAAAACTGCTGCCGATTATCCGGAAAACCGTGGCACGCCAATGAAAACACGGGCCGAAGCCCGTGTTGTGTGGATCAGGAAATCAGGCGAGCTTGCCGTGGCACTGCTTGTACTTCTTGCCGCTGCCACAAGGGCAAGGATCGTTGCGGCCCACACGCATGCCCTCCGGCAGCGCCAAGTCCTGCGCCTGCGCATCCACCGTGGTTTCGACCTCGCCCGTTTCGGTCGGCGCGGTATAGGTCACGTTGGCAATGCTTTCGCCGCGGCTTTCCATCTCTTGTGCGGCCTGGTCCAGCTGCTCCTGCGATTGCACCTGCACAGTCATGAGGATCTTGGTGACTTCGTTCTTGACCTGGTCGATCAGCTGGCGGAACAGCTCGAAGGCCTCGCGCTTGTATTCCTGCTTGGGTTGCTTCTGCGCATAGCCACGCAGGTGAATGCCCTGGCGGAGATAGTCCAGTGCGGAGAGGTGGTCGCGCCAATTGGAGTCGAAGCTCTGCAGCAGCACCATGCGCTCGAACTGCGTGAAGTTCTCGCGCCCAACCTGCGCCACCTTGGCGTCAAACGAGGCATGGGCAGCGGCCAGCACCTTCTCCAGGATTTCATCGTCGGTGATGGCGCTGGCGCCCTGCACCACCTGCTGCAAGGCAATCGACACCTGCCATTCTTCAGCCAGCACCTTCTCTAGCGCGGCGAGGTCCCACTGCTCTTCCACCGATTCGGCGGGCACATACTGGCGCACCAGATCGGTCATGCAGTCTTCGCGCATGGCAGCGATCACGTCCGACAGGTCGGCCGCATCCAGGATGTCGTTGCGCTGCTGGTAGATCACCTTGCGCTGGTCGTTGGACACATCGTCGTATTCCAGCAGCTGTTTGCGGATGTCGAAGTTGCGGGCTTCCACCTTGCGCTGGGCCGACTCGATGCTTCGCGTCACGATGCCGGCTTCGATGGCTTCGCCATCGGGCATCTTCAGGCGGTCCATGATGGCCTTGACGCGGTCGCCCGCGAAGATGCGCATCAGGGAATCGTCCAGGCTCAGGTAGAAACGCGACGAGCCCGGGTCGCCCTGACGGCCCGAGCGGCCGCGCAGCTGGTTGTCGATGCGGCGGGACTCATGGCGCTCGGTCGCAATGATGCGCAAGCCACCCAGTTCCTTGACCTTCTCGTGATCGATCTTCCACTGCTCGCGCAACGCCGCCACCTTGGCAGCGCGCTCCGTTTCAGAAAGGGACTCGTCGGCCTCGATGGCCGCCACATCCTTTTCAATGTTGCCGCCCAACACGATGTCGGTCCCGCGACCTGCCATGTTGGTCGCGATGGTGATCATGCCCGCACGGCCTGCCTGGGCCACGATGTCCGCTTCCCGTGCATGCTGCTTGGCGTTCAGCACCTGGTGCGGCAAGCCTTCCTTGTTCAGGAGCTGGTCGATGATTTCAGAGTTCTCGATCGACGTGGTGCCCACCAGAACGGGCTGGCCGCGCTCGTGGCATTCACGGATGTCTTTGATGGCGGCTTCGTACTTCTCGCGCGTGGTCTTGTAAACGCGGTCCAGCTGGTCGTCGCGGCGGCTGGGGCGGTTCGGCGGGATGACCACGGTTTCCAGGCCGTAGATTTCCTGGAACTCGTAAGCCTCGGTATCGGCCGTGCCGGTCATGCCGGCGAGCTTGTTGTACAGGCGGAAATAGTTCTGGAAGGTGATCGAAGCCAGCGTCTGGTTTTCGGCCTGGATGTTCACGCCTTCCTTGGCTTCCACGGCCTGGTGCAGGCCTTCGCTCCAGCGGCGACCCGACATCAGGCGGCCGGTGAACTCGTCCACGATCACGATCTCACCGTTTTGCACCACATAGTGCTGGTCGCGGTGATACAGGTGGTTGGCACGCAGCGCCGCATACAGGTGGTGCATCAGCGTGATGTTGGCCGGGTCGTACACCGAGGCCCCCTCGGCAATCAGGCCCTGGCTGGCCAGGATGCGCTCAGCGCTCTCGTGGCCCTGCTCTGTCAGGAACACCTGGTGCGTCTTCTCGTCCAGCGTGAAGTCGCCAGGCTTGGTCACGCCTTCACCCGTGCGCGGGTCGGCTTCGCCTTCCTGGCGCACCAGCAGGGGCACCACCTTGTTCATGGCGATGTACATCGCTGTGTGGTCTTCGGCCTGTCCGCTGATGATCAGCGGTGTGCGGGCTTCGTCGATCAGGATCGAGTCCACCTCATCGACGATGGCGAAGTTCAGGCCTTGCTGCACGCGGTCCTGCGCTTCGTAGACCATGTTGTCGCGCAGGTAGTCAAAGCCGTATTCGTTGTTGGTGCCGTAAGTGATGTCAGCGCGGTAGGCTTCCTGCTTTTGCTCGCGCGGCATGTTCGGCAGGTTGATACCCACCGTGAGGCCCAGGAAGTTGTACAGGCGCCCCATCCACTGCGCATCGCGGTTGGCGAGGTAGTCGTTCACGGTCACCACGTGCACACCCTTGCCCGACAGGGCATTGAGGTACACAGGCAAGGTGGCGGTGAGGGTCTTGCCCTCGCCCGTCCGCATTTCGGAGATCTTGCCAAAGTGCAATGCCATGCCACCCAGCAGCTGCACATCAAAGTGCCGCATCTTCATGATGCGCTTGGAGCCCTCGCGCACCACGGCAAAGGCTTCGGGCAGGATGTCATCCAGCGATTCGCCCTTGGCCACGCGCTCCTTGAACTCCTGCGTCTTGGCCTTGAGCTGCTCGTCCGACAGCTTCTCGTAGTCGGGCTCCATCGCATTGATGCGGGTCACCGTCTTGCGGTACTGCTTGAGGAGCCGGTCGTTGCGGCTGCCGAATAGTTTGGTGAGGAAGTTGGTGGCCATGCGAACAGGACCGCCTGCCCCGCTGCAAGCAGCGCGTCAAGCGACCGAAATCCCTAAGATGAATTGAGTTCAGGTGGGTCCATCACCAAGGATTGCAAGCACTGCAATCCCGGGCCGTGAACACCGGACCCGCGATTTTACCTGCCTGCTGCAGGTGTGGCCGGCTGGCCGGGCGATGCGTGCGGCTGGATCGCCGCAACCTGCGCACCCGCAGCCGTGCCGCCAGCGCTGAGAAACTTCTGTGGGTCCTGGAAAACCCCTTGCACCAGCACCTCAAAGTGAAGGTGGGGACCGGTGGAACGCCCTGTGGTTCCCACTTCGGCAATCTTCTGGCCACGGCGCACGATGTCGCCCTGCTTGACCAAGGTGCGCGACGCGTGGGCGTAGCGCGTGACCAGCTGGTTGCCGTGGTCCACCTCGATCATGTTGCCGTAAGCCGGATGGTATTCCTGCGTCACGACTACACCCCCCGCAGCTGCCAGGATCGGTGTTCCGGTATCTGCCTGAAAATCCAGGCCCGTGTGCAAGGCCGACTGGCCGGTGATTGGGTCTACGCGCCAGCCAAACGCCGAGCCCGGCACCCGTCCGGTGACAGGTGCATGGGTAGGAATCATCTTCTTGCGGATGTGCTGATCAAAAAGGCGCGATTCGAGCACGGTCATCAAATCCACACGCTGGTTGGTCAGGCGCTCCAGCTCGTCAAGGGTGGATTGCAGTTCCTCCATGGAGAGATTGCGTGCACTGACCAACACCCCTCCACGACCATCGGACTTCTGGACATCGGCCGGCGCCATGCCTGCAAGGCCCAGCACGCGGTCGCCCAAGGATTCCAGCTGCACCATGCGAGCCTGCATCTCGCCAACGCGGCGGGCCATGGCATCCAGATTGGCACGCATGAAACGGTCCCGCTCTGCAAACTCGTCCTTGACGACCAGCCGTACCAATGACCCCACAATCGGCCAGCCTTCACGCGCGCCCTTGAGAAACACCCAGTGGTACAGCGTCGCAGCCACCAGCATGAGGCACAGCGACAGCAAGAGCCCTGCCAGGATCAGGCGGGTGCCCGACAAGTGAATGGCCCGGCTGCGCGCCAGCCTGGCGTCCGTGATAATCAGATGCACTACGAATTCTCCACGCCCGAAGACGCACACCATGAACCGCCGCCACTACGCCGTCACCCTGCAGCAAGCCAGCGAGGACTCTCCCACGCTGGCCAAGCTCACAGCGCTGACACGCGACTCCAGTGATCGGCTCAAGGCCATTGAAATGCTGATTCCTGCGGCGCTGCGCCCAGCGATCCAGGCCGGTCCCATCGATGGTGACTCCTGGTGCCTGCTGGTCAAAAGCAATGCCGCCGCGGCAAAAATACGCCAACTGCTGCCTGCTTTGCAGGCGCATTTGCGCAGCCGGGGGTGGGAGGTTAACGCGATTCGCCTGAAAGTTCAAACCTGACGGTCAACGCCAGGATCAGGGAATGCGGTGAGGAACAGGAGAAAACTGGTGCCGGTTGTCGGAATCGAACTGACGACCTACCGCTTACAAGGCGGGTGCTCTACCAACTGAGCTAAACCGGCGAAGGCTGCATTTTATCGTGGAAAAAGCAGCCTCAAAAAAACAAGGGGCGGTTATTTCACCCGCTTGAGCGATGGCCGAGCACCACCCGCAGCCGGAGGTGGTCGCGGTGCGTCACCCCCTTCGTCGCCATCTTTCCTGCCGTCATCCGCAGACACCAACTGCACCACGCGGTCCTCGGAAGTTTGCGCTCCACTCGCAGCAGTAGCATCTTCGGAAGACACCGCTTCTGCCAGCATAGGCGCGATGGCCCCGGCAGCAGCCGCACCACCAGCCAGCACATCCACCGGGGGCGGAAACGCCATACCCTGCCCGTTTTCACGGGCATAGATGGCGATCACCCGCCCCACCGGCACGAGGATCTCACGCGGCTTGCCGCCAAACCGGGCCTTGAACTCGATGAAATCGTTGCCCAGTTGCAAGGCGCTCGTCGCATCAAAACTGATGTTCAGGACGATCTCACCATCCTTCACGTATTCACGAGGCACCTGCACCGAGTCATCGACACGCACCGCCACATACGGCGTCAGCCCGTTGTCGGTGCACCACTCGTACAAGGCACGAATGAGGTACGGGCGTGTGGACGTGGATTCCTGTGCGGTCATGAAGGTGAAAGGCAACTGCTGTGAATAGGGAACGGGGCAGGCCGCAAGTTACTTGCGCATGACCTTCTCGGATGGGGTCAACGCCTCGATGTACGCAGGGCGCGAGAAGATGCGTTCTGCATACTTGAGCAGCGGAGCTGCATTCTTGCTGAGGTCGATGCCATAGTAGTCGAGGCGCCACAGCAGCGGGGCAATGGCCACGTCGAGCATGGAGAAGTTGTCGCCCAGCATGTACTTGTTCTTGAGGAACACAGGAGCCAGCTGCGTCAGGCGGTCACGGATGTGCGCACGCGCCTTTTCCAGCGCCTTTTCGTTGCCCTTGGTCGCGCGCGACTCCAGGATGTTCACGTGCACGAACAGCTCCTTCTCGAAGTTGAGCAGGAACAGGCGCACACGGGCGCGGTCCACGGGGTCGCCGGGCATCAGCTGGGGATGGGGGAAGCGCTCGTCGATGTACTCGTTGATGATGTTCGACTCGTACAGGATCAGATCGCGCTCGACCAGAATGGGAACCTGGCCGTAGGGGTTCATCACGCTGATGTCTTCGGGCTTGTTGTACAGGTCCACATCGCGGATTTCAAAGTCCATGCCCTTTTCGAACAGGACAAAACGGCAGCGGTGGGAGAAGGGACAGGTCGTACCCGAGTAAAGCACCATCATGGTGGGAGGCTCCTAAAAATCAAAAGAGTGGGACGCCAAAAGCGCCCACTCTGCAAAAAAACCAAGGCACCCCGAAGGGTGCTTTCAATGGATATGACTGCTGCGCGCGTTACTTCACATCTTTCCAGAAGGCTGCGTTGAGCCTCCAGGCAATCACCGTGAACACACCCAGGAAAATCAGCACCCAGACACCCACGCGCTTGCGGGTGTTTTGCGCGGGTTCTGCCATCCATTGCATGTAGTTCACCAGGTCACCCACGGTCTGGTCGTACTGCAGTGGGGTCATCAGACCAGGCCTGACCTGCTCCCAACCCTTGAAAACCTGGGTCTTGTGGCCATGGCTTTCGTGCTCTTCAAACACTGGGCGGCGATCACCCTGCAGCTCCCACAACACGTGGGGCATGCCCACGTTGGGGAACACGAGATTGTTCCAGCCGGTCGGCTTGGTTTCGTCGCGGTAGTAAGTACGCAGGTAGGTGTACAGGTAATCCGCACCCGAACCACCGGCGCCAGCACGCGAACGGGCGATCACGGTCAGATCGGGGGGATTGGCACCAAACCAGGCCTTGGCCTGCTTGGGATCAATCGCCGCCTTCATGGTTTCGCCGACCTTGTCCGTAGTGAACAACAGGTTGTCCTTGACCTGCTGATCGGTCAAACCGATGTCTTTCAGGCGATTGAACCGCATGAACGCTGCAGAGTGGCAATTCAGGCAATAGTTGACGAAAACCTTGGCGCCATTTTGCAGCGAGGCCAGATCGTTCGTCTTGACGGGGGCCTTGTCCAGCGGAATGCCACCGCCCGCAGCCAGTGCAGAGCCAGCAGCCAGACCCAGGGCGGCCACCAACGTGAGGATGATTTTCTTCATTGTTGTTATCTCCTGGGGCTCAGTGCGCCACAAAGGTCACGCGGTCGGGCACGGCCTTGGCCTCGCCAATACGGCTCCACCAGGGCATCAGCAGGAAGAACCCAAAGTAGAACAGCGTACCCACCTGCGACACACGTTCGCCAATGGGCGAAGGGGGTTGCACACCCAGATAGCCCAAGATCAGGAAGATGATCACGAACACGCCATACAGGTACTTGTGCCAGTCGGGACGGTAGCGGATCGACTTCACCGGGCTGTGGTCCAGCCAGGGCAGGAAGAACAGGATGATCACGGCACCACCCATCACCACCACACCCCAGAACTTGGCGTCGATCGACAGCATCAGCACCACCGCCACGACGGCGGCACCGGCGATGCCGGCCTTGATGAAACTTGGCAACTTGGCCTTGAACACACCAAAGGCAGCACCCGCAAGCACACACAGCACCAGAACGTACATCATCTCGGTCGTGATGGCACGCAGCATCGAGTAGAACGGTGTGAAGTACCAGACCGGCGCGATGTGCAACGGCGTCACCAGCGGATCGGCCGGGATGAAGTTGTTGTACTCCAGGAAGTAGCCACCAAACTCAGGCGCAAAGAACACCACGGCCGTGAACGCCATCAGGAACATGCTCAGCGCGAAGATGTCGTGCACCGTGTAGTAGGGATGGAAAGGCACGCCATCGAGCGGCTTGCCATTGGCATCCTTGGGCGCCTTGGGGCCCTTGATTTCCACGCCATCAGGATTGTTGGAACCCACGTCGTGCAACGCCAGCAAGTGGGCCACCACCAAGCCGAGCAGCACCAGCGGGACAGCGATCACATGGAAGCTGAAGAAGCGGTTCAGCGTCGCATCGCCCACCACAAAGTCGCCACGGATCAGCAGCGCCAGGTCAGGGCCGATGAAGGGAATGGCAGCGAACAGGTTCACGATCACCTGGGCGCCCCAGTACGACATCTGGCCCCAGGGCAGCAGATAGCCCATGAAGGCCTCGGCCATCAGGCACAGGAAGATGGCGCAGCCGAAGATCCAGACCAGTTCGCGCGGCTTGCGGTAGCTGCCGTAGATAAGGCCACGGAACATGTGCAGGTACACCACCACAAAGAACGCTGAGGCGCCTGTGGAGTGCATGTAGCGGATCAGCCAGCCCCAGGGCACATCGCGCATGATGTACTCGACCGAAGCAAACGCCAGGCTGGCGTCGGGCTTGTAGTGCATGACCAGGAAGATGCCGGTCACGATCTGGATCACCAGCACAACGAGGGCCAGCGAGCCGAAGATGTACCAGAAGTTGAAGTTCTTCGGAGCGTAGTACTCCGACATGTGCACCTTGTAGGCGTCAAAAGCGGTCGGGAAGCGGTTCTCGAACCAGTTCGTGACCTTGGCGCCTGCCGAGGCGTTGGGGGAGATTTCCTTGAATTCAGCCATGTCGATTTACCTCAGGCCTTCTTGTCTTCGCCGATCAACAGCAGCGTGTCGGACAGGTACATGTGCGGCGGCACTTCCAGGTTGTCAGGCGCCGGCTTGTTTTTGAAGACCCGGCCAGCCACGTCGAACGTGGAGCCGTGGCAGGCGCACAGGAAGCCACCGTGCCAGTCGTCTGGCAGCGAGGGCTGTGGGCCGGTCTGGAACTTGTCTCCGGGCGAGCAACCCAAGTGGGTGCAGATGCCCACGCCCACAAACACTTCCGGCTTGATCGAACGGTGCTGGTTCTTGGCGTACTCGGGGGTGGGGTACGTCTTGCGATCCGACTTGGGATCGGCCAGCTGCGATTCCGTCTGAGCGAGAGACTCCAGCTGCTGGGGAGTGCGCTTCAGGATCCACACGGGCTTGCCACGCCATTCAACGGTCAGCTTTTCGCCGGGCTGAAGGGCGGAGATGTCCACCTCTACAGCGGCACCGGCCGCTCTGGCTTTTTCCGAAGGCTGAAAACTACTGACGAAAGGCACTGCAACTGCCACTCCGCCAGCGGCACCGGCACATCCGGACGCAATCAGCCACGTCCTTTTACTGGTGTCGACTGGTGTGTCACTCATGGGGATCCTCGGTAAACATCGCTATTGTTGGGTCAACCGCGAATTGTAGCGGAGTGAAAATGGTTATTTCAAAGTGGGTGACTGTCTTGACAGGGCACCGCGCCGGGCAATACTCCGGCATCACCATTCAAACAAGGAGCACACCATGGGGATGATGCAGGAGTTCAGGGAGTTTGCGGTCAAGGGCAATGTGATCGACCTTGCCGTCGGCGTGATCATTGGAGGGGCGTTCGGCAAGATTGTGGATTCGGTCGTGTCCGACCTGATCATGCCGGTGGTGGGGCTGGTGTTCGGCAAACTCGACTTTTCCAACCTCTTCGTGGTACTGGGCTCCGTGCCACCGGGCACGGCCATGACGCTCGATGCCCTCAAGAAGGCGGGCGTGCCGGTGTTTGCCTATGGCAACTTCCTGACCGTGGCCGTCAACTTCATCATTCTGGCGTTCATCATCTTCATGATGATCAAGCAGATCAATCGCCTCAAGCGCGAAGCCCCTGCGCCAGCCCCCGAAGCCCCAGCCGCGCCCGCCGAAGACATCGTCCTGTTGCGCGAGATCAGAGATAGCTTGAAAAAATAACGCCCCTTTGAGTCGCTACGCGCCTTCCCCCTGAAGGGGGACGCCGCCAGCGCGGCGGAGTGGCCCTTGCGCGATGGCTGCTGGCTCGGGGCGCGCCAGTTTGAAGCCCCATCCCTCAACAATCCGCTATCGAATTGATAGTTTTTTGTTTTTGCGCTTAGCCACAGCGCCATGGGACTGTTTCATCCACAAAGGGTCCGCGCCATGCGCACGGCCTCGATGAGGCTTGCAGCATCGGCAATACCCTGCCCCGCTATGTCAAACGCAGTGCCGTGGTCGGGGCTGGTGCGCACCAGGGGCAGGCCCAGGGTCACGTTCACCCCCTTGTCCACCCCGAGGTACTTCACCGGGATAAGCCCCTGGTCGTGGTACATGGCAATGACCACGTCGAACTCTCCAGCGCGATGGGGCGTACTGCGCGCGCGCATGAACACCGTGTCGGGAGCGAAGGGGCCCTGCACATCCAGCCCCTGCGCGCGCGCAGCGGCGATGGCCGGCGCAATCACCTCGGCTTCCTCGTTACCGAACAGCCCGCCCTCGCCAGCGTGGGGATTGAGCCCCGCCACCGCGATGCGCGGCGCCCGCCCCAGACTGCGCACCAGGGCAGCGTGCGTGATTTGCAACGTCTGCAGGACGTTGTCCGTGGTGACCGCCGCAATGGCATCGCGCAGCGACATGTGGATGCTGACCAGCACCGTGCGCAGCTCGTCGCTGGCGAGCATCATGCGCACGGGCATTTGCGCCAGCGATACCCCCTGGTGCGCGGCGGCCTCGACCTGCAGCAGCTCGGTGTGGCCCGGAAACGCCACGCCCGCTGCCGCCAGGGCCTCCTTGTGCAAGGGCGCCGTGACCAGCCCCGCCACCTCGCCCCGCAGCGCCGCGCGGGCGGCCCAGACCACGCTGTCTGCGGCAGCACGGCCAGCGGCGGCGCTAACCTGCCCCCAGGGCTGCGGGCCAGGAATGCCTGGCAACTGCAACACCGGAACACAGCGGGGCGGCACGTCCAGCACATCGGCGGGCACAGCAATCTGTGCCACGGGTACCCTGGGCACGCCGGGCCGCACAATGGCCTGGGCCGCACGCCGCAAGGTGGCGACATCGCCCACCACAAAACAGCCGTGCATATCGGCCGAAGCATCGCGAAAGGCCTTGGCCACGATTTCGGGGCCGATGCCGGCGGGATCACCCTGGGTAATGGCGAGAGGCTTCATGGAAGTTTGATTTCAGATAAAAAGTGACCCTAGCGCTTTATTTACAAGCGCAAGTAGCTATTATTTTTATAGCTAAAACCCAGGCTACCAGCGATCAGGCAGGATTGTCGATCTCGATGAATTGGTGGCCCAGACCCAACTGCCCTGCAACCTGCGCCGCCACCGCAGGCGCCCCATAACGCTCGGTCGCGTGGTGCCCTGCTGCGATAAAACCCACCCCCATCTCGCGGGCCAGATGCGCCTGGGGCTCGGAAATCTCGCCGGTGATGAACACGTCGGCCCCAGCCGCAATCGCCGCCTCGAAATAGCCCTGAGCGCCTCCTGTGCACCAGGCCACGCGGCAGACTGGCCGCTGCGCAGTAGCGCCTTCCGGCGGCACCCAGGTGACGGCACGGCCCAGGGCCTGCGCGACATGGTCTGCCAGGGCCCGCCCATCGGCAAACGCGGCAGGCCCGGCAAAGCCCAGATCGTTCTCGCCAAACCGCGCGTCGGCCACGAGCCCCAGCACCCGGCCTAGCTGGGCGTTGTTGCCCAGTTCCGGGTGGGCATCCAGCGGCAGGTGGTAGGCAAACAGGTTGATGTCATGCGCGAGCAGCAACTGCAAACGCTGCTTCATCCAGCCCGTCACCCGGCCGTCTTGCCCGCGCCAGAACAGGCCATGGTGCACGAAGATGGCATCCGCTTGGGCAGCAATGGCCGCGTCGATCAGGGCGCGGCTGGCCGTCACGCCGCTGACGATGCGGCTGATCTCGGCCTTGCCCTCCACCTGCAAGCCGTTGGGGCCATAGTCCTTGAAGCGCTCGGGTTGCAGCAGGCTGTCAAACGCCTGCAAAAGTTCGGTGCGGGAAATGCTCATGCAGCTATTGTCGCGCGTGGCCCACGCCCACACATGGGGGACAATGCTTTTCTCCGGGAGGCAGCCGTGGCATGCGCACCGCCCGCCACCCCTTCTCCAGCCCATCACCTGTACAGAATTTCATGAAACGCATCTGGCTGTTGTTCTCGCAGGCCGTCACGGTGTTCGTTGCGGCCTACTTCGTTGTCGCCACCCTGCAGCCGAGCTGGCTGGGCCGCGGCGCCACCACACGCTCCGGCGCTGGCATTGCGCTGCTCGAAGCACCCCCTACCCCGGCCAATGCGCAACCTGCCGCAGGCAGCTTCAGCGCTGCGGCGCGCCAGGCGGCGCCGGCGGTGGTCAGCATCAACACCAGCAAGGCCGTGCGCCATCCGCGCAGCAACGACCCCTGGTTCCAGTTCTTCTTTGGCGACCAGGGTGCCCAGGCGCAGGCCGGGCTGGGCAGCGGGGTGATCGTGAGCCCCGACGGCTACATCCTGACCAACAACCACGTGGTGGAGGGCGCCGACGAGATCGAAGTGACGCTGACCGACAGCCGCCGCGCCCGCGCTCGCGTGATCGGCACCGACCCCGACACCGACCTGGCCATCCTCAAGATCGAACTCGACAAGCTGCCCGTCATCGTGCTGGGCAACTCGGACGTACTCGCCGTGGGCGACCAGGTGCTGGCCATCGGCAACCCGTTTGGCGTGGGCCAGACGGTGACCAGCGGCATCGTGAGCGCGCTGGGCCGCACACAGCTCGGGATCAACACCTTCGAGAACTTCATCCAGACCGATGCGGCCATCAACCCTGGTAACTCGGGCGGCGCGCTGGTGGACGTGAATGGCAACCTCATGGGCATCAACACGGCCATCTACTCGCGCTCGGGCGGCAGCATGGGCATCGGCTTTGCAATCCCCGTGTCTACGGCCCGCATGGTGCTGGATGGCATCGTGCAGGACGGCCAGGTCACACGCGGCTGGATTGGCGTGGAGCCCAACGAACTCTCACCCGAGCTGGCAGAAACCTTCGGCGTGAAAGCCACCGAGGGCGTGATCATCACCGGCGTGCTGCAGGACGGCCCCGCCGCCCAGGCGGGCATGCGGCCCGGCGATGTGATCGTGCGGGTTGAAGGCAGGAAAGTGAGCAATGTGTCCGAGTTGCTGACCGCCGTGGCGGGGCTCAAGCCCGGCACTGCGGCACCATTCAACGTGCAGCGTGGCGACAAGATGGTGGAACTGAGCATCAACCCCGGCGTGCGCCCCAAGCCTCAGCGCAATGTGAGACGGTAAGCCCCCCGAGCCGCTGCGCGTTTTCCCAAAGGGAGACGCCTCCAGCGGCCTCGCAAAGCCGGTTCCGCGGTGGCACTGGTATTGGGCACGCGCCAGTTTTTAGGGGCTGCGCGCAGAACACTGCGACATGGCCGCTGATGCAACCCGTCAGCTATTAAAAATATAGCTTGGAGCGCTTATCCAACAAGCGCTAGAGCTCATTTTCACGAGAAACTCAACCTTCAGGCGTTGGAGGCGGGCTCGCTACCCTCTTCCGGGGCTTTGGTGTGCTTGATGAAGATCTGCGCCGCCCAGATGCCCACCTCGTACAGCAGACACATGGGGATCGCCAGCGACAGCTGCGACACCACATCGGGCGGCGTGACGATGGCAGCGATCACAAAGGCGATCACGATGAAATAGCCACGAAACTCCCGCAGCTTCTGCACGCTCACGATGCCCATGCGGGCCAGCACCACCACGGCAATCGGCACCTCGAAGGACAAGCCAAACGCCAGGAACATCGACAGCACAAAGCTCAGGTAGGCCTCGATGTCTGGCGCGGCGGTGATGCTCTTGGGCGCAAAGCTCTGGATAAACGCAAACACCTGGCCAAACACCAGGTAGTAGCAAAACGCCACCCCGATGAAGAACAGCAGCGTGCTGGAGATCACGAGCGGCAGCACCAGCTTCTTTTCGTGCGAATACAGGCCCGGCGCCACAAAGGCCCACACCTGCCACAGCACAAACGGCAGTGCCAGCAAAAAGGCCGACATCAACAAGATCTTGAGCGGCACCATGAACGGCGAGATCACCGACGTGGCGATCAGCGTGGCGCCCTTGGGAAGGTGGGCCACCAGCGGCGCCGCCAGAAAGTCATACAGCGCGCCAGGGCCAGGGAAGAAGAACAAAATCGCCGCCGCAATCGCGATGGCAATGATGGCCTTGACCATCCGGTCGCGCAGCTCCATCAGGTGCTGCACAAACGGCTGCTCGGTACCGGCCAGCTCGTCTTCTTTGGAAGGGGTTTCGGACATGTTGGGTTTTCGTGGGCGTCAGGGCCGCCCATGCAGCGCGCGGTGCGCTGGTGGCTGCTGCATCAATGGAATTTACGGGGACGGAAACGCGCCACACGGGCCGCGCCGGACTGTGCCTTGGTGCGCACACCGCTTCGGGCCTTGTACCACTGGGGCACCGCACCCCGCTTGAGGCGCCAGTTCTTGCCGGGGTGTTTGTAAGCCGGCACGACGGCGGTCTGGTCCTGCAACGCCGAGCTGGCGGTGTCGGTAGCCTCGGCCCAGTCCTTTTCGAACTCGCTGGCGCTGGTCTGGATGGAGTTGTGCACATCGCGTGCGGCGTTCTCCACCGTGTCCTTCATTTTCTTGAGCTCGTCGAGCTCCATGGACCGGTTGACCTCGGCCTTCACATCGGACACGTAACGCTGGGCCTTGCCCAGCAGGGTGCCCACCGTGCGGGCCACACGGGGGAGCTTCTCGGGCCCGATGACTATAAGAGCCACCGCGCCGATCAGCGCCATCTTGGACAGGCCAATATCAATCATGGATCAAGAGCAAAGCGTGCGGGTGCCAGCGGGAACAGCCCGCTCAGCTCTTTTGCTTGGCTTCGACATCGATGGTGGTCTTGTCGGTCGCAGGGTTGTTGGCAACCTGGCCCGCGGGTGGGGTGGTGGTGGCAGCCGCGTCGGCCGAACCGTCTTTCATGCCGTCCTTGAAGCCCTTGACGGCGCCCCCGAGATCGGAGCCCATGTTCTTGAGCTTCTTGGTGCCGAACACCATGACGACGATCAGCAGCACGATCAGCCAGTGCCAGATGGAAAAAGAGCCCATGGAATATCTCCTAACGAATTGCAATCATTTTAGACGGGGGGCGTGACAGGAGTTCACAGCCCAAGCAGAACTGCGGGAATCTCCCTGCACGACCCGTCAGCCTGGTTCAGCCTTTGAGCCACGGACGGGGACCGCCCATCACATGGATATGGAGGTGGTGGATTTCCTGCCCACCTTCAAGCCCCGTGTTTACCACGACGCGAAAGCCACCCTCCGGGTACGGGTTGCAGCCCTGCTCCATTGCCAGCTTCGGCGCCAGCGCCATCATGCGCCCCAGCACACCCGCGTGTTCCTCGGTGACCTGCGCCATCGAAGGGATATGCAGCTTGGGCACCATCAGAAAGTGCACCGGCGCCCAGGGGTGGATGTCGTGGAAGGCGAAAATTTCTTCGTCTTCATAGACCTTTTTCGAAGGAATCTGGCCTGCGATGATTTTGCAGAAGAGGCAGTTCGGATCGTGCATGAGGAAAATGTCAGTACAAAATTAACAGGTCACCAAGCGCTGCTCGCCATCCAAAGCGGTCGCAACCGGCGCGCGCGAAGCCAGTGCCACCGTGGAACTGGCTTTGCCAGGCCACGGGTGGCGTCCCCCAAGGGGGAAGGCGCCGTAGGCGGCACAGGGGGGCTTCATGTATTTTCAGCGATATTGATGGTGGGCCGCACACCCACATCCTTGCGGTGCGCGTGCAGCCATTCCTGCCCGGCCGTGCGGCCGAGGGCGAAAAGCTTGCGCACAAAGGCCATGTCTGCACGGGCCTTGCTGTCGGCGCCAAAGGGCGCCAGCACGGCGCCGCCGTCGATGCGGTGCATGCGGACGCTTTTGTAGCGTCGCGCATCCAGCTTGCCCTCAGCCAGCAGACGGCGCACGAACTCGATGGCGCGCAACTCGGCCAGCAGGCTGGCATTGAAGGTGACTTCGTTCATGCGCTCCATGATTTCCTGGCCTGAGTGGGGCAGATCCAGATGTTCGATGGGGTTGATCTGCACAAGCAGGATGTCGGAGGTCTCGGTCTGATAGATCAGCGGGTGCAACGCAGGGTTGCCCGAATAGCCGCCGTCCCAGTAATGCTCACCGTCGATTTCCACGGCCTTGAACAGCGCTGGCAGGCAGGCCGACGCCATCACGGCATCCGCGCTCAGCCGGGGGCCAGAGAAGATTTCGCCGCGCCCGGTGCGCACGTTGGTGGCGCACACAAACACCTTGGGCCCGTCCGCCGCAGCGCTGGCGCGGCGCACAGTGCACAGCAGGTCAAAGTCCACCTCGCGCTCCAGCAGGCGGCGCAGCGGATTGATGTCGAGCGGATTGGTCTGGTAGGGCGAGAGCCACTGGCGCATCAGCCCCATCATGGGGTTGGCGGCCGACAGGGGCGAGCCCCACATCAGGCTGCCCAGCGTGCCCACGCCCTCCCACAGCCGGGTAAGCGTTTGACGCGCCTGGACGCAACCCGCCAGGTGCGCTTCGTGCGGGTCTTTGTACTCCTGTGCGGCTTTGGCAAAGCCGTGCGCCATGGCCACGGCATTCATCGCGCCAGCACTGGTGCCGCTCACGCCATCAAACTGCCACTGGCCATCCTCCAGCAAGGCATCCAGCACACCCCAGGTGAGCGCACCGTGGGAGCCCCCACCCTGCAGGGCCAGGTTCAGCCGTGGCAGGGATGACAGGTGCGACAGGGACGCCGTCGGTTCAGGCATCCACCGCCTGGTTCTTGCTCATGGCCAGCATGCCGCGCACGATGCGGTACAGGAACCACAGCGAGATCAGCCCCCAGGCAATCCAGCCCGGCGCAATCAGCAGCAGCCACAGGGGCGCGGTCACCACATACAGAACACCAGCCCAGATCGTCGAGCGGATGCGCCAGGAGAAATGATTGGCCTGCCAGGTGCCCTCGGCATCGCTGCGCTTGACCAAGTCAATCACCAGCGCAATGACCAGCAACAGCGCACTGGCCTGCGCGCCTGGCAGCACAGCCCCCACGGCCACGATGAGGTGCAGCACATAGCTGACCCAGCCGATGTTCTTCAGGCCCTGGGCCTTTTGCTCATTGCTTTGAACGTCGATGATGTCGTTCATGGGGCCCCTTCTTCGGCAGTGCGCGCAACGGCCTTGCGCAAGGCTTTTTCCTCGATGCCGCTGGTGCCCTCGCGGCGCTCCAGCTCGGTCAGTACATCGGCAGGCGTGAGGCCATAGTGGGCCAGCGCCACCATGGAGTGGAACCAGAGGTCGGCCACTTCGTAAACCAGCTTGGACTTGTCGGCGCCGTGGTCCACATCCTTGGCCGCCATGACGACTTCGGTGGCCTCCTCGCCGATCTTCTTCAAGAACGCATCCGGCCCCTTGTGCAGCAGGCGCGAGACATAGCTCTTGTCGGGATCGCCGCCGTTGGCAGGCTTGCGGCTTTCAATCACATCGGCAAGGCGTGCGAGGGAATCGTTGGAACTCATGGTCTTGTCGTCCATTGCCATTACTTGTAGATGGATTCAGGGTCTTTCAAGACCGGATCGACCGCGTGCCAGGCTCCGTCCTTGAGCACACTGAAAAAACAGCTGTGGCGGCCTGTGTGGCAGGCGATACCCGGCTCGTGGCCGAGCTGGGTGACCTTGAGCAGCACCACATCGTTGTCGCAGTCCAGGCGGATCTCGTGCACGGTCTGCACGTGGCCGGACTCTTCGCCCTTGAACCACAGCTTCTTGCGCGAGCGGCTGAAGTACACGGCGCGGCCGAGTTCTGCCGTCTTGGCAAGGGCCTCGCGGTTCATCCAGGCAAACATCAGCACGTCGCCCGTGCCCTGCTCCTGCGCAATCACGGGCACCAGGCCCTGCGCGTCCCATTTCACTTCGTTGAGCCAGTTCATGGGCGGGATTGTCGGTGATTTGAATGACCAGCCCGCCTGCCGGGCGAGCGGTTTTGAGGTCATTTTTGCCTCTAGCGCTTATCCATCAAGCGCTAGCAGCTATCAAAATGAGAGTTCAATGAAAAACCAGATGCATCGTCGGGCAGCTTGCAGCCAATTGCAGCACTGCGCAGCGCGTAAATCTGACTACAAAAACAATAGCTATCAGCGCTTTCACACTCAGCGCAAGAACCACTTTTGGTCAAATATTTACTTCGCCACGGTCAAAAACACCCACTTGCGATCCCAGTTCTTGCGGCCCAGGTACTTGATGGCAAACGCATAGCGCCCCGGGGGCAGAAAATCCTGCGTAAGGGTTTCCTGCTGCGTCACCACGGGCTGGCCATTCACGCGCACGCTTTGCTGCGCTACCAGCTCCGATTCGCTCTCCAGATCTTGGCCGTCGAGGGCATAGACGGTGACATCGGGCTCTTCCTTCTCATCGCCCACCAGCGGCAAACCCAGCGTGTTGGCGCGGGTTTCCACGTCCAGCGCCAGCGTGCCCAACACGGGTTCGCGCACGATCCAGTGCACGTCACGTACATTGCTGTTCAGCGTCTGGAGCAGGGCCTTGAGCTTTTCAAATTCGGCCTTGTCGGCAATCACCTCCACCGGCTTGCCGCCGATGGTCGCGTCAAAGCAGCGGCCGATGCGGTGCACACAGGGCAGGCGCTCAGAAAAACTCGCATACGACGGGGGCGGCACCTGCTGCGCCGCAGCGGGCAGTGCCGTGGCCGCCAGGGCCACCACCAGCGCCCAACGCGCGCCCGCGAATGGCGTCGTCACAGACGCACCGGAATGCCGCGCTCGGCCATGCGGGCCTTGGCCTGGCCCACGGTGTATTCGCCGTAATGGAAGATGCTGGCGGCCAGCACCGCGTCGGCACCACCAGTCTGGATGCCGTCGGCCAGGTGGTCGAGGTTGCCCACCCCGCCCGAGGCGATCACGGGCACGCTCACCGCATCGCTCACTGCGCGGGTCAGCTCCAGGTCAAAACCCGCCTTGGTGCCGTCGCGGTCCATGCTGGTCAGCAGGATTTCGCCCGCACCGCGCTGCGCCATCTCGGTGGCCCAGGCAATGGCGTCCAGGCCGGTGTTCTTGCGCCCACCGTGGCTGTACACGTCCCAGCCCGCACCCACGGGCTGGCCGTTGGCACCCAGGCGCTGCGCATCCTCGGCCGAGCGACGCTTGGCGTCGATGGCCACCACGATGCACTGAGCACCGTACTTGGCAGACACGGCGTTGATGACGTCAGGGTTGGCAATCGCGGCCGAGTTGAAACTGGTCTTGTCGGCGCCAGCATTGAGCAGCCTGCGCACGTCTTCCACAGTGCGCACGCCGCCACCCACGGTGAGTGGAATGAACACCTGGCTGGCCACGGCCTCGATGATGTGCAGGATGAGGTCACGGCCATCGCTGGTGGCGGTGATATCGAGGAAGGTGAGCTCGTCAGCGCCCTGCGCGTTGTAGCGCGCGGCAATTTCGACCGGGTCGCCTGCGTCGCGCAGCTCGACGAAATTGACGCCCTTGACCACACGGCCTCCGGTGACGTCAAGACAGGGAATGATTCGTTTTGCGAGCATGTCCGTGAGCGATTCGTTGATTAGGCGCTACCGAGGCCAGCAGACGCCGTGGAACTGGCTTCGCCAGGCCACTGGCGTCGTCCACTGGGGGAAGCGGCGAAGCCGCTCAGGGGGTGATCGGTTTCAGCCGTTCAGTTCGTCGGCACGCGCTTGCGCCGCAGCAAAGTCCAGGTCGCCGCTGTAGATGGCGCGGCCGCAGATCACACCTTCGACGCCTTCGCTCTCCACCGCGCACAGCTGCTCGATATCGGTCATGTTCGACAGGCCGCCCGAGGCGATCACGGGGATGCTCAAAGCCTGGGCCAGCTTCACCGTAGCGTCGATGTTGATGCCCGAGAGCATGCCGTCGCGGCCGATGTCGGTGTAGATGATGGATTCGACGCCCCAGTCCTCGAACTTCTTGGCCAGGTCCACGACCTCGTGGCCGGTGAGCTTGCTCCAGCCGTCGGTAGCGACCTTGCCGTCCTTGGCGTCGAGCCCCACGATGATGTGGCCGCCGAAGGCGCTGCAGGCGTCTTTGAGGAAGCCAGGGTTCTTGACCGCAGCCGTGCCGATGATCACGTAGCGCAGGCCGCCGTCGATGTATTTCTCGATGGTGTCCAGGTCGCGGATACCGCCGCCCAACTGCACGGGAATGTCGTCGCCCACCTCTTTCAGAATGGACTTGATGGCGCTGTAGTTCTTGGGCACGCCCGCAAACGCACCGTTCAAGTCCACCAGGTGCAGGCGGCGTGCGCCGGCATCCACCCATTTGCGCGCCATGGCGGCGGGGTCTTCACCAAAGGTGGTGGATTGGTCCATATCGCCTTGCTTGAGGCGTACGCAGTGGCCGTCTTTGAGGTCGATGGCGGGGATGAGCAGCATGGTGGTGAAGTTCGGGTGAAAAAGGGCGAGACGCAGCTCGGCCCGAACGGGTGGCGGTTAAGGGATCAGGGATTCCAGTGCAGAAAATTGCGGTACAGGGCCAGGCCGTGCTCCGCGCTCTTCTCCGGGTGAAACTGGGTAGCAAAAATATTATCGCGTGCAATGGCGGCGGCGAACAAACCGCCGTAGTCCGTTTGCCCTGCGCAGTGGGCAGGATTTTGCGGCACGGCGTAGAAACTGTGCACAAAGTAAAAGTAGCTGCTGTCCGGCACGCCAGCCCACACCGGGTGCACGCCACCGCCGTGGTGGGCGTGGGGCATCTGCCGCACCTGGTTCCAGCCCATCTGGGGCACCTTGAAGCGGCTGCCGTCAGGCTGGGTGCGGCCTGCCAGGTCGAACTTGAGCACGTCGCCAGGGATGAGGCCCAGGCCCGGCGTATCCCCCTCGGCGCTGTGGTCCAGCAGCATCTGCATGCCCACGCACACGCCGAACATTGGCTTGGTGGCAGCGGCTTCGAGCACCGATTCCTGCAGGCCGGACTCGCGCAGCTCGCGCATGCAGTCGGGCATGGCGCCCTGCCCTGGCAGCACGATGCGCTGGGCGGCGCGCACGTCTTCGGGGCGCTGGGTGACGACCACGGTCCAGCCCGTGCCCTCGGCGGCGGCCTGCACGGCCTGCGACACCGAGCGCAGGTTGCCCATGCCGTAGTCCACGACCGCCACTGTTTTTGCTTCCATATTCATAGCTACTAGCGCTTATCCATCAAGCGATAGCGCCTGATTTAACCCAAAATTTCACAACGAACCCTTGGTGGAGGGGATGACACCGGCCGAGCGCGGATCGCGCTCTAGCGCCGCGCGCAGCGTGCGCCCGAACGCCTTGAAGATGGTCTCGCACTGGTGGTGTGCGTTGACGCCCTTGAGGTTGTCGATGTGCAGCGTGACGCCCGCGTGGTTCACAAAGCCCTGGAAGAACTCGAACACCAGTTGCGTGTCGAGCTGGCCGATGCTGCCGGAGGTGAACTTCACATCCATGTGCAGCCCGGGGCGGCCCGAGAAATCCACCACCACACGCGACAGCGCTTCGTCCAGCGGCACATAGGCATGCCCGTAGCGGCGGATGCCTTTCTTGTCGCCCACGGCGCGCGCAAAAGCCTGGCCCAACGTGATGCCCACGTCTTCCACGGTGTGGTGGCCGTCGATGTGCAGGTCACCCTCGCAGTCGATGTCGAGGTCGATCAGCCCATGGCGGGCGATCTGGTCGAGCATGTGGTCGAAGAAGCCGATGCCGGTGTGCAGCTTGGCCTGGCCGGTGCCGTCGAGGTTGATGCGCACACTGATGCGCGTTTCGGCGGTGTTGCGGCTGACCTCGGCGATGCGGTCGGCCATCGGGTCGGCCGATGGGGCGGAAGGTACGAGTGCGGAGGAAGTCATAGGGAGGCTTGGAGTGCGGCCAGCATCTGCGCGTTGTCTTCGGCATTGCCTACCGTCAGGCGCAGGCAGTTGGCCAGCAATGGGTGCATTGTAGAAACGTTCTTGACGAGCACCTTGCGGTTTTTCATACCCTCGTAGGCCTTGGCGGAATCCGCCACACGGATCAGCACCATGTTGGCCTCGCTGTCCCAGCACTTTTCGACTCCCGGCATCTGGCGCAGGGCTGCGATGAGCGTGGTGCGTTCGACACGGATCTCGGCGGCCTGGGCGGCGAAAACCTCGGCATGTTCCAGCGCAAACAGGGCGGTTTCGCAGTTGAGCACGCTCACGTTGTAGGGCGGGCGCACCTTGTCGATCTCGCTCACGAACGCCGAGGGCCCGATGAGGTAACCCAGGCGCACGCCTGCCAGGCCAAACTTGCTGAGCGTGCGCATGAGCAGCACGTGCGCATTGCGCGCAGGCTCGGCACGCATGCGGTCGATCCAGGTGCGGCTGGCAAAGGGCTGGTAGGCCTCGTCCATGACCACGATGCCACCCTGTGCGCCCGCGGCGTCGATGATGCGCTGCACTGCGCCCTCATCCCACAGCGTGGCCGTGGGGTTGTTGGGGTAGGCGATGTAGATGATGGCGGGGTTGTGCTGCGCGATGGCGGCCAGCATGGCGGGCTCATCCAGCTCGAAGTTGGGCGTGAGCGGCACGCCGACAAAGTCCAGGCCCTGCAGCTGCGCAGACAGCGGGTACATCACAAAACCCGGCATGGGCGCCAGCATGGTGGCGCGCTGGCCCGTGCCGGGCTGTGCGCAGGCCAGGGCCAGCAGGGTGATGAGTTCGTCCGAGCCATTGCCCAGCACCACGCCGTAGCCCTCGGGCATCCCGGCGTATTTCGCGAGCGCCGCCTTCAGGTCCAGCAGGCGGTCGCCGGGGTACCGGTTGAGTGCCACCGCACCCAGGCGCTGGCCCAGCGCGGCCTGGAGGTGCGCGGGCAGGCGGAACGGGTTCTCCATCGCGTCCATCTTGAGCATGCCGGTGGAGGGCTGCACGCCGTAAGCGTGCATGGCGCGCACGTCGGGGCGGATACGGGCCAGGGCTTGGAGAGGAGACGACGCAGGAGTAGTCATTCGGTGGTGTCCAGTTCGTTGGGGGTGACAAGAAAAGGGTTGATCGGCCGCACGGCGTCCATCGGCTGGTCGTGTGGCAACGCTTCGGTGAGCAGGTAGCGGCAGCCCTGCTGATGGGCGGACGAGAGGATGAGCGCATCCCAGTAGCCCAGGCGGTAGCGGTCCTGCAGGTCCCAGGCGCCGTCCACCGTGTAGGAGTCGAGGTGCGGCGGCAGCCACACGCGCAGGCGGCGCACCTGGGCGCGCACCTGCTGCAGCACGTGGGGGCCATCAAAACGCTGGATGGCCTGGTTGTACAGCTCGTTGAGCACCTGCGAGCTGATGCGGCCGCTGCGCGTCTGCCAGCAAAAGCTGATCCATTCACGCGCCCGCGCCTGGCGCCCGGTATCGCGGTCGTCCACGCTGGCGAGCAGGATTTCGGTATCGACAAAGATGGGGACGGTGGCCATGCGTTTTGCCCCGTTCAGCGCAGAAACAAGGTTTCGCGCGGCACATAGGGCCCGCTGGAGGCGCCCCAGCTCTCAAACCCCAGCGCCTCGCGCATGGCCTGGGCGTAAGCGTCTTCCTGGCGCATCTTTTCGGCCAGCCATTCACCGAGCAGGCGCGAGACGCTGCTGCCGCGCTTGGCGGCTTCCACGCGGACCCATTCGGCAACGGTGTCGTCCATGGTCACGGTGATGTTTTTCATGGACTAAATATTACACGAACTTCGTGTACCACGAACTTCGTGTTGATTAAAACACCACAATCAAGCCGCCTTGCGCTGTGCCCCGCCCTGCAGCATCTGGCACGCCATGTCACCCACGGTGCGCAGCGCCTCCAGATGGGCAGGCGACCAGTCGCCGCCCACGCCAATGCGCAGGCAGTTGCGGAACCGCCCGCTGGCGCTGAACACCGTGCCGGGTGCGATCAGGATCTGCCGGGCCAGGCAGGCCTCGTGCAGTTGCACGGAATCGAGCGCGCGAGGCAGCTCCAGCCACAGCAGCAGGCCGCCGGGCGGGTCACTCACGCGCGTACCCTGCGGGAAGTGCGCGGCAATCACGTGGCGCACCTCATCCATGCGCGCCGCCACGGCCGCACGCAGCTGGCGCATGGCGGCGGCGTGGCCCGTCTGGGTGATGAGGTCGGCCAGGGCCAGCTCCAGCACGGCGGACTGGCCACCCGCCTGTAGGTCCTTGATGGCGCGCAGCTTGTCGGCCCAGCGGCCGGCCTCCAGCCAGCCCAGGCGCAGGCCCGGCGCCAGCGTCTTGGAGAACGAGTCGCACAACATCACATGGCCTGTGGTGTCGTACGACTTGACGGTGCGGCGCATCTCGTCCACCTCGACCAGATCGTTGTAGATCGCGTCCTCGATGACCGCCATGTCGTGCCGCGCCGCCATCTGCACCAGGCGCCTGCGCTCGGCCTGGGGCATGCAGCTGCCCAGCGGGTTGCTGAGCGTGGGCACCACCATCACGGCCTTGACGGGCTGGGTGTCCAGCGCGAGCTGCAGCGCATCAAGAGACAGTCCGTTGCGCGGGTGGGTGGGAATCTCCAGCGCCTTGAGGTGCAGGCCCTGCAGCACCTCCAGAAACGAAAAATGCGTGGGTGACTCCAGCGCCACCACGTCGCCCGGCTGCGTCACCGCGCGCAGGCACAGCGCAATGGAGTCCATGCAGCCGCCGGTGATCACGATGTTCTCGGGGTCCAGGCTGCAGCCCAGGCTGACGGCATAGCGCGCCAGGGCGCGGCGCGCGTCCTCATGGCCCGACGAACCGGGGTAAGTGCACAGCAGGTTGCGGTGGCGCTGCGCGGCGCGCACCACGGCGCGGCGCACGCGGTCGGGGTTGAACAGCTCGGGGCCGGGCGTGCCGCTGCTGTACGAGATCATGTCCACCGGCTGGTTGCGCCCCAGGATACGCTGGCCCAGCCAGTCCACCGACACCTCGCGCGGGCGGCGCATCGGGCGCGGTGTGCTGGGCTCGGGCAGGCTCACCGGCCGCGCCGCCACAAAAAAGCCGGAGCGCGGGCGCGCGGTGATCAGGCGCGCATCTTCGAGCCAGTGGTAGGCCTGCACCACCGTGGTCTGCGCCACGCCGTGCTGGCGCGCCAGCTCACGCACCGAGGGCAGCTTTTCGCCGCGCGCCAGGGTGCCGTTGCGGATCAGCTGCGCAAGCTGTTCGGCGATTTGAAGGTACAGCGGGGGTGCGTCATCGGTGGCCATGCTGCATTCTGTACTGGCACTCTGTTCGATAGACAGTACAGAGGCATCCCAGTACGACCAGTACAGATGGGTTGGTTTGCTGTTCTGTACTGGCCCAGATTGTGCAGGCCTGTGGCTGGTGGCGCATCGCAGGTGGCCGCACAGTGAAGGCATGAACACGCTGCACACCCCCACCCCACCGTCGCCCACGCTGCCCAGCCAGCCTGCGGTTCCTCTCACGCTGCAATGGAAGCGCCAGCCGCTGCCGCCCTTGCAGGCTGTCCAGGTGCTGGACTTCCGCGCAGGCGACATTGCCCTGCTCGAAGTCGAACAAGGCCGCGTCTGGGTGACCTGTGATGGTCTGCTGGAGGATTACTTTCTGGAGGCCGGCCAGCGCCTGTCCTTCACCGGACCCGTGCGACTGCGGGTCAGTGCCGAAGGCCACCGGCCCGCGCGGCTGAACTGGGCACAACACCGGGCGGTGGCAGGAGCCGCCTGTCCACCTGCACCCGCCGCATCTCAGCCCAAGGCGTCGGCACCCACACAGGGTGCCCTGCCCCGGGGGGCGATCAGCGCGGCTTAACTCCAGCTTTGAGCCGCATCTCGGCCGCCTGCGCGTGGGCCTGCAAGCCCTCGCCGTAGGCCAGCTCGGCGGCGATGGTGCCCAGCACCTGGGCACCAGCTTCGCTCACTTCGATGATGCTGCTGCGCTTCTGGAAGTCGTACACGCCCAGCGGGGAGGAGAAGCGTGCCGTGCCGCTGGTGGGCAGCACGTGGTTGGGGCCTGCGCAGTAGTCGCCCAGGCTTTCGGAGGTGTAGGCCCCTAGAAAGATCGCGCCCGCGTGGCGCAGCAGCGGCTCCCAGCGGTGTGGGTCGGTGCTGCTCACTTCCAGGTGTTCCGGTGCGATGCGGTTGCTGATCGCGCAGGCTTCTTCCATGTCCTTCGTCAGGATCAGTGCGCCCCGGCCGGTGAGGCTCTTGGCGATGATCTCGGCGCGCGGCATGGTGGGCAGCAGGCGGTCGATCTCGCGCTGCACGGCGTCGAGGTAGGCGGCGTCGGGGCACAGCAGAATGCTCTGGGCCAGCTCGTCATGTTCCGCCTGGCTGAAGAGGTCCATGGCCACCCAGTCGGGCGGTGTGGTGCCATCGGCCAGCACCAGGATTTCGCTCGGGCCCGCGATCATGTCGATGCCCACGGTGCCGAACACGCGCTTCTTGGCGCTGGCCACATAGGCGTTGCCGGGGCCGGTGATCTTGTCCACCTTGGGCACGGTGGCCGTGCCGTAGGCCAGCGCGGCCACGGCCTGGGCGCCGCCGATGGTGAAGGCGCGGGTCACACCGGCCACGTAGGCGGCGGCCAGCACCAGCTCGTTGCGCTCGCCCTTCGTCGAGGTGCCCTCACCCGAGCCGCCGGTCGCCACGCTGCCGCGTACGGGCGTGGGCACCACCATGATGATTTCCTGCACTCCCGCTACGTGGGCTGGGATGGCGTTCATCAGCAGGCTCGACGGGTAGGCGGCCTTGCCGCCGGGCACGTAGATGCCCACGCGGTCCAGCGGCGTGACCTTCTGGCCCAGCAGAGTGCCGTCCTCGTCGCGGTAGCTCCAGCTCTCTCCCGACGCCTTCTTCTGCGCCTCGTGGTAGCTGCGCACGCGCTTGGCGGCTGCCTGCAGCGCGTCGCGCTGGGCCTGGGGGATGGCGTCAAACGCGGCCTTGAAGTCGGCCTGGGTCAGCTCCAGCGCGGCCATGTTCGGTGCCGAGAGGCCGTCGAAGCGGGCGGTGTATTCCAGCACCGCCGCATCGCCGCGCTTTTGCACGTCGGCCAGGATGTCGGCCACGCGCTGCTCGATGGCCGCGTCGGTGTCGGCAGACCAATGCAGGCGGGCTGCAAAATCAGCCTCAAAAGTGGCCGCAGCGGTGGACAGACGGGCGGGAGCAGCTACCAAAGTCATAGTGCGTTCTACGGTGGGTTCAGTTCTTGGGGGCAGGGATGGCCGAAGCGAACGCATCAATGATGCGGCGCAGCGGTGCCTGCTTGAGCTTGAGCGCGGCCTGGTTGACCACGAGGTAGGAGCTGATGTCCATGATGCGCTCCACCTCCACCAGATGGTTGGCCTTGAGCGTGTTGCCGGTGGACACCAGGTCGACGATGGCATCGGCCAGGCCGATGAGCGGCGCCAGTTCCATGCTGCCGTAAAGCTTGACCATGTCGACATGCACGCCCTTGGTGGCAAAGAAGTCACGCGCAATCGACGTGTACTTGGTGGCGACCTTCAGGCGCGAGCCCTGCTTGACAGCGCGCTCGTAGTCAAAATCATTGCGCACGGCAACGCTCACGCGGCACTTGGCAATCTGCAGGTCCAGCGGCTGGTACAGCCCCTGGCCACCATGTTCAATGAGCGTGTCCTTGCCGGTCACGCCGATGTCGGCACCGCCGTATTCCACATAGGTGGGCACGTCGGTGGCACGCACCAGCACCACGCGCACGTTGGGCTGGTTGGTGGGCAGGATGAGCTTGCGCGACTTTTCGGGGTCTTCCAGCACCTCGATGCCTGCGGCGGCCAGCAGCGGCAGGGTTTCGTCAAAGATGCGGCCCTTCGAAAGCGCCAGGGTGATCATCGTCATGTTTTCTAATTACTCCACTGTTTCTTGCCTGCTACTGCACTGTGATCCGTGAGCGCCCCATGCCAGGGACGCCGTGCAAGGGCCGCCCCGCCGCACTGGCGTCGTCCCCCTTCCCACGCGCAGCGTGAGAGAAGGGGGAAGCGGCGAAGCCGCTCAGGGGGTTGTTCTTCATGCCACTCGCTCGATGTCGGCGCCAATGCCGCGCAGTTTGGCTTCCATGCAGTCGTAGCCTCGGTCCAGATGGTAGATGCGGTCCACCACGGTTTCTCCGTCGGCCACCAGGCCGGCAATGACGAGGCTGGCGGAGGCGCGCAGGTCGGTGGCCATCACGGTGGCGCCGGACAGGCGGGGCACGCCTTCGATGACCGCCACCTTGCCATCGGTCTGGATCTTGGCACCCAGCCGCACCAGCTCATTGACATGCATGAAGCGGTTTTCAAAAATTGTCTCGGTCACCGTGGCCGTGCCCTGCGCAATGCAGTTGAGCGTCATGAACTGGGCCTGCATGTCGGTGGGGAAACCGGGGTACTCCGTGGTGCGAAAGCCCTGGGCCTTGAGCGTGGCGCCGCCAGCGCTTTGCACGCGAATGCCGCCGTCCACCGCCTGCACGGAAGCGCCGGCCTCGCGCAGCTTTTCGATCACGGCGTCGAGGTGGTCGGCACGGCCATGGCGCAGCACCACATCACCGCCCGTGGCGGCCACAGCGCACAGGAAGGTGCCGGCCTCGATGCGGTCGGCCACCACGCGGTGGGTGCAGCCGTGCAGTTGGTCCACGCCCTGGATGCGGATGCGGCTGGTGCCGTGGCCTTCGATCTTCGCGCCCATGGCGATCAGCATCTCGGCCAGGTCCGAAATCTCGGGCTCTTGCGCGGCGTTTTCCAGCACCGTCTCGCCCTCGGCCAGCGCGGCGGCCATGAGGAAGTTCTCGGTGCCCGTCACCGTGACCATGTCGGTGGTGATGCGCGCGCCCTTCAAACGCGTCCAACCCGCAGGCAACTTGGCGATCATGTAGCCGTGTTCGACCACGATCTCGGCGCCCATGGCGGCCAGGCCCTTGATGTGCTGGTCCACCGGGCGCGAACCGATGGCGCAGCCGCCGGGCAGCGACACCGTGGCCTCGCCAAAGCGGGCCAGCAGCGGGCCCAGCGCCAGCACCGAGGCGCGCATGGTCTTGACCAACTCGTACGGCGCCTCGGGCGTGTTGAGCGCACTGGCGTCGATGCGCACCGTGCCGTCGTCGGCGCGCTCTGCGGTCACGCCCATATTGCGGATGAGCTTGAGCATGGTGCTCACATCCTGCAGCTGGGGCACGTTGAGCAGGGTCACCGGGTCGGCGGTGAGCAGCGCGGCACACAACTCCGGCAAGGCGGCGTTCTTAGCGCCAGAGACCAGCACCTCGCCTTGCAAGGTGCGTCCGCCGCGAATCAGGAGTTTGTCCATCTCTATCTAACAACCAAAATATGAATGAAAATGGCCCTTAGCGCTTATCTATCAAGCGCTAACAGCTATCAATAAATGAGTACCCAGGCAGGCAGCGTCACTGCGCTTGCGCCGCCCACTCGGCGGGGGTGAAGGTCTTCATCGACAGCGCGTGAACTTCATCCGTATGCATTTTCGCGCCCAGCGTGGCGTACACGCGCTGGTGGCGCTGGATGGCGCGCTTGCCCTCGAACTCGGCCGAGACGATGGTGGCGTACCAGTGGCGCCCATCGCCCTCCAGCGTGATGTGTTCGCAGGCCAGGCCGGCGGCGATGATGTCTTTGAGTTGGTCAGCAGTCATGTTGGGCTCGGAATCAGTTGCGAATTTTGTAGCCGGTGCGCAGCAGGTGGACGGCGAGAAAGCTCACGGCCAGCCAGGCGATGCCCACGATGCTGAGGCTGAGCCAGGGCGAGGTGTCGCTCTGGCCGAAGAAGCCATAGCGAAAACCATCGATCATGTAGAAAAACGGGTTCAGGTGGCTCACGGTCTGCCAGAACGGGGGCAGCGACTGGATGGAATAGAACACACCCGAGAGGAACGTCATGGGCACGACCACGAAGTTCTGGAACGCGGCGAGCTGATCAAACTTGTCGGCCCACAGCCCCGCAATCAGCCCCAACGTGGCCAGCAGGCCCGCCCCCAGCACCGCAAACACCAGTATCCACAGCGGCGCCGCAAACTCTGGCCGCGCAAAAGCCAGCGTGACGATGAACACACCCAGCCCCACCACCAGCCCGCGCACCATGGACGAGCCCACATAGGCCACAAACCAGGCCCAGTGCGACAGCGGCGTGAGCAGCACAAACACCAGGCTGCCCATGATCTTGCTTTGGATCAGGCTCGACGAGCTGTTGGCAAAGGCATTCTGCAACACGCTCATCATCACGAGGCCGGGCACCAGAAAGGCGGTGTAGCTGATGCGGTCGTAGACCTTGACGTGGTCTTCGAGCACGTGGCCGAAGATCAGCAGGTACAACACGGCCGTGAGCACCGGCGCGGCAACGGTCTGGAAGCTGACCTTCCAGAACCGCAGGACTTCCTTGTAGAACAGGGTCTGCCAGCCGGTCATCGTTGTGCCCCCACGCTCGGCACTGCCGTGTCCTCGCTGCCCCCCAAGGGGGCCGCGCCTTGCTTGGGGCGGCCCGGCGCGGCGGCGGACGCCGCCCCTTCGAGTGGGATGTTGGACGCAGATGTACCGGACATCACCTGCAAGAACACATCCTCCAGGTCCGGCCTGCGGATCTCCATGTCATGCACCTCCACGCCCGCTACGCGTAGCGCTGCCAGGTGGCTTTCGATCTCTGCGGCGTCGTGCGCGGGCAGTTGCACGATACGACCGGTGACACGCGCCGCCATCGCCAGGGCGGGTGGCAAAGCCGCATCGGTCTTGAACTGCAGGATGCTGCCTGAAGCCGCCTGCAGCAGTTCGCTGGTGCGGTTCAGCGCTACGATCTGGCCGGACTTGAGCATGGCAATGCGGCCACACAGGGCTTCGGCTTCTTCCAGGTAATGCGTGGTCAGCAACACCGTGTGGCCTTCCTTGTTCAGGCGCGCGACAAAGTGCCAAAGGGTCTGGCGCAGCTCCACGTCCACGCCAGCCGTTGGTTCATCGAGCACGATGATGGGCGGCTTGTGCACCAGCGCCTGCGCCACGAGCACGCGGCGCTTCATGCCGCCCGACAGTTGCCGCATGTTGGCGTTGGCCTTGTCGGTAAGGCCCAGGTTCTCCAGCAGCTCGTCGATCCAGGCGTCGTTGTTCTTCACGCCGAAATAGCCGGACTGGATGCGCAGCGATTCGCGCACATTGAAGAAGGGGTCGAACACCAGTTCCTGCGGCACCACACCGAGCTTGCGGCGCGCCTCGGCAAAGTCGGCCTGCACGTCGCTGCCCTGCACCAGCACACGGCCGCTGCTGGCGCGCGCCAGGCCCGCGAGGATGCTGATCAGGGTGGTTTTACCGGCACCGTTGGGGCCGAGGAGTCCGAAGAACTCGCCCTCCTCAATGTCCAGGTTGACCTGGTTCAGTGCCTGGAAAGGGCCTTTGGGCGTGGCAAAGGTCTTGGAGATGGCTTGGAAGGAGACTGCGGGCATGAAGCCCCTGATTTTACGGCCTTGCCCCGAACTGCGTTATGGCGGAGGGTATGCAGCCTCAGGACACGGGCGTGAGCAAGGTGCCAACGCCGTACAAGCCCGCCATGCCGCGCAGCGCCGTGGGCAACCCCTGCACGGCAAAGGTCTTGCCCACGGACAGCGCCTCACGCCGGCATTCCAGCAGCACGGCCAGGGCCGAGCTGTCAAACACCGTCATCGCGCTCGCATCCACCACCACACCACTTTCACGGTGCACGCGCAGCCCCTGCAGAAGCATCTGCAGGCAGGCTGTGGCCTGGCGGTGGGTCAGCTCGGGGGGGAGAACCAGCATGGAGGAGGCTCAGCCCTTGGCGGTGGAGTTGGCTTTGTTGCGCGCAGCCAGGGTCTCGATCAGGCCATCAATACCCTTGGCGTTGATCTCCTGGGCAAACTGGCCCCGGTAGGTTTCCACCAGCCAGACACCCAGCACATTCAGGTTGTAGATCTTCCAGCCTGCGCCGTCGCCAGGGGTTTTTTCGAGGCGGTAGTCAAGCTGAATGGGGTCGCCACGGCCCACGATTTCGGTGCGCACCAGCACGTCCTTGTCTTCGGGCGCAGCGCGCAACGGCTTGACCTGGATGCTTTGGTCGTTGACCTGCGCCAGCGCACCCGCATAGGTGCGCACCAGCAAGATCTTGAACTCGTCCTGCAGGCGTTTTTGCTGCTCGGGCGTGGCCTGGCGCCAGCCTGGCCCCACGGCAGCGGCAGTCATGCGGCGAAAGTTGACGTTGGGCATCACGGTCTTGTCCACCAGCGCGATCACCTTGGTCAAGTCGCCGCCCTGAATCGCCTTGTCGGACTTCACAGTGTTGAGCACGTCGGTGGACAGGCGCTTGATCATCGCGTCCGGCGCTTCGTCTGCCGCCAGAGCGGCCAGCGGCAAGCCCAGAGATGCCACGGCGGCAGCACACAGTGCCAGGTGGCCCAGGGAACGTCGGTTCATCATGTCCTCTATCCTCTACTTTCTCATTCAGTCATGAGCCGCCATCCGGCATGCCCGTGTTGCATTGTGGTGGCCGCAGAAACAACGCATGCGTCGCGGGCGTTGCGGTGTGCAAGCAAGTGCAACACGATCGCCCGCGCTATGGCCGCCATCGGCGGGCAGCCCCCTGGAAATCACCTCAACGGGGAGGCTCTTGCGGCAGCACGCCGTCGTTGCCGTCTTTGCCATCCGAGCCCTTGCTGTTCTGGGGCTCGCCAGCCTGGCTGCGCACCTGCAGGAAAACGTCCCGCGTGAAGCTGTACTTGTCCAGCGCGGCACTGTCGAGGACGGAGCTTGCCCGCAAAAGATTGGCGCGCGTGTCCACCACTCGCAGTGCATACAGCGTGTTCCGGGCCGAGACCGGGTCCACATAGCTCACCACGTTGCCCTTCATGTCCACCGGGAGCGCAAAGGTGTCGCGCACCGTGGACGGGCCGAGAACCGGCAGCACCAGGTATGGGCCAGTTCCCACGCCCCATCGGCCCAGCGTCAGGCCAAAGTCCTGCTTGTAGCGGTCTATGCCCAGCTCACTGGCGATATCGAGCACCCCGCCGAGACCCATGAAGGTGTTGACATTGACGCGCATGAACGTCGAGGCGGCAGCCTCCGCGCGCAGTTGCAGCACGTTGTTCACAAACGACCAGACATCGCCGATGTTGGCGAAAAAGTTGCTCACCCCCGTGCGCACGGGGGCGGGCGCGATGTCCTGGTAGGCAATCGCTACCGGCTTGAGCACCATGGCATCAACTTGCTCGTTGAAGTTGGTCATGCTCCGGTTGTAGGATTCCAGCGGATCACGCGGGTCGGGATTGGCCACGGTGGCACAGCCCGAAAGCAGCGCACCGGCCAACAGCAGCGCCGAACCGCCCAGCGCACGTGGCAAGCCCTGCTGCTTGGAGCCGGTGGGCAGGGTGGTTGTTTCAAAGTTCTTCATTTCTTGTCACCTGCCCCTGCGGGCTTACCGCCGTCTTCGGCTTTGCTGTAGAGAAACTGTCCAATGAGGTTTTCGAGCACCACGGCAGACTGGGTCGCGGTGACCATGTCGCCCGCAACAAGGTTCTTCTCGTCCGCCCCGGCCTCAATACCGATGTACTGCTCACCCAACAGGCCGCTGGTGAGAATCTTGAGGGAGCTGTCCTTCGGGAAAGCGTAGCGGTTTTCCATCGCCAGCGTCACCCGCGCCTGGTAGGTCTTGTCGTCGAACGTGATGGACTCCACACGCCCGACCACCACGCCCGCACCGCGCACCGCAGCCTGGGGCTTGAGCCCGCCGATGTTGTCAAAACGCGCCGTGATGCGGTAGCCGGACTGGAAATTCAGGCTCAGCAAATTGGCGGACTGGAGCGCCAGAAACACCAGCGCCACGGCACCCAGCATCACGAACAGCCCAACCCAGAGATCGTTTTTGGAGCGTTGCATTGTTTATTTCCTCTTCACTGCCAGCATCGCCAGCTCAGATACTGAACATCAGGGCCGTGAGGACGAAGTCGAGCCCCAGCACGGCCAGGCACGCCATCACCACGGTGCGCGTAGTGGCACGCGACACGCCCTCGGGCGTGGGCTTGGCAGTAAAGCCCTGCAGCAACGCCACAAAGGTGACGGCAACGCCGAACACCACGCTTTTGAGCACCCCGTTGCCCACGTCTTTCCACACGTCAACGCCGCCCTGCGTCTGGCTCCAGAAAGCGCCGGGGTCGATGCCGATCATGAGCACGCCCACGCTCCAGCCACCAATCACCCCCACCGCACTGAACACCGCCGCCAGCAGGGGCATGGTGATCACGCCGGCCCAGAAGCGGGGCGCCAGAATGCGCTGGACGGGGTCCACCGCCATCATTTCCATCGCGCTGAGCTGCTCGCCAGCACGCATCAAACCAATCTCGGCCGTCAGCGACGTGCCCGCCCGCCCCGCAAACAGCAAGGCGGTGACCACGGGCCCCAGCTCCCGCACCAGCGACAGCGTGACCAGAAGACCCAGCGCTTCTGCTGAACCGTAGCGCTGCAGCGTGTAATACCCCTGCAGCCCCAGCACCAGCCCTACAAACAGGCCGGACACTGCGATGATGGCCAGCGAGTAGTTGCCCAGAAAATGCACCTGGTCGCGCACCAGCGAAGGCCGCATGAAGGTGGCACCCACCATCCGCACCAGCCGTACAAAAAGACGCGCGCCCATGCCAATGTCGGCCAGCTTTTGGCGCACGGCAAAACCGACATCGGAGGGGTTGTACCAGCTCACCGTGCACGCCCTCCCACAGGTCCGAAGTCGTGCACCTCGTCAGGGCCAGGGTAATGAAAGGGTACCGGCCCTGTGGGCAAGGCATTGACAAACTGGTGGACCAGGGGGTCCGTGCTGGCACGCACCTCATCTGGCGTGCCCTGAGCAGCCACCACGCCAGCCCCGAGGATGATCACGTGGTCTGCCAGCCGGAAGGTTTCCTCCAGGTCGTGCGAGACCACGATGCTCGTGAGGCCCATGGCATCATTGAGCTGGCGGATCAGCTGCGCCGCCGTTCCCAGGGAAATGGGGTCCAGCCCCGCAAAAGGCTCGTCGTACATCACCAGCTCGGGGTCCAGCGCAATGGCACGGGCCAGGGCCACCCGCCGGGCCATTCCCCCCGAAATCTCGCTGGGCATGAGATCACGTGCGCCGCGCAGGCCCACGGCATGCAGTTTCATGAGGACCACGTCACGGATCAGCGCTTCGGAAAGGTCGGTGTGCTCCCTGAGCGGAAAGGCCACATTCTCGAAAACACTCAGGTCGGTGAACAACGCCCCGAACTGGAACAGCATCCCCATCCGGCGACGGACGGCGTACAAGCCAGACGCATCAAGGCGACCCACGTCCTGCCCATCAAACAGGACTTCACCGCCCGAAGCCCGCTGCTGCCCCCCTATCAGGCGCAGCACCGTGGTCTTGCCCCCACCGGAGGCACCCATCAGCGCCGTGACCTTGCCACGCGGCACGGTCAGCGAAACGTCGCGCAGGATGTCGCGGTCTCCGTAGGAGAACGTGACATTGCGCAGTTCGGCAAGGAGGGAGGGGTCAGGCATGCAAAAAAGATTCAGGATTCCGGGTCATCAGTCACCACACAGTGATTCCTCGGGCCGCAGGAAGCCGCGATGGTAGCTCAAGATGCATACATACATACATGTATGTTTGCATCTTGAAGCATCTGCATCATGAGATGGATGATCGCTCAGACGCCATACAACCCCGGATTGACAGAACCCTCGATTGTGCCAATAAAGATGCGCAGACGTGGAAGGCAGGCCATCCACCTGGACTGGCGGGCGCGCGCCGGGTCCAGTCGGTGGCCTCGCCCAATAATGCGTCCGCAGCCCCTCCCCTCCCAACTTCCAGGGGCATATCCACCGATCGCCTTACGCCCTGACCAACCCGCCATGAAAAACGGCGCCGCAGCGCCGTTTCGATTGCATGTTCCGCAGCCGATCAGCGCGGCAGATCTGAGTAGCCCATGAGGAACTCATCGACTGCACGCGCGGCCTGACGGCCTTCGCGGATGGCCCAGACGACCAGCGACTGACCACGCCGAATGTCGCCAGCAGCGAACACCTTGGGCACGTTGGTGGCATAACCTCCATCGAAGTCGGTCGTGGCGCGGGCATTGCCCCGGGCATCCTTGTCCACGCCAAAAGCTTCCAGCACGGCAGCCACCGGGCTAACAAAGCCCATGGCCAGCAGCACCAGATCGGCCTTCAGGATCTTCTCAGACCCGGCCACCTCGACCATCTTGCCGTCCTTGAACTCCACACGCACGGTCTTGAGGCCGGTGACCTTGCCCTTTTCGCCGATGAACTCCTTGGTGGAGATGGCGAACTCGCGCTCGCAACCCTCTTCGTGGCTGGAGCTGGTGCGCAGCTTGATCGGCCAGTAAGGCCAGGTCAGCGGGCGGTTTTCCTCTTCGGGCGGCTGGGGCATCAACTCAAACTGGGTGACGCTCACGGCGCCATGGCGGTTGCTGGTACCCACGCAGTCGCTACCGGTGTCGCCGCCACCAATCACGATGACGTGTTTGCCATCGGCGCGCAACTGGCCCTTGAGCTTGTCGCCGGCGTTGACCTTGTTCTGCTGCGGCAAGAACTCCATCGCGAAGTGGATGCCATCGAGGTCACGGCCCGGCACGGGCAGATCGCGCGATTGCTCAGCGCCGCCGGTCAGCAGCACGGCATCGAACTCCTTGTTCAACTGCTCGGGCGTGACAGTTTCCTTGGCCCAGTTGGTGACCTTGGAATCTTTGCCCAGTCCGTCCTTGGCAGCGCCCACGAACACGCCGGTGCGGAAGACCACGCCTTCGGCTTCCATCTGCTTGACGCGGCGGTCAATGTGCGACTTCTCCATCTTGAAGTCCGGAATGCCGTAGCGCAGCAGCCCGCCCACGCGGTCGTTCTTTTCAAACAGCGTGACGCTGTGGCCAGCGCGCGCGAGTTGCTGTGCTGCCGCCATACCTGCGGGGCCAGAGCCCACCACGGCCACCTTCTTGCCCGTTTTGTGCTTGGCAACGCGTGGCTGTACCCAGCCCTCCTCCCACGCACGGTCAATGATCGCGTGCTCGATGGACTTGATGCCCACGGCGTCGTCGTTCACATTGAGCACGCAGGCGGCCTCGCAGGGTGCGGGGCAGATGCGGCCGGTGAACTCGGGGAAGTTGTTGGTGCTGTGCAGCACCTCAATCGCGCTCTTCCAGTCCGCGTGGTACACCAGATCGTTGAAGTCCGGAATGATGTTGTTCACCGGGCAGCCGTTGTTGCAGAACGGCGTGCCGCAGTCCATGCAGCGCGCGCCTTGCACCTTGGCCTGGCTTTCATCCAGCCCGATGACAAATTCCTTGTAGTGCTTCAAGCGCTCGGGCACAGGCTTATAGCCCTCTTCGATGCGCTCGTATTCCATGAAGCCGGTAGTTTTTCCCATGACGATGTCCTTGTCTATGAATGCTGTGCGAAGGTGGGTGACGTCGCCTTACTTGGCGGGTGCCACTTCTTTTTTGGTAGCAGCTACCGCTGGTGTAGCAGACTCCTCCAGCACTTTTCGTTCATAAATTTCAGCCAACGCACGCTTGTACTCGGTCGGGAAGACCTTGACGAACTTGCTGCGCGATGCGGCCCAGTTGTCGAGCAGTTCGCGTGCGCGCTTGCTGCCCGTCCAGCGGTTGTGGTCTTCCAGCAGCTTCTTGAGCTGGGCTTCGTCGGTCTGTCCGTTGTGCCAGATCGAGCGTGGCACCGTGGCTTCCTGCTCGGTGGCGGGCAGGATGCGCTCCAGCGTCACCATGGACATGTTGCAGCGGGTGTCGAACTGACCGTCTTCGTCGTACACGTACGCCACGCCGCCGCTCATGCCCGCCGCAAAGTTGCGACCGGTCTTGCCAAGCACCACCACGGTGCCCCCGGTCATGTATTCGCAACCGTGGTCGCCCGTGCCCTCCACCACTGCGGTGGCGCCCGACAGACGCACGGCGAAACGCTCACCGGCAACGCCGCTGAAGAAGGCTTCGCCCGTAGTGGCGCCGTACATCACGGTGTTGCCAACGATGGTGTTGCGCACGGCGTCACCGCGGAAATCGATGCTGGGGCGCACGACCACGCGGCCTCCCGACAGACCCTTGCCCGTGTAGTCGTTGGCGTCGCCGATCAGGTACAGCGTGATGCCGCGCGTGAGGAACGCACCGAACGACTGGCCGCCCGTGCCTTCGAGCTGGATACGGATGCTGTCGTCGGGCAGGCCTTCGGGGTGCACGCGGGTGACAGCGCCGGACAGCATGGCGCCGACCGAGCGGTTCACGTTGCGCGCCACCTCGATGAACTGCACGCGCTCGCCCTTTTCAATGGCGGGCTTGCTGCGCTCGATGAGCTTGCGGTCCAGCGTGTGCTCGATGTTGTGGTCCTGCACGTCCACGTGGAAGCGCGGCACATCGGCGGGCACGTTGGGCTGGGCGAACAGGCGGCTGAAGTCCAGGCCACGTGCCTTCCAGTGTTCCAGTCCCTGGCGCATGTCGAGCAGATCGGTGCGGCCGATCAGGTCGTCGAACTTGCGAATGCCCAGTTGGGCCATGATCTGGCGCACTTCTTCGGCGATGAAGAAGAAATAGTTCACCACGTGCTCGGGCTTGCCCGAGAACTTCTTGCGCAGTTCGGGGTCTTGGGTGGCCACGCCCACGGGGCAGGTGTTCAGGTGGCACTTGCGCATCATGATGCAACCTTCCACCACCAGCGGTGCCGTGGCAAAGCCGAACTCGTCAGCGCCCAGCAGTGCGCCGATGGCGACGTCGCGGCCGGTCTTCATCTGGCCGTCGGCCTGCACACGGATGCGGCCGCGCAGGCGGTTGAGCACCAGGGTCTGCTGGGTTTCGGCCAGGCCGATTTCCCACGGACCACCCGCGTGCTTGATGGACGACCAGGGCGAAGCGCCCGTGCCGCCGTCATGCCCCGCGATCACCACGTGATCGCTCTTGCACTTGGCCACGCCTGCGGCGATGGTGCCCACGCCCACTTCAGAGACCAGCTTGACGCTGATGCCAGCGTGTGGTGCCACGTTCTTCAGATCGTGGATCAGCTGGGCCAGATCCTCAATGGAGTAGATGTCGTGGTGCGGCGGGGGCGAGATCAGGCCCACGCCGGGCACGCTGTGGCGCAGCTTGCCGATGTAGTTGGAAACCTTGCCACCCGGCAGCTGACCACCCTCGCCGGGCTTGGCACCCTGGGCCATCTTGATCTGGATCTGGTCGGCCGACGACAGGTATTCGGCCGTGACACCAAAGCGGCCCGAGGCCACCTGCTTGATGCGGCTGCGCAGCGAGTCGCCGTCCTGCAGGGGCAGGTCGACCTCAACGTTCTCGGCACCAATCACGCTCTTGAGCGTATCGCCCTTCTTGATCGGGATGCCCTTGAGTTCGTTGCGGTAGCGTGCGGCGTCCTCACCACCTTCGCCGGTGTTGCTCTTGCCGCCGATGCGGTTCATGGCCACGGCCAGCGTGGCGTGGGCCTCGGTGGAGATGGAACCCAACGACATGGCGCCCGTGGCAAAGCGCTTGACGATTTCCTTGGCAGGCTCGACTTCGTCGACCGGGATCGCCTTGGCGGGGTCGATCTTGAACTCGAACAGACCGCGCAGCGTCATGTGGCGCTTGCTCTGGTCGTTGATCAGCTGGGCGTATTCCTTGTACGTGTTCCAGTTGTTGGCGCGCGTGCTGTGCTGCAGCTTGGCAATCGCATCGGGCGTCCACATGTGGTCTTCGCCCCGAGCGCGCCAAGCGTATTCGCCGCCGGCGTCCAGCATGGTCTCGAGCACGGGGTCGTCACCAAACGCCGCCTTGTGCATGCGGATGGCCTCTTCGGCGATCTCGAACACGCCGATGCCTTCCACGCGGCTGGCGGTGCCGGTGAAGTACTTGCCCACGGTTTCCGTGTTGAGGCCGATGGCCTCGAACAACTGGGCGCCGCAGTAGCTCATGTAGGTGCTCACACCCATCTTGGACATGATCTTGGACAGACCCTTGCCGATCGCCTTGACGTAGTTGTAGATGGCCTTGTCGGCCGACAGGTCGCCGCCCAGGTCCTTGTGCATCTCGGCCAGGGTTTCCATGGCGAGGTAGGGATGCACGGCCTCGGCGCCGTAGCCCGCCAGCACGGCAAAGTGGTGCACTTCGCGCGCGGTGCCCGTTTCGACCACGAGGCCGGCCGTGGTGCGCAGGCCCGCTCCCACCAGGTGCTGGTGGATGGCGGACAGCGCCAGCAGCGCAGGGATTGCCACCTGGGTAGCGCTCACGGCGCGGTCGCTCACGATCAGGATGTTGGCGCCGCCCTTGATGGCATCCACAGCCTGCGCGCACAACGAGGCGAGCTTGGCTTCCACCCCCTCACGGCCCCAGTTCAGTGGGTAGGTGATGTCGATGGTCACGCTCTTGAACTTGCCCTGCGTGTACTTTTCGATGTCGCGCAGCTTGGCCATGCCGGCAAAGTCGAGCACGGGCTGGCTCACTTCGAGCCGCATCGGCGGGTTGACCTGGTTGATGTCCAGCAGGTTCGGCTTGGGTCCGATGAAGCTGTTGAGCGACATCACGATGGCTTCGCGGATCGGATCGATCGGCGGGTTCGTCACCTGGGCGAACAGCTGCTTGAAGTAGTTGTACAGCGGCTTGTTCTTGCCCGACAGCACAGCCAGCGGACTGTCATTGCCCATCGAGCCAATGCCCTCTTCACCATTCTTGGCCATGGGCGCCATCAGGAACTTGATGTCTTCCTGCGTGTAACCGAAGGCCTGCTGGCGGTCGAGCAGCCGCAGATCGGCAGGCTGCGGTGCGGCCACTTGCGCGCCCGCGTCAATGCTGTCGAGCTTGATCCGCAGGTTTTCGATCCACTGCTTGTAGGGCTTGGTGTTGACGATGTTGGCCTTCAGCTCTTCGTCGTCGATCATGCGGCCTTGTTCCAGGTCGATCAGGAACATCTTGCCGGGCTGCAGGCGCCACTTGCGCACGATCTTGTTCTCGGGCACAGGCAGCACGCCCGACTCGGAGCCCATGATGACCAGATCGTCATCGGTGATGCAGTAGCGCGAGGGGCGCAGGCCGTTGCGGTCCAGCGTGGCGCCGATCTGGCGTCCGTCGGTGAACACGATGGAGGCGGGGCCGTCCCAAGGCTCCAGCATGGCAGCGTGGTATTCATAGAAGGCGCGGCGGCGCTCGTCCATGGTGGTGTGCTGCTCCCAGGGCTCGGGGATCATCATCATCACGGCCTGGCTGATGGGGTAACCAGCCATGGTCAGCAGTTCGAGGCAGTTGTCGAACGTGGCGGTGTCGGACTGGTCGGCGAAGCTGATGGGGTAGAGCTTTTGCAGGTCGGCGGCCAACACCGGCGAGGCCATTACGCCTTCGCGCGCCTTCATCCAGTTGTAGTTGCCCTTGACGGTGTTGATTTCACCGTTGTGCGCCACATAGCGGTAGGGGTGGGCCAGCGGCCACTCGGGGAAGGTGTTGGTGGAGAAACGCTGGTGCACCAGACCGATGGCCGAGACGCAGCGCTCGTCGGACAGGTCCTTGTAGTACACGCCCACCTGGTCGGCCAGCAGCAGGCCCTTGTAGACCACCGTGCGGCTGGACATGGAGGGAACGTAGTATTCCTTGCTGTGCTTGAGCTTGAGGGCCTGGATGTTGGCGCTGGCCGTCTTGCGGATCACGTACAGCTTGCGCTCCAGCGCATCCTGCACGATCACGTCGTTGCCACGGCCGATGAACACCTGGCGCAGGATGGGCTCCTTCTTGCGCACGGTGGGGGACATGGGCATGTCCACATTGACCGGCACATCGCGCCAGCCCAGCAGTACCTGGCCTTCTGCCTTAATGGCACGCTCCATCTCCTGCTCGCAAGCCAAGCGGGAAGCATGCTCCTTGGGCAGAAAGATCATGCCCACACCGTATTCACCAGCCGCTGGCAAGGTCACGCCTTGCTTGGCCATCTCTTCGCGGTACAGAGCGTCAGGGATCTGGATCAGGATGCCGGCGCCGTCGCCCATCAGCGGGTCGGCACCCACCGCGCCACGGTGGTCGATGTTTTCCAGAATCTTCAGAGCCTGCGTCACGATGTCGTGGCGCTTGATGCCCTTGATGTGGGCCACAAACCCGAGGCCGCAGGCGTCGTGTTCGTTACCCGATGAATACAAACCGTGTTGTTGCAGATGCTGGATCTCGGCAGCCGTAGTCATGGCGCACTCCTATATTTTTCGCAGGGAGTGGAAGATTAGTGCATTGCAACATCTTTTGGCAAGAAGATTAATTAGGGTCAGATTCTTAATTTACGAATGAAAATTGAATTTCATTTTTTATTAGGGACACATTAAATTTCATAGCAATTAATTCAACAAAAGCAAGCGCTAAAGCCATATTTATTCAGGCGTTTTGCGAAGCGCCGGCCTACCGGCTTGACCCTGGGTTATCCGGCGCGGTGTGTGCTTTTGCAACTCTTGAACAAATTCTGCGTCGCCCAGCGCCCAACCACTGAGTGCGGATGACGTCAGCACAGTCTGCTCCTGCGAGCCGATGCCCGCCTGCACCAGCGCGGCGTACGCCGCCTCGCGCGCAAACGGCGTGTTGCCCAGCGCCCAGTACAAAGCATGCGGTGTGAGCAAACGGTCATGGCGCAGTCCCAGCCAATGGGCATGGCTGGACCACGGGTAGTCGCCAGGCTGCGCCACCTGCCCGGCCCGCACCGGGTTTAGATCAAGGTAGACCATGCAAGGCAGGAGATACCGCTCGGGCTGCAGCACCGTGGAACGATAGCGCCCCTCCCACAGGGTGCCCGTACGGGCGTGGCGTCGGTTGAAATACTGCACGTAGCGCCGCCCTACCGCCTGCATCATCTGCGGAAGGCCGTCAGCAGTAGTGGGCGTGCACAGCAGATGAAAGTGGTTGTCCATCAGCACATAGGCATGCACAGCAACACCAAATTTCTGCGCATTGTCTGCCAGCAGCGAAAGCATGGTCTCGAAGTCTTCGCGGTCCGCGAAGATGCTTTGGCGGTTGTTTCCGCGCTGGATGACGTGGTGCAGATGACCCGGCAGGGTCAGGCGCGGCAGGCGGGCCATGGATGTGGATGGGAGCTAGGGGAAGGATGATCATAAATCCGTCCCCGATTTCTTCTCACCCCGGCAACAACGTACGGCGCGACGTCAGTCCGGCACCAATTCCAGGGCAACCTGGGTATCGCGAGCCTCCGGCTTCAGACCAAAGCGAGCCCCCAGCGCCTTGTCGAGGCCAAACTCTTCGAGAATGGCGCGCAGGCGCTCCGAGGCGCTGCGCTTTTTCTGTCCCGTGTAGCGGGCAATGATTAGCTCATTCTTCATGCTGTGCTCCCAGCCTACCAGCTCCGTCACGGTGACCTGGTAGCCACTCGCCTCGAGGTACAGGCAGCGCAGCACATTGGTGACCTGGCTGCCCAGTTCGCGCGTGTGCAGCGGGTGGCGCCACAGCTCGGCCAAGGGCGTGCGCGACAGCTGCAAGGCCTTGCCCTGCCGCAGGCAGGCGGCCATCTCAGCCTGGCAGCACGGCACCAGCACCATCGCCCGGGCCTGTTTCTGCAGGCCGAAAGCAATGGCATCGTCCGTGGCGGTGTCACAGGCATGCAGGGCGGTGACCACATCGATCCTGGCTGGCAATTCATCTGCACCGGTGGATTCCGCCACCGACACATTCAGGAACGACATGCGTTCAAAGCCCAGCTTCTGCGCCAGCAGGCGGGATTTGTCCACCAGCTCGGCGCGCGTTTCCACCCCGTAGATGTGCCCATGCCCCAGGGCCTTGAAGTACAGGTCGTACAGGATAAAACCCAGATACGACTTGCCCGCCCCATGGTCTGCGAGCGTCGGCCCCTGGTCGGTGGTGGCAAGCTCCGTGAGCAGCGGCTCGATGAAGTTGAACAGGTGGTAGACCTGCTTGAGCTTGCGCCGCGAGTCCTGATTCAGGCGTCCATCGCGCGTTAGGATGTGCAGTTCCTTGAGCAGTTCTATCGACTGGCCCGGCCGCAGTTCGGAAAGCTCCGCAGACTCGGCCTTGGAGGCGGCCGCCTTCGGGCGGGAAGCATGTGGCTGCTGCACGCGGGCTGCAGAGAGGTCTTTGGTCTTTCTCATCATCGAACGTCCTGGTTCGCTTCCGGCAGCGATGGCGTGCCAGCGCTGGGGCCCACATCCAGCGCAGACCAGCCCTGCATGCCCAATGCCTGCAGCACCTCAATATTTCGCTCAAAAATTGTTTCCGCCTCCGGAAACACCTCCACGGCGCGGTCGATGCTCTCCTCCCGCAGCAGATGCAGTGTGGGGTATGGCGAACGGTTGGTGCAATTGGTCACGTCATCCACATCGGTGCCCGCAAACTGAAACTGGGGGTGAAAACTCGCGATCTGCAGCGTGCCGTCGAGCCCCATGGCCTCCAGCAGTGCCTCCGCATCTCCCAGAAAATCGTTGAAATCAAGAAACTCCTGGAGGCAGTGAGGGAGTATCAGCAAGGTGGTGTCCCGCGTTTCGGCAGGGGCCGCCACCAGGGCAGACAGCTCACTGCGCAGAAGAGCCAGCACGTCCGTCAAGTCTTCGGTCAGCGCGACCACGTAGTGAATCTGCCCTTTGACATGAACACCCTTGGCAAAAGGGCACAGGTTGAGCCCGATCACTGCTCGCTCCAGCCAACGGACGGTGTTGCGAACGAACAAATCGGCAGGCTCCGAAGAGGCCACCGAGGCCGTAAAGGGGGGGGAGGAAGTCATGAAACGGGCGCACGGGGCGCGAAGAAGTGCGAGGTTGATTTTACCGGGCGCCCTGCCCACCCCCACAGCCGCTAGTCGAAAAGCCGCCGTCCCGTCAGGCGCTCATGCTCCCGCGCTGCAAACCGGTCTGTCATGCCCGCAATGAAATCCGCCACAGCCCTTGCCCGCAGCGGGCCGCAGTCCACAGAGGCCTGCTCGGCAAACGCCGCCTTCATTTCTTGGGGGGAGGCCGTGTACGCTGCAAACAGGTCGCGCACGACCCCCTGCGCACGTCCCGTGGTCTCCATGACGCGTGGATGGCGGTACAGGTTTTTGAAGAGGAACTGCTTGAGTTCCAGCGAGCGCGCACGCATGGCATCGCCAAACATCACGAGCGACGGCGATTGGCGCACGGCCTGCACATCAGTGGGCGCGTGCCTGGCCAGTGCTGCCTGCGTGGCATCAATCACGTCATAAACCTGCGCGCTGAGCATGCGCCGTATGGCTTCAAACAACAGGCGCCGTTGCAGCAGCGGCTGCACGAGATCCGGGTACTCGGCCTGGGCCGCGGCGCGGTACTGGTCGAACAAGGGCACGTCCTGCAATTGCGCCAGCGTGATCAGCCCAGAGCGCACGCCGTCATCGATGTCGTGCGCGTTGTAGGCGATTTCATCGGCTAAGTTGCACAGCTGCGCCTCCAGGCTGGGCTGCTCCCGGCGCAAAAACCTTGCACCAACGCCACCGGGCTCTTCCCGCTCCAACTGCTGTGCGTGTTGCCTGGAACAGTGCTTGAGAACGCCTTCACGCGTCTCGAAGGTCAAGTTCAGTCCGTCGTACTGTGGATAACGCTCCTCCAGCTTGTCCACCACCCGCAAACTCTGCAGGTTGTGCTCAAAGCCCCCGTGCTCCGCCATGCACCCATGCAGCGCATCCTGGCCGGCATGTCCAAACGGCGTGTGCCCAAGATCGTGGGCCAACGAGATCGCTTCCACCAGGTCTTCGTTGATGCGCAAGGAGCGAGCGATGGACCGCCCCAATTGGGCGACCTCCAGCGAGTGCGTCAGGCGTGTGCGAAACAGGTCCCCTTCATGGTTGAGAAAGACCTGCGTCTTGTAGACCAATCGCCGAAATGCAGTGGAGTGCACGATCCGGTCTCGATCGCGCTGGTATTCGGTCCGTGTGGGTGCCGGTGTTTCGGGGTAGCGCCGCCCCTTGGTCGCAGCAGGGTGGCAGGCGTACGGGGCCAGGTCAGAGATCGGAATCAAAATTGCCGCCAGCGCTATCTATAAAGCGCAAATAGCTATACTATTTATAGCAATTGGTGACAAGCACCTTCTAGACACAACAGGCATCAATCACTTCGCGCACCAGGCTGTCCGGTGCAGCGCGCACTGCCGCCTTGCCCGGGCCATCGATCACGACAAATCGGATCTCACCGGCTTCGGATTTCTTATCGATGCGCATCAGTTCCAAATAACGGCCGGCATTGTCTGCGGCGTCCAGAATGGGCCCCTTGGTGGGCAACCCCGCGCGCTGGATCAGCAGATTCAGGCGGGCCACAAACTCGCCGTCCACCAAGCCAAGCCTGCGAGAAAGCTCTGCCGCCATCACCATGCCGGCGCCAACGCCCTCACCGTGCAGCCACACGCCATAACCCATGCCGGCCTCAATGGCGTGCCCAAAGGTATGGCCAAAGTTGAGGATGGCACGAAGGCCCGTCTCTTTTTCATCCTGGCCGACAACCCAGGCCTTGATCTCGCAACTGCTCCGCACGGCGTGCGCCAGGGCGTCGCGGTCGTGCGCGATCAGGGCATCCATATTGCGTTCCAGCCAATCAAAGAAGGCCATGTCCGAGATCGGCCCGTACTTGATGACCTCTGCAAGACCCGCACTGAACTCGCGCGCTGGCAACGTATCGAGCACCGCAAGGTCGCACACCACCAGCTGCGGCTGGTAGAACGCGCCAATCATGTTCTTGCCCAAAGGGTGGTTGATGGCCGTCTTGCCACCCACCGAAGAGTCCACTTGGGCCAGTAGCGTGGTGGGCACCTGCACAAAAGGCACACCCCGCATGTAGCTGGCTGCGGCAAAACCCGTCATGTCACCAACGACCCCGCCGCCCAGCGCAAATATGGTTGTCTTGCGGTCGCATGCGTTGGACAGCAGCGAATCAAAGATCCGCTGCAATGTTTGCCAGTTTTTGTATTCCTCACCATCCGGCAGTCGCAGCTCATGAATTTGTGGATAGCGCCCAGCAAGCGCAGCCCGCAAAGCCTCTGCGTACAAAGGGGCTACCGTTGTGTTACTCACGATCAGCGCTGTGCTGGCCCGAGGCAAATCCGCATAGGAAGCGGCATTGCCCAAAAGCCCCCCCCCGATGAGGATGTGATAGCTGCGTTCAGCCAGTTCAATGGTGACTGCTTGATCAATCTGGGACATGAAGTGTTGTTACACGTTAATTAATAAAAAAGCAGCGACGCCGACGCCACACTATCCCAATTTTGCCTGCTTCACCTGCCTACCCAGCACACTGAAGACTGAGGCAGTTAAGGCGCATACCACGCCACACTGCAAGTTCTTGGTCGCCAGCTTGGTTGACGAAGGGGAAGCCCAATCCCCCATACCGAAGGACTCTTACAAAGTGCCAGGAGATGCTAAACGCTCGACGTAGCGCATGTGGTTTCTTTGAACGTAGGCACTGACCCAGCGCACCGGCCACAGCAACGCGCTTGTGCCGCTCCCGATTGACTCTGCGGACATAGACGCGCGCCAGTTTCCACAACAAAAAACCCCGGCAAGCCGGGGTTAAAAATCGAAGGCACCTAGCAATAAGGCATTGTCAGGTGCACTCTCTAAGCACGGTGCAGCAACTTGGCGGCTACGGGCAGATGTAGTCGACAGGTTCCCCACCAGGAGGAACAGACCCAGCGCTCACCACAGTGATGCTAAACGTCCGCGTCACTTTCGACGCACCCTTTGTGGCAGTCACCAAGAATCTTTGTTCGCCACAGTTAGCCACCTTGGGTGTTCCATTGAGAACCCCGGCGGCACCGGTCGTGCCACTGGTCAGCCAAGACGGCAGACTGGTGAAACTCCAAGTCACATCGCTTACCGAAGCAACAAACGAGTAGGTAAAACTATTCCCAACGGGAATTGTTCCCAACGAGCAAACAGCAGTCGAATTGCAATCACCGATTGCAAAGTCTTCCGGCAACCCATTTACCAACTTCAGTTTGACAACAGCCGTTGCAGATCGCTTGTTCTTATCTACCACAGTTACTGTGGCACGGTAATCACGCTCTTGTGCGCTGGTGCTAGCCGTGCCACTCAGCATACCGGTGCTGGCGTCAATAGCCAAACCGGCAGGCAATCCAGTCGCCGACCAAACATAAGGCGGCAATCCCCCACTGACGGTCAGCAGCGCCGTGAATGGGACTCCTTTGGTTACGGTGCCCAAATCTACATCGGCAAGTGTCGGCGCACTCGTCAGCGCCTCCAGCACAGAAATCGGTTGAATCGATGTGATCGGGTCAATGATGCCATTGCTCACATTGTTGTCAAAACGATCCGCCGTCAACTCCAGGAAAATTGCTCCAGTTTCAGTGCTGCTTAGCAGGGAGAACGTTGCAACACCGCCGATGGACGGCAGTTGCAAAATGCTACCGCTCTGAGCACCAGAGACCAAACGCGCCCCCTGGGCTGCATCTGTGCCCGACAGAATGCGAACCTGCATGTTGGCCCCCGAGGCACTTGCCGTAGGCTGATTGGCATCATCCATCACAAACGCCTGTATTCCCATCTGATTCAGAAGGCCATTAGCGTTGTTCTTGGTACCCAGATAACCTGGAATCTGAGCTTCCATACGCACGCTAGCTGGCTTTCCGGTGGTACCGCCCACAGCAATCGTCACACTCGCAGATTTCTGCTGATTGTCACGCGGATCAGTCACAGAGCACGTGATGCGCGCGGTTCCAGCTTGGTCACCGGCATGGAAATGGAAAGAATTTCCACCTGAATTTGCGCCCAACGTAATATTTCGATAGGCGTTCGGAACTATTATTTTCCCGCCATTCCCATCATCAACTTCCGTTTGATGATCTGGATCACCATCCAAATAATATAGCGACCCCGAATCCAACCCACCAGCTACATTACAGCCAAAGACATTCTCACCACTAGGTATCAGCACACTGCCCTTGCGAGCCTCCACATATAAAGATGTGGTATACGGCCGATATGCTCCAATACCAGGCATAGCGCCTGCAATATTTAATGGCAATTGCGTCTTTTCAGCCCGAAGCGTGATGCTGTAATTTTCCTGTGTCTCGCCCGAACCACCGCTACCGCCACCACCACATGCCGACAAGATTGCCGCTAACGCAAGGGTTAAAAATTTAGCATTTTTCAACATTGCTCATCCATTCAATATAAAATTAGCGAGCCGCAGCACGCTCAGTGAGAACCTTCGGGGTAATGAAAATTAACATTTCTTGCTTATTGGCTTGCTTAGTTTTTGTTTTGAATAAATTACCTACACCAGGAATATCACCCAAAAACGGAACCTTTGCCTCAGCATCATCCTCGAACAATTCAAAAATTCCGCCAATTACGACCGTACCACCATTTTCAACCAACACTTGTGTTTTAATGTGCTTGGTATTAATAGCTCGCACATTCTGAAGAATTTCACCTGGGCTATCTTTATTTACATCAAGATCCAAGATGATATTACCCTCTGGAGTTATTTGAGGCAGGACCTCCAACTTCAAAACTGCCTTCTTGAACGCGATAACCGTTCCACCATTTGGAGCTGTCACAGGGTATGGGAACTCGGTTCCTTGCTCGATAGATGCTTTGGTTTGATCAGCTGTCACAACACGGGGGCTAGACACAATCTTACCTTTACCGTCTGCCTCCATCGCAGATATTTCAAGATTCAAAAACCTGTTGGCCGCTGAGTTAAAAATCGATATAGCGAAGCTAGCCGGATCGAACCCACCTTGGGCCTGCGCAGGAAGATTAACAAAATTACCCAGAGTATTATTAGTTCCACCAGCACCAGACGAAGCTACCGCATTGCTATAACTAGTACCAAAAGCCATGCTATTGCCACCACCGATATTGTATCCACCGGTACCGCCACGATTAGCACGCAAATCTGTTCCACCTAGTCGAACGCCCAAGGAGCGCCCGAACGTATCGGATGCCTCAACAATTCTCGCTTCAATCATCACTTGCCGAACAGCAACATCCAAGGTCGAGAGGAGCTGACGCACTTCTTCCAGTTTACTTGCCGTGTCAGTCACAAAAAGCTGATTGGTTCTGGGTTCCGCAATAGCGCTACCTCGCTCCGACAGGAATCTATTTGAAGTCCCCCCCGATGTACCACCGCTTTGGGCAGTCAGTTGAGCGACCATATCAACCGCTTTTGCATAATTCATTTGGAACGCTTGCGTTCGAAGCGGCTCCAGTTTTTGAATAGCTAACGCAGCCTCGTAATCCTTCTTCGTCCTGTCATCAATTTCATCTTTAGGCGCAATCCACAACACCGTGCCAGATTTTCGCATCCCCAGGCCTTTGGCCTCCATTATGATTTGAAGCGCTTGATCCCAAGGCACATCCTTAAGGCGCAGTGTCAGCGAACCAGTGACCGTATCCGAGGTCACAATATTGAAATTGGTAAAATCAGCAATGACTTGCAGAAGTGATCGAACCTCAATATTCTGAAAATTCAGCGATAGCTTCTCCCCGCTATATCCAGGGCCTTGTGTTAGCTTGTTCAGGTCGACCTTCTTTTGCCGGATTTCAACTACGAACTGGCTATCACTCTGATATGCGCTATGTTCCCAATCACCAACAGGATCAATGGTCATGCGAACCCGCTCACCTTGCTGAACGGTGGTAATAGCTTGCACTGGCGTGCCAAAATCACCCACATCCAAACGCCGGCGCAGTCCTTCCGGCAATGAAGATTTTAGAAAATCCACCACCAAACCTTTTCCCTGCTGACGAATATCAACGCCCACTTGGCTTGAAGGAAGCATCACCACCACACGCCCAGAGCCATCCGCGCCTCGTCTGAAGTCAACATCTTTCAGTGTCTGAATATCAGAATTAGCAGGATCAGCAAACACTGGAGCAGACACCGCTTGAGTTGCTGAATTGGCAGACTGCACCGTCCCCAAAGAAATCAGGAGTGATTTCCCTTGAATTTCAGCCTGGTAGGAAGTGGATTGCTTAAGATTCAGGACAATTCGGGAGCGGTCACCGGCCTGCACCACATTGACAGACTTAACGTTGCCCTGATTCACTTCAAAAACATTTTTTCCAGTCGCATTGGACGCATCAGGAAAGTCCAAAGCAATGCGAGGAGGCGATTGGATGGAAAATCCTGTAGGCACAGACTTCAGTGGTTCAGAAAAATCAATACGGACCACATCTACACCGTTCTGCACGCTCCCCATTACAGATTGAACTACAATCTGCGCGAACACACTGATAGGTGTCAATACAGCAAATGTGAATCCCACTGCAATTTGACAAATCTTTGATGGATAAATTTTTAGATATTTCATTTCTTGTCCTCTTGCAGATCGAGGGAGGCCGAACGTTCAATCCAATCACCAGTTGCATCTTGAACAATTTCGCGCAACTGAATCGAATTCTCAGTAATTTTCGTTATTCGCCCGTAGTTTTGACCAATATAGTTTCCAACTCGCACTTGATAAAGTAACTTATCAACTTTCAATAGTGCAGTCGGCGCACCCTTTTTATCAAGACTGCCTACCATCGCCATTACATCCAGCGGATAAGACTCCAGAGGCTCCTTTCGTCTGGCCATCTCTGGGGCAATTAAAGCAGCGTTAGAAGCGGACTGGGTAGACTCTCGTCTCAACGCCTGTGTTAACTTTATAGAGTTGAACGGCTCGACTCCTGAATCCATTGCATAGGTTTGGGGTAAAAATTGCTTGGGCTCAGTCAAAGGGGTTACTTTGGGTTTGGTTGTTGCCCGCAACTCCGACATCCACTGACGCAATTCGTCATCACCCGAAGAAACACAACCGGACAGACCAAGAGCCATCACTATTAATGAAATCAGTCTATGTGACGTCATTTTTTACCGCCCTTCGCCACCTGCTTTTGAGCCTGAATTTCCTCAGAATCGAGGTACCTAAACGTACGGGCTGTGGCCTCCATCGTTAACGTAGCCCCACCCTTCTCCTTCCCCAGTGGGGCAATGGAAATATTGTTTAGAGTAACAATTCGGGACAGATGCGCGATATCAGATGCAAACGCTCCCATATCGTGATATTTTCCAGTCACACGAATTTGAATAGGCAATTCAGCATAATACTCTTTAACCACCACTTGGCCTGGTCGAAACAAATCAAACTGCAAACTTCTTCCAAGACCCGCCTGATTGATATCAGAGAGCAGCGCTGCCATCTCAGCCTTGCTTGGCAGTTGTTTTTCCAGTTGAATAACGTACTGCTGAACCTGTTCTCGTTGACGCTTTAAAGCTTCCAAACTCACAGCTTTAGTCAATTTTGCTTGATAGTTTTGACGCAGGGTTTGCTCTTTAGCGATCTCTGTTTCAAGTTCGACTTCATACTCATTGATCTTGGCAAACCAAAGAACAGCAGCCACCGCGATGGAAATAAAAAGACATAACAGAATTTTTGGAGCTACTGGCCACAAAGAGGGGTCTTTGGGATCCAAATTCCGAAACTGCCGAGAAATATTTTCCTGCAAGGCAGAGAAATCAATATCTTTTTTTGATTTTTTTGCCATATTTATTTCCCAATCGCGGCGCTAGCCGAGTCTTTGGCTTTTTGCACTTCACCGGTACGCATCAGCCGGAAACGCAAATTGAACGTGGACACTCGACGCTGGTCTCTGGACGACAAAGCAATATTGCTCGCCACAATTTCCACCAACTCCGGCTTCGACAGCCAAGGAGTGTTATCTGTCAAATTGCGAAGCATTTCAGAAACACGCTCATTGGATTGGGCAACCCCTTGCATAGCGATTACTTGCTCGGTTTGCTTAATGCTTGTCACATACGCGCCTTCTGGTATCTGACGCACAAGCTCATTGAGCAAGTGAACAGGGAGATTTCGATCTGACTGAAGATCTTCCACAGCCTTCTGCCTAGCCCGCAAAGCCGCAATTTCGTCTTCTATAGTGGCAATTTCCTTGATTTGTTCTTCAAGGACCTTAATTTCACTCTGAAGAAAAGCATTTCGCTCTTGCTGGGCGGTGATCATCATTTGAAACCACCAATATACTGCCCCAGCGATTGCCAGACCAATCAGAAATGATGCAAACATCGTCGCCTGAAAGGCTTCCTTCCGACGTTTGCGCGCAGCTTCCCGGTGCGGAAGTAAATTGATCAGAATCACTGCAGGAACCTCCGCATGGCCAGACCGCACGAGGTCAGATAGGACGGCGCCTCACGCACCATTTTTTTCAAACGAACGGAACTTCCGATTTCCATACCGTCAAAAGGATTGACTGCGCTGCACGCAAAGCCGGTCTGCTGGGTAACAGCCTCTGTCAAGCCTGGCAGTGGCGCGGAGCCACCTGCAAGCATGATGTGATCAACACGGTTATGGGGTGTACTGGTGAAGAAAAACTGCAAAGCTCGGCCGATCTCTTGGGCCATGCTGTCTACAAACGGCCGCAGCACAGCCGATTGATAGTCTTCTGGGAGGTCACCATTTCGCTTTTTACTTTCCGCCTCTTCCACTGAGAAACCGTATTGACGGACGATCAATTGGGTCAGCTGCGCTCCTCCAAAAGCTTGGTCCCGGTCATAAAGAACTTCTTCGTTGCGGATAACCTGCATGCTGGTGGTAAGTGCTCCCACCTCAAAAAGCGCAACCATTGCGTCGACGCCTTTCTTGGGCAAGGCCTCAATGAGACGCCCCGCAGCCAATCGGGAGGCATGGGATTCAATGTCCACCACCACGGGCTTGAGGCCTGCAGCCTCTGCCAAACCCTGACGGTCTTGGACCTTCTCTCGCCGAGATGCGGCAATGAGAACATCGACGTCTCCCGGCGCATTTTTGCTGGGGCCGATGACGCAGAAGTCCAAACTCACTTCGTCGAGCGAGAAAGGAATGTACTGATTGGCCTCCGACTCGACTTGAACCTCAAGCTCTTGTTCTGTCATGCCCCCTGGCAGCGTGATCTTCTTGGTAATGACGGCCGATGGCGGCAGTGCCAAGGCGACGTTCTTCGTGCGCGTTCCACTTTTTTTGACTAGGCGGCGCAGTGCGTCCGCAACTTCGTCGAATTTTTCGATGTTGCCATCCGTGATCCAGCCACGCTCCAGCGGTTCGATCGCGCAACGCTCCAGAACCAAGCCGCCTGCCTTATCGCGCCCAAGCTCCACCAGTTTGACACTGGAGGAACTGATGTCGATTCCCAGCAGCGGCGGAGACTGGCGACTGAACAAAGACCCCATTGAGCTCAAGATTGGTCCCCTGTAACTTGCCAAAATGAGGCAACAAAACTTAACACTTCACATGAATGCTATCAGTAAGATAGTTCTCCAGCAAAGATTTTTCCCCGCGTAACACTTGCGGAGCGTTGCCAAAAGCAGACGAATTTAGCCGCCCTTGCAACACCGTTTGGCAACGATGACGCACCTTTGGGCAGACGGGCACGGGCCGGGCATTGTGATTTTCAGTGGGGTGCAGCGGACATTTTTATAATGGGCCGTCTTACCCCTCCGGAGCGATATGCCGCCCTCTTCATCGAAGTCCTCTGACAAGCAGGACTCTCCTTCCGCTCCCTCCCGCCCCACTTGGCTCCGTTGGCTGGTGCGCGCCACTCTTTGGATGGTGGGCCTGGCGACTGCGGCCGCCGTGGGATTGGCTCTGACCATTGCAGTGGCGCTGGCGGTGGCCTATCCGAACCTGCCGGACATCTCTGATCTCGCTGACTATCGCCCCAAGTTGCCTTTGCGCGTTTACTCTGCCGAAGGCGCTTTGCTGGGCGAATTCGGCGAGGAGCGCCGCAACCTCACCCCCATTGGTGAAATCCCGAAGGTCATGAAGGACGCGGTATTGGCCATTGAAGATGCCCGCTTCTTCCAGCATGGCGGCGTTGACTACAAAGGCGTAATTCGCGCAGCCTTGGCTAATCTTGGCCGGGTAAAAAGCCAGGGCGCCTCTACTATCACAATGCAGGTGGCGCGGAATGTTTACCTCTCGTCAGAGAAAACATTTACACGCAAAATTTACGAAATCTTACTGACATTCAAACTCGAGCATTTACTGACCAAAGATCAGATTCTTGAGATTTACATGAATCAGATTTATTTGGGCAATCGCGCCTATGGATTCGCTGCGGCGTCAGAAGCCTATTTTGGCAAGCCCCTGAAATCGGTGTCCGTGGCTGAGGCGGCCATGCTTGCAGGTCTGCCCAAAGCGCCCTCTGCGTACAACCCCATCAGCAACCCCAAGCGGGCTCGCTCCAGGCAGCTTTACATCATTGAGCGCATGGAGGAAAACGGCTTTATCACCGCCGAGCAGGCGACAGATGCCAAGAAAGAAGAACTCAAGATCCGTACCGGCCCGGACAGTACCCGGATTCATGCAGAGTACGTGGCCGAGATGGCGCGCCAGCTGATCTTCACGCAGTATGGCAACGAGGCCTACACACGCGGACTCAACGTCTACACGACACTTAACGCTGCGGAACAAGAGGCTGCGTATGCGGCGCTGCGCCGGGGCATCATGGACTACGAACGACGCCAGCAGTACCGCGGCCCGGAAAAGTTCGTGGTGTTGCCGACGGCGGCCCAGGAGGTGGAAGACGCCATTGACGACGCGCTGGCCAATCACCCGGACAACGGCGACGTCCTTTCTGCCGTGGTTCTGGAGGCCTCGCCGCGCAAGATCGTTGCGGCCCGCGCGAACGGCGACACACTTGAAATCACCGGCGATGGACTGAAGCCCGCACAGTCCGGCCTGAGTGACAAGGCCGCGCCCAACATCAAGGTCCGCCGTGGAGCAGTGATCCGGGTGGTGAAAACACCCAAGAACGCCTGGGAAATTACACAGCTGCCCGAAGTCGAGGGCGCCCTGGTGGCACTGGACCCGCGCACTGGAGCCATCCGGGCGCTGGTCGGCGGATTTGATTTCGACAAGAACAAGTTCAACCACGCCGCACAGGCATGGCGCCAACCCGGGTCGAGCTTCAAACCCTTCATCTACTCAGCGGCACTGGAGAAAGGGTTCACGCCCGCAACGGTCATCAACGACGCCCCTCTGTTCTTTGATGCAGGGGTGACCGGTGGCCAACCATGGGAGCCCAAGAACTACGATGGCAAGTACGACGGCCCCATGAGCATGCGCACGGGACTGGCCAAGTCCAAGAACATGATCTCGATCCGCATCTTGCAGGCCGTCGGGCCGAAGACCGCGCAGGAGTGGATATCCCGCTTTGGCTTCGATGCTGAAAAGCACCCGGCCTACCTCACCATGGCGTTGGGCGCGGGCTCCGTCACACCCCTGCAAATGGCTACAGCCTATTCCGTCTTTGCCAACGGCGGATACCGCGTGAACCCCTGGCTGATCACCAAAGTCACCGACCACAAGGGTCGCGTCATCTCTGAAACGACTCCGCCGGTCACCAGCGAACAACCGCGCGCCATTGATGCCCGCAACGCCTTCGTAATGAACAGCTTGCTGCAAGAGGTCACGCGCTCCGGTACCGCAGCGCGGGCGCAAGCAACTCTGAAGCGGCCAGACCTCTACGGAAAAACCGGGACCACCAACGATTCAGTGGACGCATGGTTTGCCGGATACCAACCTACGATCGCTGCAGTGACCTGGATTGGCTACGACACGCCGCGTAACCTGGGAAGCCGCGAAACAGGGGGCGGCCTCAGCCTGCCGGTATGGATCAATTTCATGGAACGTGCACTCAAGGGTGTCCCCGTCATGGAGCCCACAGTGCCCGCTGGCGTGGTCAATGTCGGCGGGGAATGGTTCTACGACGAGTACGCGCGCAACAGCGGTATCCCAAGTGTAGGTCTCGATGACCGATCCGCATCACCCGCTGTGGCTCCACAAGCGCCACCGCCCACCGAAGAGCGAAACCGCATCCTGGACCTGTTCCGCAACTGATGGCGTTGCGGACGCCCTTCCATCTACCCGAGAGACGTGAGCCACCCAGGAGGGTGGCTCACGCTGAAAACTGCAGTGGCAACCCCGCTTGGGCGGCTGCGTCGCGGCTCAGGCACTCAAAGAACTCCCCAGCTCCTTTGGTGTCCTGCCAGGCTTGGCCGTCAAACCGGTAGTGGTAACCACCGGACCGCGCGGCCATCCACACCTCGTGCAGAGGTTTTTGCAGATTGATGACGATCTGGCTGCGATTGGGGAACGTCAATGTCACCATGCCCCCGGAGCGCTGGGCGTCCACATCGGCATCGGTCGCATCGTTGATGCGATCGCAGCTGCGCTCGACGGCAAGCAGCAGTTTTTCGGCGTGGTCCATGAATTCGAGGTCGGTCATTACAATTTGCGCATGTTGAAAGCTTCCCAAATTCTAGTCAGGACGCTTGTCCTTGCTGCCAGTGCGGCAGCCCTTGCAGGTTGCGGTCAACGGGGCCCCCTGTATTTGCCCAGCAGTCCGGCAGCTGCGCAGCGTGCGACCCTGCCCCAGACCTTGACCCCCGGCGTCGGTACCGCCAGCCCTGCGCAGCCCCCCGCAGCTTCAGCGTCAGCGCCGCGCTGAAAAGCGGCAGAAGGACCGGGACAACGGTTCTGATCACCAATACCACCAGGGCACTTGATTTCTATCAAGGACGTCTCAGAGGGTCAATCGTACAGTTCGTGCTTTATTGCACCGCAGGATGGCCATGGCCCTCGAACTCTACCGCGACAAGAACCATGCTTGTCTGATGTTCACCGACCTCATCGAAGAAGACGGTCAGGCCGTTCAGGCCAACCAGTTTCTGATCGTGGACGACGACACCGGCGCCATCATCGACCCCGGTGGCAACCTGGCCTTCAACGAGCTGTTCATGGGGATGACCAAGCACTTCCCGCCGCACAAGCTGTCGTACCTGATCGCTTCGCATGCAGACCCAGACATCATTGCCTCGCTGGATCGCTGGATGACCAGCACTAAGGCCGACCTGGTGATCTCACGCGTCTGGGAACGTTTTGCGCCCCACTTCACCAAGGTAGGCAAGACGGAAAATCGCGTCATCGGTGTGCCCGACAGTGGCGGGCATCTGCCCCTGGGCCGCCATGAACTGGTGCTGCTGCCTGCGCACTTCATGCACTCCGAGGGCAACTTTCACTTCTACGACCCGGTCAGCCGCATCCTGTTCACCGGCGACCTAGGGGTGTCGATGATGTCGGGCGCCGAGGCTCGTGTGCCGGTGACCGACCTCCAGGCTCACATCCCGCGCATGGAGGGATTTCACCGCCGCTATATGGTGTCCAACAAGATCCTGCGGCTGTGGGTCCGCATGGCACGGCAACTTGATATCGCCATGCTGGTGCCACAGCACGGCGCGCCCATCATGGGCAAGCAGGCGATCAGCGATTTCTTCAGCTGGATCGAGAACCTCATGTGTGGCATCGACCTGTTTGACGATCGGGCGTACCAGATTCCCACCGGTTACATCGATCCTGTGACCCGGCAGATGCGCGCGGCACCGGCGCGGTAGCCACAGGTCTTGGAATTTCAGGCTAAATTTGCTGCTGGCGCTTTACCATCAAGCGCCAGCAGCTATTATTTATATAGCAAATAACTCCACAAGCACAGCGCTACGACGTGCGGGCGGCTTGGGATGCCTTGGCCCCCGCCGTACCCTGGGTTGGCCGACGCTTGCGCAGCCGGTGCCACAGCCGCCAGCCCAGCAAAGCTGACAAAACCGCCGCATACACCGCCACCTCGCCAAAATCATTCTTGCCAGCGCGCATCCAGAAGAAGTGCAGGATGGCCAGGCCCGCCACTGCGTATACGCTGCGGTGCAGCGCCTGCCAGCGCTTTGCGCCCAAAGCCTTGATCGCGCGGTTGAACGATGTGGCGGCAAGCAGCGTGAGCACCAGCAGCGCCAGAGACCCGACCAGGATGAAAGGCCGCTTGATGATGTCGCGCACGATGTCGGTCCCATCAAAACCCATGTCGAACCAGGCGTAGCTCAGCAGGTGCAGCAGGCCGTAGAAAAATACGAACAGGCCCAGCATGCGCCGAAAGCGCGCAAGCTGGGGCGTGGAAGTCACCACGCGCAGCGGCGTAACGGCCAGCACCAGACAGAGCGCGCGCAGCGTCCAGTCACCCGTGGCGCGGATCAGGGCCTCGGCCGGATTGGCGCCCAGCTGATTGGCCGCCGCAGCGTAGACCAGCCACGCCAACGGAAGCAGGCACAGTGCAAAGACCACGGGCTTGGCGGCAGGATGGAGGAAGAGTTTGCGCATGGTGATCCGCGCCCCTCTTCTGCCGCTTTACCTACACGTCAAGCGGAGAAAAAAGGCGAATGAAGATCAGTAGAACTTCTTGAGGTCCATGCCCGCGTACAGCTGCCCCACCTGGGCTTCATAGCCGTTGAACATGAGCGTCTTGCGCTTTTTGGCAAACAGGCCATCTTCGCCAATGCGTCGCTCGGTGGCTTGGCTCCAGCGAGGGTGGTCCACCTCAGGGTTCACGTTTGAGTAAAAGCCGTATTCCTGCTTGGCCGCCTTGTTCCATGCCGTGCCGGGTTCTTTCTCGACAAAGCGGATCTTGACAATGCTTTTGGCGCTCTTGAAGCCGTACTTCCACGGCACCACCAGGCGAACAGGCGCCCCGTTCTGGTTGGGCAGCACTTCGCCATACATGCCAAAAGCCAGCAGAGTGAGAGGGTTCATTGCCTCGTCCATGCGCAGGCCTTCCACATAGGGCCAGTCGAGCACGCGCGATCCGACAAAAGGCATGGTGGCCTTGTCGGCCAGCGTCACAAATTCCACATACTTGGCGCTGCCCTGGGGCTCCACACGCTTGATCAGTTCGGCCAGCGAATAACCCACCCAGGGGATGACCATGGACCAGCCTTCCACGCAGCGCAGGCGGTAGATGCGCTCCTCCTGTGCGCTGAGCTTGATCAGGTCTTCGATGCCGTATTTACCCGGCTTCTTGACCAGCCCTTCCACTTCCACCGTCCAGGGCGTGGTCTTGAGTGTGTGGGCATTGCGCGCGGGGTCGGCCTTGTCGGTGCCGAATTCGTAGAAGTTGTTGTAGGTGCTCGCGTCTTTGTAGTCAGTGAGCTTTTCCATCGTGACCGCACCCGCCACGGTGGACTTGGCACCCGCCAGCGCAGCCAGCTTGTTGGGCCGCACCACCTGCGCCTGCTGCGCCAGTGCCTCGCGGCCTGCCCAGGCCGCCATCGCGGCACCTGCAGCGCCGCCCGCCATGAGCTTGAGCATCTGGCGCCGGTCTTCGTAGACCGCGCGGGGTGTGATTTCGGAGGAGTGGGGGTGGTTGAAACCCGAATCGCGCGAAGGGATCAGCATGGAGAGGCTCCGGTCATGGTCTGGTGGAAACAGCTGCAGCAGTAGAGCAGCACAACTGTTAGTTCGTTCCCTAGACCACGCAGGTTACACCGAAGACGCAATAGTTGCCGGCCCCACCCCGATGCCCGACTGAGCCCTCACCCCATCACAGCGTGCCGTAGCTGTGCAAACCGCTCAGGAACATGTTCACCCCCAGAAACGCGAACGTGGTCACCGCCAGGCCCACCAGCGCCCACCAGGCCGACACGGTGCCGCGCAGCCCCTTCATCAGTCGCATGTGCAGCCAGGCGGCGTAGTTGAGCCAGACGATCAGCGCCCAGGTTTCCTTCGGGTCCCAGCTCCAGTAGCCGCCCCAGGCCTCGGCCGCCCACAGCGCGCCGAGCACGGTAGCAATGGTGAAGAACGCAAAGCCCACGGCGATGGACTTGTACATCACGTCGTCCAGGATCTCAAACGAGGGCAGGCGCGCCGCGATGCGCTTGCGGCCCAGCAGGATGCCAGCCACGATGAAAGCCGAAATGCCGAAGTACACCATCCAGTAGCTGCCACCGTTCTCGGTCGCACCTTGGCGAAACACGATGGGCTCGAAACACAGCACCACGCCCAGCAGCCACAGCGGCGCCAGCTTGTACCAGCGGGTTTCGGTTGCCTGCTGCTTGATGAGGTAGGCAAAGGCCACCATGGCGGCCAGCGCAAACGTGCCGTAGCCGATGAAGTTGGCGGGCACATGCAGCTTCATCCACCAGCTCTTGAGGGCAGGCACCAGGGGCTGGATCTCGTGCGCTTCGCGCACCACCGTGTACCAGAGCAGGAAGCCCACGGCGGCACTGACTACCAACATCACGAACCCGCCCAGTGCACGCGTGTCGTACTGCTGTTCGTAATACAGGTAGAACGCCGCCGTCATCCAGCAGAACAGCACAAACACTTCATACAGATTGCTCACCGGGATGTGGCCGATGTCCGGGCCGATGAGGTAGCTTTCGTACCAGCGCACCAGCGTGCCGATGAGCGCCATGGCCACAGCCACCCAGGCAATGCGCGAGCCCAGCATGCTCATGGTGCGGCCCTCGCCGCGGGAGAACATGCCCACCCAGTAAAAGATGGTGCTCATGAAGAACAGCATGCTCATCCACAGGATGGCAGATTGGCTCGACAGGAAATACTTGAGGCCGAACACCGTATCGGCCCGCGCCAGACTACCCGCACCGTCTTGCTGGTACAGGCCGATGGCCAACAGCGCCACCGCAGCCACGATCAGCATCAGCGCGCGCAAGGGGCGCCAGAACCAGCCCAGCCAGATCGTGCACGGAATGGCACCCAGCAAAATACCTTTCTCGTAGACGTCCATGAAGGCGCCGTAGCGCTGCAACGCATACAGCCCGCCCACGGCCACGATGGCGGCAAACAGCCAGTCGAACCAGTTGCGGCGGGCAAAAAAACCCTCGTTCAGGGTGATCGTGGTGGTCGTGGAGGAAGAAGTCGCGGTATTCATGCGGTGCCTTCGCGGGGCGATGCCCCGATCAGTTTTTGTGCGAGCTGGACAAACTCCTGGTCGCCGTCCATGGTCTTGCGGTTGGTGGACAGGGCCATGGTGGCGTGGGTACGCCCGTCCTGCGGCGCCACCCAGACCCAGACTCGCCGTTCGCGGACGTAGAGCATGGCAAAAACGCCCAGGATCAGCAAGGCACATCCCAGATAGACAACATTCTTGCCAGGGGCTCGCGCCACCTGGAAAACACTGGCCTGTACCTGGGTGAAGTCCTTGAGTTCAAACGCCAGCGGTGCGGGGTAGATCTGCGCGTCGCTGAGCGAGAGCACGGCCTGCGTCATGAAGCCCTGCGTCTGATCGTCCTGGGGAAGCGGCGGCAGGCCGGCACGCTGGCGCGACAACTGCGCCACCTCGAACAGCGTGCCGTTCAAAATGCGCACCAGCACCTCACCCGCCCGCGCGCGCTCGGCCTCGGGCACGTTGGCCTCCATGAAGTCCGACACCGCCTGCAGGCCACCAGTGGGCTTGCCATCGACCATGCCCTGGCCCGCAAACAGAGCCAAGGCCCGCAGTGCAGACTGCTGCAACTGCTCGGCCAGATCCGGGCGCGAGGTGTCGATGGCCTGCGCCACATAGCGGCGCACGGCCTGTTCGCGCGCCGCGGGGTCGGCCAGGGTGGCCTTCATGCGAACGAAACCGTCCATGCTGCCCTTGTCATCGGCTGGCACCCGGAGGTACCGGAATGGCTCTGCAGGGGTTTCGCGCACACCCAGCAGAAACACCGGCACGCCATCGCCCGTGTCCACGGGCAGCATGTAGTTGTGGAACTCACGCGCCTGGCCCGCTGCGTCCCGAAGCTTGTAGCTCACGCTCGGGCCCACGTTGCGCAGTTCTTTTTTGGTGACGGTCTTGTTGGCAGCGCCCAGGCGGGATTCCACCGACTCGCGCAGGTCCACCTTGCGCACATCCACACCGCTGCCACCGGGGCCTGCACCCCCGAAGTTCTCGACATTGATGGTGCGCAGTGCTGTGAACTCTAGCGTCAGCGTCTCGCTGCCCGGGCCGCCACCGTTGTTGGTCAACTGGGTGGAATTGCCGACCACTCCTTCGACCTCAATGGGCTTGGCGCCTGCCACCATGGGAACGCCGCGCAGCTTGAGGTGCGAGCCGCCGTCGTCAAAACTCGACTGGTAGATTTCTATGCCTTTGTAGCTGGCCGGGTGGTTCACCTCCACACGCGCGGGCGTCTTCTCGCCCGTGGCCTTGTCGTGGATGATGATCTCGCTGGCAAACAGCTTGGGCATGCCGGTGGAGTAGTGCTCCACGATGAACTTCTTGAGCTCGATGGCAAACGGCAGGTCCTGCAGCAGCACGCCGTCGGACTGATTCAGGATGGCCGTGCTCGATTGTGTGCCCTCAGCCACCAGCAGGTTGCCCCGAAAGGTGGGGTTGCGCTCGGAAAGCCGGTGCTCGGGCTTCACATCGGCAATCAGGCCGCCGCCCTGGTACGGTGTCTTGCCCCCCAGCAACATCTGGGCGCGCACGATGAGATCTCCGTCCAGCAGACCGCCCACACACACCAGCACGATGGCGCTGTGCGCGGCGATGTAGCCCAGCTTGTTGGCAGCACCCGCCTTGGCCGCCACCATCCAGCCAGTGCCGGGGCCAGAGGTGGTGTCGCGCTGCTGCAGGCGCACCTTCCATCCGCCACCGGCCAGCAGGGTGCCAATGCGGCGAGCCTCGACCTCGGCAGAACCGCTGAGCGTTGCCTCGGCCTTGTGGTGAAAGGCCTTCAGGCTTTGTTCGCGGATGTTTTCCTTGTAGACCTTGAGGTCGATGAGGATCTTGGGTGTATTGCGGGCGATGCACAGCGATGTGCTGATCACCAGAAACGCCAGGATCAGCAAGAACCACCAGGCGCTGTAGACCGCATTGAGTTGGATGGCGCCAAACAACTCCGCCCAGAAAGGACCGAACTGGTTGACGTAGTTGACCGCTGGCTCGTGCTGCTTGAGCACCGTGCCGATCACCGAGGCAATGCAGATCACCGTCAGCAGCGAGATCGCGAACCGCATGGAGGACAGCAGCTCGATCCCGGCGCGCCAGGCCTGGGAACCAGACTGGATGCGAAGGCCTTGGGTGTTATCGGACATGGATGAAAAAGTAAGGAGACGGCGAGGAGGCGCGAGAGAAGGAAAGAAAAAGGGCGGGACCATCTGTGCGATGGGCCCGCCCGTTTTGGGATTGTTATTGGCGGTAGGTTCCGTGCAACCCGGTCTAGCGGGCCACAAGATTGACGAAAATCAAGTCAATCAGCGCAGGCCAGCGATGTAGTCCGCCACGGCCTTGATTTCCTTGTCGTTCAGCTTGGCCGCCACCTGCGTCATCTGGGTGCTGTTGGCACGCGAGCCATCGCGGAAGGTGTTGAGCTGGGCCACAGTGTAGTCAGCGTGCTGACCCGACAGGCGGGGGTACTGGGCAGGGATGCCCGCGCCATTGGGGCTGTGGCAGCCAGCACAGGCAGCGATCTGGCGGTCGGCGATGCCGCCACGGTAGATGCGCTCACCCAGGGAGACCAGGTTCTTGTCCTTGGCGAAGCCGGGTTTGGCCGCCTTGGAAGCCACCCAGTAAGAAATGTTCTTCATGTCCTCGTCCGACAGCGCGGTGGCGAAACCCTTCATGATGGCGTTGTTGCGCTTGCCGGACTTGAATTCCTGCAACTGCTTGACCAGGTATTCGGGGTGTTGCTGCGACAGCTTGGGGTTGGCCGCAATGGCCGAATTGCCATCGGCGCCATGGCAGGCAGCACACACTGCGGTGTAGCTGGCCTCGCCTTTGACGAGATCCGGCTTGGCCGCTTTGGGGGCATCGCCCGCCGCATAGGCCGAAAAAACAGGTGCTGCCAGTGCGGCAGCCGTCAGCAAAGAGGCGAGCAACTTCATATCGAGGGTCTGTGTTTATGTGCGCAAAACCTCGCGATTCTACAATGAGGCTCCCAAGCCTCCCAATATTCCATGACGACCTCTTCCACCGCGCCAGTTGCTGGCTCCCTTCCGCCCGCTCCCGACGCCAAGATCGCCATGGGCTGGATGCACACCGCCAGGTTTCTGACCACGGCCGCCCAGCTGCACCACCTGCCGCCCATCCATGTGCCCGAGATCGCTTTTGTGGGCCGCTCCAACGCGGGCAAATCCACCTGCATCAACACGCTCACGCAGCAAAAGCAGCTGGCCTTCGCCTCCAAACGGCCCGGGCGCACGCAGCACATCAACCTTTTCTCGCTGGGCAAGCACGGCGCGACCGATGCGGTACTGGCCGATCTGCCCGGCTACGGCTACGCGAAGGTGTCGCGGTCCGACAAGGTGCGTTGGCAGCAGGTGATGGTCAATTACCTGGTGAGCCGCCCTGGACTTACCGGCATCGTCTTGCTATGTGACCCCCGGCTCGGGCTGACCGAGCTGGACGAGGCGCTGCTGGAGGTGCTGCGCCCACGCGTCGAAGAAGGCCTGAAATTCCTGATCGTGCTGACCAAGGCGGACAAGCTCACACGCTCGGAGCAAGCCAAGATCCTGTCGATTACGCGACTGAACGCGGCCGGCGGAGAGGTGATGATGTTCTCGGCCCTCAAGAAACAAGGCGTGGACGAGGTGGCACAGCTGCTGTGGCAGTGGGCGCACCCGGTGCAAGCCTCGGGCGACGCAGCCCCTGCCCCCGCCGTTGAGCCCCCAGAGCTCGGTGATTCTGAGGATATTCAGTCAAATTAGGCCCTAGCGCTTATCCATCAAGCGCTATTAGCTATTAAATGCATAGCGCCATGATCCAGACCGTCTCCGCTCCCCTGCCCCACGGAACCACCCTGCACTGCCGCGTAAGCGGCGTGGCGGGCCGCCCAGTGCTGCTGTTTTTGCACGGCTTCCCCGAGGGTGCCTTCATCTGGGATGAGCTGCTGCTGCACTTTTCCCGCCCCGAAAACGGTGGCTACCACTGCGTAGCGCCCTACCTGCGCGGGTTTGGCCCCTCCAGCAGCCCCGCCGAAGTGGATGCCTACCGTGCCAAGCATCTGGTGCAGGACCTGGTAGCGCTGATTGCCCACGAATGCCCCGGCGGCGCGCTGGAATGCCTGGTGGCGCACGACTGGGGTGGCGCCGTGGCCTGGAACCTGGCCAACCAGCAGCCGCAGCTCATGAAGCGGCTGGCCATCATCAACTCCCCCCACCCTGGCGCCTTTGTGCGGGAGCTGGCACACAACGCTGCGCAGCAGGCGGGCAGCCAGTACATGCACTTCCTGTGCAGGCCTGATGCCGAGGCCCTGCTGGCCGAGGACGACTTTCGCCGCCTGTTCGCTTTTTTCAACGCCCCGGACGGCAGCGCCCCCGCGTGGCTGACCGAGAGCGTGCGCGCCCAGTACCGCGCGCTGTGGCAGCAGGGCCTGACGGGTGCCTGCAACTACTACCGCGCCAGCCCCCTGCGCCCACCCCGCGATGGTGACCCGGGCGCGCAAGCCATCACCCTGCCCGAATCCATGTTGACGGTGACAGTGCCCACGCTGGTCCTGTGGGGCATGGACGACCCGGCCCTGCTGCCCGGCCTGCTCGACGGCCTGCCGGGCTGGGTGCCGCAGCTGCAGCTGCGGCAGGTGGAGAAGGCCTCGCACTGGATCGTGCACGAGCACCCTGAGCGCGTGGCCCTGGAACTGCAGCGATTTTTGCAATCAAAATGATAGCTACCAGCGCTTGACAGATAGGCGCCAGATGCTGATTTGACTCAAATTTTCAGGCGTAAAAAGACGGTTCGCCTTCGGGCCGTGTCTTGAAACGCTTGTGCACCCAGTAGTACTGCTCGGGCATGGTGTTGATGACGGCCTGCAGTTCGTGGTTCATGCGCAGGGTGTCGGCCTCGGCATCGTCGGTGGGGTAATTCGCCCAGGCGGGCGAGACCTCGGCCACGTAGCCTGTGGGCGTCATGCGCGAATACACACCCACCACCTTGGCGCGTCCCAGCCGCGCAAACCGCGACAGCGACGGGATGGTGGCCGCCGTCACGCCATAGAACGGCACAAACACCGAATCATTGCGCCCGTAGTCCATGTCGGGCAGCAGGTACAGCAGGCCGCCCTTGCGCAGGTTGGCGATGATGGGTTTGACGCCGTCCGAGCGGTTGAGCATGCGCACGTCACCAAAACGCTGGCGCCCGGCCATGAACCAGCCGTCCACCGCCGGATCGGGGTGGGTGGCAAAAATGGACGTGAACGCTCGGCCCGAATGCAGCGGCAGCGCCAGGCCACCCGCGTCCATGCCATAGAAGTGCGGGGCAAACAGTATCGTGGGGGTGTCGCCGTCGAGCTCGTGCACGGCACCTCTGAGTTGCACGCGCCGCTCGACCACCTCGCGAGGCGCGGCCCAGAGCCAGCTGCGGTCCAGCCAGGTCTGGCAAAACACCACAAAACTGGCGCGCGCCACGGCGCGGCGGCGCGCCTCGGTCCAGTCCGGGAAACACAACTCCAGGTTGCGCAGCGCCACCTTGCGCCGGGGCGCCACCAGCACAAAGGCCACCTGCCCCAGCAGCCATCCCATGCCGCGCAGCACGGGCAGCGGCAGGTGCGCCAGCACCCGCATGAACCACACACCCAGGCGTCCCGTCATACCGCAGCTCCCGCAGCAGGCGCTGCCTCGGCGCGCGGCTGCTTGTAACGGGCATAGCCCCACAGGTATTGCTCGGGGCACTGGCGGATAAGGTGTTCCATGGCCTGGTTGATCTGCACAACGGCAACGTCCAACTGGTCCGACAGCGGTTGCGCCAGCGGCTCGAAATGGGTGACAAAACCACGGCCCCAGGGCAGCCGCTCGCAGCGCACCAGCACAACGGCAGCACCCGTCTGCTGCGCCAGGCGCACGGCCAGGGTCATGGTGTAGGCATCGCGGCCAAAAAACGGCGCCCAGAGGCCCTGCCCGTCCGGCGGGACCTGGTCGGGCAGCAGGCCCACGGCCTCACCCCGCCGCAGGGCCTTGATCATCTGGCGCACACCCGCCAGTGTGGTGGGCACGGCCAGCATGCCGGGCCGGTTGCGTGCGGTCTCCATCACCTTGGCCAGCCAGGCCTGGCGCGCGGGGCGGTACAGCACCGTGATGGGGCCGCGCTCCGCGCTCCAGCGCCGGGCCGCTGCCTGGGCCGACAGTTCGAAGCACCCCTGGTGCGGCGTGAGGTACAAAATGCCGCGCCCGGCCGCATACGCCTGCTCCACACAGGCCTCGCCTTCGATGCGGCAGGGCAGTGGCGCCCCCAGCCACAGGCGCGGCAGCTCGGCCACCATGCGGCCGGCATGGGCCACAGCGGCACGCACGTCGCCGAGCGAATACCCTGCCAGGGCCGAATTGGCGAGAAAGCGACGCCGGTACGTGGGCGACGCACAAAACGCAATCCAGCCCATGGCCGCGCCCATGATGTGCAGCAACCACAGTGGAAATACGGAAAAGAATCGAAAGACGACTGGCATTAAAATGACGGGGTCGCTGAGTTAAATGAGCAACTTGCAGGGCGACGTTAAAAAAATCTGCTAAAGCGTTCGCCAGATCTCCTTCGGGGTGAGGGCAACGCCCCAAATGCCGGAACACAGGAGTTTATTCAAATGGCGAACGACTTTCTCTTTACCTCGGAATCCGTCTCCGAAGGCCACCCCGACAAGGTGGCCGATCAGATCTCGGACGCGATTCTCGATGCAATCTTCAAGCAAGACCCCCGCAGCCGCGTCGCCGCCGAAACGCTGACCAACACTGGCCTCGTGGTGCTGGCGGGCGAGATCACCACCAACGCCCACGTGGACTACATCCAGGTGGCGCGCGACACCATCAAGCGCATCGGATACGACAACACCGACTACGGCATCGACTACAAGGGCTGCGCCGTGCTGGTGGCCTACGACAAGCAGTCCAACGACATCGCCCAGGGCGTGGACCACGCGAGCGACGATCACCTGAACACCGGCGCCGGCGACCAGGGCCTGATGTTCGGCTACGCCTGCGACGAAACGCCCGAGCTGATGCCCGCGCCCATCTATTACGCGCACCGCCTCGTCGAGCGCCAGGCCCAGCTGCGCAAGGACGGCCGCCTGCCGTTCCTGCGCCCCGATGCCAAGTCGCAAGTGACGATGCGCTACGTGGACGGCAAGCCCCACAGCATCGACACCGTGGTGCTCTCCACCCAGCACCACCCCGACCAGAGCGAAACGCAAACCAAGATGAAGGCCTCGTTCACCGAAGCCATCATTGAAGAGATCATCAAGCCCGTGCTGCCCAAGGAATGGCTGCAGAACACGCGCTACCTGATCAACCCCACGGGCCGCTTTGTCATCGGCGGTCCACAAGGTGACTGTGGCCTGACCGGCCGCAAGATCATCGTGGACACCTACGGCGGTGCCTGCCCCCACGGCGGCGGCGCTTTCAGCGGCAAGGACCCAACGAAGGTGGACCGCTCGGCAGCCTACGCTGCCCGCTATGTGGCCAAGAACATCGTGGCCGCAGGCCTGGCGCGCCAGTGCCAGATCCAGGTGGCGTATGCCATCGGCGTGGCCGAGCCCATGAACATCACGGTCTACACAGAAGGCACGGGCGTGGTGTCGGACGAGCGTCTGGCAGCGCTGGTGCGTGAGCATTTCGACCTGCGCCCCAAGGGCATCATCCAGATGCTGGACCTGCTGCGTCCCATCTATGAGAAGACCGCAGCCTACGGCCACTTCGGCCGCGAAGAGCCCGAATTCAGCTGGGAGAAGACCGATAAAGCTGCTGCGCTGCGCGCTGCAGCCGGGCTGTAAAGCCCGCCGCGCGATAGCGCGGTTTTCGGTCTGCGGACGAAGCTCATATCGCGTCAGCGATGTGAGCGCAGACCAAAAGACCGTCAGAGCCGTCCCACCTCCAAAGCCGCAACGCTCCGCGTTGCGGCTTTTCTTTTGACGCTTCACCACTGCCCGCCAGCGGCCCTCTCCTACACCCACCGCCCGCCCGCACTGACGGCGCTGCCGACGGCCCCTCGGTATCGTTCCTGCACACCCTTTCGCAGCCCCGCTGCCTGAACATCCACTGCAAGGAGCGACCACCATGCTGAAGTACGCCATCATTTTTGCCCTGATCTCCCTGGTCGCCGGTGCCCTGGGATTCAGCGGAGTCGCCGCAGGCGCGGCGGGCATCGCCAAGGTGCTGTTTGTGCTGTTCCTGGTGATTGCCGTGGTGTTTGTGGTGCTGGCCGTCATCGGCGTGGGTGCCGCGCGCAAGGTACTCAAGTAGCCCACCGCACCTTTGTCACAGCTCCACATTCCCCACACAGCCGCACCATGACCGACACCACCAATATCTTTGAAGCCCTGCGCGAGAGCCACGAACGCCAACGAGCGCTGTACACCGCACTCACCGACACCAGCGGAGACACCCCCGAGCGGCGCGAGCTGTTTGACCAGCTCAAGCAGGAACTGACGGCCCATGAGCGGGCTGAGGAACGGCATTTTTATATTCCGCTGATGGCGCACGACGCGGGCATCGACCTGTCCCGCCACGCCATTTCAGAGCACCACCAGCTCGATGAACTGCTGGAGTCACTGGAAGAGGCCGATCCGGCCACCCCCAGCTGGCTGCCGCTGGCCAAGAAACTGGCGGAGAAGGTGGAACACCACCTCAAGGAAGAAGAACACCGCTTCTTCCAGATGGCTGGCAAGCTGCTGACGGAGAAGCAAAAAACCGCGCTGGCGGCGGACTACCGGGCTGACTATGAGGAGGCCAAGGCCGCCATGGCATGAGCGTGCCGGGCTCTGCCCGGAGACACGCAAGGGGTCATACGGACTCTTCGGCCTGCACCACGCAGTTGCGACCGCTGGACTTGGCCTTGTACAGCGCCGTGTCCGCGCGCTTGATCAGGGCGTGGCTGTCTTCCTTGTGGTCCCAGGTGGCCACGCCAAAACTGGCGCTGACATGGCCCACCGCGTCGAACGGCACGCCTGCAATGCGCGCGCGCACCGCCTCGGCCATGGCCATGGCGGCATCCACCGGGGTTTCCTTGAGCAGGATGATGAACTCCTCGCCCCCGAAACGCGCAGCGCAGTCGGACGACCGCAGCAGCTCGCGCACACGCAGCGCCGTGCTCTTGAGCACCACATCGCCCGAGTCATGCCCAAAGGTATCGTTGATGCGTTTGAAAAAGTCGATGTCAAACATCACCACCGACAGACTGCCCTTCTTGATGCGGGTGTCGGCCATCTCGGTCTCCAGCCTCTCAAAGAAGCGGCGGCGGTTGACCAAGTCCGTCAGGAAGTCCTTGGTGGCCAGGTCTTCCAGCTTGCGGTTGAGCCGCGCCATGGGCTCAATCACCAGCGACGACAGCGACAGGTTGAGCCCGACGAAAAGCAGCACAAAACTACCCACCAGCGCCGCCATCACCGTGTTGAAGGTCTGACGCGCCTTCTCCAGCGGGAAATACATCGGCACCTTCACCACCTGGATGCCCACCGTCTCGTTCATGCCCCAGCCAAAGCCGTTCTTGTCGCCATAGACCTTGAGCATGGTGGGCGGCGCCACGGCCGGTGTGCTGTGACAGGCCATGCATTGCGCCTGCTTGATGGTGATGGGGCGGGCCACGTACATGGCGCGGTGCATGCCCTCGCCCACCTCGCCGGTGACCTCTTTCTTGAGGTCGGCCCGGCCTTCGCGGAAGTCGCTGATGATGCGCTCCTCCCACTCGTTGGCACGGTCGCGCAGGTTGGTGGGGTTGAGCACCGCCTCCTTGTACTCATAGCCCGGAAACCGGTTCTGCAGGCGGCGCAGGGTTTCGGTGGCCGCATAGGCAGGCACCGTCTGCGGCAGGAATTTCTCGGCCAGCGTCACGTCCAGGTGGGGCTTGACCAGCTCTGTCGTGTAGTCGCGGATCGCCATGGCCGCGTGCATCATGATCTGCGAGTTGTGCTGCACCTCCTCGATGGCAGACTGCTGCAGAAAGCGGTGCACATAAACTCCCGCCCCCGCCGCTGCCACCAGCAGCACGGCCGCCAGCACCAGGTTGAATTTGAGCCGCAAAGACATGGATTTCCCTCAGGTGCCAGCGTTGTGCCGGCTTGTTGTTGGTGGTGCAACGGCAGCCACCCTGGCCCGCGCGACGCACCCACCGTTCGTGGGACACAAAGTTTGCGTTTGTGCCAGATTTCCGTGCGGCGGTCCAATAGTTTGTGCGCTAAGCCCGCGCTACAGCCCGCGCGCGCTCAGCGACAGATTGCGCCGGTAGGCCGGGCGCACCCGGTACAGCTGCGCGGGCCGGTGGGCGCCGCCGCCTTGCAGCGCTCCCGGCACCGGCTCCAGCATGGCCAACTCGTCCATCTTGCGGCGAAAACTCACCTTGTTGACCGGCTCGCCCAGCACCGCCTCGTACACAGCCTGCAGCTGCGGCAGCGTGAACGGCTCGGCGCACAGGTGCACGGGCATGGACGAATACTGGCTTTTGCTGCGCACGCGGGCCACGGCGGCATCGACCATGGCACGGTGGTCAAAAGGCAGCGCAGGCAATTCGGCCACGGGTACCAGCGTTAGCGGTGCCTGCGCCAGCACCTCAGGCGGCACCAGGGCACAGTAAGCGACGGCCAGCGACCAGCCCCGGGGGTCGCGCACCGGGCCGGAGAAGGTGGCCAACTGCTCCAGGTACGGGCTCTGCAAGCCCGCCTTGTCGCGCAGCACCCGGGCCGCGCTGGCCTGGGCATCGACATCTTCTTGCGCATGGATGTAGCCACCCGGCAGCGCCAGAGCCCCGGCAAACGGCGCGCGCTCACGGCGCAACAGGGCCACTTGCAACGCCCCTTGCTTCAAGGTCAGCAACACCACATCGACGGTACAGATCACAGTGGGCAAAGCGGATTCGGTCATGCACCGAGTTTGTCACAAGCATGAACAAACCGGAACCCAGATCGCGAACCACATTCCCTAGAGCAAATTCTTTGAGACCACTAAGAAACAAGTGCTTTCAACTTAGTTAGTTTATTTTTTTTACTAACAAGATTACACTGCATCCAACAACCCAGGAGAAGACCATGCCCCGCAACATCCAGCTGCTGGTGATTGACCCGCAAAACGACTTTTGCGACCTGCCTGCCGCATGGCAGCCCGTAGATGCGCTCACCGGCCAGCACACCGCCCCCACACTTCCCGTGCCGGGTGCGCATGCTGACATGCAGCGCCTGGCCCAGTTCATCCGCAACCAGGGCGACCAGCTTGACGGGATCACCGTCACGCTCGATTCGCACCAGCACTTTGATATCGCCCACCCTGGCTTCTGGCAGACCGGCGCGGGTGCCGATGTGGCGCCCTTCACCCCCATCACCGCCGCCCAGGTGCGCGCAGGCGACTTCACGCCGCGAAACCCCGCCACCCTGCCCCGCACCCTGCAGTACCTGGACGCACTCGAAGCCCAGGGCCGCTACACGCTGATGGTGTGGCCCGTGCACTGCGAGGTGGGCAGCTGGGGCCATGGCGTGCACGCCGATGTACTGGCCGCCTGCGGGGCCTGGCAACTCCAGCGCCAGCGCGCGGTGCGCAATGTGTTCAAGGGAACCAACCCCTGGACGGAGCACTACAGCGCCATCGAGGCCGAGGTGCCCGATGCGGACGACGAAGGCACCGCACTCAACACCGCCCTGCTGCAGTCGCTGGGCCAGGCCGATGTGCTGCTGGTCGCGGGCGAGGCCAGCAGCCACTGCGTGCGCTCGACCACCGAGCACATCGCGCAGCACCTGCCCCGCCTGGTGCCGGGCTGGCAGGTGAGCCGCATCGTGCTGCTGACCGACGGCATGAGCCCCGTGGGCGGGTTCGAGGCGCAGCACCAGGCATTTCTGCAGGTCATGCGGGCAGCCGGTGCGCATCTCGCAAATATGAATGAAATCAGGCTATAGCGCTTATCTATCAAGTGCTAGCAGCTACCAATTTTGGAGCAACACCATGAACCCTGTCATCACCAGCCTGCTCGACACCGACCTCTACAAGTTCACGATGTGGCAGGCGCTGCTGCACCGCCACCCACAAACACAAAGCGAATACCGCTTTGTGTGCCGCAACACCCCAGCCTACCCGCTGGCCGAGCTGCTGCCCGAGGTGAACGCTGCGCTGGACCACCTGTGCAGCCTGCGCTTCACGCCCGAAGAGCTGGCCTATGTTGGCAGCCTGCGCTACATCAAGAGCGACTTTGTGGACTTCCTGCGCATCTTCCAGTTCCAGCGCAGTTTCATCAGCGCCTGGGCCGAGGGCGAGCAACTGCACATCGTGGCGCAAGGCCCACAGGTGCATGTGATGGGGTTTGAGATCTTCGTGCTGGCCATCGTGAACGAGCTGTACTTTCGCCGTTTTGACGCGGCCCAGGCCCTCGCCAGCGGCCGTGCACGGCTGGCCGCCAAAGTGCATCAGCTGCAGGCCCTGGCCAGGCAGGCCGCGCTGCGCCACCCTTTCGAGCTGTTCGACTTTGGCCTGCGCCGCCGCTACAGCGGCGCCTGGCAGCGCGAGGTGGTGCAGACCTTTGCGACAGAGGCGCCGCAGTGGTTCAAGGGCACCAGCAACGTGCTGCTGGCGCGCGATTTGAACCTGGTGCCCATCGGCACCATGGCGCACGAGTATTTGCAGACCTACCAGGCCCTGGGCGTGCGGCTGCGCGACTTTCAAAAAGCCGCACTCGAAGACTGGGTGCAGGAATACCGGGGCGACCTGGGCATTGCGCTGACCGACACCGTGGGCATGGACGCCTTTCTCGCTGACTTTGACCTGTACTTCGCCAAGCTGTTCGACGGCCTGCGCCACGACTCAGGCGACCCGGTGGCCTGGGGCGAAAAAGCCCTCGCGCACTACACCCGGCTGCGCATCGACGCACACACCAAGCGGCTGGTGTTCTCGGACGGACTCGACCTGGGACGCGCCCTCATGCTGTACCGCCACTTTGGCGACCGCACACAGCTCGGCTTTGGCATTGGAACGAATCTCACCAACGACATGGGCGACGCACCGGAGATGAAGCCGCTCAACATCGTGATGAAGCTGGTGCGCGCCAACGGACAACCTGTGGCGAAACTCTCAGACACACCCGGCAAGACGCTGTGCGACGATGAAACCTACCTGGCCTACCTGCGTCAGGTTTTCAACGTGAAGGACTGACACCATGCTCCGCATCACCATTGCACAGCTCAACTTCACTGTCGGCGACATCGAAGGCAACATGGCCCGCATGGTGGCCGCCGCGCAGCAGGCGGCGCGCGAACAGGCCAACATCATCGTGTTCAGCGAGCTGTCGCTGTGCGGCTACTACCCCGGCGACATGCTGGAGGAAACCGGCTTTCAGCAACGCATCGAAGCCGGTATCTCCGCGTTACAACAGGCCTCTGCTGAATTACCCCAGCTGCACTGGGTGTTGGGCGCGCCCACACCCGCGCGCGGCCCCGGCAAGCGCTTGCACAACAGCCTGCTGGTGCTGCAAGGCGGGGCTGTGCGCCTGCAATACGCCAAGCAGCTGCTGCCCACCTACAACATCTTTGACGAGCGCCGCCACTTCGAGCCCGGACCAGACGTGGCCAAGGTGCTGCGCATCGGCAGCACGCAGGTGGGCCTGCTGATCTGCGAAGACGGCTGGAACGACCACGGCGCCGACTACGCCACCAACCCTTTCGAGCGCATGCGCGACGCCGCGCCCGACCTGGTGGTGAGCATCAACGCCAGTCCCAGCCACACCGGCAAACGCGAGCAGCGCCACCAGATCTTTGCCGACGCCGCGCGCCGCCACGGCCTGCCGATCCTGTACGTGAACCAGATCGGTGGGCATGACCAGGTGGTGTACGACGGCGCATCGTTCGCGGCCGAGCCCGATGCGGGTGTCGTCTTTGAAGCGCAGCGGTTTGTGGAAGACGTGCCCACCCTCCAGTTCGACAACGGGCATTTTCTGAGCGCGGAAGGCGCACGCCCCGCCCCCGTGCCCGCACAGGGTCTGCCCACCATGGACTTCTACCGCCAGCAGATCGTGCTGGGCCTGCGCGACTACGCACGGCGCTGCGGCTTTACGCAGGTGGTGGTGGGCAGCTCGGGCGGCATCGACAGCGCGCTGACGCTCGCCTTGGCCGTGGAAGCGCTGGGTGCGGACAACGTGGTCGGCATCACCATGCCCTCGCGCTACTCCAGCAGCGGCTCGGTCGATGACTCGGTGGCGCTGTGCCGGAACCTAGGTGTGCAGCTCTTCACGCACCCGATTGCCGAGCTGGTGGCGGGCTATGCGCAGCAGTTCGAGGCCAGCTTTGGCCAACCGCTGCTAGGCCTGCCGCTCGAAAATCTGCAGGCGCGCATTCGCGGAACGGTGCTGATGGAATACTCCAACGCCTTCGGCCACCTGCTGCTCACCACGGGCAACAAAAGTGAGATTTCGGTGGGCTACTGCACGCTGTATGGCGACACCAATGGCGGCCTGGGCCTGATTGGCGACCTCTACAAGACGGAGGTGTTTGCCCTGTCGCGCCACGTCAACGAACACGCCGGGCGCGTGCTGATTCCACAGGCCATCATCGACAAGGAACCCTCTGCCGAACTGGCCCCCGGCCAGCGCGATGTGGACAGCCTGCCGCCCTACCCCGTGCTCGACGAAGTGCTCAAGCTGCTGATCGAAGGCGACCGACTTTCTGCCGAGGAGCACCAGGCAGCGCAGAATTTTGTGGCCCAGCTGCAAACCGACGACGCGGGCCGCGCCCTGGTGCAGCGCGTGCGCATGATGGTGGCGCGCAACGAATACAAGCGCCGTCAGGCCCCGCCCATCGTGCGCGTGCGAGCGCGGGCTTTTGGCAGCGGGCGGCAGATGCCGATTGCAGCGCGATATGTGTGAAATCGGTCCACGGTAAAATCACTACTAAAACGATAGCTGCTAGCGCTTTATGGATAAGCGCTAGAAGCCAAAAACACTTAAAAGTTACCCGACAACGACTGGAGACACATGGTCGATACCGCCATCTACATCGGGCGTTTTGAGCCCGTGCACAACGGCCACATTGCGCTGCTGCAGCGCGCGCTCGACAGCGCGCAGCAGGTCATCGTGGTGGTGGGCTCGGCCTGGCAGGCGCGCTCGCCCAAGAACCCCTTCACTTGGCAAGAACGCGAGGCCATGCTGCGCAATGCGTTGCCCGAGGTCGACCGCAGCCGCATGGTGGTCCTGCCCATGCGCGACTACTACAACGAGGCGGTCTGGGTGCAGGCCGTGCGCCAGGGCGTGGCGCGGCTGACGACACCCGGTGCGCGGATCGGTCTGGTGGGCCACTTCAAGGACGCCACCAGCGGCTACCTGAGCGCGTTCCCGGGCTGGGAGCTGATCCATGTGGAGCGCCAGGGGCCGATTGACGCCACCGCCATCCGCGACGCCTGGTTTGGCGCCACACCCGACACGGTGCAGTCCGCCCTCGCTCCTCTGGCTGACCAGATGCCTGCCAGCACCCTGGCCACGCTGACCGAGTTTGCGCAGACCCCGTACTACCTGGCGCTGCAGCAGGAGTGGCAGATGCTGCGCGGCTACCGGCAGGCCTGGGCCGCCGCGCCCTACCCACCCGTCTTCGTGACGGTGGACGCGGTGCTGCGCTGCCAGGACCATGTGCTGCTGATCCGCCGCGCACACGCACCCGGCAAGGGCCAGCTGGCCGTGCCCGGTGGCTTCATCGAACAGCGCGAAACGGTGTGGCAGTCCTGCCTGCGCGAACTGGTGGAAGAAACCCACTGCCACCTGCCCGAGGCCACCATGCGCGCCGCGCTGCAGTCCGTGGCCGTGTTCGACCACCCCGACCGCAGCCAGCGTGGCCGCACCATCACGCATGCGCACTACTTTGATTTGGGAGATGCGCAGTTTCCAAACGTGCAAGCAGACGACGACGCGCTGCAGGTGCAGTGGACACGCATCGACCAGCTGGCGGGGATGGAAGAGGAATTCTTTGAAGACCACTTCCACATGCTGGACCACTTTTTAGGGCTGACGGAGCTGCACTGACAACGTGCAGCCAGACTTCAAGTAAAAACAGCCGCCAGCGCTTTTCCATCAAGCGTCGACAGCTGTAATTTAAATAGCATCAAGTCCCCGCACGCTCCAGCATGGCATGCAGCAGCACGTTGCATCCCGCCTCGATGTGCTCGGGTTTGGCATCCTCGATCTCGTTGTGGCTGATGCCGTCCTTGCAGGGGATGAAGATCATGCCGCTGGGTGCGAGCTTGGCCATGTAGACGGCGTCGTGCCCCGCGCCGGAGACGGCGGGCATGTGGCTGTAGCCCAGCTTGGCGGCTGCGCGGCCTACGGCGTCCACACACTCGGGCTGGAAGAGTTGCGCGGGGTAGCTGGACACCATCTCGATGTGCACCTGCACGCCATGCTCCTTGGCTACCTGGTCGGCAAAGGCCTTGACCTCGGCAGCCATGGCGTCCACCAGCGCGTCGGTGCTGTTGCGCAGGTCGATGCTGAACTTGACCCGGCCGGGGATGACGTTGCGGCTGTTGGGGAACACTTGCACCATGCCCACGGTGCCGCGCCCGTGCGGCGGGTGGCGGTGGGCGGCAGCGACTACGTCTTGCATGATGCGTGTGGCGGCCAGCATCGCGTCCTTGCGCAGGGCCATGGGCGTGGGGCCTGCGTGGGCTTCCATGCCGGTGACGGTGCAGTCAAACCAGCGGATGCCCAGCACGCCGCTGACCACGCCGATGGTCTTGTCGTTGTCTTCCAGCACCGGGCCTTGTTCGATGTGGGTTTCGAAGTAGGCGCCGATGGGGTGGTCTCCCGGTTCCTGGTCTCCGATGTAGCCGATGCGCTCCAGCTCGCCCTTCACCGTCTTGCCTTCGGTGTCGGTGGCGGCGTAGGCGTGCTCCAGCGTGAAGGCCTTGGCGAACACGCCTGAGCCCATCATCACGGGCACAAAGCGGCTGCCTTCTTCATTGGTCCAGAAGGCGACTTCGATGGGGGCCTCGGTTTCGATGCCGTGGTCGTTGAGGGTGCGCACCACCTCGATGCCTGCCAGCACGCCGTAGTTGCCGTCGAACTTGCCGCCGGTGGGCTGGGTGTCGATGTGGCTGCCGGTCATGATGGGCGGCAGTTTGTTGTTGCGTCCGGGGCGGCGCATGAATCCGTTGCCGATCTTGTCAATGGTGACGGTCATACCCGCTTCGCGCGCCCAGCGGGTCACGAGGTCACGGCCTTGCTTGTCCAGGTCGGTGAGCGTGAGGCGGCACACGCCGCCCTTGGGGGTGGCGCCGATCTGCGCCAGCTCCATGAGTGACGCCCACAGGCGATCGCCGTTGATGCGCAGGTTCTCGATGTCGGTCTTCACTTTGGTGTCCATGGTGTTCTCCGGATGCATTGCAGCGGTCAGCGTGCAACGGCGGTGGGGGCCAGGTCTTGCGCACGTTTTTGCACGGCCTGGAAGTTGGCGCCAAACGCGGGGCGCTTGATGTAGCGGCCCTTGCCCTGCTCCGCCCGCAGGTCGCCGTTGGCAAACACCACGCGGCCCTGGCTGATGGTGTGGCTGGGGATGCCGCGCACGGTGCGGCCTTCAAAGATGTTGAAGTCGCCCTTGCTGAACTGCGTCTTGGCCGAGAAGGTCTTGGTGCCTTGCGGGTCCCACAGCACCAAGTCGGCATCGGCACCTTCGCCGATGAACCCCTTGCGCGGGTAGATGTTGAACAGCTTGGCGGCGTTGGCCGAAGTGATGGCCACGAACTCGCTGGGCGTGAGGCGGCCGGTGTTCACGCCGCCGTCCCACAGCGCAGCCATGCGCTCTTCCACACCGCCGGTGCCGTTGGGGATCTTGGCGAAGTTCTCCTTGCCCATGGCCTTTTGCGCGGCGCAGAAGGTGCAGTGGTCCGTGGCCGTGGTGTGCAGCTGGCCCGACTGCAGCCCACGCCACAGCGCCTCCTGGTGCCCCTTGGGGCGGAAGGGCGGGCTCATCACATAGGCGGCGGCCTTGGCAAAGTCGGGGTCGCGGTACACGCTGTCGTCCACCAGCAGGTGGCCCGCCAGCACCTCGCCGTACACGCGCTGGCCGCGCGCACGGGCGCGGGCAATCGCGTCGGCCGACTCCATGCAGCTCACATGCACCACGTAGATCGGCACGCCCAGCACGTCGGCAATGGCAATGGCGCGGTTGGCGGCCTCGGCCTCGACCATGGGCGGGCGCGACAGCGGGTGGCCCTCGGGGCCGGTGATGCCCATCTTGGCGACCTCTTGCTGCAGCAGGTACACCAGCTCGCCGTTTTCGGCGTGCACCGTGGGCATGGCGCCCAGCTCCAGCGCGCGCTTGAAGCTGTTCACCAGGGTTTCGTCATCGCACATGATGGCGTTCTTGTAGGCCATGAAGTGCTTGAAGCTGTTCACCCCCTCGTCCTGCACCAGCGTACCCATGTCGGCGCGCACCTGCTCGCTCCACCAGGTGATGGCGACGTGAAACGAATAGTCGGCGGCCGACTTCTCCGCCCAGCCGCGCCACTTGCGATAAGCATCCAGGATGGGTTCTTGCGGATCGGGGATCACGAAGTCGATGATGCTCGTGGTGCCGCCGGCTAGCGCAGCCGCCGTGCCGGTGAAGAAGTCGTCCATGGTGACGGTGCCCATGAACGGCAGCTGCATGTGCGTGTGCGGGTCGATGCCACCAGGCAGCACGTACTGGCCGCTGGCGTCCAGCGTCTGCGCGCCTGCGGGGGCCTGCGCAGCCGCCCCATCCCCCACGGCCACGATGCGGCCATCGACGCACAACACATCGGCGCGCTGTTCACGGTCGGCGTTGACCACGGTGCCACCGCGGATCACAAGGGCTTGGGTCATGGGGGTCTCCTTCAGGGATGCGGATCAGATCGAAAAAAAACCCTGCACTGGCACCAGGCCCAGGCAGGGCCAAGGGGTCACTTCTTCTTGGCAGTCAGGTAGTAATAGGTGCCGGCCACGGCCAGGCTGAAGAACCAGCCAAAGTCGAACAGCGCCAGCAGCAGGCCGGGCACAGCCGCCTTGTCGATCACGCCCGACACGGCCAAGTAGCCCGGCAGGCAGGGCAGCACACCCAGCGCAAAGGCAATCAGCGCCTGCACGTTCCAGCCATTGCTGTATTCGTATTCGCCGCCGCGGCGGTACAGGTCGTCCACCTTCAGCTCGCTCTTGCGCACCAGGTAGTAGTCCACCAGCAGGATGCCCGCGATGGCGCCCAGCAGCGTGCCGTAGCCGCCCAGCCAGGTGAACAGGTAGCCGCCCGAGGTGGCCAGCAGCTTCCAGGGCATGAACACCAGGCCAATCAGCGCGGCGATCAGGCCACCCATGCGGAAGCTGATCTTGGACGGTGCGACCTGGCTGAAGTCATACGACGGCGACACCAGGTTGGCGGCGACGTTGGTGGTCAGGTTGGCCAGCAGGATCACCAGCAGGCCCACGCCCGCAGCCACGCTGCCCATTTGCGTGAGCAGGCCGTCGGGGAACAACTGTGCCTTGCCATACAGGATGGCTGAGGCCGAGAAACCAATCACACCCACCATGGAGAACAGTGCCATGGGAATCGGCAGGCCGATGGCTTGGCCCATGACCTGGTCCTTTTGCGACTTGGCAAAGCGCGTGAAGTCCGGGATGTTGAGCGCAAGCGTAGCCCAGAAGCCGACCAGGCCCGTCAGCGCCGCCCAGGTCTTGGGGCCACCTTCGACCACCTTGGCAGGCAGGTTGAAGAGCTGGCCCGAAGGCACCTTCATCATCAGCACCACGACGAGCACGATGGACGCAATGATCATCAGCGGCGCGGCGATCACTTCGAGCTTGCGGATGGACTCTGGGCCCTTCCAGATGAAGTAGATGTGCACTGCCCAGAACGCGAGGAAACACATGAACTGCGAGGTGCTGATGGTCTGCCCCTCCGCCGGGCCCGCGAGCCCCATGCCCAGGATGTTCAGGAAGCCATGCAGCGCCAGCGCGCCGAAATAGCAATTGATGGAGAACCAGCCACACGCCACCAGGCCCCGCAACACGGCAGGCAGGTTGGCGCCTTTCACACCGAACGAAGCGCGCGCCAGCACCGGGAACGGCACACCATATTTGGGCCCCACGCGGCCGATCAGCACCATGGGCACGAGCACGATGCAGTTGGCCAGGAACACCAGCCACACCGCCATCTGCCAGGTGAAGCCCTGGTCCAGCATGGAGCTGGCCATGGTGTAGGTGGGCACACACACGACCATGCCCACCCAGAGTGCGGCGAAGTCTTTCCAGGTCCAGTGTCGCTGCGCGGCGGTGGTGGGGAGCAGATCTTCATTGGCGAGCGTGTTGGAGGCTCCGCCGGGCATTAGCCCCGCCACATGGGCAGCGCTGCCGGTACTGTTGGTCATGCCTGTACTCCTGTCAAAGACGTCGTTGGGGTTGCACACAACCCGCCGTCTGTTTCAGCGCCCTCACGCTGGCAGATGGCGGGCAAAGGGAAGCGAGCGATGCTAGAGATCACGCAAGAACTGCACCAGATGCAGTGCAGCATGCGTTGCAAATCAGCACCACAACGGGTGCTGTCACAACGCCTTGCAGGGTCTGTGGCACACGCACGCATGGGTCGCATATCAAGCCGCTGCAGACACGCGCTGCGGGTTGTTGGGGTGCGTGGTCCAGTTGGCGTATTCGCCCGTCACCTTCTTGCCCGTGCGGACATCGACTTCGCCCGGCTCCAGCGCGCGCATGGTGATGCACTCGGGCACGGGGCAGATCGACACGCACAGGTTGCAACCCACGCACTCGGCCTCGTTGATCTCGAACTTGCGCACGCCCCCCTCTTTGGTGAAGGTAATGGCCTGGTGCGAGGTGTCTTCGCACACCACATGGCAGCGGCCGCACTGGATGCAGGCGTCCTGGTTGATGACGGCTTTTTCGATGTGGTTGAGGTTGAGGTTCTTCCAGTCCTTCACAGTGGGCACGGCCTGGCCCTTGAAGTCGTCCAGCGTGGCGTAGCCGTGCTGGTCCATGAAGTTGGACAGCCCATCGCACATGTCCTGCACGATCTTGAAGCCATACACCATGGCCGCCGTGCACACCTGCACCGTGCCGCAGCCCAGCGCAATGTACTCGGCCGCATCGCGCCAGGTGGTGATGCCGCCAATGCCGCTGATGGGCAGGCCCGAGGTCTGCGCGTCGCGCGCGATCTCGGCCACCATGTTCAGCGCAATGGGCTTGACGGCCGGGCCGCAGTAGCCGCCGTGCGAACCCCAGCCGTCGGTGCTCGGGCTCATCACCATGCGGTCCAGGTCCACACCCATGATGGAGTTGATGGTGTTGATGAGCGACACGGCATCGGCTCCACCCGCCTTGGCGGCGCGTGCAGGGTGGCGTACGTCGGTGATGTTGGGGGTGAGCTTCACGATCACGGGCAGCTTGCTGTAGTGCTTGCACCAGGCCGTGACCATCTGGATGTATTCAGGCACCTGGCCCACAGCCGCGCCCATGCCGCGCTCGCTCATGCCGTGGGGGCAGCCGAAGTTGAGTTCGATGCCATCGGCGCCGGTGTCTTCCACGAGCGGCAGGATGTTCTTCCAGCTCTGCTCCTCGCACGGCACCATGAGCGAGACGATCATGGCGCGGTCCGGCCAGTTGCGTTTGACGCGTTTGATTTCTTCGAGGTTGGTGTGCAGCGGCCGGTCAGTGATCAGCTCGATGTTGTTCAGGCCGATCACACGGCGGTCTTGCGACATCAGCGTGGAGTAACGCGGGCCGTTGACGTTGACCACCGGTGGGTCTTCGCCCAGCGTCTTCCACACCACGCCGCCCCAGCCCGCCTCAAAGGCGCGGGTGACGTTGATCTCTTTGTCGGTGGGTGGTGCGGAGGCGAGCCAGAAGGGGTTGGGGCTCTGGATGCCCAGGAAATTGCTGCGAATGTCTGCCATGGGTTGCTCCCGTGAAAACTTGGTGGAAGGGGTTCAAGCCATCAGTGCGGCGTGGATGGAGACAGCGGCGACCTTGCCGTGCTCCACCGCTTCCACCGTGAGGTCGCGGCCGCCCACACGGCAGTCGCCACCGGCCCATACACGCGGCAGGCTGGTCTGGCCTTCGGCATCGGTGGCGATACGCCCGCCCTCCAGTGCAATGCGGTTGCCCACGGGCTCGGCCACAAAGGTCTGGCCGATGGCCTTGAGCACCATGTCGGCATCGAGCGTGAAGGTCTCGCCGGTTTCCACCAGCTTGCCGCCGCTCAGCGCCGTGGCGGCAAAGCGCACACCCTTCACTGCACCGTTTTCGCTCAGCACCTCTTTCGGTGCGGCCCAGTGGCGGATGGTCACGCCGTTCGTCTGCGCCCATTGCTGTTCCACGGCCGATGCCGACATGGCCTCTGCGCCCCGGCGGTAGACGATGGTCACTTCTTCCGCGCCCAGCTTGCGCGACTGCACGGCGGCATCCACCGCCGTCATGCCGCCGCCAATCACCACCACGCGGCGGCCCACGGGCAGTGCCGAGAGGTCGGTGCTCTGGCGCAGCTCGGCAATGAAATCCACGGCATTGCGCAAGCCTGTGGCCGTGGGCTCGGTCACGCCCAGCGCGTTCACGCCCTGCAGGCCCAGGCCCAGGAACACGGCGTCGTAGGCGCCCAGCAGGCTGTCCAGCGTGATGTCACGGCCCAGCTGCTGGCCCGTGCGCACCTCGATGCCGCCGATGGACAGCAGCCACTCCACCTCCTTCTGCGCGAAGTTGTTGGTGGTTTTGTAGCTGGCCAGGCCGTATTCATTGAGGCCGCCCAGCTTTGGGCGTGCCTCGAACAGCACCACGTCATGGCCGCGCACGGCCAGGCCATGCGCGCAGGCCAGGCCCGCCGGCCCTGCGCCCACAACAGCCACGCGCTTGCCGGTGGCGGCTGCGCGCTGGAACAACGGTGCACCGGGCTTTTCAAAAAATGCGTCAGTCGCATAGCGCTGCAACGAGCCGATCTCCACCGGCTTGTCCTCGTTGGTGTTGCGCACACAGGCTTGTTCGCACAACACTTCGGTGGGGCATACACGGGCGCACATGCCGCCCAGCGGGTTGGCCTCCAGGATGGCACGGGCAGCACCCCGGTTGTTGTCCTGCGCAATGCGGTGGATGAACGATGGGATGTCGATCCCCGTGGGACAGGCGGTGGCGCAGGGCGCATCGTGGCAGTAGTAGCAGCGCTCGGCCTCGATCAGGGCCTGGGGTTTGGTGAGCGGCGGGTGCGCATCACTGAAGTTGGCAGCGTAGTCGGCCAGGTTCAGGCGTGCGGCATGAATGCCGCAGGCACGGCTTGCGGGTGTGTCCATCAGGTTTCCTCCGAGCGGGTGAGGGTGGGGGTCTGGGCGCAGGCCATGCAGACGCTCCAATGCGCCCGTGCCACGCAGCGCTGGCTGCGCATGCGGCTGGGGCCAGCCAATGCAGCGCAGGCGCAGGCACCTGTGCTTGCAAACTTCGGAGGTTTCATCGTGGGCCTCGCTGTAGGATTCAGGTGCCCGCTGCTTTGGCGCAGCGGTGCCCTGTGTGGTGGGTCAATTTACCAACCCGTAAAAATTTACCAATTGGTAAAATCCCTAGAGCAAACCCCGTGCCAGCCAAATCGCCACAAATCTCCGTCTCACGCCAGCGAAATGCCAGTTTTTGGCCCCTGGCTTGTTCCACAATGGTGCGATGACCGACGCCCGCCCGTCCCCCGCAGACACAGCCCCCCGCGCTCCCAGGACAACGCGCGCCACCTCCAGCGACGAGACAACGCCCCGCGCGCCCACCGCCTCGCGCTTGCTCAAGGAACAGGGCATCCTCACTGAGGCCGAGAACCACTTTGCGCAGTTCGGCTTTGAGGGCGCCTCGCTGGAAAACATCGCTGCCGCCATCGGCATCAGCCGCCACAACCTGCTGTATTACTTTCCGAGCAAAGAGGCGCTGTACCAACGCGTGCTCGACGACGTGCTCACCCAGTGGCTGGCCGGGATGGAAGACTTGTCGCACAGCGACGACCCCCAGCAGGCGCTGCGGCGCTATATCCGCGCCAAGCTGCAGTATTCGCGCACGCGCCCCCAGGGCGCCAAGGTCTTCACCAAAGAGGTGATTGCCGGTGCACCACGTTATGGCAACGCCATCATCGAGCGCGTGGCACCGCTGCTCAAGACCGAGGTGCGCACCTTCGAACGCTGGGCCCGAGAAGGCCGCATCGCCAAGGTCAACTTCACGCACCTGATGTTCATCATCTGGTCGGTCACGCAGGCCTATGCGGAGCAGGAGGCCCAGTTCGCCCTGCTGCTGGGCAAACCGGCACTGACAGAACGCGACTACGAAAAGGCCGAGGAGCTGATCGTGCGCATGGTGCTCAGCGCGCTGGCGCCCGAGAACCCCCTCTGAAGCAGCCACCAACGCTACTATATTGATAGCTGCTCGCGCTTTATAGATAAGCGCCAGAGCCGATTTTTATCTGTAATTTTCGCATCCGATCTTGCGCCGCATGGTGAGCAACACGATGGGCATGGGCGGTACCGCCCCCGCCTTGCCACTGCCCTACCCCTGCTTTTGCTGCCACAGCACATCCAGCACATGCTGGGTGGCCCGCTCGACTGGCCCCGCACGGTGCGCGATACCCAGCGGCCGCCACAGGCGAGGCTGCAGCGGCAGCATGCGGATGCGGGGGTCCCGTGGCACGGAGGTGGAAGCCTCTTGCGGCAGCAGCGTTGCACCATAGCCTGCCGCCACCAGGCTTTTGATGGCGTCGTTGTAGTTCAGCTGGATGCGCGCCTTGGGGTGTTCGCCGGCTTGCGCAAACCACTCGCCCGTCAGCCGTGACAGGCTGGTGCCGTCATCGTTGAGGATCAGCGGCTGGCTCGCCAGCCAGCCGGGAGTGACCCGCGCGGGCGAAGGCCAGGTAGACGGCAAAAACGCCATGACCGGGTCGCGCCGCCACGGCAGCACCGCCACACCGCGCAGGGCTGCCTGTGGCAGGGCCACCAGGCCCACATCCAGCACACCATTGGCCAGCCGCGACATGGTTTCGTGCGAAGTGAGCACGGCCACCTGCACGTCGATGCCGGGGTGGTGCTGGCCCAGCGCCTCCAGGGCCTGGGGCAGCAGGTGCGCAATGGCGCCCGTGGAGGCGCCCAGGCGCACACGCCCCGCCAGCCCCTGCACCTGGCGTTGCACCAGGTCCATCGCTTCATCCGCGTCCGCCAGCAAGCGCCGGGCACGTTCGACCAGCACCTCACCCACGGCGGACGGACGCACCTCGCCCCGCTTGCGCACCAGCAATGGCGCACCGATGTGGGCCTCCAGGTCCGCGATGTGCAGGCTCACCGTGGGCGGCGCCAGGTGCAGCGTGCGCGCGGCTTCTGCGAAGGAGCCCAGGTCGGCAATGGTGACCAGGGTGCGCAGCCGGTCAAGATTGAGTTCGCGCATGACGTTCAGTAAACCTGATTCTGATGTTTGTGAAATTCAACTTTTCAAAGTTTAGACCGGGACCGAAGATTCCACATCCCCTCCATTGCAGGAACCCGCCCCATGACCACCCCACCCCTTGTCTTCATCGATGGCGACCAAGGCACCACCGGTTTGCAGATCCACGAACGCCTGCGTGGCCGCACGGATCTGCAGCTGCTGACCCTGCCCGAGGCCGAACGCAAGAACGCCACCCGCCGCGCCGAGGCCATCAACAGCTGCGATATCGCCATCCTGTGCCTGCCCGATGCCCCTGCCCGCGAAGCAGCCGCCTCCATCGTCAACCCCGCCGTGCGCGTGATCGACGCCAGCTCAGCGCACCGCACGGACCCGCAGTGGGTGTATGGCTTTCCAGAGATGGGCGCTGCCCAGGCCGCGCGCATTGCTGGCGCCAAGCGGGTCAGCAACCCAGGCTGCTACCCCACGGGCGCCATCGCCCTGCTGCGGCCCCTGGTGCAGGCGGGGCTCGTGCCCGCTGACCTTCCCATCACCATCCACGCGGTGTCGGGGTATTCGGGCGGCGGACGGGCTCGCGTGGACGAACATGAAGGCATGAACGCAGCCAACGCCCCGGCCTTCCAGCTCTACGGCCTGGGTCTGGAACACAAGCACACCCCGGAAATCGCCCTGCATGCCGGGCTGTCGCAACGCCCGTTTTTTCTTCCAGCCTATGGTTCGTTCCGCCAGGGGATTGCGCTCACCATTGCGCTCCATCTGCGCCAGCTGCCCGCAGGCACCACCGGAGAGCGTTTGCACGCTTGCCTGGCCCAGCACTTTCTCGGTGCGGACCATGTTGAGGTCCTGGGCCTGGCGCAAGCGCAAGACACCCAGCACCTGGACCCGCAGGCCCTCAACGGCACCAACCAGCTGCAGTTGGGCATTTTCAGCAACGCCCGCCATGGCCAGGTGCTGCTGACTGCCGTGTTCGACAACCTGGGCAAGGGGGCATCGGGGGCGGCTGTTCAGAACCTGGATTTGATGATCGGACGGGGCCCACAGAAATCCCAACCGTAACCGCCCTCCGGAGACAAGACAGACATATGCGGTCACGCCCAAAGCGGCCGGCACTACAAACCACCGCAGCGCGCTCCATCTAACGGCTCTCTTCTGCGACATTTTTCACGATTTGAGACGTTTTTTGGTCTGCTAAACTGGTTCGGTCTACCGTCCCACCTGGGCTCTGGCCCTCCTCCAAACGCCCTTCCATGGCCCAATCCGGCAAAGCCCCCTACTTTTTCGCCCTGGTTTTGGTATTGGCTGTGCTGGGCGTGTATGTGCCAGGACTGAACAACGAGCTGCTGTTTGACGACATACGGCTCACGGAAGGCTCCATCTTTAGTGGCTACGGCAGCCTGCTGGACCTCAAGGCGCGCATGGTCTCGTACGGCAGCTTCGTCTGGGTGGACCAGATCGCAGGCGCTGGCTGGTGGAAGCAACGCATCGTCAACATTGCCTTGCACCTGGGTGTGGTGGCTGCCATGTATGCGTTCTTCAAAGCGCTGATGGCCAGCACCCGTTTCCCGCAGGACATGGAGGACCAGGCGCACTTTGCCGCATCGCAAAGGGCTGCATTGCAGGTTGGGGTGGCATTGTTTGCACTCCACCCCATGGCGGTTTACGCGGTGGGCTACCTGATCCAACGATCCATCCTCATGGCAACCCTGTTTGCCGTGCTCGCATGCTGGGCCTTTGTGCGTGGGCTGCAAACCAAGCGAATGGTCTGGTACGCAGGTGCACTGCTGGCCTATCTGCTGGCTGTGTTGTCCAAAGAGCATGCGGTGATGACCGCCGCCCTGACCATTCCTATCTACATCCACATACGGCGCCCCAGCTGGAAGAGCATTGCCGTCGTGTTGGGTGCTGCACTTTTGCTGATGGGCGTGGCCACTGCCGCACTGCTGCACTTTCGCGGCGACTTGATTGGTCAGCTCTTTGATGCGCAATCTGTGGCCTTTGCGCAGCAGCTCGAAGCGCTTCGCCCGGGCATTACGCAGCAGATTTTTCCCCTGAGCATCCTGAATCAAGCAGGGCTCTTCTTTGCATACGGGCTGCTCTGGATCGTGCCCTATGTTGGCTGGATGTCTATCGACCTGCGTCCCGCCTTTCCGCTGGGCTTTGCATCGTCCTGGCACCTGGCTGGCGCGGTGGCATATCTGGCGCTCTTTGCAGGGGCCGCGTGGCTGCTGCTTCGTCGCACAGGCGCATTGAGTCTTGCTGCCGTACTCCTTCTTTTTCCACTTTTGTGGTTTGCCACGGAGTTCATCACCGTCTGGGTGCAAGACCCTTTTGTGCTTTATCGCAGCTACCTGTGGGCAGTGGCGCTTCCTGGCTTGCTGGCGATTGTGCTCACCGGCTTCAAGCCCAAAGCAATCTATGCCCTTGGCGCTGTGCTGGGGTTGTTGTGTGGGGCGCTGGCCCTGGAGCGCAACCTTTCTTTGAGCGACGAGGTGGCCGCATGGACCGATGCTGCCGAGAAGATCGATGTCAAAGCCCCCGCCAATGCCGTTGGGCGCAGCCGCCCTTTTCTGAATCTGGGGGCCTACTACCTGCGCAAGGGCATGACAGACCAAGCGCAGTGGAACCTGTCTACTGCGGCAGCCCTTGGAGACCTGGGCGAACTGGGACGCAGTGCACGCTTTAACGCGGGCGTGGTTCTGCAGCTCAAGAAAAAGCACGCGGAAGCACTTCAGGCTTTTGCCGCGGCAGAGGCGCAGGGGTACGCAGAGCCCGCCCTGTATTACCACCGAGGCGAATCCCAAGCAGCGCTGGGGCAACTTGCACCCGCGCTGGAGAGCTTCCACACTGCCGTGGTCAAGGCTGAAAAAGATCCTCAACTGCAGAGTACGGTACCCACAGTGCGCATACGGCTGGTGGAGACCGCGATGGCCCTGCAAAGGTATGACGAGGCCATCAGCGGTTTTAAGGTGCTGCTGCAGACAAACCCCAAAGATCCGCGCCTGCTGCTCGGCCTTGGCATGGCACGGGTGGGCAAAGGCGAGACCAAGGCAGCCATTGAGGTGTTTGATCAACTCATTGCCACCAACCCCGGCGCCCCGGTCTACTACGGCCGCGCCATCGCCCACCACCAGGCGGGCCAGCAGGCAGCAAGCTTGAGCGACATCGATCAGGCCATCAAGCTGGACCCTCGGAACCCGCAGTACAACCAGATGCGCGCCATCATCGCTGCCCCAAAGAAGTAGCGACAGGCAGGCTGTGACTTTGCGCGTATTACACATTGGCAAGTTTTATCCCCCACACCGAGGGGGGATGGAAGTGTTTCTTGCCGACCTGATTCAAGAGCAGCGGCGCCAGGGCCTGGATGTCCATGCATTGGTGCACGGCGATCCCCTGCCCGATGATCCCGTCTGGTTGCAGCGGGTGCCTGTGCAGTTCAGCGTGGTCTACGCCCCCATCGCACTGGGATTTCGAAGAGCCCTGGCGCAGGCCATTCAGCGCACCCAGCCTGATGTGCTGCACCTGCACATGCCCAACAACTCTGTTTTCTGGGCGCTCACCCTAGCGCAGGCGCGCGACATTCCGTGGGTGGTGCACTGGCATTCCGATGTGGTGGTATCACGCATCCGCACGGCAGTTGCCATCGCCTACCGCCTTTACAGGCCTTTTGAACAAGCAGTACTCAGCCAGGCGGCGCGGGTCATTGCCACATCCACGCCGTACCTGGAAGCCAGCGAGCCGCTTCGAACATGGCGGGACAAGTGCGATGTAATTCCCCTGGGCCTGGATTGCACGAACCCGGCACCACCCGACGACACCGAACCGCTGAAAAGCTGGTCAGCCGAAGATGGCGGCGCACTGCGCCTGTTGTCGATCGGGCGCCTCACCTACTACAAAGGTTTTGAGACACTGGTCCGCGCTGTGACGGGCCAGCCAGGGCTGGAACTGCTGATCGTTGGAGAAGGCGAGTCCCGCCAAGAGCTGGAGACCCTCATTGCCACCCAAACCCGGTCCGGCGAGCCGCCCAATGTGCGCCTTTTGGGGAACGTGGGTGACAACGAGAAACATGCCCTGCTTCAGAGTTGTGACGTTTTCTGCCTTGCTTCGTGCGAACGGACCGAGGCCTTCGGAATGGTGCTGCTAGAAGCCATGCACCATGCCCGGCCTTGCATCGTGAGCGACCTGCCCGGATCCGGCATGCCCTGGGTCGTCTCAAGGGCCGATGCTGGCTTGCGCGTTCCCCCGGAAGACGGTATTTCGGGCTGGCGGGCGGCGTTCCAGCACATGCAAGACCAGCCAGAACAACGCGCGGCATTTGGTGCGGCGGGACAGCGTGCCTTGCTTGAATATTTCTCGATTGCCGCCTGCGCAAAAGCGCTCGCCACCAGCTATAAGCTGGTGGCCCCAGAGGCGGAAAAACCGGCTCGGGGCAAGGACCTCCTGGTGGTAATCCCCGCGCGCAACGAAGCCGGCACCATCGGCAGCGTGCTGCAGCATCTGCATGCGCAGGGCTGGCACGATGTGCTGGTCATCAATGACCAGAGCACGGACGATACGGCAACCATTGCCAGCGCGGCAGGTGCCCGCGTGCTGAATCCTGTGCTACCCATGGGTGCATGGGGTGGCATGCAAGCGGGCATTCGCTACGCACTGCTGCATGGCTACCAAGCAGTCATCACCATGGATGCCGATGGCCAGCATGAGGTCAACGAGATCCCTGTTTTGCTGCGGGCGCGGGATCAGGCCGACCTGGTGATAGGAGCCTACCCAGAGCGCGCCAGCCGCACGCGGCAACTGGCCTGGAACTGGTTTCGCCACCTGGCAGGTTTTGACTTGCGCGACCTCACCTCGGGATTCAGGCTCTACAACGCCGAAGCCATGCAGGTACTCGCATCGCGTGAAGCCACCTTGCTGGACTATCAGGACCTGGGCGCCCTGCTACTGGTGCGCCGCGCCGGGTTGCGTATTGTCGAAGTGCCCGTCTCCATGAATCTGCGCGCGGTCGGCAAGTCGCGAATTTTCAACTCATGGTTCAGTGTGGCCAAGTACATGGCGGCCACCACGCTGCTATGCCTTGCGCGGTGGCAAGTGCGCCGGGCAAGCCGTCGCGCTGCTCCTTGATTCTCTGCAGTGCTTCATTGGCCAAGGCGTGGAAATGCGCCCACCATCCCCCCTTGGCATCGGTTTATCTACGCTAGCGCCCCAACTAAGCGGCGGACCGCAAGCAACGCCCCCTCCGAAGCCTGCTTTCGGCAACAACTAACGCTGCCGGAGTTCTCGCAAAGCAGCGTTGTCTGCCTCCAATATGGCCAGCCGCTGGTTGAGGCGCCTCACATCTCTTTCCACCCGGGTATTGACGATATCGGTGTGCAGCGTTTTGATGAGGACGATCACCACAGCCACCAGCAAAAGCAGAGCGGGCGGGTAACTGATGCCCACCACCACCGCGAGACGATCAATCAGACCCGGCCAGACTCCCAAGACGGCCGCAGCCCCCGCTACCAAGATCCAGAACAGGCCGTGCAAAAGGTAGAGGTGATCACGCCGGACGAGCAGCAGAATGACGGCGGCAAGGCCGATGCCCAGCAAGGTGGTCGTGATTTGAAGTGGCGCCATGATTGAGAGTTATAAGAAAACCAGTTGCATGCAGACGCCTGTGCGTCCGCCGGCCACATTCGCAATGCGCCCCGTCACCTAGGCATCCAAACCTCTGAACGGAGCGATGGATTTTAACGTTCGCCCACAAACCGTTTCCCTCCTTCAGGCCACTAGATCGTTAGGGCACCAACTGGTACCAACATCACTTGCAAAGCGGTTAATTCAGCGTAAGCTCAGCACGCGTTACAGAGAGTAGTGATAGCAAATATCCAACTGGAGGTTCCGATGCGCAAGCCCAACATTTACATCGTCATCTGCGGCCTTCTTCTGGCCGCGTCCGCAGCCCATGCTCAAGCCACGCGTACGTGGGTGTCTGGGGTAGGAGACGACGCAAATCCCTGCAGCCGAACGGCTCCTTGCAAAACCTTTGCCGGTGCAATCTCCAAAACTGCAACCAACGGGGCCATCAACGTACTTGACCCAGGTGGTTTTGGGGCAGTCACAATCACCAAGAGCATCACTATTGATGGGGCAGGTGGGCAGGCTGGAGGCATACTCTCTGCCGGGACAAATGGCATCATCATCAATAACGCGGCGGCACATGTTGTCATTCGCAATGTTGTCATCGACGGTGCGGGCACGGGCATCAACGGCATCAATGTCTTGAGCGCGGCGGGAGTCATCCTCGACAATGTCAGAGTGTCCCGAGTTACCGGCCAATGCGTCAATTTTGCACCTACAACCCCGGCAGATAGCAATCTCGCCATTCGCAAATTTCTCGGTGACCACTGTGGTGGCGGGGGCATCTGGATCGTTCCTGGTCCGGCCACATTGGCTACCGTATCTATTTCCGACACTCGTATCGACCAAAGTCAACGCGGTATCCGGGCTGATGACGGAAGCGACGTATCCATCGTGAATACGATCGTGAGCTCCAATACCAATGCAGGTTTTATTTCGAATAGCGTATCGCGCCCTGTCAGCATGAGCATCGAAAATTCGGTCTCCGACGGCAATATTCAAAGTGGTGTGCGCTCGTTTGGTGCGCAATCGTCAATTCGCATTTCGTCCAGCACCATTACCAACAACACCGGACTGGGCCTAGAAACATTATCGGGAGGACAAATCCGGAGTTTTGGGAACAATAGGAATTCTGGAAATTATGGCGGCAACGGAGCACCTACAAGCACGTTGAGTCTGCAGTAAGCAGCGAATAAAAAAGGCTCCATCAAGGAGCCTTTTTTATGTGATGCTGCCGTGCCCGCACATCATGCTGATGGCTTTTCCGACTTCTCGCAAACATCCAGCACAGGCCACCTAAGTCAATTCATCTATCTACTTGCTCTTTCGAGCCGGAACACCTGTGTAGATGCCTGGCTCGACTATTGATCGATGCACCACGCCTCCCGCACCCACCATAACTCCGCTGGCAACTGACACGCCATCGATGATGACAGCGCCAGCCCCCAGCATTGAATATGCTCCCAAGCTGCTTCTTCCGGCAATCGTGCTATTCACTGAGATATGGGCATACTCGCCAACCTGAGCTTCATGCTCAACGACAGCTCCCGTATTGACAATACAACCAGTGGCTATGGACGCCAAAGGACCGATGTGCGCATGATGGCCTACGAAGCAGCCTGCTCCGATGGAACTTCCAACCCCCACACTGGCGAGCGGAGAAACAAGGGAAACCAAAGGCAAACCCAGCTGCTCAATAGCCAGACACTGCTGACTTCGGCGTTTATTGTCACCGGCAGCGGGAAAAGCGCTATATTCTTGAAAATCATCTATCGCCAGAGACGAAACTACGGAATGCCCTAAAAAACTCTCCCCAGGCCGTGCATTTTCGTCGACAAACAATAAACTGATGTACCCGCATGCCAGCGCCAAATCGGCTGCACTACGCGCATGGCCACCATATCCGAAAATTATCAGTTTTTGAGACATCATTGCAGATTCTTGATTCGATCTACCCTGGAAATTCGGTCCAGAACTTCGATGTGCTCATTCACAACATCAGACCAGGAACGCTGGCTAAGTTGATCATAGGTTATGCGCTGCCGTGCTAGCAACTCCTGCGGATGAGCAAGTCCCCATTCAATGCGCCGTGCGCAGTCCTGCCAATCATAAGGGTCAAAAAAACTAATCTCTTGCAATTGAGGATCTGTCAAAACTTCCTCTGTGACCGGTATACGCGCCATAACCACTGGAGTGTCAACGGACAGCGCCTCAGTAAAGGTAAAGGGACATCCTCCTTCGCTCAGACTTGGATTAACAGCCAATGTCGCCAGCTTGTAACAAGCAGCCAACTCAGCAATACTGAGCTTGGGCAAGCATAGAACATCATTCTCTAATCGATTGATAGAAATAAAATCTTGTATCTCAGGTGCCGAACGCGGATGCCCAGTCAATATCAGTTTATGCGAAATATAGCGATTACGCAAAAGATACTCATATGCCCGAAGCAGGGTAATAATATTTTTATTCGGCCTGAACTGACTCGCATAGAATATAAACTGCAGCTCTCCATTGACCAGTCCAGAGGTATAGTCAATATTGGTGGCACGTAGTAGTGCTTGGAATAGCAGCTTCTGACAATGGTGCTTTGCCGTTTTTTCGGTGTCGGGAAACCCTGTAATTTCCACAGAGCGGTTCAATTTATTGGCAGCATGATGAATCACAGAAATTTTTTCCGCATCAACGCCATAGCGATCCACCAGCGTACCCCATTTCACTGCATCACTGTAGGTCACCAAGTTGTGTGCAGAATGAATCGATTCTTGAACCTTCTCAAAAACCTGCAGAGTGTAGTTTCCATTGACCGATGAGAAACCCACGGGAAAATCAGTCAATACAACATCCGGCACACACATCAATCTTGGGGCCTTGATCTCATTGAACGCTGGCCAGAAGGCCGTAGGGCAGTACCAAGCTGTTACCTCGTGCAGCCGCTCAATGACTTTCTGCATGCGCTGGGACTCAGAGTGCTCCATGTCAGCAAACAGACGCTGAACAAGTCCTATCCCTTGCGGCTCATCCAGCAAAGCTTTCAGCCGAGCTCTTTTGACAGCAATTCTGGGAGCCAGCCGCTGAAATCCGCGTTGAAGGAGCGGTTTCCAGCGATTGACCAGCAGCATGGGAATCCACAGGGGAGCCAGCATCAGAAGCAGGGCCCCCACTGGCAGCGCCTCCACGCAGAACATCAAAAGCGTGGATAAGCTGTTTACCGTGATGCCCCGCCGCTCTAAGCGCATCTGCGCCCTAGTGGCTACTTTATCCATGCCACGAGACAGACGCCGAAGCCAGCTCGAACCTCGCTCGCGTTTCAGGTAACTTTTCCAGGCCTCATAAACGTAGAGCGCGTACGGCTTTCCTTTAGGTCCAATGACGCGCACGCGATCCATGGGAACGTCCTCGCTCAGGAATAGCTGTTCCAATGAATCATGAGACCAACTGGGGCAAACAATCGTGAAGCGCACGTCAGTGCGCCCCTCCGCCCCTTTGAGAAATGCCGCCAAGTATCTACCTAGACCTTCCACCCTCAAATCAACCGTGGGGGGATATGCGACGTAAATTCCGTATTCTTTTACAGGCACGAGCGCACCTCTTCCCAGTACTGGCGTGCAAGCGCCTCCACACTCTGGCCGGCAAGTTGTTGTGGTGAAGGCAGGTGGGCACGCCTGCCAGGGGCGTCAGACTCCATTTGCTTAAGCTGAACCGCCATATCGCGGGGAGACTTGGCGTCCATCCACGCGAGGTTCAGTGCAAACTGCGTATCCATCTCACGCATAGCGGGATAGTCGCTGGACAGCGATGGAACCCCCAAGCAAGCAGCCTCAATCACGCTGAACGTTCCGTTATCAATATTACCTGCATGCCATAGGAACACGGCCCCTTCCACGAGTTCGCGATAAGTGGCGTCTAACAACTCGCCGCACCACTGAACCCGCGCCTTCAACAGTTCACTGCGTTCAAAGACCTTGGCCATTTCTCGCAAATGAGGAGTCTGACTGGTCAGCATGTCCCGGGTGTTGACCCCCGTAACGCGGCAATCCAGCTTTCCGCCCAATTCGCCGTAGTAGATCTCTAAGGCCTGCGCCGCGCGAGCATGATTCTTGTGCAGGGAAGCATTGGTGGTCCAGATAAAGTAGCCCCGACCCGAACCTCGTTCCTTATTGTGGGCTGCCCTGCGTATGGGAAACTCAGGCGCCAACATAGGAACCCGACGAACCAAGCGAGGCTGAAGACCCGCATATTGGGTTGCGTCTCGCCAAGTGAAGTCTGTGGTCACAAGCACGCGCGCAGCAGACTGAGCAGCCAGTAGAAAAAAGTAGTCCGCGCCCTGCGGCATGACGGCTTCATAGCGCTGCAAATAGTCATACACCATGAGCACATTGGGCTTCAGTGGAAGCAAAGGACTCGACAAACGGTCGCTGACGACAAGCCAAAGGTCACAATCTTGCAGCTGCTGAATTCCGTCGTCGGGCACGAGGTATTGCTGAACTAGGGGCTCCCACTCCGGAAAGCCCGCGTACCGCATGGCACGGCGCGCCTCGCCAGCTCGCAGGGACTTCCACTTATATGGCCTTCGCTGGACCCCTTCGGCCAAGTCATCAAAATCAGTTGTCGAATACACCGCAGGGTCGTCCAGATGCAGAAACACAACATCTGTCGGCTCTCCTGCTTGGCGACTGCCGATATACAGCGCCTTGGCTAGCAACAACGCGCCTCGTAGGCTGCCACCGCGATACCCCACAGGCAAGATCACCGCAATGCGTTTGCGCTTCGTCACGAGGGGTCGACGCGCTTGTTCTGCGCGCGCCAGGGCGAGTTCTGAGGCGATGCGGGCAAAACCAGCCTGCCATGCACCTTCACAGTTCGCTGGATTCATCGCATCCAGAAGCATCGTTTGACTTCCTCGGATGCTCCGGATCAGATCTTGGTCGTCATTCAGGATACGTTCAATTTTTAGCCGCGCTTCACGGATGGTTTCGCAACGCCCCGGAAGCTTCGAGCCGCCCATCCGATCCAACATACCGCCCCCCATGAATACAAGCGGCATGCCGATGCGAACGGCCTCAAAGGGGTGGTAATGAATATGATGTGATTCTTGGCTGTGATAAAACATGACGCGGCTTTGAGTCATGTTATGAGCATGCTGCTCATTGCTCACGAAGCCGAGAACCCTCGGGTCATCCACTTGAATCGGTTGTGCGCCAGCGACGATATAGGGTAGATCCCCAAAACTTCGGCAAAACGATTCATATATCTGCCGATAGTAAAAATTGAATCCAATATCTGGGCAGACAAAAACAACCTGTTTTAGCGCACCTTCCCAGCTATCCTTATAATCAACACTTTCCATACCCAAAGGGAGATAGCATCTTCTGTCACGAAGATACTTAGCCTCTTGATCCCCCAGATGTGGATAGGCCTCACCAAAATAGAATCGCCCACCCAAACCCCTCACAGTTGAAGCGATTCCGTAGTGCGCTATTATTTTCTCATAAGTGACTGGTTTTTCCGTCCCGAACGCCCTCAAAACGATGGCCCCACGAAAATACTTCGCAGCAGATACCAAAACCTCCGCTGAATGCAATATCAAGAAAACAACATCAAAGTGTCGATTTGCAATCTCCCAGGCATCTTGACTTGCTCCAGCATACCAATCCGCCGCATTTAAAACCTGCAGATCATGCACTGTTATAGCCAGTCTATCGTCCTCTGAGAAGTCAATATTTGCACTCCGAAAGCTTGGGTCAGCTGGAAATATTTTTGGCTGGAATATCTGCTCCACGCCAATGCGTTTCAGCATTGGAATCTCGAATTTTCGTGCTGACGTGTGGTTAAGCAACCACATTACACGCAAGGGCTGATCATTCCTCATGGAATATTATTCACCTTCTTGTACTCGACTACCGCCTTGGAAATGGAGCCGTCAAAAACTATCTCACCACGGTGAAAAACCAATCCTCTCTGGCAAAGGCTATTAAGGGCGCCAAAATCATGAGAAGCCAGCAGAAGAATTTCTGCGCGCTCAATCAACTCCGCAATTCTCTGCCTCGCTTTACCCATAAAATTCGCATCCCCCGCCCCAATAACCTCATCCAGCAATAATATATCCCCACCAACCGCAGTAGATATAGCAAATGCCAATCGCACTTGCATGCCTGCAGAATATGTTTTAATAGGATAATCTATAAATTCCCGGAGATCTGCGAACTCAACGATCTCGGCCTGTTTTTCACGCATGAACCGTGGCGTTAATCCCAACAACAGTCCCCGATATAGAATATTTTCACGACCGGTAGCATCCGGCTCGAACCCTAAGCTCAAATCAAATAGCGAACGCACCTGCCCTCGAACATTGACCTGGCCACTGGAGACTGGATACAAACCGGCAACGGTTTTGAGGAAAGTGCTTTTTCCAGCGCCGTTGTGCCCCAGGAGCCCCACACGCTCTCCACCTTTGATTTCAAGAGTTATATTCTTGAGCGCATGAACATCTTTGATCTCACGTGCACCACTTTTCCCAAAAGGTCGTGATAATAAAGATTTAAGCGAACGCTCTTTGAACGCAACCGATGCATAATGCAGATTGACTGCTTGAAGATTGATTTCAGGCTGGTTCATAAATAAAAGATAACCTTGCTCTCAGCCTTCCGCCCCACCAACCAGGCGAAAAGACCAAACACCAGAGCTATTGCAAAGGAATAGCTGTAGTTTTCGACGGTAGGCCATGCCCCCTCCAGCAACGGCGCTCTAACCAACTGGAGCACGTGGTAAATGGGATTGAAGTCCACCAGAAAACCCATCCCCCCTTGCCTAAACATTTTGGCTTCAAAATAGACCGGCGATATAAACCATAAGGCCTGCATCAATAGCCCCATAGCGTGGGGCACGTCCCGAAAGCGCACACCAATATACGCCAAGGTCGTAGCCAAGGGCCACGCGATCAGACCCAAAACAGGGAAGATGGTGAGCGTCGCCAACCAACTCCAGCCGAAGTTCTGCGGAAGCACAACCAGCGACCATCCAAACAGAGCAACGCTTGCCAACATCAGAACAGCCAGGCTCCCTAAAACGGTGCGGAGGGTATATATGGCCAATGGGTGTTTACACTGCTTGATATATGCATCTGCCTGAACGAACGATAGGGCTCCCCCCGTAACGTTGGCAACCACAAATTCCCAAACAATCAAGCCAGAGAGAATGTAAGGGGCATAAGTTGTGATGTCTGACTTGAACATCTGGCTGAACACCACCGCCAGTAACGCCGTCATGCCGAGGGGTTGAATAATTGACCACAAGGCCCCAAAGAAGGAACGCCGCCAACGCGAGCGCAGATCAGCCAGAGCGAGATGGGTCCAAAAATAGCGGGATTGCCATATCCCTTTCCAGTATCGATTCATTAAACTAATCCAGTGGTTTGACCGTTGCACCTATCCATCGAATACCCAGCCCTTTGTTGCAGTGGTCCAGCCCCAACGTGGATGCATCCAGACGCAATATCTCGGTACCTCCTACAGATAGAATCGCCGTCAAATGGCTAGTTTTTAGCTGAACATCTCCCTCCAGAGGAAGTCCAAATACATTTGCAATTTCCGTCAACTGCCTCCACCCGTCTCCTTTGTGGCGCCATGCAGACAATACCCCTCCTCCGACCGAACTCTGAATCAGTAATGCAGCCATATGGGTATCCCCACCCTTACCCGTGTAACCGAGCACTGCAGAGACATGCGACACCTGCCCAGCTTCAAGGGCATAGGAAAAGCACGCCATAGATTGATTACCAGAGTCCTTTTTCAAAGCTAGGCACAGGTTATCTACAGCAGCTCGCTTACTTCCATCATTTAACGTTTCTGGTGACCCGAGGACCAAAGGGTATGACGACCAGGTGGCTTTCCCGCCCCAAACAGCGCGAGCCAAATCAAGCTTGCCCTGAACCAAATCGGCATTAGACATTGCAAAATTTTGGCCATTTTTTTCGCTCTTTTCCATTTCAGCCGGGGGAAGATCTCGGATCTCACTTTCCGCGAGGAAATTTTGGATATTATGCAATGGAGTGCCATGGTGGGCCAGATCGGGCACATCCAACAATCTCACCTCATTCACTGCTCCATAAGGCCCCAAGCAGATGTAGTCAATCGCTTGCCATTGCTTTCGATCCAATACCCAAATCGCACTCAGCGAATTGCGACGCAAATCTCTCCCGGTCTTTTGGCTCTCTCCTACAAGCACGTAATCATCGGTAGCAGCCAGCCCGCGCGTATATACAGGTGAGCCTGATTCCCAAAGAGGCTCTGCGCAATCTATATCGATCAGGGCCCCAATTTCAGAATGACAACTTATACTCTGGCCTTCAGAGGTAATCCAAATATTGTGAAGCCCCGTTCTCTCACCGAGAGGAGTGACTGATAACAAGTCAAGATCCGGGTATGAAAAAACAGCCAACTTAGAGCCTTTATTGTGGCCATGCGCTACTACAAACAGTTGATCATTCTGGAGAAATACGGAATTCAGGTGATCGCCTGTAATTTTTTCCAGCGACAATCGGTCCCATCGCGCGTTACTGATACCCGCCTCTTGAAATAGATTGAGGCGATTCAAGTCAACTATCGAAATAACATTTCTACCCGTGTTCGTACAAATAATTCGACCATCAGGCGCACACAATATCTGGTGAGGAGCAGATAAGAAACGCCTCCCATTCTGAGTACCTTTGGAGAGCCAGCCCTGTTCAGATTGGGCATAAGATGCTATGTCGATGAGATCTGAATTATTCACACCTGAATGTGAAAGAACCAGCTCCGAATCTCCCGGGAACCAGGATATTCCATAATATTCTGGCTGATCTTTTTTCAAAGGGGTAACGCGCTTCGAATCTAGATCGACCAGCAAAATATAGCCAGTGGTGGCGACTAGCGCATACTTCATTACACAAGATTCTCAAAAAATAGTCGCAAGTGCTTAGCGATATCTTGTACATTTTCAAACGCAAGCGCGGGGAAGCTCGGCAGATTGATTCCTCTAGCCCCTAGATATTCAGCAACAGGAAATACGCCTTCAGCCTGACAATGAGGCATGGTGTGCGCAGGATAGAAAACGGGCCGTGTTTCAACGCCTTGCTCGCGCAGGTGCTGGCGAAGCCCGTCCCGTTGGGTGGCATCGTTCACCAGAACGGAGCACATCCAGAAGGAATGTGTCGTTCCGGACTCTTCACGATGCACCTCCAGCGGCAATCCCTGCAGGGCTTCTTCATACCAAAGTGCAATTTGGCGTTTCTTTTCAAGAATGACGTCTGCTTGTTCCAGCTGTGCCAATCCAATCGCGGCACAGATATTAGTCATTCGGTAGTTATAGGCAACGACATCGTGCCAATATTCCCGGCTTGACGATACGCCTTGATTTTTCAGGTGAAATGCTTTCGCGAGCACTGCTGCATCTTTGGCAATTACCATACCTCCTTCGCCCGTGGTAATGGTTTTGTTGCCAAAGAAGCTGAAAGTGGCGACATCACCAAAGGTGCCAACATGTCGCCCTTTGTAATAGCTACCAAAGGCCTCAGCGCAATCCTCAACCAAGAGAAGATTGTTCTCTTTGCAAATTTGAACAATCGGATCCATGTCACAGGATTGCCCATACAGATGAACGGCCATCACCGCCTTGGTTCTTGGTGTTATTTTTTTCCGTATATCTTCGGGGTCTACCTGCCATGTAGCTTGCAACGAGTCCACAAATACGGGAGTTGCGCCCGTTTGGATGATGGTGTTGACCGAAGCAATGTAGGTGAAGGTTGGCACAATCACCTCATCGCCAGGACCAATGCCCAATGCGGCCAGGGCCAGATGAATGGCCACGGTGCCATTGCAGACACTGGTTGCACCTCCTTGCGCACCCACATAATTTGCGAAGGCCGACTCGAACTTGCCAATGAATTCCCCCTTGGAGGAAATCCAAGTGGAGTCCAGGCACTGATTGACGTACTCTTTTTCGCGTCCGTTGAAATAAGGTTGGTATACCGGAATCATGCCTGGCCGATCATTCGTGATGGTTGAAGTATTTAAAACCATTCTGTTTGACCAGCTCGTCGCGTTGTGCCTCCTTAAGGTCTTCCCGCATCATTTCTGAAACCAGCTCGGCGAAAGTGGTAGTCGGTACCCAGCCCAATTTCTGCTTGGCCTTGGTTGGATCGCCAAGCAGTGTTTCAACCTCTGAGGGACGGAAATACCTGGGATCGACCGCCACAATACATTTACCCGTTGCCGTGTCGTAGCCTTTTTCCTCCACACCCTGCCCCTGCCACTGGATATGGATATCGATCTCTTTCGCTGCAAGATCCACAAATTCGCGAACTGAGTGCTGCTCTCCGGTCGCAATTACAAAATCTTCCGCTGTTTCCTGCTGCAGCATTAGCCATTGCATCTCTACATAGTCGCGCGCGTGACCCCAGTCGCGCAGAGCGTTCATATTCCCGAGGTACAGGCATTCCTGTAATCCAAGTTTGATTCTCGCAAGTGCGCGCGTGATCTTGCGTGTTACGAAAGTTTCACCCCTCAAGGGAGATTCGTGATTGAACAAGATGCCGTTGCAAGCGTACATTCCGTATGCTTCACGGTAGTTCACCGTGATCCAATAGGCGTACATCTTTGCAACCGCATAAGGAGATCGAGGGTAAAACGGGGTGGTTTCCTTTTGGGGAACCTCCTGCACCAAGCCATAAAGCTCAGAGGTAGATGCTTGATAAAAGCGGGACTTCTTTTCCAAACCGGCAATACGTATGGCTTCTAGTATGCGCAACGTACCCAAGGCATCCGAATTGGCGGTGTATTCGGGCTCTTCAAACGACACGGCGACATGGCTTTGGGCCGCGAGATTATAAATCTCGTCTGGTTGAACCTGTTGGACAATACGGATAAGACTGGAGGAGTCTGTGAGATCACCATAATGGAGCGTTAAATCCAGCCCTTCGCTATGGGGGTCGTGATAAAGATGATCAATACGATCCGTATTGAACAACGATGCACGCCGGCGAATACCATGAACAGAGTAGCCTTTGCTGAGCAACAACTCGGCCAAATACGCTCCATCCTGCCCTGTAATGCCAGTAATAAGTGCTATTTTCTTTTTCAATTCACTCTCCTGAATGTAGATTTCTTAGATTAGGAGCACATCCGCCCGTAAGTATCGTCAAATCTCACGATATCATCCTCCCCCAAATAACTTCCTGATTGGACCTCAATAATCTCAAGCGGTACTTTTCCGGGATTAGAAAGTCGGTGGACGTGACCCACTGGGATATAAGTCGATTCGTTCTCACCCAAGAGAAAGACCTTATCCCCATTGGTGACCTGAGCCGTCCCCTTAACAACCACCCAGTGTTCGGCGCGGTGGTGGTGCATTTGCAGACTGAGGCTTGCACCAGGATTGACCACGATGCGTTTGACTTGGAACCGCTCACCGCTGTCGATACTGTCGTACCAACCCCAAGGCCGATGTACTTTCCGGTGGGTGTTCGCCAAAGCGCGTTTGTGCGCTTTGAGGTGAGCCACGACATGTTTGACGCTCTGGGTCTGTGACTTGTCGGCAACAAGTACGGCGTCGGGAGTTTCAATCACCACGATATTCTTCAAGCCAACGCCTGCAACCAGACGGCTGCTCGTCATTACTAGTGACCCAGTCGAATCGGTTAACACTGCGTCGCCGACTACGGCATTACCATTGGCGTCATGGCCCAGGACTTCCCACAAGGCATCCCAGGCGCCAAGGTCAGACCACCCGGCCTGCAGCGGTACGACACACGCAGGAATATCCAGGTCTGGGCGTTTCGGCAGACGCTCCATGACGGCGTAGTCAATGGAATCCGACGGGCAGGCCGAGAAGGCGCTCACGTCAGGCCGTACAAAATCCAGATCGCACTTCGCCTCCGCCATCGCACGGGTGCACGCCTGGAGGATCTCCGGATTGCAAGCGCCCAACGCTTTCAGCCAGACACTTGCACGCACCATGAAGAGCCCGCTGTTCCACAGATACTCTCCTGAGTCGATGTACCTTTGGGCGGTATCACCATCAGGCTTCTCCGCAAAATTGGCGACACGGTAAGTCCCGGGCTCATACTCTGTGCCCCGCTGAATGTATCCATAACCCGTCTCGGGCCTGTCCGCCACGATGCCAAACGTGACCATGGCACCTTGCGCAGCTATCCCCAAAGCTCGAAGGATTGCAGCGTGCAAGGCTGGCCGATCAGTGAACACATGATCCGCAGGCATGGCCAGCAGTATCGGGTCACCCCCGTCACGACAAGCTTGCAAGGCTGCGAGGGTAAGGGCAGGGGCCGTGTTCCGCCCAGAGGGCTCCAGGACGATGCTTGCGCTGTCTATTTTGGCGGCAACCAGCTGACTAGCGGCGAGAAAACGGTGCTCGACGTTGCATACGAGCACAGGAGGTGTCAGCGAAACGCATTCTGGCAGTCCGTGCAGACGCAACACGGTGTCCTGGAGCAAGGTGAACTCACCGTTAAAAGTCAGAAACTGTTTCGGATAGGTTTCACGCGACAAAGGCCACAGCCGGGTGCCGGAACCTCCACACAAGACGACAGGAACCAGTGTGTGCTTCATGAAAAGGGACAAAAAAGGAGCGCTTCAGTGTTCGCTGCGGCCCTAACCGCTTGGAAACTGACCCGTTCAAAATTGGGGGAGCCATGGCGGCAGACTCTGCGCCGCACGCGTAGAAGAAGACTTGACACCGGTCTAGCGGTCCGGCACTTCTTTAACGCATTGTATCTTTGCCCCTATACGCGCCAGCCAAGGTTACATCGGGTTTCCTTCCCCCAGTCTGAAGGTTCGGCTGCCCGCTATGACCGAGCGGATCAATCCACAAGACCTCGTTGCGACGGGATATCGGCCACCAAAAAGTGTGCCGCTCTGCATTGTTTTTCAGACCCGTGGGGCCCCGGCAATCGCACAGCGCTCGACTCGGCTGTAAAGCACACGACCTGCCCGTACGAAAACCGAGCTGTGGCCCTGCTGATCTGTGCCAACTGCTAAGTCAGGGCTGAACAACCATTGAAGCCCACCCTCAAGGGGGAGGCACACGCCGAGGTTCGCAGAGGCGTCCCTTGCAACTGAGCGTGCCACTATTGAATCTTCGCGCAAAGCGCCAGCAAGGGGGATTGCGCACGGGTCTCACTGTAGCGTGGCCTGCCCCCAACTCCCGTCACGGCGCTCCTTCAACCAAACAGATATTCACTCTGAAATGGCATAAAGAACATCTTCACGATCACCCCAATTGTTGCAGGTGTTATTACCAAAAACAGATACGGTCTTGTCTTGTGCTTGCGCAGAAAGCAACAACGCGTATATCGTCTTCCCTTGCGCAGTAGCTAGATTGATAGCCCACTGATTGTTGTTTCCACAAGTAGGAGATCCCGTCTTGGTACCAGCAGTAAAGAAAAGAAAATTACTGGCATTAATAATCATCGTAGTGACTTTGCCAGAAGACGTTCCTGCCTGAACATTAAATGCAAGAAGTATGGCACAAGCGGCGAACGAAGCTTTTTTAACTATTTTCATATAAATCCCTCAGTCCAAAAGAAGTTGCAGTATCGGAGCAAGATTAATTGGTTTTTTGTGATATGACGCCGCCAATGTAACTCCACTATATTGACTATACCCGCGCAGCATCACATGGTACGTACCCGCAGCCGGTGTTGGGAACGTACAGCTCTCCTCGTTTCCTGGCAAATAGGGCCTGCAATCGTATGAAGTGGTCGTTGGTACCTGCCCGAACTTGACGAAGAGATCCACATCCCCAATTCCGCCACTTATCTGGACAATCAGGTTTTTGGCACCTGCTGGAATGGTTACAGTGCGGTAGAGAACAGAGCCCGCAGCCCCTGTCAGATTTGTCTCCAGAAGAGGCGTTGTGGCAGGGCCCCCAGCGTTGTTTGACTTGAAGTTCGCGGTCACGGTGGTGTTGGCATTGACCGTGAATGAGCAAGCGCCCGTCCCGCTACAAGCACCTCCGCTCCATCCAACAAAGGCACTTCCGGCCGAGGGGCTTGCAGTCAGCGTCGCGATGGTACCTGGGGTCAGTGATTCGCTACAGGTGCTACCGCAATTGAGCAATCCCCCTGTACGGCTTACTGTGCCCGTCCCCGTGCCGATCTTGGCTACAGAAAGCACGCCTTGGGGAGTTGGAATGAACGTGGCGGTCACATTCCTTGCCGCACTCATGGTTACGGTGCAAGACCCAGTTCCTGAACAATCGCCCCCCCACCCAGAGAAGGTGTACCCAGTTCCCACGACTGCAGACAGCGTGACTACAGTGCCCGCGGCGTAGCTTTCGTTGCAGTCCACGCCACAATTAATACCCGCTGGGGAGCTGGTTACCGTGCCCGTCCCCGTTTTGCTCACACTCAGGTCAAAGGTGCCCGAAGTATCCAGGGGCAGCTTTGTCTGCGCTTGATCTGACATCACAGTGGGAACCCGACCAGCGTTCACACCATAGGCGTGATTGGTTCCAAACGTCCATGCGATATTGCTCATCCCGCCACTGAGCAAATGGCAGTAGCTCATGATCGTCCCATTGCCCTGGCCGGCTCCACCGCCCGTAGTTGACGACAGGCCCGGCAAAAAGCCAAAACGGCCTGACCCCCCGAGGGCGATTCCACACTGCCCAGTGGAGTTGCCCGAATAGCAGCAATCAATCGCGCCACCGGTATTGGGAGTTGGTGCAATATAGGGATTATCGTAATCATGCGTATGGGAGCTACCAAACGCATGCCCGATTTCATGGGCAACTACAACCGAATCCCAAATGACTTGCGGATTTGACGGGTTGAAATTTCCTTCGATATTTGCACTTACCCCGTAAGCGATCGCTTGGTTGGACAGGCTACCTACATAGGCAATGCCACCTCCAGAATTTTTACCACTTAGCAAGTGAACATGGTGCCGGGAAATAGATGCATTGGCCCCTGCGTTCCAAAAAGTCCGCAACTCATCGAGCATTGCACTTGTGGCGGTCTGGGTCCACGGGTCAGCCGATGTCGTTCTGATCACAATTTGCTTCAGATTGAAGCGGGTAGCCACTTCGGCCTGGTACCTACTGCCGACATAAGTAAGCAGGTCCGTGACGTATGTGAACGCAGCCGACTCAGAGCCAAAATTTTGATAGAACTCGTAGTCGCTATCAATAATTATGTCAGCACGCCGTGGGCTTCCTGCTTTCTCTTCACCCAGAATTTTTTGTGAATTCTCTCTACCGGTTTTCAGTAGATTTTCAATGCCGAGCTTCCGCTGCCCAGGATCGGATTGAAGAAATTCCGGACTTACTCCGCAAGAGAATTCTCTGTTGACAAAGTCCTTTTGATGATCGACAAGGCGCGAAACAGCTCCCCCTGAGCCGCCGCCCCTTGCAGGCAATAATTCATTAACAACGGTTTCTTTTCCTCGGTGAATGATCGTCCTGATCTCACCACTAGGGTTCACCGTGACGAAGGCGTAGCTATCAGAATTTCCCTCGAGTGCTCCCACGAAATGAGCACTCGCAGCAAGCGGAAATGCCCTAGAACCCTTTTCATCAACAACAATGAACTGTGTATCCCCGTTTATTACTTCCGAGCGACGCAATATGAGATTAACAACCGAAGGAAGTTCATCATTAATTTTGAGATTTTGAATATGAAGGGCTTCGCCAGGCTTGATACTCATGGCGGTAAGCGCTAGTTTTTCAGACGGCGCCTCTCCCGGCGTAAGCTCCAGAATCTGCTGGGCATGAGCCCCCACCAAATAGAAGGCAAACGCAGCAACTGCCAGAGATTTGGTGGATCGCCAACTCAATTTATCGAACATTGTTTTATTTTTCATAGTGATAAACGATCACCAAATTAATTTAGCACACCCATGGTCGCTCCCCCCCAACACGTGAGGATTTGCACCCCAAAGACTGCAGCTCAAAAATCTAGCGCAAATGCGTAAGAACAGCAAGAGCATCTTCACTAGCCAGGCGCTCCTGAGATGCGGTCCAAATCAGGCAAAAAGGCGTTTCCAATGTTCACGGAACAACGCCCATCCCGCAACATCTGCAAGCCACTTATCAGTGGCGTCCACCACACCCAGTCTGAGTGCGCCTGCGCCTCCCACCCCTTCCCGGCCCCAGGACCATCCAAAGCCCAACCCAGCTACGCTCGCGCCAAGCCGCCAGACTCTCAGACGCGCAAAAAATGCACTGCCATGTGAACAGCATTTTTAATGCCAATAGATTATAAATATAGTTTTAATGCAATCAGAAAATTCGCGCATTCAAATTCAGCTCACTCAGTAGCTTACTTTTTCAGGAATGGCTTTAACACAGACTGAAGTGTTTGCATCACGCGCCACGATCGCGATCCCACAATATCCCGGTAAACCTGCTGAAGTTGCATGTGACTTGCACCGAGATGCGCCAGCTGAGTGCGAAGCAAACTATTCTCCGCGTCAACCTCTGCGGCGCTCTCCTGCGCTACCCTCACGGCATTTTGATTCAGTTCTGACGCCCGCAAGTGCGCTACTTCCAGTTGCTCCAATTGAGAACGCAACATCCTGTTTTCAGTCTCAATTCTCTCGTTTTCGGATTTCAACGCTGAAATCTCTAATTGCGTGGCTTCATTTCTACCCCCGGATGGCTGGCCGTCGGGCGCATATTCCTGGGTGTCCTCGGCCCTTCGGCCAAACCCCTTCACTGAATAGGTTGACCGCGGGCTAGCACGCCACTCCTGAAGACGCTCCTTAAAGAGTTGGCACGCGTACTCATACAACTTTTGATCGTATTCAACCTGCCCGGCAATTATTTCCCTTGCACGATTACTCACTTGATCGACTGAAATTCGAGATCTGTTTTCCATTTCAGGGCCGATTTCATAATCACTCAGATCTGGAATCATGCAACGCAAAAGTTCCAGCGACTCTGGAAAACTCTCAGTGATTCCAAAGAAATCCAAAGCTGCCAGATTCTTCTTGGCACTCTCAAGATGCTGCGCCAGATCATCACCGGAATAGGTAGAAAGATACATGGTTTGCTGATTACCCAATGCACCATCCACAATCACGGCATTATCTGAACACACAAACTCCTCCAGGGAGGCCCGCTGCGCAAAGACAAGCGCGTCACGCTCCACGGTATTTGCAACCTTATAATGAGGATCATCAGGTTGGAAGTTTTTCTCGTCGTGCCAAGATTTATATTGAGAAATAGTGCGCTTCAACGGATCACGAACAAAAGTTGCCAAAAACGCGCCCGGGCAGAATCGCAGGAGATCTTTATAGTAAAAGTGACCAAAAACAAATGCCGATGCCCCTTCATTTCGAAAATACATTTCAAGCGACTCCGGCTTGTCATTTCTGTCAAGTCCAGTAAAAGCCCGAGATTTCTCAAAACCTACGCCTTGAGACAAAATATAGTTTTCGAATGCGGTCCCGGAGCATTTCGGTATGTGCACGAACGCAAATGGAGTCTTAAAGCCGGATAGTTCGCCATGCTGATCGCCATCCGCGGTACAGCGGATATCTGAGAATTTCATAACAAATATATCTATTCGAAGATTAGAGAATTCGAGACACGATCAGAACGGAAATGGACATCAAGATGATGGCGAGAGGGGAGCCATTCAACGCACCTCTTATGCACTTCTCAAAAGCTGGCCTAGCTATGCAACGGCGGATGGCGCAACACGCGCCCCAACCCCGCCGAATGAAGGCCCACAGACCAGCATGTGGAACCTCTCGACTGACAGCAAGGGCTCATGAATCAATGCAGGCAAGGGCCACTCACTATATCTTTGAACCCATCGTCCGCCAGATCGCAAACCCCCTCTGCAGCGCACCTGCGCAAGCAGCCACCGCACCGCCCACCAGGTTCCGAAATCTGTAGGGCATCTTGAAACCGTCACAAATGCCCGTATCATTAGCACTCACCGCAGACGAGTGCTAACACCGCCTCGGCTGCTGGAAGTTTGGTAGCGCCTGGGCCTCCAGGCGCTGAGTACGTCAGCTTTTTACTGAAAACAGGAGCATTGCAATGAACCTTCGCCCTCTGCACGATCGCGTGATCGTCAAGCGTATCGAAAGCGAAACCACGACCGCCTCCGGCATCGTGATCCCTGACAACGCCGCTGAAAAGCCCGATCAAGGTGAAGTGCTGGCCGTCGGCCCCGGCAAGAAGAACGACAAGGGCGACGTGATCGCCCTGAACGTGAAGGTCGGTGACCGCGTTCTGTTCGGCAAGTACTCGGGCCAGACCGTCAAGGTCAACGGCGATGAGCTGCTGGTCATGAAGGAAGACGATCTGTTCGCAGTGGTCGAGAAGTAATTCTCCCGCTGATCCGCTCATCTTTTCATAGCTGCTACTGCTTACTGGATAAGCGCTAGCGGCCAATTTGAACCCAATTTTCAGGAGCTCCAAAATGGCAGCAAAAGACGTAGTTTTCGGCGGCGAAGCCCGCGCACGCATGGTTGAAGGCGTGAACATCCTGGCCAACGCGGTCAAGGTGACTCTGGGCCCCAAGGGTCGCAATGTGGTGCTGGAGCGCTCGTTCGGCGCCCCTACCGTGACCAAGGACGGTGTGTCCGTGGCCAAGGAAATCGAACTCAAGGACAAGCTGCAGAACATGGGCGCCCAGCTCGTGAAGGAAGTGGCCTCCAAGACCAGCGACAACGCTGGTGACGGCACCACCACCGCTACGGTGCTGGCACAAGCCATCGTTCGCGAAGGCTTCAAGTACGTGGCCGCTGGCATCAACCCGATGGACCTGAAGCGCGGTATCGACAAGGCTGTGACGGCCCTGGTTGCCGAGCTGAAGAAGGCTTCCAAGCCCACCACCACCTCCAAGGAAATCGCCCAAGTGGGTTCGATCTCCGCCAACTCCGACGAAACCATCGGCAAGCTGATCGCTGACGCCATGGACAAGGTTGGCAAGGAAGGCGTGATCACCGTGGAAGACGGCAAGTCGCTGGACAGCGAACTGGACGTCGTGGAAGGCATGCAGTTTGACCGCGGCTACCTGTCGCCCTACTTCATCAACAACCCAGAAAAGCAATCCGCGATTCTGGACAACCCCTTCGTGCTGCTGTTCGACAAGAAGATCAGCAACATCCGCGACCTGCTGCCTACGCTGGAGCAAGTTGCCAAGGCTGGCCGTCCCCTGCTGATCATTGCCGAAGAAGTCGAAGGCGAAGCCCTGGCTACGCTGGTGGTCAACACGATTCGCGGCATCCTGAAGGTTGTGGCTGTGAAGGCTCCAGGCTTTGGCGACCGTCGCAAGGCCATGCTGGAAGACATCGCCATCCTGACGGGCGGCAAGGTCATCGCTGAAGAAGTGGGCCTGACGCTCGAAAAGGTAACGCTGGCCGACCTGGGTCAAGCCAAGCGCATCGAAGTGGGCAAGGAAAACACCATCATCATCGACGGCGCCGGTGCTGCTGCTGACATCGAAGCCCGCGTCAAGCAAGTGCGCGTGCAGATCGAAGAAGCCACGTCCGACTACGACCGCGAAAAGCTGCAAGAGCGCGTGGCCAAGCTGGCTGGCGGTGTGGCCGTGATCAAGGTCGGCGCTGCCACCGAAGTCGAAATGAAGGAAAAGAAGGCCCGCGTGGAAGACGCACTGCACGCTACACGTGCCGCTGTGGAAGAAGGCGTTGTGGCCGGTGGTGGCGTGGCCCTGCTGCGTGCCAAGCAAGCTGTGGGCGACTCGGTTAAGGGCGACAACGCTGACCAGGAAGCCGGCATCAAGCTGGTGCTCAAGGCCATCGAAGCGCCTCTGCGCGAAATCGTGAACAACGCTGGTGGCGAAGCCTCGGTGGTGGTGAACGCTGTGTTGGCCGGCAAGGGCAACTACGGCTTCAATGCCTCGAACGACACCTACGGCGACATGCTCGAACTGGGCATTCTGGACCCCACGAAGGTCACCCGTACGGCCCTGCAAAACGCTGCCTCCGTGGCATCGCTGCTGCTGACGACCGAAGCCATGGTTGCTGAAGCACCCAAGGACGAGGCCGGTGCTGGCGGCGGCATGCCCGACATGGGTGGCATGGGCGGCATGGGCGGCATGGGCATGTAATGGCCGGCCGCTCCGGGTGGAACCCAGGTTCTGCCCGGTAGCCCCAAAAGAAACCCCGCAGGTTGCAAAACCTGCGGGGTTTTTTCCTTGCCGGGCCGACATCCACGGGTGAATGCCGCCGGTGCAGCAGATCGCCCCGATGGGTCGGTCAGAACCTGTAGGTCGCGCTCAGCACCACATTGCGCCGTGTCGCCCACCAGCAGTCACCACGCGCCAGACAGGTGCTCATGTACTTCTTGTCGGCCAGGTTGCTGATATTGAGCGCGTAGCGCCAGTCCTGGCTGTCGTAGGCCAGCAGCGCATCCACCACACCGGCCGCCGGAACCTTCGGCCCCGTGCCGTCGCGGAACGACGACAGCCAGCGGTACCCCGCACCGGCCGAGAAGCCGCGCACGCCGCCAATGGAGAACCGGTACACGCCCCACACGGCCGCCTGGTGGCGCGGCAGGTTTTCCAGCAGCGGATCGACGTCCGTGTAGTTGTAGTGAGCGGTCAGGTCAAACGCCGTGGCCACGCGCGCCTTGTATTCCAGCTCCAGGCCCTTGTTGCGGGTCTGGCCCACCTGCAGCGAGTTGTCGGGGTTGGTCGGGTCAGCCACCTTCTGGTTCTTTTCCTTGAGATCGTACACCGCCGCCGTGAACTGGGTGGTGCCGCCTGAGGGGGCATATTTCACGCCCACCTCGATCTGTTCGCCCTCCAGCGGCTTGAAGCGCTGGCCCGAGGCGTTGGTGCCGCTCACGGGGCTGAAGGATTCGGCATAACTGATGTAGGGCGTCCAGCCGCCCCCCAACTGGTACATCACACCGAGGCGCTTGGTGGTGTCGCTGGTGCGGTCATCGGACTGGCCTGCCAGGCTGTTCACAGCACGGTCGTGGCGCAGGCCGGCGATGAAGATCCAGTTGCCCCACTTCATCTGGTCCTGCACATACAGGCCGCTTTGGCGCTGCACGTTCTCAGGCCGTGCGATGAGCGTCGGGTTCAGAACGTTGCCGTACACCGGGGCGTAGGCATCGATGGGCGTGTTGTACGCATCGTCGGCCTCGTTCTTGTTCTCAGTCTGCCGGTTCCAGTCCACACCCAGCAGCAGTTGGTGGCTGAGGGCGCCGGTGGTGAGGTTGCCCTGCAGATGGGTGTCCACCGCTGCCATGCGGGTGCGTGTAATGTTCTTGCCGTAGACGCGGCCCGTCAGGCGCTGGTTCACGGGGTCCCAGCCGAACCCGCCGGGGACTTTGAAGAAATCGGCGTAGTGGTAGCCACCCCGGTTCTCGTTGCGCGCCAGGCGCAGGTTCTGGCGCACCGCCCATGCGTCGTTGAAGCGGTGCTCGAAGAGGTAGCCGATGGATTCGCGGTCGCTGTCGTAATAGTCGCCCTGCTCGCCGATGAAGCGGTTGATGGGCAGCTGGCCATTGGGGTTGGGCAACAGCGTGCCCGACCAGTGCAGGAACTGCGCCGTGGTGCCCGTGCGGTCCTGCTGCCAGTGGGCCTGCAGCACCAGCGAGGTGGCGGCATTGGGGCGCCAGGCCAGCGATGGCGCGATCAGTCGGCGGTCGTTCTGCACATAGTCCGTCTGCGTGTCCGCATCGCGCGCCACCGCCACAAGGCGGTATGACCAGTCGCCGTTCTTCGTTAGCGGGCCGGTCAGGTCGGCCTGCAGCTGCTTGCGGTTCCAGCTGCCCAGTTGCACGCCCACTTCGCGCTGCGCTTCCTGCAACGGGCGCTTGCTGACCATGTTGACCACGCCCGCCACCGTGCCCGCGCCAAACAGCATGCCCGACGGGCCGCGCAGCACTTCAATGCGCTCGAGCGTGTAGGGTTCGGCGGGGGTGGTGCTGGTGTACCAGTTGTAGTTCTGGCGCAAACCATCCAGGTACGTGTCGGGGGAGCTGCCGCGCACCCGCACACTGTCGGCGCGGCTGTCCAGGCCATAGGCGTCGCTGCGCACCCCGGCGGCATACAGCAGCGCCTCTTGGAAGGTCGTCGCGCCCTGGTCCACGATCTGGTCGCGCGTGACCACGGTGACGGACTGGGGGGTTTCGGCCAGGGGCGTGTCGGTCTTGGTGGCCGTGGCCGCGTTGCGGGCACGGTAGCCGACCACCGGCGCGGTGGCCGATTCTTTCTCGGCGCTCGCGTCCACACGCACCTCGGACAAGGTGGCTCCCACGTCCTGGGCCTGGGCCGCGACCCAGGCGGGGACGCCTCCAAAAGCCAACGCAATACCCATGCAGACTGCGGTCCGCTGATGCTGGAGTTTCATGATTTTCAAGAATAGAAATAAGAATGATTACCATTCTAAAAATCAAACCACACAGGTGCGCGTTGCAGGTACAAGATGTCGTACAACAGCAACAAGTTGCGCTCGGATTGCAGTGAGATTGCTTCTATTTTTATAGCTATTTGCGCTTGTCAAGAAAGCGCCAGAGCCACTTTTGACCAGTATTCTGGCTGCACAAGGTTGCGGTACCTCTCTGGCACCCCGGAGCCCCCGCCACACCCCCACAAAAAAGCCCGCTGACCGTAAGACCAGCGGGCTTGGCGCGGGCGGACTCAGAGAGAGCCCGCAGCGGCGTCGCAAAGATCAGGCCTCGCTGGGCTGCACCCACCAGTAGATCAGCAGCAGCACGCCGATGCCGGTCAGCGTCAGCAGTTGCCACCAACCCGAGCGGCCAATGTCGTGCAGTCGGCGCGCGCCCACGGCGAATGCGGGCAGCAGCAGTGCAATGGAGACGATGCCGGAGACCACGTCACCCAGGAAGCTGGCGATCACCATGACGATGATCTGGAACAGGAAAAACCACCAGAACTCGGAGCGCACGGCGCGGCCCGAGAAACCCGCGTACTGCCCCAGGCAGCTTTTGATAGCCGAAACAAAATCCATACTGAACTCCCTCTCTTTGAAACGTAAAGCCGTTGTGGCAGGGCCAAGCCCCGCGCCATGATAGGGGCGCGCAGGGCAGCAAGTCCACACGCCCAGTCACCCCACCGACTACGCCTCACTCTGCAGGCGGACCAGGGAACAGTGGATGCTTCTATTGTTATAGCTATCAGCGCTTACAGGACAAGCGCTAGAGCCCTATTTCGCCTCAAATCCTGGAAAAGTCACACGGCCTTGCGCAGCGCATGCGTCTCGCGCGCCAGCTGGGTGATGCGCGCCCAGTCGCCCGCACGCACGGCGTCGGCGGGCGTCAGCCACGAACCGCCCACGCAGCGCACATTGGGCAGCGCCAGGTAGTTGGGCGCAGTGGCCAGGCTGATGCCACCCGTGGGGCAAAAGCTGATCTGGCCAAACGGACTGGCCCAGGCCTTGAGCAGAGGGATGCCGCCCGCGGCCTCGGCCGGGAAGAGCTTCAGGAACGAGAACCCATCGGCCAGCGCGGCCATGATTTCGCTGGACGTGGCCACTCCGGGAAGAAGCGGCAAATTCAGGCCCTTGCAGGCGCCACCCACTTCGGAGGTGTAACCCGGGCTCACCGCAAAACGTGCACCGGCCTCGCTCGCGCGGCGCGCATCGTCGGCGTTGAGCACCGTGCCCACGCCCACCACGGCCTCGGGCAAATTGCGCGCAATGGCTTCGATGGCGGGCAGGCCAGCAGCGGTGCGCAGTGTGACTTCCAGCACCTTCACGCCACCGGCCAGCAGCGCCTCGGCCAGGGGCAGCGCGTCTTCCACGCGGTCGATCACGATGACGGGGATGACGGGGCCATGGCTGGCGATGTCAATGGGACTCATGGAAATACTCCTTGATGTTGGATGCCGCACGCGGCGTATGACAGGGGCGCGGCCCATACCAGTGCACCCGTGGAACTGGCTTCGCCAGGCCACTGGGTGCGTCCCCCTCCCGCGCAGCGAGAGAGGGGGAAGGCGCGCAGCGACTCAGGGGGTGCATCCTGCTACAACCATGTGCAGGCTCCTTGTTCGGCACCGCCTGCGTGGCGGCGAAAGTTGGTAAACAGTTCCCGGCCAAAGCCGGTGGCGGGAGGCGCGGTGTACGGCGCCACGGGGCGAGCGGCCCAGGTGGCTTCATCGACCAGCACATCCAGCGTGCCGGCAACGGCGTCCACCCGCACAATGTCGCCGTCCAGCACCTTGGCCAGCGGGCCACCGGCCAGTGCCTCGGGCGTGACGTGGATGGCGGCGGGCACCTTGCCCGATGCGCCGCTCATGCGGCCGTCGGTGACCAGCGCCACTTTGAAGCCCTGGTTCTGCAGCACGGCCAGCGGAGGGGTGAGCTTGTGCAGCTCGGGCATGCCATTGGCCTGCGGGCCCTGAAAGCGCACCACGGCCACCATGTCCTGCTGCACCTCGCCCGCAGCAAAGGCGGCGAGCAAAGCCTCTTGCGAATCGAACACGCGCGCAGGCGCTTCGATGATGTGGCGGTCTTCGGGCACGGCCGACACCTTGATCACCGCGCGACCCAGGCGCCCTTGCAGCAGGCGCAGACCGCCGGTGGGCGAGAACGGCCGGGTCACGGGGCGCAACACGGTTTCGTCGCCCGACACCGCCGGGGCGCCCTGCCCGCCTGCGGCAATGCCGCCGGTGTTCACGCTCATCACATCGGGGTGCATGAAGCCGCCGGACAGCAGCTCGCGCAGGATCCACGCGGGGCCGCCTGCGGCCTGGAACTGGTTCACGTCGGCATCGCCATTGGGGTACACGCGGGCCAGCAGCGGCACGGCGGACGACAGTTCGTCAAAGTCCGACCAGTCGATCAGGATGCCCGCGCTGCGCGCAATGGCCACCCAGTGGATCAAATGATTGGTGGAGCCGCCCGTGGCCAGCAGGGCCACCATGGCGTTGACGATGCAGCGCTCATCCACCACGCGCCCGATGGGCGTGAAGCGAGCACCGCGCTTGCCAATGTCGAGCACCGTGCGCACCGCCTGGCGCGTGAAGGCTTCGCGCTCTTCAGTGCCGGGCGGTGCAAAGGCCGCGCCAGGCACGTGCAAGCCCATGGCTTCCAGCAGCATCTGGTTGCTGTTGGCCGTACCGTAGAACGTGCAGGTGCCGGGGCTGTGGTACGCGGCCGATTCGGCTTTCAGCAGCTCATCGCGCCCCACCAGCCCTTGCGCGTACTGTTCGCGCACCTTGGATTTGTCCTTGTTCGACAGGCCCGTGCCCATGGGGCCTGCGGGCACAAACACGCAGGGCAGGTGCCCGTAGTGCAGCGCACCGATCAAAAGGCCGGGCACGATCTTGTCGCACACGCCCAGCAGCAGCGCGCCATCGAACACGTCATGGGACAGCGCTACCGCAGTGGCCATGGCAATGGCATCGCGGGAGAACAGCGACAGCTCCATGCCGGGCGTGCCCTGCGTCACGCCGTCGCACATCGCAGGCACACCCCCTGCCACCTGCACCGTGGCGCCGTGCTGGGCGGCCTCATCCCGCAGAACGGCGGGGTAACTTTGGTAGGGCTGGTGGGCCGACAACATGTCGTTGTAGGCCGTGACCACGCCAATGTTGGGCGCCTTTTCGACCGTGATCTTGAACTTGTCAGCGCCGGGCAGCGCGGCATAGGCATGGGCCAGATTGGCACAGCCCATGCGGTCTTGTGCAGGCTTGCGGGCGATCATGGCGTCGATGCCTGCGAGGTAAGCGCCGCGGGTGTCTGCGCTGCGCTGGACAATGCGCTCGGTCACGCGCGCTACAACTGGGTGCATGGAAGTCTCCATCGGTGGGTGGCAGGACCCCGTGCATGGCGCCGGAGCCCGTTGTCTGAGGCCCTAGAATGTAACTCGATAACCACCCCACTTCAACCCATGTCCCTGCAAACCCTGCCCCTGCCGCCCTCCGAACTGGGCGAATCACCCTTCTGGCACCCCACGGAAAAATCCCTTTACTGGTGTGACATTCAGGGACAAGCAGTACACGCATGGCATCCTGAAAGCGGTCGCCACCGGCAATGGCGCATGCCCAGTGAGCCCGGCTGCTGCGCGCCTGCAGCCGGCGAGCGATTGGTAATCGGGTTACGAAACGGTTTCTACCTTCTGGATACGGCGAAGGACAGTGCCGACACCACCGCCCTCACCTGCCTGGCCCTGCTGCCACCTGATCAGCACGACACCGCTGTGCTGCGCCTGAATGATGGCCGGTGCGACACCGCAGGCCGGTTCTGGGCGGGCTCGGTCATCAGCCCTCGCACCGCGCCGGATGCCGCGCTGTGGTGCCTGCAGGCCGACGCGGCCAGTGCCACGGGCTACAGCGTGCGCCAGATGGCAGCCAACAACTTCACCGCCAACGGCCTGGCCTTCAGCCCCGACAACCGCACGCTGTACTGGTCCAACACGCCCGAGCACCGCATTGACCGGTTTGACTTTGACGTGGCCACGGGTGAGATCACGAACCGCCGCCCCTGGGTGCAGTTTGACCGCAAGGTGGAAGGCCAGCCTTACGGCGGCAGGCCCGATGGCGCGGCGGTGGATGTGGAAAGCAACTACTGGGTGGCGATGTACGAAGGCGCTTGTGTGTTGCAACTCTCGCCATCGGGTGAGGTGCTGCAGCGCCTTGCAGTGCCAGTGCAGTGCCCGACCATGGTGTGTTTTGGGGGGGAGGATCTGCGGACGCTGTACGTCACGTCGGCACGGGCTGGGAGGCCGGTGGAGGAGCAGGAGGCGAAGACTCCTGCGGGATCGCTGTTCAGCGTGCGCGTGAAGGCACAGGGACTACCGGTGAATTTCTTCGCAGGCTGAGTGCGTGGTACGGGATCCTGCTCGGGGAGAGAGGTGCCGGGCTTCGGGTTTGGGCCCACAGATGAAGGAGCGGATCTAGCGCCAAAGTCGAATCTTTGCCCCGCCTCGGCGATGTACTGATGCATTGGCCTGAAACTTTGCTGAACTTCGCCTCCGCGAAATGCTTGCTCATCGTTGAGGATCAACAGACTATGAACATTCGTCCTGCTAAGACACAAGATGCAGAAGCCCTCAGTGCACTCATCAATTCTTCAGCTCACCATTTCTTGATTGATTCCAGCGGTAGAGGTGCTGAACGATTTTTAGAAGGAATCACACCACAAGCCATTCTTGGCTATATCACCAGTTCCAACTTCTACTATTTGATTGCAGAAGACGGTACCAATCTCGCTGGCGCCGTGGCTCTTCGAGATGGCCGACACCTCTTCCATCTCTTTGTCGCGCCAGCCTATCAGCGGCGGGGTTTGGCTCGCGCTCTTTGGGAAGCGGCAAAACAAGGCGCCTCAAAGGATCTGAAAATTTTCACAGTCAACTCGAGCCCCAATGCGGTGGCTGTATACAAGCGATTTGGCTTTACCACCAATGGACCACGTACAGAAAAGAACGGTATCGCTTTCGTCCCAATGGAAGCCGCTGCGACTGCTGGGTCGTCTCGACATTGAGGTTCAAGCGATATCCAGCGATGTGGCGGTCAGCCAAGCGGAGGCGTTGAGAAAGCTCTTTTTCCTGCAGCCAGCGTCGGCTACTGGCCGAAAGCCACCATTCCGACTCACACCTCCCCCATCGCCCCCAGCACATCAAAGCACGCCCCCATGTTGTGATAGTCCACCTTCCCCGCATTGCTTTTCTCGCGGGTGGTGTTGCGGTTGTCGCGGTGCAGGATGCGAAACCAGGCGCCGTGTTGGTGGTCCACAAAGTGCTCCCAGCAGTAGGCCCAGATGCGGTCGTACCACTGCCAATACCGATCGTCGCCCGTGCGCACAGCCAGAACGGCAGCGGCGGCCATGCTCTCGGCCTGCACCCAGTGGTATTTGCCGTCGTCGCAGATGCTGCCGTCAGGCGCCATGCCGTAGTACAGGCCTCCGTGCTCGGCATCCCAGCCGCGCTCTACGGCGGTATCGAACAGGCGCTGTGCACAGGGCAGGTGCCAGTCGGCGGGCAGCAAGGCATCAAGTTGCAGCAGCAGCTTGGCCCATTCGGTCTGGTGGCCGATCTGGTAGCCCCAGGGGCGGAAGATGTTGCTGCGGTCGTGGCGGTTGTAGTCCCAGTCCACCGACCAGTCGGCGTGGAAATGCTCCCACACCCAGCCTTCGGCAGCCGGGGCGCTGGCAGGGTTGGATAACGCCGCCTGCCGCTGGCAGATGCCTTGCGCCAGTTGCTCGGCACGCTCGATGTAGCGGCGCTCGCCCGTGGCGCGGAAGGCCGAGATCAGGGCCTCGCAGGCGTGCATGTTGGCGTTCTGGCCCCGGTAGCCTGTGAGCTGCCAATCGGGACTGGCCTCGTCGGCGTACAAGCCTGCGGCGGGTTGCCAGAAATGCTGTTCGGCGGTATCAAAGGCCTGGGCCAGCCACTCGCGGGCTTCGGGCACGCCAGCTTCAAAGGCGCGGGCGTAGGCCAGCATCACAAAGGCCATGCCGTAGCAGTGGCGCGTGGCGTCTTGTACGGTGGCTCGCCCTTCATTCCAGTCGATCAGCCAGGCGTAGCCGCCCGTGGCGGGGTCGAGGAACGCGGTGCGCAGAAAATGCAGCGCGTGCAACATGCCGGCCTGGTAGCGCTGCTCGCCCGTGGTGCGGTACAGCATGGCGTGCGTGACCACAAAACGGGTAGCGCTGACCAGGTGGCGGGTGCGCGTGTCGTACACCGCGCCGTCATCCAGGAAGAAGTGGTACTGCCCGCCGCTCGCGTCGGTGGCCACGGGGTCGTAGAACGCCATGGTCTGGCGGATGTGCGCGCGCAGAAAGTCGGCAGAGCGGTAATTCGGCCGGGGTGCAGTCATGGTGTCTCCTCGAAAAATCGCCACTGCCCGTGGTCGCGCCGCCTCACGGCGGTGGCCACGGATCTTCTTCAGACGCCGGTGCGCAGCTGGGCAAGCAGCCCGGCGGTGGAGCCATCCAGCCCCGCAGCGTCGCCACTGGCCAGCCGCGCCTCAATGTCCTTGGCCAGCACCTTGCCCAGTTCCACGCCCCACTGGTCAAAGCTGTTGATGCCCCAAAGGCTGCCGCTCACAAACACGCGGTGCTCCTGCAGCGCAATCAGCGCGCCCAGCGATGCGGGGGTGAGCGCATCCAGCAGCAGGAAGGTGCTGGGCCGGTTGCCCGGGAAGTGGCGGTGCCCATCTTCCCCTTCCTTGCCCACCATCAGCGCCTGGGCCTGCGCCAGGGCGTTGGCCAGCAGCTTGTTGTGATGGCCCGGGAGTGGGTGGGTGGGCTGGCGCACGGCGATGAGTTCCAGCGGCAGCACGTCGGTGCCCTGGTGCAGCATCTGAAAAAAAGCGTGTTGGCCGTTGGTGCCCGGCTCGCCCCACAGCACGGGCGACGTGGCATAGGGCAGCGGCTGGCCGTCCAGCCCCACGCGCTTGCCGTTGCTCTCCATCTCCAGTTGCTGCAGATAGGCCGGCAGGCGGCGCAATGCGGCATGGTAGGGCGCAATGCAGCGGCTGGTGAAGCCATGGAAGTTGCGGTACCAGATGTCCAGCAGGCCCAGCCGCACCGGCAGGTTCTGCGCCAGCGGCGCTGTGCGGAAATGCTCGTCCATGGCATGGGCACCGGCCAGCAGATCGCGAAAGCCCGCCGAGCCAATCGCAATCGCGATCGGCAGGCCAATGGCGGACCAGAGCGAATAGCGCCCACCCACCCAGTCCCAGAAGCCGAAGGTGGTGGTGATGCCCAGCGCCTGCGCGGCATCGACATTGGTGGTCAGTGCCGCAAAGTGGCGCCCCACATCCTGACCGCCTTGCGCCGCAAACCAGGCCAGCGCCGAGCGCGCGTTGGTCATGGTCTCTGCCGTGGTGAAGGTCTTGGAGGCGATGAGGAACAGCGTGCTCTCGGGCTTGAGCGTGCGCAGTGTGGTGTGCAGCTCATGCCCGTCCACGTTGGAGACAAAGTGCAGGCGCTTTCCCGGTGCGCGGAACTGCTCCAGAGCCAGCACGGCCATGTGCGGGCCCAGGTCCGAGCCGCCGATGCCGATGTTCACCACATCGGTGATGGACTCATGAGCACGCACCGTGTCGGCATAGGCCAGCATGGCATCCAGCGTGGTGTGCACCTGGGCCAGCTTGTGTGCAATGTCTGGCCCGTCGCCGGGCAACGCCAGGCCCCGGGGGCGGCGCAGCAGCGTGTGCAGCACGGCGCGGCCTTCGGTGCTGTTGATGTGCTGGCCGCCGAACATGGCGTCGCGGTGCCGGGTGAGTCCACTGGCACGGGCCATGTCCAGCAGCAGCGCTTCGGTGGCGGCGTCCCACAGGTTCTTGGAAAGATCCGCAAACACCTCGGGCGCATGCTGGCTGAAGTGCTCAAAGCGCTGCGCATCGCTGGCAAAGACCTTCCGCAGGTCCAGACGGCTGCCATCTGCGGAGAACGCGGCCTGCAACTGAGGCCACTGCGGAGTTTGGTCGCAACGGAGGGAGGACATGGTGAATTCAGGATGTGGGGAGGTGAAAACCGGCGAGATAGTAACTTGATTACACAATTTATCTAATAATTTTCTGCGAACGAACTGTCAAAAAACGTTTTACAGCCTCTACAGCTACACAATTCAATGTAACGAGATTACAATTTCCAGCCGCAGACGCACAACAACACCCTGATACGGAGACCCCATGAGTTTTGACCTTGTCCTGTTTGGTGGAACAGGTGACCTGGCCTGGCGCAAGCTCATGCCCGCATTGTTTCAGGCGTTCCGGCACGGAACGCTGCCCGAGGGGGGTCGCATCATTGCCGTGGCGCGTGACGAGCTGAGCCACGAACAATACCGCAGCCTGATAAAGGCGCGGTTTGACAGCGTGGAACTGGCCAAGCGCCCCACCCCGGACGAGTTCGAACGCTTTGGCGCGCTGCTGCACTACCTGCGCATGGATCTGTCCAAAACAGAGGACTACACCAAGCTGGCCGCCATGCTGCATGAACGCGGCGCCGACTCGGTGGTGATGTATGTGGCCACCGCGCCCAGCCTGTTCACCAACGTGTGCGAGCAGATCGCCGCCGTGGGCCTGAACGGCCCCACCACCCGCGTGGTACTGGAAAAACCGCTGGGCCACGATCTCCAATCGAACCAGGCCATCAACGACACGCTGCGCCGCGTGCTCAAGGAAGAGCAGGTCTTTCGCATCGACCACTACCTGGGCAAGCCCTCGGTGCAGAACCTGTTTGCCATGCGCTTTGGCAACGCACTGTTCGAGCCCCTGTGGCGGCGCGAAACCATTGCCAACATCCAGATCACCATTGCCGAAGAACTGGGCGTGGAAACGCGCGGCGCGTTCTATGACCAGACCGGCGCCCTGCGTGACATGGTGCAGAACCACGCGCTGCAACTGCTGTGCGCCATCGGCATGGAGCCGCCCATCAACTCCAGCGCCAACGCCATCCGCGATGAAAAGCTCAAGGTGCTGCAGTCCCTCAAGCCCTGGAGCATGGAGACCATCGGCCAACACGTGATTCGCGGTCAGTACGCGGCGGGCAACGTGCACGGCGCGCAAGTGCCCGGCTACGCGCAGGAAAAAGGCGTGGCCCCCGGCAGCACCACCGAAACCTTTGTCGCGCTGCGCACCGAGATCAGCAACTGGCGCTGGGCGGGTGTGCCGTTCTACATCCGCACCGGCAAGCGCCTCGCGGGGCGCGACGCGCACATCGTCGTCAACTTCCGCCCCGTGCCGCACCCCATCTTCAAGACCCCGGTGGGCGCGGCCAACCGCCTGGTGATCAACCTGCAGCCCAAGGACGGGCTGGAGCTGCACCTGCTGGCCCAAGGCGCCGCCCAGCACCAGACGGAGCCCGCGCTGTCGCAGGTGCACCTGAACCTGGACTTCGACCAGCGTTTTGGCACCGAGCGCGTGGGCGCCTACGAGCGCCTGTTGCTCGACGTGATTGCAGGCCGCCTGAACCTGTTTGTGCGCAGCGACGAGCAGGAAGAAGCCTGGCGCTGGGTCGAGCCCATCCTGCAGCACTGGAAGAACGACCCCGTGGGGCCGCGCCCGTACACGGCGGGCAGTTGGGGGCCTAGCTCGGCCAGCGCGATGATTGCACGCGATGGGTATTGCTGGAGCGAGGAGATGTGAGCGGGGCGTTCACGCCACCTTTCTCCACCACGTCTCTCCTCGCCATCACGCTCTTCACCCGGGCGCGCCGCGCTGCGGCAGATCAATCAGGCGCCCGCCAGCTGCGCCCGGGCCTCCCGTCTGAAATCGGTGGGGCGTTGGCCTGTGTGTTTCTTAAAGAACCGACCGAAGTACGCCTCGTCCTCAAACCCCAGCTCGGCGGCGATCTGCTTGACCGACAGGGACGAATACACCAGCTCTCGTTGCGCTTCGTGCACCACGCGCGCGTTGACCATATCTTGGGCCGACATGCCGAGCACTTCGCGGCACAGGCGCGAGAGTTGCCCTACGGAAATCCCCAGCGCGTCCGCGTAGGAACGCACGGGCGTGTGCTGGCGGACATGCACATCCAGCAAGGCACGGAACCGCTCGATCTGCCCGGCCTTGCGCGAGCGCCCAGGCCCCGGCAGCGCGGCGGACGTCTGCGCCAAACGGGCAATCTGCACGAACAGAGCCACCAGCAGGGGCATACCTGCGGCCCTAACGCCCCCATCGCCATGGGACTCCTGCTCGATCACCTCAAACAAGGGTTGTAGCGCCTGCGCATGACGTCCACCCGGATCCACCGGCAGGACCAGGGGGCGGCGGATGTGCTCCAGCAACTCCGGCGCCGCCAGGGCAGCCAGCGACTCCAGCGGCTTCTGCGCCGCAGTGATGACCGGGCCGTCCGTGGCCGGATGAAAGCTGAACCCATGCACCGTGCGCGCGGGAATCACCACAAGGCATGGCGGGTGCAGCGGCCAGCGCTGGCCGTCCATCAGCGCGCTGCCGCCCGCGCCGCCCGCCGTCAGGTACAGCACTTGGATCAGCCCCTCGTGGAAATGCAAGTCGATCTCCCAACCAAACAAGCTGGAACGTTCAGGCACCCGCTCCAGATGCACCAGATCGGCCCAGGCCGGCGAAGCGTCCTGCGTGCCGTAGAGCGCGAACTGTCGCACCGTCCCGGGCTCGATTCTCATGGTTTTCCCTCATTCTGAGTGGGTGGCATATGCACGAATTGTCCTGTTCATCGCTCGCTTTGTCGATTGAGAAAAGCCGCAGGGTGCGGGATGCTTCACCCCATCACCACAAGGAGACAGCGGCCCATGAACCACAGCGACAACCGCATCGCTCACGATGAATTTTCCTCCGCGCAGGGCGCGGACTGGCTACGACTGAAGGGACGCGTCTGCGTCGTAACGGGGGCCGGCAGCGGCATCGGAGCCGCCATTGCAGGCGCATTTTCAGCGGTCGGTGCCCAGGTGGCGTTGCTGGACCGTGACGGAGAGGCCGCCCGACAGGTGGCCACACGATTGACCACCCAAGGAGGCCATGCGCTGGCTGTGGCCTGCGACATCACCGACGAAAGCGCTGTGTCCGCCGCAGCCGTGCAGGTTCGGGAAAGCCTTGGGCCCGCCGCCGTTCTGGTCAACAACGCGGGCCTGCTTCGTCCGGGTAGTCTTGACAGCGTCACGCTGGCCGACTGGAACGCCGTGTTGGCCGTCAACCTGACCGGCTACCTGCTATGCAGTCGTGCCTTTGGGCAGGACATGCTGCAGGCGGGCCGGGGTTCACTGGTGCATGTTGCATCGGTATCGGCCCTGCACCCGCAGACCGCCAGCGGCGCCTACAGCGCCAGCAAGGCGGGTGTGCTTCTGCTGTCGCGCCAGTTGGCGGCCGAGTGGGGCCCCCGGGGCGTGCGCAGCAACGCCATCTGCCCCGGGATGATCCGCACCGCGCTGTCTGCCCGCTTCTATGAGGAGCCAGGCTTCGAGGCGCGGCGCGCAGCAGCCACGGCCAGCCGCCGCGTTGGCGAGCCCCGGGATATTGCCGAACCCGCGCTGTTCCTCGCCAGCGACCGATCGGCCTACATGAACGGTGCAGAGCTGCTGGTCGATGGCGGCCTGGGCTGCATGTTGATGGACATGGTGCCGCGCCCGGGCTTCAACCGCACGCCGACCCCAGCCACCTGACGCGCACCGCCCCGAACGGCGCCACCCCTGACCAGAACCCACGCACCAAGCGCCACCGGTGCAGGCCGCCGCATGGGCAATGCCCAGCGCCCCCTGCACATACGCCCCTCAACAAGGAGACTGCAACATGAACCCTGCCAACCCTTCCTCCAGCGAGGAACTGACATGCGACCTGCTGGTCGTGGGCTCCGGCGCCGGCGGCCTGTCCACCGCCATCGCGGCCAGGAAACACGGACTGGATGTCATCGTGATCGAAAAGGCAACCTGCTTCGGAGGCACCACTGCCTTCTCGGGCGGGGTGCTCTGGATCCCCGGCAACACCCAATGTGCTGCACCAGACACCCGCGAGGCCATGCGCACCTACATGAAGGACCAGACGGGGCCGTTCTACCAAGCTGATGCGGTCGACGCCTTCCTGGACCATGCGCCCGAGATGGTGGCCTGGTTCGAGCGCGAGACTGCCGTGCGCTTCGTGCCCACGCTCTACCCCGACTACCACCCCGACGCACCAGGGGGCGCTGCCATTGGCCGCTCCATCCTGGCCGCGCCCTATGACGCGAGCCAGCTGGGTCCAGAGCTGGCACGGCTACGCCCACCGCTGTCCACGATCACCTTCGTGGGCATGATGTTCAATTCGTCGAACGCCGACCTCAAGCATTTCTTCCGCGCCACCAAATCGGTGGTGTCGGCTGCCTATGTGGCACGGCGCCTGGGGGGCCACCTGCTGGACCTGCTGCGCTACCGCCGGGGCGTGCAGGTGACCAGTGGCAACGCCCTGGCTGCGCGCCTGGCCAAGACCTGTTTCGACCTAGGCATTCCGATCCACACCGAGGCCGAAGCGCGCGAACTGCTGCAAGCTGATGACCGCGTGACCGGTGCACGCGTGCACACGCCCCGGGGCGAACGGCGCATCCGCACCCGCCGGGGCGTGGTGCTGGCCTGCGGCGGCTACCCCCACGATGTGGCCCGCATCACCCAGCGCTACCCGCACCTGGCGAGTGGTGGCGAGCACCTCTCGCCTGTGCCCGCAGAGAACACCGGCGATGGCCTGCGCCTGGGCGCGCAGGTCGGTGGGCAAGTGGATGAGCGCTTTGACGGCGTGGGCGCAGCCGCCTGGATGCCGGTGTCGCGCGTGCCCCTGAACCAAGGCCGCACGGGGGTGTTTCCGCACCTGCTGGACCGCTACAAGCCCGGCATCATCGGGGTGCTGCGCAACGGGCGGCGTTTCACCAACGAGTCCCATTCGTACCACGACGTGGGCGCTGCCATGATCGAGGCCTGCCGCGACCAGCGCGAGACCGCCATGTGGCTGCTGTGTGACCAGGCCACGCTGTCCAAATACGGCCTGGGCTATGCCAAGCCCGCGCCCATGCCCGTGGGCGGCCTGATTCGCAAGGGCTATCTCTTCAAGGGCCGCACGCTGGCCGACCTGGCCCAGGCCGCTGGCATCGACCCCGAGGGGCTGGAAGCCACCGTGCGCGAGTACAACGCTGGCGCGCGCACCGGCGAGGACCGCCAGTTCGGGCGCGGCACCACGGCCTTCAACCGCTACCTGGCCGACCCCGACCAGCAGCCCAACCCCTGCGTGGCCCCTATTGGTGCCGGCCCTTACTACGCCGTCAAGGTCGTCATGGGCGACCTGGGCACCTTCGAGGGCCTGCGCACCACCACCGAAGGCCAGGTGCTGCGTGCCGACGGGCAGGCCGTACCCGGGCTGTACGCCGTGGGCAACGACCGCACCAGCATCATGGGCGGCAACTACCCTGGTGCCGGCATCACGCTGGGGCCGGCCATGACCTTTGGCTGGATCACCGGCCGCCACGTGGCGGGCGCATGGCCGCCAGGCGAGCGCACAGCGCCCGCCCGCAAGGAGGCCTGCCATGCCGCATGAGCCCTTGGCCAAGCCCCTGGTGGACCACCGCATCTACACCATCCGCCTGCGCAAGATGGGCGAGTTCCTGGAGGTGTTCAACCGCATGGCCATGCCCGTGCTGATGGACACGCTGGCACACCCGGTGGGGTTTTACGTCAGCCAGGTCGGCCCCTTGAACCAGTTCGTGCACCTGTGGGCCTACGAAGACCTGGCCGACTACGAGCGCCGCTGCCAGGCCCGCGACAGCCACCCAGCGTTTCCCGCCTACCTGGCAGCGTCCGAGCACCTGATCATGGCGCAGGAAACGCGCCTTGTCCGCGCAACGCCCATGCCGGGCTGGAGGACGCACCAGCCCTGAAGCAACAACACCCGCCCTGCCCCATTGCGCCCACCAGCCACCACAGACAACATCAACGGAGACAAACCATGCACATCCCATCCCTTCGCACCTTCATCACCCGTCGCAACCTGCTGCTGCGCGCCAGCGGCGCAGCCTGCCTGGCAGCCACCACGGGCGCCAGCCTGGCCCAGCCCCCAGCGTGGCCGAGCAAGCCCATCCGGCTGGTCGTGGGCTTTCCGGCTGGCGGTACCACCGACGTGATGGCCCGCGTCGCAGGCGCGGCACTGAGCAAGTCGCTCGGCCAGCCCGTCGTGGTGGACAACAAGCCGGGGGCCAGCGGCAACCTGGGCGTGATGGAAACCAGCAAGGCCGCACCCGATGGCCACACGCTGATGGTGGCCCCCATTTCGGTGCAGACAGCCAACCCCTTCCTGTTCAAGCCTGCACTGAACCCCGAGCGCGACCTGCGCCCCGTGGCCAGCCTGGGCTACGCCCAGCTCTACCTCGTGGCCAAAAAGGGGCTGCCCGTGCAAAGCGCCAACGACCTGGTGGCCATGGCCAAGGCGGCGCCTAGCAAGCTCAGCTATGCCTCCGGGGGGGCTGGCACCCAGATGCACCTGGTGGGCGAACTCTTCAAGCAGCAGGCGGGATTTGACGCCGTGCATGTGCCCTACCGGGGCGCGGCACCGGCGCTGCAGGACATCCTGGCCGGGCAGGTGGACTACTACTTCGACCCGGCCACCGGCTTCCAGCACATCCGCGAAGGCCGCGCACGGCTGCTGGCCGTGACGGGCACCAAGCGCTCGGCCTTCTTCCCGGAGGCCCCCACCCTGACCGAGCTGGGCATCAAGGGCGTGGAGCTGGGCAACTGGTTTGGCGTGTTTGCGCCCGCAGGCACGCCCAGCGACATCGTGAACCGACTGGCCAGCGAGATCGCCAAGGCGGTCGCCCTGCCGGAGGTGAAAAGCCGCTTTGCCGACCTGGGGGCCGAACCCATCGTCCAGGACGCCACCGCCTTCCAGCAGACCATCGGGGCAGAAACGCAGCTCCTGTCAGCGCTCATCAAGGAACGCCGCATCGCCGTGGACTGAGCGCAGGGCAACGAAGGAGAACCTGCACCGGTCAGGCCGGCCCGACCAGCTCGATCGGCAACCCGTCCGGGTCGGCAAAAAAGGTGAACAGCGCCCCGGTGAACGGGTCCGTGCGCACCGGCTCCACGGCCACGCCGTGCGCCGCCAAGGCAGCGACACTGGCCGCCATATCGGCCACGCGCAGAGCCAGGTGGCGCAGGCCACAGGCCTCGGGGTAGGACGGGCGCGCAGGCGGTTCAGGAAAGGAAAACAGCTCCACCTGCGTGCCATCGGGCAGTTGCAGGTCGAGCTTGTACGACTGCCGCTCGGCGCGGTAGTGCTCGTGCACCACCTGCAAGCCCAGCACCTCGGTGTAGAAGCGGCGCGAGCGGACATAGTCGCTGGCGATGATGGCCACATGGTGCACACCGCTGACCTGTAGTGCAGGCCCCGGCGCGGGCGGTGCGGCAACTTCGCTGCTCATCCTTCAGAGCCGGCAATATCGAGCGCACGCGAAGCGCCATACAGCGCAGGCGTGGCGCTCGGGTCGATGATCCAGCAGGGGATGGACGCGAGGTAGGGCTGAAAGCGCCCCTTGGACTCAAACCGTGCGCGGAACGAGGATTTGTCGAACCACGTGCCCAAGCGCGGCACCATGCCGCCGCCAATGAACACGCCGCCGCGCGCGCCCAGGGTAAGGGCCAGGTTACCCGCCACGCTGCCCAGAAACCCGCAAAACAGGTCCAGCGCCTCCAGCGCCAGTGCGTCGTTGGACTGCAGGGCCAGCTCGGTCACTTCGGCGGCCGAACTGATCTCCTTGCCGCCGCGCTGGGCCAGCCTGCGCAGCGCGTGGTACAGGTCCACCAGCCCCGCACCCGATACCGCGCGCTCTGCGGACACATGGCCATAGCGTTCTTGCAGGATGGCCAGCACGTCGAATTCGCGCTGCGTTTGCGCGGCCAGCGACACGTGCCCGCCCTCGCCCGACAGGGGCACGCCGTTACTGGACCCCGGCGGGAAGACCAGACCCGACACGCCCAGGCCCGTGCCCGGGCCCAGCAGCGCGATGGCGGCGCCCGGCACGGCCTCGCCGCCGCCCACGGGGCGCAGCAGGTCGGCCGTCAGCAGGGGCAGCGCCAGTGCCAGCGCGGTGAAGTCGTTGATGACCACCAGGCGCTCAAAACCAAACGCCTCGCGCACCGCGCGCTGCGAGAAGCTCCAGCTGTGGTTGGTCATGCGGATGGCGTCGCCCGTAACGGGGTTCGCAATGCCAAACGCAGCCTCGCGCGGGGTGGGTACGCCCACTTCTGTCAGATAGGCCGCCAGCGCAGCATCCACAGTGGGGAACTGCGCACAGGGCAACACGCGCGTGTCGTGCAAGGGGCCGCCCGGTTCGTTCTGCCAGGCCAGTCGGATGTTGGTGCCGCCGATGTCGGCAAGGAGGCGCTGAGGGTGCATGGGAAAAATATGAAAACCAAAGGTCACACGCCCCCATTGCCCTGCGGCAGACGGCGGCCTGTGGATCGCTAACGCTATTATTTATATAGCTATTGGCGCTTGACGGATAAGCGATGGAGCCTCTTTTTACCTGAATTACCGCTTCAGGCAAAGACCAAAGCCCCTTCTTGCAGCGACCCAGGGGCCGGGGCTCCCAACCGCTCAGCCTGTCAATCGATCTTCGGACTTGGCGTCGAACCAGTGGGCGTTGGCGGGCTCTACCGCCAGGCCCACAGCGTCGCCGGGCTGCACACGGGTCTGCGCATCGGTGCGCAGCGTGACGCTGCCTGCGGCGGTGTCCACCATCACATAGGTGTCGGGGCCCGTGGGCTCCACCACGCTGACCCGGCCGCGCCAGGGGGCGGTCTCCTGCATCACAAGGTGCTCGGGGCGCACGCCCAGCAGCACCTCGTTAGCACTGGATGGTGGAGGCGCCAGGTTCAACGCCGCACCCTGGATGCCAAACTGCCCGCCCGTGACCGCGCCACGCAGCAGGTTCATGGTGGGTGAGCCGATGAAGGTGGCCACGTAGGTATTGGCCGGGCGGTTGTAGATCTCGTCGGGCGTACCCAGCTGCTGCACCACGCCGCCCTTCATCACCGCGATGCGCGAGCCCAGGGTCATGGCCTCGACCTGGTCGTGCGTCACGTACACGCTGGTGATGCCGCTGGCCTGGTGCAGGCGCTTGATCTCTGCACGCATCTCCACGCGCAGCTTGGCGTCCAGGTTGGACAGCGGCTCGTCGAACAGGAACAGCTGCGGCTGGCGCGCCAGTGCCCGGCCCATGGCCACGCGCTGGCGCTGGCCGCCCGAGAGCTGGCTGGGGCGGCGGTCGAGCAGGTGGCTGATCTGCAGCATGGCAGCCACTTCGTCGATGCGTTTTTGCCGTTCTGGCTTGGGCATCTTGCGCATCTCCAGCGCAAAGCCAATGTTGTCGGCCACGGAGAGCGTGGGGTACAGCGCATAGCTCTGGAACACCATGGCGATGTCGCGGTCGCGGGGGGGCATGCCCACCACGTTCTTGCCGGCGATGCGGATCTCGCCCTCGGTGGGCTCGTCCAGGCCCGCAATGATGTTGAGCAGCGTGGACTTGCCGCAGCCAGAAGGACCTACCAGGATCAGGAACTCGCCCGGTGCGACGTGGATGTCGATCTTGCGCAGCACCTCCACGCTTTTATCGCCCTTGCCAAAGCGCTTGTTGATGCCTGCGATGTCGAGTGATGACGCCATGATTTCTAACCTTTAACCCTTGACTGCGCCCGCCGTGAGGCCGCGCACAAAAAACTTACCTGCAAGAACGTAGATCACCATGGTGGGCAGGCCCGCGATGATGGCGGCCGCCATGTCCACGTTGTAGGCCTTCACACTGCTGCTGGTGTTGGCCAGGTTGTTCAGGCCCACCGTCACGGGCTTCGAGTCCGTGCCCGAGAACACCACACCGAACAGGAAATCGTTCCAGATGTTGGTGAACTGCCAGATCAGTGTGACCATGATGATGGGCGTGGACAGCGGCAGCACGATGCGCCAGAAGATCTGGAAGAAGCTGGCGCCATCCATGCGCGCCGCGTTCACCAGCTCCTTCGGGATCGCCGCGTAGTAGTTGCGAAAGAACAGCGTGGTGCCCGCCAGCCCCGCCAGGCAGTGCACCAGCACCAGCCCGGTGATGGAGCTCGAAAGCCCTAGCCATCCCAGCACCTGGCTCATGGGCAGCAGCACCACCTGGAACGGCATGAACACGCCAAACAGCAGCATGCCGAACAGAGCATCGCTGCCGCGAAACTTCCACAGGCTCAGCACATAACCATTGAGCGCGCCCCACACGGTGGAGATCATCACGGCCGGCACGGCCATGGCCACCGAATTCCAGAAGAACGGGCGCAGGCCATTGCAGTCCACGCCCGTGCAGGCGCTGGACCAGGCCGTGCCCCAGGCTGCCCCGTTCAGCGCAGCGGGCAGCGCCAGCAGCGAGGTGCTGCGGATCTCCTCGGCATCCTTGAACGAGGTGACCAGCATGGCGTACAGCGGCAGCAGGAAGAACGCGGTGGCCAGGGCCAGCACGGCATAGACCAGCAAGCGGCCGAGCGACGGAAAGAGGGAGGGCTTAGCGGTCATGGGGCTTGGTCCGCAGTTCGCTGTAAAGGTAAGGGATGACCAGTGCCGCCACGGTGGCCAGCATCATGGTGGCACTGGCGGCGCCCAGGCCGATCTGGCCGCGCGAGAACGACATGGTGTACATGAACGTTGCGGGCACGTCGGTGGAAAAACCAGGGCCACCGGCGGTGAGCGCCATCACCAGGTCAAAGCTCTTGATCGCCAGGTGCGACAGCACCATGACCGTGGAGAAGAACACGGGCCGCAGTGCTGGCAGCACGATGCGCCAGTAGATGCGTGGCAAGGATGCACCATCGACCTGCGCGGCCTTGATGATGCTGTCGTCGATGCCCCGCAGGCCCGCCAGGAACAGCGCCATCGCAAAACCAGCGCTTTGCCAGATGCCTGCAATCACCACGCAGTAGATGGCCATCTCGGTGTCCACCAGCCAGCCAAACTCAAAATTCGGAAAGCCCCAGTCGCGCACCATTTTTTCGATGCCCAGGCCCGGGTTCAGCAGCCACTTCCAGGCCGTGCCCGTGACCACAAACGACAGGGCCATGGGGTACAGGTAAATGGTGCGCAGCGCGCCCTCAGCGCGGATCTTCTGGTCCAGCAGCACTGCCAGCACGACGCCGATGGCCAGGGACCCGCCCACGTAGCCCACGCCGAAGATGCCGAGGTTCTTGAGCGCTACCCACCAGCGGTCCATCTCCCAGAGTTTTTCGTACTGCGCGAGGCCCACCCACTCGTAGTTGGGAAGCATGCGCGATGCGGAGAGGCTCAGCACGCCATTCCAGACCATCAGGCCATAGATGAAGGCAAAGCCCAGTACAAAAGCCGGTGTCACGACCAGCTTGGGAAGCCATGTTTCAAAGGTGTTTTTGCTCATGGCCACGGTATGTGTTTGTCATCGTCCTGCATGTAAAAAAAGCGGGGGACACGCAGGAGTGCCCCCCAAATGAACAAAGTAACCTCTGACTAACTCGCTAACTCACTACCTACTCAACGGATCACCACCACACCTCGTACTGCACGCCCACCAGCGTGCGCGAGGTCTTGCCATTGGCGCCAAAGGTTGCGGCATTGGCCAGTGCCGCCGCCTGGTTCCAGTTGGCCTTGGTCACGTACAGACGCAACTCGGGACGTGACCAGAAGTCTTCCGACAGGGCCAACGCGCCCGCCAGCGTGACCTTGGACAGGCGCTGGTCAGCACCAGTGCCCTTGCGGGTGGTGGTGGACAGTTCCACCAGGCCCTTGAAGTTCTTGGTGAACGCATAGGAGCCACGGCCGCCCAGCGAGAAGTCCTTGGTCTCCACGCCCGTCAGATCAGCCTTGTTGGTCTGGTAGCCAATGAGGGCCTGACCACCAAACGGGCCGCTTTGCCAATTGATGGAGTCGGCGATGCGGGTGGCGCGCTTGCCAGCGCTGGTGCCCTCGATGGCCTCGAACTCTCCGTCGATGCGCGCATGGCCCCGCGATGTTTGCAGGTACAGCGTGTTGGTGATGCTGGGCAGCAGGAATTCCTTTTGCGTATGCATGAAGGAGATGCCCGAGCCCGAACCGCCATTGACCTGGCCCTTGCCCCCCACCGCCGTCAGCAGCACCCGCAGCTTGCCACCCGGGTTGGTGTTGATCTCCGACAGGTCGGCGTTGATGCGGTGTGCCTTCACGTTGTTGGGCAGGCCACCGTCGAACTTATCGCCGGTGAACACGCCCAGGCCCAGCTTCATTCCGCCGACGGGCACGTCGGTCACACCGGCGCCGATGTTGTCGCCGTAGTTCAGCAGGAAGTAGTCGACGATGTGCACGTCCTGGATCCGCAGGCGGCGCTGGCCGACCCAGAACTTGGCTTCGGGCGAGAACGAGAAGCCGCTCATTTCCACAAATGCCTGTTCGGTGCTGATGTCGCCACTGCCCCACTTGGCGGGCATGTAGTTGACCTTCCACTTGACACCGCCGGCTTCAAAACCACGTGCAAAGTTGACTTCGATGCCGTTGTCACCCTCGTTGCCCAGGCGGTATTTTTGCAGCTCGCCACCCAGCGAAAGGTTGCCCTTGACGCCGTCGGAGTGGTTGAACACCGGGCCGCCCCGCGAGTAACCGTTGAACTCAAAGCCTGCTACATCCATAGCAAAGGCGCCATTCGCGCATGCGGCGGCCAAAGCCACCGCCGTAAGGCGGTTTCTTGTCTTCATGATGGGATCCCTCTGGGGTTGGTTTTAGTGCGTGTGTGCGCGTGTGTCTTGCACGGCTTACTTGGTTTTCGCGGCGGCCGCGATCTTCTTCATGGCATCGGCGACGCTGACCTTGTCGTCGTTCCAGAACTGGCTGACCACGTCCTTGATGGCGCCTTCGGTGGCCGGGGCAATTGCCATGCCGTGGGCCGCGCTGGGCACCAGGCCGCCGCTCTTGGCGGTGTCCACAAAGTCCTTGGCCGAGGCCTTCGCGCAGTCGTCAAACTTGTCCATGGGCTGGCCCGCGCGCACGGGGATGGAGCCCTTGTTGAGGTTGAACACTTCCTGGAAAGCCGGGCTCATGATGGCGCTGGCCAGGTCGCTCTGCGCCTTCTGTGCGGCAGCATCCTTCAGCTTGAACAGAATGAACGAATCGACGTTGAAGGTGAACGCGTTGGCCGAGCCCGGTGCAGGAGCACACAGGAAGTCCTTGCCCGGCGCCTTGCCTGCGGCCAGGAACTCGCCCTTGGCCCAGTCGCCCATCAGCTGAAAGCCGGCCTTGCCCTGGATCAGCATGGCCGTGGCCAGGTTCCAGTCACGGCCAGGGGCGCCGGGGTCGGTGTAGCCCTTGATGCGGCGGAAAGTCTCCAGCGACTTCTTCATGGTGTCGCTGTTGATGGCCTTGTCGTCAAGCTTGACCAAGGCGTCCTGGTAGAACTTGGGGCCACCCACGCCGAGCACCACCGATTCAAACGTGGTGAAGTCCTGCCAGTTCTGGCCACCGTGGGCCACGGGCACCAGGCCTGCGGCCTTGAGCTTGTCGGCTGCCGCAAAGAACTCGTCCCAGGTCTTGGGCATGGCGGCCACGCCAGCCTTCTTCAGGGCCTCGGAACTGCCCCACATCCAGTTCACACGGTGCACATTGACCGGGGCCGCCACGTAAGCGCCCTTGTACTTCATGACATCGGCGACCACCTTGGGCAGCAGGTCATCCCATTTTTCAGCCTTGGCCAGGGTGTCCATGTTGGCCAGCACGCCTTCGGACGCCCACTCCTGAATGGCCGGGCCCTTGGTCTGCGCAGCCGACGGTGGGTTGCCCGAGATCACGCGGCTCTTGAGCACGGTCATGGCGCTGTCGCCACCGCCACCGGCCACGGCAAAGTCGCGCCAGGTGTGGCCCTTGCCCTGCATGATCTTCTTGAGCTCGGCCACCGACTTGGCTTCGCCGCCCGAAGTCCAGTAGTGCAGGACCTCCACCTCCCCCGCGCTGGCCGACATCGCTGCCGCCAGGCCCACCGCCACTGCGGCGATTTTTGTCATCTTCCACATACCCGTGTCTCCTCGATGTTTGAATCCGTTGGTGCGCCGCAATCCGGTGCTGTTCAGCGCAGTCGGTACTTTAATTACAATAATTAATGAACATATCAGGGCTTTCCCGGGTGTGGGTTACATACCAACGCCATTGGCCCGTTATTGCATTACCAACCGCTGCGGGTGCAAGCATTGCCGTGCTGCAGGAGCCGCTGGCGGGGTGCTTTGTTATGCTCAATCCCATGGCCACGATACTGATTGTTGAAGATGATGCCCTGCTGCTGGACGCGCTGACTGGCCAGCTCCAGCAGCTGGAATTCGGCGTGCACACGGCCTCCAGTGTGGCCGAGGCCACCACGCTGCTGCAGTCGCAGGCGGTGGACGGCATCATCCTGGACCTGGGCCTGCCCGGCGCCGACGGCATGGAGCTTCTGACCTGGGCGCGCACCCACATTGCCGGCCTGCCCGTGCTGATTCTGACCGCGCGCGATGGCGTGGAAGACCGCGTGCTGGGTCTCAATGCCGGGGCTGACGACTACATCACCAAGCCCTTCAACATGCAGGAGCTGCAGGCCCGCCTGCAGGCCATGCTGCGCCGTGCGCGCCAGCCCGCCTTTACCCAGGCCAGCAGCGCCGCAGGCGGCGCCAGCACCACCATCGGCCCGCTGGTGCTGGACCACGCCAGCCATTCGGCGGCGCTCAATGGCGACCTGCTCGACCTGACCCAGCGCGAATGGGAGCTGCTGGAGTTGCTGGTCAACCGCTGCGGCGAAGTCGTCACGCGCGACGATGTGCTGGCCGCCTGGCGCGCCAGCCCCCCGGAGCCCGGACAAACCGCCGCGCCCCCGCTCAACTCCAACGCGCTGGAGGTGTATGTGCACCGCCTGCGCAAGAAGCTCGACACCTCGCCGCTGGCCATCCGCAACATCCGGGGGCTGGGGTACATGCTGAACAGGCCGTAGATGGAACACCCCCCTGAGTCGCTGCGCGCCTTCCCCCCGCTCTCGCTTCGCTGCGCTACGCGGGCAGGAGGACGATGCCCTCGCTGCGGGGCGGCCCTTGCTCGGCATCCCTCGCGGGGGCCGCGCCAGTGGCTGGCATCGGGGGTCCCACTGATCTCCGCAGGCCCAGGCCACTGACATGCGCCACGTACCGGGGGTTTCTCTTCAACGCAAGCTGCTGCTGTGGCTGCTGCTGCCGCAGCTGGTGCTGTGGCTGTCGGGCGGGTTTCTGGCGTGGCGCATTGCGCTACAGAACGGCGAGAAGGGCATTGACCAGACGCTGACGCAGTCGGTGCGGGCGCTCGCGCGGCAGATCAAGCCGATCGGGGACGGGTTGCTGGTGGACTTTCCCAAGGCCGCGCAGGACATCCTGGAGCAGGACCCGGCCGACCGCATCACCTACATGGTCTCGTCCCCGCCCGGCCGCTTTCTGCTGGGCAATGCCCAGTTGCCCCCGCCGCCGCCCGTGGAGGTGCGCGTAGGCGACCCCTACCTGTACCACGCCCGCGTGGACGACCGCCCCGTGCGCGTGGCGCTGCTGGACGTGGACTACGGCACACCCCAGACGCGCCAGACCCTGCGCGTGCAGGTGGCGCAGAGCCTCACCGTGCGCGAGCGCATCGCGCAGGAGCTGCTGGAGCAGATGGTGTTCCCCATGGGGCTGATGGGCCTGGCGCTGAGCGCCGTGGTGTATGCGGGCGTGCTGCGCGGCCTGCAGCCCTTGAAGCGCCTGGAGGCCCAGATCGAGCGCGCCGGCGCCCTGCCGCAGGCTGGCACCACACCGCTGCCCCCCATCGAGCTGACCTCGGCTCCGCAGGAGGTGCATTCGCTGGCCAGCACCATCAACCGGCTGCTGGAGACCGTGGCGCGCGGCCAGCAAAAGGAAAAGCGCTTTCTCAACGACGCTGCGCACCAACTGCGCACCCCGCTGGCCGGGCTCATCGGCCAGACCGAGCTGGCCCTGCACGAAAGCCATGAGCCCGCCGTGCAGGAACGGCTGCAGAAAGTGCTTTCGGCCGCCCAGCGCAGCGCCCACTTGGTGCACCAGCTGCTGCAGCTGGCGCGCTCCGAATCGAACGTGGAGATGCAGGCCATCGACCTGGCCTGCCTGGCCCGCGAAGTCGCTCGCGAATGGGCAGCCCGCGCCCTGGCGCAAGGCATGGACCTGGGCTACGAGGGTGACGACAGCCTGCCCGTGCAAGGCCAGCCGGTGCTGCTGCGCGAGGCGCTCAACAACCTCATCGACAACGCACTGCACTACGCAGGCCCCGGCGCCACGGTGACAGTGCGTGTTGGCCACGAGGAGCCCGGGCGCTGGGCCTTGCTGCTGGTGGAGGACGACGGACCGGGCGTGCCAGCCGAACACCTGGGCGATCTGTTTGCGCGCTTCTGGCGCGGGTCGGACAAGGCGGGGGGGTGTGGGCTCGGGCTGTCGATCGTGGAAGAGATCGCGCTGCGGCATGGCGGCCGGACGGTGGCGGAGGGGGTGGTGCCGAGGGGGTTGCGGGTGGGGATGCGGCTGCCTGCAGGGTAGGTGTTTTTGGTATTTTTTTGGGGCCTTGCGCTTGGCCCACGAGCGCGAACAGCTACTTTTTTTCATAGCACTTTGCATTTGCTATTCGGGCTGAGCCTGCCGAAGCCGGGGCACACCCCCACCCGCTCGGGCTGAGCCTGCCGAAGCCGGGGCACACCCCCACCCGCTCGGGCTGAGCCTGTCGAAGCCAGGGCACACACGCTCGCTGATCTGTGCGGTATGCCTGGTTTCAGGGCGGGAGCCGGGGGGTGCGCCCGGCGGCGCAGTAACTTTCTCTTGTCTCGCCAAGAGAAAGTCACCAAAGAGAAAGCGACCCTGCTGTCTGCGCCCCCTTCGCTGCGCTACGGGGCAACCTGGGGTGCTCGGTCACGGGGTGCACCGCAGAACTCGCTGCGCGCCTGCGGCGCTCCGCTCGGACAACTGCGGTGAGTCAGTTCACGAAACATGTGTGTCCTTCGGCACACATGCCACCCCGCGCCCTGCGCGCCCCAGGCGCATACAGAAGGGAACCCAACGAACATCCATCCGGGCCATCGCTTTGCTCGGCCCCATCTCACGGGCGCAAGCGCCACGCGCTGCGCAGGCGGGGCCGAGCGCAGCAATGGCCCGCGTGGCTGTTCGGCTGTTGGATGTTCGGCTGCCCAACCCCCTGCTGGCTGCGCCTGCGGCGGGGCGGTTGCGGGGTGGCACGCGCGTCGGAGCGCGCGTGCTTCGTGCACTGACTCGCCGTGGTTGTCCGAGCGGCGCGCGCCAGCGCAAAGCGAGTTCCACGGCGCACCCCGCAACTGCCCCGACGCAGGTTTGCCCCGTAGCGCAGCGAAGGGGTCGCAGACTGGGGGTCGCCTTTCTTTTGGGTACTTTTCTTTGGCGAAGCAAAGAACAAGTACCTCGCCCGCCGGGGCGAGTCCCGGCCTCCGCCTTCAACCCCAGCATGCTTTTCACACCAGCGCGCCAAGGCTTCGACAAGCTCAGCCCGAACGGTATGGGGCAAACTGAGAAGCTATAAAAACAATAGCGGCTAGCGCTTTCTACACAAGCGCTAGCCGCCAAAACCACTAAAAACTCCGACCTCAAGCCGCCAGGATCAGCTTCTCCAGCTTCACTGCATCCACCGCAAACGCCCGAATCCCCTCGGCCAGCTTCTCGGTGGCCATCGCATCCTCATTTAGCGCAAACCGGAACCCCGCCTCGTCGTAGTTCACCGCGGGCAGGTCCATGCCCTTGGCAGCCTCTGCATCCAGCGCCCGCTGCAACGGCGCATCGCTCGCCGCCAGCTGCGCCAGCAGCTCCGGCGCAATGGTCAACAGGTCGCACCCAGCCAGCGCCGTGATCTGGCCCACGTTGCGGAAGCTTGCACCCATCACCTCGGTGGCAATGCCAAAACGCTTGTAGTGGTTGTAGATCTGCGTGACCGACTGAACGCCCGGGTCGTTGGCGCCCGCGCGCGCGGCCTCATCCCAGCTCGCGCCCGCCTGCTTCTTGTACCAGTCGTAAATGCGGCCCACAAACGGGGAAATCAGCTGCACCTTGGCCTGGCCGCAGGCCACGGCCTGGGCGAACGAGAACAGCAGCGTGAGGTTGGTATGGATGCCCTTGCGCTCCAGCTGGGCAGCGGCCTGAATGCCCTCCCACGTGGCCGCGATCTTGATGAGCACGCGGTCGATGTGGATGCCTTCGGCCTGGTACAGCTCGATGATGCGCTCGGCGCGCGTGACGGTGGCGCTGGTGTCAAAGCTCAGGCGGGCATCCACTTCGGTGGAAACACGGCCGGGCACGTGGGTCAGGATCTCGCAACCAAAACGCACCAGCAGGCGGTCGATCACCTCGTCCATCGCACGCCCTTGCCATTTGGCGACGGTGTCCTTGAGCAGCGGCGCGTATTCGGGCTTTTGCACCGCCTTGAGGATCAGCGAGGGATTGGTCGTGGCGTCCTGCGGACGGAACTGGGCCAGTTGCAGAAAGTCGCCAGTGTCGGCAACCACGGTGGTGAACTGTTTGAGGGCGTCGAGTTGGTTCGTCATGGCGCCATTATTCCGCATTGGTCCAGGCGCCTTCGGTACTACCAACCACTGATACGCCGTGGGCACCCAGGCTCAGCTGCACCGCGTCGCCCACAGCCAGCACATCGTCCAGGTCGGACGACACCACAAAAATGTGGCCCAGCGCGGTCTCGAAGGTGTATTCGTACACTGCGCCCAGGTAGGCCCGCTTGTCCAGCCGCGCGGGCAGCAGGCCCTCGCCCTGGCGGTGAATGCGCCAGGCCTCAGGGCGCACCGCCACCTTCACCGGGCCGCTCTTCACCGCCATGCGGGGGCGCAACACCAGCGGGCCGAGCGCCACCGTGCCGTCAGCGTCGGCCACGGCCGGGAACAGCATGGCCTCGCCCATGAAGCCCGCGACGAATTCGCTGTGCGGGGTTTCATACAGCGCGCGGGGAGAGCCCTTTTGCGCAATCAGGCCCTGGTTCATCACGATGATCTGGTCGCTCACCGCCATGGCCTCAGCCTGGTCGTGCGTGACGTAAGCCACCGTGAGCGACAGGCGCTGCTGCAGCGCACGGATCTCTTCACGCATCTCGCGGCGCAGGCGGGCGTCGAGGTTGGACAAGGGCTCGTCAAACAGCAGCACCTCGGGCTCCAGCACCAGCGCACGGGCCAAAGCCACACGCTGCTGCTGCCCGCCCGAGAGTTCACTGGGCAGGCGGTCGTCATAGCCCACCAGGCCCACGCCGCGCAGCGCCTCCACGGCCTTGGTGCGGGCCTGCTCCTTGGGCTGGCCTGACATGCGCAGGCCGTACATCACGTTCTCCACCACATTCATGTGCGGGAACAGCGCGTAGCTCTGGAACATCATGCTCACATTGCGTTGCGCGGGGCCCAGCGTGGTCACGTCCTGGCCTGCGATGAAGATCTCGCCCGAAGTGGGCGATTCCAGCCCCGCAATCATGCGCAAGGTGGTCGTCTTGCCGCAGCCCGAGGGGCCGAGGATGGTGGTGAGCGTGCCGCGTGGCACTTCAAAGCTGATGCCCTTGACGGCCAGGGCCGCGCTGCTGTCGCTGCCGTAGCGCTTGGTGATGTTGCGGAACACGATGCCCGCGTCATTGTTGTTCATGGCGTGTTTTCTTTTTTGTCAGAGGGGTCAGTGCGCAGCGGGAGCGGCTCCACGGCGGCCCAGTTTGCGGTCACCCACCAGCAGCTGAATGAGTCCGATGGAGGCCGACATAAGGACGATGAGCACCGTGCAGTACGCCAGCGCCACGCCATAGTCGCCATTGCCCACGCGGCCAATGATGTAGGTGGTGGCCAGCTCGTTTTCGGCCGTGACCAGGAAGATCACCGCACTCACGGTGGTGATGGCGCGCACAAAGCTGTAGACCAGCGCCGCCACCAGCGCAGGTTTGAGCAGCGGCAGCACCACATGGCGCAGCGTCTGCACACTGCCCGCGCGCAGCATGACGGACGCTTCATCCAGCGACCGGTCCAGCTGCTTGAACGCGGCAGTGCCCGCCCGCACGCCCACCGGCAGGTTGCGGAACATGAAGCACAACACGATGATGAGTGCCGTGCCTGTCAGCTCGAACGGCGGCACGTTGAAAGCCAGGATGTAGCTCACGCCCAGCACCGTGCCGGGAATGGCAAACGCCAGCAGCGCTGCAAACTCGAACGCGCCCTGCCCCCGGAACTCGGTGCGCGCCAGCAGCCACGCAATGCCGATGCCCAGCGTGGCCGTGAGCGGCGCCGAGATGGCCGCGAGCTTGAGCGTGGTGAAAAACGAGTTCCACGCGGTGCCCGCCCACACCACACCAAATTCGCCCCACTCCACACTGAACGCCGTGCGAAAGTGCGCCAGCGTGATGGTGTAGTCGCGCCCCCAGGTCTGCACAAAACCGCCCGCCAGTGCAAACAGGTACACGATGAGCGTGAAGGCCATCCAGGGCAGTGCAATGGAATGCACCACGCGGCGCACACCGGTGGGCAGCGGCATAGCAATGCCTGCATCACCCTTGCCCGACACGGTGGTGAAGTTCTGCTTGCCCAGCAGCCCGCGCTGGATCGCAAACACGGTGAGCGCAAAGAACGTGAGGATCCAGGCCAGCGACGCGGCACGCCCCTGGTCGTACTGCGCACCGACGATGGCAAAGAAGATTTCGGTCGAGAGCACCGAGAACTGCCCGCCCACCACGATGGGATTGCCGAAGTCGGCCATGCTTTCGATAAAGCCCACCAAAAACGCGTTGGCCAGGCCGGGCTTGAGCAGCGGCAGGGTTACGGTCATGAAGGTGCGGTGCGGGCTGGCACGCAGCGTTTGGGCTGCCTCTTCCAGGCTGGGCGCCACGCCCTGCACCACGCCGCGCATGATCATGAAGGCGATGGGCGTGAACGCAAAGGTCTGCGCCACCCAGATGCCCAGCCAGCCGTAGAACCAGCGCGTGGGCGTGATGCCGAACGCGTACTCCAGAAACTGGTTGAACACCCCGGCACGGCCGAACAGCAGGATGAGCCCCAGGCCCACCACAAACGGCGGCGTGATGATGGGCAGCAGCGCCACGATGTTCAGCGGCCGCGCATAGCGGCGCGACGCGCGCTCGGCCATCAGCGCCATGAAAGTGCCCAGCAGCGTGGTGCTGGTGGCGGTCATCAGCCCCAGGAACAGCGTGTTCCAGGCCACGCCGCAGCGCTGGCCACCGGCCAGGCACGAGAGACCAAAGTTGCGCTCGTGCGCAATGCGCTCCCACACCACGGCCAGCGAGAACGGGCCATCCTCCAGAAAAAACGCAGCCGACAACGCCTTGAGCACCGGGAACACGATGAACAGCGCGAGCAGGCTTCCACAGCCCACCACCGCAGCCGCTACGAACAGATCGCCTTTGAAAAATCCTCGCCGTGCCACGCCGAACGACAGCAGCACCAGCAGTGCTGACAACACCACAAACCCGCCCCAGCCCATGCCGGGCTGGCGCGCGCCCAGTTCACCCAGGCTGGTGTTCATCCACTCAAAGGCCCAGCCTCGTGCGCCAATCGCAAAGCCACTGAGCAACAAGGCCACAAGCCCCAGCGCGCCCCCCGCCGCAAGCACGGCGCCCTGCTTGCGTCCCGCAGGCAGGCAGGCGCCCAGCCCCGCCACGGCCAGACCGGCCAGGCCTAGCCAGAGCCAGGGCCGACCAAACAATGCCGCCTGCATGAGCCCGTTGGCCGCCTGTTCGCCGCTGAAAACCTGGCCCACCGCGAGCAGGCCATTGGCATCCTGCTGCGCATACCAGGGGAACACGAGATAACCCAGCACGCCCACGACCAGCCAGACCCACAAGGGCCGGTTGACCGAGGCGCTGGGTGCTGTGGTTCGGAGGGTTGCGTGCGCCGCCGCTGCTGCTGCCGACACCACCACCCCTTAGCGCGCCGCGTTCTGCACGTCTTTTTCCCAGCGCGCAATCAGGCGGCGACGCTCGGCGCTGGCGCCGTATTTAGCGTAGTCGTAGTTGATGAGCTTCATCTTGGAAGGGTCGGTCATGCGCGGGTCCTTGGGCACCTGCGTGTTGCTGGGCAGCTGGAACTGCTTGGCCGCCAGGCCAAACTGCTGGCCGCCGGGCGTGAGTGCCCATTCGTAGAACTTCTTGGCGGCCTCGGTGTTGGGGCCGTTCTTGACGATGCTCATGGAGCCCACCTCGGCGCCCGTGCCTTCCGAAGGCGTGACCGAGCCCACAGGGAAGCCATTGACCGCCTCAGTGGTCACGTCGTGAACGAAGCTCACCGACACCGTGGTCTCGCCCCGGGCGGCCGCCTTGACGGGCGCCGTGCCCGAGCGGGTGTAGGTGCTGATGTTGGGGTGCAGGGCCTTGAGGTATTCAAACGCCTTTTCCTCGCCCATGATCTGCACCAGCGTAGCGATCATGGTGTAGGCCGTGCCACTCGATGCCGGGTTGGCCATCTGCACCTCGCCCTTGAACTCGGGCTTGAGCAGGTCGGCCCACGACTGCGGGGGGTTGAGCTTGCGCTTGGCCAGCAGCTCCTTGTTGTAGCCAAAGCCCAGCGGGCCCAAGTACACGCCCACCGTGCGGTACTTGGAATCCGCCGCCTGCTTTTGCGCCCAGGGGTACAGCTGCGGCAACTGGGGCGATTTGTATTCGAGCGTGAGGCCCTGCTCGGCCGCCTGCAGGTGCGGGTCGCCCGTGCCGCCAAACCAGATGTCGGTCTTGGGGTTGGCGCGCTCGGCGTTGAGCTGCGCCAGCGCCTCGCCTGAGCCCTTGGCTGTCATGTTGACCTTGGTGCCTGTGGTCTTGGCGTACACCGTAGACATCAGGTTGCACCACTCGGCTTGCACCGAACAGATGATGTTGACCTGGCCCTGGGCCCAGCTGCCGGAAGCGGCCGCCACCAGGGCCGTGCCGGCCAGAAGTTTCGTCAGCAAAGGTTTGCGCATGGGAGTCTCCTCAGTATCTGGATAACGTGATTAACGCGATGCAAGGATGCTAGTCCTGCAGGCAGACCAGGGTCAGCGGGGAAACTCCCAGACCGGGTGCAAGCAGGTTGAAAGGCAGGGATGGAGCCCTCCCCGCCGCCTTGGGAACCAAGTTACATTAAGAATGGTTCCCGCAAACCTGTTCGAAGGCCTCACCTGAGCAGCCCGCGCTGCACACCCTGACTGAGACATGCTCGACCGCATCACCGCCTCCCTGCCCTCCCTGGCCCCCGCCGAACAGCGCGTTGCCCGGCTGGTGCTGACCGACCCACGCACTTTTGCACGCCTGCCCGTGCGTGAATTGGCCGAACGCGCGCACGTGAGCAAGCCCACGGTGGTGCGCTTTTGCCGCAGCATGGGGTATGACGGACTGGCAGATTTCAAGCTCAAGCTGGCAGGCAGCGTGAGCGAAGGCGTGCCCTTCATCCACCGCAGCGTGGACGCCGACGACAAGACCGGCGACGTGCTGGTGAAGGTGGTGGACAACGCCGTGGCGGCCTTTTTGCAATACCGCAATGCCGCCAGCACCGTGGCGCTGGAGCGTGCGGCCGAGGCGATTGCAGCCACCTGGAAAACCGGCAAACGCATCGAGTTCTACGGCGTGGGCAACTCGGGCATCGTGGCACAGGACGCGCAGCACAAGTTCTTCCGCCTGGGCGTCACGTCCATTGCCACCAGCGACGGGCACATGCAGGTGATGAGCGCGACCCTGCTCGGCCCGGGCGATTGCGCGGTGATCATCTCCAACTCGGGCCGCACCCGCGATTTGATGGACGCAGCCGACATCGCCCGCAAAAACGGCGCCACCACCATCGCCATCACCGCCAGCGGCTCGCCCCTGGCCAGCACCTGCCAGATCCACCTGGCCGCCGACCACCCCGAGGGCTACGACCGCTACAGCCCCATGGTGTCGCGGCTGATGCACCTGCTCATCATCGACGTGCTGGCCACCTGCGTTGCGCTGCGCATTGGCAGCTCGCTGCAGCCAATCCTGCAGCAGATGAAAGAAAATTTGCGGGCCAAGCGCTACGCGTGAGCTTGCGGGCGCACTCGGCCGCTGCGCCCGCCCGCCACCCACCACCTGCTACTGCAGCGTACAGACGTTCGTGCAGCCCGGCGTGCCATCACACACTTCGCCGCCGTTAACGATACCGTCGCCACAGAACGCACCTGTGAGGTTAAGCGCCTGGGAACAGGAGGCGTTGCAAGCTGTGCAATGTGCAACCCCGTAGGGGCAGCTTGTTTCGGTGCCGATGTTTCCGTCATCGCACACCTCTGGCCCGTTGACCATGCTGTCACCGCAGTAGCCGCCCGTCAGTGGTAACTCTGCCGTGCAGGTCGCGTTGCACCGGGTGCAGTTTTGCGTGCCGTAGGGGCAACTGCTTTCCGTGGTGTTGTTCCCGTCATCGCACACCTCCGGCCCGCTGACCATGCTGTCACCGCAGTAGCCGCCCGTCAGTTGCGCTGTAGCGGAGCAGGTCGCGTTGCAGCGGGTGCAGGTTGGCGTGCCATAGGGGCAGCTGGTTTCCGTGGTGGTGTTCCCGTCATCGCACACTTCGGGGCCGTTGACGGCGCTGTCGCCGCAGTACGATCCCGTGAGGTTCACCACCCCGGTGCAGGTCGCGTTGCAACCGGTACAGGCGGCCGTGCCGTAACTGCAGGCCACTTCGGTGACGGTGTTGCCGTCGTCACACGCTTCGCCCGCGTTGACGGCACCGTTGCCACAGAACGCTCCCGCTGCCACCTGCACCGTGGCCACCCCCCACTTCCCCGCAAAGAAACGGTTGCGCGCGCGGTATTCAAAGCGGAAAAGACCAGGCTCCGTGGGCGCATCCACGACAAAGCCTCCGTCGGCGTTCACCTGCAGCGTGCTGCCCGCGAAAGGCACGGCGGCGCCCGCGGGTGTGGCGGTCGGGCTTCCCTGGACACGAAATTCATTGACCTGCATGGCGGGCGACCCCAAGGCGTCGTTGGCCAGCAGGCCGGGGGCGGCAACGACCAGCGCCGCTCCCTCGGTGGCGCTGTAGTCATCGTCGCGCACGGTGCCTTCGCGCAGGCCCAGGTCCAGGTCGTAGCGCAGATGCAGCATGCTGCCTTCGACACGCGCATAGACCGCCGCGAACTGCAGCGGCGCCGACGTGGATGCCGTGGCCACCGGCGATGCGCCACTCCAGTCGGACGGGTCGCCATCGCGAACCATGGCCGCCCAGGCCAGACCGACCACGAACACCAGACACAGCGCGGCACCACTGGCCGCAAACTGGCGCACCCGGGCGTAGCGGTAGGTGGCGGCGAGCAGCAGGCCCACCAGCAGCGCGAAGCCCACCGTGCCCAGCGCGGGCACGGCGGCCACCGGCGACGCTGACAGCTGAATGGCCCCACCACCCGGTGCGCCGTTGCGTGTGAGCAAGGCCGCAGGCGCGATGCTCCCGTCCGTGGTGTTCGCCACGAAGCCAAGCCGCAGAGCCCCAACGGGCGCCAGCAGCCGGGTGTAGCTTTCCACCACGTCAAGTTGCTCGCCCGCGGCCGCCACGCCCACAGGCCAGCGCAGCGGCGCCAGGGGCGCGAAACCGGTGTCGGCCACCAGCACCCCGCCCTGGCAAATCTCGCGCGAGACATCACCCACCGGCTCGCTGGCCGACAGATCAATTCGCGTGAGCGCCGCCAAGTCCACGCCATTGAAGGTGCCCGCAGCGGTGACTACGGTGCAACCAGTGGCCGGATTGCCGTCGCTGTCGATCAGGGTGCGCAGCTCGGTTGCGGCATGCGCAGCGGTGGCGCCCACCAGCATCCACAGTGTCCACGCCAAGAAAAGCGCCCTGCGGGCGGCAGAGCGCACCGCGCCAACAGGTGAAAGCAAGAGGAATTCCACAAGGAAACGAAGGCAACGCGAAACCAGCGAGCGCATCGCAAGCGCAAGAGAAGGCATGAAGGCGGGAAGGCAAAGGGTTGGCAGACCGCTGCGGCAATAGGCGCAGCACATCTGCATCCGCGCCCAACACCAGCGGCATTCTTGGTAGCGGCGCATCATACAAATGCGCGCGCAGGGCGCCAAGCATCTTTTGGCACCGCGTTGCGGCGGTGCAAGGTGGGTGCCGGCATGCGGCCGTGGTCCGTGCCGCGGCGCCTCGCCGGCGGTGTTTGCGCGTCAGTCCAGCGTCACGCCCGCGTTCTTGATCACCCTGCCCCATTTCACCGTCTCGGCCTCGATGAAGGCATCGCAGGCCTCGGGCGTGGTGCCTTCGGGGAAGGTGCCCATGGCTTCGAGCTTGGCCTTGGTCTCTTCGCTTTGGATGATCGCGTTCACGGCGTCCGACATGCGCTTGACGATGTCGCGCGGTGTGCCGGCCGGGGCAATCATGCTGGCCCAGGTGCTGCCCACCAGGCCGGGGATTCCCTGCTCGATGAACGTCGGCACATTGGGCACGGCGGGCAGGCGCTTTTCGCCTGAGACACCGATCAGCTGCACGCGGCCCGCCTTGCCGGCCTGGATGAGCCCCGTGGGCGCATCAAAGAACAGCTGGATCTGGCCGCCCAGCAGGTCGGTGAAGGCCGGCGCAGCGCCGCGGTAGGGAATATGCAGCATGTACGTCTGCGTCAGCGCCTTCATCAGCTCGCTGGTCAGGTGCGCTGCAGAGCCGGTGCCCGATGAGCCAAAGCTGATCTTGCCGGGGTTGGCCTTGGCGTACGCCACCAGTTCCTTGGTGTTCTTGAACGGCGCGTTGTTGGGCACGGCGGCCAGCAGCGGCGACACGCCCATGAGCGACACACCCACCAGATCCTTGCGCGGGTTGTAGGGCAGCTTGGGGTACAGGCTGGTGTTGGCCGCATAGGCCGCGATCACCACGCCGAAGGTGTGCCCGTCAGGCGCCGCCTTGGCCACCGCATCCACGCCGATGATGCTGTTGGCACCCGGCTTGTTGTCGATCACGATGGGCTGGCCAAGCGCCTTTTGCAGGCCCACCTGCAGCAGGCGCGCCATCTGGTCGGTAAAGCCGCCTGCCGTGTAGGGCACGATGATCTTGATCGGCTTGCTTGGCCAAGCCGTTTGTGCCAGCGCGGGCAGCGCGGCACTGGCCAGCGCTGCGCCGGTGGCTTGCACAATGCGGCGGCGGGAAAAGGTGGCATTCATGGTTTTGTCTCCTGTGTGGTTATGAATGAAAAATAGCTGCAGCGCTTATTGGAAAAGCGCTTGCAGCTATTTTTTTAGTAGCGTCCAGCATGTGAGGGCGGGTCGCTGGTGGCGAACGTCGATGGGTCAGAGCGCCTTGACCAGCTCCGGCACGGCCGTGAACAGATCCGCTTCCAGCCCATAGTCGGCCACGCTGAAGATCGGTGCCTCAGGGTCCTTGTTGATCGCCACGATCACCTTGGAGTCCTTCATGCCCGCCAAGTGCTGGATGGCGCCCGAGATACCCGCTGCGATGTACAGCTGCGGCGCCACGATCTTGCCGGTCTGGCCCACTTGCCAGTCGTTGGGCGCGTAGCCTGCGTCCACTGCGGCGCGGCTGGCACCGAGGGCAGCACCCAGCTTGTCGGCCAGTGGGGTCATGACTTCGTCGAACTTTTCCTTGCTGCCGAGGGCTCGGCCACCGGAGACGATGATCTTGGCGGCCGTGAGTTCGGGGCGGTCGCTCTTGGCGATTTCGCTGCCCATGAAGCTGCTCTTGCCAGCGTCTGCGGTGGCTGCGGCGGTTTCAACGGCTGCGGAACCGCCCGTGGCGGCTGCGGCGTCAAAGCCCGTGGCGCGCACGGTGATGACCTTTACGCTGTCTGCGCTTTGCACGGTGGCAATGGCGTTGCCGGCGTAGATGGGGCGCTCGAAGGTGTCGGCAGAAATCACCTTGGTGATGTCGCTGACCTGCGCCACGTCCAGCTTGGCGGCCACGCGGGGAGCCACATTGCGGCCGCTGGCGGTGGCCGGGAACAGGATGTGGCTGTAGTTGCCTGCGATGGCGAGCACTTGCGCGGCCACGTTCTCGGCCAGGCCGTGTTCCAGGCCAGGGGCGTCGGCGTGGATGACCTTGGCGACACCGGCGATCTGGGCGGCTGCGCCGGCGGCTGCACCGGCGTTGTGGCCGGCCACCAGCACGTGCACGTCGCCACCGCAGGCCACAGCGGCGGTCACGGTGTTCAGCGTGGCGCCCTTGATGGACGCGTTGTTGTGTTCAGCAATAACGAGTACCGACATTTAGATCACCTTCGCTTCGTTCTTGAGTTTCTCGACCAGAGCGGCCACGTCCGCCACCTTGATGCCAGCACCGCGCTTGGCGGGCTCGGTCACCTTGAGGGTCTTCAGGCGGGGAGCCACATCCACGCCGAGGTCTTCGGGCTTGACGGTATCGAGCTGCTTTTTCTTGGCCTTCATGATGTTGGGCAAGGTGACGTAGCGGGGCTCGTTCAGGCGCAGGTCGGTGGTGATGACCGCTGGCAGCGACAGCTGCAGGGTTTCCAGGCCGCCGTCCACTTCACGCGTCACGCTGACCTTGTCGGCCGACAGTTCAACCTTGTTGGCGAACGTGGCCTGGGGCAGGTCTGCCAGGGCCGCGAGCATCTGGCCGGTCTGGTTGGCGTCGTCGTCGATGGCTTGCTTGCCCAGGATGATGAGACCGGGCTGCTCTTTGTCCACCAGGGCCTTGAGGATCTTGGCAACGGCCAGGGGCTGCAGCTCGACGTCGGTCTCGACCAGGATGGCGCGGTCGGCACCGATGGCCATGGCAGTGCGCAGGGTTTCCTGGCACTGGGCCACGCCGCAGGAGACTGCGATGACTTCGGTCACCAGGCCTTTTTCTTTCAGGCGCACGGCCTCTTCAACGGCGATTTCGTCAAAGGGGTTCATGCTCATCTTCACGTTGGCGATGTCCACACCCGTGTTGTCCGATTTGACGCGGACCTTCACGTTGTAGTCCACCACGCGCTTGACAGGGACGAGAACTTTCATGGGATTGTTTTCCTTGATTTTTGTTGTGGGAGTGCGGGTGCGCAGGCTTACTCGTTCGAGATGCCCTTGTCGCGGATCACAGTACCCCACTTGACGTAGTCCTGCTGAATGCGGCGGGCCATCTTGTCGGGCGCTTGATATGCAGCGATGGCGCCTGCAGTCAACAACTTGTCCTGCGTGTCCTTCTCGGCCAGGATTTGCTGCACCTCGGTTGCGATGCGGTCCACCACGGCTTTGGGCGTACCGGGCGGCGCCAGCAGACCACCCCACGAGACGGCCTCGTAGCCCTTGAAGCCCTGCTCGGCGATGGTCTTGACATCGGGCAGCATGGCCACGCGCTGGGGTGATCCTACTGCGATGGCGCGCAGCTTCCCCGTCTGGATGTGCGGCAGCGCAGCCACCAGATCGGCGTACATCAGCGGCACCTGGCCGCCGATGGTGTCGGTAATGGCGGGCACGCCCCCTTTGTAGGGAATGTGCTGCATTTCAAAGCCCCCCATCTGCTTGAGCAGCTCCATGCTCAAATGGCCAAAGCTGCCCGCACCTGAGCTGGTGTAGTTGAGCTGACCTGGACGGGCCTTGGCATGGGTAATGAGCTTTTGCAGATCGGTCACAGAAGGCATCTGGGCAGGATTGACCACCACGACGATGGGCAGGTCGTACACCGTGGCCACGGGCGTGAAGTCTTTCACCGTGTCGTAGCCCGCCTTCTTGTACAGATGCGGCGCCAGCAGCGTGGGCGTGGCCAGCATCATCAGCGTGTAGCCGTCGGCCGGGCTCTTGGCCACCTGGGCGGCAGCGATGGAGCCCGAAGCACCTGCACGGTTTTCCACCACCACGGGCTGGCCCAGCCGTTCGGCCAGGCGTTGGCCCACGATGCGCGAGGCAGTATCGGTAGGGCCGCCTGCCGGGAAGGGCACCACCAGCTTGATCATCCTGGTGGGCCACGCTTGCGCGTGTGCCGAGGCCGCGCCCCACAGGGCGCTGGCCGCCAGAGCGGCGGACACGGCCAGCACGGCGCGGCGGGCTGCGAAGGTGCGAGAGACAAACATTGGGGTCAAAACGGGCTCAGGTTGCTGGAGGGGTTGCATCAGTCCAGCTTGGCGCCGGACACCTTGACCACGCGCTCCCAGACGGGTGCATCTTTTTTGAACTGGGCGCCGAACTGTTCGGGGCTGCTGCCGACGGGGATGAAACCCATCTGCTGGATGCGCTCACGCACCTCAGGCAGCGCAATCACAGCCTGCAGCTCGCGGCCCAGGCGGGCCACGACCTCCGGCGGGGTGTTGGCCGGGGCGCTCATGCCCAACCAGCCTGTCACCTGGAACACCTCGTCCTTGATGCCCTGCTCGGCCATGGTGGCCAGCTTGGGAAGCGCATCCATGCGCTGGGTGCCCGTCACGGCCAGCGGCTTGAGACGGCCCGAATCAATGTACGGCCGGGCCGACTGCAGGCTGGCAAATGCCATTTGCAACTGCCCGCCCACCAGGTCCTGCAGCATGGGCGCCTCGCCCCTGTAGGCCACATGATTCATGTCGGCCTTGTGCTTGTCGGACAGCCAGGCGCCAGCCAGGTGGGCGTACGAGCCCATGCCCCACGAGCCGTAGGCGACCTTGCCCTTGTTGCGGTCGATATAGGTCATCAGCTCGGCCGCGGTGGACACCGGCAGCTGCGGATGCACCAGCAGCACCACCGGAGCCAGGGCGATCTGCGTGATGAGGGCCTGGTCCTTTTGCGGCTGGTACGGCAGGCGCTCGTACAGGTACTGGTTGATCAGCATGGTGGTGCCCAGCGACACCAGCAGCGTGTAGCCGTCGGCCGGTGACTTGAGCGCCTGGTCGGTGCCGGTCACACCGCCGGCGCCGCCACGGTTGTCTACCAGCACGGGCTGGCCCAGGCGGGCCGAGAGCTTCTCGCCCAGCGTGCGGGCGGTGATGTCGGTGGCGCCACCGGCCTGGTAGGGCACGATCAGCTTGATGGGCTTGCTGGGCCAGGCATCCTTGCCCGACTGGGCCAGGGCGGAACCCAGCAGGCCGGTGCTGGCCAAGGCGGCCAAGCCCTGCAGGACGCAGCGGCGGTGAAGGTGATTGAACTTCATGTTTGTCTCCTGGTTGAGATTGAAAATTTGCTCCAGCGCTTACCCAACAAGCGATTAAAGCTATTATTTTTATAGTGTTTAGAGCGATGGAAGCGTGAGCACGCCCTTGTCGCGCAGGGCTTCAAGCTCTGCCTCGGGCAGCTGCAGCAGTTGCTGCAGCACCTCCCGCGTGGCGGCGCCCAGCGTGGGCGGGGCGTTGCGGATGGGCAGGCGCTGCCCATCGAGTCGATAAGGCGGCGCGAACACATGCGTAGTGCCCGCCACGGGGTGGGGCATCTCCTGCAGCAGGCCGCCGCGGCGCGTACGCTCGCTGGTCAGTGCCTCGTGCAGGCCGGCCACCCTGCCGCAAGGGATGCCAGCAGCGCTCAGGCGTTCGAGAAGCACATCACGCGGGAAGCTGGCGATCAGCGCCTTCATCTGGGGCAACAGGGTCAGTCGATTGCGGGCACGCTCGACGTTGGTGGCATAACGTGGGTCTTCGACGATATCCGGGCGCATCACCACCTGGCGGCAGAACTTGTCGAACTGGCTGTTGTTGCCCACGGCGATGATGAGCGGACCATCCTGTGCCTCGAACATGCCGTAGGGCACGATGGACGGGTGGGCATTGCCGTAGCGCTGCGGGTCGTGGCCCAGCAGCATGGCGTCCAGGCCGTAGTAGCCGGTGATCATCAGGCCGCAGTCGTACAGCGCCATCTCGATGTGGCGGCCCTTGCCCGTGGTGCTGCGGCGAAACAGCGCGGCCAGGACGGCCTGCGCGGCGTACATGCCGGTCATCATGTCCACGGCGGCCACGCCGAACTTCAGCGGCGGCTGGCTGGCCTCGCCGTTGAGCGCCATCAGCCCGGCCTCACCCTGAATCACCAGGTCGTAGCCGGGTCGCTTGGCCTCCGGGCCAGAGCTGTCGTAGCCCGCCACCGAGCAGTAGATGAGGTCGGGCTTGATGGCCTTGAGCTGCTCGTAGCCCAGGCCCAGCTTCTCGGCACCACCGGTCTTGAAGTTCTGGATCACCACATCGCACTGCGGCAGCAAATCGCGGATGATCTTCACGCCTTCGGGCGTCTGCAAATCCACCGTGATGGACCGCTTGTTGCGATTCATGCTGTTGTAGTAGGTGGTCTCGGTCTTGCCGATGCGCATGCCCCAGTCGCGGGTGTCGTCGCCCCGGCCGGGGTGCTCCACCTTGATGACGTCAGCGCCAAAGTCGGCCAGCACCTGGCCGCACAGCGGCCCGGCAAACACGCGCGAGAGGTCGAGCACGCGCACGCCGTCGAGCGGGAAGTCCATGCCCTCGGGCAGCGGGGGTGTCGGTGTTGTAGTGGTCATTTCGTAGTGTCGGGTTGGGTAGCGGCAGTGGCAGGAGCCTGGCGCAAGCGTGCGAAATCGGCCGGGCGCTTTTCCAGAAACGCAGCGATGCCTTCGCGGGATTCTTCGGTGGCCTGTGACAGCACCATCAGCTGTGCCTCAAGCTCCAGCTGGTCAGCCAGCGGCTGCACATAGGCGCTGCGGCACAGGGCCTTGATGTTCGCCATCGCGGTGTCAGGCCCGGTGGCAACTTGCGCAGCCAGGGCCACGGCCTGGGCGAGTGCCTCGCCCGGCTCGGCCAGGCGGTTGACGGGGCCGAGCGCATGCAGCCGCTCACCCGAGATGCGTTCGCCCGTGAGGCACAGCTCGGTCAACACCTGGCGGGACACAAACTCGGCCAGGAAGGCGGTAGCACCGCCGTCGGGCGTGAGGCCCACCTTCACATACGCGACCGAGAACACGGCATTGCGCGCAGCCACCAGCATGTCGCAGGCCAGCGCCAGCGACAGGCCGGCGCCCGCCGCAGCGCCCTCCACCGCCGCAATCACCGGCTTGCGGCAGTCGCGCACGGTGCGGATCAGGTCGTGCAGGCCTTCGAGCTTGGCGCGGCGCTCTTCCACGGGCAGCTCGCGCCGCTTGGCCAGTTGGCGCAGGTCGCCGCCCGCGCAAAAGTGCCCGCCTTCACCCGTGAGCACGATGGCGCCCACGGTGGGGTCGGCCTCGGCCTGTGCCAGTGCCTCGGTCAGCGCCGCATAGAACGCGGGCGACAGCGCATTGCGCGCGGCAGGGTTGTTGTTGGAGAGCACGAGCACCGCGCCCTCACGGCGTTGCAGCAGAGGCAGTGGCTGCTCCATGGCTTCAGCTCCGACCCAGCGCGATAAAGCGCGCCAGGTGGTGGTCTTCATCACCAAACTGGTGGTCCACCATAACGAGGCGCTTGGCGTAGTGGGACAGTGGCAGCTCCCACGTCATGCCAATGCCGCCGTGGAGCTGGATGCTTTCCTCCGCCACCAACGCTCCGATGCGGCCCATGGTGACCTTGGCGGCGGACAGCGCACGCTCGCGCTCGGTGCGGTCGGTGCTGTCCATGGCTGCAGCCGCATTGATGACGGCAGAGCGTGCCTGCTCCACTTCCAGCAGCAGGTCGGCCATGCGGTGCTGCAGGGCCTGAAAGCTGCCGATGGGTACGCCAAACTGCTTGCGGGTCTGCAGGTATTCCAGCGTATTTTTCTTGGCGACTTCCATCGCGCCCAGCGCCTCGGCGCACACGGCCAGAATGCCCCAGCCCACGGCATGTTCCAGCGTGGCAAAGCCCTGCCCTTCAGTGCCCAGCAGTGCATCGGCACCCACCTGCACATTCTGCAAGCTGACTTCTGCCACACGGCCGCCATCGATGCGCCCCATGCCACGGCGGCTCAGGCCTGCGGTATCGGCGGGCACCAGGAACAGCGAGATGCCGTCTTCATCGTCCACAGCGCCCGCTGTGCGGGCACTGACCAGTAGCAGTTGAGCCTGGTCGCCATGCAGCACCACGGCCTTGTGGCCGGTGAGCAACCAGCCGTCGCCATTGCGCACGGCGCGGGTGGTCACGCGGTCCAGGGCGTAGTGCGCGCCGGCTTCCTCGTGCGCCAGGGTCGCCACGGTGCTGCCGTCGATGATGCTGGCGATGTGTTCCTTCTGCGCTGCGCTGCCCGCCAGGCCCAATGCCCGGCCCACCATGAGTGCACCCACAAACGGCTCGGCCACCAAGCCTGCGCCCAGGGCTTCAAACACCACGGCCACGTCGAAGCCTGCGCCGCCAAAGCCGCCGTCGGCTTCGGGGAAGAGCGCGCCAACCGCGCCCAGTTCGGCAAAGCGGCTCCACAGCGCCGCGTCCATGCCGCTGTCGCCGTAGGCGATGTGGTTGCGCGTCTCGACCCCGTACTGCTCGGCCACAAAACGGTTCAGGGTGTCCGCCAGCATGCGGCGGTCTTCGGTATGTTCAAAGTTCATCGCGGCAACCTCACAGGCCCAAAATCATTTTTGAAATGATGTTCTTCTGGATTTCATTGGAGCCGCCAAAGATCGACAGCTTGCGGTAGTTGAAGTAGTTGGCGGCTGCCGTCGCGGCCTCCTTCGGGCCCACGGGTTCATCGGCATAGCCTTCGTACTGCGCTTCTTCGATGAAAGGCAGCGCGTACGGGCCCACAGCGCGGCGGATGAGCGACAAAATTTCCTGGCGGATCTCGGTGCCCCGAATCTTGAGCATGGAGCTTTCTGCACCCGGCACTCCGCCACCCGCCACGGCGGCAATCACGCGCAGGTTGGTGGTCTTCATGTTCTCCAGGTCGATCTCGACCTGGGCCATGCGGGCGGCAAACAACGGATCCTGGTCCAGCGGCTTTCCGTTTTTCATGACCTTGGCGGCAATCACCTGGAGCTTGGCCAGCGCAGCGATGCAAAAACCCACACCTGCGATGCCGGTGCGCTCGTAGGTCAGCAGGTACTTGGCATACGTCCAGCCCTTGTTCTCCTCGCCCACCAGGTTTTCCACCGGCACCTTCACATCGGTGAAGAAGACTTCGTTGACTTCCTTGTCGCCATCGAGCGTGCGGATGGGACGCAGCTCCACGCCGGGCGATTGCATGTCCACCAGCAAAAAGCTGATACCCGATTGCGCCTTGGCCTCGCGGTCGGTGCGCACCAGGCAGAAGATCATGTTGGCGTGCTGGCCCTGGGTGGTCCAGGTCTTCTGGCCGTTGACGATGTAGTGGTCACCTGTTTCGTCCGTGACTCGCACTGCCGTGGTCTTCACGGAAGCCAGGTCCGAGCCCGCGCCGGGTTCGGAATAGCCCTGGCACCACCAGTCCTCACCGCTCAGGATGCGCGGCAGCCAGTATTTTTTCTGCGCCTCGTTGCCAAACTTGATGAGCACCGGGCCCAGCATGTTCACGCCAAAGGGCACGATGCGCGGGCCACCGGCCAGGGCGCATTCGGTGTCAAAGATGAACTTCTCGACCGCACCCCAACCGGGGCCGCCGTAGGCCTTGGGCCAGTGGTTGGCCAGCCAGCCGCGCTCGTTCAGGATGGCGTGCCACTCGTCCTGGTCCGCCTTGGACAGGCGTTGCCCGGCCTTGACCTTGTTGGCGATGCGGGCGGGCAGCTTGGCTTTCAAGAAAGCCTGCACCTCGGCGCGGAAGGCTTCTTCTTCGGGGGTGAAATTCAGGTCCATATCGGGTCGCTTGCAGTGTTCAGAGTTCGGTGGTGTCGCGCGGGGTCAGAAAATTTCAAACAGGCCTGCAGCGCCCATGCCGCCTGCAATGCACATCGTCACCACGCCGTACTTGGCCTTGCGGCGGCGACCTTCGAGCAGCAGGTGGCCCACCAGGCGCGCACCCGTCATGCCAAAGGGGTGGCCAATGGCAATGGCGCCACCGTTCACGTTCAGCCGCTCGGACGGAATGCCCAGGCGGCGCTGGCAGTACAGGGCCTGCGAGGCGAAGGCCTCGTTCATCTCCCACAGGTCAATGTCCTGCACCGTGAGGCCGTGGCGCGCCAGCAGCTTGGGCACGGCAAACACGGGGCCAATGCCCATTTCGTCGGGCTCGCAACCGGCCACCGCAAAGCCACGGAACGCGCCCAGGGGCTGCAGGCCACGGCGCTCGGCTTCTTTCGTTTCCATGAGCACGCAGGCGCTGGAGCCGTCGGACAGCTGCGAGGCGTTGCCTGCGGTGATGAACTGGCCCGGACCTTTCACCGGCTCCAGCTTGGCAAGGCCTTCCAGCGTGGTGCTGGCGCGATTGCAGTTGTCGTGCGTGGCCGTCACTTCGCGGTAGGTGACCTCGCCGGTCTCCTTGTCCTTTTCCATCATGCGCGTGGTGCAGGGCACGATCTCGTCGGCGAACACGCCGCCTTGCTGTGCGGCGGCGGTGCGTTGCTGGCTTTGCAGCGAGAACAGGTCCTGGTCTTCACGGCTGATGCCGTAGCGGTGGGCCACGATGTCGGCGGTGTCGATCATGGCCATGTAGAGGTCGGGCTTGTGCTCTTGCAGCCAGGGGTCGATGTCTGCCGGGTTGCCTGCGCGGATGGCCGAGATGCTTTCCACCCCACCGGCCACCATGGCGGGTACGCCCTCGGCCACGATGCGGCCTGCGGCAATCGCCACCGACTGCAGACCCGATGCGCAAAACCGGCTGGCCACCATGCCCGCTACAGACAGGGGCAGGCCCGCACGCAGCGCCGTCTGGCGGCCAATGTTCTTGCCGGTGATGCCCTCGGGGTAGCCGCAGCCCATCACCAGGTCTTCGATCAGTTCGGGATCGATGCCTGAGCGCTCCACCGCTGCCTTGACGGAAAAGGCCGCCAGTTGCGGGCCGGGCGTGGCGTTGAACTCGCCCCGGTGCGACTTGGTCAGCGGGGTGCGGGCGGTGGAAACGATGACGGCTTCACGCATGATTTGCTCCTAAATTTATAGCTTTTAGCGCTTATAGATAGTGCGCTAGAGGCCAAATTGACCCAAAACTTGATTCAAACTGATGCAGCGCGATGTACAGCGCACTCGGCGCTGTGCACTGCGTACAGCCGTCTTCAGCCAGCCTTGTTCAGGCTGTCGAAGTTGCGCCCCTCGGCCACCAGCTTTTCGAGTAGCGGCGCGGGCTGCCAGAACAGCGGGTCTTCCTTGGCGAATTCGCGGATGTCGGCCAGCACCTTGGAGAGGCCGGTCATGTCGGCCCACTTCATGGGGCCGCCACGGTAGCGCGGAAAGCCGTAGCCCGCGACAAAGGTCACATCCACATCCAGCGGGCGCAGGGCAATGCCCTCGGCCACCACCTTGGCGCCTTCGTTGACCATGGCGGCCATGTAGCGGCGCATGATCTCGTCGGCGCTGAAGCTGCGGGGCGTGACGCCTTTCTTGGCGCGCTCGGCAGCCACTATGGCCAGCACTTCCGGGTCGGGCTGGCCCGTGCGAGCACCGTCGGGGTACAGGTAGAACCCGCGCCCGGTCTTTTGCCCGAACCAGCCGCGTTCGCAGATGCGGTCGGCAATCTCCACGTACCGGGCCTTGGGGTCGCGCGTGGCAGCGCGGCGCTTGCGCGTGGCCCAGCCAATGTCGCCACCGGCCAGGTCTGTCACCTGGAACGGGCCCATGGCAAAACCAAAGCCGCGCACGGCAGCGTCGATCTCGTAGGGGCTTGCGCCGTCTTCCAGCAGGTAGTCAGCGGCCTGCTTGTACACGGCCAGGATGCGGTTGCCGATGAAGCCGTCGCACACACCGGCGCGCACAGGCACCTTTTTCAGCTTGCGGGCCAGCTCGAATGCCGTGGCCACCACGTCGGGCGCCACCTTGGCGGGCACAACGATCTCCAGCAGCTTCATGATGTTGGCGGGGCTGAAGAAGTGCAGGCCGATCACATCCTGCGGGCGGCCGGTGGCAGCGGCAATGGCGTCGATGTCGAGGTAGGACGTGTTGGTGGCCAGCACGGCACCGGGCTTGCACACGCGGTCCAGCTCGCGGAACACGGCCTTCTTGACTTCGATGTCTTCAAACACGGCCTCGATCACCAGGTCCACCTGGGCGATGTCGGCATAGTCGGTGCTGCCGGTGTAGCGCGCCATCACGGCGGCCTTGGCGGCTTCAGTCATACGGCCTTTGGCGACCAGGCCGTTGTAGACCTTTTCCACATTGGCGCGGCCGCGGGCGATGGAATCGGCGTCGCGCTCAATCATGGTGACGGGCAGGCCCGCATCCAGCGCCGCCACGGCAATGCCCGCGCCCATGGTGCCACCGCCGATGACGGCGATGCTGGCGACGGGGCGCGGCTGCGCGGCCTGGGCCTCGGGCACCTTGACCACTTCACGCTCGGGAAAAAAGGCGTGGATGAGCCCTGCGCGTTGCGGGCTGTCGATGCATTCCATGAACAGCGCACGCTCGCAGGCCATGCCTTCGTCAAACGGCAGTTGCAGCGCAGCATGCACGCATTCGATGATCTTGAGGGGGGAGAACAGGCCGCGCGACTTCTTTGCCGTCTCGGTCTTTTGCTCTTCCAGCCAGGCCAGTGCAGCCTGCGGCTCGGCAATGGCGAGGTCACGCGTGCGGCGCACGGGCGCATTGGCGGCGAGCAGTTCGCGCACATAGGCCAGGCCTGCGGCCAGCGGGTCGGAGCCTTCTACCAGCTTGTCCACCAGCCCGGCCTGCAGTGCGGCCTGTGCCTTGAGGGGCTGGCCGCTGAGCATGAGGGTGGTGGCGGCCTGCACGCCCATCAAGCGCGGGGCGCGCTGGGTGCCTCCCGAGCCGGGCAGCAGGCCCAGGTTCACCTCGGGCAGGCCCAGCGTAGCGGCAGGCAATGCCAGGCGGTAATGGGCTGACAGAGCCACTTCGAGACCGCCGCCCAGCGCCGCACCGTGCAGCACGGCCACCACGGGCTTGTTCAGGTTTTCGATGGCGCGGCAGAGCTCGGGCAGGATGGGAGCAACCGGTGGCTTGCCGAATTCGCGGATATCCGCCCCGGCAATGAAGGCCTTGCCGGCGCCCACCAGCAGCACAGCCGCCACGGCGGCATCGGCCTGCGCCTGCAGCATGGCGGCCAACAGGCCCTGGCGCACGGCGGCGCCCAGGGCGTTGACGGGCGGGTTGTCGATGGTGACGACAAGCACATCGCCCTGCAGCGCGGTTGTGACAACGGAAGATGCGGGAATGGCGGCGCCCATGCTGGAAAGTCTCCTGGTCGATGGCTATTGACTGCCTGTGAATGACTCGGTGATTGTTGATGCGTGAAGTTATCTTGACAATTACATAGCCCGTTGACAGACTGTCAAACGCCTTTTGACAAACACCCCCGCAACGGCATCCCGCACCGCCTCCCTGTTCAATGGAACTCACCTCCCTCACCGTGCTAGTCGACATCCTCGATGCCGGCAACCTCAGCCAGGCCGCCCGCAACCTGAAGATGTCCCGTGCCAACGTCAGCTACCACCTGCACCAGCTCGAAAAGTCAGTGGGTGTGCAGCTGGTGCGCCGCACCACGCGCCGGGTGGAGCCCACCGAGGTGGGCCTGCGCCTGTATGCCCATGGCCGCGCCATTCAGAACGAAATGCTGGCGGCGCGCGAGACGATTGCCACGCTGGGCCAGGGCCTGCAGGGCCGCGTGGGCCTGAGCGTGCCCAGTGGCTACGGGCAGATGGTGATGTCAGACTGGCTGATCGACTTCAAGCGGCTGTACCCTGGCATCGTGCTGGATGTGCGCTTTGAAAATCGGGTGGACGACCTCATCCGCGATGAGGTGGACATCGCCATCCGCGTGATGCCCGAGCCCCCACCCACGCTGGTGGCGCGCGACCTGGGCAGCGTGCGCTACATCGCCTGCGCATCGCGTGGATACGCCCAGGAGCATGGGCTGCCCCAGGACTTCGAAGCTCTGCAGGCCGCGCCGGTGATCACCGCAGGGGTGGTAGGCAAGCAGCTGCGCCTGCGCGGGTACCGGGGTGACCAGCGCCAGGAAGCCATGCTGGAGCCCACCCTCATTTCGGAGCACTTTCCGTTTCTGCGCCAGGGCATCCTGGCAGGGCTGGGCGTAGGGCTGGTACCGGATTACGTGGTGCAGGACGCCGTGTCCAGCGGGGAAGTGCTGACCACGCTCGACGACTGGCGGCTGAGCATTTTTGGCACCCAGATGTTCATGCTCTACATGCCCAACCGCCACCAGACCCGAGCGGTGCGCACCTGCATTGACTACCTGCTGGGGCGTGCCCTGCCGGCAGCCGGCCAAGGAGTGACTGCGGAGCCAGGATGAGCATCTTCTGCGCGTTTACAAGCAAAAATAGCCGCAAGCGCAGGTATTCATTGCGCTAGCAGCTATTTTATTAATAGCAATCGCTACTGCGACAGTAGCAATGCCGGATGAGTCCCTCCGCCGCGCGTCAGCAAACCCGCGTGGCGGCTGGCATCAGATCCGCCCTTCCTCCACCGCATGGCACGCAATGCGAATGCCACCAATGCTCTTGAGCTGGGGGCGCTCGGTGCGGCAGCGGTCATTCACGTGGGGGCAGCGCGGGTTGAAGGCGCAACCGGGTGGTGGGTTCAGCGGGTTGGGCACCTCGCCCTGCACGGGGGTGCGGGCCTTGCCGGTGTCGTGCATCTTGGGGATGGCATCGAGCAGCATGCGGGTGTAGGGGTGACGCGGTGTGTCGAACAGCGTGTGTTTGTCGGCCAGTTCCACCAGGCGGCCCAGATACATCACGCCGACCTGATCGCTGACGTGGCGCACCACGGCCAGATTGTGGCTGATGAACAGGTAGGTGAGGTGCCGCTCGCGCTGCAGGTCCTTCATGATGTTGAGCACCTGGGCCTGCACCGACACGTCAAGCGCACTCGTCGGCTCGTCGCACACCAGGAACTCGGGCTCGGTGGCCAGGGCGCGCGCGATGGAGATGCGCTGGCGTTGGCCACCGGAGAACTGGTGCGGGTATTTCACCATGTCCAGCGGCGACAGGCCCACGGACTTGAGCAGTTCGCCCACGCGCTGCTTGAGCTCGGCCTTGTCGGTGATGAGGCCATGCTCCTTGAGCGGCTCGCCAATGATGTCTTCGACCAGCCAGCGGGGGTTCAGGCTGGCATACGGGTCCTGGAAGATCATCTGGATGCGGCGGCGCATGGCCTTGGCGTCGTTGCCCTTGAAGGCGGCATGCGCATCCTGGTTGTCAAACGTGAGGCCGCCGCGTGTGGGCTCGTACAAACCCACCAGCAGGCGCGCCACGGTGCTTTTGCCGCAGCCAGACTCGCCCACCAGTGCCAGGGTCTTGCCTTTTTCGATCTCGAAACTCACGCCGTCCACCGCATGCAGCAGCGTGCGGGGCTTGCGCTCGATCACGCGGTTGAGCCAGGGGGCGGACACGTCAAAAGTCTTGGCCAGATCGTGCGCCTGCACCAAAGCCTTGCTTTTCATTGCTGCGCTCATGCGGTCACCTCGGTTTTTGTCGTGGCACCAGCGTGCAGCCAGCAGGCGGCGCGGGTGGAGCCTGCGTCCATCAGGTCGGGGCGATCAGTTATGCAGCGGTCAAAAGTCTGGGGGCAGCGCGGGTTGTAAGCACAGCCCTGGGGAATGGCGTTCAGACGGGGCATGGCGCCGTCGATCTGGTTCAGGCGTTCACGGTCCACCGTCATGTCGGGGATGGAGGCCATGAGGCCGCTGGTGTACGGGTGCGAGGGCTTGTTGATGACGTCGTGCACGGGACCGATCTCGGCCACGCGCCCGGCATACAGCACGGCCACGCGGTCGCAGGTCTCGGCGATCACGCCCATGTCGTGGGTAATCAGCATCACGGCCGCACCGCGCGATTTGCAGATGTTCTTGAGCAGCGTGATGATCTGCGCCTGGATGGACACGTCGAGCGCCGTGGTGGGCTCATCGGCCACGATGAGCTTGGGCTCGGCCGCCAGGGCCAGGGCAATCACCACGCGCTGGCGCATGCCGCCGGAGAACTGGTGCGGGTAGTGGTCGATGCGCTCTGCAGCGGCCGGAATGCCAGTGTCTTGCAGCAGCGCAATGGCACGCTGGCGGGCCTCGGCGGGAGTGACCGGCAGGTGGGCCAGGATGGTTTCGGTGAGCTGGCGGCCCACGGTGTACAGCGGGTTCAGCGAGGTCAGCGGGTCTTGAAAGATCGCGCCGATGCGGCGGCCACGGATGTGGCGCATTTCCTCGTTGCTCAGGTTGTCGATGCGCTGGCCTTCGAGCAGGATCTGGCCAGATGCCACGCGGCCCGGGGGCTCCAGCAGGCCGATGATGGCAGCGCCAGTGAGCGATTTGCCCGCGCCGGACTCCCCCACCACGCCCAGGATCTCGCCGGGTGCAATGGAGAAGGAAATGTCGTCCAGGGCGCGCAGGGTACCGCGACGGCCCGGGAATTCGACAACGAGGTTTTTGACTTCTAGGAGACTCATGGGGATATCGCTTTTCTTGTTCTTGTTCAGCGCAGGCGCGGATTGAGGGCATCACGCAACCAGTCGCCGAGCAAGTTCACACTCAGGGCGATCAGCACCAGCATGGCACCGGGGAACACGGTGATCCACCATTCGCCGGAGAACAGGTAGTCGTTGCCGATGCGGATCAGCGTGCCCAGCGAAGGCGAGGTGGGCGGTGCGCCCACGCCCAGGAAGGACAATGTGGCCTCGGTGATGATGGCCGTGGCCACCTGGATGGTGGCCAGCACCATCACAGGGCCCATGACGTTGGGCAGCACGTGCTTGCGCATGATGCGCAGCGGCGAAACGCCCGTCACACGGGCAGCCTGCACGTATTCCTTGTTGCGCTCGACCAAGGTGGAGCCGCGCACCGTGCGCGCGTACTGCACCCAGCCCGTGAGCGAGATGGAGATGATCAGCACACCAAATGCCAGCGACTCGTGCGCGTTGGGGAACAGCGCACGGCCCACACCCGCAATCAGCAGTGCCACCAGGATGGCCGGGAACGACAGCATCACGTCGCACAGGCGCATGAGCACGGCATCGATCCAGCCACCGCGAAAGCCGGCCAGCAGTCCAAACGCCACGCCCACCACCACGGAGAGCACCACCGATGCGAGGCCCACCACAAGGGAAATGCGCGCTCCATAGATGAGGGCGGAAAGGATGTCCCGGCCCTGGTCGTCGGTGCCCAGGGGGTACTTCATGGAGCCCTCGGCGCTCCAGGCCGGTGGCAGCCGCGCGTCGCTGAGTTCGAGCGTGGCCAGGTCAAAGGGGTTATGGGGCGCGACCCATCCGGCAAATACCGAACAGAACACACAGATCAGCGCGATGGCAGCGGCCACCATCGCCATGGGCGATGTGCGGAAGCTGTAGCCAACATCGCTGTCAAACCAGCGGGCAAGGGTTGTTTTCATTGTGGGAAACCAGTAAACAAGCACCAACGCAGAGCCCGGGTAGCGGCCATGCGTTGGTGTGGACGTTCAAAGAACCGGTCGTTCTCTCTTTTCTCTGCGATCGACTAACGTAGGGACTTCTGCACCCCTTCTTACTTGGTGATGCTCATCCACTTGAAGTGCATGAAGTTGTCGGCCAGCTGCACGAGCTTGACGTTCTTGCCCACGCCCCAGGCCAGCGCTTGCTGGTGCAGGGGAATGTGGCCAACATCGGCAGCGTGCAGATCGAAGACTTCCTTGATCATCGCGTTGCGCTTGACCTTGTCGGTCTCGGCCTGGATCTTGAGTGTCAGCTCATCGACCTTGGGGTTGCAGTAGGCGCCCAGGTTGAACTGGCCGGACCCCTTGTCATCCACGCAGCGCATGAGGGCGTTGAGCGCGTTGTGCGAGTCGTAGGTGGCGGGCGTCCAGCCCAGCATGTAAAAGCTGGTGTCGCGGCGCAGCACCTTGGGGAAGTAGGTGCCCTTGGTTTCGGCCTGCAGGTTGATCTTGACGTTGATGCGCGAGAGGTTGGCGGCCACCGTCTGGCAGATGCGGCCATCATTCACGTAGCGGTCGTTCGGGCAGTTCATGGCCACTTCGAAGCCGTTGGGATAGCCGGCTTCGGCCATCAGCTTCTTGGCAGCTTCGACGTCGTAGGGAAGGCGCTTCGCGTCAGGCTGGAAGCCATTGATGCCGGGACCCACGAGCAGGGCCGAGGGGTTGGATGCACCACGCATCACGGTCTTCTTGATCCCTTCGATGTCGATGGCCTGGTAGAAGGCCTGGCGCACACGCTTGTCCTTGAAGGGGTTCTTGCCCTTGACGTTGGAGTACAGCAGCTCGTCACGCTTTTGGTCCATGCCCAGGAAGATGGTGCGCAGTTCGGGGCCGGTGATGGCACGGGTGTTGGCGCTGCCGTTCACGCGTTCGATGTCCTGCACGGGTACGGGTTCCATCACGTCCACCTCGCCCGAAAGCAGGGCGGCCACACGGGTCGCATCGTTGCCGATGGGGGTGAAAACGACTTCGCTGACGTTGCCTTCGATCTTGCCCCAGTAGCTGCCGTTGCGTGTAAACACCGAGCGCACGTTGGGCTGGCGCTCACGCAGGCGGAAGGGGCCCGTGCCGTTGGCACGGAACGAGGCGGCGTTCTCGATGCCCTTGCGGCGGTCCACCGGGCCCAGGGCCTGGTTGGTCTCGCACCACTTCTTGCTCATCATGTACACGAGCGAGATCACATCCGGCAGGATCGGGAAGGGGGTCTTGGTTTCGATTTCGACCGTGTGGTCGTCGATCTTGCGCACTTCCTTGAAGTCGTTGGTGTAGCTCTTCATGTCCGAGCCTTCCACTTGGGTGCGCCCGAAGCTGAACACCACGTCATCGGCCGTGAAAGGGGTGCCGTCGTGGAATTGCACGCCCTTGCGCAACTCGAAACGCCACACGGTGGGCGACGTCTGCTTCCAGCTCGTCGCCAGGGCAGGCGCCAGGCTGAGGTCCTTGTTGCGGCCGACCAGCGGCTCATAGACGTTGCCGGTGACGCTCAGCTGCAGCGACTCATTGAGAGAGTGGGGGTCCATCGACAGCGAGTCACCCTGGTTGGCGATGCGGATGGTCTGAGCTTGGGCCACCAGGCTCGCCGCCGCCAACGCGGTGAAGAGAGCGGTCAGAGCGATTTTTTTATGGAATTTCATGGAAACCTCCAGGTTGGGGAAAGCGGGGGAAAGGGTTGGGCCGTGGCGCGGTAGTGCAAATGGGCAGGCAAGCTGGACGGTGCTTCAAGCCACCGCCAAAGGCATGGCCTGCTCGATAAGGCTTGCGTGCAGCGCTGAGCCCAGGGGCAGGATGTCGTCGTTGAAGTCGTAGCGGCTGTTGTGCAAGGCGCTGCCACTGGCCCCTGTGCCCTGGCCGATGCGCAGATAGGCACCGGGGCGGGTCTGGAGCATGAAGGCGAAGTCCTCGGCGCCCATACTGGGCTCCAGGTCACGCACCACATGGTCAGCACCCAGCAGGGATTCGGCCACGTCGCCAGCAAAGATGGCTTCGCTTTCGCTGTTGATCGTGGCAGGGTAGATGCGCTCGTAGTGCACCGTGGCCGTGGCGCCAAAGCCCAGGGCGATGGCGTTGCACAGCTCCTTGAGGCGCTTTTCCACCATCTCCTGCACGACCGGATCGAATGTCCGCACGGTGCCCACCAGGGTGGCAGAGCCCGGCAGCACACTGAAGGCCCCCAGGTCGCCAGCCTGTGCGGCGCAGATGCTGACCACGGCGCTTTCAATGGGGCGCACATTGCGCGAGACGATGCTTTGCGCGGCCGTAATGATGTGCGCGGCCACAACCAGCACGTCCACCGTCTGGTAGGCATGGGCACCGTGGCCGCCACGTCCCGTGATCTCGATGGTGAAGCGATCCGCCGCAGCCATCATGGGGCCGGAGTTGATGCCCACGGTGCCGGGCTTCATCGCGGGCCAGTTGTGCATGGCGTAGATGGACTGCACCGGAAAACGGTCGAACAGGCCGTCTTCCATCATGACGCGAGCGCCAGCAAAACCTTCTTCGCCCGGCTGGAACACGAGCACGGCTGTGCCGTCGAAGTTGCGGGTCTCGGCCAGGTAGCGCGCAGCCCCCACCAGCATGGCGGTGTGGCCGTCGTGGCCGCAGCCATGCATGAGGCCCGGCTTGCACGACTTCCAGGAGAAATCGTTGTGCTCGGCCAGCGGCAGCGCATCCATGTCGGCACGCAGGCCGACCATGCTGCCACTGGAGGTGCTGCGGCCGCGGATCACGCCCACGACTCCCGTGCGGCCAATGCCGTCGTGGATCTCGTCCACGCCGCAGAGCTTCAGGGCCTCTTTGACGCGCGTGCTGGTGTAGATCTCCTCGAAACCCAGCTCAGGGTGGGCATGCAGGTCCCGGCGCAGCGCGGTCAGCTCGGGGTGGTACTGCGCGATGTGCGCAAACGCCCGGCCTCCGGCTTTGTATCGAAGCGACTGCATGTCAGGCGTCCCGAAAGCTCGTGCAGCGCCAGCAGCCGGCAAAACCGGCGCGGCACAGGCCAGCGCTCCCGCGCAAGGGCCGCCCCGCCGCGCTGGGAGCGTCCCCCCTTTGGGGGGATGGCGCGAAGCGACTCAAGGGGGAGTTCATTCAATGCCCTCCTGCCTTGCCTACGCGCAGGCGTGGGTCGACCGCAAAATACAACAGGTCCACCACCAGATTAATCACCACAAAGATCAAGGCGATCAGGCACAGGTAGGCGGCCATCACCGGAATGTCGGCAAAGGTCACGGCCTGGATGAACAGCAGGCCCATGCCGGGCCACTGGAACACGGTCTCGGTGATGATGGCGAAGGCAATCAGACCACCCAGCTGCAGGCCGGTGATCGTCATCACGGGCACCAGCGTGTTCTTGAGCGCATGGCCGAAGTGAATGGCGCGATTGGACAGGCCCCGGGCGCGTGCGAACTTGATGTAGTCGGTGCGCAGCACCTCCAGCATTTCTGCGCGCACCAGCCGCATGATCAGCGTGAGCTGGAAGATCGCCAGCGTGATGGCAGGCAGCGTGATGTGGTGCCAGCCCTTGGCCTTGAGCAGGCCCGTGCTCCACCATCCCATCTGTACCACTTCACCGCGCCCGAAGCTGGGGAACCAGCCCAGGGTGACAGCGAACACCAGAATCAGCAGGATGCCGATCAGGAACGTTGGCAGCGACACGCCCAGCAGTGAGATGGTCATGAACAGCTGGCTTGTGAAGGTGCCGCGCTTGAGGGCTGCATACACGCCCATGGGCACGCCAATGACCAGGGCCAGGAAAGCAGCCACCAAGGCAAGCTCCAGTGTGGCAGGAAAGCGCTCTGCAATCAGCCGCGAAACCTTGGCACCCTGGCGCAGGCTCAGGCCGAATTCGCCCTGGGCTGCGTTGACCAAGAAATGCCAGAACTGTACGAAAAAGGGCTTGTCCAGGCCGAGCGAGGCGCGCAGTTCGCGGATCTGCTCGGGGGTGGCGTCCTGGCCCAGCAGGAACACCACAGGGTCTCCCACGTACTGGAACAGCATGAAGGAGATGAAGGCCACCGTGACCATGACAATCACAGCCTGTATCAGGCGGCGCAATATAAAGGCGAGCATCGGAGAGTCGATTGAGTGTTCGATGGGAACGCCGCAGCCACTTTTGATGGCAGGGCGCTGGCAGGCAATAAGCGGTCGTCAAACCGGACCAGAAAACAAAACAAAGAAAGCAAGGGCCTCTGGGGATGACCTGTATCACTCCCTGCGGTCTGTGATAGCGCAGTCTCGGGCGGTCCGCTGCGTTGCTTTTCTTGCCAATAGCTTGGCTATTGGCTGCAAAAAGACGCCTTGCAGCCCATCCCGATCCGCACTACCACAGCCTCACGAGGGTTATGCAGGTCATCCCTAGGCCCTTGCTCTCAGTGTGTCAGGCACCGGTCAATTCACCTTGACGGTGCGCATGTCCACGCGGTTATCCGCGCGGTGAACCAGTTCAATGTTCTTCTTCACGGCCCATGGGATCACCTGGTCATGCAGAGGAATGTGGGACACGGTGTCGTTGGACAGTTGCAGCGCTTCCGTCAGCATGCGGGCGCGCACGGGTGCATCGGTTTCTGCCTTGATGCGGTCCACCAGATAGTCCATGCGCTGGTTGCTGTAGCGGCCCACGTTGTAGTTACCGTCACCACCTTGGCCCACAGTGCGGACCAGCGATTGCAGGCTGTACAGCGCATCGAAGGTCGGCACTCCCCAGCCCAGCATGTAGATGCTGGCTTCGTAGCGCTGGATCATCGGGAAGTAATTGACCAGGGGCAGCGTGCGCAGCTTGGCCTTCACGCCCACACGCGACCACATGGCAGTTACGGCCTGGCAGATGGCTTCGTCATTGATGTAGCGGTTGTTGGGGCAGGCAAAGTCCACCTCAAAACCATCGGGGTAACCAGCCTCGGCCAGCAGCTTCTTGGAGGCTTCAACGCTGTAGGGGAAACGCTTGCCAACGGCCTCGGTATAACCCGCCACCTGTGGGGCCACGATGGTGCCCGTGGGCTTGCCCAGGCCACGCATGATGTTGCGGGAAATGGTTTCTGCGTCAATCGCCTGGTACAGGGCCTTGCGCACGCGCACGTCCTTGAGCGGATTTTTGCCCTTGATGTTGGAGCCTGGCAGTTCGTCGCGGAACTGGTCCATACCCAGGAAGATGGTGCGGTTCTCAATGCCGTCAATCACCTTGAGGTCGGGGCTGGCGCGCAAGCGGCCCAGATCCTGGGGAGTGGGGTCGAGCACCATGTCCACTTCGCCCGACAGCAGGGCTGCAATGCGTGTGGCAGCAGACTTGATCGGGGTGTAGACGATTTCGGTCACGTTCCCGTCCATCTTGCCCCACCAGTTGGGGTTACGCTTGAACACCATCTTCACATCAGGCTGCCAGGATTCCAGCGTGTAAGGACCGGTGCCCATGGCATTGCGGTGGGCAAAGTTTTCGTCGGTACCCTTGATGTCTTTGGGTTCGACCGACTTGTTCTTTTCCGCCCAGGCCTTGCTCATCATGCGCAGTTCGGTCATCTGACGCAGCAGCACAGGGTTGGGAGCGGTCAGGATGACGTCGATGGTTTGCGCATCCACCTTGTTGATCTTGCTGATGCCCTGGATGTAGGGGGTGAAATTCGATGTCTTGGCCATCGCGCGCTGCAGCGAATACACCGCATCGTCAGCGGTGAAGGCCGAACCATCATGGAACTTCACGCCTTGGCGCAGCGTGAACCGCACCTGCGTGGGGCTGATTTCTTTCCAGGCCGTTGCCAGCACGGGTTCTACGTCAAAGGTCTTGCTGTTGTAGTAAACCAGGCTTTCATACACATTCGCATGGATGCCATTCTGGAGCGCGTTGTTCTGGGAATGGATATCCCAGGTCGCGATTTCCCCCTGGCTTGCCCATTTGAAGGGCTTGGCATGCAGGGCTGGTGCTGCAAGCAGTGCAGCAGCCGCAGCCACCGACAAAAGACTGTATTTGAGTTTCATGGAACCCTCTTGAATAAAAGTTTTACTATGCAGTAAAGGTTGCTCTATAGCCAACGGGAAATCCCTGAATCCCGGGCACTACGAAGGGCCTCTAAGGGCTGATTTTGTATGGAAGCAGCACGCAAGGATGGTGCCAAGAATCTGCACCAAAGCAAACAGGAGGAAGAAACCTCGGAGACAGTGCGAAGGACGCCATTGCCCGACGTCAACCGACCGATCCGCATTGCGGATGTACCCGGAGTTACATACAGGAAGTCCGCACAACCAACCACCAAGCACAAATCAGCAGACAAAAAAAAGCCGCCCGAAGGCGGCTTTTTTAGCTTTGATACCGGTAACTGGCCAGAAGCCAGTCTCGATATTAGAAGCTGTGACGGATACCGAAGTCGTAGCCGTTGGAGTTGTCGTTTGCCGAGGTCAGCGAAGCGCCGTTCAGAGCAGTACCAGCACCGTTCTTGTTGCTCACGTGAGCGTACGTAGCGTACAGAGCCGTGCGCTTGGACAGGTTGTGGACATAACCCAGAGCAAGCTTGTTCGTGCGTGGGTCAGCACCAACAACTTCTGCCTTGTAGGTGGAGTAAGACAGACGAACTTCGCCAGCGCCCACTGGAATCAGGCCACCAATCAAGAACCCCTTGCCGTCTGCACGGTCTGCACGGTTGTTGTTGTCTTGGTTGTAGTGGGCCATGATCTTGGCAACGCCCAGATCGTACTGACCACCGATGTTCACCGTTTTGATGTTGCCGAGCGCAACATTCTTCGTGTCAGAGAAAGCCAATGCAACATTGATGGGACCGTTGGCATAACCAGCGCGCAAGGCCAAGCCATTGCCGTCCTTCTTGGTGGCCGTACCGCTCAGGTTTTCACCCATGTAGTACTGAACTTGGCCGTAGAAGCCACCCAGATTGCCGGGCAAAAAGTAGCCAATGGAGTTCGAAGCGCGAACGTTCGTGTATCCGCCGCCAGCGTAAGCTGCGGGAGTAGCGATAGAGCCAATACCCATAGTTTGGGTGGTGCCAACGCCATTCGTGCCAAACGGATCAAAAACGGTCAGGTTCCAGAATTGGGGGGTGTAGTCACGACCCAGACGCACTTCACCGAAGCCGCCGTTCAGGCTGACGGTCGAACGACGGTTGAAGGTCAGGCCGCCACCGCCAGTGGAGCCGCTAGCTTGGTTGTTGGTGCTGGTGTTAGCGCCGGAACCGTTGTCATTGTTCACGCCAGCTTCGAGCCAGAACGAAGCGGACATGCCGCCACCCAGATCTTCAACACCGCGGAAGCCCAGACGGCTGCTGTTGTAGCCGGAGTTCGTCAGTTGGGACTTATTGCCGGCACTACCGGAACCGTATGCGTAGGTAGCGTCAACGATACCGAACAGGGTTACGGACGATTGAGCCATTGCAGCGCCGGAAGCAGCCAGCACAGCCAGGGCAATCAGGGATTTTTTCATTGCGAGTTACTCCAAGGTTAAACATCGGGCTCCGGTACGGGGGGTCTATGGTGAAAGCACCTGCACAGTCCCGCCGGTTCCCCGGGCCAACCTCCTGGTGGGGAAGTTGCTCTTATTGCACCAGACCCGGCCAGGTTTCGCAAAGGAATTCACCCACAATCGACCCGAAAGGGAAAAATCGTTGCAGTGTTGCAACATTTCCATGAACCCCGGCAAAATCGATCTGCTGCGCCTTGTGGCGGCTCCTGCCAGCGCCTGAGATTTGTATCCAAGTGAAAATTGTGTTTCTGCGCTCTTGCCAACCTGAAAGCCTCCATGGACTCTTTGCTTATTGCGGCTGACACCGCACTGCGCACACTTTTTGCAACACCCCGCGCATCCGAGCCCACGCCGGCGCGCGGCATGGACGAAGGAGCGCTCGACCCCACCCAGAAGAAGCTGGCGGGGGCGCTGATGCGTGTCAACCACGTGGGCGAAGTCTGCGCACAAGCCCTGTACACCGCGCAGGCAGCCATCACGCGCGACCCCGCGCTCCAAGCCCACCTGCTGGAGGCCGCCCGCGAAGAAACAGACCATCTCGCCTGGACCCAGCAGCGCCTGGACGCGCTGGGCGCCCGGCCCAGCCTGCTGAACCCCCTTTGGTTTGCGGGCGCCTTCGCGCTGGGGCTGGTCGCCGCCAAGGTCAGCGACCGGGCAAGTCTGGGTTTTGTGGCGGAAACGGAAAACCAGGTGGCGGCGCACCTGCAAAGCCACCTCGCACGGCTTCCCGCACAAGACCTGCCCTCGCGGGCCGTGGTGGCCCGTATGAAGGACGACGAGGAGCGCCATGCCGCCCAGGCACGGGCATCCGGAGCGCTGGAACTGCCGGCCCCCGCCCGGGCGGCGATGAAGGTAGCAGCCAAGGTGATGACCACCACCGCGCACTACCTCTGAGCACTGGCCGCACTGCGCACGCACTGACCGCGTGCGCCAGGGGGCATCGCGCGCGTGACGACCTCAAAAACTGGCGCAGCCCAAGCCAGCAGACGCCGTGGAACTGGCTTTGCCAGGCCACTGGCGTCGTCCCCCTGGGGGGAAGGCGCCGCAGGCGACCCAGGGGGAGGTCTACCTCATGCTTCGACCACTTCAAACCCGGTGGTGATCTCCGCCGTCTTGCCCAGCATGATGCTGGCCGAGCAGTATTTGTCATGGCTCATGGCGATCGCGCGCTCTACCGCAGCGGGCGGGATACCCTTGCCGGTCACGGTGAAATGCATATGGATCTTGGTGAACACCTTGGGGTCCGTCTGGGCGCGTTCGGTGGTCAGCTTGACGCTGCAGCCGCGCACATCGTGACGGCCCCGCTTGAGGATGAGCACCACGTCGTAGGCCGTGCAGCCGCCTGTGCCGGCCAGCACTGTCTCCATGGGCCGGGGCGCCAGGTTCAGCCCGCCGTTGGCCGGATTGGCGGCATCGGGCGCGCCATCCATCGTCAAAACATGGCCGCTGCCGGTCTCGGCCACAAAGCCCATGCCAGAACGGGTTCCTGCGCCTCCGGTCCAGCTGACTGTGCATTCCATGGTCTATCTCCTTTTTGGTGCGTGGTTTTTTTCGCACGGAATGGCCCGGCGAAATAAAAATTTGGTGTTGATTTTGCTGCAATGCAACAAGACTCGCGCTAAACTTCCACCAAGCGCTGCTTTTTCTGGATGGAAAAGGCAGATGGCAAGAAGCCCGGTTTCCGGCACTTGTCCCGCACCGATTGTCTCCTCCATCTCCTCAAAGGATGGATTAGCCCCAGGCCTCACGGCCCGGGGCTTTTTTTTGGCTGAACCGGCCTCGATGCGCCCTCCCGCTGCGAATCAGCCCCAAAAAACCGACCCCCTATGATGTGGACCCCCGCCGCTGCCCCGTGGCGGCCCACCTGCCCTGCCATGACCCAGCACCTCACCCCCGCCGACTACCTGAAAAAAATCCTGACCGCCCGCGTGTACGACGTGGCGGTGGAGTCGGCGCTGGAGCCCGCCAAGAACCTCAGCCGCCGCCTGCACAACAAAGTGCTGCTCAAGCGCGAAGACCAGCAGCCCGTGTTCAGCTTCAAGCTGCGGGGTGCCTACAACAAGATGGCGCACCTCACGCCCGAGCAGTTGGCACGCGGGGTGATCTGCGCCTCGGCCGGCAACCACGCGCAAGGCGTGGCCATGAGCGCCCACAAGCTGGGCACGCGCGCCGTCATCGTGATGCCCACCACCACGCCGCAGCTCAAGATCGACGCCGTGAAGACGCTGGGCGGCGAGGTGGTGCTGTTTGGCGAGAGTTATTCCGATGCCTACGGCCATTCGGTGAAGCTGGAGAAGGAACAGGGCCTGACCTTCGTGCACCCGTTCGACGATCCGGACGTCATTGCCGGCCAGGGCACCATCGCCATGGAGATCCTGCGCCAGCTGCAAAGCCTGGGCAGCAACCAGCTCGATGCCGTGTTTGTGGCCATTGGCGGCGGCGGGCTCATCTCGGGCGTGGCCAACTACATCAAGGCCGTGCGGCCCGAGATCAAGGTGATCGGCGTGCAGATGAACGACTCGGACGCGATGATCCAGTCCGTCAACGCACATGAGCGCGTGACGCTGGCCGACGTGGGTTTGTTCTCGGACGGCACCGCCGTCAAGCTGGTGGGCGAGGAGACCTTCCGCATCGCCCACAGCGGCCTAGTGGACGAATTCATCACGGTGGACACCGACGCCGTCTGCGCCGCCATCAAGGACATCTTTGTGGATACGCGCAGCATCGTCGAACCCGCAGGGGCTCTCGCCGTGGCGGCCATCAAGCAGTACGTTGCTGAAAAGAAAACCAAGGGCGAAACCTATGCCGCCATCCTGTGCGGCGCCAACATGAACTTCGACCGCCTGCGCTTTGTGGCCGAGCGCGCCGAGGTGGGCGAGGAGCGCGAGGCGCTGCTGGCCGTCACCATCCCCGAAGAACGCGGCAGCTTCCGCCGCTTTTGCGAGGTGGTGGGCGGCCTGCCGGGTGGCCCGCGCAACGTGACCGAGTTCAACTACCGCATCAGCGATGCCGCCCAGGCCCATGTGTTCGTGGGCATCACCACCAATGGCAAGGGCGAGTCGGAGAAAATCGCCAAGAACTTCGGCCGCCACGGCTTCGAGGCACTGGACCTGACCCACGACGAACTGGCCAAGGAGCATCTGCGCCACCTGGTGGGCGGGCATTCGGCCCTGGCGCAGGACGAGCGGCTGATGCGCTTCACCTTCCCCGAGCGGCCCGGCGCGCTGCTCAAGTTTTTGAGCCTGATGCAGCCGACCTGGAACATCAGCCTGTTCCACTACCGCAACCAGGGCGCGGACTATGGCCGCATCCTCGTGGGCATGCAGGTGCCACCCGAGGACGCCGCCACGTTCGACGCCTTCCTGGCCACGCTGGGCTATCCGTATGTGGAAGAGACGCTGAACCCGGCCTACCGGCTGTTCCTGCGATCCAAGTAACCAAAATATGGGCCAAATTGGCCTCCAGCGCTATCCATCAAGCGCTGGCAGCTATCAAATCTGACATAGCCCTAGCCAACCCATGCAAGCCCTGCGCCACTATCTGCTGGCCGTGCAGTTTTTCACCCGCATCCCGGTCACTGGTCGGCTGGCAGACTGGGTCGGCTACAGCCCCGCCATGCTGCGGGCCAGCGCGGCGCACTTTCCGGGCATTGGCTGGCTGGCCGCGCTGCTGTCCACGGGCATCTATGCCGCATTGCACTGGGCCCTGGCGCCCAACCCGCTGGCCCCGGCAGTGGCTGCCGTGTTCTGCACCATCGCCACGGTGCTGATGACCGGCGGCTTTCACGAGGATGGGCTTGCCGATGTGGCCGATGGCCTGGGCGGCAGCGCCGATCGCGAGCGGGTACTCGACATCATGAAGGACTCGCGCATCGGCGCCTTCGGGGCCATGGCGCTGGTGCTGGCGCTGCTGGCCAAGCTCAGCCTGCTGGCGCTGCTGGGGGCCCACAGCCTGCTGGCTGCCGTGGCCGCGCTGGTGGGGGCGCATGTGCTGTCGCGTTTCTGGCCGCTGCTCATCGTGCGTAGCCTGCCGCATGTGGGCGACACCGCCCGGTCCAAAAGCAAACCGCTGGCCGACCAGATTTCGGGCGGCGCGCTGCTGTCGGCATTTTTGTGGTGTTTTATGCCGCTAGCGCTTGTCTATCAAGCGCAATCAGCTATTTATTTTATAGCATCTGTACTCTGCAGCGCCCTTGCCGCCGCCTGGATGGCCCGCTGGTTCGCGCGCAGGCTGCAGGGTTTTACCGGCGACTGCCTGGGTGCCACGCAGCAGGTCAGCGAAATTGGCTTTTACCTGGGCGCGGCGCTGGCCTTGCGCTGGATGTGACCGGCGCCCCCCCCAAAACTCGCCTTTGGCTGGTGCGCCACGCCCAGCCGCTGGTGGCCCCCGGCACCTGCTACGGGGCGCTGGACATCCCCGCCGACCCCGCCGCCACGCGCGCTGCCGCAGAACACCTGGCCGCCGCGGTGCCACCCCAGGCGCGGGTGATTCACTCCACGCTACAAAGATGCGAGCAGCTTGCGCTAGAGCTTCAAGCGCTGCGGCCCGATTTGGCATCAAAACCCGACGCCCGCCTGCGCGAAATGGACTTTGGCAGCTGGGAGGGGCAGGCCTGGGATTCCATTGCCCGCAGCGACATCGACGCCTGGACGGCCGCCTTCGCGAGCTACCGCCCTGGCCTGGGGGAAAACCTGGCGGCGGTGCTGGCCCGCGTGGCGGCTGCGCTGCAGGACCACGACCCCGGGGCCACACAGGATGTGGTGTGGATCACCCACGCGGGGGTCATCCGCAGCGTGGCGTGGCTGAGGGCGCACGGCAACGGCGTGCTGCCGTGCTCGGAAGAATGGCCCGTTGCCGCGCCGGGCTGGGGCCAGTGGGAGAGGATCGAACTGGGATAGGAGCCGGAGCCCCCTGCCCCGGCATCAAGCATCAACGCTTGAGCGGCATGTCCAGCGTCAGCGTGGCGGGGCCATCAGCATCGCGCCCCAGTTGCGCCTGGCGTGGGCCCAGCGCCTGCAGCACCAGCCCTTCATCCACCGCGGCGCCCACGCGGAACGGCTTGGCGGGTTTGCCATCCACCGCGATCAGCGCGGCGCCGCCCCCGCTGTTGCGGCCCGAGAGCACTCCGATCAGTGCGAAGCGGCTGGCCAGTGTTGCCACCGGGGCGGCTGCGACCACCCCCGGGGCAGCGGGCGCAGCCCCCAGCAGCCGGGCCAGAGCCTGCGCATCGGGCGCCACGGGGGGTGGCAGCACCACGGGCGCAGCCGCTCCGGTCGCAGGGGCCGACAGGCGCAGCCCCCAAAAAACCACGCTGGCTCCTGCGGCGGCCCATAGCGCCAGAGTCCCCAGGCGGACGCCCCATTTGCTGTACGTATTGGTCACCATGCGGGGATTATGATTCACGCGATTCGACCATCCGAGAGACCGCCAGCAGTGAACACTTCTTTCCCCCTCCTCTTGCGCTCCGCCCGCCACCGCCTGGCCACGAACGTGGCCCGTGGCTTCACCCTCATCGAGCTGATGGTGGTGCTCGTCATCATCGGCGTGCTGGCCGCCCTCATCGTGCCCAATGTGCTGGAACGCGCTGACGACGCCCGCGTGACCGCTGCCCGCACCGACATCACCAACATCATGCAGGCGCTCAAGCTGTACCGCCTGGACAACCAGCGCTACCCCACGGCCGAGCAAGGCCTGCAATCGCTGATCGTCAAGCCCAGCTCGGGCCCCGTGCCCAACAACTGGAAGCTGTACCTCGAAAAACTGCCCAACGACCCCTGGGGCCGTCCGTACCAGTACCTGAACCCTGGCATCAAGGGCGAGATCGACGTGATGTCGTTCGGCGCCGATGGGCAGTCGGGCGGTGAAGGCAAGGATGCTGATATTGGCAGTTGGCAATGACGACCGGCTCTTCGCGACAGACCCCTGCTCCATGAAGCTGGCGCTCCCTCGGCCAGGGATGTCGTGGAACTGGCTTCGCCAGGCCATCGGCATCTCCCCCCCGAAGGGAAGCCGCGCGGCGGCTCAGGGGGGCTTCACCCTCCTTGAGTTGCTGGTGGTCATCAGCATCATTGCCCTGGCCACCGCCGGTGTGAGCATCGCCATGCGCGACAGCGGGCAGACGCTGGTCGAGCGCGAGGCAGCCCGGCTGGCGGCGTTACTGGAATCTGCGCGTGCGCAGTCGCGCGCCGGGGGAATGCCCGTGCGCTGGCGTGCCGATGCCGGAGGGTTCCGGTTCGAGGGCCTGCCGCCCAGCGCACTGGCGGCGATGCCCGGCCAGTGGCTGGATGCGGGCACCACGGTGCGCGCGCCCACGCTGCTGGTGCTGGGGCCAGAGCCCCTCATTGGCCCCCAGCAGGTGCTGATCACCCACCAGGCCTATCCCGAGCGCACGCTGCGCATTGCCACCGACGGGGTGCGCCCCTTCACCGTCGAGACCGTCCAATGAAGTCAACCCTGCCCCCCCAACGCCGTTGCAGGCGGCAGCGCGGCTTCACGCTGGTGGAGGTGCTGGTGGCGCTCAGCATCGTGGCTATTGCACTGATGGCGGGGCTGCAGGCCACCACGGCGCTCACACGCAACGCGCTGCGCCAGTCAGACATCGTGCTGGCCCAGTTGTGTGCCGAGAACGAACTGGTCTATGCGCGCCTGTCGCGCCAGATGCCCAGCGTGGGCGACAGCCAGGTCACCTGCGAACAGGCCGGGCGCCAGCTCACCGTGGCCCTGATCGTGCGGCCCACGCCCAACCCGAGCTTTCGCCGGATGGACGCGCAGGTGCTGGATGGCGACAACTCGATCCTGCGCATCTCGACCATCATCGGAAGGTATTGACCAGATGTCCCCCCTGAGTCGCTTCGCGCCCTCCCCCCTTGGGGGGGACGCACCCGGTGGCCTGGCAGAGCCAGTTCCACGGGTGCACTGGCCTCGCGCCGCGCCGGTTTTGAAAGGCGCGCGCGGCTTCACGCTGGTGGAGCTGCTGCTGGCCATTGCGGTGATGAGCCTGCTGGCCATCCTGAGCTGGCGAGGGCTGGATGGAATGGTGCGGGCGCAGGAGATCACGCGCCAGCGGGCCGACGAGATGCTGGTGCTGCAGTCTGCCCTGGGCCAGTGGGGCACGGACCTGGATGCACTGCTGCCCATTGCCAATACCACGCCGCTCGACTGGGACGGCCAGGTGCTGCGTTTGACGCGGCGCACCAGTGCAGTGCCCGACGAGGGCGCCCTGGTGGTGGGCTGGACGCGCCGGGGCGGCCAGGGTGTGGGCCAGTGGATGCGCTGGCAGTCGCCCCCGGTGCGCACGCGCGCCGAATGGCAGGAGGCGTGGCAGCTGGCCGCGCAGTGGGCGCGCAGCCCGGGCGACGCCGAGCGGCGCCATGAGATGACGCTGCTGCCGCTGGAGGACTGGCAGATCTTCTACTACCGGGGCGGTGCGTGGTCCAACCCGCTGTCCAGCAGTGGCACCACCCCGGTGGGCACCTCGGCCATCCCAGACGGCGTGCGCCTGCAGATCACCCTGCCGCCCGGTCAGGCCCTGGTGGGGCGGCTCACACGCGATTGGGTGAACCCCGTGCTGGGTGGGGGTCGGACATGATCAGCCCCCCCCTGAGCGGCTGCGCCGCCTCCCCCCAAGGGGACGCCACCGGTGGCCTGGCAAAGCCAGCTCCACGGTGGCACGGGCCTGGGCCGCGCCAGTTTCACAGCGCTCCAGGGGGACGCCACATGGGGCCGCGCCCGGTCCGCAGGGAACGCGGTGCGGCGCTGCTGCTGGCCATGCTCACGGTCACCCTCGTGGCAACCTTTGCAGCGGCGTCCATGTGGCAGCAATGGCGCGCGGTCGAGGTCGAGACGGCCGAGCGCGGCCGCGTGCAGTCCACCTGGATTCTGGTCGGCGCGCTCGACTGGTCGCGCCTGATCCTGCGCGAAGACGGGCGCTCGGGCGGTGCGGACCACCTGGCCGAGCCCTGGGCCGTGCCGCTGCAGGAGGCACGGCTGTCCACCTTTCTCGCGGCCGACAAGAACGTCAGCCAGGTGGACGACGCCACCACCGACACCACCGAGGCCTTTTTGTCGGGGCAGATCTCGGACATGCAGGGCCGCCTGAATCTGACCAACCTGGTCGACAACGGCAATGTTCAGACCTTGGCACTGCGGCAGTTCACGCGGCTGTTCGAGCGCCTGGGCCTGCCGCTGCAGGAGCTGAGCCTGCTCACCGACGCCCTGCGGCGCGCGCAGGCCACCACCGGCACCGACAGCACGAACGCCCCGCTGCTGCCCCCCACCATGTCGCAACTGGGCTGGCTGGGCCTGGCGCCCGCCACCGTGGCCCGCTTGGCGCCCCACGTGACTCTGCTGCCCGTGCGCGCGCCGGTCAACCTCAACACCGCCGACATCGACGTGCTGCTGGCCGCCATCGACGGCCTGGACATGGCCAGCGCCCAAAAGATGCTGCAGGCCCGCGAGGCCCGGCATTTCCGCACGCTCAGCGAGGTGCGCGACCTGCTGGGTGCCAGCATCGACATCAATGAAGGCGCCCATGCCGTGGCCTCTTCGTACTTTGAGGTGCGCGGCCGCCTGCGCCTGGGCGATGCCATGGTGGACGAGCGATCCCTGGTGCGCAAACAGGGCATCGAGGTCACCACCCTGTGGCGCGAACGGGGTGCTTTTGACCGCGAAACCGCCCCGGGCGCTCGGGAGGCGCAGCGCTGAAATCTGACACATCTGCAACACATCCGCAGGTTCGGCCCGCACTGTCAAGCCCGCCCCCTAAAATGGCCCGCAAAACCTGTCCATGAGCACCCTCATCCTTTTCCTGCCGCCGGCCCGTCCGGGGCCGGCCACCGAGTACAGCTACACGCTGACGGCGGACGGCCACACTGCCCTTCGCCACGCCACTGCCCCGGCCGCGCTGCTGCCCGAACCCACGCGCCCCGGCGGCGAAGTGGTGGCCGTGGTGCCCGCCCGGGCGCTGTCTTGGCAACGGGTGCAACTGCCGCCCGGCCTGGCACTGGGCGCGGGCCAGCAGACACCGCGCCTGCGGTCGGTGCTGGAGGGCCTGCTTGAAGACCGCCTGCTCGACGACGCATCGCAGCTGCACTTTGCCATCCAGCCGGATGCCAATCCCGGAGAACCCGTGTGGGTAGCGGTGTGCGACCGCACCTGGCTGCGCGACAACCTGCAGGCCCTGGAAGCCGCTGGTCGCCGCGTGTCACGTGTCGTGCCTGAATTCGCCCCCGGCCCCACCCAAAGTGGCCGCCCCGAGCTGTGCGCCCTGGGCACCCCCGAAGACGCCTGCGTGGTGCTGACTGGGCAGGGCGCCGACCACGGCGTGGCCGTGTTGCCCCTGTCCATTGCCTCCGTGATGCTGGCCCGTGCCGGGCTCCCCCAGGATGCGGCCACGGACGGAGACGATGCGCCCGTGGTGCGCGCCGAGCCTGCGGTCGCGGCCCTGGCAGAGCGCACGCTGGGCCAGCGCGTGGCTCTGCACACGGCCAGCCAGCGGGCGCTGGACGCCGCGCGCGGCGACTGGGATCTGGCCCAGTTCGATCTGGCCAGCACCGGCCGCACCCGGGCGCTGCGCAAGGCAGGCAGCCTGGCCAGCGCACTGCTGAACGCCCCGCAGTGGCGCGCAGCGCGCTGGGGCGCGGCACTGCTGGTGGTGGCGCATCTGGTGGGGATCAATGCCTGGGCCTGGCAAGAGCGCAAGGCGCTGGCCGCCAAGCAGGCGGCCGTGCGGTCCACGCTGACCCAGACCTTCCCCAAGGTGCAGGTGGTGGTGGATGCCCCGGTGCAGATGGAGCGCGAACTGGCCCAGCTGCGGCAAGCGGCCGGCGCTGTCTCCGCCCGCGACCTGGAGCCCCTGCTTGCCGCCGCCGGAGCCTCCCTGCCCAGCGGCCGCCAGCCCACCGGCATCGAATACGCCCCCGGCGAGCTGCGCCTGCGCGGCGTCACGCTGGCCCCCGATGAAGAAACCGTGCTCTCGGCACGCCTGCAGGCTGCGGGCTACCGGGCCCGGCTGGACGACGGCAGCCTGCTGCTGCGCGCTGAAGGCACACCATGACTGTCATCACCTCTCCCGCCCTGCGCGCCCGCTGGCAGGCCCTGGCCCCCCGTGAGCAGACCCTGGTCCTGGCCGCAGGTGGCCTCGTCGCGTTTGCCCTGCTGTGGTGGCTGGCCGTGGCCCCGGCCCTGTCCACGTTGCGCGCCGCACCCGCGCGCCATGCCGAGCTGGACTCACAGCTGCAGCGCATGCAAGGCCTGCGCGCCGAAGCGCAGCAGCTGCAGTCGGCCCCGCGCAACACGCGCGGCGATTCCGTCGGTGCGCTGCGTACCGCGCTCACACAGCGCCTGGGCAATACGGCCCAGCTCAATGTGGTGGGCGACCGCGCCACCGTCACGCTCAAAGGCGCTCCCGCCGATGCGCTGGCCCAATGGCTGGCCCAGGCGCGCAGCAACGCCCGCGCCGCCCCGGTGGAGGCACGCCTGACGCGCAGCGCTGCCCCTGCAGGCTCCGCGCCCAACGCCCCGGCACCGGTCAAACTGGGCAACGCGGCCACGGCGATGCCGCGTTGGGACGGCACCCTGGTGCTGGCCCTGCCGCCTGCCCAGCCCTGAATCAGCCCCCGCACAGACACTCTCTCCCGTGGCCACCTCCTCACGACACCGAAAACCCGTACCCCGCACTCCCCGCAGCGCATGGGGCTGGGCGCTGGTCGGCGCTGTGGCGGGCGTAGTGCCTGCCGTGGTGGCGTTTGCACCCGCGCACTGGCTGGCACAAAGCGTCGCCAGCGCAACGGGCGGACAGGTACAGTTGCTGCAGGCACGCGGTACGGTCTGGACAGGTTCGGCCCAACTGGTGCTGACGGGGGGCTCGGCCAGCCAGGACAGCGCCGCCCTGCCCAGCCGCCTGGACTGGCGCATCCGCCCCGGCTGGGGTGGCTTGCACGCGCAACTGAATGCCAGCTGCTGCACCCCTACACCCCTGCGACTGCAGGCGAGTGCCGGCTGGTCCGGTATGAGCCTGACCATCATCGACGGCGAGAGCCTGTGGCCGGCCTCCGTGCTGACCGGGCTGGGCACGCCCTGGAACACGCTGCAGCCCCAGGGCCAGCTGGCGCTGCAGACCCGTGGCTTCACCATGCGCTGGAGTGCCGGACGCATGTCCCTGGCAGGCCAGGTGCAGCTGGATGCACGGGCCATGTCGTCCCGCCTGTCCACCCTGCGCCCCATGGGCAGCTACCGGCTGGCGGTGCAGGGCGGCGAGGCGCCCACGCTCACGCTGAGCACGCTGGACGGACACCTGCAGCTCAACGGCACCGGCCAGTGGGTGGGCAACCGCCTGCGCTTTGCGGGCGAGGCCAGCGCCACCCCCGAGCGCGAAGCCGCCCTGTCGAATCTTCTGAACATCATTGGACGGCGCAACGGCGCGCGCTCCATCATCACCGTGGGTTGAACCTATGAACTCCTTGTTGTCACCACGTCTGGGTTTTGCTCTTAAAGCAATAGCAGCTAGCGCACTACTGGCGTGCGCCAGCGGCCAAATTATTGCCCAAACCGCAATTGATACCGGCACCGGCAGCGTGCGCGCCGGCGAGCCCGTCACCCTGAACTTCGCCAACGCCGAAATCGAAGCCGTGGCCCGCACCATGGCCACCATCACGGGCCGCAACGTGGTGGTCGACCCGCGCGTGAAGGGCCAGCTCAACCTGGTCACCGAACGCGCCGTGTCGCCCGCCGCCGCCTTCCAGCAGTTCCTGGCCGCGCTGCGGCTGCAGGGCTTTACAGTGGTGGAGGCTGCAGGCCTGTACAAGGTGGTGCCCGAGGCCGACGCCAAGCTGCAAGGCGGCAGCGTGAGCGTGGTGCAGGGCAGCTCTGGCAGCGCGCCCGGTGGCGGTCAGATCGTCACCCAGATCTTCAAGCTCAACTTTGAAAACGCCGCCAATCTGGTGCCCGTGCTGCGCCCGCTGATCAGCCCCAACAACACCATCAACGTGAACCCCGGCAACAACTCGCTGGTGATCACCGATTACGCGGACAACCTGCAGCGCCTGGCGCGCATCGTGGCGGCCATGGATGTCTCCAACGCCAGCGATGTGGAAGTGATCCCGCTGCGCAACGCCGTCGCCACCGACCTTGCACCCCTGGTGGCGCGCCTGATCGACGGGGGCAGCGGTGCCGCGCCGGTCGCCGCACAGGGGCAGGCGGACACCTCGTTCAAGACCACGCTGATTGCCGAGCCGCGAAGCAACGCGCTGATCCTGCGCGCCGCCAACCCGGCCCGTGTGGCCCAGGTGCGCGCACTGGTGGCACAGCTGGATCAGGCGCCTGCGCCCGGCAGCAGTGCGTCCACCGGCAACATCCATGTGGTGTACCTGAAGAACGCCGACGCCACCAAGCTGGCCACCACGCTGCGTGCCGCCATGGCAGCCATGGGCGGCACCGGCAACACGGGCGGTGGCAGCGCGGGCGCGAGTGCCGCACCGGCCGCGCCCAGTGGAGGCCTGGGCGGTGGCGGCACCAGCGGCAACATGCTGTCCACAGGCAGCGGTCTATCAGGTGGCAGCAGCGGGGGACTGGGCTCGGGAAGCAGCGGCATGGGCACCAGCAGCACCAACAACAACCAGCCGTCCACGGGCGGCCAGATCCAGGCTGACCCCACCACCAACTCGCTCATCATCACGGCGCCCGAGCCACTGTACCGCCAGTTGCGTGCTGTGATCGACAAGCTCGACGGACGCCGCGCACAGGTGCTGGTGGAAAGCCTGATCGTGGAAGTCTCGGCCAACAAGCTCGCCGAGTTCGGCATCCAGTGGCAAGGCATCCTGGGCAAACAAGGCGATGGCACCGTGGGCGTGATCGGCACCAATTCCGGACAGGCGGGCGCCAACATCCTGGGCATCACTGCGGCACTGGCGACAGGAAATGCATCCAGCATCGCAACGGCGGCGGGCACGCTGGGTCAGGGCATGAACCTGGCGCTGGCGCCACGCATCAACGGCCAGTACTACCTGGGCGCACTGGCCAACTTTTTGCAGAACAGCGGCGATGCCAACGTGCTCTCCACTCCCAACCTGATGACGCTGGACAACGAGGAAGCGCGAATCATCATCGGCAACAACGTGCCCTTCGTCACCGGCTCGTACGCCAACACCACGGGCAGCAGCACCGTGAGCCCGTTCCAGACCGTGGAACGCAAGGACGTGGGCCTGATGCTCAAGGTGCGTCCGCAAATCAGCGAAAACGGCACGGTGAAGATGGCGATCTACCAGGAGGTGTCCAAGATCGACACCGCCACCCTCAGCAATGCCAACGGCCCTAGCACCAGCAAGCGCTCCATCGAGTCGAACGTGGTGGTGGACGACGGCAGCATCATCGTGATCGGCGGCCTGCTGGAAGACAGCTACCAACAAGGCCAGGACAAGGTGCCGGTGATGGGCGACCTGCCGGTGGTGGGCAACCTGTTCCGCAGCGAAACCCGCTCGCGCAACAAGACCAATCTTATGGTCTTCCTGCGCCCCATTGTGGTGCGCGACAACGCCACCAGCGATGCACTGATGATGGACCGCTACGAAGCGATCCGCGCGCTGCAGCAGGCCACGCAGCCAGCCGCCAGCACCGTCATGAAGTCGGTCTCTGGCGCCCCCATTCTTCCCTCGCTGCCCGAGCGGGCGCCTTCGGTCGCCAGCCCCATGCCTGTGCAGCCCGCCGCGCCGGTGCCCGTTCCCATGCAGCAGCTCACCCCTGTAGCGCCCCCCCCCACCACACCGGGTACCGCTCCCCAAAGCAGCGTGCCTCTGGAGCAGTCCAGCCCCACGGCCCAGGCGCAGGTCCCTGCGCCGCTGTACTACGTGAACGTGGGCGTGTTCGGCAAGGACGCGGAATCGCGCAGCGCCATGACCAAGCTGCGCAGCACGGCACTGCCCCTGTCCATCCAGGCGGTAGACACCAACCGGGGCACGCTCACCCGCGTGCGTGTGGGCCCCTACAACACCGAAGACGCGGCCAACGCCGCTGCCGCCACCGTGCGCAGTCTGGCACTCAACGCCACGGTCTCGCCCAAGGCGCTCTGACGGACCCACGCCCATGCGCCACCCCCTGCCCTACGCCTTTGCCCGCACCGCCCAGCTGCTGCTGGAGGACGACGGCCACCAGCTGGTGCTGTGGCATGGCCCCAACCCCGACGCCGGTGCGCTGTCCGAAGTGCTGCGCAAACACCCGGTGCAGCAATTGCTGCCGCTGGACGCCCCGGCCCTGGCCCAGCGCATCAGCGCCGTGTATTCGCACAGCGAATCGAGCGCCGCCACCGTGGTGAGCGAGGTCGAAAGCGACGCGGACCTCTCGCGCATGATGCAGGAGCTTCCCGCTGTCGAGGACTTGCTCGAATCCGCGGGCGATGCACCCATCATCCGCATGCTCAACGCCCTGCTCACGCAGGCCGCGCGCGATGGCGCGAGCGACATCCACATCGAGCCCTACGAGCGCCATTCCAGCGTGCGTTTTCGCGTGGACGGCACCCTGCGCGAGGTGGTGCAACCCAACCGCGCGCTGCACGCCGCGCTGATCTCGCGCCTGAAGATCATGGCCGACCTGGACATCTCTGAGAAACGCCTGCCGCAGGACGGCCGCATCAGCCTGCGCCTGGGCACCCGCGCCATTGACGTACGCGTTTCCACCCTGCCCAGCGCCCATGGCGAGCGCGCGGTGCTGCGCCTCTTGGACAAGAGCGAAAGCAAGCTGAGCCTGGAAGCCGTGGGCATGCAGGGTGAGACGCTGCGCCGCTTCGAGGGCCTGATCAGCCAGCCGCACGGGATCATTCTGGTGACGGGGCCCACGGGTTCGGGCAAGACCACCACGCTGTACGCGGCGCTGGGTCGGCTCGATGCCACGCGCAACAACATCATGACGGTGGAAGATCCCATCGAGTACGAGCTGCCCGGGGTAGGGCAAACGCAGGTCAACAGCAAGATCGAGCTGACCTTTGCCAAGGCCCTGCGCGCCATCCTGCGCCAGGACCCGGACATCATCATGATCGGCGAAATCCGCGACTTCGAAACCGCACAGATCGCCATCCAGGCCTCACTCACGGGCCACCTGGTGCTGGCCACGCTGCACACCAACGACGCAGCCAGCGCCGTCACGCGGCTGACCGACATGGGGGTGGAGCCGTTCCTGTTGTCGTCGTCCCTGCTCGGCGTGCTGGCCCAGCGGCTGGTGCGCAAATACTGCAGCCATTGCCACGGCAGCGGGTGCGAGCACTGCGGCCAGACGGGCTACACGGGCCGCACCGGTGTGTTCGAGTTGCTGGTGACCACCGACGCGATCCGCGCGCAAATCCACAACCAGGCGTCCGAAGCCGACATCCGCACCGCCGCGCTGGCCGACGGCATGGCGCTGATGCGCGAGGATGGGGAACGGCTGATTGCAGCAGGCATCACCAGCCGCGAGGAAGTGCTGCGGGTGACGCGGGACTAGCCAGCCGCAGAGGCCAGTTTGATATTATTTTGATAGCAACTAGCGCTTAATAGATAAGCGCTAGGGATCCTCTGCACGAATCGAGCGGCAAGTGTGCGCTGCGGATCGTGATGGGCTGCAAGGCGCAAAACGCAGCAATAGCCGTAGCTATTGCGAGGTTTTGCAACGCCGCAGACCGCCCGAGACCGCAGATGCACACGGCGCGGTGATTCGTGCAGAGGGTCCCTAGCGGTCAAAAATGCTCAAAATTAACGTATGCGCAGCGCAGGCCTGCGCTGCGCCTGGGCCACGGCTGGCGCAGCGGGCGCCGCTGCCGCGCTGAAGACCGAGGGTGCAGGAGCCCCGCCGTCCTGCAGCTTGAACTGGCTGACCGCACTGCTCAGGTGCAGCGCCTGTTCGCGCAGCGATTCAGAGGCAGCGGTGGACTCTTCCACCAGCGCGGCGTTCTGCTGCGTCATCTGGTCGAGCTGGCTCACGGACTGACTGATCTGGCCGATGTTGTCACTTTGCTCGGCCGACGAGGCTGTGATCTCGGCAATGATGTCAGACACCCGGCGCACGCTGCTGACAATCTCGGTCATGGTCTGCCCGGCCTGGCTGACCAGGCGCGATCCATCTTCGACGCGTTCCACCGACGAACCGATCAGACCCTTGATCTCCTTGGCCGCCTCGGCGCTGCGCTGCGCGAGGTTGCGCACCTCGCTTGCCACTACGGCAAAGCCCCGGCCCTGTTCACCGGCGCGAGCAGCTTCCACCGCCGCATTCAATGCCAGGATGTTGGTCTGGAAGGCAATGGAGTCGATGACACCGGTGATGTCGGCAATCTTGCGCGAGCTGGTCGTGATCTGGTCCATGGTGGTCACCACCTGCGACACCACGGCACCACCGCGTGCGGCCACTTCGGCGGCCGACGAAGCGAAGTCGCTGGCCTGGCGGGAGGACTGGGCGCTTTGCTGCACGGTGCTGGTCAGCAACTCCATGGACGAAGCGGTTTCCTCCAGATTGGCCGCGGTCTGCTCGGTGCGGTGGCTCAGGTCATGGTTGCCGCTGGCGATCTCGGAACTGGCGGTGGTGATGTTGCCTGCCGCGTCCTGCACCTGGCGCACCAGGCCCCGCAAGGCGTCCTGCATGCGGCCCATGGCCGACACCAGCTGGCCCACCTCGTCCTGGTTCATGGCCGCCACATCGCGAGAGAGGTCACCACTGGCAATGCGGTCGGCCAGTTCCTGCGCCTGCCCCAGCGACTTGGTGATGGAGCGCACGCTGAAGAAGGTGAGCGGAATCAGCACCGCCAACCCCAGCACCAGCCCGATGCCAATCAACGCCGACATGGTGGAAGTGCGCGATTCAACCCCCGCACGGGCCTCGTCCATCTGCGAGCGGGCCGCGCTGGCCAGGCTGGAGAACAGCTTGTCGGTGGCCTCCATGTGGACCTTCAGGCGGTCGGCGTAGGCACCGCCCCCCGCACCATCGAGCTGCGCGCCCTCGATCTTCTCGAAGATGGGGGCAATGCCGGTTTCGTACTGCTTGATCTCGTCCAGGGATTTGTCGATGGAGGCCACAAACTCTGCATCGCCCGACTGCACCTGGCGCACCTCGGCCAGGCTCTTGCGCAGGGCAGCCAGGGTCTTGGCCCAGGACTCGCGCAGGGCAGAGACCTCGACCGAGTTGTTGAAATTGATGATGATGTCTTTTTCGGTCCGGCGCAGGTCACCCAGGGTCGTGCGCAGGTCGGACATATCGGTCAGGGTTTGCACCCGCTGCGAAAACAGCTCTTGCAATGTGCCCCGGGTGCGGTCCAGGGCCACGTAGCCCATGGCGCCAATGACGATCAGAAGAATCAGCGAAAAAACGGTTCCGAAGTAAAGACGTGTGCGGATAGAGAAGCGGCCGAGAGCATTCATGGCTCTTCCTTACATTTTTTAACAGGTAACTCAGCATAGCAAATTTAGTGCCACACGCCCTTCCTCCCGGTCTTCTGAACCGGGGGTGGGCGGGACTATATGCCGGGCGGGGCTATCCACCGCACAGGGTAAGCACGGCCCCGAGGCCCTGTTTCAGGGAATCCTCGGGGCCAGTAGCTGCGCTTATTGCACTGTTCTCAAACGGGCTTCAGGGGGATGTACAACTCGCCCCCGCTCTTCTGAAACTCTGCCGCTTTGGTCTGCATGCCCTGGGCCAGGGCTTCAGCCTCGGCCACACCCTTTTGTTTTGCAAAGTCACGCACTTCCTGCGTGATCTTCATCGAGCAGAACTTGGGGCCGCACATCGAGCAGAAATGCGCCACCTTGGCCGAGTCCTTGGGCAGGGTTTCGTCGTGGTACTCCTTCGCTGTTTCCGGGTCCAGGCCCAGGTTGAACTGGTCCTGCCAGCGGAAGTCGAAGCGCGCCTGGCTGAGCGCATCGTCGCGCGAGCGGGCGCCCGGGTGCCCCTTGGCCACGTCGGCCGCGTGGGCGGCGATCTTGTACGCAATGATCCCCTGCTTCACGTCGTCGCGGTCGGGCAGTCCCAGGTGCTCCTTGGGCGTCACGTAGCACAACATGGCCGTGCCCATCCAGCCGATCATGGCCGCGCCAATCGCGCTGGCAATGTGGTCATAGCCCGGTGCGATGTCGATGGTCAGCGGGCCCAGGGTGTAGAACGGCGCTTCGTGGCAGGTCTTGAGCTGCTCGGTCATGTTGGCCTGGATCATGTGCATGGGCACATGGCCGGGGCCTTCGATCATGGTCTGCACGTCGTGCTTCCAGGCCACCTGGGTCAGCTCGCCCAGCGTGTGCAGCTCGGCAAACTGGGCTTCGTCATTGGCATCGGACGCGCAGCCGGGACGCAGGCCATCGCCCAGGCTGAACGACACGTCGTACGCCTTCATGATGTCGCAGATGTCCTCGAAGTGCTCGTACAGGAAGCTCTCGCGGTGGTGCGCCATGCACCACTTGGCCATGATGGAGCCGCCGCGCGACACAATGCCCGTGCGCCGCTGCGCCGTGAGGTGGATGTAGGCCAGGCGCACACCGGCGTGGATGGTGAAGTAGTCCACGCCCTGCTCGGCCTGCTCGATCAGCGTGTCGCGGAAGATTTCCCAGGTCAGGTCTTCGGCCACGCCGCCCACCTTTTCCAGCGCCTGGTAGATCGGCACCGTGCCAATCGGCACGGGCGAGTTGCGCACGATCCAGTCGCGTGTGGTGTGGATGTTCTTGCCGGTGGAAAGATCCATCACGTTGTCGGCACCCCAGCGGATCGCCCACACGAGCTTTTCCACCTCTTCTTCAATGCTCGATGTGACGGCCGAGTTGCCGATGTTGGCGTTGATCTTGACCAGGAAATTGCGGCCGATTGCCATCGGCTCCACTTCGGGGTGGTTGATGTTGGCGGGGATGATGGCGCGGCCCCGGGCCACTTCGTCGCGCACGAATTCGGGCGTGATGATGCACGGGATGCTGGCACCCATCGGGTTGCCCATCAGGCGCTGCTCGCGGCCTGCGTCAGCCATGTACTGCTCCATCCACTCGCGCTTGCCGTTTTCGCGGATGGCCACGTACTCCATCTCGGGCGTGATGATGCCTTTCTTGGCGTAGTGCATCTGCGTGACGTTGGCACCGGCCTTGGCGCGCAGGGGCTTGCGCTGCAGGGCGGCGGCCTCGGCGCGCAGCTGGGCCAGGCGCGTGGCGTCTTCGCTCTTTTGCCCATCGTCCAGCGCCACGGGAGCGCGGCCTTCGTAGTGCTCCACATCGCCACGGCCGGTGATCCAGCCCCCGCGCACGCTGGCCAGGCCCTTGCGCACGTCGATCACGGCTTCAGGGTCGGTGTAAGGGCCGGAGGTGTCGTACACGCTGACCAGCTCGCCGTTGGTGAGCGCGATGTCGCGCACGGGCACACGCAGGTCGGTGTGCAGTTGGCCGGGGATATAGGCTTTGCGCGATGCGGGGAAAGGCTCGCGCGTCAGCGCCAGCAATTCAGCAAACTTCTCGCGAGCGATGGGATCGGGGGCGTTCATGGGCAGGTCTCCTGGTTCCGGTGGGCGGTGGGGTCTGCTCCGGAATGGACCTGTGCGCCCCCCAGGGGCGGCAGCGCCTGGGGCATGACGTGCCCACAGGGACTGGGGGCACGGGGACAAGGAGGTCGGCTCTTCTTCCGCCGGTATGAACCGGATCAAGTTCGTCGGGTTCGCAAGCTGGTCTGAATTTCTTCAGGCCTCTTGCATCTCAGCGCATCAGCACACCCCGGAGCAGGCGCGAGTATAGGCCAGAGAAAAAACTGCGTTGCAGAGCCCGCGCATCACGCGAGTCGGCCAATGAGGATCACCGCAAAGAAAAAGACGGCGGCAATCACCGTCCACTTGAGGATGATGAGCCCCAGGCGCTTGTAGCGCGCCTGCCCCGTACCGGCATAAAACGCAAACGACACGGCAGCCGCCAGAAGCAGCAACATGGTCAGCCAGCGAAAGATCAACATGTGCGTGCTACCAGGCGCGCGCAGGTTGCGCGAAGCCGGTGGGGGCCTGGCGCTCATCCTCGAAGGTGACCACTTCCCAGGCATCACGCTGGGCCAGCAGCTCGCGCAGCAAGAGGTTGTTCATGGCGTGGCCCGAGCGGAAAGCGCTGTACGCAGCCAGCAGGGGCTTGCCAATGAGGTACAGGTCGCCCATGGCATCCAGGATCTTGTGCTTCACGAACTCGTCGTCGTAGCGCAGGCCGTCGCTGTTGAGCACCTTGTAGTCGTCCATCACGATGGCGTTATCGAGCCCGCCGCCCAAGGCCAGGCCGTTGGAGCGCATCATCTCCACATCGCGGGTGAAGCCGAAGGTGCGGGCGCGGGCAATGTCGCGGCTGTAGTTGCCTTGCCCCAGGTCAAACTCCACACGCTGGCCGGTGGAGTCCACGGCCGGGTGGTCAAAGTCGATCTCGAAACTGAGCTTGTAGCCGTGGTAAGGCGTCAAACGTGCCCATTTGGCATTGGCGCCCTCGCCCTCGCGGACCTCCACCGGCCGCAGGACGCGGATGAAGCGCTTGGGCGCGTTTTGCAGCTCGACCCCTGCGCTCTGGAGCAGGAAAACGAAAGATGCGGAAGATCCGTCGAGGATAGGCACCTCTTCGGCCGTGATGTCCACATAAAGGTTATCCAGCCCCAGCCCCGCACAGGCCGACATCAGGTGTTCCACCGTGTGCACCTTGGCATTGCCGACCGCGATGGTGGATGCCATCCGGGTGTCCGTCACGGCCTCGGCGCGGATCGGGATGTCCACGGGCTGTGGCAGATCCACCCGCCGAAAGACAATCCCCGTGTCCGGCTGTGCTGGCCGCAGGGTCAACTCGACCCGCTGGCCGCTGTGCAGCCCGACGCCTACGGCGCGGGTCAGTGTCTTGAGGGTGCGTTGCTGGAGCATCCCGCCATTTTAGTTTCTGGCGCCCTGTCCCGCACCGGCTGAGGTCTTGCCTGCCTTGCAGACGCCATGCCCGGAGCGCTTGGGGCCCGTACGTAGAGCTACCGCCGCGTTTTCACCTACTGCGCAGGCCCCCGGGTTCGCCGCACAATTTGGGGCCAGAGGGCCTTGAAAAGATACAACATGAACACACCACAGATGCCCCCCAGGAGACTCCCATGAGCAAGCTCAGCTTCAAAATGAAAATCATGCTCATGATCGGCACTGCGCTTGTCGCGCTGCTGATCATGGCCGTCACCTCCCTCCTGCAGGAGCGACGACTCATCACCGAGTCCCGAAAAGAGCTGCTGACCACCGCCGTCCAGTCCGCCCACAGCATTGTGGCCGCCTACCAGGCCAAGGCCGCCAGCGGCGCCATGCCCCAGGAGGAGGCCCAAAAGGCCGCCAAGGACGCCCTGCGCATTGCGCGCTATGGCGGCCCCGAGGGCAAGACCGAGTATTTCTACATCTGGACCACCGAGGGCGTGGGGGTGATGCACCCCTTTAAACCCGAGTGGGATGGGCAGAACATGCTGGGCAAGGTCAAGGACGGCTCGGGGGTGGACATCATCGCCCTGCTGGTGAACGGCATGCGCAGCAGCAAGGATGGCAAAGCGTTTGTCCCCACCATGTTTGCCCGCCCCAACCAGACCACCCCGGTGCCCAAGCTGCAGTACATCGTCCGTGTAGACGGCTGGAACTGGATGGTGGGCTCGGGGCTGTATACCGATGACGTGGACATGCTGCTGCGCAAGGCCCTGCTGTCGAGCCTGGCCATGGTGGTGGTGGTGATTCTTGTGGTGGGGGCCATCGGCCTGTTCGTATCGCGCTCCGTGCTGCGCCAGATCGGGGGAGAGCCTACTGACGCCATCGCGATCATGTCGGAAGTGGCCGAAGGCAATCTCGATACACACATCCCCACGGCCCACCCAGGCTCGATGCTCGACGGGCTCGCCCACATGGTCACTTCGCTGCGCAAGCTGGTCACCGACGTGCGCGCCGCCACCGACAGCATCGCCACCGCGTCGAGCGAAATCGCGCAGGGCAACAACGACCTGGCCCACCGCACCGAAGACACCGCCAGCAACCTGCAAAGCACGGCCAGCAGCATGGAGGAGCTGACCAGCACCGTCAAGCAGACCTCGGACTCCGCGCAGACGGCCAACCAGATGGCCACATCAGCCGCTGCGGTCGCGGCACGTGGGGGTGAAGTGGTGTCCCGGGTGGTGGCCACCATGCAGGACATCAACGCCAGCAGCAACAAGATCAGCGACATCATCGGCGTGATCGATGGCATCGCCTTCCAGACCAATATCCTGGCCCTGAATGCCGCCGTCGAGGCGGCCCGCGCTGGCGAGCAAGGCCGGGGCTTTGCCGTGGTGGCCAGCGAGGTGCGCAGCCTGGCCGGACGCAGTGCCGAAGCCGCCAAGGAGATCAAGGCCCTGATTGGCGCGTCGGTCGAAAAGGTGGAATCGGGCACGCAGCTGGTGGGCAATGCGGGCGCCACCATGACCGAGATCGTGGAAAGCGTTCAGCGCGTGACCGACATCATTGGCGAAATCCGCTCGGCCACGTCCGAGCAGAGCCAGGGCATTGCCCAGGTCAACACGGCCATGAACCAGCTCGACCAGATGACGCAGCAGAACTCTGCCTTGGTGGAGCAATCCACTGCCGCCGCAGACAGTCTGCGCGAGCAGGCCATGAAGCTCACCCAGGTGGTCGCGCTGTTCCGGGTCAATGGCAGCAATGCCCCAGCACCGTCCCCGGCAAACCGGCCCGCCCCTGCGGCCACACCCCGCCCCACACCCGCTCCCGTACGCACTGCCGCACCACGCCCCGCACTGGCCAAGGCCGCTGCATCCCGCCCTGCATCGCCCGCCAAGGCCCCGGCAGCGGCGCTGCCGCCCAAGGCCAGCAGCCCCAAACCTGCAGCGGACAACAACAACGACGACTGGGAGTCCTTCTGACCCCAAGGGCCTGAAGCAACACAAGCACAGCGCAAGCAAACCTCGCTGCCAAAAAAGAAGCCCTGCCAGCTTGTGCTGGCAGGGCTTCTTGTCTTGCGGCCCATGGAAGAGCCCGTTGTCGATCAGTCGGCTTGCTTGCGCAGGAAGGCCGGGATCTCCAGGTCATCCATGCCACCCGAGGACAGCGCGTCCACACGGGCCGCAGCCTGGGTGCGGTTGGTGCGCCACACGCTGGGCACCGACATGCTGCCGTAGTCGGCTTGCGCGCTGCCCGTGTGGCCGCCTTGCACACCCACAGCCCCCCCCAGCGTTCCCACACCGGCCATGGGCATCTGGTAGGCCATATTGTCCGTGCCCGTGCGCAGGCCACCTTGCACCACCGAGATGGGCTGGCGGCGTGCGTTGGCACGCGACAGGCCTGTGGCCACCACGGTCACGCGGATCTCGTCGCCCAGGGTTTCGTCGTAGGCAGCGCCGAAGATCACATGAGCGTCGGTCGATGCGTAGGCATTGATGGTGTTCATGGCCTGGCGCGACTCGGACAGCTTGAGGCTGCCCTTGCTCGCGGTGACCAGCACCAGCACGCCCTTGGCACCCGACAGGTCGATGCCTTCGAGCAGCGGGCAGGCAATGGCCTGCTCGGCAGCGATGCGGGCGCGGTCGGGGCCGCTGGCAGTGGCCGTGCCCATCATGGCCTTGCCGGGCTCGCCCATCACGGTGCGCACGTCTTCGAAGTCCACGTTCACCTGGCCGTATTCGTTGATGATCTCGGCAATGCCGCCCACGGCGTTCTTGAGCACATCGTTGGCGTGTGCAAAGGCTTCGTCCTGGGTGATGTCATCGCCCAGCACATCGAGCAGCTTTTCGTTGAGCACCACGATCAGCGAATCCACATTGGCTTCCAGCTCGGCCAGGCCTTCGTCGGCGTTCTTCATGCGGCGGCCACCTTCCCAGTCGAAAGGCTTGGTCACCACACCCACGGTCAGAATACCCATCTCCTTGGCGATGCGCGCGATCACCGGGGCCGCCCCCGTGCCCGTGCCACCGCCCATGCCCGCCGTGATGAACAGCATGTGCGCGCCCTGGATGGCGTCGCGGATGTCTTCCACTGCCGCTTCGGCTGCATCGCGCGCCTTTTCAGGCTTGCCGCCTGCCCCCAGACCACTGCCACCCAGCTGGATGACACGGTGGGCCGAACTGCGCGTGAGCGCCTGCGCGTCGGTATTGGCGCTGACAAACTCCACGCCCTGCACGCTGCGGGAAATCATGTGCTCGACGGCATTGCTGCCGCCACCGCCCACACCGATCACCTTGATCTGGGTGCCCTGGTTGAATTCTTCGGCTTCGATCATTTCGATGGTCATCTTGGAGCTCCTGTTTCTAAATTCGTAGGCAATTGCCATATGGGGAAGGGGGTACTGGTGGCTGGAGAACGAGGCGGTCCTGTACATCGCCATCGCTCTCGCGCAGTGCCGTGTGGGCTACCACGGGCTAACCACAAGGCCCCCACGCTTGCCACTGCGTGTGCTGCGCTGCCCCCCAAGGGGGCCTTCGCACCTTGGGGCGGCCCGGCGGCGCTCATTCCTGGGTATTTCATGGTCAGAAATTCCCCACGATGAAATCTTTGAAACGGCCGAACGCCGTCTTCATGGACCCGCTCTTTTGCGCCACCTTGAAGCCGCGCAAACGGGCCAGCCGGGCCTCTTCGAGAAGGCCCATGACGGTAGCAGCACGGGGCTGGGCCACCATGTCAGACAACGCGCTGGAATACTTGGGAATGCCTCGGCGCACGGGCTTGAGGAAGATGTCTTCCCCCAGCTCGATCATGCCGGGCATCACCGAGCTGCCGCCTGTGAGCACGATGCCCGACGACAGCACTTCTTCATAGCCCGACTCGCGCACCACCTGCTGCACGAGCGAGAAAATTTCTTCCACCCGCGGCTCGATCACACCGGCCAGCGCCTGCTTGCTCAGCATGCGCGGGCTGCGGTCGCCCAGGCCCGGCACTTCCACCTGCGCCTCCGGGTCGGCCAGCAGTTGTTTGGCGTAGCCGCTTTCCACCTTGATGTCTTCAGCGTCCTTGGTGGGCGTGCGCAGCGCCATGGCGATGTCGCTGGTGATGAGGTCGCCCGCAATCGGAATCACTGCCGTGTGGCGGATCGCGCCGCCGGTGAAGATGGCAACATCCGTCGTGCCCGCGCCGATGTCCACCACCACCACACCCAGCTCGCGCTCATCGTCGGTCAGCACGGCCTGGCTGCTGGCCAGCGGGTTCAGCATGAGCTGCTCGACCTCCAGGCCGCAACGGCGTACGCACTTGATGATGTTTTCGGCCGCGCTCTGCGCACCGGTCACGATGTGGATCTTGGCCTCCAGGCGGATGCCGCTCATGCCGATGGGCTCTTTCACATCCTGCCCATCGATCACAAACTCTTGCGGCTCCACCAGCAGCAGGCGCTGGTCGCTGCTGATGTTGATGGCCTTGGCCGTCTCGACCACGCGCGCCACGTCGGCCGAGGTGACTTCCTTGTCCTTCACGGCCACCATGCCGCTGGAGTTGAGCCCCCGGATATGGCTGCCGGTGATGCCGGTGTACACACGCTGGATCTTGCAGTCGGCCATCAGCTCGGCCTCTTTCAGGGCCTGCTGGATGCTTTGCACGGTAGCGTCGATGTTCACCACCACACCGCGCTTGAGACCATTGCTCGGGGCTACGCCCAAGCCTGCAAGCTTGAGCTCGCCATTGGGCAGGACCTCGGCCACCACGGCCATGACCTTGGCGGTGCCGATATCCAGCCCCACCACAACGTCTTTGTATTCTCTTGCCATATCAGTCTCTGCCCTTCTCTGTTCTGTCCCGCCGCCCCACGGCCCCATTCACGAACCCACCTGCGTCCCGCTCCACATACCAGCGCTGTTGCTGTTGCTGCATGCCATTACCTCCTGCGCACGGCACTGGCCGAAGCAGCCGCCGCTGCGGTATCGGTCACCACCGTGGTCACACCGCGCATGCGCAGGGCGTAGCCCCCGGCATGCCGCAGATCGGCGGACTCCAGGGCATCCACGCGCCGCCCGTACTGCGCAGCCACCTGTGTCAGGGTGCGCGTGAAGCGTTGCGTGCGCTGCACCACCTCCTGCGGCGTGCCGCCGCCCAGCTCCACCACGGCGTCGCTGTCCAGCGTGGCCCGCCAACCGCCCCGCCCCGTCAGCTCCAGCGTCTCGACCTCCAGCCCGAGCGGTTTGAACACCGGCTGCAGCAGGCCAAACATCTGCAGCACCTCGGGGGAGCTGCCCGCAGGTCCCAGCAGGCGCGGCAGGCCGTCCTGTTCCACATCACCCACGTTGGCCTCGAACACTTCGCCCTGGCTGTTGACCAGTGCAGAGCCGGTGTCCGGCCCCCAGTACGCCACGGCGTCATGCTCCTGCAGTTCCACGCGCAGGCTGCCGGGGTACACCCGCCGCACCTGGGCGCGGCGCACCCAGGGCACTTGCTCGAAGGCCTCGCGCGCGGCACGCAAATCCACCGTGAAGAAATTGCCCACCAAGTGCGGCGCGACATTGGCCCGCAAGGTCACCGCGTTGTTGTGCACCAGCTCGCCCTGCACCACGATGCGCGCAATCGCAAAGCCCGGGTAGCGCAGCACCCACCAGGCCCCCGCCGCCAGCACAAGCAGGACGCAGCCCACGAACAAGACCGATGCGGTCAGGTTCATGAGCTTGACGTCCAGCGGTGCGGGCAACGTTTGGGTCATCAGTCGGCCTTCGACCTTGTCGGTGTGTCCAAGGCGGCATCGGCCAGGATGCGCAGGCACAGCTCTTCGTAGCTGATGCCCGAAGCCCGTGCGGACATCGGCACCAGCGAATGCCCGGTCATGCCGGGGGACGTGTTCATCTCCAGCAGGAAGGGCTTGCGATCGCTGGCGCGGATCATCAGGTCGGCACGGCCCCAGCCCCGGCAACCCAGGGTGCGGTAAGCCTCCAGCACGATGCGCTGGATCTCGCGCTCCTCAGCCTCGGGCAGGCCGCTCGGGCACTGGTACTTCACGTCATCGGTGAAATACTTGTTCTGGTAGTCGTAGGCGCCATCGGGCGCCACGATGCGGATCACTGGCAGCGCACGGGCACTGGCGCCCTGGCCCAGCACGGGGCAGGTCACTTCTTCGCCTTCGATGAACTCTTCGCACAACACATCGGGGTCGTACTGGGCAGACAGCTGCACGGCCTCCTGCATGTCCGAGTAGCCACGCACCTTGGTCACGCCGATGGAGGAGCCTTCGCGCGGCGGCTTCACGATGAGGGGCAGGCCCAGCTCATCGGGCACGGTGCGCACCACCTCGCGCTGCTGGCGGTCGGGCGCCAGCCACACGTAACGTGGTGTGGGCAGGCCCTCGGCCAGCCACACGCGCTTGGTCATGACCTTGTCCATGGCGATGGCCGAGGCCATCACGCCCGGACCGGTGTACGGGATGCGCAGCAGCTCCAGTGCGCCCTGCACCGTACCGTCCTCGCCATGGCGGCCGTGCAGCGCGATGAAACAGCGCGCATAGCCGTCGCGCTTCAGGTCACCCAGTGCGTTCTGCGCGGGGTCGAAGGCATGGGCATCCACCCCGCGCGAACGCAGCGCCTGCAGCACGCCGCTGCCAGACATCAGCGAGACCTCGCGCTCGGCCGAGTCACCGCCCATCAGTACGGCAACCTTGCCCAGGGATTTCACATCAAAATTGGAATCAAAAACGGTCATAGCGCGCTCCCTTCAAGCGCTGATAGCTCACTATTTTGTAGCATCTCCACCACCTTGCCAGGTACGGCGCCAATCGACCCTGCGCCCATGCACATCACCACGTCGTCGGCCTTCGCGTTGTCGGCAATGGCCTGGGGCAGGTCGGCCACGTTGTCGATGAACACCGGCTCCACGCGGCCCGCCACGCGCAGCGCGCGGGCCAGCGATCGACCATCGGCGGCCACCACAGGCGCCTCCCCAGCGGCATACACCTCGGTGAGCAGCACGGCATCGGCATTGCCGATGACCTTCACAAAATCCTCGAAGCAATCGCGCGTGCGGCTGTAGCGGTGCGGCTGGAAAGCCAGCACCAGGCGGCGCCCCGGGAAGGCACCCCGTGCGGCAGCCAAGGTGGCCGCCATCTCCACCGGGTGGTGGCCGTAGTCGTCGATCACGGTGAACTGGCCGCCGTCCTTGGCGGGCAGGTCGCCATAACGCTGGAAGCGCCGGCCCACGCCCTTGAAGCCCGCCAGCGCACGCTGTACGGCTTCGTCCGGAATGTTCAGCTCCACGGCCACGGCAATGGCCGACAGCGCGTTGAGCACGTTGTGCTCGCCCGCGAGGTTGAGCACGATCTCCATGTCGGGCAGCGTGACGCCGTTGCGCCGCTGCACGGTAAAGCGCATCTGGCCCGCCTCGGCCCGCACGTTGATGGCGCGCACCTGCGCGTCTTCCGAAAAGCCGTAGCTGGTGATGGGGCAGGTCACGCTTTGCAGGATGTCGCGCACGGCCGGGCTGTCCACACACAGGATGGCCGTGCCGTAGAACGGCATGCGGTGCAGGAAATCGACAAACGCGCCCTTGAGCCGGCCGAAGTCGTGGCCGTAGGTCTCCATGTGGTCGGCGTCGATGTTGGTCACCACGGCCATCACGGGCAGCAGGTTCAGGAACGATGCGTCGGACTCGTCGGCCTCGACCACGATGTAGTCGCCGCTGCCCAGCTTGGCATTGGCGCCTGCGCTGTTGAGCTTGCCGCCGATCACAAAGGTCGGGTCCAGGCCCGCCTCGGCCAGCACGCTGGTCACGAGGCTGGTGGTGGTCGTCTTGCCGTGGGTGCCTGCAATGGCGATGCCCTGCTTCAGGCGCATCAGCTCCGCCAGCATGAGCGCGCGGGGCACCACGGGAATTTTTTTCTCGCGCGCGGCCAGCACCTCGGGGTTGTCGGGCGTGACGGCGGTGGAGGTGACCACGGCATCCGCGCCGTCGATGTGCGCGGCTGCATGGCCCAGGCAGGTCTTGATGCCCAGCCCCTCCAGGCGGCGCAGCGTGGCGCTGTCGGCCAGGTCCGAGCCCGAGATGCGGTAGCCTAGGTTGAACAGCACCTCGGCGATGCCGCTCATGCCCGCGCCGCCCAGGCCCACAAAATGGATATGGCGAATCGCGTGTTTCATGCCAACTCCTCGCAGGCAGTCACCACTTCGCGGGTTGCGTTGATTTTTTGCATGTTTTTGGCCTTCAGCGCAATATCTACAAGCGCAGGGCGCTCCAATTTCAATAGCATTTTCGACAGCCCCTCGGGCGTCAGGTCGCGCTGCTGCACCAACCAGCCGCCACCGGCATCCACGAGGAACCTGGCATTGGTGGTCTGGTGGTCGTCCACCGCCGACGGGAACGGCACAAACAAGGCAGCAGCGCCCACGGCAGCGATCTCGGTGACCGTGCTCGCGCCAGAGCGGCAGACGACGATGTCGGCCGCCGCAAACGCGCTGGCGGTGTCATCGATGAAGGGCGTGCACTCCGCCTCGACCCCTGCAGCCGCATAGTTGGCCCGCAGGGCGTCGATCTGCGTGGCGCCGCTCTGGTGAATCACCTGCGGGCGCTGGTCGGCAGGCATCAGGGCAATAGCCTTTGGCACGATCTCGTTGAGTGCGCGCGCCCCCAGGCTGCCACCCACCACCAGCAGGCGCAGCGGACCGGTGCGCCCCGCAAACCGCTCGGCCGGGCCGGGCTGCTGCGTGAACGGCGTGCGCAGGGGGTTACCCACCCACTGGCCTTGTTTGAACACGTTGGGGAAGGCGGTGAACACCCGGTCGGCCACACCGGCCAGCACCTTGTTGGCCATGCCCGCCACCGAGTTCTGCTCGTGCAGCACCAGCGGCTTGCCTGCCAGCACCCCCATCATGCCGCCCGGAAATGTGATGTAGCCGCCCAGGCCCACCACCACATCGGGCTTGACGCGCCGCACCACCTGCAGGGCTTGCCAGAAGGCACGCAACAGGCGCAGCGGCAGCAGGGCCAGCGTCACGATGCCTTTGCCGCGCACGCCCGAGAAGTCGATCAGTTCGAGGGCGAAGCCGTGCGTGGGCACGATGCGCGACTCCATGCTGCCGGGCGCGCCCAGCCAGTGCACACGCCAGCCATGCGTGCGCAGCTCTTCGGCCACCGCAAGGCCCGGAAAGATGTGGCCGCCGGTGCCACCGGCCATGATCAGAGCAGTTTTCTGCGCGCTCATACGCGGCCCCCTCTCATGAGGAGCTTGTTCTCGTAGTCGACCCGCAATACCACCGCAAGCGCCACCAGGTTCATCAAAATCGCAGACCCCCCAAAGCTCATCAACGGCAGCGTGAGCCCCTTGGTGGGCAACGCGCCCAGGTTCACGCCCATGTTGATGAAGGCCTGAAAGCCGATCCAGATCGCCACGCCCTGCGCTACCAGCCCGGCGAACACGCGGTCCAGGGCAATCGCCTGGCGGCCGATGTGCATGATGCGACGCGTCATCCACAAGAACAGCACGATGAGCGTGACCACGCCCACCAGGCCAAACTCCTCGCCAATCACGGCGAGCAAAAAGTCGGTGTGCGCTTCGGGCAGCCAGTGCAGCTTTTCCACGCTGCCGCCCAGCCCCACACCGAAGATCTCGCCGCGCCCGATGGCGATGAGCGAGTGCGAGAGCTGGTAGCCCTTGCCCAGGGCGTGCTCCTCGCTGAAGGGGTCGAGATAGGCAAACACGCGTTCGCGCCGCCAAGGCGAGCTGGCGATCATCACGCCAAAAGCCGCCACCAGCACCCCGGCGATGAGAAAGAACATGCGGGCGTTGACGCCCCCCAGGAACAGAATGCCCATGGCAATGACGGCCACGACCATGAACGCGCCCATGTCGGGTTCGGCCAGCAGCAGCACGCCCACAATGCCCACGGCAGCGCCCATGGGCAGCACGGCGCGGAAAAACCGCTCCTTCACTTCCATCTTGCGCACCATGTAGTCGGCCGCATAGATGAGCACGGCAAACTTGGCCACTTCAGAGGGCTGAAAGCCAATGGGTCCGATGGACAACCAGCGCCGCGCGCCGTTGACGACCTTGCCCACGCCGGGGATCAGCACCGCGATCAGCAGCAGCAACGCGACCACGAACAACCACGGCGCCGCACGCTCCCACAGCGCCATCGGCACCTGGAAGGCCAGCAGCGCCACCACAAACCCGATCACCAGATACATCGCGTGGCGGGTCAGAAAATGGGTGGAGGCATAGTTGGCAAAACGCGGGTTGTCCGGCATGGCAATCGAGGCCGAATACACCATCACCAGCCCCCAGGCCAGCAATGCAACCACCACCCACAGCAGGGCCTGGTCGAAACCCAGCACGCTGGCCGGTGTGCTCGACGACTGGCGGTACTCGGTGCCACCCACGCGCACCGGCAATACGTCGGCCGCCTTGCCGGGCAGGCCGCCAAACCAGCCGGTCACCCGCTGCAGCAATGTGGAATTGCGCACGTCGGCGGTCATGCCATGCCCTCCAGGGATTGCCCGGCATCGTCTGCCAGCGTGCGCACCGCGTCGCAGAAGACCTGTGCGCGGTGTTCGTAGTCCTTGAACATGTCAAAACTCGCGCAGGCGGGCGACATCAGCACGGCATCGCCCGCATGGGCCCGCTGCGTGGCCAGAGCCACAGCCTGAGGCAACGTCTCGGCATCCAGCAGTACCACGCCGCAGTCCTGCAGCGCAGCGCGGATCTGCGGCGCATCGCGCCCGATGAGCACCACAGCGCGCGCATAGCGCGAAACCGGCGCTGCGAGCGGCGAGAAGTCCTGCCCCTTGCCTTCGCCACCCAGGATGACCACGATGCGGCGCTCTGCGCCCAGGCCGGTAAGGGCCGCCACCGTGGCGCCCACGTTGGTGCCCTTGCTGTCGTCAAAGTACTCAATGCCGTTGATGATGGCCACGGGCTCCACGCGGTGCGGCTCACCCCGGTATTCGCGCAGCCCGTACAGCAGCGGGGCCAAGGTGCAGCCTGCGGCCGAGGCCAGGGCCAGCGCAGCCAGCGCGTTCACCGCATTGTGGCGGCCCCGGATGCGCAGCGCATCGGCGGGCATCAGGCGCTGGATGTGCAGGTCTTCCGCCACTTCGTTGCGGCCGCGCTTGCGGGTTTCATCCGCGTCCATCGCGCGTACCAGCCAGGGCATGCCGCTCACGACCTCAATGCCAAAGTCGCCGGGGCGCCGGGGCATGTCGGCGCCAAAGGTCAGGTGCTCACGCACCTGGGGCTTTTGCAGCTTGACCTTGACCGGAGGCGGCAGCATCTGCATCACGGCCACGTCTTCGCGGTTCAAAATCATGAGCCCCGTCTGGCCAAAGATGCGCGCCTTGGCCGCCGCGTAGGCCGCCATGTCACCGTGCCAGTCCAGGTGGTCCTGCGTGATGTTGAGCACGGTCGCCGCAGTGGGCTCAAAGTTGGTCACACCATCGAGCTGGAAGCTTGATAGCTCCAGCACCCACACCTCGGGCAACGTGCCGGCGTCGATGTGGCCCGCCAGGGTATCGAGCAACGTGGGGCCGATGTTGCCAGCCACGGCCACGCTCTTTCCCGAACGCTCCACGAGCTGGCCCGTGAGCGATGTGACCGTGGTTTTGCCGTTGGTACCGGTGATCGCCAGCACCGCCGGTGCGTAGCCATGGGATGCCCGCAGCGCGTTCAGCGCCATGGAATACAAACTTAGTTCGCCCCCAGCGCTTACTCCACAGGCACTAGCAGCTATCAAAACAGGAGCTATTGCCTCAGGACTCAAACCGGGAGAACGGTAGACCGCGTTCAGGCCTTGGCCTTCCACCAGGCTGGCATCAAAGGCACCGGCGACAAAACGCACCTGGGGCAGCTCCTGCTGCAGCAGGGGCAGCTGTGGCGGCGCAGCGCGGGTGTCGGCCACGGTGACCTCGGCCCCGCAGCGCACGCACCAGCGGGCCATGGCCAGGCCCGAGGCGCCCAGCCCCAGGATAAGGATGTTCTGACCTTGCAGCAGTTGGGCCATGGCTTCGCGCGGCGCGACCTGCGGCTCGGCCTCTGCGCCGGATGCACCCGGGGCGTCAACGTCTTCAACGTCGACACTGTGCTCGACGGGCGCGGCCTCGGGCGCCGATACGTCGGCAAAGATCTGCGCCACGAATTCGGCGGCAGCCTTGGCAGCCGAGATGGCGGGCACGGCTTCAGGGTCCCAGGTATGGCCCTTGGCGGGTGCGTTCCCGGCTGCAGGGGTTACGTCCGGCGCGGCCATTTCAGGCGGCACTGCAGCGACGGGTTCGCCAGCTCGGGACGACGGCTCAGCCGCAATGCCCACGCTGGGCTGCTGCGCATCGGTGTTCAGCGCCTCGGTATCGGCATCGACAGTTTCCGTGGGGTCCGGTGCAAAAAAGTCGTCACCGGCGGGCGCGTTCACGTCGGCGTCCGCACCCGGCCCTGCCAACGGCCGCGCGGCATCGGGCGCCCCGGGTTCGGCGGGCGTGGGACGGATGAGAGGCTCGTCAGCGTTCATCGCAGTTTCAAGGTGGACAGGCCGATGAGGCAAAGCAGCATGGTGATGATCCAGAAGCGCACGACCACCTGCGTTTCCTTCCAGCCGCTCTTTTCAAAGTGGTGGTGCAGGGGCGCCATCTTGAGCAGGCGGCGGCCTTCTCCGTAGCGCTTCTTGGTGAACTTGAACCAGGTCACCTGCAGCATCACCGACAGTGCTTCAACCACGAAGATGCCGCCCATGATGGCCAGCACGATTTCCTGCCGCACGATGATGGCGATGGTGCCCAGCGCAGCACCCAGCGCCAGTGCGCCCACGTCGCCCATGAACACCTGGGCTGGATGCGCGTTGAACCACAGGAAGGCAAGGCCCGCCCCCGCCATGGCGGCGCAGAAGATCAACAGTTCGCCCGCGCCCGGAATGTGCGGGAAAAACAGGTACTTGGAGTACACCGAGCTGCCCGTGACATAGGCAAACACGCCCAGGGCCGAACCCACCATCACCACCGGCATGATGGCCAGGCCGTCCAGGCCGTCTGTCAGGTTCACGGCATTGCTGGAGCCGACGATGACGAGGTAGGTCAGGATCACGAAGCCCAGCACGCCCAGCGGGTAGCTGATCTCCTTGAAGAACGGCAGCTGCAAGCCTGCCTTGGGTGGCAGGTCCAGCGAGAAGCCCGACTGCACCCAGCCCACGAACAGCTCCCACACCTTGGCGTTGGAGCTTTCGGAAATGCTGAACACCAGATACAGCGCAGCAATCAAGCCGATCACCGACTGCCAGAAATACTTCTCGCGCGAGCGCATGCCTTCGGGGTCCTTGTTGACCACCTTGCGCCAGTCGTCCACCCAGCCGATGGCGCCAAAACCCAGCGTGACGATGAGCACGATCCACACAAAGCGGTTGGACAGGTCGAACCACAACAGCGTGGAAATCGCAATCGACAGCAGGATCAGCACGCCACCCATCGTGGGCGTTCCGCTCTTGGACAGGTGCGTCTGCATGGCATAGCCCCGGATAGGCTGGCCGATCTTGAGCGAGGTGAGCACACGGATCACCTTGGGGCCCGCAATCAGGCCGATGAGCAGCGCCGTCATGGCGGCCATCACCGCGCGGAACGTGAGGTACTGGAACACGCGGAAAAAGCCGAACTCGGGCGACAGACCCTGCAGCCATTGCGACAACATCAGCAGCATGTGGCCTCCCCCGCTTGCACGGCCTTGGGTACCGCCACCACACGGGTGACTTCAGAGTGTTGCGCCATGGTGTCCCTCCGGTGCCCGGTTCTGCTTTTGTTGTTGTTCTTGCGGCTGCGCTGCGGCGGTTGCAGTGGCGGCAATCGCCTCCACCACCTGTTCCATCTTCATGAATCTCGATCCTTTGACCAGCACACTGCCCACGGTGGACAGGGCATCGCGCACTGCCACCAGCAGCGCACTCATATCGTTGAAATGCCGGGCACCTCCATAGGCCGTGGCGGCGTGCACCGACTGCGCGCCCAGCGCGAACACCAGGGGGATGCCTGCCGCACGCGCATGGGCACCGGCCTCGGCGTGGAACTGCGGGCCCTGGTCGCCCACCTCGCCCATGTCGCCCAGCACCAGCAGTTGCGGGCCGGGCAGCTCGGCCAGCACGTCGATGGCGGCGCGCATGGAGTCGGGGTTGGCGTTGTAGGTGTCGTCCACCACGGTGATGTCGCGGCCCGCGCAGTGCACGCTGAAAGCGCGCGAGCGGCCCTTGACTGGCACAAAGTCATTCAGCCCTTGGGCGATGGCGACCAGGGGCGCCCCCGCCGCCAGCGTGCAGGCAGCGGCTGCCAGTGCATTGGTCACGTTGTGGCGCCCCGCAATGTGCAGGTGGGTGGCCACTTCGCCTTGTGGCGTGGCCAGTGTGACGGCCCAAGCGCCCTGGCCCCACGCAGCCCGCGTGCAGGCCACATCGCCACCGTCGCCAAAAGTGACAACGCGGCGCCCTGCCGCCAGCGAGCGCCAGAGGCCCGTGTAGGCATCCCCCGCAGGGAACACGGCCACACCGTCGGAAGGCAGACTGGCGAACACCGAGCCGTTCTCGCGGGCCACGGCTTCCACCGTGTGCATGAACTCCAGGTGCTCACGCTGCGCGTTGTTGACCAGCGCCACCGTGGGCTGCGCCATGGCGGCCAGCGTGGCGATCTCGCCCGGGTGGTTCATGCCCATTTCGATCACGGCGGCGGCGTGGCTGGCCTGCAGGCGCAGAAGCATCAGCGGCACGCCGATGTCGTTGTTGAAATTGCCCTGCGTGGCAAAGGCAGCGTCACCCTTCCAGGCGCGCAGGATGGACGCAATCATCTGCGTCACCGTGGTTTTTCCGTTGCTGCCCGTCACGCCGACCAACGGAAGGCTGAACTGCGCCCGCCACGCTGCAGCCAGCGCGCCCAGCGCTGCCAGGCTGTCCGGCACCTCGATGCCCGGCAGGCCTGCGGCGGCAAGGCCGCCATGGGCGATGGCAGCGGCGGCGCCACCAGCGCGGGCGTCGGGCAAGAACGCATTGGCGTCAAACCGCTCGCCCTTGAGCGCCACAAACAGGTCGCCCGCCTGCAGCGTGCGCGTGTCGGTGTGCACGCGTGCGAGCGGCGTAGCGCCATCGCCCACTAGGCGGGCGGCGGGAATGCGCGGCTGAAGCAGCGCAAACGCCTGCGCCAGGGTCATCATCACCCCAGGGGTGGCGGTCATGGACGGGCTCCTCGGGCCTGCAGCGCGGTCTGCGCATGGGCCATGTCGGAGAACGGCAGGCGCACACCGGCCGTCTCCTGGGTGTCTTCGTGGCCCTTGCCGGCGATCAGCACCACATCGGCGGGCGCTGCATCGGCAATGGCCAGCGCAATGGCGGCGGCGCGGTCGGGCTCGGCGCGCACGGTGTTGCCAGCGATGGTGCCTTGCAGAATCTGGTGCAGGATTGCCGCAGGGTCTTCGCTGCGCGGGTTGTCGCTGGTCACCACCACCCGGTCGGCGTGGTGCTGGGCGACGGCGCCCATCAACGGGCGCTTGCCTGCATCGCGGTCGCCGCCACAGCCAAAAACGCACCAGAGCTGGCCACCGCGCTCCTGCGCGATCGGGCGCAGGGCTTGCAAGGCCTTGTCCAGCGCATCGGGCGTATGGGCATAGTCCACGGCCACCAGGGGTTGGCCAGGGTGGTGGATCTGCTCCATGCGGCCCGGCACCGGGGAAAGCTGGGCGCAGGCATAAAGCGCGTGCTGCAGCGGCACGCCCAGCGCGCGCAGCCCGGCCAGCACGCCCAGCAGGTTGGAGACGTTGTACTGCCCGATCACGCGGGTCTGCAGCACATGCGTGTGCACACCTTCGGCCACGGTGAAGCGCAGCCCGCCTTCGCCCATGCTGATGTCGCGCGCCGCCAGACGGGCGGGGCCGGTGATGGACACACTCCACAGGTCCAGCAGCCGGTCTGCCAACGTGGCATGCAGCTCGGCGCCGCGTGCATCGTCGATGTTGACCACCGCAGCCTGCAGGCCCGGCCAGTCAAAGAGCACGCTCTTGGCCTGCCAGTAGGCCGCCATGCCGGGGTGGTAGTCCAGATGGTCCTGCGTGAAGTTGGTGAACAAGGCAACACGGATGCGTGTGCCTGCCATGCGGTGTTCGGCCAGGCCGATGGAAGAGGCCTCTATGGCGCAGGCCGTGCGGCCCGAGTCGGCGAACCGCTGGAACGCGCGCTGCAAGCGCACCGGGTCGGGGGTGGTCATGCCCGTGCTGGTGAGTGCAGGCGGCGTTCCCATGCCCAAAGTGCCTACCAGCGCGCATCCGCCTTGCGCAGTAAGCTCATGTTTTGATAGCACATTGAGGGCTTCGGCCAGCCACCAGCTGGTGCTGGTCTTGCCGTTGGTGCCCGTCACGGCCAGCACGTCCAAGCGCTGCGTGGGCTGGTCGAACCAGTCGGCCGCAATCAGGCCGGTGGCGGCCTTCAGGCCATGGAGTGCCGCCACGGGCAGACCTTGCAGCGCAAAGGCCTCGACACCCTCGTGCTCCACCAGGCAAGCCACAGCACCCCGCGCAAACGCATCGCCGACGTGGGCGCGGCCGTCGGTGGCAGCGCCTGGCCAGGCGATGAAACCATCGCCGGGACGGATCTGGCGGCTGTCGGTCTGCAGGGTGCCGGTCACCCGCTCGCGCAGCCAGGCCACGGCATCGTGCACCGATTGGAGCAAAGGCACCGTCGTCATAGCGATTCCTCCACCGCGTTGGCCACGATCTGTGGCTTGACCGCCATGTCGGGCTGCACGCCCATCATGCGCAGCGTCTGCTGCACGACTTCGCTGAACACCGGTGCAGCCACGGCACCGCCGTAGAACACGCCATTGCTGGGCTCGTCAATCATCACGGCCACGATGATGCGGGGCTTGTCGATGGGCGCCATGCCGGTGAACCACGCGCGGTACTTGCCCGAAGCGTAGTTCTTGCCCACCTGCTTGCGCGCCGTGCCCGACTTGCCGCCCACCGAGTAGCCCACGGTCTGGGCCTTCTGGCCGGTGCCACCAGGGCCTGCAGCCATCTGCAGCATCTTGCGCACCTGGTCGGCCGTCCGCTCGGAAAATACCGGCACGCCCACGGCGGGCTCGGCTGTCTTGAGCATGGTGGCGGGAATCACCCGGCCACCGTTGGCAAACACCGTGTACGAGCGCGCCATCTGGAACAGGCTGGCCGACAGGCCGTAGCCATACGACATGGTGGCCTGCTCCACCGGGCGCCAGGTCTTGTACGGGCGCAGACGACCCGTCACCACACCGGGGAAATGCAGTTGCGGCTTCTGGCCAAAACCAGCGGCTGAGAAGGTCTCCCACATTTCGCGTGCAGGCATCTGCATGGCCAGCTTGGTGGTGCCCACGTTGCTGGACTTCTGGATCACGCCTTCCACCGTCAGCACGCCGTAGTTGTGCGTGTCGGAGATGGTGGAGCCGGTAATGTTGATGCGCCCCGGTGTGGTGTCCACGATGGTTTCGGGACGCACGCGGCCCGTCTCCAGTGCCAGGCCGATGGTGAAGGGCTTCATGGTCGAACCGGGCTCGAACACGTCGGTCAGTGCGCGGTTGCGCAGCTGTTCGCCCGTGAGGTTCTGGCGCCTGTCGGGCACGTAGCTCGGGTAGTTGGCCAGCGCCAGCAGCTCGCCTGTGTGCGCATCGAGCACCACCACACTGCCCGCCTTGGCTTTGTGCGCGGCCACCTGGTCGCGCAGCTTCTGGTAGGCAAAGAACTGCACCTTGCTGTCGATGGACAGCTGCATGTCCTTGCCATCGACCGGCGGCACGGTTTCGCCCACGCTTTCGACCACGCGGCCCAGGCGGTCCTTGATCACGCGGCGCGAGCCCGGCTTGCCCGCGAGCTCCTTGTCGAACGCCAGTTCCATGCCTTCCTGGCCATGGTCTTCCACGTTGGTGAAGCCCACCACGTGCGCAGCGGCTTCACCCTCGGGGTACTGGCGTTTGTATTCCTTGCGCTGGTAGATGCCCTTGATGTCGAGCGCAGCAATCTGCTGGCCCACATCCCAGTCGAGCTGGCGCTTGATCCAGACAAAGGTCTTGTCTTCATCCGCCAGCTTTTTCTGCAGCTCGGCCTGCGGCATGTCGAGCAGTTTGGCCAGCTGCTTGAGCTTGGCGCGCACCTCGGGCCTGTCCTGGTCCACGTCTTCAGGGATGGCCCAGATGCTGGCCGCCGGCACGCTGGAGGCGAGGATCAATCCGTTGCGGTCCACAATCTTGCCGCGGTTGGCGGGCAGCTCCAGCGTGCGCGCAAAACGCACTTCGCCCTGGCGCTGAAAAAACGCGTTGCCAAACACCTGCACATAGGCAGCGCGCCCCGCCAGCCCCAGAAAACCCAGCGCAATCATCGCCACGATGAACTTGCTGCGCCAGACCGGTGTCTTGCTGGCAAGCAGCGGGCTGGAGGTGTAGAGCACGCTGCGGCTCATGGCTGCACCCCTGCCGGTTGCGATGCGGCCGCTGCAGCCGCCGCCGCAACACCCTGTGGGTCAGACACATACTGTGTGATGGCCGGCGTGGCCGTGCGCATGTTCAGCTGGGCACGCGCGATCTTCTCCACCCGCAGCGGCGTGGCCTGGGCGCGCTTTTCCACCTGCAGGCGCTGGTGCTCGGTTTCCAGACGACGGGCCTCGGCCACAGCGCGGTCCAGCTCGGTGAACAGGCGGCGCGATTCATACTGGGTGTGCACCAGATAGATCGCGCTGGCCAGCACCGCCAGCAACAGGACCACGTTGAGCCTCGTCATGTCAGACGACCGCCGTGCGCTCGGCCACGCGCATGATAGCGCTGCGTGAGCGGGGGTTGGCGGCCACTTCGGCAGCACTGGGCTTGATGCGGTCCAGCGCGATGAGCTTCATGGCCTGCGGCGCGGCAAACGGCGCACGGCGGTCATAGACCTCCTTGGAGTGTTTGGCGATGAACTGTTTGACGATGCGGTCTTCGAGCGAGTGAAAGCTGATGACTACCAGCCGCCCGCCCGGCTGCAGCACCGAGAGGCTGGCCTCTAGCGCCTGTTGCAGCTCTTCAAGCTCGGCGTTGATGAAAATCCGAAGAGCTTGAAATGTGCGCGTTGCAGGGTTCTGGCCCGCTTCGCGGGTTTTGACCGCGCCAGCCACGAGATCGGCAAGTTCTGCGGTGGTTGAAAGAGGACCCCGTTCTTCGCGCCAAGCAACAATCGCCTTTGCAATGGGGCCAGCAAACCGTTCTTCACCGTAGTCACGTATCACCTCCGCAATCTGACCGACTTCGGCCGTGGCCAACCAATCGGCCACGCTTTCGCCGCGCGTGGTATCCATGCGCATGTCCAGCGGGCCGTCAAAACGGAAACTGAAGCCCCGCTCGGGGCTGTCGATCTGGGGCGAGCTCACCCCCAGGTCCATCAGCACGCCCGCAGCACTGGCGGGCGGCAGATCGGCCAGATGGCGGAAACCCTCGTGCCGAATGGAAAAACGCGCATCGGTGATGCGCGTTGCTTCGGCGATGGCTTCGGGGTCCTTGTCGAAGGCCACAAGGCGCCCCTGCGGCCCCAGCCGAAGGAGGATGAGGCGAGAGTGCCCACCGCGCCCAAAGGTCGCATCGACCCAGGTGCCCGCAGGCTCAGGGCTTGCGCCGCCCAGGAGAGAATCCACGGCCTCATTGAGCAGGACGGTGGTGTGTTGCAGGGGGGATGTCACAGCGCGCCTTAGAAGGAGAAGTCCTTGAAGACATCCGGCATCTCGCCCTGCATGGCCTTGGCCTCCTGCTCGTCGTAGGTGGCCTTGTCCCAAAGTTCGAAATGGTTGCCCATGCCCAGCAGCATGGTGTCTTTGGAGATACCGGCTGCTTCACGCAGCTCGGGCGAAACCAGCACGCGGCCCGTGGCGTCCATGTCCACATCCATGGCGTTGCCCAGAAAAATGCGCTTCCACCACTGGGCGGACATGGGCAGCTGGGCAATGCGCTCGCGGAACTTCTCCCACTCGGGGCGGGGGAACACCATCAGGCAGCCGTGCGGGTGTTTGGTGATGGTGAGCTGACCGGATGCCGTGGCCGCCAGGACGTCACGATGCCGGGTCGGCACAGACAGCCGACCCTTCGCATCGAGACTCAGCGACGAGGCACCTTGAAACACGGACAGATTTCCAATTCGGTTTTGCGCCTCGGGGGTCCGTGCAATGGACCTTGAGGGCACTTTTCACCACTTAATTGCACTTTTTTGCACTGTAGCAGGAAAAGCACACCGAACAAGAGGGTGTCCAACAAACTTTTGTAATGAAATCAACGACTTAGACGCGACTTTGCAGAGATTAAAAAGCCAAAAGTCGTTGAAAAATAAGCACTTAGAGAGGCCTATGAAAGTGACCTCTCAAGGCTTGACCGAGTGGTCACAGGATGTAGCGTGAAAGGTCCTCGTCCCGGCTCAGTGTCTGCAGGCGGGCGTCCACATAGGCAGCGTCAATGGTGATGGTCTGACCCGATAGGCGAGTCGCATCAAAACTCACCTCGTCCAGCAAGCGCTCCATCACCGTGGACAGGCGGCGTGCACCGATGTTCTCCGTGCGCTCGTTCACCTCAAAGGCGATGTGCGCCAGGCGCGTGATGCCCTCGGGTGCAAATTCGAGCGTGACGCCTTCGGTGGCCAGCAGGGCCTGGTACTGCTTGACCAGGGACGCATGGGTCTGCGTGAGGATGGCCTCAAAGTCCTTGACCGACAGCGACTCCAGCTCGACCCGGATGGGGAAGCGCCCCTGCAGCTCCGGGATCAGGTCGCTGGGTTTGGACAGGTGGAACGCCCCGGATGCGATGAACAGGATGTGGTCCGTCTTGATCATGCCGTACTTGGTGGACACCGTGGTGCCCTCCACCAGCGGCAGCAGGTCGCGCTGTACGCCCTGGCGCGACACGTCGGCACCACTGGTTTCCTGGCGCGCAGCCACCTTGTCGATCTCGTCGATGAAGACGATGCCGTTCTGCTCGGCATTGGCAACGGCGCGGGTCTTGATCTCTTCCTCGTTGACGAGCTTGCCCGCCTCTTCGTCGGTGATGAGCTTGAGGGCCTCGGCAATCTTGAGCTTGCGGGTCTTGCGCTTGTCCTGCCCCATCTGGCTGAACATGCCACGCAACTGCTCGGCCATTTCTTCCATGCCCTGGGGGCCCATGATTTCGAGTTGCGGGCGGCCTTCGGCGACATCGATCTCGATCTCCTTGTCGGCCAGCGCGCCTTCGCGCAGTTTCTTGCGAAAGACTTGGCGGGCCGTGTTGTCAGCCGCGGGCTCGGTGCCCGCGGCTGCGCGGGCCGGGGGAATCAGCACGTCCAGGATGCGCTCCTCGGCAGCATCTTCGGCGCGGGTGCGCACCTTTTTCATCTCGGACTCGCGGGTTTGTTTGACAGCCATCTCGGCCAGGTCGCGGATGATGGAATCCACGTCCTTGCCGACATAGCCGACCTCGGTGAACTTGGTGGCTTCGACCTTGATGAAGGGCGCATCGGCCAGCTTGGCGAGGCGGCGCGCAATCTCGGTCTTGCCCACGCCGGTCGGGCCGATCATGAGGATGTTCTTGGGTGTGATCTCCTGGCGCAGGCTGCCTTCGACCTGCTGGCGGCGCCAGCGGTTGCGCAGCGCAATGGCCACGGCACGCTTGGCGCTGGCCTGGCCCACGATATGGTGGTCCAGCTCGGAGACGATTTCCTGGGGGGTCATGGACGACATGGCGAAAATTCCAGTCAAATTGGGCTCTAGCGCTTATCTATCAAGCGCTAGCAGCTATCAAAAACGTATCAAATGCGGTCAAGACCGCCCTGCAAAAAACACCCGACCTACAAGGTCTCGATGGTGTGGTTCATGTTGGTGTAGATGCACAACTCGCCGGCAATCTCCAGCGACTTCTTGACGATGTCCTGCGCAGAGAGGTCGGTGTGGTTGAGCAACGCCTTGGCCGCCGAGTGCGCGTAGGCCCCGCCCGATCCAATGGCCACGATGCCCTGCTCGGGCTCCAGCACGTCGCCATTGCCGGTGATGATGAGCGAGGCCTCCAGATCGGCCACGGCAAGCATGGCTTCGAGGCGGCGCAGCACGCGATCGGTGCGCCAGTCCTTGGTGAGTTCAATGGCTGCCCGCACCAGGTGGCCCTGGTGTTTTTCGAGCTTGGCTTCAAAGCGCTCAAACAGGGTGAAGGCATCGGCCGTGGCGCCCGCAAAACCGGCCAGCACCTTGCCGTGGTGCAGCTTGCGCACCTTGCGCGCCGTGCCCTTGACCACGATGTTGCCCAGGGTGACCTGGCCATCCCCGCCAATGGCCACTTGAACGCCCTGGGGCGTCTGGCGGCGTACGCTCAGGATGGTGGTGCCGTGGAACACCGGGAGGTTGTCGTTTGATGAGTCCATAGCTGCGGCAGTTGAGGGCACGGGCAGCGCTTTCAAGGCGAAGCCGAACGCTAACTGCCACGAGCAGCCAGCGAATCTGTGGCCCTGCAGCCCACCCAAAAACTATGCAACGGTCACAGCCCGCACCCAGCCGCCGCGCAAGGGTTGCTCCGCCGCGCTGGTGGTACGCCCCATGGAGGTTTCAGTTCTTTCGGGGTACCACCCAAGCGTGCTCGTTGATACCGATCACGTTGAAGAAAATTGCCACCAGCCGCTGCAGGTTCTGGAACTGGATCACATGGCCGTGGCCCTGCTGCTCGGCCGCCCAGTTGAGCACCGAGCCCGCAGCCGCGAAGTCCACACGAATGAGCTTGTCGCAGGCAATGGTCAGCGGCACACCCGGGCGCAGGAAGGCCTGGAAAGGCTCCAGCAGTGGCGTGGCATCACCATCGATATAGCCGCTGAGCTGCGCCACGGGGCCCGCCTCCAGCGGAGCGGGGGCGGACAACTCACCCAGGTCGGAGGCCATGAAGTCGCTGTCGGCCGCCAGAGGCGCCGAGCCCGAAGACACACCCTCGTTGTCCGAATACCCGCAGCGCGGCGACGCCCACGACGGCGGTGAGACTTCGTAGGTGACGCAGTAATCCAGCGCCACCAGCTCGAACTCATCTGGCTTGCCCATGAGCCGCAGCGCCGCCATGCGCAGGCGCCACCACTCGGGGCTGGTGGCGCGGTCGCCAGACTGGGTTTTGGCATCCAGCAGGGCGTTGAGCTTTTCTACCCCGGAGAACACCAGTTGCACATCACGCTCGGCCCACTGGGTGAACTGGTCCGCCAGCAAAGGCACGGCAGCGTCATCGATAGCGCCCAAGCGGGCCCAGGACAGGGTCCAGGGCGACGCGGCGCGTGCCAGCGAGGCCTGGAGTGCGGCCACCGAAGACACAGCCAGCGTGGGCGGCGCGTTCCAGCTGAAATCGCGGCGCACCGCGCCTGCCGGTGCGGCTGCAGCCGTTCCAGGCGCAGCCGCTGCGGCGGGCGGTGCCATGCCCAATTGCTCGGGCATGGAAAACCACAGCGGTGCGGAGCGGCTGTACTGGGCGGCGAAGTCGATGGCCAGGGTGTCAAACCGGTCGTGCTGGCCCGTTGCACGGTACAGGTCGAACAGTGTCATCCAGATTTCGAGCTGGTCGTCGGGCGCATCCTGCTGGTGCTGGGCCAGCACATCGAGCAGGCCGGACTCAGCCCCGGCGTGGTCGCCATTGGCAAACCGGATGGCAGCTTCTTCTAAATCGGGTTCGTGCACGAATTCCTCCGGTTCGGATGCGGGCGCTGGCGTTACCGCAGTAGCTGCCGCAAGGCTGAAGGACGCTTCGCCAGGACCTGCACCCGCGAGCATTTGCGCATCGGTGCCGCCAAACCGGCCAATGGCCATGCTGTCATCGGCAAACAGCGGCTGGACACCGGCCTTGTTTTCGAGGGGCGCTGGCAGGCTGCCGGGTGCCGTGGGCGCATACGCCCTTGCGTGGGCGGAATCAGAGGACGCAGCTGCGTCGGCAGCAACAGGCATGGCGCCGGGTTGCGTGGGAGCCTCTGCGCCTTGCTTACTCTTCCACCACTGCTGCGACATCTGCGCTTCGATCTCGTCAATCTTCTTGAGCGTGACGGCCCGCTCGTCGGGCGAAGCCATGCTGCTCTGAAAGAACGAGGGGCGCCCTGCGGCGTCTTCCACACGCTGGCCTTGCAGCACCTCGCGCTGACGCAGCTTGCGCAACTGATCGAACTCGCGGCGCCGCACGAAATCGTTGCGGCGCTTGCGCTCGATCATCTCCTTGAGCATCTGCTTGCTGTACTGGCTCTCCCGGTCGTCCTGGATGGAGTCCAGCTCGGTCCAGTTCACCGTCGGGTTCTTCACGAACCGAACCACCTTCGACAGCAGGCCTCCGGGGGTGGTTTCTTCCTTGCTCATGGCTCAGGGTGCGCTTGGGGTTGATCAGGCCAGACGGCCCGGTCAATCACCAAACATCTTCTGCTTGAGTTCGCGGCGCTGTTGTGCTTCGAGGGACAACGTGGCAGTAGGACGCGCGATCAGGCGGCCCACACCAATGGGTTCGCCGGTTTCGTCGCAGTAGCCATAGTCACCTGCGTCGATGCGGGCAATGGACTGCTCGATCTTCTTGAGCAGCTTGCGCTCGCGGTCGCGGGTGCGCAGCTCCAGGGCGTGTTCCTCTTCGATCGTGGCGCGGTCGGCCGGATCGGGCACCACCACGGTGTCTTCACGAAGGTGTTCGGTGGTTTCACCAGCGCTGTTGTGGATCTCCTGCTTGAGCTGCACCAGCTTCAGTCGGAAGAAGGCCATCTGCTTGTCGTTCATGTACTCGTCGTCAGGCATGGCCATGACTTCGGCATCGGTCAACTCAGCGGCGGACTTGGTTTTCCAGTTGTTCGCCAGCTTGGGGTCTTTTTTGGCAGCCGTATACGTAGGCTGTGCTTGCGCGGTCGTGGGCATGGTATGTAGATAACTGGCTTTGGCAGCGGTCGAAGCCACTGTCTGTGCCATGGATGGTACGGTCAATTGGGCCAATCGTGAAGAAGGCCGGGTTGTGCGCACGGGTACCTGCGAGCCTGCTTGCAGCACGGGTGCCGGAGCAGGAGCCGCCACGGCGGGGGGGGCGGCCACCTTGGGCGCCGCAGCAGCCTTGGCAGTGGCCTTCGCAGCAACTTTGGGTGCCGCTGGGGCGGCGGCGCTTTTCGCCGCGGCAGGGGTTGCCTTGGTGGCCCCCTTGGATTTGCTGGTGTCGGCTTTCACTTCCTGGTCTCCTCGCAGTACGGGCGGGCCCTAGCTGCATTCGCAGCCAAGGGCGGGTGGCAAGCCTTCCGGGGTTTTACCGGGGCGCGATTGTATCGACCTGGGCTGACGCAAACGAAAACGTTGCAGATACAACACAAACACGCCGTTCTCCCCTGGGCGGCACAGGCCCCGGTGAGGGTCAGACCAGGCTTTGTTCCAGCCCCTGCAGGAAGATGTCCTTGGGCAGGTCAATGCCAATAAAGACCATCTTGCTCGTGCGCGTCTCACCCTCGGCCCATTGGGGTCCCAGATCGCTTCCCATGAGCTGGTGCACCCCCTGGAAGATCACCTTGCGTTCAGTGCCCTTCATATTAAGCACACCTTTGTAGCGCAGCATGCGCGGGCCGTAAATATTCACGATGGCCCCCAGGAAGTCCTCCAGCTTGGCCGGGTCGAATGGCCGGTCGGAGCGGTACACAAAACTCTTCACATCATCGTCGTGGTGATGGTGGTGACCATGTTCATGCTGGTGCGAGGGGTGGCTGCAGTGCTCGCCATGTTCGTGGTCATGATCATGGTGGTCGTGCCCGTCCCCTTCTTCCTTCAGGAAGTCTGGGTCGATATCCAGCTTGGCATTGAGGTTGAAGCCGCGCAGGTCCAACACCTCCTTGAGCGGCACTTCGCCAAAATGCACGGCCTTGATGGGCGCGCGCGGGTTCATGTGCTTGAGGCGATGGATCAGCGCCTCGGTCTCGTCCTTGGACACCAGGTCGGTCTTGGACAGGAAGATCTGGTCCGCAAAACCCACCTGGCGGCGCGCCTCCTGGCGGTCATTGAGCTGCTGGGGTGCGTGCTTGGCGTCCACCAGGGTGATGATGGAGTCGATGAGGTAGGTCTCGGCAATTTCTTCGTCCATGAAGAAGGTTTGCGCCACGGGCCCCGGGTCGGCCACGCCGGTGGTCTCGATCACGATGCGGTCAAAGTCGAGCAAGCCCTTGCGCTTTTTGGCCGCCAGCAGTTGCAGCGTCTCGCGCAGGTCTTCGCGGATGGTGCAGCAGATGCAGCCATTGCTCATCTGCACGATCTGCTCCTTGGACTCGGTCACGAGGATGTCGTTGTCGATGTTTTCTTCGCCGAATTCGTTCTCGATCACGGCAATCTTCTGGCCATGGGCTTCGCTCAAGAGGCGCTTGAGCAACGTCGTTTTGCCCGAGCCCAGGAAGCCGGTGAGGATGGTGACGGGGATCAGTGCCATAAATCTGTCTTTCAAGGGAATCAAATACTTGCGCTGCATGGCGCAGTGCCCCACCCAGGGGCATCTTTTTCAGTGTACCGAGGCTGTCAAGCCCCTGCTGGCACTTGGCCACACCTGAGCGCGGTCCGACCACCGTCCAGCCCGGCGGGGAACACAGGTAGCCAGGACCTGGAACCCTCTACGATAGGCCGCTGGTGGCAATCCATTGCCATCTTCACCATGACGCCACCCCTAACCGCCCGCCACACTCCGCTTGCCATCGAAGGTTTCGACACGGCGCACTGGCGGGCGCTGGCCGACAAGCGCTTGGACCACCCCTGGCAGGCGCTGCCGGACCACGTCCACCGCTCCAGCGCCGGGCGCCCCTGGCAGGGCCTCGCGGTGTGGCACCAGGTGGGCCCCGTGGGCGACCTGTACGTACCCGCCCACAGCAACTGCGTCATCCTGGTGCGCCGGGGCAACCCCACGCAGCTGCTGCAACGCCATGGAGACCTGGTGGGGGAAAGGCTCTGGCAGCGCGGCGAGTCCGTGATCCTGCCCGGCGACACCCCGAGCTTCTGGCGCAGCTCGGCCGTGCGCGACAACATCCACATCGACCTGGCCCCCGCTTGGCTGCATCGTGCCGCAGGCGGCGATGTGGCGCTGGGCCAGTGTTTCGGCCGCAAGGACCCGGTGCTCGCGGCCTTTGCCGACCTGCTTCTGGCGTCGCTGGACAACAACGCCTCACTGCAACCCGCGTTTGGCGAACACATCGCGATGGGCATTGCCATCCACCTCGTAGAAAACTACGCACTGCCCGGCGAGCGCCCGCGCACCGGCGCCACGCTCACCTCGCGGCAGATGCGCCAGTTGACCGAGGCCGTGATGGCCGGCCTGCACGAGCCCTGGCCGGTAGCCCGCCTGGCGGGCATCGCGGGGCTCAGCCCATTTCACTTTGCGCGCGCCTTCAAAATGTCGTTTGGCGCCACACCCCACGCCTGGGTGCACTTTCAGCGCATGGAGCTGGCCGCACGGCTGGTGCGCGATTCGCGCAAGCCCCTGCTGGAGATCGCCTTGCTCACCGGCCACCCCTCGGCGGCCCACTTCAGCCACGCCTTTCGCCGCCACTGGGGCGTAACGCCTTCGGACTATCGCCGCTCGTAGCGTGCCCAGTCGCCCCGGGGGGTCTCACCCCACCGCGCGCGATGCCCAGGTTTTCCCCTAGGTCCGCAGCTTTGCGATACCCACCGCAGTAATTGGAAAGCAGCCCCTGCGCCCTTGCGGCACAGTCGCACCGCACCACCGCAGTGGCACACCAAAACCAGGAGACAAACCATGACTACCCGCCGACAGTTCGCTGTCCAATTCGCCAGCCTGGCCGCGCTGGGCACGGGCATCGCCCCAGCCGCACACGCGCAGCAACCACCCGACCTGGCCCGCCTGCTGGTGGGCTTTCCGCCCGGGGGCAGCACCGACAACGTGGCACGGCGCCTGGCCGAGAAGCTGCGCGGGACCTATGCCGCCAACGTGCTCGTGGACAACAAGCCCGGCGCGGGCACCCAGATTGCTGTGAGCGCCCTCAAGGACGCCGCGCCCGACGGCACCACGCTGCTGCTGTCGCCGCCCTCCCCGTTCACCGTCTACCCCTACACCTACCGCAAGCTGCCCTATGCGCTGGAGGACGTGGCGCCCGTGTCCATGGCCTGCACCTTCCCGTTTGCGCTGGCAGTGGGGCCGGCTGTGCCCGACAGCGTGCGCACGCTGCAGGACTTTGTCGCCTGGGCCAAGGCCAACCCCGGCAAGGCCAGCTTCGGCTCGCCGGCGTCGGGCTCCACGCCGCATCTGGTGGGCAGCGTGCTGGGCAAGATGGCGGGCATCGACTTCACCCACATTGCCTACCGCGGCGATGCACCCGGGCTGCAGGACCTGATGGGGGGACAGGTGCCGGCCTATTCGACAGTGCTGGGCAGCTACCTGCCGCATCTCAAATCCGGCCGACTGCGCCTGCTGGCCGTCTCGGGCACCGAGCGCAGCGCCTTCGCGCCCGACCTGCCCACTTACCGCGAACAGGGCTTTGCGCTGGACATGACCGAATGGTTTGGTGTCTTCGTGCCCGCGCGCACGCCAACCGCCACGGTGCAGCGCGTTGCCGACGCCATGCGCGCTGCCGTGGCCCAGCCGGACTTCGTGCGCGGCCTGGCGGAATTCGGCATGACGGCACGCTCGTCCACACCGCAAGAGCTAGCCACGCGGCTGCGCGCCGAGGCCGAGCAGTGGCGGGTGCATGTGAAGAACATCGGCTTCACGGCGGACACCTGAGAAGAGAAGGCGAAAGAACCGTTTCATGACCACCCTGACAGCCTTGCCCCCAACAGCCTCGCCCCCTGTTGAAACCCCGGACACCCCGCTCTGGCAACCCAGCGCTGCACGCCGCGAGCGCGCCCTCATCACCGCCTTGGAGGCCTGGCTGGCGCGCGAGCGAGGCCTGCACTTTGGCGGCTACGAAGCCCTGTGGCAGTGGTCGGTGGACAAACCCGAAGCGTTCTGGAGCGCACTGCTGGCCTTCTTCGACGTGCCCATGGCGCAAGCCCCACGCCGCATGCGCTCGGACGACCCGATGCCCGCCACCCAATGGTTCGAAGGCGCGCGGCTGAACCTGGTGGACACCCTTTTGCGCCACACGCCCGGAGGCACGCAGCCCCATACACCGGCCATCGTGTTCGAGGACGAGTCCGGTGGCGCCGGAGAAATCTCGTGGCCCGAACTGCGCCGCCAGGTGGGCGCGCTGTCGCACACGCTGCGCACATTGGGCGTGCAGCCGGGCGACCGGGTGGTGGGCTACCTTCCCAACATCCCGCAAGCGGTGGTGGCCTTCCTCGCGGCCGCCAGCATCGGTGCGGTGTGGGCACTGTGTGCGCCCGACATGGGCCCCGTGAGCGTGAGCGATCGCTACCGCCAGATCGAGCCCAAGGTGCTGGTCGCGGTGGATGGCTACCGTTACGCGGGCAAACCGTTTGACCGCCGCGCTGCGCTGGGCGACATCCTGGACCAATTGCCCACGGTGAGCCACGTGGTCTGGGTACCCTGCCTCGACCCGGCGCCTGCGCCCCCCGTGCAGGCGCAGGCGCGCACCGTGGTGCACTGGGCCGATGCCGTGGCGGGCAACGCACCGCTTGAGCCGCTCGCACTCGCACCCGACCACCCGCTGTGGACGCTGTATTCATCCGGCACCACGGGCCTGCCCAAGGCCATCGTGCACGGCCACGGTGGCGTGCTGGCCAACAGCCTGGTGGCCATGGTGCTGCACAACGACCTGCACCCCGGCGACCGGGTGCTGTGGGCGGTCAACACCTCGTGGATGGTCTGGAACGCGCACGTCATGGGCTTGCTGGGTGGGGCCACCATCGTGCTATACGACGGCTCCGTCACCGGTGCGGCCGGCGGGGGCGCCGACCCCGACTGGGCCTATCTGTGGCGCCTGGTAGGCCGCCTTCGCGTGACCACCTTCGGCGTGGGAGCCGCCATCCACCACGCCTGCCTGAAGGCCGGTGTGGTGCCCCGGCAGGTGGCCGACCTGTCGGCCCTGCACACCGTGTGCTCCACCGGATCACCGTTGTCGCCCGAGGCCTACCGCTGGCTCTACTACGATGTCAAGGACGACTTCTGGCTCAACGTAGTCTCCGGCGGCACCGACATCGCAGGAGGTTTCCTGGTAGGCCTGCCCACGCTGCCCGTGCACCTGGGCGAGATGCAATGCCGCGCGCTGGGCGCCAGCGTGCAGGCCTGGAACGAGGCAGGCCAGCCGGTCATCGACGAGGTGGGCGAGCTGGTCTGTACCCGGCCCATTCCGTCGATGCCGCTGTACTTCTGGGGCGACGCCGACGGCACACGCTACAAAGAGAGCTACTTCGACACCTTCTACGACGCCGAGCAGCGCCCCGTGTGGCGCCAGGGCGACTGGCTGCGATTGGTGGCCCGGCCCGAGGCTGTGGGCGGCATCATCTACGGCCGCTCGGATGCCACCATCAACCGCCAGGGCGTGCGCATGGGCACGGCCGAGCTGTACCGCGTGGTCGAGGGGCTGGACGACGTGCTCGACAGCCTGGTGGTGGATCTGGAATACCTGGGCCGCCCGTCCTACCTGGCGCTATTCGTGCAGTTGCGCGCAGGCACCACACTCGACGAGCCGCTGCGCCAGCGCATCCGCCAGGCGCTGCGCACCGCGCTGTCGGTGCGCCACGTGCCCGACGAAATCCTGCAGGTGCCGGTCATCCCCAAGACCGTGACAGGCAAGAAGCTGGAGCTGCCCATCAAAAAGCTGCTTCTGGGTCACCCGGCCGAGCGGGTGCTCAACCGCGACGCGCTGGCGCAGCCCGAGAGCATCGACTGGTTTGCGCAGTTCGCCTCAGACTACCTGGCACGCACTGCACCCGATGCACTATCAATTTGATAGCTATTAGCGCATAAAATATAAGCGCTAGAGGCCAAAAACATCAAGATTTTCGCATCACCACCAGCCCCTTGAGGTACTCGCCCTCCGGAAACTCCAGCGTCATCGGGTGGTCGGGCGCGCCGCCCAGGCGCTCCAGGATGTAGCCGTCCACCCCTGCATCCGCTCCGGCCGAGGCCACGATCTTGTGGAACAGGTCGGCGCTGATGCCGCCCGAGCACGAGAAGGTGAACAGCACCCCGCCGGGCGACAGCAACTGCAGCGCCAGCCGGTTGATGTCCTTGTAGGCGCGCGCAGCCCGCTCGGCGTGGGCCGCCGTGGGGGCGAACTTGGGCGGGTCCAGGATGATGGCGTCAAAACGCTGGCCTTCCTTGAGGAACTGGCGCAGTGAAGCGTTCACGTCGGCATCCATAAAGCTCGCGCGGTTCGGGTCGAAGCCGTTGAGCGCCACGTGCGCACGGGCCCGCTCCAAGGCGGGACCGGACGAGTCGATGGACGTCACATGCCCATCGGCCACGGTGCCTGCAGCACGCATGCCCGCCAGTGCCGCCACGCTGAAGCCGCCGGTGTAGCAGAAGCAGTTGAGCACATGCTTGAAGCCCAGGCGCTGGGTGTAGTCGGCAAACCGCTTGCGGCTGTCGCGCTGGTCCAGGTAGAAGCCGGTCTTGTGGCCCTCGGCGATGTTGAGCGTCAGGCTCCACTGGTGTTCACGGATCGTGAGTTCAAGCGGCGGCCCTTCGCTATCGCCCGCCGTGCCCGTGGGCCCGCCGCGCAGCCAGCCCGTGGCGGGCTCCAGACCTTCCAGCGCACGCACGCTGGCGTCTGAGCGCTCGTACAGCTTGGTCAGGCCCGTCTCGCGCAGCAGCGCGTCGGCGATCACATCCTTCCAGCGCTCGGTGCCCGCGCTGGTGAACTGGGCCACCAGCGTATCGCCATAGCGGTCCACGATGAGCCCCGGCAGACCGTCGGATTCACCGTGCACCAGACGCACGCCATCGCTTTGCACATCAAATCGGGCTCTGGCGATTATGGATCGGGCGCAAGAAGCTATAAAAAAAGGAGCATCAATGCGCTGTGCTTCGTCAAAGCTCCACACCCGTGCGCGGATGCGCGAGGTCGGACTGAAGGCGGCCCAAGCAAGGAACTGGCCTTCGTGCGACTCCACACGCACGGTCTCGCCGCTATCGCCGCCGCCCTTGGCGATGGCCGATTCAAAGATCCAGGGGTGGCGGCGCAGGAGCGAGCGCTCCTTGCCAGGGCGAAGGCGAAGGGTTTTCATGCCCCGGATTGTGCGGGCTCACCGCTGCTGTCTAACCATCATCCCTTGAAAAACAGCATGCGCGGACCCCGCAGCAAGCCCGCCCATTTGCACAGAAGAACGCACCACAGCGCTGGTGATGAAATCATATCTATCACTTTGAAAATCATTTATTTGACAAATGTGATTGAATCTTCTTAGAATTCGCACAACTATCATTTTTATCAAAAAGACATGCCAGCGAATCTTCACACCCTATCCAGCCTGGGTTCTATCCCTGATGCAGCCCCAACGGTCTTGACGGATCTTCGCGAGTTCCTGGCATTCAAGATCGGCAACGAGGAGTACGGCGTAGATATCCTGCGGGTGCAGGAGATCCGTTCGTACGAAAAGCCCACCACCATCGCCAACGCCGCTGCCGACCTGAAGGGCGTGGTCAACCTGCGCGGCGTGATCGTGCCCATCATCGACCTGCGCCTGAAACTGGGCTTGCCAGAGGCTCGCTATGACCATCTGACCGTGGTGATCGTGCTCAATATTGGTCAGCGCGTCGTGGGCGTTGTGGTGGATGGCGTGTCTGATGTGCTCACGCTGGAGAGAGAGCAATTGCGCCCTGTCCCCGCACTCGACATGGACGCGGATCGGGACCACCTGCTGGCCATCGGATCGGTCGATGACCGGATGCTCATCCTGCTCGACATTGAAAAGCTCTTGGCACCCTCGCTGCCTTCGCCCCTCACCGTGCAATGACACGCTGTCGCATTGCCACGAAACACAACCACACCTACACGGAATCCCTATGAACTTCTTCAGAGCATTCGGCATTGCGAAACGCCTGCACCTGCTGTCCTTCGCACTCATCAGTGGCCTGACCCTGGTCGCGCTTCTCGCATGGTTCAACCTCTCCGAGGTCACCGCCCAAACCCGAAAGGTCGCCACAGAGTCCGTTCCCCACCAGTTGCGGCTGGCAGCCATGGAACTCAACGTCACACGATCATCTCTCCAGTTGCGCCATGCGCTGCTGGTCAGGACACCCAGCGACGTGAAGGCCACCTTGGCAGACATTGCGGAGAAAAAGAAGCTGATCGACACCGACCAGTTGGCGCTGGAGAAAACTGCTGTCACCACCACCGAAAAGACTGAATACGCTGCACTCGTTCAGGCGCTGGGCACGTTCTGGCAGATCGCAGGGCAAAACATCCAGTTGATTGAGCAGGGCAACAAGGAAGAAGGCTTCGACTTCCTGGTCGCCAAGACGATTCCTGCCCGCAACGTGGTGCTCGAAATGCTGAGCCAACAAAAGCAGCGCCAGAACACATCGCTGACCGAGAGCATTGGAAAGATCGAGTCAGATGCGAAACAAACGCTTTACAGCCTGGTGGCAGCCGTCGCGGCGATTGCAGCCGGTTTGATGGTGTTTTCCTGGTATGTCGGCAGCGTCCTTCAGCGCCGGGTGTCAGAAGCGCAAGTGATCGCAGCCCGCGTGCGCGATGGCGACCTGACCGGAGAGGTCATTGACAACGCCAACGATGAATTCAGCCCGCTGCTGCAAGCGCTCTCCGACATGCAGACATCGCTGACACAGGTTGTCTCGCAGGTACGCCAAGGCTCCGACAGCGTGGCCACTGCCAGCGCGGAGATATCGGCGGGAAACAGCGATCTCTCGGCACGCACCGAAAACCAGGCCAGTGCACTGGAAGAAACCGCAGCATCGATGGAGGAGCTGAACTCGACGGTTCGCCAGAACGCCGAGAACGCCCGCCAAGCCAATCAGCTCGCGCAGAACGCGTCGAACGTGGCAAGCCAAGGCGGCGAAGTTGTCGCAGACGTGGTCCGCACCATGAAAGACATCAACGACAGCTCCCGAAAGATCTCGGACATCATCGGTGTCATTGACGGCATCGCCTTCCAGACGAACATCCTGGCCCTGAACGCCGCCGTGGAGGCCGCCCGTGCGGGTGAACAAGGCCGGGGCTTTGCGGTGGTTGCGAGCGAGGTTCGTAGCCTGGCAAGCCGATCCGCAGACGCCGCGCGCGAAATCAAAGTGCTGATCGGTGCCAGTGTGGAGCGGGTAGAAGCCGGCTCCGCCCTCGTGGACCGGGCAGGCCAGACCATGAGCGATGTGGTCTCGGCGATTGGCCGCGTTACCGACATCATGGCGGAGATCAGCGCAGCCAGTTCCGAGCAGAGCCAGGGCGTGGACCAGGTGAACGAAGCTGTCACCCAGATGGACCAGGCTACCCAGCAGAACGCAGCACTGGTGGAGGAAATGGCAGCAGCAGCCAGCAGCCTCAACACCCAGGCAGCGGAGCTGGTCAACGTGGTTTCCTCCTTCAAGATTTCGCCCTTGGCTTTGGAAGAGCGCCCTGCGTTGGTGCCCGCACAAGGAGCGCTCAGCACATCCACCACATACGCTTCACGGCCTCCGATGACCCGGAAAGCCCCAAACCAGCGATCAGCGACCTCCGCCATCAAGGCGGCTGTCCGAAGTGTGGCAATGGCGAAATCGGGCGTAGCGCATCTGCCTTCGGCAAAACTCGTGACTGCCGCTCCACATGCAGAGAAAGAGTGGGAAAACTTCTAGGAACCCGCCGGACTTGGAAAACGTCTGTTGCAAGTTGCCCCCCAGGGGCAACTTTCGCTATCGACACTCCAAGCCCGACAGCCTCAAGGCCAGACGCCAGACGCCAGGCGTCAGCTGTTGAAGTCCCCTTGGAATGACCACCTTCGGGTGGTTTTTCTATTGTTCAGAAGCTGTGAAATGATCCACGTACCGGCAATAGGCTGCCGTTTGCGAGATGCAAAGGATTCAATTTTCGCCTTGAACAGAAACCACACGCAGCACCTGCTGCCGCAACTGTCGCCATCCCTGTTGCATAAGGTCAGAATCGCCCCCTGCAGCCCACTCCTCGGTGCTTCGCGCACACTGGGCAGCTGGCGCCTCACCCAGCATCGTCAACACTGACTTGAGGTTGTGCGCCACGCGCCGCAGCGCCTGTGCATCTTGCGCCGCCACGGCCAGATCGCCTTCCATCACATCTTGAGGAAATCGGGCCAGGCATGCCTGTCGATAAGCTTCGTAAAGCGCTCGGTTGCCGCCGAAAAACTCGGCCACTGGATTGTGTTGAGCAACGGTGACGACGGCGGAATCGGCCTGCGCCCCCAAGTCGAGGCTGGCCAGAGTCTCAGAAACACATGCCATCAGCGCCCCCACGGAGGCGGGTTTGTGCAGAACGCGCCAGACGTTGAGCAACTCCAGCGTGCACTGCGTGGCTGGGTCAATCCCACCACTGAACACCACGGTGCGGCAGGCCGCTCCCTGAGGCAAAAGATTTGTCTGCATCCAAACCAGTAGATCAAGGCCGGAGCCATCGGGCAGGGTCAGATCCGTGAGGACCAGGGGTGCCACTTCGGTGGTCAGCGCCTGCTTCGCCTCGGCGAGCGTGGCGCATGGCACCAGATTCACGCCGAGGGGATCGAGCGCCATCTGGACAAACCGGCGCACTGACGGATCGTCCTCTACCAACAGCACGCGCGGCTGCGTCACGACGGCGCTCAGGCCTTCTCGGCCACAGGACGTAGGAACCCCGCCAGCAACGCAGGCAGCTCCTGCACCAAGCGGGGCTTGTGCACCACAGGCAGCCCGGCCAGCGCAAAGGCGTAGGGGCTGCGCTGCTCTTCGTCGAGCGAGGTCACAACGATCAGACGGCTGCGCTGGAACTGGGGATGCGAGCGCAGACGCGCAATCAGCGTTGCGCCATCAATGCCAGGAAGAAGGATGTCCACAATCAGCACATCCGGCTGCAGTTCGCCCGCCATCGCCAAGCCAACGATGCCGTCGTCTGCCACATGCAGTTCCACTTGCGGGAAATCGTGCGCCATCAACAACTTCACCAGGGTCTGGAAATGTGCGGAATCCTCGATCAGCAACACCCGCTGGCCGTGTGTACCCGCTGGTTCGCGAGAAGCACCGACCTGCTCGGCGCGCCTGGGAGCAGCTTTGACCACCCCATCGTCTGGCGCGACCACCACACCAGACACGGCAACTTCGGCAACCGGTACAACGGGCTGGCCCTGACCCTGCCGCTGGGCCAGCCAGCGCTCGACCGATGCCTTCGCGATGCGCCGATGACCTCCTGGTGTTTTCCAGGCCTCCAGCTCACCCCGGTCCACCATCAGCTGAACAGAACGAACCGCCATGCCCAGCACCCGCGCCACATCACGGGTACTGCAATCCACCGGCAGCGAAGAGAGAAGACTGAGTTCCATAGTGGCGAATTTTATCACTTCAAAAAATCACTTTTGTGATAAAATTGATAAAACCAGTTACAGCAAGTACCCAACCATGAACAAACGCATTCTGATCATCGAAGACCATGCGGATATCCGCCGACTGATCCGCATGACCCTGGAGTTCGAAGACCACGACATCCATGAAGCCGTCAACGCCGACGAGGGCCTGGAGGCCGTGCGAACGCTGCGTCCCCAGTTACTGTTGCTGGACATCATGATGCCCGGAAGCATGGACGGACTCGATCTGTGCCGCCTTGTCAAAAGCGACCCGTCGCTGGGAAAACCCTGGGTGGTGCTCCTGACGGCTCGCGGGCAAAGCCAGGATATCGAGGCGGGGATGATGGCCGGGGCCGACGCCTATCTGCTCAAGCCCTTCAGCCCCCTCAAACTGATCGAAACCATCAACCACCTGGGCACAACCCCCGGCGAGGCGCCATGAACATGGTTGCAGCTGCACGCGAAAATACCCAGTTCAGCCCTGCGGCGGCTGACCAGATGGAGAAGATCGTCTTCGATCTGGGGCGCATGTACCAGGAACGCAACGAGGCGTTGCAGGAAGTGGCTCGCGCCCACCACGAGGCGCTGTTTCTGCTGTCCATGGCGGCGGAATACAAAGACGGGGACACGGGCATCCACATCGTGCGCATCGGATTCCTGGCCGAGGCCCTGGCACTTTTTTTGGGCGAGTCCAAGGACTACGCCCTGATGCTGCGCAAGGCGGCCCCCATGCATGACATTGGCAAGATCGGCATTCCTGACGAAGTGCTGAAGAAACCCGGCGCCTTCACGCCCCAAGAGCGCGCGATCATGAACCAGCACTCCGCCATCGGTGCAGATATCCTGGGCAAATCGCGCATCGCGCTGTTCCAGATGGCGGCCGAAATTGCGCTCGCACACCATGAACGCTGGGATGGCACGGGTTACCCGAACCAATTGGCAGGCCACGCCATCCCCCTGTCGGGGCGCATTGTGACCATCGTGGACTTCTACGACGCCCTGACCATGGACCGCGTCTACCGCCCGGCCTTCAGCCACGAGAAAGCGCTGGATATGCTCCTGGCAGAACGGGGCAAGGCCTTCGACCCGGACATCGTGGACTGCTTCCTGCGCAACAGCGCCGCCATTTCGGCCTTGCGTGAGCAAGTCACGGCCGGACGCATGACCTTCGCCGACCTGATCAACCGCAAGCAGGAGGCACCATGATCGTTCGTACATACCGAGTGCAGGCTGCGGTGCTCATGCTCCTGGCTACCGCTCTGGCCTCCTGGGGTGCCAGAGCAGGTGAGGTTCAGGACCGCGTTCAGGCCCGGGGTGAAGTCAGGGTCTGTATCTGGCCCGCGTACCAGCGCATCTCGTTTCGGGACCCGCGCTCCGGCCAGCTCAGCGGCCTGGACATCGATCTGGCTACGGCACTGGCGTCTGATCTGCGCGTCAAGCTGCGATTCGTGGACTCCTCCTTTGTCACCTTGGTGCAGGACCTGCAGGCAGGCACATGCGATGTAGCGATGTTCGGCATCGCCATGCTGCCGCAGCGCATGGAGCAACTCCAGTTCTCCACGCCCTATTTGCAAAGCGATATCTATGCCGTAACCACACGCACCAGCCGCATCGTGCGGCAGTGGAGCGACATCGACCAACCCGGCGTGCAGGTAGGCGTGCAGGCTGGAACATTCATGGAGCCAGTCATGCGGCAACGCCTCAAGCATGCAGGTCTCGTCTCCATCCACCTGCCACAGACACGCGAACGCGAGCTCATTGCGGGCCGCGTGGACGTCTTCATGACCGATTACCCCTACGGTCGTGCACTGATCGAAAGCACGGAATGGGCCGCACTGGTGGCCCCCCCCAAGCCGTTCTATACGCTCCCCTACGCCCATGCCAGCAAACCGGGCGACGTCGAATGGCGAGCCGTGCTCAACGCTTTTGTCGCCCGGATTCGGCAGGACGGCCGCCTGGAAACGGCGGCACGGCGCCACGGACTCGAAAGCATCCTTCTGAACTGATGCCCCTGCCATGAAACGATCCATTCCCTTTGCCAAGCTCAGCTTGCTGGAAGTTGCCAGCAGCAGGGCGCTCTTCGGGGGCACGCTTCTCATGCTGGCCGTAATCGTCGGCACCGCATCGCTGATGTGGCTGGAGTTCCGCCGCACAGAAGCTCAGGACCGCAAGCAGCTCGAACTACTGGCCAGCGTCATGGAGTCGCACGCCAGCCAGGTTTTCGACAACACCAAGCTCACCCTCGACAGCCTTGCGAAAAACCTGACCACCGAGAACCACACTCCCGCGCAGCTCGAAGCACAGCAGTCTTACCGCTTGCAAGGCCTGCCTTTTCTGCGCAGCATCGCCATCGTCAGCTCCGATGGGCACGTACTGGCCTCCACGACCGCCTCGGACCGGGGTGGCAAGGTGGATCTGCAGCGCCTGCCTCCTTCATCAGCGACCGATGAGCGGGTGGTCATTGGAGCCTGGGTGCATGGCCGCACACTCACCCAAGATATGCGCAATGCAGCCGTGCCAGCGGGCCTTGGCTACATTCCCATGGTGCGCCTGGTTCGCCTGCCATCGAACGCTGTGGTGACGTTGGTGGCACAGATCAATCCCGACGCCCTGGCCACCTACCAGCGGCAGTTGATGGAGGCAGGCCACCCTGGCACACAGGTCATGCTGGCATTGGACAACGGGACCTTGCTCACCCAGGTGGGCAACGACACCTTGAATCTTGGAAGCAGCCTGGGCACCCACCCTTTGTTCCAGGGTTTGCTGCCAGCGCACAAAGGAACTTACGGCCCGCTGCAAACCTTTCAGGCCCGTAGCCTGGGCGCCTGGCGCAGCTCCAATAGCCAGCCTCTGGTGGCTTTTGTAGAGCAACCCTATGAAGCCACGACCCAGCAGTGGCTGGACGCAATGCGAGGACCGCTGCTGTTCATGGGGGTGGCCTTGGCGCTGATAGGACTTCTCACCCATGCGTCCTGGCGCAATGCCCGCGCAAAAGAAGTTGCGCAACGTGAACGCGATGAGGCCCAGCAAGAAACCGCACGGCGCGAACAAGAGCTGTCGGTCCTGTTCCGAAGTGTTCAGGAGCTGATCTTCCGCACCGATGCCCAAGGGACCATCCGGTTCGTCAATCCCCGCTGGCATGCCATTACCAGCCAACCACCCGAATCGGCCCGAGGCCAGCGTCTGCGGGACGTCGTCCACCCCGAGTGCCGCGATGGCGTGGATGCCCTGTTCGACGCCACCCAGCCCCCGGGCGTGCGCATGGCGCAGGTCCGCCTCACGGGACCCGCGGGAGAAACGCGCGCGCTGGACATCTCGGTGGTTCCGCTGCGTGACCGGTCGGGTCAGTTGCGCGGCTTTGCGGGCAGCGCGGTGGATGTGACAGCCCTGCTGGCCGCCCAGCAAAGCCTGCAAGAGCAGTTGGCCCTCACAAGCCAGGTGCTCGAATGCAACCCGTTGCCCATCTGCATGACCGACACCGAAGGACGTCTTCTCTCGGTCAACCAGGCCTGGGAAAGTTTCATGGGGCTGTCGCGCAAAAGCGTCCTGGGGATGCGCAACATCGACTTTCTGCCCAAGCAGGAGGCGCAGGCGTACTGCGCACACCAAGAACAACTGTTGCGCGAGGGCGGTCGTGTCCGCTACGAAGAGCGCATGCGCCGACCCGATGGCAGCTTCCGGGATGTGCAGGTCACCAAGGTGCTCGTCACCACCAACGGCAAGCAGCCCATCGGTATCCTGACCGCCAAGATGGACATCACGGAATTCCGGGCCGCACGCGATCTGGCCGAAGAGGCGTCGCGCTCCAAGTCGGAATTTGTGGCCAACATCAGCCACGAGTTGCGCACGCCCCTGCAATCCATCCTGGGCTTCTCCGAACTCGGACTGGCGCGGGGCCGCCATCAATCCAAGCTGGCGTCCATGTTCAGTGACATCCACGACGCGGGCCAGCGCATGCTGGTGCTGGTCAATGACCTGCTCGACATCGCAAAGATCGAGAGCACGGTTGGAGCCTTCCAATTCGAGCGCGCCGACGTGCGCGATCTCATCGAGGAAGTGGCGGCAGAGATGGAGTTGCTGCTGGACCGCAAACGCCTGGGCCTGGGCTTGCGACTGGGCCGCATGCCTCTGATCGCCAAAGTGGATCCATCGCGCTTTCAGCAAGTGGTACGCAATGTCTTGAGCAACGCCATCAAGTTCTCGTCCGAAGACAGCATCATCGACATCACCGCCGGAGTCTCGGACGACCACAGCATCCACATCCAGGTGCGCGATCAAGGCCCGGGCATACCTCCCGCAGAGCTGGAGACCGTGTTCCAGGCCTTCGTGCAATCGAGCAAGACGCGCGATGGCTCCGGCGGAACGGGCCTGGGCCTGGCGATATGCCGCAAGATCGTCGAAGCACATGGGGGGCGCATCCATGCCACCAACGGGCCCGACGGCGGTACCATCTTCCATATCATGCTGCTCACCGCAGGCTACACGGACACGATGCCAGCCCCGCTCACATGAACAGGAAGCCCAGCACGCCCCAATCCTCCGACTGGCGTAGCAGCCCGGCGCTGATGTACTTTGTGGTGGCCTGCGTTTTCAGCGCTGTAGTGCTGCTGGGTGCCTGGGCCACCATGGCCGCCATGCTGCGCTGGCAGTGGAAAGAAACCCTGGACGCAGAGATGCGCCAGAACACCAACACCGCCCTGGCACTGAAGGAGCACACGCTGCGCATCCTGGACACGGTGGACCAGGCAATGTGGCGTTTGCAGCATACCGCCGAAGACGGACCACTCAACGGCGAGGACCTGGCAACCATCGCCAATGAAACCGGCATGGTGCCGCACATCCTGACGCAGTTGTCCTTCGTGGGCCCCGATGGCCGCTTTCAGGGCAGCAACCTAGACCCCGACGGCTCGCGCAGCAACCATGTGAGCCTGATGGACCGCGACCATATCCGGGTGCACTTGCTGCCCGCCGAAGCGGCCCCGCCCAGCTCTGGCATGCTGCACAACGGCCTTTTCATCAGCAAGTCCCTGCTGGGCAAGGTGTCGGGGGTATCGACCATCCAGCTCTCACGCAAAGTCACGGCCGCTGATGGGCGCGTGCTGGGGGTGGTGGTGGCGTCACTCAATCCACGCCATTTCGCCGACGTGTACCGGGGCGTGCAACTGGGCAGCGACGGCGGTGTGGGACTTGCGGGGCTTGACGGAGTGATCCGCGTGCGTGTGTTGGGGGGGGCCAGCACAGAAGTTGGGATGCAGCTGCCCGCACCCCTCCTGCAAGCACTGCGCAGCCAGGACAGCGGGGCCATGTTGTCGCCATCGTCCGACGCCAGACTGCGCATTATTGGTTTCAGCCGTGTCGGAAGTTACCCGCTTGCCGTACTGAGCGGCACCTCAGAAGAACACTCTTTCGCCCGCTGGCGCACCACACGCAATACGATCCTGTGGTTGACGGCACTGTTGAGCCTGGCGGTTGTGGCCTTTGTCGCCGTATTTCTGGGAAGCATACGCAGGTTGGCAGTCAGCCACGCGGCACTGACCCGCAGCGAGGCCGAAGCCCAGCGCGCCAACCAGGCCAAAAGCGAATTCCTGGCCGCCATGTCGCACGAGCTGCGTACTCCGCTGACAAGCATCCGCGGCTTTGCCGAACTCATGGAGCTGCGCAGCAACGATCCACAGACCCGGGAGCAATCGAGCCTTATCCGCCAGGGCGCTGAGCACCTGAACGCTCTGCTGACGGAAATCCTCGACCTGGCGCGGATTGAAGCGGGTGCCATGCCAACGCACCCCGAGTCCGTGGAACTGCCCGGTCTGCTGCACGATGTGATCGAGCTGTTCCGTGTCAGTGCAGTGGCCAAATCGCTGGCGCTCACGTCGACCACGGCCGCCAACGTCCCGAACTCTCTGCTAACCGACCGCCTCAAGCTCAAGCAGATCCTGAACAATCTCTTGTCCAATGCCATCAAATTCACCCCGTCGGGCACCGTGTGCCTGGCCGTGGATACCAGCGCAGACGGTCACCATGTGCAGTTCCATGTCACAGACACAGGCCCGGGTATCCCGGAAAACCTGCACGAGGTCATTTTCGAAAAGTTCAGCCAGGGCCACGCCCGCGTCAGCTACCAACACGGGGGCACCGGACTGGGGCTGTCGCTGTCTCGTGCGCTTGCCCAACTGCTGGGCGGCACGTTAACCGTCAAGTCCCGGGTGGGCGAGGGCTCCACATTTACGCTGTCGCTGCCTCTGCAAATTCCGCCGAAAGCCGCCCCGCCGTTCGTATAAGCCGCATTGCTTACCACTGCGGGGCCGATACACCGACACCGCAGTAGTTCATTGGTTGTGCATCAGCGGCGACGGCGTGCAAAGGCCGTGGTGAAACAGCCCATCAGAATCGACAAAATGATCATCCCCCACTGGGACAGCGTAGGAATGGGTGACGCAAACCCGATCTGGCTTGCCGGCGAACACACTTCCAGACCCGGCGTGGCCCCGGTCGCGGCCACTGGCGTCACACAGAAAAACAGGAAGTTGCCCATATCGCCTGCCACCGGGGTATACCCCATCGTTGTGGCGACATTCGTTCCTGCCACCACGCTGTTGCTGGGGCTGCGCACCCAGCGGAAGGTGGACGCACCCTGCACGTCTGCATTGGCGTCCGTGTAGGTGTAGTTGCCTGTGGCGGGTTGCCCAATGGTCGGCACGCCCGCAACGGACACGGACAGGGCCACAGGGGGCACCTGCGCAACCACCGAGATTTGCACCGTCGCATCGTCACAAAGAGCCGCGTTCGGAGCAGGCAGGCACACCCGGTAGGTGAATGTGTCGGTCCCGCTGAAGCCAGCATTCGGCGTGTAGGTATAGGCACCCGTCGCGCTGTTCAGATTCAGGGTGCCGTTGGCAGTGCTCGCGAGCACCGCGTACGTGGAACCCACCGGGGCGGAATCATTGCCTGTCACCGAAGCATTGAACGGCACCCCTTGGGTGGCGGGGCCTGCATTGTCATCTACCGCATTCGGGCCGACGGTCACTGTGACCGTAGCGGGGACGCAGGTTGCCTGATCAGGTGCTGGCTTGCACTGTTGATAGGTGAACGTATCCTGGCCTGAAAAACCAGGTTGCGGCGTGTAGGTGTAGGCCCCCGTGGATGGATCGAGCACCACAGAGCCGTTGGCGGGTGTCGCAACCACGGCAAAAGTGGAGCCAGCCACGGTCGTGTCGTTGGTGGCCACATTGCCCGGCACAGGGGTGTTGAACGGGGTGGTGGCCGTGTCGTCCACAGCGCCGATGGCTCCAGGCGGCAAGGTCACCGTCACGGTTCCAACATCCACCCAGGTGCCTGGCACCGTGGCTGCATCGGTCACGGCCAGGTTGTCCAGCTCGAAGCCCCCTCCTCCAGCGTGGCGGACAACGATGGTCCTGAAATTGACGCTGGCCCCCCGCAGCAACAGGTTGATGTAGCCATAGGGCTCTCCTGTATTGCGACCCGCAGGCGGGTTGGGGTTGCCAAAGTAGTCCGCCTTGGCGTACGAATTGCCGTCGATCGCCGTGATGTTGCCGCCCCCACCCAGCAGCGTTGTCAGCGAGTTCGTCGTGAACTGCGCCAACAAGGTGTTGGTGTCGTCATAGAACTCGATGGTGTTGCCGGCGTTGCCCGCCGACCACCAGAATCCAACGTACTTCCGGTCGCCAATCAGGGTGATGGTGACCTGGTTGCCGTTTCCTATAGCAAGGTAGTTCCCTGTCCCATCTGCGCCACCGTACTGGTCCGCCGCAGTGCGGTTGACACCCCCGGTGGCACCCGTCCAAGCCCCGATGGCAAAACTCCCCGTCGCACCAATTGCCCCCGCTGCATCCGAGAAGGTTTCAACAATGGCGCCCGATCGCGTCGTGTTCTGTTCGCCGGGCGGTGAAAGGTATACGTCCAGAGTCTGAGCGCCAGCGTTGAAGCCACTCAGCAAAGAAGCCGCGCCAATCAGCACGGCAGACAAGGTCGGGGGACGCAGCAGAGAACCGGGGAAGCGCATAGATCGGGAGAGGCTCAAAAGTGTGGCCGCGATCATAGGGGGGCTGTTACGCAAAGCGACAAGCGCCACAGAAATGCAACATTTGTTGACAATCTGCCACCTGCTGCGGCCGCGAGCTCCAGAGTGACTCCCTCTGAATGCGGGGTCAGCAGCCCCCCGTCCCTCACGCCTCAAGCGAGCTCAACCCCCACGCTTGCATGCGACTGATCAAGGCGAAAGTGAAGCGCTGCCCGAGTAGCGGATGTGGCCACAATGCCTCTCAGCGCCCACCGCACAACGCGGTTCAGCGCTCACGCCGTATCAAAGCGCGTGACCGAAACGCCCAAGCCGCGGGGCCCAGTTGGCAAGGATGTCTGCCGACACCAGCACCCGGCGCGCTTGGCCGATGAGCAGGTGGCGCGGCACAAACCCGATGTAGCGCGAGTCGGCGCTGTTGTCGCGGTTGTCGCCCAGCACCAGGTACTCGCCCTCGGGCACCGTCACCGGGCCGAAGCTGCGGTGCGCGGTCACGCCCTGCAGCCACTGCACACGGCGCTCGTGGCCCCGCAGGTGCTCCGTCCAGCGGGTGGCGGGCACCTGGGCGCCCCATTCCAGCAGGGTTTCGGTCACCGCTTCGGGCGTGTCATAGCGCGCCGCCTCGCCGTTCAGGTACAGCACCTCGTCGCGCATTTCCACCGTGTCGCCGGGCAACGCCGCAATGCGCTTGATGAGCCGCGTGCCATCGCGCGGCGACGAGAAGGTGACCACATCGCCCCGCTCGGGCTCGCCCAGGCGGGCGAGCACCACATCGGTCAGCGGCAGCTTTAGATCGTAGGCCAGGCGGTTGACAAAAACGACGTCGCCTTCGAGCAGCGTGGGGCGCATCGAACCCGAAGGGATGGGGTTCCAGTCGGCCACCGCCGTGCGGAAGATGCCGAAACACAGCAGCAGCACGATGAACCCACGGTTCGATTTGATCCAGTTCAGCAGCATGACGACAACTCCAAGTAGCTTCAAAGCAAGCGCTCTGCTCGGATGCGCCCTGTTGCAACTTGGTTCCGTGAGACAGGCCATTGCGAATCTCCTTCAGCACTTGCTGTGAACGCAGCCAATTCCAGTGCACCCGTGGAACCGGCTTTGCCGGGCCAGGGGGTGCGTCCCCCTTGGGGGAAGCGGCGAAGCCGCTCAGGGGGGCTTCTTTCTAGCTCGGGGATGCGCCGCGTCATACACCTTGGCTAGGTGCTGAAAATCCAGCCGCGTATAGACCTGCGTGGTCGTGATGTTGGCGTGCCCCAGCAGCTCCTGCACGGCGCGCAGGTCGCCGCTGCTTTGCAGCAGGTGGCTGGCAAACGAGTGGCGCAGCATGTGCGGGTGCACGGGCGTGGTCAGCCCCGCCTGCTGGCTGCGCTGGCGCAGGCGCAGCCAGATCGACTGCGCCGTGAGCCGCTTGCCGCGCTGGCCGACGAACAGTGCGGTGTCAAGCCGCGCCGATCCTTCACCGCCGAAGGGCGTCGCCCGCAGTAGCAACCAAGTCTGCAGCGCTGCGGTGGCCGCGCGCCCCACGGGCACGCTGCGGCGCTTGCTGCCCTTGCCGAACACATGGGCCTCACCCGCTTGCAGGTCCACCCAGCCCCGGCCCTGGCGCTGGGTGTCGGCATTGGGGATGGCGTCGAGCCCCGCGAGTTCACCCACGCGCAGGCCGCAGCCGTAGAGCAGCTCGACCATCGCAGCATCGCGCGCCTCCAGCCAGGGGTCGGCGCCGGTGTTGTCGAATTCGGCCAGCCGGACGGCGTCATCCACGCCCAGCGCTTTGGGCAGGGGCTTGGGCGCCTTGGGGGCGCGCACGTCCTGCACAGGGTTGTGCGGAATCAGCCCCTGCCGCCCCGCCCAGATGAAAAAACCGCGCCAGCCCGAGAGGATGAGCGCAATGCCGCGCCCGCTGCGCCCGCCGCTGTGCATCTGCGCCACAAAACGGCGGATGTGTGCGGTCTGCAGCTGCAGCAGCGGCACGCTGACCGCCGCCGCAAACTGCGCGAGCTTTTCAAGGTCCAGCGCGTAGAGCGTGAGCGTGCGCGCTGCCAGCCGCTTTTCGACGCGCACGTGCTCCAGGTAGCGCAGGACGTGGGGGTCGAGCGTGGTAGGCGCAGTGGGCGTGTCAGACATGGTTGCCGTGGCTGATCCGCCGCAGAGTGGCCGCTGGCCGTCTGGCTACTTCAGACGAAGCAATGCGGCGCTGGCCAGCTCGGCCATGCGCGACAGAAATTCGGTGCCCATCGTGGCATCAAAACGCTGCGGGTCTTGCGAGCCCAGCACCAGCAGGCCAAAGGCGGGCGTGGCGCTGTCGATGGCGCCTGCGCGCAGCGGCAGCAGAGCCAGCGACTGGGCGGGCTCGCCCGCCTCGTTGGCCAGCCAGGCGGCGGGCTCGAAACCCAGGTTGGGGCCGCAGAACGGCATGGTGAGCGACGAGGCGAACGCGCGAGCGTCTTCGCTGGCGCCCTGGGTGAAGTCGGCGTCGATGTACGGCGCGGCCACCTCCCACACGCGGACCGCCGCCTGGGGCACGTCGAAAAGGGTGCGCACACCATCCACCACAGCCTGGGGCAGGTCGAACGGGTCGCGCACCTGCAGCAGGCTGCCGGTCCATTGGTGGACCTTGTTGGCAATGGCGGCGTTTTCGGTGCTGTTGCGCACCATTTCCATGATGCGCTGCTCCAGGCCCTTGATCTTTTCACGCAGCATTTCGGCCTGTCGCTCCTGCAAGCTCACGGCGCGCGCGCCGTGGGGGCTGGTGATCTGCACGCTGGCCAGCACCTCGGCATGGCGTTCGAAAAAGCCCGGCGTGTTGGTGAGGAACTGGGCGATGTCGTCTTCGGTGATCGGTGGGATGTGGGACGTCATAGGAGGGTGTCAGGAATGTCGATCTGGCCTTCGAACACCGTGGTGGCGGGGCCTGTCATGAAAACGGAATCGGTGTCGGCACCGCTCCAGGCAATGGTGAGGCGTCCGCCGCGCGTGTCCACATGCACCTCGTTATCGAGCAGGCCGAGGCGGATGCCGGCCGACACGGCGGCGCAGGCGCCCGTGCCGCAGGCCAGGGTCTCACCAGCACCGCGCTCGAACACGCGCAGCCGCACGTGGGTGCGGTCCACGATCTGCAAAAAGCCTGCGTTCACGCGCTGCGGAAAGCGCGCGTGGCGCTCGATCAAAGGGCCCGCTTCGGCGACGGGGGCGGTATCCACGTTGTCCACCAGTTGCACGGCATGGGGGTTGCCCATGGAGACCACTGCTATCAAAACAGTAGCTGCCAGCGCTTTACCATCCAGCGCTAGAGGCCATTTTTGCCCTGATCCTTGCTCTACAGGGCTCAGGCCGCTGGCATCGAACGGTACCTGCGCGGGATCGAACTGCGGGCGGCCCATGTCCACGGTGACACGGCCATCGGGCGTGAGACGGGGGGCGATCACGCCGCTTTGGGTCTGCACCCGCAGGGTGTCTTTGCCCGACAGGCCTTTGTCGTGCACAAAGCGCGCAAAGCAGCGGGCGCCGTTGCCACACTGCTCCACCTCGCCGCCATCGGCGTTGTGGATCACGTACTCGAAGTCGATACCGTCAGCGGGCGAAGGACGCACGGTGAGGATCTGGTCGGCCCCCACGCCGAAGTGGCGGTCGGCCAGAAAACGGTATTGGGCGGTGCTGAGCCCCAGGCGGCCCTGGGTTTCGTCGAGCACCACGAAATCGTTGCCCGCGCCCTGCATTTTGGTGAAGCGAATCTGCATCCGCCAGATTATCGTCGGTGGGCAACCAATAACCTCAGGCAGCGCCGGTTTCACGGCCCCATTAGGCTTGCGCTCTTTGGGCGCCGCTCTGGCTGCCACCCGCCAAGGACTCTTTGATGCCCGATCTTTCCGCCTTCGCCATCACCCACAAATGGCCCGCCCAGCACCCCGACCGCCTCCAGCTGTATTCGCTGCCCACGCCCAACGGCGTGAAGGTGTCGATTGCGCTCGAAGAGCTGGGCCTGCCGTATGAACCCCACCTGGTGAGCTTTGACGCCAACGACCAGACTTCGCCCGAGTTCCTGTCGCTCAACCCCAACAACAAGATCCCCGCCATCCTCGACCCGAATGGCCCGGACGGCCAGCCGCTGGCATTGTTCGAATCCGGCGCCATCCTGTTGTACCTGGCCGAGAAAACCGGCCAGCTGATCCCGCAGGAGGCCGCTGCGCGCTACGAAACCATCCAGTGGGTGATGTGGCAGATGGGCGGCCTGGGCCCGATGTTCGGCCAGCTCGGCTTCTTCCACAAGTTTGCGGGCAAGGACTATGAAGACAAGCGCCCGCGCGACCGCTATGTGGCCGAATCCAAACGCCTGCTGGGCGTGCTGAACCAGCGCCTGGCAGGCCGCCAGTGGGTGATGGGCGACCAGTACACCATTGCCGACATCGCCATCCTGCCCTGGGTGCGCAACCTGATTGGTTTCTACGGCGCGGGCGACCTGGTGGAGTTTGGCCAGTTCACCGACGTGCAGCGCGTGCTGGACGTGTTTGTGGCACGCCCTGCGGTGGTCAGGGGTCTGGCAATTCCGGCACGCGGCTGAGCGAGGAGAGGGTGCGCGCTGGCGCTTTCTTTCTCGCCCGCCCTTGATATTGATCATGCCGGCCAGCCCGCCGCACGGCCGCCGCGCACCTACGATGGACCTCCTTAAAAAAACAGGGAGTACCTCATGGGATTAACCGTCAACGTTCTGGACGATCTGGGCGCGCACAACCTTCAGGCAGCTGCCCAGGCGGCACTGCAGGAGACCAACGCCATCGCGCTGATCGAGCTGCTGGAGATGCTGTGGAGCTGCGACGTGGAAGGCGCCAACGCCGTCATTGATGCGGTGCTGCTGCGCCTGCAGCAGCTGCGGGCGTTGCGCTGAGTGGGCGACCCCAGCACATCCGCCGTAGTACGGCCCATGGGCCGTACCGAAGTGGGACGTGTGCACACGGCGCGCCTCCCCTCGATAATGGCCCGATGCCCCGCACCAGCCAACAACTGCACCCCTACCGCGAACCTGTAGCCACCCGCCTTGCCGCCACTGTGCTGCTGCTGCGCGATGCACCCGGCAATGCGGGAGGCATCGAAGTCCTCATGACCCGGCGCTCCGACAAGGCCAGCTTTGCACCGGGTGCCTATGTGTTCCCGGGCGGGGGCATCGATGCGCTGGATGCGCAATCACACACCGCCGCCGACCGCCGCCCCACACAAAGCGATCTGCACCTCACCCAGGCCATCGCCGCCATCCGTGAGAGTTTTGAAGAACTGGGTGTGCTGCTGGCCCGCCATGCCGACGGCCCCCGCAAGGGGTTGATGGCCGATGCGCAGGACATCGCCGCCATCGACCGCCACCAGCCGTTTGTGGCGCAATGCACCGCGCGCGGCCTGCGGCTGGCGGCCGACAGCGTTTTCATGCTGGCCCACTGGATCACCGACCGCGACCTGCCGCGCCGCTTCGACGTGCCATTTCTCGTCGCCCGCATGCCCGAGGGCCAGGAGCCTGTGGCTGACGAGGCCGAGCAGTTCGAGCCCGTCTGGGTGCGCCCGGCCGATGCGCTGGCACGGCATGAGGCGGGGCAGTTCTTCATGATCTTTCCAACCATCCGCACGCTGCAGCGGCTGGCCACGTTTGCCACCACCCAGGCCGTGTTTGACGCGCTGGCCCACGAACTGCCCCTGTGGACCAGCTGCCCGCGCGCGGGCACGCTGGCGGGCAAGGAAGCGCGATACATGGAAAGCGACATGCCCTACGGCGAGCTGGCCCTGGTGTGCCCCGACGGCCAGATCGTGCACCCGCTGGACTGGCAAACCGAGCGCCCCGTGCCGCTGCTGCGCAACGTACAGCGGTTGACCGCCCCCAACCCCGGCGTGATGACCGGCCCCGGCACCAACAGCTACCTGGTGGGCGACCCCGCCACGGGCTATATCGCCATCGACCCCGGCCCGGCAGACCCCGAACACCTGGACAAGCTCTGGCGCGCGGCGGGCGGCGACATCCGCATGATCGTGTGCACCCATTCGCACCCCGACCACTCGCCGGGCGCCGCGCCGCTGCAGGCACTGTGTGTGCAGGCGGGCAAAGCCCGGCCCCCCATCCTGGGCCTGCCCTCGGCGCCCACCGCGCGCACGGCCAGCACATTCACACCCGACAGATCGCTACAAAATAATGAGCTACTCGCGCTTGATGGACAAGCGCCAGAGGGCAATATTACCCATACTTTGCGGGTCATCCACACCCCGGGCCACGCCGCCAACCACCTGTGCCTGCTGCTGGTGGAAGACGCCCTGCTGTTCAGCGGTGACCACATCCTGAACGGCAGCACCACGGTGGTGGACCCACCCGACGGCAACATGGCCGACTACCTCGATTCGCTGGACAAGCTCGACGCCGTGTGCGCCGAGCATGGCGTGGAGTTCATCCTGCCTGCGCACGGTTATGTTCTGGGCGATGCCCGTGGCGCCATCGCCAAGCTCAAGGCCCACCGCCTGGCACGCGAGGCCAAGGTGCTGGCCGCCATGCAGGCGCTGCCCCAGGGCAGCATGGAAGACTGGGTGCGGCACGCCTACGCCGACGTGCCGCCGCGCATGTGGCCCGTTGCGCAGCGCTCGCTCCTGGCGCATGTGGAGCGAATAAGAATGTTCGCCCCCTGAGTCGCCTGCGGCGCCTTCCCCCATCCGGGGGACGACGCCCTCGCTGCGGGGCGGCCCTTGCTTGGCGTCCCTGGCGGAGAGCGCGCCCGCTGCACGCGCCACGAACAACAAGAGGCGTGCCCACACAATCCATCCAACAAAGAAAGCCGCCCCAACCCATGAATGACAAAAACCCCGACCCCTCCCACATCCGCCTAGCCAAGCGTGTGGCCGACCAACTGAACTGCTCGCGCAGCACGGCCGAGCAGTTCGTCGAAGGCGGCTTTGTGAGCGTGGACGGCCAGGTGGTGGAAGCCCCCGGCGCACGCGTGCGCCCCGACCAGGCCGTGACGGTGGCGCCAGACGCCAGCCTGCTGGAGTTGACCCCGGTGACCTTGCTGCTACACAAGCCAGTGGGGTTTGAAGCGGGCCTGGGTCTGCCCGCCGGGCAGGCGGCCCATGCCAGCCGCAGCCAGGGCGCCACTGCGGCCACCACCCTGCTGGGCCCGGCATCCCACCTGCCTGAGGACGCCTCAGGCATCCGTGTGCTGCAGCGCCACTTCAAGCAGCTGGAATGTTTCACCCCGCTGCCCACCGAGGCCAGTGGCTTGGTGGTCTACACGCAGGACAAGCGCATCGCGCGCAAGCTGGCGGAAGACATCGAGTCGCTGGAGCAGGAGTGCATCGTGGAGGTAAAAGGCGACATTGCACCGAACGGGCTGCAGCGCCTGTGCCACGGCCTCTCGTTCAACGGCCGCCCGCTGCCGCCCATCAAGGTGAGCTGGCAAAACGAGACCAAGCTGCGCTTTGCCCTCAAGGGCATCCGCCCCGGCCAGATCCCGGCCATGTGCGGGGCCGTGGGCCTCACTGTGGTGGCCTTGAAGCGCATTCGCATTGGCCGCGTGCCGCTGGCGAAGGTGCCTGAAGGGCAGTGGCGGTATTTGCAGCCTTGGGAAAGATTTTGAATCCCCCCTGAGTCGCCTTCGGCGCCGCCCCCCCGGGGGACGCCACCTGTGGCCTGGCAAAGCCAGTTCCACGGTGGCACTGGTCTGGCCGCGCGCCCCGTGGCCACGTCGGTGCGACCGTCCGCTTGGCGACCCTCCCGACGGGTTCGGTATCAGCCCAACCCAAACCGTTCACGCTGAGCTTGTCGAAGCACGGCGCCAAGCTTGGACATGCTCGGCCCGAACGGTGGGCCCCAGCTTCCAAGCGACAAGTTTGAAGCTATCAAATTCATAGCTTCCAGCGCTTGTTGTAAAAGCGCCAGAGGCCAATTCGGCATAAACTTTTCTTCCACAGCCGCTGCTACACTGCGCGGCAAACAGGAGGGAGTTCATGAGCCAAGTTTCATCAGACAGAGACAGCGCTGCGGGGCCGATGTCTACGTTCATGCCGCAGAACATCGATGCACACCCGATGGAGTTCACGGGCAGCGGGGGCGAATACTTCCGGGTGTGGATCGTCAACGTGCTGCTGTCCATCGTCACGCTGGGCATCTACACCCCCTGGGCCCGGCGCCGCACGGCGCAATACTTCTACAGCCACACGCTGGTGGCGGGCAGCCCGCTCGAATTCACTGCGCAGCAGCGCAAGATGGTGATGGGCTTCGTGCTGCTGATGCTCATCACCCTGGCCTACAACATCGCGGCCAACACGGGGCAGGATGCTGCCGTGGGCGTCTTGCTGCTGACGGGCGCCGTGCTCTCGCCGCTGATCTGGGGCAGTGCCATGCGCTTTCGGCTGGGCGCCACGCGCTGGCGCGGCCTGCGCCTGCAGTTCACCGCCCACTGGAAAGAGGTCTACCTCGCGAGCTGGCCCCTGTTCGCGCTGGCGCTGGTGTGGTTCGGCGTGTTTTTTGGCATGCAGATCCTCTCGCCCGAACTGGCCGACGTCTTGCAGGAGGTGGAGGACGAAGCCGCCAACCCCAAGATGCCTTCGTTCACCCCGGCCATGGGCGCCCTGCTGCTGCTGGGCCTGGTGCTGACCGTGCTGTGCTTCATCCGCCTGGAATACAACTACAAGAGCCTGCTGGTGCTCAAGGCCCAGGTAGGCGCCGAAAAAGGCCGCTGGAAGCCGGTGTACATGGATTTCGTCAAGGTGTGGCTGGCCACGGTGGCCGTTTTCGTGCTGACCGTGGTGGGGTTCTCGGTGCTGATTGGCGTGCTGGCGGGCAGCTCCATCGCCCTGTTCGCCGGTCAGAGCAGCCGCATGGGCCTGTGGATGATTCTGGTGATCATCGTGTCCATTGTGGCGGGCATCTTCATGCTGATCCTGGCTTCGGCCCCCGCCCGCGCCTACCGGGAGGCGCGCATGTTCCAGCTCATGTGGAACAACATCGGCGTGAGCCATGTGGCACGGTTCAAGTGCCATCTCAAGAGCGGCAGCTACGTGGGGCTGCGCATCAAGAACATGCTGCTCACCCTGCTCACGCTCGGCCTCTACCGCCCGTTTGCGCGGGTGAGTGAATACCGCATGAAATGCGAATCCGTCACCCTGCACGTCAAGGGCGGCGTGGAACAGGTGGCGGGCGCCATGGTGCGCCAGCAACAGGGCGGCCTGGGCGATGCGCTGGCCGATGCGGCAGGCCTGGACCTCATCGGTTGAGCATGCCCGCCCCCGTGAACACAGACCTGCTCCAAGGACGCTGGTTCGACGGCCAGAGCAGCAGAGCCCGCCCCGTGATGGTGAGCCTGCGGCCCACGCCGCAGGGCCCGTCGCTGGTGCTGCACCCGCTCTCACAGCCGGGCGCCGAGCCGGTCGTGTTCGCCTGGAAGGACGTGGGCTGGCCGGAGGCCTGGAACGAACACAAGCCCCAGCCCCGGGTGGTCGTGGACCTGCGGGACCACGGCAGCCTGGAGGTCGATGCCGTGAGCGACTGGCGTGCCGCCCTCGCAGCCGCTGGCGAGCGCCCCGGCCTGGCCCAGCGCATGCAGACCCGCTGGCCCGTGCTGCTGGGTGTGACAGCCGCCGCCGTCATCGGCCTCACGCTGTTCTACCGCTATGGCACGCCCTGGGCCGCCACACAGCTCACCCGCTTTGTGCCCCTGGGCTGGGAAACCAGCGTGGCCGAGAACGTGCTCAAGCAGATGGACGACGGCACCTTGAAGCCCAGCAAGCTCCCCAAGGAGCGGCAGGAGCAGCTCAAGGCCCGCTTTGACGCCCTGGTGCAGCAGACGCCCACAACCATGCACCGCTACCCCGACTACCGTCCGCCGCTGTCGCTGGAGTTCCGATCAGGCATGGGCGCCAATGCGTTTGCCCTGCCCGGTGGCAAGATCGTGATGACCGACAGCATCGTGAAAGCAGCGACTGACCAGGGCCTGCCCGACGACGCCCTGGTGGGCGTGCTGGCCCACGAGATCGGCCATGTGGTGTACCGCCACACTACGCGCATGGTGGTGGAACAAGGCGTGCTCAACATGGGCCTGGGCCTGGCGCTCGGGGACGTGTCGACGGTGGTGTCCACAGGCGCATCGGTGCTCACCGGCCTGGCCTACAGCCGCAGCCACGAACGCGAAGCCGACTGCTACGCCATCGCCCTCATGAACCACACCGCCCTGCCCACGGCGCCCATGGGCAAGCTGCTGCTGGCCATTGCCCACGACGAAGAGGAAGAAGAAGAAAACAAGAAGAAAGAAGAAGAGAAAGCGGGCCAGAACCAGGCAGCCGCACCCACGGCCAAGCCTGGCGCCAGCAGCCCCGAACGCACGCGCCAGCGCAAGACGGCCGAAGAGATGGCCTCCCATCCCGTGTGGTCGCTGCTCAGCAGCCACCCCGACACCGTGGCGCGAGCCAGCGAGCTGGAAAAGGGGCATGCGCCCCATTGCACGAAAAACTGAGCCAGCCCCCGCCCCCTTGCTGGGCAATGCTGGCTTCCTCCCGCCATCGTCAGAGCTTGAGGCGCGAAGGGGCTGGGAACCGCGGTGGGGAAACCGGGGATGGGAAATAAAGTGTGAAGCGCGCCGATAAGCCGGATTCTGTGCACCACGGTTGCCCGCAGTGTGACCGCCATTAATCTGGGCCGGGTGTCGCCACCACGGCTCGGTGCTACCTACCCGCCAACTCTGCGGAACCACATCAACGTTGGCCTACTTGGTATTGCTGCGCGTAGAGATTGCCCGTTTCACCCCCGGTGGTTTGCCTTGCGGCACTCCCCCGGGACTCGTCTCTGTTGCTCTGATCCTCACCTCACGGTGGGCAGCCGTTAGCTGCTACGCTGTCCTGTGCAGTCCGGACGTTCCTCCAGTGCCTGGTTTCCCAGATTGCACCAGCGGCGGTCTGGCGCGCTTCACGCTGTCGATTATCGCATCGCCCCGGGCCACTGCGCACTGCGCTGCGCCATCCGCCAGCTGCACCTGTCTCAAAAATCTACTTAGTGCGCCCCGGTAGGCCGGTGGCCACTTGTTGACCTGCCTGAGTCGCTTTCCGGCTTTGCGTGCATAAACGGTATGCAGCCATTGAAAACGGGTCCTAGATCGTGACAGGCCGTGCAATGACTACTTACAGGATGAAACCAGAAACACTGTCTCACTGGTAATCACACATATGGCGCCATGGGTTCTCAATGGGCACACTGGCCCCGCACCGTTTACCACAGCAACATCAGGAGGAATGCCAATGAACGTGACTGCAACGACCCATGCGGGAGGAGTTCCGGGTGGCCACGGGGTCAATGAAGATTTGATCATCAAGGACGGCTTTATCGTCGACCCACGCGTAGTCGATAAACGCGTTGCGGCACTGGAACACGGCGCCATGACCAGGGTCGATGCCATCGTGCTGCACCAAACCGACAGCAGCACCATGAATCTAGAACACGCCAAGACCGACGGGATCGGCGCGCACTTCTACATCGAAAAAGACGGCACCATTTACCAAACTGCGCGACTGGACCAGAGCGTCTACAGCGTCGGGAAAATCCGCTCCCGATGCGATGACAGCCGAACCTGCAGCAAAGAAGAGAAAACGGCGATCGACACGCTCATGAACTCGTCTGCAAGCTACGGCGCCAAAGTCAAAGCGCTCAACACCCGGGAGCAGGCCAAGGCCTACCCCGATCGATATCCAACCAACGGTGACTCCGTGGCCATTGAAGTGGTAGCCAAATTCGACCCAAAGACAAAACTGTTCGAGCGCCCCACGGCAGAGCAGACCGAATCGCTGAAATGGCTGACGCAGGCATTGGGTAGCCACTACGGGCTCGACTTGCAAACGGACGTTTACCGTCACTCCGACATCTCTTACAAACAGGCCGATGAGGCCAAGAGCCTGGTGTTCCAATGAGGGTGGCGCTGATCACCCTCTTGTCTTGTTGGGCCTGCGGGTCCGCAGTGGCACAGCCATCCAACCTTCATTGGGTACAGAGTTTCGCCGTCAAAGAAGGCACACGTAACCGCTGCGATGCACCGCGCTTCAGTGAAGCCGAACTAAGGACGTACTTTCTGCACGAAGCCAAGCGCGTCCCGGAAGAAGGGTTCGCGCAACGTGACTGGTCTGGCTGCTACGCGGAAGGGTTCGCAGTAAACGCTCGGGGCGAACGCCAACTTCGCTGGCAACTCGACCTGCTGGGAACAGGAATCATCACCTGGACAGATGGCCAGACTCACCATTTCGCGCGCGAGCAGTGAGACGTTTCCCGCATCACCGCCCTGCTGCGCGGCTGGGCGCTGCCCCGCCAGCCATCGCAGGGCGGCCGCCGAGGCTTGCGCTGCAAACACCGCGCGGGACCACGCACTGTGTCTAATGGCGTCGTCCCAACCATGACGGGAACGACGCCGTAGTCAACCGCTCCCAGTCGAGCCCAAAACGCGCCAGGTACTTGCGCAACCGGTCCGCGTCGTTGACCACCGTGCGCTGCGCACGCGACGCCTGGAACAGTTGCCGCCCAGCGTCCGACAGGGTGCGGGCGTTGCGGCACACCTGCAGTACCGCCGCCAGTTGCAGCTGATCAAACAGGTCCATGGTTCCCACCGCTTCCTCACCCAATAGGTCTGCAAGATCGTCACGGCCCAACACGCCGGGTGTGGGCGCCAAACCGTTGCGCGCATCGCTGGCGGGTTGCCAAAGCCAGCGCAGGCGGGCCATTTCGGCCTCGACCAGGGACAGGCCAATGCGGCCGCTGTCGGCCAGCGTGGCCAGGCGCGTCACGCTGGCCGAAAGGTCGCGGAAGTTGCCGGTCCACAGGGCCTCCGGCGACTGGGCGTAGCGCAGGTAGGCCGCGCGCGCCTCGTTGGAAAAGCGCACGCTGCGGCCCAGCTCGGTGCCTGCGCGGGCCAGCTGGTGGTCCACATTAGGTTCGATGTCTTCAGGCCGCTGCGCCAGGCCGGGCAGCACATAGCTCCAGAGGTTGATGCGCGCATACAGGTCTTCGCGAAAGCGCCCGGCCGCCACCTCGGTGCGCAGGTCGCGGTTGGTGCCGGCGATCAGCTCGAAGTCGCTGGCCACCTCGCGGTCGCTGCCCATGGGGTAGAAGCGCTTTTCCTCCACCGCCTTGAGCAGCATGGCCTGCTCGTCCAGGCCCAGTTCGCCAATCTCGTCGAGGAACAGCACGCCCTTGTGTGCCATGCGCAGCAAACCCGCACGGTCGGCTGCCGCACCCGTGAAAGCGCCCTTTTTGTGGCCGAACAGCGTGGATGCCGCGCCGTCGCCATGCAGCGTGGCGCAGTTCACCTCCACAAATTCGCCCTCGACCTGGTGGCGCGCCTTCTTCAGCTCGTACATGCGCCGCGCCAGGTGCGACTTGCCCGCGCCCGTGGGCCCGGTGAACAGGATGGGCGCGCGCGAGCGCACCGCCACGCGCTCCACCTCGTCGATCAGCGCGTTGAAGCGCGCGTTGCGCGTGGCAATACCGCTTTTGAGGAACTGCACCGCGTCCTGCTGCTCGGCGCCAAAGCGCTGCGCGATCACGTCGTAGCGCGAGAGGTCCAGGTCGATCAGCGTGTAGCTGCCCGGGTCGCCCATCTGCTGGCGCTTGGGCGGCGAGGTCTGCGCCAGCACGCCCGGAATGCGGCGCGACTCCACCAGCAGGAACAGGCAGATCTGCGCCACGTGGGTGCCGGTGGTGATGTGGGTCCAGTATTCCTCGCGCTCGGTGTCAAAGCGGTAGCCCCGCGCCCAATCAAAGAGCTTGGCATACACCTCGCCAAAGTCCCACGGGTCGGCAATGGGCAGGGGTACCAGATTCACCGTGGTCTCGGGGGACGCGATCACCATGTCCGCGCGCACCTGTTGCGCCAAGTCCTGGTGAGGCGGTGTGTAGAGAAGCTCCAGCCGCTCGATCACCACGTCCTCATGCTGCACCAGCGATACGGTGGGGCGCCACTTCTCCCACCGCCCCGCGCCCCGGCCGGAGTCGAGCTGGGTGCCAAGGAAACCGATCACGACTTTGTTTTTGCGCATGCTGTTTATCTATTTAGCTAGCTTTAATTCTATTAATTTTATATTCACCTAAGAAGCAAAAAATCTTACGGATGAATTTCTCTATACAAATCAACGACTTGAAGGAATTCAACCGACAAAACTCAGGCTGGCACACATCTGGCAATAGATAAGGCATCCAGCGCAAGCGGTGACCGCTCACAGGCCGGGGTTAGGACCAACGTTCGCCCCGCCGGTGCAGGGAATCCGGGCCATCAAGGCCTTGTCGATTCCCCGCATGCCGCACACCGCAAACGCTGGGTAACGGCAAGGTCGGGTGACGCCTCGCAAGAGGACGTGCCGGGTTCGACTCCCGGCTTGCCACCACTGGTAGCTCAGTCTGGTAGAGCCCCCCGAAAGGGGTTGTCGCAGGTTCGATTCCTGCCCATGGCCGCAAGGCCTTGTTTGGAAGTACCGGTCGAAAGACCACCCGCCGAACGCGGGGGGTTGCCCCAAGGTGGCGTTTTTGGACGCAACCGCAAGGCAAGGCCCCGTCAGCCGGTGGCGGTTTGTGCCAGCACCCGGCACAGCCCGCGCCCGCAGCCAGCCACGCTGCCGCCCTGCTTGCAGGGCAGCAACCACGGCGCACTGCAGGGCCCTGGCTGTGCCCCCTGGCACCCCGCCATTGCTGTAACGGCACCCTGATTGCAACGACAACGACAGAACAAGGAGAAGAAAAATGATGAAGCTGATCGAACGAGTGACCGTGAAGAAAAACGAACGCGCCCTGCTGCTGCGCAACGGCAGCTTTGACCGCGTGCTCCAAAGCGGCACCTACTGGTTGTTTGCGGGCATGGACCAACTGCGCGTGGAAACCTTCGCCCTGGAACAACCCGCTTTCACCCACGGCCTGGCCGACTACCTGATGGCGCAGGAGCCTGCCGTGGTGGCGGCAGAGTTTGTGCAAGTGAACCTGTCGGAGCAGCAAGTGGGCCTGCGCAGCGAAAACGGCGTGCTGGTCGAGGTGCTGCCGCCCGGCACACGCCGCCTGTATTGGAAAGGCCTGGTGGAGGTAAGCGTGCAGGTGATCGACCTCGACGCAGGCCCCGAGCTGCCCGCCGCCCTGGTGGCGCGCCTGACGCACACACAACTGCGCCAGCGCAGCGTGACCGGATTGACCGGCGTGCTGCAAGTGCAGGTGCCCGAAGGCCTGTGCGCACTGCTCAGCATCGACGGCAAAGTGGACCGGCTGCTGCCTGCGGGCGCCTATGCGTACTGGAAGTACGGCCGCACCATCGCTGTGGAACTCGTGGACCTGCGCCTGCAGGCCGTAGAGGTCTCAGGCCAGGACATCATGACCCGCGACAAGGTGAGCCTGCGGTTGAACCTCTCGGCCACCTTTCGCTACACCGATGTGCTGCGCGCCTTTGCCCAGTTGCAAAAGCCCGCCGACCACCTGTACCGCGAGCTGCAGTTTGCGCTGCGCGCCGCCGTGGGCACCCGCACGCTCGATGAGCTGCTGGAGAACAAGACGGTGATCGACGACGTGGTGACCGCGCACATGGCTACCAAGCTCATGCCTTTTGGCATGGTGATGGAAAGCGTTGGCGTGAAGGACATCGTGCTGCCTGGCGAGATGAAAACCATCCTGACCCAGGTGGTGCAGGCGGAGAAGCAGGCCCAGGCCAACGTGATCCGCCGCCGCGAAGAGACTGCCGCTACGCGCTCACTGCTCAACACGGCGAAGGTGATGGAGGACAACCCTGTTGCCCTGCGCATGAAGGAGCTGGAGACGCTGGAGCGGGTGGCTGAACGGGTCGACAAGATCTCGGTGTTTGGCGGACTGGATCAGGTGCTGAACGGCCTGGTGAAGATGCGCTGAAAGAGAACCATGAAAAAGAAACCAACGACTGCTGCAATGCCTCTGGAAGACGCCACACAGGCGGTCTACCAGACCTTTGCGAAATACCAGGCACCGCATGGGCTGCTGGATGTCTGCACCGGCTGCTGCATGGATGCCGAACTGGAGCGCGAGATGCGATGCCTGCCGCTGCGCCAACTGACGCGGGAACACTTTTATCAATACAACGACTCTGCCAAGAGCCAGGTACAGCCCGCGGACGAGATCAAGTACTACCTGCCTCGCATGCTGGAATTGCTGGCGCAAGGAGCCCGATTGCACCACTCCACCGAGATCTATCTCGACCGGCTGGGGCGTTGCCTTGCCGATGCCTACTCATCTGACGAGAGGGCTGCCGTGCTGGGTTATGCACGGGCATTCTTCGCCGAGGGCCTGGCGCAGTGGGAGCCGGACAGCGAAGGCCTTTTCCAGGGAGAGCACGCATTCAGCATCCTGCTGATGTGGGACTACGCCGGAGTATCCATACAGCCCTTGCTGGACGACTGGTTAGCAGACGACCGCGAAGCGGCGACGCTGAACTTTGTAGATTCCTACTACTGGGAATACTGGACGAACGGCGGAGCGATCTCCAACGCGTTTGCCGAGGCGCCCTTTCAGGCCGCCATGCAGGCATGGCTGAATGATCCGCACGTCAAAGCCGCGTGGGCACACAAGCTATTGAAGCTGACAGAGGACGGGCCACCCGCCGACTGGCGCCCGGCATGCGCCAAATGCGGCCAGATCCACTACCCGCTGACCGAACGCATTGCAGCTGTCTTTGATGCAATGGCCAGCTGAAGATGAACAACAGAACAGGAAAGTAAGATGAACAACTACGAACAATATGAAGTCCCCAACGGCGTCCCAGTGAAGATGTGGACCAACGGCGTGCCCGTGGAAGAAGAAGCCCGGAACCAACTGCGCAACATCGCGCGCCTGCCCATCGTGTTCAAGCATGTGGCGGTGATGCCCGATGTGCACCTGGGGATTGGCGCCACCATCGGCTCGGTGGTGCCTACCCTCAAGGCCATCATTCCCGCTGCGGTGGGGGTGGACCTGGGGTGCGGAATGATGGCGTGCAAGACCACGCTGACGGCCAGCGACCTGCCCGACAACCTGTCCGGCGTGCGCGCCGCCATCGAACGCGCCGTGCCGGTGGGGATGACGCCCAAACGCATGGGCCGCGACAAAGGCAGCTGGGATACCCCGCCCGCCGAAACCGACCGCGCCTGGGCGGGGCTGGTGGACGAGTTCGAGGAAATCTGCGAAGCGCACCCACGCATCAAGAACACCAACAACTACAAGCACCTGGGGACGCTGGGAACGGGTAACCACTTCATCGAAATCTGCCTGGACGAACACCAGTCCGTGTGGGTGATGCTGCACTCGGGCTCGCGTGGGGTGGGTAACGCCATCGGCACCCACTTCATCGAGCTGGCCAAGAAGGACGCCGAGATGAACCAACGCAACCTGCCGGACAAAGACCTGGCCTACTTCGAGGAAGGCGCACAGTATTTCGGCGACTACGTGAAGGCCGTGGGGTGGGCGCAAAAGTTTGCTGCCGCCAACCGCGAAGTGATGATGGGCCGCGTGATTGCCGCGCTGCGCCAGGTGATCACCAAGCCGTTCGAGACGCACATTGAGGCGGTGAACTGCCACCACAACTACGTGCAGCGCGAGACGCACTTCGGGCAAGAGGTCTTCGTGACCCGCAAGGGTGCGGTGAGTGCCGAGCAAGGCAAGCTGGGGATCATCCCGGGAAGCATGGGGGCCAAGAGCTTCATCGTGCGCGGAAAAGGTAACCCCGAGAGCTTCAACAGCTGCAGCCACGGCGCGGGCCGCACCATGAGCCGTACCAAGGCCAAGAAGATGTTCACGGTCGCGGACCAGATCAAGGCAACCGAAGGCGTGGAATGCCGAAAGGATGCCGACGTGATCGATGAGATTCCGATGGCCTACAAGAACATTGACGCGGTGATGGCGGCGCAGCAGGACCTGGTGGAGGTGGTTTACACGCTCAAGCAAGTCGTCTGCGTGAAGGGGTGAGCGCCATGACGCACAAGAACGGCCTGCACGGCCGTGGCCTGTCGGTGCAGCCCGGAACTGTCATCCATGAATACACCAAGGATGAAGCTCGGCAATGGGCTCAGCGCTGGCTGGAAGTTTATGCTCCCGGCGAGCGGGCGCCAGGGCTGAAACAATACCTATGGCACACGTTCAGCTACGAGGCCTATCCGAGCGTGTCCGGCAGCGATGCCGACCGGTGGTACGCGGATCAGGATGGCTCAGAGGTCGTGGTCCTGTCCAACAACAGGAACGCAGCCCTGCTGACCAACGCACTGCCCACCCAGTGCAGCGCGCCGGATTTTTGCGTTTTCCCAACCGATCTCGCTTGGACCATGGCGTTTACCCACGAGGACGGTTGGCTTGGCCCTTACTTTGCGAAGCACCCGGACTATGCGGCACTGACAGAGCGCGCAACACAACAAAGACTGGCCACGCTCCGCAAGATGCAAGAGATGGAACGCGCGAGACAGAAGGGCTGGCTGTAATCCAGCACCAACAATTTGGTCAATTCCTTTTGATAGCTACTGGCGCTTTTCAGACAAGCGCCACAGGCACTTTTTATGCTTTATTTTGAATCTACCCTCACCCTCGACGGCTCCACCGGCGAAGGCGGCGGCCAGATCCTGCGCACCGGCCTGGCCCTTGCCATGGTCACCGGCCGCCCGCTGCACATCACACGCATTCGCGCCGGGCGGCCCAAGCCGGGGCTGATGCGCCAGCACCTGGCCTGCGTGCAGGCGGCGGTGGCTGTGTGCGGCGGCGATGCAGAAGGCGCGGAACTGGGGTCGCAAACGCTGCTGTTCACGCCCGGCGCCGTGCGCGCAGGCGACTACCGCTTTCAGATCGCGACGGCGGGCAGCTGCCTGCTGGTACTGCAAACTGTGCTGCCTGCTTTGATGCTGGCGGAGGGCGAAAGCCGCGTGCAACTCTCGGGAGGCACGCACAACCCGATGGCGCCGCCATTTGATTTTCTGGAGCGGGCGTTTGCGCCGCTGGTGCGGCGGTTGGGTGTGGGGCTGGATCTGCAACTGCAACGGCGCGGCTTTTACCCCGCCGGGGGTGGCGAGGTGCTGGCACACATCACGCCCGCAGCGCTGCCGTTCACGCCTGTGGACGTGCTGGAGCGCGGCCCGTTGCAGGACGCCTGGGGTGAGGCACTGGTGCCGGGCCTGGCGCGCAACATTGCCACGCGGGAGCTGGATGCGCTGGGCCAGCGCATGGGCTGGACGTTTGAATCCGGCCGACTGCGCCAGCCCCCTACGTGCCAGAACGAAGGCCCGGGCAATGCGCTGCTTGCCACGCTGGAGTACGAGCACATCACCGAGGTGTTCTGCCAGCTGGGCGAGCGCAGCCTGTCGTCCGAGCAGGTTGCCAAGCGGCTGGTGGAGGAGGTACGCGACTACCAGCGCAGCACGGGCGCCCTGGGCCCGCACCTGGCCGACCAGTGGATGCTGCCGCTGGCCCTGGCGGTGTGGCGCAGCGGGCAGGCAGCGCGCTACACCTGCACCGAGGTGACGCAGCACACGGCCACCAACGCGCAGACGATTGCGCTGGGGCTGCCGGTGCAGGTGCAGATCACGCCAGTCAAGCAGGCCATGCTGGTGGAGATCCTTCCGCGGCCGTGAGGCGGGCCAGCGCAGCCCGGCCTCTGATATGGCTATATCCATATCACCCGGGCTGCAGAACAACTGGTTCAGAATGCGCGTGAGACCGCCATGCCAGTGCGCGAATCGCGTTTACCCCGGGCTTGTCGAATGGCTTGCGCCGTGCCTTGGCTTCGACAGGCTCAGCCCGAACGGATATTTGGGTAATTTGGATATTTGCGAACTGACCGGGAGGCTGCATCCCTCTCCCCCCTTTTTCACCTCATAGGAGACGCCATGAAAGTTGACAACATTCTGCAAACCATCGGCAACACGCCCCACGTGCGCATCAACCGCCTGTTTGGCCCGGCGGCCAACGTGTGGGTGAAGTCCGAGCGCAGCAACCCTGGCGGCTCCATCAAGGACCGCATCGCACTGTCGATGGTGGAAGACGCTGAAAAGTCCGGCGCACTCAAGCCCGGCGGCACCATCATCGAGCCCACCAGCGGCAACACCGGCATCGGCCTGGCTCTGGTGGCCGCCGTCAAGGGCTACAAGCTGATTCTGGTGATGCCCGACAGCATGAGCATCGAGCGCCGCCGCCTGATGCTCGCCTATGGCGCGCAGTTTGACCTGACCCCGCGGGAGAAGGGCATGAAGGGCGCGATTGCCCGCGCACAAGAACTGCAGGCGCAGACACCCGGCGCGTGGGTTCCCCAGCAGTTCGAGAACCCCGCCAACATCGATGTGCATGTGCGCACCACGGCGCAGGAGATCCTGGCGGACTTCCCCGATGGCATCGACGTGCTGATCACCGGCGTGGGCACGGGCGGCCACATCACCGGCGTGGCACGGGTGCTCAAAGCCAAGTTCCCCAACCTCAAGGTGTTTGCGGTGGAGCCCACGGCGTCGCCCGTGATCTCGGGGGGCGCACCGTCGCCCCACCCCATTCAGGGCATTGGCGCGGGGTTCATCCCCAAGAACCTCGACACCAGCCTGCTCGACGGTGTGATCCAGGTCGATGCCGAACCGGCGCGCGAATACGCACGCCGCTCTGCGCGCGAAGAGGGCATCCTGGTGGGTATTTCGTCGGGCGCCACGCTCGCCGCCATTGCGCAAAAGCTGCCCGAGCTGCCTGCGGGCGCCAAGGTGCTGGGCTTCAACTACGACACGGGCGAGCGTTACCTGTCGGTCGAAGGGTTCCTGCCGGCGTAGGCGCCGCTGCCGCCTGCGGCAGCACTTTGCAGAACGAAATGGGGCTATCAGGCCCCATTTTTTTCGTCCCCAGCAGCACAAAACCACGGCCAGCCGTCCTACAGCGGCAAGGCAGTGCAGCCCAAACAATCAAGTCATCCCTCGGCCTGCCCCTGGTGGCCATTGCGCACACCGCGGCGGCTTCGCGGGGGCCCCACTCCAAAGATTGTTTGACTGCCCATGGCCACCACCGCCGCTACCGATCCCCAGCCCATCGCGTTCAAGGTGCTCACCGTAAACGTGCACAAGGGATTTACCACCTTCAACCGGCGTTTCATGCTTCATGAGCTGCGGGATGCCGTGCGGGATGTGGCAGCCGATCTGGTGTTTCTGCAGGAGGTGCTGGGCACGCACCACCGCCATGCCAGCCGGTTCGCCAACTTTCCGCAGGTGCCGCACTACGAGTTTCTGGCGGACACCATCTGGTCGCAATACGCCTACGGGCGCAACGCGGTGTATGACAACGGCGACCACGGCAATGCGCTGTTGTCCAAGTTTCCGATCACACACTACGAGAACCACGATATCTCCATCAGCGGGCCCGAGCGGCGCGGCATGCTGCATTGCGTGTTGCAGCCGCCGGGCCACCACCTGCCGGTGCATGCGGTCTGCGTGCACCTGGGCCTGCAGGAATCCCATCGACAGCGGCAGCTGCTGCGTGTGTGCGATCTGCTGCGCAGCTTCCCAGCCAACGAGCCCGTGGTGCTGGCGGGGGATTTCAACGACTGGCGCAACCGCGCGCACGACATCCTGCACCGGGAAGCGGGCCTGCAAGAGGTGTTTGTGCAGGCCTTTGGCCGTGCGGTGCGCACGTTTCCAGCCTCCATGCCGCTGCTGGCGCTGGACCGCATCTACGTGCGCAACGCCGCTGTGCATGCGCCGCTGTCACTGCCCAAAAAACCCTGGGACAAGCTCTCGGACCATGCCCCTTTGGCGGCGGAGATCCTGCTATGAAGCGCCCTGCTTTCAGCCTGCCACGCTCATCCCGCTGGGTTCCGGGCAACCACTTCGAGTTGCTGGAAAACGGCGAGGAGTTCTTCCCGCGTGTGTTCAACGCCATTGCCCAGGCCCGGCGCGAGGTGATGCTGGAGACCTTCATCCTGTTCGAGGACAAGATCGGGCAGGAACTGCATGCAGCCCTGCTGGCCGCAGCGCAGCGCGGGGTAGAGGTGCATGTGCTGGTGGACGGGTTTGGCTCGCCCGATCTGTCGGACCAGTTTGTGGGCAGCCTGGTGGATGCAGGTGTGCGCTTTCGGATTTTTGACCCGGGCCGTCGCTTCCTCGGGCAGCGGCTGAACGTGCTGCGCCGCATGCACCGCAAGATCGTGGTGGTGGACGGCCAGCTGGGTTTCATCGGCGGCATCAACTATTCAGCCGACCACATGGCCGACTTCGGCCCCGAGGCCAAACAGGACTACGCCGTGCAGGTGCGCGGCCCGGTCGTGGCGCAGATGCACCGCTTCACGCGCGAGGCGGTGCTGGACCGCAGCGCGCACCAACGCCCCCACGCCACAGACATTACCGGCCGCCCCCACGCAGGCACAGCCAACGCCATGTTTGTGACGCGCGACAACCAGCAGCACACCAGCGACATTGAGCGCCAGTACCGCGTGGCCCTGCGCGCGGCGCGCAGCCGGGTGGTGATTGCCAATGCCTACTTCTTCCCGGGCTACCGCTTCATCCGCGAGATGCGGCGGGCCGCCAAGCGGGGCGTGGACGTGCGGCTGATCCTGCAAGGCCAGCCCGACATGCCCATCGTGAAGACGGCAGCCAGCCTGCTGTACGACCACCTGCAACGCGCGGGCGTGCGGGTGTACGAATACTGCGACCGCCCGCTGCACGGCAAGGTGGCGCTGGTGGATGAGGACTGGTCCACCGTGGGCTCCAGCAACCTCGACCCGTTGAGCCTGTCGCTGAACCTGGAGGCCAACGTGATCATCCAGGACCGCGCCTTCAACGCCCACCTGCACCGCCGCCTGTCGCACCTGATGGACACCAGTTGCAAGCAGATCGAAGCTGCAGCGCCCAGCCATTGGAATGGACTGCGTCTGCTGCGCAGCTATGCGGTGTACCACCTGATGCGCTGGTTCCCGGCGTGGGCAGGCTGGCTGCCCCACCACGAGCCCACGATCACGCTGGCCAGCCCGGGCACGTCGTCGGCCGAGCCCGCCAGCAGCGCGGCCACCTGACGGCGCCCCGGAGCCCCCGCCATGGCCACCTCCACACTGCCCGCGGACACCCAGACGGGCACCTCCGACGCCATGGCATCACCTGCCCCCAGCAGCACCAGTAGCAGCAGCCCACGCGGCTGGCGCCACTGGCCGGAGCAGGCCTGGTGGCCATGGGTCACCCGAGGGTTCGCTGCCGCTTTTTTTGCGGTGGTGGCCGGGCTGATCTTTCGGCAGGCGCGCACCGTGGACTGGCCCGCGGTGCTGCAGGCGCTTCGCGACCTGCCCACCACCGCATTGGCCGTGGGCGGTGCGCTGGCGCTGCTGAGCCACTTCACCTACGGCAGCTTTGACTGGGTGGGCCGCCATTGCAGCGGCCACCGCTTGACGCGCACCACCACGCTGGCCATCGCCATGACGAGCTACCCGTTCACGCTCAACCTGGGCTCGCTGATTGGCGGCGTGGGCGTGCGCTACCGGCTGTATGACCGGCGTGGCGTGGACCCCGGCACGATCGGTCAGGTGGTGGGCACCAGCATCGTGACGAACTGGGTGGGTTACCTGTTGCTGGCGGGCGTGCTGGCGTGGACGTGGCAGCCGCCTGCGGTCGCGGGGTGGGCCGTGACGCCGTGGCAATGGCGCCTGGGCGGCACCGTGCTGGGTTGTCTCCCGTTGGCCTATGTGGCTGTGTGCGCATTGCGCAGCGGGCGGGCGCTAACGTTGCGAGGACACGAATTTCCGCTGCCGCACTGGCCCGTGGCGCTGTGGCAAGTGGCCGTGTCGGCCGCCAACTGGATGCTGATGGGCGCCGCGCTATGGACGGTGCTGCAACACCAGGTGAGCTACCCTGCCGCGCTGGCCACCGTGTTGCTGGGGGCGGTGGCCGGGCTGGTGCTGCGCGTGCCTGCGGGCCTGGGTGTGCTGGAGGCCGTGGGCGTGGCGCTGCTGGCCACCCAGGCGCTGGGGCAGGAAGAAGTGCTGGCGGCCCTGCTGGCCTACCGGGCGCTGTATTACTTTGGGCCACTGGTGCTCGCGGCCATAGCCTTTGGTGTGGCAGAGCTGCGCTGGCGCCAGCAGTCGGGCAGCGATGATGAAGTTCCAACAGCTCGAAAAATATGATTCAAAAGTGCCTCTGTCGCTTATCCATAAATCGCTAGAAGCTATTGATTTGATAGCTTTTTAGGCACACGGCTCCACACCCCATGCACGCCAGGGCTTCCGTGGGTGGCGAGCACCCCGTATCATCGCTGCCCCACGCCATTGCAACCCGCCCGATCGACACGGGCCCGCAAGAACATGATCCGACTCTCCGAAATCCGGCTGCCCTTCACCGTGGCCGAAGCCCCCGAGGCGCCCCTGCGCGCCGCTGCCTCGCAAATCCTGGGCCTGGCGGACACCGACATCGCCCAACTGCACGTCTTCAAGCGCAGCTTTGATGCGCGCAAGGCCGACCTGCTGGCGGTCTACATCGTGGACATCACCCTCGCGCAGCCCGCGCGCGAAGCCGCCCTCCTGGCCCAGTTTGCGGGCAACCCGCACATCCAGCCCACGCCCGACATGGCCTGGCACCCCGTGGGCCAGGCGCCTGCCGAGCTGCCCTTGCGCCCCGTGGTGGTGGGCTTTGGCCCCTGCGGCATTTTTGCTGCGCTGGTGCTGGCGCAGATGGGCTTCAAGCCCATCGTGCTGGAGCGCGGCAAGACCGTGCGCGAGCGTACCAAAGACACCTGGGGCCTGTGGCGCAAGCGTGAGCTGCACGCCGAAAGCAACGTGCAGTTTGGCGAGGGCGGCGCCGGCACGTTCAGCGACGGCAAGCTCTACAGCCAGATCAAGGACCCGCGCCACCTGGGCCGCAAGGTGATGAACGAGTTCGTCAAAGCTGGTGCGCCCGAAGAAATCCTGTATGTCGCCCACCCGCACATCGGTACCTTCAAGCTGGTGAAGGTGGTGGAAAACCTGCGCGAACAGATCATTGCGCTGGGCGGCGAGATCCGCTTTGAGCAGCGCGTGACGGACGTGATCATCGAAGGCACAGGCGGTGCGCGCTACCTGCGCGGCCTGAAGGTGCTGAACCAGGCCACGGGCGAGACGACTGAGCTGCGCGCCGACCACGTGGTGATGGCGCTGGGCCACAGCTCGCGCGACACCTTTGCCATGCTGTACCAGCGTGGCGTGGCCATGGAGGCCAAGCCTTTTTCCATCGGTTTCCGCATCGAGCACCCGCAGGGCGTGATCGACCGCGCCCGCTGGGGCCGCCACGCAGGCCACCCGCTGCTGGGCGCAGCCGACTACAAGCTGGTGCACCACGCCGCCAACGGCCGCGCGGTGTACAGCTTTTGCATGTGCCCCGGTGGCACGGTGGTGGCCGCTACCAGCGAACCCCACCGCGTGGTGACCAACGGCATGAGCCAGTATTCGCGCAACGAGCGCAATGCCAATGCGGGCATGGTGGTGGGCATCGACCCCCGCGATTACCCGCAGGACGCGCAGGCGTTTGAAACCCACCTGGGCCAGACCTACGGCGTGGAGGCCCTGCCCGCCGGGCAGTTCCACCCCCTGTCGGGCAGCGTGCTGCAGCGCCAGCTCGAATCCAACGCATTTGTGCTGGGCGGGCGCGACTACAGCGCGCCGGGCCAGCTGGTGGGGGAGTTCATCGCGGGCAAGCCATCTACGCAGCTGGGTGAAGTGGAGCCCTCGTACAAGCCCGGCGTGCTTCTCACCGACCTGCACGCCGCCCTGCCCGGCTACGCGATCGCGGCGCTGCGCGAGGCGCTGCCCGCGTTCGGCCGCAAGATCAAGGGCTTTGACATGCACGACGCGGTGCTGACGGGCGTGGAGACGCGCACCTCATCGCCCCTGAAGATCGGGCGTGGCGAGAACCTGCAAAGCCTGAACACGCCGGGCCTGTACCCGGCGGGCGAAGGTGCCAGCTACGCGGGCGGCATTCTGTCGGCGGGCGTGGATGGCATCAAGGTGGGTGAGGCGGTGGCGCGCAGCCTGCTGGGCATTGCCGCGTGATGTGGTCCTCCAAACGGCCGCCATTCGCAGCGGCCACGCTGGCCATGGCCGCCGTGGTGCTGGCGTCCAACATCCTTGTGCAGTTCCCCATCAACAACTGGCTCACCTGGGGTGCCATCACTTACCCGGTGGCCTTTCTGGTGAGCGAGCTGGTCAACCGCGCCCACGGCCCGCAGCAGGCGCGGCGGGTGGCGTGGGTGGGGTTTGGGGTGGCGGTGGCCGCCTCGCTGGTGTTGGCGCCTGCGCGCATTGCCATCGCGTCGGGCGCAGCCTTTCTGCTCTCGCAATGGCTGGACATTGCCGTGTTCGACCGCCTGCGCCACGGCGTCTGGTGGCGCGCGCCGCTGGTGGCCACGCTGCTGACGGCCATGCTGGACACGGCCGTGTTCTGGAGCATTGCGTTTGGGGGCACCAGCGACCCGTGGATCACCTGGGCACTGGGTGACCTCGCGGTGAAGCTGGGGCTGGGCGTGGCGCTGCTGCTGCCGTTTCGCCTGCTCATCGGCAGCCGACTGGCTTCGCCCCGCCGCACGGCCTGAGCCGCGCGGCGCCCCTCTGCTTTTCGCTTCTTACTTGCGCTGCAGGAAGTCCACGGCCAGTGCGGCCAGGCTGCGTGCGCCGGTCGGCAGCTGGTCTTCGTCGATGTCGAACAGCGCGGAGTGGTTGGGTGGCGCCTTGGCAAATTCCTTGCCCTTGGGCGGTGCGCCCAGGAAGTAGAAGAAACCGGGCACGACCTTCTGGAACTCCGAGAAGTCCTCCGAGCCCGCCACCTTGGGGATCACCATGGTCTTGCCGCCCATGGCCAGGTTCAGCGCGGGCAGCGACGCCTGCGTGAGTTGCGCAGGGTTGGTGGTCACGGGGTAGGCCACGGGGCCAAAACGCACGCTGGCCTTGGCGCCGCTGGCAGCAGCGATTGACTCGGCCGTGGTGGTGATGCGCTTGAGTGCTTCCTGGCGCATGTCTTCGTCAAACGTGCGCAGCGTGCCCATCATCTCCACCTTGTCGGGGATGATGTTGTAGCGGGTGCCGCCCTGGATCTGGCCGATGGTGACCACGGCCGGTTCCTGGCTGATGTTGAGCTGGCGGCTCACCACGGTCTGCAGGCCCATCACCACCTGGCTGGCGGCCACGATGGGGTCGATGGTGGCCCAGGGTGAGGAGCCATGACCACCCCGCCCTTCCACATGGATGGTGATGTTGTCCGACCCGGCCATCAGCGGGCCGCTGCGGTAGCCCACCACGCCGCCGGGCAGGTTGGAGGTGATGTGCAGGCCGTAGATGGCCTGCACATCCTTGAGCGCACCGGCTTCGATCATGGCCTTGGCGCCGAAGCTGGGCACCTTGCCGTTGGCATCGGCCTCCACGGGCGCGCCCTCTTCTGCGGGCTGGAAGATGAACTTCACCGTGCCGGGCAGCTGGGCCTTCATGCCCGCCAGCACCTCGGCCGCGCCCATCAGCATGGCAGTGTGGGCGTCGTGGCCACAGGCGTGCATCACGGGCACTTCCTTGCCCAGGTAGGTGGCCTTGGCTTTGCTCGCAAAGGGCAGGCCGGTGTTCTCCAGCACAGGCAGCGCGTCCATGTCAGCGCGCAGGGCCACCACCTTGCCGGGCAGGCCGCCCTTGAGCGTGCCCACAACGCCCGTGCCGCCCACGCCGGTCTGCACTTCCATGCCCAGCTTCTTGAGGTGCTCGGCCACGAGCTTGGCGGTGCGCACTTCCTGGCCTGAGAGTTCGGGGTGGGCATGGATGTCGCGGCGCCAGCTGACCATCTTGGGCGCCACGGCGCTCACCGCGGCGTCGATGGTCTGCAGGCCCGCGGCATCCAGCGCCTGGGCCTGGGCCGAAGAGACAAAAGTCAGCCCGCTGGCGACGAGGCTGGCGGCAATCGCGATGGCAGAGAGGGGTTTGTGCATGGGCAGATCCGTAGGGAGTGAACAGCCACGAGGGCCTGGGTGGGGAAGCGAAAAGCACGTTCATGCTAAAAGCGCACGCTGCCTTCATGACAAGCGAAAATCGCCATACACAGAGCCAATATCGCCATGCCACCGTCACCTTCGTCCTTGCCTTCGGCGCCGCCCAAGCCCCCGGTGTTCCGCGTGGACATCCCGCTGCTGCCCGAATCGGCCGCAGGCAGTGCCCTGCAGCTCATCGACCTGCTGCGCGGCGCCAACCTGCTGGCCAGCCAGCGGCTGGGTGCACAAGCACCCCGCCTTGCCTGGCGCCTGCTGGACGCCGAGGGCCTGCCCCTGGCACCCTTGCCGAGCCCCCTGGCAGCCTACACATTGCCAGATGACAAGGATGCGGCACTGGCCCCCACCCGGGCGCTGTTCATCCCTTCGTTCCACGCGCCGGACATCCCGGCCATCCGTGCCGTGGCAGCCCGCCACCAGGCGCTGTCACGCCAGCTGGGCATTGCGCTGGACGCAGGGCAAAAGCTGCTCACCATGGGCAATGGCGCCTGGCTGGCGGCGCAAAGCGGGCGGCTGAATGGGCGCCAGGCCTGCCTGCCCTGGTTCTACATCGCGGGGTTTGAACGGGACTTCCCGGGCATCGGCCACAGCCTGGGCCAGGACCTGTCGGACGACGGCCCCTGGCTGAGCTGCGCACTGCCCAGCAACGTGAACCTGCTGGCCATTGCCCTGGTGCGCCAGGCGCTGGGGCCGGAGCTGGCTGCCGCCTGCGAGACCGTGATGACCCCCGACCACCAGCGCGCCCGCGCGGCGCTGCAGGCCAACGCACAGCAGCACATACCCGCCACGCGCGACAGCACACTCGCCCGCGCCATTGCCTGGATGGAGGCGCACCTGGACCAGCCTTACTCGCTGGACCGGCTGGCCGAGGCCGCATCGGTGAGCACGCGCACCCTGCTGCGGCATTTCCAGCAGGAGCTGTCGCAGTCGCCGCTGGACCACCTGCACGGCCTGCGCTGCGCGCGTGCCCGGGTGATGCTGGAGGTGACGCTGGAAAGCGTGCCCAGCATTGCCGTGGCCTGCGGCTACGCCGACCCGGCGGCGTTCCGGCGCATCTTTGTGCGCTACACCGGCATGGCCCCGGCCGAGTACCGCAAGCGCCATGCGCTGCGTGCGCCACGGCGGCGCTGGCGGGTGGAGGTGAAGTAGAGCGGTACGCCCCTGCCCTGCCCTGCCCTGCCCTGCCCTGCCCTGCCCTGCCCTGCCCTGCCCTGCCCTGCCCTGCCCTGCCCTGCCCAGCTCAGCGCAGCGCGTTGCCAGCGGGCAGGCGGAACGCCTCCACCAGCTCGGCCAGTTGCTGCGCCTGAACCCGTAGGCCCTGCGCGGCGGCGGACGATTCTTCCACCAGCGCGGCGTTCTGCTGCGTCATCTGGTCGAGCTGCGAGACCGCCTCGCCCACCTGGCTCAGGCCCGTGGTCTGCTCACGCGCAGCCGTGCTGATCTCGCCAATGATGGTGGCCACCTGCTGCACCGAGTTCACGATCTCGCCCATGGTGCCGCCCGCTGCATGGACCAGCTTGGTGCCTTCGTCCACCTGCCGCACGCTGTCGCTGATGAGGCCCCCAATCTCCTTGGCCGCCGTGGCCGAACGCTGGGCCAGGCTGCGCACCTCGCTGGCCACCACCGCAAAGCCCCGCCCCTGCTCACCGGCACGGGCCGCTTCCACGGCCGCGTTCAGCGCCAGGATATTGGTCTGGAACGCAATGCCATCGATCACGCTGGTGATGTCGGCAATGCGGCGCGACGACAGCGCGATGCCATCCATGGTGCCCACCACGCGGTCCACTGCCTCGCGCCCGCGCTGGGCAACGCTGCTGGCACCGGTGGCCAGGGTGCTGGCCTGCGCTGCGGCGTCGGCGCTGTGGCGCACGGTGGCCAGGAGTTCTTCCATGCTGGCGGCGATTTCTTCCAAATTGGAAGCCGTGTGCTCGGTGCGGGCCGACAGGTCGCTGTTGCCCGCCGCGATCTCGCTGCTGGCACCGGCCACCGAGGTGCTGGCCTGGCGCATGCCCACCACCAGTTCCGCCAGCCGCGCCTGCATACCCCCCAGGCGCGCCAGCAGGGCCTGCAGTTCGTCGCGGCTGCCCGCCTGCGGCGCGGGCACGGGGGAGGTGAGGTCGCCCTCGGCAATGCGGTCGGTCACCTCGGACGCATGGGCCAGCGGCTGCAGGATGGAGCGCGACAGCAGCCAGGCGCAGGCCAGGCTCAGCAGAAGCCCCACCAGCGAGCCTGCGGCCAGCAGCGTGATGCCCTGGCTCTCGCTGCGGGCGGCAGCCTCGCGGGCCTCGGCCACACGCTGGCGCTGGTACTCGGCCAGCTTGTTCACCGAGGCGGCATAGGCATCGGCCGCAGGCCGAAGCTGGTTGGCAATGGCGTCGGGGGGCAGGGCCTCGCCCGCCTTGCGGCGCTTGACAAGGTCGTCCCGCACCGTGCGAAAACCGTTGCCTGCCTTGTCGATGGCATCGAACAAGGCCTGGGATTCCGGGTCTGCCGCCAGCTCGTCCAGGCGCTTGCGCACTTCGGACGAACGGGCCGACGTGGTTTTGCGGTCCGCGTCGATGCGCGCCGCGTAGGCGGGGTTGTCGATCTCCAGCAGCGTTTCGGCACGTGCGGAACTCAGCACCACGATGGCGTGCAGCTCACGCGCCAGCAGCGCGCGCTCGGACGATGCGCCGCCCAGGTCGTCGGCAATGTCCTGCAGCCCCGCCAGCCGCCAGATACCGACGGCGGCCGAGAGCGACATGACCAGACAGACAACGCCAAAGGCCAGGGCCAGGCGGACCGCAACACGTGCGTGGGAGATGGACATAAGGTGTTCTCGTGGGAATAAGGATCGGCAACCCGCTGCTGCCCGCACGGCATGCGGAATTGGGTTTCCACTGGTTATCGACAAAAGGTTACAAACCCTTGAGCCGCCCCACAAGGCCGACAACCCACCCAGAAACAAAAAGGCCGCCGCAGGGGCAACCCCTGCAGCGGCCTTCAAGGGCCAGGTTGAACCGGATCAGCCTTGCTGCTGCGCGTTCTGCAGCGCAGCAATGCGCTCTTCGATGGGCGGGTGGGTGCTGAACAGCTTGCCAATGCCACCGGCAATGCCCATGGCGGCCATGCTCTTGGGGAGCTCGGCCGGGTGCATGCCACCCAGGCGGGCCAGGGCATTGATCATGGGCTGGCGGCGGCCCATCAGTTGCGCCGCGCCTGCATCGGCACGGAACTCGCGCTGGCGGCTGAACCAGGCGACGATCATCGCGGCCACAAAGCCCAGCAGGATGTCGAGCACGATGGTGGTCACGTAGTAGCCGATGCCGGGGCCCGAGCTGCTCTCGTCGTTCTTGCGCAGAAAGCTGTCGACCGCATAGCCGATCACCCGCGACAGGAACACCACAAAGGTGTTCATCACGCCCTGGATCAGCGTCATGGTGACCATGTCACCGTTGGCGATGTGGGCCACCTCGTGGCCGATCACGGCCTCGACCTCTTCACGCGTCATGCCTTGCAGCAGGCCGGTGGACACCGCCACCAGGGCCGAGTTCTTGAACGCGCCCGTGGCAAACGCATTGGGGTCGCCTTCGAAGATGCCGACTTCAGGCATGCCGATCTTGGCTTCGGTGGCGAACTTGCGCACGGTCTCGACGATCCAGCGCTCGTCGGGCGAGCCGGAGCCGTCGATCACGCGCACGCCCGAGGTCCACTTGGCCATGGGCTTGCTGATGAGCAGCGAGATGATGGCGCCGCCAAAGCCCATGACGAGCGCAAAGCCCAGCAGCGCGCCCAGGTTGAGCCCGTTGGCCGTGAGGTAGCGGTTGACGCCCAGCAGGCTGGCCACCACCCCCAGCACGACAACGACGGCCAGGTTGGTCATCACAAACAAAAGGATCCGCTTCATGGAATGGTTTCTCCGTGGGGTAAACAACAACAAGTGTTTGCTGGCTCAGATGGGGGCCGGGTGCTGCGCTTCAAGCACCAAACACCCGCTGCTGGGGCCACTGCACGCCCCTGGCAGCCCCATGGCCGCGATTTCATCGCGCTATGGTAGGTGCAAACCCGCGCACAGGCCTTATCACACAAGCGTTGACGGGAATTAGCCCCCTGACACAGCCCGGGGCCGGCGGAACACCTGGGTGTCGGCATAAAAGTCCGGCGTCTCGTTAGGGGGCCACCAGCCGGGTACGCCCAGCACGGGCAGCGGGGTGAAGGGCTTGGCAGACCACGGCTGCGGCTGAATTTCCTGCGCCAGCCAAGCATCCAAAATTGCTATTGATTCAATAGCTACTGGCGCCTGATACACATGCGCCACCATGGGTTTTCGAGGGATAACCAGCTTTTCAAGCAGCGCGTGCCCGAACACCACCAGCCGGGCCTGCCCCCACAGCGGGCGCAGGTCGATGAACAGGCGCTGCCAGTCTCGCACCCTGAGCGCGGCCCACAGCACGGGCGGCGCTTGCAGTACGGCGCCGTTCTCGTCAAACACCGTGAGCGCATCGCGCAAGGGCCCGCGCACAGCCTGCACACCATCGGCGGCGATGGCCCGGGCCTGCAGCTCGTTCAGGCGCCGCTTGGTGTGCGGAAACTGTTGCCAGACCAGGCCGTTGAAGAAGTCGTGCAGGTTGTCGCGCGTGGGCACCCTGTGGGTGTCCCAGATGTACTGCTCGTAGGCCGTGCCTTCAGGCAGCTCGGACTGGGGCACAAAACCCACCGGCAACGCTGGCGGCGCTGCGGCCTGCAACGCCCGGTGCACTGCAGGATCGTGCTGCAGCTGCTGCGCCACGGGCGGGCCCAGATTGCGCCACGGCGCCAGCCAGGGGACGCTCCAGTCGATGGCGTCGAAGGCTTCGCTTACACCAGCCGCCACGGCAGGGCTTCACCAGCGCGCAGGGGCTTGAGTTCGGCTTCGCCAAACGCAAAGCTGTCGGGCGGTGTCCACGACTCGCGGCGCAGGGTGATGGTGCCGGTGTTGCGCGGCAGGTTGTAGAAGTCGGGGCCGTGGAAGCTGGCAAAGCCTTCGAGCTGGTCGAGTGCACCGGCGTTGTCGAACGCCTCGGCATACATCTCAATGGCGGCGTGGGCGGTGTAGCAGCCCGCGCAGCCGGTGGCGTGCTCCTTGAGGTGCGCAGGGTGCGGCGCGCTGTCGGTGCCCAGGAAGAACTTGCTGCTGCCGCTGGTGGCAGCCTGCACCAGAGCCACGCGGTGCGTTTCGCGCTTGAGCACGGGCAGGCAGTAGTAGTGGGGGCGCACGCCGCCCACAAAGATGGCGTTGCGGTTGTACAGCAGGTGGTGCGCGGTGATGGTGGCGGCAGTGAAGCGGTCGGACTGGGCCACGTAGTCGGCAGCGTCTTTGGTGGTGATGTGCTCGAAGACGATCTTCAGCTCAGGGAAGTCGCGGCGCAGCGGGATGAGCTGCTGCTCGATGAACACGGCCTCGCGGTCGAACAGGTCGATGTCGCTGCTGGTCACTTCGCCGTGCACCAAGAGCAGCATGCCTGCCTTCTGCATGGCTTCGAGCGTCTTGTAGGTCTTGCGCAGGTCGGTCACGCCCGCATCGCTGTTGGTGGTGGCACCGGCGGGGTAGAGCTTGCAGGCTACTACGCCTGCGGCCTTGGCACGCACGATTTCTTCCGGCGGCAGGTTGTCGGTCAGGTACAGCGTCATCAGCGGCTCAAAGCTCATGCCTGCGGGCACGGCGGCCAGGATGCGCTGCTTGTAGGCCATGGCCTGCTCGGCCGTGGTAACCGGCGGGCGCAGGTTGGGCATGATGATCGCGCGGCCGAACTGGGCGGCGGTGTGGGGCACGACGGTGTGCAGGGGCTCGCCGTCGCGCACGTGCAAGTGCCAGTCGTCGGGGCGGGTGATGGTGAGGGTGGTGGGCGCGGTGGGGGTGTGGAGTGCGGCTGTCATGGGCAGCATTGTCCCATCGGCTTATCAACTATTGTTTTGATAGCTGCCAGTGCTTATCCAATAAGCGCTAGCAGCCAAAAACACTCAAAATTCAGAGCAACACCGCGTCATTCGGCGGTGATGCCTGCCTTGCGCACCACGTCGCCAAACTTCACCAGGCGCTCTGCCATCATCTTTTCGAACGCGACGGGTGGCATCTCTTCGGGCACGATCACGCCGCGCTCCTTGAGGTTCGTCACCATGGCGGGCGATGTGGCAACCTGACGCACGGCTTTGTACAGCGTCTGCACCACCGCTTCAGGCGTGCCCGCGGGCGCGGCCAAGCCCGTCCATGAGGTGAGGTTCAGCTCGGGGTGACCGACCTCGGCCATGGTGGGCACATCGGGCAGCTGGGGCAGGCGCTGGTCGGCCGCTACGGCCAGGGCGCGCACCTTGCCCGCCTGGATGTGCGGCAGCATGATGACCAGGTTGTCGAGGATGAACTGCACCTCGTTGCCCAGCACGCCCGTGATCAGCGGCGTGCCACCCCGGTAAGGAATGTGCGTGGTGAACACGCCCGTGGAGACCTTGAGCATTTCCACGTTGAGCTGGCCCATGCTGCCCACGCCACCGCTGCCGTAGTTGAGCTTGCCGGGGTTCTTCTTGGCGTAGTCGATGAACTCCTTAAAGGTCTTGAAAGGCAGGCTGCTGTGCACCACCAGGGCGTTGGGCTGGCGGCCCAGGATGGCGATGTTTTCAAAATCCTTGACGGGGTCGTAGCCAATCTTGGGCTGGGTGAGCGGGTTGGCCAGGTGGCTGCTTTGCGACGACACCACCAGGGTGTAGCCATCGGCCTTGGAGCGCGCCACATACTGCGCGCCCACCGAGCCACCCGCGCCGGCGCGGTTTTCCACCACGATGGGCACGCCCAGCACGCGCGACAGCGGCTCGGAATACTGGCGCGCCATGATGTCCACCGACCCACCGGGTGGGAACGGCACCACGAGCGTGATCGGGCGCGAAGGGAACTTGTCTTGTGCCATGGCGGGCAGCGCGGCCAGGCCGGCAAGGCCCAGTCCGGTAGTCAGAAGGTGGCGGCGGGAAGGTGTGGTGTTCATGGCGGTCAAAGAACTCAAGAAACAGGTTGAAAAGATACGGAAAGAATCAAGGGTGTGACAGCACGGCCAGCGCCACGGCCTGCGCGCGCGGGACAAAGGTGGACAGCTCGCAGTACTCGCGTTCGGTGTGTGCATGTCCGCCCACCGGGCCCGTGGCACACAGCGTGGGCACGCCCACCGATGCGGTCAGGCCGCTGTCGGCCGCACCGCCGGTGAACTCGCCTTGCACCTCAAAGCCCAGCGCGCGTGCACCTTGCTGGTACAGAGCCAGCAAGTCGTCCGGGGTGGGCTTCATGGGCATCGTGCGGCGCGCGGTGATGACACGGCCCTGGGTGCGGGGCACGGACTCTTCTTCGACGATGGCGCGCACGCGCTCCAGCAGCTCGTCGGGGTCGGTGTCGGCGGTGAAGCGCAGGTCCACCTCGGCGCGTGCGTGTGGGGCGACCATGTTGGGCACGATGCCGCCCTGCACCACGCCCACGTTGCAGGTGATGCCCGTGGCCGGGTCGGTCAGCGCATGCAGCGCCAAGGTCTTGCGGGCCAAGGCTTCGATGGCGCTGGCGCCAGCCGCGTGGTTGATGCCCGCATGCGCGGCCACGCCCTGCACCTCGAACTCCACCACCATCGAGCCCTTGCGGCTGGTGACCACGTTGCCGCTCACGCGGCCGGGCTCGGCGTTGAACACGGCACGCGCCCCCCGCACGCGGGCCATGATGAGGTCACGCGTGGCGGGCGAACCGATCTCTTCATCGCACGAGAAGAACAGGTGCAGCGGCGCCTGCAGGCCGCCGCAGCGCGCAAAGGCCTCGGCCACGAACACGTTGAGCACCAGGCCGGACTTCATGTCGGCCACGCCGGGGCCGTAGGCGCGCCCCGCTTCTTCGCGGTAAGGGCGCTTGGCCACGGTGCCATCGGGAAACACCGTGTCCATGTGCCCCATGAGGATGATGGGCGCTCCACCGGCTGCAGCGCCCTCTGCTGGGTTGACCTGCGCATGCAGCAGCACGCCATAGCCAGACACGGGCTCAAACTGCACCGGTACACCGGCCGCCTGCAGGCGCTCGGCCAGGGCATGGGCCACGGCCGTCACGCCCGCCTCATTGCGGCTGCCGCTCTCGATATTGACCACCTTTTGCAACAGGTCTTGCATGGACTGCTGCTGTCTGGCCAGCCAGTCCAGGACCTGCGCACGCACCGGCAGCAGACCTTCGTTCAGGGTATTGAGCATCGTTGTCCTTGGGCAAGCCCCAGGTAGGGGCAAAATTTGGGTCGCAGTGTTGCACGCGACCCGGGCTTCTGCAACGTATTTTGCACGAATGAGAATTTTATGAAATCATCATTGCACGAATCCAGCGCCTTGCTGACCGAGCGGCTGGCCCGCCAGGACGCCGACCTGACCGCCAGCGAACGGGCGCTGGCCGAGGCCCTGGGGCGCGACTACCCCCACGCTCTGCTGGAGTCCGCCACCGCCCTCGCTGCGCGCACTGGCACCAGTGCATCGACCGTGGTGCGGCTGTTTGCCAAGCTGGGCTACGGCAGCTATGCCGAGGTCCAGCGCGAGGCGCGGGCCGAGGTCACCGCCCTGCTGCAAACGGCCGGGCAGCGCGCACCCGTCACCATCGGCACCCGGCGCAGCCTGCAACAGTGCGTGGACGATGCGCTGCTGCACGACCAGCACAACCTCACCACCACGCGCGACGGGCTGGACATGGCGGCCTTCGAGGCCATGGTGGCGCGCATTGCACAGTGCAAGGGACGCATCTTTGTGCTGGCGCAGATCAACAGCGCCCCAGTGGCCGCCTGGCTGGCGCTGCACCTGAACATGTGCCGCCCGGGCGTGCACGAACTGGGGGCTGGCGCGGTGGACGCCACCGACCAGCTGCTGTGGATCCAGCCCGAAGATGCCTTGCTGGTCTTCAGCATCCGCCGCTACGCCAGCGGGCCGGTGAAAGTGGCGCAGCGCTTTCGCGACGCGGGGGCCCAGGTGCTGGCCGTCACCGACAGCGCCGCAGCGCCCTTGGCCGCGCTGTCCCACCACCGGCTGCAGGTGCGCACGTCCAACGCATCGCCGTTCGACTCGTACACCGCTGCGTTCTTCCTGTGCAACGCGCTGGTGTCGGCCGTGGCCCAGCTGCGGCACAAGGCGGTGTCCGAGGCACTGAAGCGGCGCGATGACCTGTGGACGGATTTCGAGTCGCAACTCATCGTGGAAAGTCCCTCGCCAGCCGGTCGGCGGAGCAAGCGCTAGCCTGCGCGCAGCAGTCGTTCAGCCTTGGGGGGCCCCATGAAAAAAGCGCTCCAGAGAGCGCTTTATGAAGCCCCAAACCCCTGCGGCACGGGCGTGCAAGCACCGTTCAGTGCTGCAGGATCTTGTTGAGGAAGTCCTTGGTACGCGGCTGGCGTGCGTCGGGGTTGTTGAAGAAGTCGTCCTTGGAGCAGTCTTCCAGGATCTTGCCGCCCACGTCCATGAAGATCACGCGGTTGCTCACCTTGCGGGCAAAGCCCATTTCGTGGGTCACGCACATCATGGTCATGCCTTCGTTGGCTAGGCCCACCATCACGTCCAGCACTTCACCGACCATTTCGGGGTCGAGCGCGGAGGTGGGCTCGTCGAACAGCATTACGATGGGGTCCATCGACAGCGCGCGCGCAATGGCCACACGCTGCTGCTGGCCGCCCGAGAGCTGGCCGGGGAACTTGTCCTTGTGCGCCATCAGGCCCACACGTTCGAGCATCTTCAGACCGCGCTTCTTGGCGTCGTCCGCGCTGCGGCCCAGCACCTTGATCTGCGCAATGGTCAGGTTGTCCGTCACCGACAGGTGCGGGAACAACTCGAAATGCTGGAACACCATGCCTACGCGGCTGCGCAGCTTGGGCAGGTCGGTCTTGGGGTCGTGCAGTGCAATCCCGTCTACCGTGATCTCGCCCTTCTGGAAGGGTTCGAGCGCGTTGATGGTCTTGATCAGCGTGGACTTGCCTGAGCCCGAGGGGCCGCACACCACCACCACTTCACCCTTTTGGATGGTGGCCGTGCATTCGTTGAGCACCTGCACCGGGCCATACCACTTGGATACGTTTTTGAGTTCGATCATTTCTTTTTCCTCAATCCAATCTCTTTTGCACCAGCATCGATCAGCGGATGATCGCGATCTTCTGGTGCAGGCGCTTGACCGCCCAGGACAGCGCGTAGCACATGATGAAGTACAGGACCGCAGCGGCCAGGTACGCCTCAATCGGACGACCAAAGTTCTTGCCCGCCACTTCAAAGCCCTTGAGCATGTCGTAGGCACCGATGGCGTAGACCAGCGACGTGTCCTGGAACAGGATGATGGTCTGCGTGAGCAGCACCGGCAGCATGTTGCGGAACGCCTGGGGCAGCACCACCAGCTTCATGTTCTGGCCGTACGTCATACCCAGCGCCTGGCCGGCATACACCTGGCCGCGTGGGATGGACTGGATGCCAGCGCGCATGATTTCGCTGAAGTAGGCCGCTTCAAAGGCGATGAAGGTAATGATCGCCGACACTTCCGCGCCAATGGGGCGGCCGATGATGGCTGGCACCAGCAGGAAGAACCACAGGATCACCATCACCAGCGGAATGGATCGCATGCCGTTGACGTAGATGGTCGCAGGAACATCCAGCCACTTCTTGCCCGACAGGCGCATGAGCGCCAGCACCGTGCCGAAGATCACGCCACCGATGGTGGCGATGAGCGTGAGCAGCAGGCTGAAATACAGCCCTTTGAGCACGAAGTTGGAGATCAGCTCCCAGTTGTAGAAGGAGAAATCGATATTCATATCAATGCCCCCCTCCGGCCGCGCCGCTCACGACCATGCCAGGGATGCGTGCGCGTTTTTCGATGAAGGCCATGATGCGGTTGATGGCAAAAGCCGAGATGATGTACAGCGTCGTCACCGCCAGGTAGACCTCGATGCCGCGCGAGGTTTCTTCCTGCGCCTGCATGGCAAACATCGTGAGTTCAGCCACCGACACGGCAAACGCCACGGACGAGTTCTTGAAGATGTTCATCGTCTCGCTGGTCAGCGGCGGGATGATGATGCGAAACGCCATGGGCAGAAGCACATAGCGGTAGGTCTGGAACGTGGTGAAGCCTACGGCCAGACCTGCGTACCGCTGGCCGCGTGGCAACGCCTGGATGCCGGAGCGCACCTGCTCGGCAATACGTGCCGACGTGAAGAAGCCCAGTGCCAGCACCACCAGCGCAAAGCCAGGAACGCCCCTGAGCACCGGAAATAGGCTGGGTAGCACGTGGTACCACAGGAAAATCTGCACCAGCAACGGAATGTTGCGAAACAGCTCGACCCAGGCATTGCCCAAGCGCACGATCATGGGCCGGTCCTGCAAGGTACGCAGCGTCCCGATCAAGGAACCCAACACAAGCGCCAGCACCAAGGCCAGCACCGAAACAGACACCGTCCAACCCCAGGCCGACAGCATCCAGTCCAGGTAGGTGATATCGCCGCCCTTGCCAAAGCAGCTTTGCACGACTTCCCTGTCCATGGTGTCCTGGCAGAACACCTGCCAATCCCAACTCATAGGAGCACCCCTTAAATTCTTGGTATTGCGTTGGGCGCAACCCTTTGCGAGCCCAACAAAAAAGCCCCTTCAAACCGGTTGGCCGAAGGGGCACAAGCGTTCAGAAAATTACTTCTTTGCGTAGTCTTCCATGGGCTTGTCATTGGGCGATGCCCATGCTGCCTTGGTAGCGTCGGACATCGGCAGACCAATCTTGGTGTTGGTCGGTGGCACGGGTTGCATGAACCACTTGTCGTACAGCTTGGCCAGCGAACCGTCTGCAATCTGGCGCTTGATGGAGTCGTCCACGGCCTTCTTGAAGGCTGGATCGTCCTTGCGCAGCATGCAGGCGATAGGCTCCACGCTCAGAACTTCACCGACGATCTTGTAGTCGGCAGGGTTCTTGGACTTGGAGATGTTGGCAGCCAGGATAGAGCCGTCCATCACAAACGCATCGGCGCGGCCGGTTTCCAGCATCAGGAAGCTGTCAGCGTGGTCTTTGCCAAAGACTTCCTTGAAGTCGATGCCGCCAGCACGCTCATGCTTGCGCAGGGTTTGCACCGAAGTGGTGCCCGTGGTGGTGGCGATGGTCTTGCCGTTCAGGTCCTTGATGGACGTGATGCCCGAGTTGGCCTTGACAACGGTGCGCACTTCTTCCACGTAGGTGGTCACGGCAAAGGCAACGTCCTTTTGGCGGGCGGCATTGTTGGTGGTGGAGCCGCACTCCAGATCCACGGTGCCATTGGTCACCAGGGGAATACGGTTTTGCGAGGTTACGGGCTGGTACTTGATATCCAGCTTGGGCAGGCCCAGTTGCTTCTGGATGTCGGCCAGGACGATTTCGCCCATTTCAGTGTGGAAGCCCACAAACTTGCCGTTACCCAGGGTGTAGGAAAGACCGGAAGATTCGCGAACGCCCAGCGTCACGCTACCCGAGGCCTTGATCTTGGCCAGGGTATCGGTGGCTTGAGCGAAAGCGCTACCTGCAGCCAGGGCGGTCACGGCAACCGCGAGCAAATGCTTCTTCATTGGTATCTCCTTGTGTGTGAAGCTAAAAACGGGGGGATTCTAGAGATTCGCCCACGCCAGCAGTGCCGGCAGGTCGCATTCTCCAAAAACAGAAACCTCGACCGGGATATTAGTCAGAACGGAACCTGGTCGGTGGGGTATTTCCAGAAGTCGCGCAACAAGTAGCTGACCGGCAGGTTCAGCACCGTGTTGTTGGGAGGGATGGGTTTGTTAAACCACTTGTCATAAATGGGGTAGATGTCCCGGCTGGTGATCAGGCGGCGCATCTCTTCATCAATCAGCTTTTTGAACTCGGGGTCGTTCTTGGGCAGCATGATGGCCAGTGGCTCGGTGGTCATGAAGCGGCCTACCACCTTGAGCGCCTTGGGGTCAGGCCGCCCGGCGGCCAGGCCATACAACAGCACGTCGTCCATCACAAAAGCATCGGCCTCGCCCTTCTCGACCATCTCGACCGCCTTGGCGTGGTCCGGCGCCTCAACAATGGTGATCCCCATCAGGCGCTCGCGGTTGGCCTGATCGGCGGCCTTGAGCGGTGTCGTGCCCTTGGTGGACACCAGCTTCTTGCCATTGAGGTCTTCCACGCGGTCGATGGGGCTGGAGGTCTTCACCAGCAGCCGCGCACCAGTGATGAAATGGGGGATGGTGAACGCAACCTTCTGGCGCCGCTCGGCGTTGTTGGTGGTAGAGCCACACTCCATGTCGGCTTTTCCCTGCTCGATCATGGCGATACGGTTGGCCGGCGTGACCGCTACAAGCTCGACCTCCATGTCCTTCTTGCCGGTTTTCTTGCGCACCACCTCGGCCAGGCGCAGGCACAGGTCCATGGCATAACCCACCGGCTTGCCGGACTGGGTGTCGATGTACGAAAAAGGCACCGACGATTCACGGTACGCAATCACCAGCTTGCCGCCGGCACCGATGCGCTCCAGCACCGAGGCCTGCGCAGAGGCCGCGAAAGCGCAGCTTGCAGCGGCAAGGCCCCAGGCAATTCCCCAATGCTGAACTTTCATACGGCGTCTCGGTGAGTGGATGGATCGGATTCGCAATGTTCGTGCCACCGTGGGGACTAAGAATCTGCTCTTAGACGGCACACGCTGCGGCAGCCGACCCAGCGATGGCGCCGACTGTACGTGTCGTTACCGTGAAATTCCAATGCCGTTTGCGCGCGCAACTATGCAAACTGTTTATATCCGTATTTACCCTTAGCATGACCCGGCCTGCGCTTGAAGGTACATCCACAGCGCCTGTGCCGTGCCTTTGGGAGCCTCTTTGCCCGCTGGTTTTTCGCGGTAGGCGCGCACATCCATGGTCATCTGCAGGCCTTCGCTATCGACCGGTGCTGCACTGACCAGACGGCGCGAACGCAATTCTTTCTTCACGGCGCTGTGCGGCAGAAAGGCCACGCCATGGCCTTCGAGCGCCATGGCCTTGAGGCCCTCGGCCATGTCGGTTTCGTACACGCGCTCCAGATGGATGGGCGTGCCGGATTCCTTCAGGATCAGTTCGGTCACGCGTCCCAGATAGGCGCCCGGGGCGTAGCCTAGGTAGGGCAGTGGTTGCCCGGCCCGGCCCGGCAGGCGGTGCACGGGTTGTCCGTCGGCGTCGGCCTTGCTGTAGGGGGAGATCACTTCCTGCCCCAGGCTCACCATCTCGTAACGGTCGGCATCCAGCTGGAAGGGCTGCGAAGGGTGGTGGTAGGCAATCAGCAGATCGCACCCGCCCTCCACCAGGCGCATCACGGCGTCGTGCACATTCAACGCAATCAGCCGGCTTTTGAACGGCCCAAACTTGTCGTGCAAGCTCGACACCCAGGCCGGGAAAAACGTGAACGCCAGCGTGTGCGGCACGGCGAACTCGATCATGTCCTTGCCCGCGCTGGTGTGCGCCCGCAGCATGGCACGCGTGTTCTGCAGCGCCTGCAGCACTTCCAGAGACTGGTCGTACAGGGTCTTGCCAGCCGGAGTGAGTCGGGTGGGGTAAGAGCTGCGGTCCACCAGATCGGTGCCAGCCCAGGCTTCCAGCGCCTGGATGCGCCGCGAGAACGCGGGCTGCGTCACATGCCGCAGCTGCGCTGACCGGCTGAAGCTGCGGGTTTCCGCAAGACTGACGAAATCTTCAAGCCACTTGGTTTCCATCGGCGCATTATCCGCGCGGGCGCTGCAACGTGCTGGCACCGGGCATCAGGGTTTCCACAGGCCCGTGCGCCTGCGGCCCTCGGCTCCATGCGCGTCTCCCGGCTGCGCTGCCCCCCGCACCAATGCTGTGCATGCATAGCGAGCGACGCATAATACCCAGCGCGTCTACCCCGCTTCTCCCTCGGTCAACGCCCCAGGTGCACAACGCCGCCGGGCAGCAAGATCGGCATTTGCCCCGTGTTCTTCTGACTCCCCGCGTTCATGTTCACCTCCACTCCCGATGGGCAGCCCTCTGCGCCCATAGTGCCTGCAGCGCCCGCTGCCGCTGACGAACCCCGCTCCCTGCGCCTGGAAGACTGGCTCATCGTCCTGACCATGGCCGCCCTGGCGCTCATCACCTTTGTGAACGTGGTGTTGCGCTATTTCACCGATGCGTCCTTCGCCTGGACCGAAGAAATATCGGTGTTCCTGATGATCGTGCTGGCCATGGTCGGCGGCTCCGCCGCCGTGGCGCGCCAGTTGCACATACGCATCGAGTTCTTTGCCGATGGCGGCTCCGAGCACCGGCGTCAGGTGCTGGCGCAGTTTGGTGCTCTCATGGTGGCGCTGTTGTTTGGGCTCATCACGGTGCTGAGCATCCGCGTGGTGTGGGACAACTACCGGTTTGAAGAGACATCGCCCGGCATCGGTGTGCCGCAGTGGTGGTACACCGTCTGGCTGCCTGTGCTGTGCGCGCTGACCACAGCCCGGGCACTGCAACTGTTTGCCCGCCTGCGGCGTGCATCGGCCGCATCGACCGCACCGAAGGCCCGCCCGTGATCGCTACCCTGCTGTTTGTCGCCTTCCTGGGCATGATGTTTCTGGGCGTTCCGATTGGTGCGGCCCTGGGTCTGGCGGGCGCCACGGCCATTGCCGTGGCCAATGCCGAGACCCCTTGGTTCGGCCTGCTGGCCGTGCCGCAGAACTTTTACGCAGGCCTGGGCAAATACCCGCTGCTGGCCATCCCGATGTTTGTGCTGGTGGGCTCGATCTTCGACCGCTCAGGCGTGGCGCTGCGGCTGGTGAACTTTGCGGTGTCCATCGTGGGCCGAGGGCCTGGAATGCTGCCGCTGGTGGCGATTGCCGTGGCCATGTTCCTGGGCGGCATCTCCGGCTCGGGCCCCGCTACCGCAGCGGCGGTGGGTGGCGTCATGATCGCCGCCATGGCGCGCGCCGGGTATCCCGCTGCCTACTCGGCGAGTGTGGTGGCAGGCGCAGCAGCCACCGACATCCTCATCCCGCCATCGGTGGCGTTCATCGTGTATTCGGTGCTGGTGCCGGGCGCCTCGGTGCCTGCCTTGTTTGCCGCAGGCATGTTCCCAGGCATCCTGGCGGGCATTGCGCTGATCGTGCCCGCCGTGTGGCTGGCACGCCGCCACAAGATGGGTGGCGCTGAAGCCGACATGCCCCGCCCGCCGTTCTGGCGCAGCCTGCGCGAGGCGGCGTGGGGGCTGGCCGCGCCGGTGGTGATTCTGGGCGGCATGCGTGCCGGCTGGTTCACTCCCACCGAGGCTGCCGTGGTGGCCGTGTTCTACGGCCTGTTTGTGGGCATGTGCATTCACCGCACGATCCGTGTGCGCGACCTGTTCACCATCCTGCGCGAAGCCGGTGAACTGTCGGCCGTGATCCTCGTGGTGGTATCGCTGGCTGGCATCTTTGCGTTCTCGCTGTCCACCCTGGGAGTGATCGACCCCATCACCCGCACCATCGTGCAGTCGGGGCTGAGCGAGCAAGGTGTGCTCGGCGCGCTGATCGTCATGCTGCTGATCGCAGGCATGTTCCTCGACGGCATCTCCATTTTCCTGATCTTTGTGCCCCTGCTCATGCCCATCATGCAGCACTACCAGTGGGACGTGGTGTGGTTCGGCGTGGTGCTGACCCTCACGGTGGCCATCGGCCAGTTCACCCCACCCATGGCCGTGAACCTGATGGTGTCCAGCAAGATTGCCGGTGTACGCATGGAGCAGACCACCCGCTGGGTCGTCTGGCTGGTGCTGGCCATGACGCTGGCGATGCTGCTGGTCGTCGTGTTTCCGCAGATTGCGCTCTGGCTGCCCCAGCGGCTGGGCTACTGATTTTTCCTCACCCATTCACCATCCAACAAGGAGACAACCGATGAAACTGCGCACCTTCCTCACCTCTGCCGTGGCCGCCGCAGCCGCCCTGGCCTTCACCGCACCTGCCGCCATCGCACAAACTGCGTACAAGAGCGAATACCGCATGTCGCTGGTGCTGGGCCCCGCGTTCCCCTGGGGCAAGGGCGGCGAGCTGTGGGCCAACAAGGTCCGCGAGCGCACCAATGGCCGCATCAACATCAAGCTCTACCCCGGCGTGTCGCTGATCCAGGGCGACCAGACGCGTGAATTCAGCGCGCTGCGCCAGGGCGTGATCGACATGGCCGTGGGCTCCACCATCAACTGGTCGCCCCAGGTCAAGCAACTCAACCTGTTCTCGCTGCCCTTCCTGTTCCCCGACTACGCCGCCGTGGACGCTGTGACGCAGGGCGACGTGGGCAAGAGCATCTTCGCCACGCTGGACAAGGCTGGTGTGATGCCACTGGCCTGGGGCGAAAACGGCTACCGCGAAATCTCCAACTCCAAGAAGGCGATCAAGACCCCTGAAGACCTCAAGGGCCTGAAGATCCGCGTGGTGGGCTCGCCGCTGTTCCTCGACACCTTCACCGCCCTGGGCGCCAACCCCACGCAAATGAGCTGGGCCGACGCACAGCCCGCCTTTGCCAGCGGCGCGGTGGACGGACAGGAAAACCCCTTGTCCATCTTCACCGCCGCGAAGCTGCATAGCGTGGCGCAAAAGCACATCACTCTGTGGGGCTATGTGAACGATCCGCTGATCTTTGTGGTGAACAAGGAGATCTGGAACAGCTGGACCCCAGCCGACCGCGAGATCGTCAAGCAAGCCGCCATCGACGCGGGCAAGGAAGAAATCGCCCTGGCCCGCAAGGGCGTGGTCGAAGCCGACAAACCTCTGCTCAAAGACATCGCCGCACTGGGCGTGACGGTGACCCAGCTGAGCCCCGCCGAACGAGCCGCCTTTGTGAAGGCCACACGCCCGGTATATGACAAGTGGAAGGGCCAGATTGGTGCCGACCTGGTCACCTCGGCCGAGAAGGCGATTGCGGCCCGCAAGCAATAAGCCAGACGCTGGTTCGCCAAAGCCCCCAACAAAAGCCCCGCTCGCGGGGCTTTTTGCTGTCGCTGGATCCTTGCAGGGCGGGAGCCGGTCGCTTCACTATTGATAGCTATCGACGCTTACCAGTAAAGCGCCAGAGGCACTTTTTATCTAAATTTCACGACCACCCACGGCTGCACCACCAACGCACGGCGCCGGGTGTTTGACGGCGTTCTTGCGCAGCTTGTTCTCCACCGCCTGCGCCAGGTCCACACCCGCGTGGTCTGCCAGCTGCAGCAGGTACAGGAGCACATCGGCAACCTCATCGGCAATGGGCTCCGTGAGCGCCGGGTCATCACGTACCGCCAGCGACTGCTCGGGGGTCATCCACTGAAAAATCTCGGTCAGTTCCGCCGCTTCCACCATCAGCGCCATCGCCAGGTTCTTGGGGGTGTGAAACGGCTGCCACTGCCGCTCGGCGGCAAAGGCGCGCAGCCGCGCCTGCAAGGCATCGACATCCAGGGGCATTGCCAAAACTCCTCATTTGATAGCTGCTTGCGCTTATCCATAAAGCGCTAGAGCCATTTTTCATTCAAATTTCAGAGCGGAGACACCGGCGCCTCGCCTGCCAGATGGCGGCGAGCGTTTTCCAGGAAACGGTCCACCGAAGCCTGCACCGCCTCGGGCGACCAGCCCGCCACATGGGGTGTCAGCACCACGTTGTCCAGGTCCAGCAGTTCAGCCGGGGGCGCGGGCTCGCTCTCGTACACATCCAGGCCTGCTGCCGCAATGCGACCTTCGCGCAGCGCGGCGGCCAGGGCGGCGGTGTCGATCACGCTGCCGCGCGCGATGTTGACCACCACGCCGCGCGCGCCCAGGGCATTCAGCACCTCAGCGTTGACCAGGTGCTTGGTGCCCGCGCCACCGGGCGTGGCGACCACGAGGAAGTCCGACCATTCGGCCAGCGCCTTTACATCGCCAAAGTAGCGGTACGGCACATCGGTGCGCGCGCTGCGGTTGTGGTAGCCCACCTCGATCTCGAAGCCCAGCGCGCGCTGTGCGATCTTCTTGCCGATGGTGCCCAGGCCGATGATGCCCAGGCGCTTGTGCGACACGTTGGGCGGCAGCGGCAGGGCCGTGCGCCAGATGCCTGCGCGCGTGGCCTTGTCCAGCGGCAGGATGCGGCGCTGCGCGGCAATCAGCAGGCCCCAGGTGTGGTCGGCCACACAGTCGTCATTGGTGCCCGCGCCCGTGGCCACCACAACGCCCCGCGCCTTGGCGTGGGCCACGGCGATGTTCTCGTAGCCTGCGCCCAGCGCGCAAATCAGCGTGAGCGCGGGCAACGCATCGATCTGCGCGGCTGAGAGGCCCGTGGCGCCGATGGTCAGGACCACGGTGATGCGCGCGCCATGCTCGGCAATGGCGGCTGCGGCTTGCGCAGCGTCGGGCGCGTAAACCAGCTCGAACGACTGCGCCATCTGGGCGCGATGTTCTTCGGACAGGAACATGAGGGCAAGCAGTACAGGCTTCATGGGATAGTGCAATCTCGAAAAAAGAAAACGGGACGCTACGCTTTGCATCGTGCGCTTCGCGCAGAGCGTACAAAACCGGCGCGGCCCAGGCGCGGGACGCCTAGCAAGGGCCGCCCCGCAGCGATGGCGTCGTCCCCCTCAGGGGGAAGGCGCCGCAGGCGACTCAGGGGGGGCCTCCTGCTGGAGAGACCACATGCTCGCGTAGCGGCCACCCTGGGCCAGCAGCTGCGCGTGCGTGCCGCGCTCGATGATGCGGCCCGCGTCCATGACCAGGATCTCGTGCGCATCCACCACGGTGGAGAGGCGGTGCGCAATCACCAGCGTGGTCTTGTTCTGCGCCACGCCCTGCAGCTCGGCCTGGATGGCGCGTTCGTTGGCGGAGTCCAGCGCGCTGGTGGCCTCATCAAAGATGAGGATCGGCGGGTTCTTGAGCAGGGTGCGGGCAATCGCCACGCGCTGCTTTTCACCGCCCGAGAGCTTGAGCCCGCGCTCGCCCACCATGGTGGCGTAGCCCTTGGGCGTGCTGGCAATGAAGTCGTGGATGCGTGCGGCACGGGCGGCGGCTTCGATCTCATCCTGGCTGGCACCGGTGCGGCCATAGGCGATGTTGTAGGCCACCGTGTCGTTGAACAGCACCGTGTCCTGCGGAACGATGCCAATCGCCTGGCGCACGCTCGCCTGCGTCACGCTGCGGATCTCCTGCCCCGCAATGGTGATGCGCCCCTGCTGGATGTCGTAGAAGCGGAACAGCAGCCGGGCCAGTGTGGACTTGCCCGAACCCGAAGGCCCCACCACCGCCACCGTCTTGCCCGCAGGTATCTCGAAGCTGATGCCCTGCAGGATGGGCCGGCCGCTGCTGAGGTCGCTGCCTTGGCGCACGTCGTAGGAAAAGTGCACGTTCTCAAAACGCACGGTGGTCTGGCTCAGCCCCGCCAGCGGCTGGGCGCCGGGTGCGTCGGCCACTTCGCGCTCTTTGTCCATGAGCGTGAACATCTTGTCCAGGTCGGTGAGGCTCTGCTTGATCTCGCGGTAGATCACGCCCAGAAAGTTGAGCGGGATGTACAGCTGGATCATGAAGGCATTGACCATGACGAGGTCGCCCAGCGTCATGCGGCCATCGACCACGCCCTGAGTGGCGCGCCACAGCATGGCCACCAGGCCCACTGCAATGATGAGCTGCTGGCCGGTGTTGAGCATCGACAACGTGGTCTGGCTTTTGAGGCGGGCCAGGCGCAACCGCTCCAGGCTTTCGTCGTAGCGGCGGGCCTCAAAGCCTTCGTTGTTGAAGTACTTGACCGTCTCGTAGTTGAGCAGCGAATCCACGGCCTTGGAGTGTGCTGCCGAGTCGAACTCGTTGGCCTCGCGGCGGAACTTGGTGCGCCACTCGGTCACCAGCACGGTATAGGCGATGTACAGCACCAGCGCGGCCAGCGTGATCCAGGCAAACCAGGCATCGAACTTGACGGCCAGCACACTCAACACCAGGATCACCTCGATCAAGGTGGCAAACACGTTGAACAGCGAAAACGAGATCAGTGACTCGATGCCGCGCACACCGCGTTCGATGTCGCGGGTCATGCCGCCGGTCTGGCGCTCCAGGTGAAAGCGCAGGCTCAGCGCGTGCAGGTGCTCAAAGGTCTGCAGCGCAATCGAGCGCGCTGCGCCCTGCGTAGCCTTGGCAAACACCAGCTCGCGCAGCTCGGTGAACAGCGAAGTGGACAGGCGCAGTGCCCCGTACGCCACCAGCAAGCCCACCGGCACCACCAGCAGCGCGGCGGGGTCACCAGGCTTGAACGCCATCGCGTCCACCAGTGTCTTGAGCAGCAGCGGCACGCTGACGTTGGCCAGCTTGGCGCCCACCATGAACACAATCGCCGCCACCACGCGCCACTTGTATTGCCACAGGTAAGGGAGGAGCCGCCTCAGCGTGACCCAGTCGGACTTGGGGGGCGCGGGCGTGCCAGGGGTGGGGGGGGCGGTTTCGCCAAGGTGGCGCATGGGGGACAATTCCGGTTGTTGTTGTTTTTACCGACCCGGCTGATGCCAAGGTGGTTTTTTTGCGGGCCAGCCGCCTTGCAAAACCCCAGGTTCCGACAAGGATTGGCTCAGCCCCAACCGAGATTGTGCCCATGTCTGCCGTTTTCAGCCCACCACCCGCCGCATTGCCCACCGACAAGGAACTGGTGCTCAAGGTCATCCCCATGCCCGCCGACACCAATGGCAATGGCGACATTTTTGGCGGCTGGGTGATGGCGCAGGTGGACTTGGCGGGCTCTGTGCTGCCCGCGCGCTACATCCAGGGCCGCATGGCCACGGTGGCCGTCAACGAATTCATCTTCAAGCAGCCCGTGCGCGTGGGCGACATCCTGTCGTTCTTCTCGTCCATCACGCGGGTGGGCAACACCTCGGTCACCGTGGAGGTGGAGGTGTATGCCGAACGGTTTACCGACCAGGGCCGGTATGTGAAGGTGACGGAGGCGCGCCTGACCTATGTGGCCATCGACGACCAGGGCAGGCCGCGCCCGGTGCCCAAGCACAACGCGCCGGGGTGAGAACACGGAAGGTCGGCTCGCGCAGACCGCGCTTGGCGGTGCGCGGACGCCTTCATGGCCCGGTCAGGCGGCCAGCGCAGTGGCCGGTTCGGTGCGCAGAGGAGCTGCCGTGCGCTGCAGAGTGCTGCTGGATGACGAGGGCGAGAACCCGGCCTCGATCTCACCCGCCAGCTGACCGCCCTCTTCCACCACCAGTTTGCCGTAGCGGATCTTGCCGTTGACCTTGCCGGTGCTGTAGATCACCAGCTTCTGGCGCACGGTGAGTGTGCCGTTGAACTCGCCATGGATCTCGGCAATGTCAATCTCGGCAGAGCCCTTGAAGGCGCCATGCTCAGCAATCTGGATCACGCGCGAATCCATGGTGGCTTCCACCGTGCCTTCGACCACGAGGGTGTCGCAATCGGTAATTTCCACGCCCTTGAGCTTGATGTTCGGGCCCACCGTGAGCTTGCTGCCAGAGCTGTCGCTGGTGCTGGCGGCCTTGGGGACAGCAGGGCTGGCCACCGGCTGTGCAGCCGCAGAACTGCTCGCCGCTGAGCTCCCCAATACGGAGCCTGAAGTGGTGCTGTTGCGGGGTTGGAACGACTCGGGTTCACGCTTGCCAAAGAAGGGGTTTTGCACGGCCATCAGATCTCCTTGAAAAGAGAGTCATCGTAGGTATCGCGCCCCGTGAAAGATGCCCTGGTTACGCAAGAACGGTAACCAAACGGTTCTCTCGTAGCATGCGCTTGCAAGGCTTGCGGGATCACACATTCGACACATGGCAACGCCCCGTGGCGAGACGGCTCAGGAGCGCGCCACAATCAAGAGACGATGTAAGCCGCAGCTCCGGCCGACATGATCTGCCCATCCGGCCCCAGGAACTCCATGCGCGTGGTTGCGACACGCGAACCCAGGCGCAGCACCTGGGCGCGCAGCTCGAAGTGGCTGCCAATGCCGGGGCGCAGGTAGTCAATGCGCAGGTCGATGGTGCCCAGCTTGGCAAAGCGGTGCAGGCGCTGCTCGGGTGCTTCATCCAGGTGTTTGGCGCCAATCGCGGCCATCACGGCCAGCCCGCCCATGGCATCGAGCCCCGCGCTGATCACGCCGCCGTGGATGCGGTTGTAGGCATAGTGGCCCACCAGGTCCGGTTTCATGTCGATGCGGCCCACCACACCATCGGGAGCCAGTGACGTGATCTTCAGGCCCAGCACCTGGTTGAACACGATTTTTTCTTCAAAGATGGATTTGAGCCCGGCAATGAACTCGGGCTCAAAGGCTTGCGGGGCTGGGGTGGCGGTGGATTTGCTCATGGGTCTCCTGGGGGTCACTGCGGGATGGTGCGTGCAATCGAAACCATCCAGATGCTCCTGATTTTGTAGCTTCTCACGCTTAATAGATAAGCGCTAGAGGCTATTTTTACTTAAAACTGGCCGTGGCGCACTTGCCCTGCGGCAAACCGCGAGGCGCCGCGCAGTGCTTCGACCAGGCATTCGCGGCCGCCCGCCTATTCCTGCAGCAAGGCTCGCCGTAACAGCAGCCCTTCGGCGGCGAGCGCGCTGGTGCGGGCTGTGCTGGCATCCACCGCGTTGTGCACATCGGGCCTGCGCCATGTCACCAGCGTGACACCACCTTGCACTTCAACCCCTGCGGATATGTGGCTCTCCTGTGGCCCGGTGTCAGAACCTGTTCACCCACCCGACGTTACTCCTATTGCGCAGGGTGCAGCACTGCGTCAATATCCGCCGCTACCCGCTCGCCCGCCCCATCAGGGTTAGCCCCGAGTGCGGTATGCACAGCACGCGTGCACCATTATTTATACAAAGCAATCGCTTTGTATAAATATTCTGCAGGACCTGCGCAAGCGACGATGCGGCCATCCCATGCCCACGAGGCATCCACCCCGCATTTACCCGCTTTGCGTATCACTTATTCTGGAGAGCCAGTGTGCAATTTGTGCAACTGTTGATCAGCGGTGTCTCGCAGGGGTGCATCTACGGGCTGATCGCGCTCGGGTTCGTGCTTATCTACAAAGCCACGGAGACGGTGAGCTTTGCCCAGGGCGAACTCATGATGCTTGGCGCTTTCTGTGGTCTGGCGCTCATGACCGTGCTGGGCTTTCCCTTCTGGGTGGCGGTGCTCGCCAGCATCCTGGCCATGGGGCTGTTTGGCACGGTGCTGGAGCGCGCAGTGATCCGACCCATCCTGGGCCAGCCCGCGTTCTCCATCGTCATGCTCACCATCGGCATCGGCTACGTGCTGCGCGGCCTTGTCACGATGATCCCCAACATCGGCACCGACACCCACACGCTGCCCGTGCCCTACAAGGACCAGTCCCTGCGCTTGGGCGAACTGGTGGTCAGCGCCGAGCAACTGGTGGTGATCGGCGCCACGGGCGTGCTGTGCGTGCTGCTGTTTGCCATGTTCCGCTACAGCAAGCTGGGCATTGCCATGCAGGCCGCGTCGCAGAACCAGCTCGCGGCCTACTACATGGGCATTCCCGTGCAGCGCCTCAACGGCCTGGCCTGGGGGCTTGCCGCGGCGGTGGCGGCGGTAGCCGGGCTGCTGTTGGCGCCCATCACCTTTGTGCACGCCAACATGGGGCTGATCGGGCTCAAGGCCTTCCCCGCCGCCGTGGTGGGCGGCTTTGGGAGCCTGCCCGGGGCCATCGTGGGCGGGCTGGTGATCGGCATTGTCGAATCGCTCTCGGGCTTCTATCTGCCCGATGGGTTCAAGGACACAGCCGCGTACATCGTCGTGCTGATCATGCTGATGGTCAAACCCAACGGACTGTTCGGCGAGAAGCTGAGAAAGAAAGTCTGACCCATGCGCTTTCTCTTCAAGACCTCGTACGAGCAAGACATTCGCCTCGCCAAGCATGGCGGGCATGTGTTCTGGTACAGCCTGCTGTGCCTGGCCCTGGTCGCCGCGCCCTGGGTGGCGCCTGAATACTGGTTGGCACAGCTCACCTTTGTGCTCATCTACGCCATCGTGGGCCTGGGGCTGATGCTGCTGGCGGGCTTCACCGGCTTGTTCTCGCTGGGGCATGCAGCGTTTCTGGGCGTTGGGGCATATACGCAGGCGGTGCTCACTGGCATGGGCTGGCCGTTTGCGCTGTCGCTGGCCTGCGCGGCGGGGCTGTCGGCGGCTGTGGGCGTGGTGGTGGGGCTGCCAGCACTCCGCGTCAAAGGCATCTACCTGGGCATGGCCACGCTGTCCTTCGGCTTCATCGTGGAAGAGGTGTTCGCGCGGTGGGAGTCGGTCACAGGCGGCAACTCCGGCAAGCACCTGGTGCCGCCACAAATCGCGGGCTACTCGTTCGAGACCACAGAGTCGTTCTACTTTCTGTGCCTTGTGATTGCGGTGGTCAGCACGCTGGCCATCCTGAACCTGCTGCGCTCACCCACAGGCCGCGCGTTTGTCGCAATCCGTGATTCAGAGATCTCCGCGCAGAGCATGGGCATCCACCTCGCGCGCTACAAGACGCTGTCGTTCTCCATATCGGCTGCACTTGCAGGCATCGGCGGTGCGTTGTACGCGCACAAGCTGCAGTTCATCTCGCCCGACCAGTTCAACATCCTGCAGTCCATCGACCTGCTGCTGATGATCGTGATCGGCGGGCTGGGATCGGTGCATGGAGCGTTCCTGGGGGCCATCTTCCTCATCACCATGCCGCAGATGATTTCGCTCAGCAAGGACTGGCTGCCCGCCGCCATCGGCCAGGCACCGGGCCTGCAGGCGGTGGTGTACGGCGCGGTGCTGATCGCCTTTGTGCTGTTCGAACCCATGGGCCTGTATGGCCGCTGGCTCAAGGTGCGCACCTGGCTGCAGATGTTCCCGTTCTACCGCAAGGGCTTGTTCAAGCGGCAGAAGTCGTTCCAGAAATCAGATCGCTTGAAATGAAGCACCCCCTGAGTCGCTTCGCGCCTTCCCCCTCTCTCGATTCGCTGCGCGATTCGGGAGGGGAACGCCCCCAGCGCGGCGGGGCGGCCCTTGCGCGGGGGCACTGGCCTCGGTCACGCCAGTCGCAAAGGCTGCGGACGGCATTCAGCACACTGGACCAGTGAAATGACCCCAATTGCTGTACCCATGACTGACGAAATCCTGCTCAGCGCCCAGAACCTCAGTGTGCGCTTTGGCGGCGTGCTCGCGGTCAACAACGTGAGCTTTGACGTGCGCCGTGGCGAGGTGTTCACGCTCATCGGCCCCAACGGCGCGGGCAAGACGACGGTGTTCAATCTCATCAGCCGCATCTACACGCCCACCACCGGCACCATCGCCTATGCGGGCCCGGGCGGGGCCCTGCTGCCATTGACCGACCAGCCGCCGCACAAGGTGGCAGGCCTGGGCATTGCACGCACCTTCCAGAACATCGAACTCTTCGAGCACGCGAGTGTGCTGCACAACCTGTTGATCGGCCGCCACACCCGACAGCACAGCAGCCTGTGGGCCGAGATGTTCTTCACGCGCAAGGTGCGCGAAGGGGAAATTCAGGCCCGGGAGAAGGCCGAGCAGATCATCGACTTTCTCGACCTGCAGCACTACCGCGACACCATGGTCGCCGGCCTGCCCTACGGCGTGCGCAAGGTGGTGGAGCTGGCCCGTGCGCTGTGCACCGAGCCGCAGTTGCTGCTGCTCGACGAGCCCTCGTCGGGCCTGAACGTGGAGGAGACGGACGACATGGCCTTCTGGATCCAGGACATCCAGCACGAGCTGGGCATCACCGTGCTGATGGTGGAGCACGATATGTCGCTGGTCTCCAAGGTATCCGACCGCGTGCTGGCCATGAACCAGGGCGAGGTGGTGGCCATGGGCACGCCGCGCGAGGTGCAGACGCACCCCGGGGTGATTGAGGCGTATCTGGGCACCATCGACGAAGTGAGCAACCTGCGCCGCCCGGCGGGGTCCCACATGGGGGTTCGGGCATGAGCGCCACGCCGAGCCGCCCCAAGCAAGCTCGCACCGCAGTGCGCTGCACGGAGGTTTCCTAATGAGCGCCGTACTTGCCGCTACCAGCACACCAGTTGCTGCAGCAGCTGACCAACCCCTGCTGCGCCTGCAGAACGTGGAAAGTGCCTACGGCCCCATCAAGGCCATCCGGGGCGTCAGCCTGCAGGTGCGGCGCGGCGAGATCGCCGCCGTGCTGGGCAGCAACGGCGCGGGCAAGACCACCATCCTGAAGACCATCAGCGGCATCATCGACCCGCGCAAGGGCTCCATCGAATTCGCGGGCGCCGACATCACTGCCAACGACCCGGCAGCGATCGTGCGTCGGGGCCTGATGCACGTGCCCGAGGGGCGCGAGGTGTTCCCGCTGCTCTCGGTGCGCGACAACCTCCTGATGGGAGCCTATACGCGCGCCGACAAGGACGCAGTGGCGCGCGACATCGAAACCGTGTTCGGCTACTTCCCCATCCTGAAGGAGCGCGCCGCGCAGGACGCGGGCCTGCTGTCGGGAGGGCAGCAGCAGATGCTGGCGATCTCGCGCGCGCTCATGGCCAACCCCGAACTCATCCTGCTGGACGAGCCCAGCCTGGGCCTGTCCCCCAAGCTCACCAAGGAGATCTTCGAGATCGTGGTGCGCATCAACCGTGAGCGCGGCACCACCATCCTGCTGGTCGAGCAGAACGCCAACATGGCGCTCAACGCATCGGACTACGGCTATGTGCTGGAGAACGGCCGCATCGTGATGGAAGACAGCTGCGAGCGCCTGCGCGAGAAGGACGACATCAAGGAGTTCTACCTTGGGATGAAAGATGTCGGCGTGCGTGGAGAGCGGCGCTGGAAGAAAAAGAAGACCTGGAGATAAGCGCAAATGTCTAACCTCTGGGACCTCGATCACATCCAGCCCGCAGGCACCGACGTGCTTGCGGGCGACACCATCGCTGCCATGTTCTGGAACGCTGTGGCCGAGCGCGGCCCGCGCGTGTGGATGCGCCAGAAGGAGCTGGGCATCTGGAAGAGCTGGACCTGGGACCAGACGGCGGAAGCCGTGCGGGAGATTGCGGGCGGCCTGATGTCGCTGGGTTTTGCGCCCGGCGAATGTGCATCCATCCTGTCTAACACCAACATCGAATGGGTGCTGGCCGATCTGGCCGTGCTGAGCTGTGGCGGCGTGGCCAATGGCATCTACCCCACTGACGCGGCGGCGCAGGTGCAGTACCTGAGCGAAGACTCTCGCACCACCGTGCTGTTTGTGGAAGACGATGAACAGCTCGACAAGGCCCTGGAAGTGCGCAGCAGCCTGCCCCTGCTGCGCAAGGTGGTGGTGTTCGACATGGAAGGCCTGCGCAGTCTGAACGACCCCGATGTGCTGAGCCTGGCCGCCCTGCGCGAGCTGGGCAGGGCCTGGAATGCACAACACCCCGACGCGCTGATGCAGCGCGTCAAGGCCTGCCGACCCGAAGACTTGGCCATCCTGGTCTACACCTCGGGCACCACCGGCAAGCCCAAGGGTGCCATGCACACGCACGCCGCGCTCACCTACACCGTGCGCGGCTACAACACGCTGATCTCGCGCAGCGAGGCGGATGAGACCATGTGTTTTCTGCCCCTGTGCCACATCGCCGAGCGCATGGGGGGCGAATACTTCTCGCTCTACACCGGCGCGCGCCTGAACTTTGTGGAGAACCCCGACACCGTGCCCGAGAACGTGCGCGAGATCGCGCCCACGGTGTTCACCGCCGTGCCGCGGGTATGGGAGAAGTTCTATTCGGGCGTGATGATCGCACTCAAGGAATCCACACGCATGCAGCAGGCGGCCTATGCCTGGTCGATTGGCGTGGGCACCCGCATCGCAGATCGGGTGCTGGCCGGACAGCCGGTGGACGGTTTGCTGAAGGCGCAGTTCATGCTGGCGCGCTTTCTGGCGCTCAACAATGTGCGCAAGCTCATCGGCATCCACCGTGCGCGCTTTCTGGTCACAGGCGCAGCGCCCATTTCGCCCGACCTGGTGAAGTGGTACCTGGCGCTGGGCGTGCCCATGCTGGAGGTGTGGGGCATGACCGAGACCTGCGGCGCCTCCACCGGTGTGCCGGCCAGCCGCATCAAACCCGGCTCCATCGGCCCGGCGGCCAGCTACAACGAGGTGCGCATCGACCCCGCCACGGGAGAAATCCTGGTGCGTGGCCCCAATGTGTTCAAGGGCTACCTCAACCAGCCCGAGAAAACCGCCGAAACCATCGACCCCGAAGGCTGGCTGCACACGGGCGATGTGGGCCTGATCGACGCCGATGGCTACCTTCGCATCACCGACCGCATGAAGGACATCATCATCACGGCGGGCGGCAAGAACATCACGCCGAGCGAGCTGGAGAACGAACTCAAGTTCAGCCCTTACATCACCGATGCGGTGGTGATTGGCGACAAGCTGCCCTACCTCACGGTGATCATCATGATCGACCAGGAGAACGTGGAGAAGTACGCGCAGGATAACGACGTGCCGTTCTCCAACTACGCCAGCCTGACCCGCACGCGCGAGGTGCAGGAGCTGATCCAGGCCGAGATCGACCGCGTCAATGCCAAGTTCGCCCGCGTGGAGCAGATCAAGAAGTTCTTCCTGCTCGACACCCAGCTCACGGCCGAGGATGAAGAGCTGACACCCACCATGAAGCTCAAGCGCAAGCTGGTGCAGCAGAAGTACGCACCGCAGATTGAGGCGATGTACCGGTAGGTGCGCACGTCACGCAACCACAGGCCACGCCCATCAGGATAGGGAAAGTGCTGGTGCCCCACCCCGGGCATCGTTCTATAACGAGCAACCGAGTTCGATCCAACCAAAGGAGACGTGCCATGAAACTTCATCACATTGCCGCGCTGGCCATCGTGGCCATGGCCGGAGGTGCTGCACAGGCGCAGCCCAGCCAGGGCGTGAGCAAGGACACCATCACGCTGGGTTCCATCCAGGATCTGTCCGGCCCGCTGGCGGGCTTTGGCAAGCAGGTGCGGCTGGGCATGATGCTGCGCGTGGACGAGGCCAACGAGCAAGGCGGCGTCAATGGCCGCAAGCTGGACCTGAAGGTGGAAGACTCGGGCTACGACCCCAAGAAAGCCGTGCTGGCCGCGCAGAAGCTCGTGAACCAGGACAAGATCTTCATGATGGTGGCGCACATCGGCACGGCGCAGAACCTGGCCGCCATGCCGGTGCAGTTCAGCAAGAATGTGATCAACTTCTTCCCGGTGACGGCCGCGCGGGAAATGTACGAGCCCTTCCACAAGCTCAAGTATTCGTTTGCCGCCACTTACTACGACCAGATCCGCCTTGCCGCCCCCAAGCTCATCAAGGAAAAGGGCGCCAAGAAGATCTGCACCATCTACCAGGACGATGAATTTGGCCTGGAGGTGATGCGCGGGGGCGAGGCGGCACTCAAGTCCATGGGCATGGACTTCACCGAGAAGACCTCGTACAAGCGCGGCGCTACCGACTTCTCTTCACAGGTCGCCAAAATGAAGTCGTCCGAATGCGACTTCGTGATCCTGGGCACCATCATCCGCGAGACCATCGGCACGATCGGCGAGGCGCGCAAGACAGGCTTCAACCCCACCTTCCTGGGCTCCAGCGCCGCCTACACCGACCTCATCCACAAGCTGGGCGGCAAGCCCATGGATGGGCTGTACGCCACCATGACGGTGCAACACCCCTACCTGGATGAAGCCAGCCAGCCCATCCGTTTCTGGGCCAACAAGTACAAGACCAAGTTCAACGAAGACCCCACCGTGTTCTCGGTCTACGGCTACAACGCCATCGACGCCTTCATCAAGGCGGCCCAGAAGGCGGGCCCCAATCTGAGCACCGACAGCTTCATCAAGGCCATGGACACCATGGTGATTCCGCCCGACATGTTCGGCAGCGCCGAGGGCACCTTTGGCCCACAAAAGCGCCTAGGCAGCGATCTTTCTCGCCTGTCGCAGATCACCGATGGCAAGTGGAAGGTGGTCTCCGACTACGTCAAGCCATGAGCGCCTGACCAGCCTCCTTCAAGCCGCCTTCGGGCGGCTTTTGCGTTTCAGGGGGTGCATCCGGGCTCAGTCGGTGGCAGAATTTAACCAAGCAGTAACTTTGCATAAATAACCTGGTTGCCCCACCATGATCGAACGCACCCTCTTCCAGCCCGACCACCAGGCCTTTGCCGACAGCTTTCGCCGCTTCATCGACAAGGAAGTGACGCCCCACCACGCCGCCTGGGAAGACCAGGGCTATGTGGCGCGCGAGGTGTGGAGCCAGGCGGGCGCCAACGGCTTTCTGTGCATGAGCCTGCCCGAGGAATACGGCGGCGCCGGGGCCGACAAGCTGTACTCGGTGGCGCAGATGGAAGAGCTGGCGCGTGCAGGCACCACGGGCATCGGCTTCGGCCTGCACAGCGAGATCGTGGCGCCGTACATCCTGCACTACGGCACCGAGGCCCAGAAACAGAAGTACCTGCCGCAGATGGCCAGCGGCGCCGTGGTGGGCGCCATCGCCATGAGCGAGCCGGCTGCGGGCAGCGACCTGCAAGGCATCAAGACCACGGCCATCAAAAGTGCGGACGGATCACACTATGTGCTGAACGGCAGCAAGACCTTCATCACCAACGGCTGGCATGCCGACCTGGTGATCGTGGTCGCCAAGACCGACCCGGCGGCCGGGGCCAAGGGCACCAGCCTGTTGCTGGTGGAGCGCGGCATGCCCGGTTTTGAAAAAGGCCAGCGCCTCAAGAAGATGGGCATGAAGGCGCAGGACACGTCCGAGCTGTTCTTCAACGACGTGCAGGTGCCGGTGGACAACTTGCTGGGCGGCCCCGCCATGGAAGGGCGCGGCTTCATCTGCCTGATGGAACAGCTGCCCTGGGAGCGCCTGCAAATCGCCATCACCGCCGTGGCCGCCGCCCAGGCCGCCATTGACTGGACGCTGGACTACGTCAAGCAGCGCAAGGTCTTTGGCCAGAGCGTGGCGTCATTTCAAAACACCCGCCACACCCTGGCCGAGCTGCAAACGCAGGTGCAGGTGGCCCGCGTGTTCGTGGACAAATGCTGTGAACTGATCGTGCGCGATCAGCTCGACACCGAAACCGCCAGCATGGCCAAGTACTGGACGACCGACCTGCAGTGCAAGGTGATGGACGAATGCGTTCAGCTGTTTGGCGGCTACGGCTACATGTGGGAATACCCCATCACCCGCGCCTATGCCGACGCACGCGTGCAGCGCATTTATGGCGGCACCAACGAGATCATGAAAGAAGTGATTGCACGGGCCATGGGCCTGGGCAAATAACGGAATGCACCGCACCGTGAATAACGCAGTGCACGATGCCCTGCACAACGCCCTTCACAACGCACAAGTGGACGCCGAATGCCGCTACAGATACCAGGCGGCGCGGGCCTCTTCGGGGCTGAGCGGCGCACCGGGGCGGCGGTCGGTGACATTCAGCCAGGAGCGCACACCCTGGCTGCCACTCAGCGCACGCATCAGCAGCAAGCCTGCGCCAATGCCGCGAATGGCCGCCGAGCTGCGGCTGGGCGCCATGAAGGCCGCCACCGCCAGCGCACTGGATGCAGCCAGCACGACATGGTGCTCCAGCGCAAACCCTTCGCGCGTGTCGTCGTATTCGATGGCGCTGCGCGCGATGCGCTGCAATGCAGGGGATGTATTTCGTTCCATAACCAGAAATGTAGATAGCAACCGCCGAAAGATAGTGCAAAACCCACTGCACCCGCGTCAGAAAGCACCTTGTAGTGGCGTGAGCCAGCCCAGCTGCTTTACCGCCGCACTGCTTGAAGTTTAGAGAAACCACCGGAGACCATTCATGACCGAAGCCTATGTATTCGATGCGCTGCGCACCCCGCGCGGCAAGGGCAAGAAGGACGGCACCCTGCACGAGGTCAAGCCCATCGACCTGCTGGTGGGCCTGCTGACCGAGCTGCAAGCGCGCCACCGCTTTGATACGGCGGCGGTGGACGATGTCGTCATGGGTATCGTCTCGCCCGTGGGCGAGCAGGGCTCGGTTTTACCGAAGGTGGCTGCGCTCAAGGCTGGGTGGGACTTTCGCTGTGCGGGCGTGCAGGTCAACCGCTTCTGCGCATCGGGCCTGGAAGCCGTGAACCTGGCCGCGCAGAAGGTGCGCAGCGGCTGGGAAGACCTAGTGGTGGCGGGCGGCGTGGAGAGCATGAGCCGCGTGCCCATCGGCTCCGACGGCGGCGCCTGGGCGCAAGACCCCGCCACCAACTCCGCCACGCTGTTCGTCCCCCAGGGCATCGGCGCTGACCTGATCGCAACGCTGGACGGCTACACCCGCGCCGATGTGGACGCCTTCGCGCTCGAATCCCAACGCCGCGCCACCGCCGCGCGTGCCGCGGGCTACTTTAAGAACTCTGTCGTGCCCGTGCGCGACTTCATCGGCCAGACCATCCTGGCGGAAGACGAATTCATCAAGCCCAAGACGACCCTTGAAGGCCTGGGCGCGCTCAAGGCCTCGTTCGAGCAACTGGGCGGCATGGGCTTTGACGCCGTGGCGCTGCAGCGCTACCCGCAGGTGGAGCGCATCCACCACGTGCACCACGCGGGCAACTCGTCGGGCATCGTGGACGGCGCCGCCGCCGTGCTCATCGGCAACGAGGCCGCGGCCAAGGCCCACGGCCTCACGCCGCGCGCGCGCATCGTGGCCACCGCGCTGAGTGGCGCCGACCCCACCATCATGCTCACCGGCCCCGTGCCCGCAGCCCAGAAGGCGCTGGCCCGAGCAGGCATGACCATCGATCAGATCGACCTGTTTGAAGTGAACGAGGCGTTTGCCGCCGTGCCCATGCGCTTCATGCGCGAGCTGGGCGTGCCGCACGACAAGGTCAACGTGAACGGCGGCGCCATTGCCATGGGCCACCCGCTGGGCGCCACAGGCGCCATGATCCTCGGCACGCTGATTGACGAGCTGCACCGCCGGGGCCAGCGCTATGGCCTGGCCACGCTGTGCGTGGGCGGTGGCATGGGCATCGCAACGATTGTTGAACGTATCTGAACGGGCAGGAGACAAGAACATCATGCAAACCATCCGCTACGAACTCATCCCCGCCCAGGGCACCGAAGGCCAGGTCGCCGTCATCACGTTTGACGAAACCAATTCCCCCGTCAACACCATGTGCCGCCAGTGGCAGCAAGAGCTGGGCGAGGTCACGGCCCAGGTGCTGGGCGACCGCGAGCGCCTGGGCGCCGCGCTCAAGGGCATCGTGCTCGCATCGGCCAAAACCAGCTTCTTTGCGGGCGCCGACCTCAAGGCCACCATGCGCCTCACGCCCGCCGATGCGCCCAGCGCGTTTGGCGAGATCGAGCGCATGAAGAAGCACTTTCGCACGCTCGAAACCCTGGGCATTCCCGTGGTGGCCTGCCTCAACGGCGCAGCGCTGGGCGGTGGGTGGGAGGTGGCGCTGGTCGCCCACTACCGCATCGCCGTGGCAGATGCCAAGATCCAGTTCGGCCTGCCCGAGGTCACGCTGGGCCTGATGCCCGGCGCCACCGGCGTGACCAAGATGACGCGCCTGCTGGGCCTGATGGGCGCGCAGCCCTACATCCTGGAAGGCAAGCTCTTCAACCCCGCCGAGGCGCTGGAGCTGCAACTGGTGCACGAGCTGGTGGCTGCGCGCGAACAGCTGCTGCCCGCCGCCCTGGCCCACATCGCCACCCACCCGCACGCGGTGCAGCCGTGGGACGACAAGAACTACAAGATGCCCGGCGGCACGCCCGCCAACCCCAAGATTGCAGGCGCCCTCACCGTCGCGCCCGCCATGCTCAAGAAGACCACGCGCGGCCGCTACCCCGCGCCCGAGGCAGCGCTGGCCGCCATGGTCGAAGGCGCGATGGTGGACTACGACACCGCCCTGCGCATCGAAAGCCGCTACCTCGCCCGCCTGATGACCGGCCCCGTGGCGCGCAACATGATCAACACGTTCTTCTTCGACATGAACGCGATCAAGAGCGGTAAGTCGCGCCCGGGCACGGCCCCGCGCTACACACCCCAAAAGGTCGGCATCCTGGGCGCCGGCATGATGGGCGCAGGCATCGCCTGGGCCCAGGCCAGCCGGGGCATCGCCACCGTGCTCAAAGACGTGAGTGCCGAGAAGGCCGAAGCGGGCAAGGCCTACAGCGCCAAACTCACCCAGGCCCGCGTGGACAAGGGCCGCATGACCGCCGAGGCGCAGCAGGCCCTACTGGCCCGCATCACGCCCACCGCCAGCGCGGCCGACCTGGCGGGCTGCGACCTCATCATCGAAGCCGTGTTTGAAAGCCGCGACCTGAAAGCCAAAGTCACGCAAGAGGCCGAGCCGCAGCTGGCGCCCGGCGGCTTCTTTGCCAGCAACACCTCCACCCTGCCCATCAGTGGCCTGGCCACGGCCAGCAGCCGGCCCGAGAAGTTTGTCGGCATCCACTTCTTCAGCCCCGTGGACAAGATGAAGCTGGTGGAGATCATCCGCGGCAAACAAACGGATGACGAAACCGTGGCCCGCGCCTTCGACTACGTGCAGGCCCTGGGCAAAGTGCCCATCGTGGTCAACGACTCACGCGGCTTCTACACCAGCCGCACCTTCGGCACCTTTGTGATGGAAGGCGCCACCATGCTGGGCGAAGGCATCCCCGCCGCCGCGATTGAAAACGCCGCCATGCAGGCCGGCCTGCCCGTGGGCCCGCTGGCCGTGCTGGACGAAACCGCGCTGACCCTGAGCGTGCATGTGCTGGACCAGACCCGCGCCGACTACGCCGCCGAAGGCAAGACCTACACCGCCACACCCGGCGAGCTGCTGGTGGAGCGCATGGTCAAGGAGCTGAAACGCCCTGGCCGTGCGGGTGGCGGCGGCTTTTACGACTACCCCGCAGGCGCCAGGAAGCACCTGTGGGCAGAGCTGAAGCCTCTGTTCGAGAAGCCCGACGTGGAGTGGAGCGTGCAGGAGATTCAGGACCGTCTGCTCTACCGCCAAGCTATTGAGACCGCGCGCTGCCTGGCCGAGGGCGTGCTGACCAGCGTGCATGACGCAAACATCGGGTCGATCTTTGGGATCGGGTTTCCGGCGTGGACGGGAGGGGCGATGCAGTTCGTTTATGGAACGGGTGTTGAGGCGTTCCTGAAGCGTGCGGATGAACTGGCGGCGAAGTATGGAGCGGGGTTCACGTTAGAAACAAAAGTCCGAGATGCCATCCGCGAATTTCAGCCACGCTATTGACTGAACCAGGGCCCTTCAAGTCGGATACCTGAAGGAGCTAACTTCAGGCTCCCGCAATGCATCCCCGACCAACTGCCACATATGTTGGTCTGGGGTTGTTGCGAACACGAACCACAACTCTGCAATGTGCAGGGCGGGAAACACAACCTCCTCCAGAGAGAAACGGCCCTCTCTGTTGAGAAAGATAGCAACTATCAGGTCATCGCCGGAATATTTGCTCAAACCATCGACCAATGCCTGGACAGTTGCACCTTCGTTCAAATGCGCGGGCACTAACTCCTTGAGTTGCACTCGCGCAAAGTGCTGAGCATCAGCAGTCCGCCATGTGGCAACGAAGTCATAGTCACTTGATTCCACGGGGGAAAACAAAACCTGGTGCCCTAGACGCAGGGACATGCCATGGCAAAAAAGCGCAGCATGGCGAAACTCGCGTATGTGCTTCAAGCCGTTGGTTCGTAGATTGCGGACTTGTGGGGACAAGTTTGCGTCTACCATTTGAGCCTCGATCTGGCGAAGTTCACGCAGAACTACCGCTGGGTCACGATACGACAGCGCGGCAAATCCCTTGAGGACCGAGGAGGACTGCGTCACGGACTTTCCCCTTCACCAGCTGTAGAAGACGTTCATGTGATTTTTCCAGTTCGAACGGACTCGTTACGGTCCTGCGTACTCAGCCACCTTAAATGCTCAGTAGAGATGACACCACAAATAGTGAAGAAGCTCGTTTGCGTACTCATTGGCCAAGCAGTTCTCTCTTTCTGTGTAGCGGGCGTGTTCATGGTGTTTCACTCTCCCATGATCAAGACGGACACCATTGGGATGGTCGAAAACATCGACAGAAATTATGTACACCGCGACCAGTTGACTCCTGCGCAGATCAGCGAGTTGAACGAATACAAACGCGCCATCCAAACCAACGAAGACGCTCATTGGGGAAGGCATCGCTTTTCTCGGATGGTGGTGATTTACGGATTCTCGCTATCGGCAGCTTTGAGCCTTGTAGTCGTCTGGCTTCTTGCGCGGCGGGTGTGTCCAGACCCTTCGCAGAGTTAACGCAGCGCTACCCGAGACCACTCCGCCGCTGGGTAAAGTGTCAACTGGCGCTACTAGCTAACCCAAGCTGCGGCGCTGGGCGCTATTCCCGCTCACTGAATGCCCGCAGCCTTCAACCCCAACATCCCCCGCGCCTCCTGCGGCGAAGCCACCTCCCGCCCCGCGTTGCGCGCGTACTCCGCCAGCTTCTCGATCAACGGCCCATTTGAATCCGCCTTGGTCCCATCCGGCAGATAGAACGCGTCTTCCAGCCCCGTGCGCAGGTGCCCACCCAGCTCGGCCACGCGCTGGTGCACGGGCCAGATCTCGCTGCGGCCGATGACGGTGGCTTGCCAGGGGGCATCCTTGATTTTTAGCTTGAGCAAGATGGGCAGCAGGTCCGGGTCGGCGGGCATGCCGGATTCGACGCCCATCACAAAGTTGTATTCGGGCAGGCGCTCGGTGTACATGCCGGTCTGCACATACATCTCCACGCAGCGCACGATGCCCACGTCGAAGCACTCAAACTCGGGCAACGTACCGGTCTCCAGCATTACGTCGATGAAGTCCTTGACCTTGGCGGGCTGGTTGTCGAACAGCATGGGCGGCCAGGCCCAGGTGCCGTTGCTGCGCACCTTCAGGTAGTTGAGCGAGCCCGCGTTGCACGCGGCCATCTCGGGGCGGGTGGCGCGCAGGCAATCCAGTGGGCCTTGGTAATTGGGGCCGACCACGCCGGTGGTCTGATTGATGATCAAACCCGGGCAGGCCTCGCGCATGGCTTGCACGCAGTCGCGCGCGACCTGCGGGTCCCAGCTGGGCAGATGACCCTTGCCGGGCTCCTGGTTGCGAAAGTGCACATGCACCACGGCGGCGCCTGCGTCGTAGGCGCGGCGGGCCTCTTTTGCCAGTTGCCCGGGCGTGACGGGCACATGGTGCTGGCCGGGGTCCGTCAGCACGCCGGTGATGGCGCAGGTGATGATGGCTTTGTTGCTGTGGTCGGTGCTGTGCATGGGGCCTGTCTCCTTCATTCAAATGCCCAGCTGTTTTGCAGCCAGGTCTTTCATGATTTCTTCCGCACCGCCACCGATCATCATGACCTTGACCTCGCGGTAGATGCGCTCGCTAACGGTGCCGCGCATGAAGCCCATGCCGCCCAGGATCTGCACGGCCTGGTCGGCGCAGAACTGCATGGTTTGGGTGGAGTGGTTCTTCAGCATGCAGATGTTGGCCACCCATTCCGGCCCGGTGCGGCCCGCGTCGGCCTGCGCGGCCACGGACTCGCACCATGCGGCGGTGGACTGGATGCGCATCTGCATGTCCACCAGCTTGTGGCGAATGACCTGGTGCTCCACCAGCGCGGCGCCAAAGGTCTTGCGCTGGCGCGCCCAGGCCAGGGCTTCGTCGAAGCAGGCCTCGGCAAAGCCCAGGGCCGATGCGGCCAGGCCAAAGCGCTCGCCGTTGAAGTTGGCCATGATGATGCGAAAGCCCGCGCCCTCTTCGCCCAGCAGGTAGCGGGCGGGCACGCGCACGTTGTCAAACCGCAGGTGGGCTGTGTCAGAGCAGAGCCAGCCCATCTTGTCGAGCTTGCTGCGCGACAGGCCTGCACTGTGGCCGGGGATGAGCAGCATCGATATGCCGCCGCTGCCCTTGCTGCCAGCGTCGCCAGTGCGCACAGCCACTGTGATCCAGTCGGCGCGCATGCCGGAGGTGATGAACACCTTTTCGCCGTTGACGATGTAGTCATCACCCTCGCGCCGCGCAGTGGTCTTGAGTTGGGCCACGTCGGACCCGCCACCGGGTTCGGTAATCGCCAGCGCAGCGATTTGCTCGCCCGCCAACACGGGCGGAATGACCTCGGCGCGCACAGCATCGCTGCCATGCGCCAGCACCGGCGGCAGGCCGATGTTGTGCGACAGCAGGCTGGCCAGCACGCCGCCGCTGGCGCCGTGGCGGCTGAGCGCACGCCACAGTGGCAGGCGCAAGGCGTAGCTGGCAGGCGTGCCGCCGTACTGTTCGGGGTAGCCCAGCCCCAGCAGGCCCAGGTCGGATGCGCGGCGGTACAGGCTGAGGGGGAATTCACCGGCGGCATCCCAGGCATCCACATGCGGCGCGATCTCGGTGCGGGCAAAGCGGGTGACGGTGTCGGTGAGTGCGGTGCGGTCTTCGTTGCTCATAGAACTCGCATCGGACATGGCGGTCATGCGGGCGCTCCTTGCGTGGCGGGTGCAAAGCGGGCCAGCACCTGGCCGGGCGACACCTGCTGGCCGGGCGCTACCAGCAACTCGGCCACCGTGGCGGCGGCAGGGCTGGCCAGGCTGTGTTCGAGCTTCATGGATTCGATGACCACCACCGTATCGCCCGCCGCCAGCGCCTGGCCTGCGGCCACAGGCAGCGCAACCACCTTGCCGTTGAAGGGGGCGCGCAACTCCGTCGCACCGCCCGCCGCACCCGCGCGCGCAACGGGTTCCCACGATGCGTCTTCCACCCAGCCGTCCACGCCGCCCGACTGCCAGTGCCAACGCCGGGGACCAACCGCCACGCAATGCACGCCGCGCTGGGGCAGTTGCAAAGTCACAGGTTCTGCCCCGGCCTGCTCCACCTGCAGCCTTCCACCGCCCAGCTCGCGCACGGCAATGGAGTGCACCTCGCCCTGGTGGCGCAGCCGCAGGGGCCGGGCCATGGCACAAGGCAGGTCCGACGTCGGATTTGAAGCAAAAATTGCCGATAGCGCTGAAGGAATATGCACTGATAGCTCATTATTTGATAGCAACCGCTGCAGCTCCTGGGCATGCTCCGCCAGGAACGGCACCAGCGCCTGGCCGCTGGCAAACACGGGGTGCTGCAGGCAGGCCGCCAGAAACGCGCGGTTGGTGGGCAAGCCCAGCACGCGGGTGCCCTGCAGCGCACGCACCAGCGCGGCAATGGCCTCGGGCCGCGTGGGCGCGTGCACGATGAGCTTGCCCAGCATGGCGTCGTAGTGAGGCGTGACCTCTGCCCCCTCTTCCAGCGCATGGTCAAAGCGCAGCGCGCCCGGCGCAGCCCGCTCAAACGCGGTGGCCGGTGGTGCGCTGAACTGCAGCACGCGGCCGGTGTGGGGGCGGAAGTGCGCGTCTTCGGCACACAGGCGCACTTCGATGGCGTGGCCTTGCAGATGCACCACATCTTGCGTGAGCGGCAGCGGCTCACCCCGAGCCACGCGGATTTGCCATTCCACCAGGTCCAGCCCCGTGAGCGCTTCGGTCACCGGGTGCTCCACTTGCAGGCGGGTGTTCATCTCCATCAAGAAGAATTCAGCTCCGTCCAGAAGGAATTCCACCGTGCCCGCGCCCACATAGCCAGCGGCCTGTGCCAGCGCCACGGCGCAGGCGCCCATGCGCTCGCGCAGCGCTGCGTCCACGGCGGGGCTGGGGGACTCTTCAATGATCTTCTGGTGGCGGCGCTGTACCGAGCAATCGCGCTCGCCCAGGTGGATGCACGCGCCGTAGGAGTCGGCAAAGACTTGCACCTCCACATGGCGCGGCTGCAACAGCGCACGTTCGATCAGCAAGTCGCCACAACCAAAACCCGCCAGCGCCTCCGACCGGGCACTGGCCAATGCGGCGGGCAACTGCGCCAGGTCGGTGACCAGGCGCATGCCGCGCCCTCCCCCACCCGCCACGGCCTTGACCATGAGGGGCGTGCCGATGCGCGCAGCCTCAACGGCAAAACGTTCGTCGCTCTGGTCGTCGCCCGCATAGCCGGGCAGGCAGGGCACGCCATGCGACTGGGCCAACGCCTTGGCCCCAGCCTTGCTGCCCAGCGCGCGGATGGCGCCGGGCGGCGGGCCGATCCAGCTCAGGCCTGCATCGATAACGGCCTGGGCGAAGTCGGCGTTCTCGCTAAGGAAGCCATAGCCGGGGTGAACGGCATCTGCGCCGGTGGCACGGGCGGCGGCCAGCAGCTTGTCGGTGCGCAGATAGGTGTCAGCACTGGCAGCACCGCCCAAGGCCACCGCCTGAGTGGCTTCGCGTACGTGCAGAGCGTTGGCATCGGGGTCGGAATAGACCGCGACCGTTTCGATGTCCATGCGGTGGGCGGTGTGAATCACCCGGCGGGCGATTTCTCCGCGATTGGCGATGAGTATCTTTTTCATAGGCTGTGCCCTCGCGGCTCCATCGCCCGCCTGCACGCTTCGCGTGCGCGGGCAATTTGCTTCGCCATGCCTGCGGCATGAACACCGCGATTGGCGATGAGGATCTTTTTCATGGCTTCGCACTCCAGGGCGGTGCCTTGCGCGCAGCAAACGCCGCCAGCCCTTGCGGCGCCTCGGGGCCACGCAGCGCTTGCGAAAAAGCAATTGCCGCTTCGTCCAGCAGCGCGGGCAACGGCGTTTCGGGCTGGGCCAGCAACAAACGTTTGGTGGCGGCCACGGCCTGAGGCGCTGCGGCAGCGTGGCGTGCGATGGCAGCTCGTACAGCAGCATCCATGTCGCCCCCCACCAGGTCATCGACCAGGCCCAAGCGCTGGGCGGCAGCAGCATCCCAGCGCTCGCCCGTCAGCAAACACCGTCGCGCCGCCGCCGGGCCAAGGCGCCGCACCACAAAGGGCGCGATCTGCGCAGGCACGATGCCCAGCGTGACCTCGGGCGTGGCGAACTGCGCGCTGGTGTGGGCCAGCACATGGTCGGCGCAGCACACCAGACCAAAGCCGCCACCCATGGCCGCCCCTTCCACCGCCACGATGAGCCACTGCGGCAGCGCGCACAGGGCCTGCAGCAGCGCGCCAAAGCGGCGGTTCAGTGGCACCAGCGGGTCGGCTTCGCCGGCCGCCAGGGGCTGGCCAATGGTCTTGGCAAAGCCGCCCAGGCTGCCCCCCGCGCAGAAGTGCCCACCGGCACCTCGTAGCACCACGCCACGCAAGTCGGCATCGGCCGCTGCCCGTTCGCACGCGGCCAGCAGGGCGTCCACCATGGCTTCTGAAAGCGCATTGCGGCTGGCGGGGTCGTTGAGCGTCCAGGTTTCCACGCTACCGCTGCGCAGCGGATTGCGGTCGAGGAGCAAAACAGTAGCGGTCATTTGCGTGCTCCATTGCTCGCGCTCAGCGGGCTGCATTCACTCCCTCGCCCCTTGTGGGAGAGGGCTGGGGAGAGGGGGTGTCGGACTGGAAGGCAGCGCCGGTTCAGCCCCCTCTCCCCAACCCCTCTCCCGCGAGGGGAGAGGGGCTGTACAGCGCGCGCAGCACACTGCAGGGACAAATTGTTCCCGCTCATACAGGCCGCTTCGCAATGCCCATGAGCTTGGCAAGAATGCCCAGCATCACCTCGTCGGCCCCCCCGCCGATGGACGCCAGCCGCCCGTCGCGGTACATGCGCGAGACCTTGTTCTCCAGCGTGAAGCCCATGCCGCCCCAGAACTGCAGGCACATGTCCGGCACCTCGCGGTTCAGCCGGCCGGCCTTGAGCTTGGCCATGCTGGCCAGCTCCAGCACGTCCTGGCCGTTCACGTACAGGTCGCAGGCGCGGTAGGTGAGTGCGCGCAGGGCCTCGACCTCGGTCTTGAGTTCGGCCAGCTTGAACTGCACCCACTGCTGGTCGGCCAGCGTGGCGCCAAACAGCTTGCGCTCCTGTGCGTAGTCGATGGTCCACTGGATGCAGTTGGTCAGCGATTCGAGCGTGCTGGCGGCGCACCACAGGCGCTCTTCCTGAAACTGCTGCATCTGGTAGATGAAGCCCTGCCCCTCGGCGCCGATGCGGTAGCGCTGCGGCACCCGCACCTCGTCGAAGTAGATCAGGCCGGTGTCGCTGCTGTGCATGCCGATCTTGCGGATCTTTTGCGCCACCTCGATGCCCTTGGTGAGCTTGCCGCCCGGGCCATCCCGCATGGGCACCATCACCAGGCTCTTGTTCTTGTGCACAGGCCCTTCGCCCGTGTTCACCAGCATGCACATCCAGTCGGCCTGCAGGCTGTTGGTGATCCACATCTTCTGGCCGGTGATCACGTAGTCGTCGCCGTCCTTGCGGGCCACGCTCTTGATGCCCGACACATCGCTGCCCGCCGCAGGCTCGCTCACGCCAATGCAGCCCACCATGTCGCCCGCAATCGCAGGGGCCAGAAAGTTGCGCTTGAGTTCTTCGCTGCCGTAGCGCGCGAGCGCCGGGGTGCACATGTCGGTTTGCACGCCGATGGCCATGGGCACGCCGCCGCAGTGGATGTGGCCCAGTGCCTCGGCCATGGCGAGGCTGTACGAATAGTCCAGCCCCTGGCCGCCGTATTCCTCGGGCTTGCACAGGCCCAGGAGGCCCAGGTTGCCCATCTTCTTGAAGACCTCGTGCGCGGGGAAGATCTCTGCGGCCTCCCACTCGTCCACATGGGGGTTGATCTCTTCGTCGATGAAGCGCTTGAGGGTCTTCTGGATCTCGCGGTGCTCGTGTGTGAACTGCATGGTGCTTGTCTCCTGCTGTTGCGTTTGTACGTTTGTATGCCTGCAAACCTCGATCACGAAAGCTGAAATTGCCCCAGCGGCTGGGGCCGCCCGTTGAGCACCAACTCCACCTGGTGCGCGCCGGGGTAGTGGGTGCGTGTGGTCATCTGCTGCAGCGACAGCGTCTTGCCCACCGCTACGGTGGCGCCGGGCGGTATGTCCAGCGTCTGCAGCTTGAACACCTTGGGCGCCGCGCCGCCGTGGGCCTTGACGTAGTGCACCTTCAGGTCCGCCAGCACGCGCTGGGGCTGGGGTGTGGGGTTGTGCAGTTCGACCTCGATGCGCACCTTGTCGCCGATGCGTGCGCGGGCGGGCAGCACGCGCGCGGCCCGCACGTCCAGCGCCACGGCATGGCCCACGCCCAGGGCATCGAGCGCCGCGGCATCGCCGCGTTTGATGAGAAAGCGCAGGCCGTGGCGCACCAGGGCTTCGCGCGGGGCGGGTGCGCCTTGCAGCCAGGTGCAGGCGGTGCCCACGGCCAGCTCGGGGTGGTCCTTGGCGATGTCGCCCAGGTGGTTGGCCACGGAGCGGCGCACGTAGGACGATGGGTCGTCCTTGAGCGCATCGAGCAACGGCAGGGCCAGCTGAGGGGCCTTTTGGAACGCGGGCAAACGCGGCGCCCAGGGCAGGCGGGGCCGCGTGCCTTCGCTCACCAGACGGCGCACGTGGGCGTTGTCGTCCTGCGCCCAGTCACGCAGCCGCGCGAGCGTGGCACCCTGGTGGTGCAGCAGGTAGGGGCGAATGCAGAACTCGGCCGTAAAGCGCTGGGTGAGCGCGTGCTGCGCGGCCATGGCCGCCTCGAAATGCGGCAGGCCGTGTGTGCCGATGTAGATGCTGTGGGGCAGGTATAGGAAGGCGCTGTAGGGGCGGTCACCCGCATCGGGCTCACCCGCCGCATCGAGGCCCATGGGTGGGTCCATCGAGTCGACCAGCACACCCAGCGCACGCGGCACGTCTTTCGGCAGGTGGGTCTGCAGGGCCTGCGCAATACGCTGGCCGCGCGCCATCAGCTCCAGCGATTCGTAGCCGGGCTCTACTTGCTCCAGAAACGCGGTGGTGTCGAACTTGCGCCACGCACGCCGCACCATGGCCGCAATGCGCGGCGGCACGGTGTCATTCAGCAGGTATTTGAGAGGCTCGGCCATCGGGGAAATTGCGTGCGAAGCGCTTACATCCGCGCCACGCCAAAGCTCAGGGGCCGCAGCTTGCGCGCCTGGGCCTCGGTGCAGGTGTCCAGGCAAAACGCCAGCACGGCCCGCGTGTCGCGCGGGTCGATCACGCCGTCGTCCAGCAGCAGGCCGCTGGTGTAGAACGCGTCGGCCTGGGCCTCAAACATGGCAACGATCTTGTCGAACTGGGCCTGCGATTCGGTCGGGTCGGGCGTGATGCCTTTGCGCGCCAGCGCCGCCTCGGTCACGATCTGCATGGTGCGCGCAGCCTGTTCGCCGCCCATCACCGCCGTCTTGGCGCCCGGCCAGCTGAACAGGAAGCGCGGCGCATAGCCCCGCCCGCACATGCCGTAGTTGCCTGCACCAAAGCTGGCGCCGCACTGGATGGTGATCTGGGGCACGGTGGCGTTGGTCACCGCCTGGATCATCTTGCTGCCGTGCTTGATCATGCCGCCCTGCTCGCTGTCCTTGCCCACCATGTAGCCCGTGGTGTTCTGCAGGTAGATGATGGGGTGGCCCAGCTGGCACATCCACTGGATGAAGTGCGTGGCCTTGTTGGCGCCGGCCACGTCGATGGGGCCGTTGTTGCTGATGAAGCCGACGGCATGGCCCTGGATGCGGCCCTGCGCGCACAGGGTGGCCATGCCGTAGCGGGCCTTGAATTCGAGCAGCTCCGAGCCATCCACCAGCCGCGCCATCACCTCGCGCATGTCCACGGGCTGGCGCAGGTCGGCAGACATCAGGGAGAGCAGATCGTCTGCGGGCAAGGTGGGCCCAGGTGCGCTGGGTCGCCGGGGCATGTTCCACCCCAGCTGCGCCACCACATCGCGCGCCAGGCCGATGGCCTCGCGGTCGTCCTGGGCCAGGTATTCGCCCAGGCCCGAGACGGCGGTGTGCATCTCGGCACCGCCCAGTTCTTCTTCCGTCGCAATCTCACCCGTCGCAGCCATGAGCAGCGGCGGCCCGGCCAGAAAGGCGCGCGAGCGGCCTTGCACCATGATCACCACATCCGACAGCCCCGGCATGTAGGCACCTCCCGCTGTGCCCGAGCCGTGCTGCACCGTGATGACCGGAATGCCCGCCGCCGACAGCCGCGCGAGGTTGCGAAACAGCGTGCCGCCGTGCACAAAACCTTCTACCCGGTAGCGCATGAGGTTGGCGCCCGCGCTCTCCACCAAGTGCACAAAAGGAAGGCGCTCGCGCAGAGCGATCTCCTGCATGCGCAGAATCTTTTCCAGACCCATGGGCTGGATGGCACCGGCCTCGATGCCCGAGTCGCTGGCCACCACCATGCAGCGCACGCCACTCACAAAGCCGATGCCCGCGACCATGCCGCCACCGGGCACGGATTTCTCGGGGTCTTTCACGTCCTGCAGGTAGCCCGCCAGGGTGCACAGCGGCAGCCAGGGCGCACCCGCATCCAGCAGCAGAGCCACGCGCTGGCGCGGCAGCAACTGGCCGCGTTTTTCAAACTGAGGCAGCGACCGGGCCGAAGCGGCGGCGGCACGCTCTTCCAGCGCGCGCAGGGCATGAAGGCGGACCTGCAGCGCCGCGCGGCGCTGGGTGGATTCGGCGCTGCCTGGGTTGAATCGGGAAGTGAAGACGGCGGTCATGCGGCCTCGGTCTTGGGGGTATGGGAAGGTGCAAACACCTGCGGCACCTGCGCGCGGTGAAAGCCGTCAAACGGCCGCACGGCCGGGTGTGCTGCAGCGGTGGCACCAGGCGCGCGCTGCGGCCAGCCCATGCGAACCTGGGGCCGTGCGCCGTCCACCCGCAACGTGGTGCCGCTGATGAAGCTGGCTGCCGGGCTGAGCAAAAAGGTGATGGCTGCGGACACCTCGGCCTCGTTGCCAAAGCGCCCGAGCGGCACCGTGCGCGGCATGGCACGCAGCATGTCGGCGGCTTCGGGCGGATAGTTGTCCATGCCGCTGGAGGCGATGTAGCCCGGCGCCACGGCGTTCACGCGCACACCGCTGTGTGCCCATTCCAGCGCAGCGGTTTCGGTGAAGCTGACCATGCCCGCGCGCGCAGCCCCGCTGTGCCCCATGCCCGGCATGGAGCCCCACATGTCGGCCACGATGTTGACGATCGAGCCGCCGTGCTGCGCCATCCACTGCCGGTAGCACTCGCGCGCCATCAAAAAGCCGCCGGTGAGGTTGGTGTGCAGCACCGCCTCCCAGCCCTTGGCGCTGATGGATTCAAGCGGCGACATGAACTGCCCGCCCGCGTTGTTGACCAGCGCATCGATGCGGCCCTGCGCAGCAAGGATCTGCTGCACCAGCGCCACCACTCCTTCTTCGGATCGGATGTCGCACACCTCGCAGGACACACGGCCGCCATCCGCAGTGATCTCTTCGGCCACGGCAAGCAGCTTTTCTGGCTTGCGCCCCACCAGCACCACATGCGCGCCCAGGTGCGCCAGCTCATGCGCCGTGCAACGGCCTATGCCCGAGCCACCGCCGGTGACCACCACCACCTGACCCTGGAACAGGCCCGGAGCAAACACTGACTGGTAGGCGTTGCGCGCTGTGGGGGCCATGGTGACTCTGCGTTGATGGGGTTGTTTGTTATGAACGGATGAACAAGGCGAGTGCCTCGTCGGTGAGCGCGTCGAGCGACTTGCCCTTCTTGGGCGAGAACCACTGCACCGCCCAGTTGAGCGCCCCAAAGATGAACAGCCGCGCCACACCGGGCTCGGCCTGCAGCGCACCCTGCTTTGCCAGCGCTTCCAGCACGGGCATCCAGGTGGCCTCGTAGCTGTCCTTGATGCGGGCAATGCCCTTGCGCTGCGCAGGCGTAAGCGAACGCCATTCGTACAGCATCACAGGGATGAAGCTGCTGCGGGGCCCGAGCAGGATCTCGAAGTGGTGGCGAATGAGCGTGTGCAATTGCTCGCGCGGTGTGGCCGCGGCGGGCAGTGCATCGAGTGCCTGCTGCTGGCTTTGCGTGGCCATGGTCATGCCCTCGCTCATCACGGCGTAGAGCAGCGCGCTTTTGCTTTCGAAGTGGTAGAAGGGCGAGCCACTGTGCATGCCTGCCGCCGCCGCAATGTCGCGCGTGCTGGTGGCGGCAAAGCCCTGGGTGCGAAAGAGCTTGGCCGCGCCGTCCATAAGCTTGCGGCGGCGGTTGCCGTCGTCGAGTTCCTCGGCGGTCTTGCGGGGGCGGCCGCGGGGGCGGCGGGTGGGGGTTGCCTCTGCAGTGGCTGCATTGGCGTCGGAGGAGGCTACGGCCTTGCTGCGAGGGCGGGCCTGGGGTTTCTTGGGAGCTGGGGCGATGGCGCTGGTGCGCTGCACGGGTGAATCCATGCGGGCACGATAGCAAAATTGTTTATTTTTAGCAAGCAATTGCTTTGTAAAAATAGATAGCTTGTCTGATCATGATTGCTGCGGGTGCTTTTTGAGGTTAAGCGCCAGCATTCACTGCCTCATTTGCTATTCATTTGGAAGCAGATCGCATGCCTATGCGAAGGACGGAGGCCGGGAGTCGCCCGGCATGCGAGTAACTTTCTTTCGCGTCGCCGAAAGAAAGTCACCAAAGAAAGGGCGACCCTGCTGCCTGCGACCCCTTCGCTTCGCTCCGGGGCAACCTGGGGTGCTCGGTCACGGGGTGCACCGCAGAACTCGCTGCGCGCCTGCGGCGCTCCGCTCGGACAACTGCGGTGAGTCAGTTCACGAAGCGCGTGTGTCCTTCGGCACACGCGCCACCCCGCGCCCTGCGCGCCCCAGGCACATACAGAAGGGAACCCACCGGGATCGGACATCCATTCGGGCCATCGCTGCGCTCGGCCCCGCCCTGCGCAGCGCGAGGCGCTTGCGCCCGCGAGGCGGGGCCGAGCGAAGCAAAGGCCCGTGGGGGTGTCCGGCTGTTGGATGTTCGGCTGCCCAACCCCCTGCGGGCTGCGCCTGCGGCGGGGCGGTTGGGGGGTGAGCATGGGCGTCGGAGCGCCCATGCCTCGTTAACTGACTCACCGTGGTTGTCCGAGCGGCGCGCGCCAGCGCAAAGCGAGTTCCACGGCGCACCCCGCAACCGACACGACGCAGGTTTGCCCCGCAGCGCCAGCGAAGGGGTCGCAGACTGGGGGTCGCCTTTTCTTTGGTGACTTTCTTTTGGCGAAGCAAAAGAAAGTTACTCGCACGCCGGGCGACTCCCGGCTCCCGCACTTCACACGGGCATGCAGTAGCCACCGCCAAAACAAGCTTCGGTAGGCTCAACCCAAACGGACGGGGCGAGAACGAACTATAAAAACAATAGCTGCCAGCGCTTTATGTACAAGCGCCAGCAGCCAAAAATACCTCAGAACTAGCGAATCAAACCGCGCTGAAATCAGGCTTTCTCTTCTCCATAAAAGCCGAGAACGCTTCCCGCGCTGCAGGCTCACGCAACATGCGCCCAAAGCTCTCGCCCTCTTCCGCCATCACCTCCAGCACCTTCGCCGTCTGCCCACCCTTCATCAACCGCTTGGTTTCGATGAGCGACGACAACGGCTTGGCTGCCAGCTTCTTCGCCTGCGCCTGTGCGACGCCATTGCACTCGGTCGGCGGCACCACGCGGTTGACCAGCCCCACTTCCAACGCGGCTTCGGCCATGAACGGCTCGCCCAACAGCAAGGCTTCCGCAGCGCGGTGGTACCCCAGCATCTGCGGCACCAACAGGCTGGATGCGGCCTCGGGGCACAGGCCCAGGTTAACGAACGGCATGGAGAACGCCGCGTTATCGCCCGCATAGACCAGGTCGCAATGGAACAGCATCGTCGTGCCGATGCCCACGGCCGGGCCGCAGACCGAGGCGATCACGGGCTTGGGGAAGGTGGCGATGCCGCGCAGAAAACGGAACACGGGCGAGTCCTGCGTGGCAGGCGGCTGCTGCAGGAAGTCGCCAATGTCATTGCCCGCGCTGAAGATCGCCACATCGCCCTGGAACACCACCACACGCACGCTGGCATCCACCTTGGCGGCGTCGAGCGCATCAGCCATGGCGGCGTACATGTCGCGCGTGATGGAATTCTTCTTGTCCACGCGGTTGAAGGTGATGGTGGTCACGCCCGCTTCGGAGTGGACGAGGATGTCTTGGGTGGCTTCGGTCATGGTGGTGAAGGTTCCGGGTCGGATGGATTGGGACGAGAGGAATGCGGTACGGCACAGGACCACAGGCCGACTTCCTATTCCTTGTAGTAAACGATCTGGTGGCTGGTGGCGAGCATGGTGCCCGCTTCGTTCCACAGCTGCACGGTCTGGTCAAAGAAACCGTTGCGGAACTCCTGCCCGCGCGCCTGGCCGAGCAGGAAGCCCGTGCCCGTGGCCTGCAGCTGCTCTGCCGTGGCGTGGAAGTACACGGTGATCGACACCGTGCCCGCAGGCACCTGGCGCGCACGGCGCAGCCACACGCGGGGGAAGAACACATCAGCCAATGCGGACAGCGCCACGAAGTCGATCGGCCGCGGTGGTGTGTCGCGCATCCACAGCTGCGTCAGGCTGTGGTCGCCGCTGCCGTCCCAGGTGCGCGGGATGAAGCCAGCGATGGGGCGCATCTCATAGCGGTTGAGCCACTCCACAGCGCCCAAGGGGGCGACGATGGCTTTTTGCTCTGCAGGTGGGGGCACCTGCGGCATGGGCACATCGCCCACGCTCCAGGTCTCGCGGCGCACGGCCGTGACGGCGGTGGCGGTGGTGGTGACCACCTGCGCGCCGTCGGCACCGGCCTGCAGGATCGACAGCGTCCAGTGCTGGGTGGAACGATTGGTGCGAACAGGAGTTGCCTGCACCGTGAACGCACCAGCGGTCAAAGCGCCCGCATAGTTGACAGTGAGCGACAGCGGATCGCCCAGCCGGTCGGGGTGCTGCAAGATGGCCTGTAGCAGCGTGGCAGCGGTGATGCCGCCAAACGGGCCGACCATGTTCCAGTAGCCGGGGTGGGTCTGCCCTTCGTACTGGCCCGTCGCAGCGGACGAAGCCGTCAGTTGCAGCGCCTCGTCCAGCGGGTGGGTAGCGGAGGACGAAGACGCAGACGAAGAAGTGGATGAAGAGGAAGTCATGCTGCAAGTGTGCCGCGAAACGACCGCTCAGACCGTCGTACCGGAGACTTCGCCGTGGGGCATTACGCCGCCGCCCAGCGTGGCCAGCGCAGCCGCTGCGCGCGGCCACAGGCTTTGGCGGAACTGGTCGCGAAAGAAACCAAAGTGCCCAATGCGCCGCACCTGCAGGTCGGCCGGCGTGATGCTCTCCACCCGGCGCTCGGTGTTGGCATACAGATTCACCAGGTTGTGCGTGCCGCGCAAGGTCATCAGCTCGTCGTCCGCCATCGACAGAGCCAGCACCGGGAACCGCACCGCGCCATAACTCCGCGCCACCGCAGGCCCCTCGGCCCCCACGCTGTAAGCGGGGTCCAGACACCAGCGCCGCCACTGCAGGATCACCCCCGCAGGCAGGTCGCCCACCTTCTTGAGCGTGCGCCCCGGGAAGTACCCGCACAGCCGTGTGGCCAGCGGCACCAGCACCCACCAGAAATACGGAACGATGCGCTTGAGCTGCGGCGCGTTATCACGCCAGTAGCCGCTGCCTGCGGCCACGCTGAGCAGGCCATCAACCTGCTCGGGCTTTTTCAGCAAGCCCGGCAACTGCGCGCCCAGGCTGTGGCCCAGCAAGTACAGCGGCTGCGCAGGCAACGCGGCCTTGGCGCCAGAGATCACCGCCTCATAGTCCTGCGCCCAATCAAACAGATCCGCCTTCACATCGCGCATGGCGCCCTGCAGCGAATCGCCATGGCCCCGGTAGTCAAACGTAGTGACCCGAAACCCCTGCTGCGCCATCCACAGTGCAAAAGCCTCGTAGAACGACTGCCGCACCCCCATTGCGCCGCCAATGACGACGCTGGCGCGCGGCGCGCCCTGGGGTTCATAAACACGCAGTGCCAGTGACACTGCCCCGTTGACCTGCAAGGTTTGCTTGTTCATGTCTGTCTCCTTGGTTCAATGCCGATCTGCGCCAGCTTGAATGGAAAAGAAAAACAGGCAGTGCACTTCCCCCTGCCTTCACACCCCGCCCTCAAGGGCGTAGCGAGCGGCTTTCAGGCTAGGCGGACGGAGCGCAGCAACCGGAACGTACTTGCGGTACGTGAGGATTGCGAGAACCGCCCAACGACGCATGAAAGCCGCGCAGTAGCCAGCTAACTCACAAAGCTTCGATGATGCCGGCGGCGCCTTGGCCGGTTCCTACACACATCGTGACCATGCCGTACTTCAGCTTGTGACGACGCAGCGCATGCACCACCGTCGCCGCACGGATGGCACCGGTAGCACCCAGAGGATGCCCCAGCGCAATCGCGCCACCCATCGGATTCACGTTGGCAGGGTTCAGCCCCAGCGTATTGATGACGGCCAGCGACTGCGCCGCAAACGCTTCATTCAGCTCATACCAGCCAATATCGTCGCTCTTGAGACCCGCATAACGCAGGGCCGCAGGAATCGCTTCGATAGGACCAATGCCCATGATCTCGGGCGGCACGCCGCGCGCTGCGTAGCTCACAAAACGCGCCAGCGGCGTCAGGCCAAACTGCTTCACCGCCTTTTCGCTGGCCACGATGAGCGCACCCGCGCCATCGCTGGTCTGCGAGCTGTTGCCCGCCGTGACGCTGCCGCGCGCCGCAAACACGGGCTTGAGCTTGGCCAGACCTTCCAGGGACGTGTCGGGGCGGGGGCCCTCATCCAGGCTCACGGTGCGGCGCTTTTCCAGCACTTCGCCGGTCGCGAGGTTGGGCGAACGCTCCACGATTTCGTAGGGCGTGATTTCGTCGCTGAACTCACCGGCCTTTTGCGCCTTGATCGCACGCAGGTGGGATTCGAGGGCGAACGCATCCTGCATTTCGCGGCTCACCTTCCACTGCTGGGCGACCTTTTCAGCGGTCAGGCCCATGCCGTAGGCGATGCCCACGTTTTCGTCCTTGGCAAAGATCTCAGCATTGAATGAGGGCTTGTTGCCGCCCATGGGCACCAGGCTCATGGACTCGGCGCCACCGGCGATCAGCACGTCAGCCTCGCCAACGCGGATGCGGTCGGCCGCCATCTGCAGCGCGGTGATGCCCGATGCGCAAAAGCGGTTCACGGTCACGCCGCCCACGGGGTGGTCGAACGCCAGGCCCACGGCAATGCGGGCCATGTTCATGCCCTGCTCACCTTCGGGGAAGGAGCAGCCGATGATGGCGTCTTCAATCGCCTTGGGGTCCAGCGTGGGCACCTGCAGCATGGCGCTCTTGATGGCGGCGACCAGCAGGTCGTCAGGCCGGGTGTTCTTGAAATAGCCGCGGCCCGAGCGCCCAATGGGCGTGCGCGTGGCGGCGACGATGTAGGCGTCCTGGACTTGTTTTTGAGCCATGGTGAAACTCCTTCAATTCTTGGGGGGGCGGCTGGAAGGAACCCAGGCCCACGTAAATACACATTCGACCGGCTCCACACCGGCTTCGTCGGTCACGGTGACTTTCACCTGCACCTCGCCCTTGTCGCTGGCCAACATGGCAGCGCGCTGCTCGGCGGTGAGCGTGGCCACGGCCTTGAGGCCGCCCGTGGCGCGCTTCTTGAACGACATGGAGAGCTCCTTGGCCAGCGGCAGGCAGTCGTCGCGCACGTTCATGCCCACGACCATGCCGGTGGCCGTTTCGGCCAGCAGGTTCATGGCCGAGGCGTGCACACCACCGATGTGGTTTTGCACACGGTGCTCGTTGGCCAGGTGCACCTCGACACGCTCGGGCGTGAGCGACACGAACCGCACCCCGGCCGTGCCGGTGAAGGGCACGGCCCGGCGCAGGATGATGTTCTGCACGAAGCCGCGCATGAAGGCGGGCGCCTCGTCCAGGCGCATCAGCGAGCGCTGCAATTTGTTGGGGGCGTGTTCGCTCATGTCGGTCTACCGGCTATCCATCGACGTCCGGATCAGTTGCGAACCGGCTTGCCGGTGGACAACATGCCCAGGATGCGCTCGTGCGTCTTGGGCTGGGCGATCAGGTGGCAGAACACCTTGCGCTCCAGCGTGAGCAGGTACTCCTCACTCACCATCGAGCCAGCATCCACATCGCCGCCACAGACCACCTCGGCGATCATGGCGCCGATCTTGAAGTCGTACGCGCTGATGAAGCCGCCGTCGCGCATGTTTACCAGCTGGGCCTTGATGGTGGCCAGGCCACTGCGGCCCGCCACGGGGAACAAGCGCTTGTGCGGTGCACGCCAGCCGCTCGCGGCCATGGACTTGGCTTCGTTGATGGCCACGAACAGCAGCTCGTCCTTGTGGGGCACGATGATGTCGCTGTCCAGCAGGAAGCCCAGCTTGCGCGATTCGATGGCGCTGGTACCCACCTTGGCCATGGCCGCGGCGGTGAAGCCTTCGGTCAGGAAAGGCAGGATGTCCTTGCTGGTCGAAGCGGCCATGTTCTCAGCCGCGCGGCGGGCGATGTAGGTCAGGCCGCCGGCGCCGGGCACCAGGCCCACGCCCACTTCGACCAGGCCGATGTAGCTTTCCATGTGCGCCACACGCTTGGCCGAATACACGGCCAGTTCGCAGCCACCGCCCAGCGCCATGCCATGGATGGCAGCCACCACCGGCACCTGGGCGTAGCGAATGCGCATCATCAGGTTCTGCAGCTCCTGCTCAATGCTTTCCACCGCGTCGGGGCCGCCCACGGCAAAGGCGGGCATCGTGGCTTCCAGGTCGGCACCAACGCTGAAGGGCGCATCGCCCGACCAGATGACCATGCCGTCGTATTCGCGCTCGGCCAGCTCCAGAGCTTCGGCCAAGCCTTCCATCACTTCGGGGCTGATGGCGTGCATCTTGTTCTTGATGCTGGCGATGAGTACTTGGCCGTCCAGCGTCCAGGTGCGCAGGGCTTTCGATTCAGCAATTGTGGTGCCAGCGGTGCGCCAGTCGGGCAGGCTGGTTTCGCCCAGCAGGGCCTCGGGGAAGATCTGGCGCTCGTACACGGGCAGCTGGCGGCGGGGCACAAACTTGTTCTGCGATGCACTCCACGAGCCTTGTGCGGTGTGCACGCCACCGGCGTCGGCCACGGGGCCCTTGAACACCCACTCGGGCAGCGGTGCCTTGCACAGCGCCTTGCCCGCGTCGATGTCTTCCTGGATCATCTTCGCGACTTCGAGCCAACCGGCTTCCTGCCACAGCTCGAAGGGGCCCTGCTTCATGCCAAAGCCCCAGCGCATGGCCTGGTCCACGTCACGGGCGTTGTCGGCGATGGTGCCCAGGTGCACGGCGGCGTAATGGAAGCTGTTGCGCAGAATGGCCCACAGGAACTGGCCGGGCGCGCCTTCGGCGTTGCGCAGCAGGCGCAGGCGTTCAGCGGCGGGCTTCTTGAGCATGCGCGCATACACCTCGTCGGCCTTCTGGCCGGCGGGCACGTACTCTTCGCTTTCCAGCTCGAAACGCATCACATCGCGGCCGACCTTCTTGAAGAAACCGGCCTTGGTCTTCTGACCCAGGTTGCCCAGCTCCAGCAGCTTCTTCAGCACGGCGGGCGTGCCAAAGCTTTCGTAGAACGGGTCCGTCTCGATGCTCAGGTTGTCCTGCAGCGTCTTGATGACGTGGGCCATGGTGTCCAGGCCGACCACGTCGGCGGTGCGGAAGGTGCCGCTGGATGCACGGCCCAGCTTCTTGCCCGTGAGGTCGTCCACCACGTCGTAGGTCAGGCCGAAGTTCTCGACTTCCTTCATCGTGGCCAGCATGCCGGCGATGCCCACGCGGTTGGCCACGAAGTTGGGCGTGTCGTGCGCGCGCACCACGCCCTTGCCCAGGCCGCTGGTCACAAAGGCTTCGAGCTGGTCCAGCACTTCGGGCTGGGTGGTGGGGGTGTTGATCAGCTCCACCAGCGTCATGTAGCGCGGGGGGTTGAAGAAGTGGATGCCGCAGAAACGGGGCTTGATGCTCTCGGGCAGCACTTCACTCAATTTGGTGATCGACAGGCCCGAGGTGTTGGACGCCAGGATGGCGTGCTTGGCCACGTGGGGCGCGATCTTGGTGTACAGGTCGAGCTTCCAGTCCATGCGCTCGGCAATGGCCTCGATCACGAGGTCGCATTCCTTGAGCAGGTGCATGTGCTCTTCGTAGTTGGCCTGCTGGATCAGCGCCGCGTCGTCGGCCACGCCCAGGGGCGAGGGCTTGAGCTTTTTCAGGCCTTCGACGGCCTTGGTGACGATGCCGTTCTTGGGTCCTTCCTTGGCAGGCAGGTCGAACAGCACCACGGGCACCTTCACGTTGACGAGGTGAGCGGCAATCTGCGCGCCCATCACGCCTGCGCCGAGCACGGCGACTTTCTTCACTTGGAATCGGGACATGGGTTGGGTTCCTGGTTGGGGCCTTGCGCAACACCGCATGGCGCGCGCAAGGCCACGGGAATGGGGTTTACTGGATGCGGATCCAGGTTTGCGTGCGGCCAAACGGGCCGATGGAGCCCCGCACTTCGAGCTTCTTTCCGCCCTCGACGGGGGTCATGCGCAGGGTGTAGCTGCGGCCGTTCTCGGGGTCGAGAATCTTGCCGCCTTCCCACACCTCTTTGCCGTCAGCCTTCTTGGCACCCCGGATGATCTCCAGGCCCAAGATGGGCTTGCCCTTGCGGTCATCCGAGCATTCGTCGCAGACATCGTCGGGCTTGGCGTCTTTGGACAGGCGCTTTTCCAGCGCCCCGTTCAAAACGCCGCCGCCGATGTCGCGGATGCGGATTTCGGCCTTGGCCTCGCCGGTCTTGTCGTCGATGTTGCGCCACAGGCCTTCGGGCGTCGCCTGCGCCCAGACGGGCGCTGAAAACGCTACGAAAATGATAGCTACTATCGCTTTATACATAGGCGCTCCGTGCCAAAAAAGCTTGAAATCCGCAGGTCTACCGATCAGGCCAGGGCCAGATCCGTGTCCATGAGCACCTTGCTGCCGGCACGGGCCGTGCGCATCAGCGTGGCGGTTTCGGGGAACAGCTTGGCAAAGTAGAAGCGCGCCGTCTGCAGCTTGGCGCCATAGAACGGGTCGGTGTTGCCAGCGGCGATCTCGCGCAGGGCGACCTGGGCCATGCGGGCGAACAGGTAGCCGAACACCAGGTGGCCGGCCACGCGCAGGTAGTCCACGGCGGCAGCGCCCACTTCGTCCGGGTTCTGCATGCCCTTGAAGCCGATCTCGGTGGTGAACTTGGTCATCTGGTCACCCAGCATGGCCACCGGGTTGATGAACTCGGCCATCTTCTCGTTCACGCCTTCTTCTTCCACCAGCTTGCCGATCAGCTTGCCCAGCTTCTTGAGCGTGGCGCCGTTGTTGCCCAGGATCTTGCGGCCCAACAGGTCCAGCGACTGGATGGTGTTGGTGCCTTCGTAGATCATGTTGATGCGGTTGTCGCGCACGTACTGCTCCATGCCCCATTCCTTGATGAAGCCGTGGCCGCCGAAGACCTGCATGCAGGCGTTGGTGGAGATGTGGCCGTTGTCGGTGATGAAGGCCTTCACGATGGGGGTGAGCAGCGCCACCATCTCTTCGGATTCGGCACGCACCTTTTCATCGGGGTGGCTGTGCACCTTGTCCAGCAGCAGCGTGCAGAAGATCTGCAGCGCGCGGCCGCCTTCGGCGTAGGCCTTGGCGGTGAGCAGCATCTTGCGCACGTCGGGGTGCACGATGATGGGATCGGCGTCCTTGTCCTTGGCCTTCACGCCCGAGAGGCTGCGCATCTGGATGCGGTCCTTGGCGTAAGCCAGCGCATTCTGGTAAGCCACTTCGGTCAGGCCCAGCGACTGGTTGCCCACGCCCAGGCGGGCGGCGTTCATCATCACGAACATGGCAGCCAGGCCCTTGTTGGGCTGGCCCACCATGGTGCCGATGGCGCCGTCGATGGCGATCTGCGCGGTGGCGTTGCCGTGGATGCCCATCTTGTGCTCCAGGCCCGTGCAGAAGATGGGGTTGCGCTCGCCCAGCGAGCCGTCGGCCTTCACATTGAACTTGGGAACCACGAACAGGCTGATGCCCTTGCTGCCCTTGGGCGCATCGGGCAGGCGGGCCAGCACCAGGTGCACGATGTTGGCGGTCATGTCGTGCTCGCCGGCGCTGATGAAGATCTTGTTGCCGGTGATCTTGTAGGTTCCGTCGGCCTGCGGCTCGGCCTTGGTGCGCAGCAGGCCCAGGTCGGTGCCGCAGTGGGGTTCAGTCAGGCACATGGTGCCGGTCCACTCACCGCTGGTCAGCTTGGGCAGGTACAGGGCCTTTTGCTCTTCGGTGCCGTGGGCGTGCAGGGCTTCGTACGCGCCGTGCGACAGGCCGGGGTACATGGTCCAGGCCTGGTTGGCCGAGTTCATCATCTCGTACAGGCACTGGTTCAGCACGAAGGGCAGGCCCTGGCCGCCGTAGGCAGGGTCGCACGACAGTGCCGCCCAGCCACCTTCGACGTACTTGGCGTAGGCATCCTTGAAGCCCGTGGGGGTCTTCACTTCGTGGGTGGCCTTGTTGAGCACGCAGCCTTCGGTGTCGCCGCTGATGTTCAACGGGAAGGTCACTTCGGCAGTGAACTTGCCGGCTTCTTCGAGCACCGCATTGATGGTGTCCACATCCACCTCGGCGTGGGGCGGCATGGCCTTGAATTCATCGCTGACCTTGAGCACTTCGTGCATGACGAATTGCATGTCGCGCAGGGGCGGCGTGTACATAGGCATGGGGTTTACTCCTTGGAGGTGGTGGTTTGGTTGGAAACTTTGCGGCGCTTGGCAGCAGCAGCGGGGGCGGCTTCTGCGGTGGCGCCAGGTTTTGCGGCGCTGTAACGCGCCAGGATGTTGTGAAAGCCCTGCACCGCCCGGGCCATGGAGCCCGGGGTTTGCAGGAACCGCGCCTCGTAGTGCAGCGCGAGGATGAGGCCGTGGATCTCGAACAGCATCTGCTCGGCATTGGTGTCCGCGCGCAGCTCGCCCAGGCCCTTGCACTGCTCGATGGCGCGGCGCATGGCGGCGTGCCAGGTCAGCACCGAGCTGGCCAGCGCGTCGCGCACGGGGCCGGTGCGGTCATCAAATTCGACCGCACCGCTGATGTAGATGCAGCCCGAATCGATTTCGATGGAAGTGCGCTTCATCCAGTTGTCGAACATGGCGCTGAGCCGGGCCAGGCCACGCGGCGCGGACATGGCGGGGTAGAACACTTCCTGCTCGAAACGCGTGTGGTATTCACGAACCACGGAGATCTGCAGCTCTTCGCGAGAGCCAAAATGGGCAAACACGCCCGACTTGCTCATGCCCGTTACGTCGGCCAACGCCCCAATGGACAGGCCTTCCAGCCCGATGTGCGTGGCCAGGCCCAGCGCTGCCTCGACGATGGCCGCCTTGGTTTGCTGGCCTTTTTGCAGGGCGCGGCCGGTACCGCTGCGAGCGCGCGGGATGCGGGTGACCTGGCTGGATGAAGAGGTGGCGGACATGCGGGCAAATAAAAACGAACGTTCGTTCTATTCTGCAGCAAATTCTCCGCCCGACCAAAACCCCCGGAAAAAATAGGGAGGCCCACCCAAACCATTCGTTGCGGCGGTGCCACCCTCTGCCCCACCCCACCCCATCGCTTCCGCCCCCGCCACAGGGCTGCCCACGGCAGGCGGCACCCAGGCGGTGGTATCAGAGAATCAGCGCCAGGCTGGCTTCCAGATGTTCCGACGGCATGCGCTTGAAACCCGAGCGCGCGTAGCGTTGCAGGCGCCCCACGGCAAACGCCGTGAGCACGCTGGCTGCGACCTGGGCATCCACAGTGGGTGTGGCAGAGCCCGCCACCGCAGGGCGCAGGCACTGGCGCAGGGTGGATTCGATGCGGTCAAAAAACTGGTTCATGCGCTGCTGCAGGCGCTCGTGCTCAAACACCAGGGCATCGCCCACCATCACGCGCACCATGCCGGGGTTGCGCTCGCCAAACTGCAGCAGCAACGCCACGATGCGCGCAGCCTGGCGCGTGCCCACTTCGGCAGACTGGTCCGGATCGGGTACATCGCGGCCGGTAATCTGCTGGACCAGGGTGAACACGGTCTGCTCGATAAAGTCGATCAACCCTTCGAACATCTGCGCCTTGCTGGCGAAGTGGCGGTACAACGCGGCCTCGCTGACTGAAAGACGCGCCGCCAACGCGGCGGTGGTGATGCGCTCTGCCCCGGGTTGCTCGAGCATGGCCGCCAGCGCTTGCAGGATCTGTACGCGCCGCTCACCCGGCTTGGGCCGTTTGCGCGCAGCCGGAGTTTCGCCCCCGTCGTCGGTACAGGCTGGCTCGGGGAGGGGCGAAAGTTCAGACATGCAGGGACAAGGGCTGGGGTAAGGCCATGCGGCCAAGGGCACCCTGCGCCGGGTTCACATGCCAGGTGAGCATGCACCGGCCTGCGGCAGGGCGTAAATCATGTGTGGAAATGATTCTCGCACAGGCCCTGGGGCGGCCCCATGGGCACGGGCGAGAGCAGCTGCCACTACGCCGATTTACAGCGGAAACACCACAGTCACCAGCAGGCCGTGCCCCAGCGGGCCGGTGCCCAGCGTGAGGGCAGCGCGATGCACGCGCGCAATTTCGTCGGCAATGGCCAGCCCAAGCCCCGTGCCCTCGCCCACCGTACCGGGCACCCGGTAAAAACGCTGCATGACGCGCCCTCGCTCGGCATCGGGCACGCCAGGCCCATCGTCTTCCACCTCGATGAACACACGTGGCGGCCCTGCGCGCCCTTGGCGCATGCCACAGCGTATGGTCACAATGCCGCCCGCCGGGGTGTACTTGATGGCGTTGTCCACCAGGTTGGACAACAACTCGCGCAGCAGCCAGCCATGGCCGGTGACATGCACGGGCTGGACTTCCAGCCCCAGGTCCAGCCCTTTGCCGGTGGCTGGGTCGAGAAAGGTCTCCAGCAGGGTTTCGCACAGGTCCTTGAGGTCTACGCGCTGGGGCGGCTGCGCGTCCAGGCTGCGCGCATCGGCGCGCGACAGTGCCAGCAGCTGGTGGGCAAGCTGCGAAGTGCGGCGCGTGGCATTGCGCAGCTTCTCGATCTGGTCAACTCCTAAAACAATAGCACCTTTCGCTTGCCCATCGTGCGCTAGCGGCAATTTTCCCTCAAGATTTGACAAGGACACCCGGGGTGGTGCCGCGGCCTTGGCCATCATGGCCCAGGCTTCGACCTGTGCCTGCAGGCCCGCCAGCGGGGTGCGCAGCTGGTGCGCCGCATCGGCCACAAAGCGGCGCTGCCCTTCCGCCTGCGCATTGACCAGTGCAAACAGGCGGTTGAGCGAGTGCACGAGCGGGCGCACCTCGGCGGGCGACGAGGCTTCGTCGATAGGGCTCAGGTCACGCGGCGAACGGTGCTCCACCGCTTCGGCCAAGTCCACCAGCGGTTTGAAGGCCCGGCCCACAGCCCAGTGGATGGCCAGCGCGGCGGCGGCCACCAGCACCAGGTTGGGCAGCAGCACCCGCAGCAGGAGCTGCTGCGCCCATTGCTGGCGCGGGTCAGACCCGTCGGCCAGCGCCACCACCAGTTCGCCAGCCCCGGTGCGACCACGCTGCACCGCCACCCTATAGGTCACCCCGCCAAACTCAACGCTGTGGAATTCGGGCGCATGGGTGGTGGGCACGGCACTGTGCACCCAGTCGTCGCCCAGCAACAGACGTCCAGAGATGTCGCGCACGCTGTAACCCGCAAACCCGGTGTTCTGGCGCAGAAAGTCTTCGACCGGAGGCGCCAGCAGCAGCAAGGGCGGCTCGTGGTCACGGATGGAGGGGGCCAGCACCGAATCTGCCAGAGCGGGCAACAGCCGCAGCAGGCGCTGGTCGTGCCGCCCGGCGGCCTCGTCGGCCGAGCGGTAGTCGAGCCACACGCCCACCAGAGCCAGCGCGCACAAAGGCAGCACCAGCAAGATCAGCAGCCGATTGCGCAGGTCGGAGGTCATGGCACGCAGGCCGGGCCGTGGGGAAGGGATGGCTCGGTCCGGCGGCGTCATCATGATCCTTACCGACGGCTTCAGCCAGGCCGGTTGCGCTCAGGCGGCCTGGAGTTCAAGCCGATAGCCGAACCCACGGATCGAACGCAGCGCCACGCCATGCGGCTCCAGTTTGCCGCGCAGCCGGGAGACGTAGACCTCCACCGCGTTGGGCGTGATCTCCTTGTCCCAACCCGTCAGAGCCTGCAGAAGCTTGTCCTTGCTGGCAGGCTTGGGGGCATTGATGAGCAGGTACTCCAGCACAGTCCATTCACGCGGACCGAGCTCAATGACCTGCTCCCCGTCCCCGGTACGGATGCTGGCGCGACGGCCTGCCGTGTCCAGCTCCAGCGGACCAAAACTCAACACCGCTGTGGTCGCGGCCTGCGATCGGCGCAGCAGGGCGCGCAGGCGTGCCAGCAGTTCAGGCAACTCGAAGGGCTTGACCATGTAGTCGTCGGCCCCGAGGTCCAGCCCCTGCACGCGATCGTGCAGTGCATCGCGCGCGGTGAGGATCAGCACCGGCAGGGCGGGGCTTGCCATATCAGGGCGGCGCAGGCGGCGGGTGAGTTCCAGCCCGTCCATAGCCGGCAGGCCGATATCGATGATGGCCGCGTCGAACGACTCGGTGCGCAGCACCTCTTCGGCGCGCTCACCGCTTCCGACCCAATCCACGGCGTACCCCGCGTCGGTCAACCCCAGCTTGATGCCGCTGGCAACCATCACATCGTCTTCGACCAGCAAGAGTCGCATATCAACCCACTTGTTCACTGTGCATAGCAGCATGCCCGATAGGCTGGCGCAGCCTCATCCGGCGGCCGCCGCGCAAGGACAGCCAATACCGTGTGCTGGCGCTGGCGACGTCACCCACCCCGCGAAGCGAGAGAAGGGAGAAGGCGAGAAGCGACTCAGAGGGATGGACCATTTCAATGGCTACGAATCATGGTCCCGTAGGCCTGGTCGGTCAGGATTTCGAGCAGCATGGCGTGCGGCACACGCCCATCAATGATGTGCACTGCGTTCACGCCGGCCTTGGCAGCATCCAGCGCTCCCGCAATCTTCGGCAGCATGCCGCCAGAGATGGTGCCGTCGGCAAACAGCGCGTCGATCTCGCGGGCCGTCAGGTCGGTGAGCAGATTGCCCGCCTTGTCCAGCACGCCGGGCGTGTTGGTCAGCAGCATGAGCTTTTCCGCTTGCAGCACCGTGGCCAGCTTGCTGGCCACCACGTCGGCGTTGATGTTGTAGCTCTCGTTGTTCTCACCAAAGCCGATGGGGCTGATGACGGGGATGAAGGCGTCGTCCTGCAGCGCCTTGACCACACTCGGATCGATGGAGACGATGTCTCCCACCTGCCCCACATCGTGCTCGATGGACGGGTTCTTGTTGTCCACCATCTTGAGCTTCTGCGCACGGATCATGCCGCCGTCGCGCCCCGTCAGGCCCACAGCCTTGCCGCCGGCCTGGTTGATCAGGCCCACGATGTCCTGCTGCACCTCGCCGGCCAGCACCCACTCGACCACTTCCATGGTCTCAGCATCGGTCACGCGCATGCCCTGGATGAACTCGCCCTTCTTGCCCAGGCGGTTCAGCGCCGTCTCAATCTGAGGCCCGCCGCCGTGCACGACCACGGGGTTCATGCCCACGAGCTTGAGCAGCACCACGTCCTCGGCAAAGTCGGCCTGCAGCGCGGGGTCGGTCATGGCGTTGCCGCCATATTTGATGACCATGGTCTTGCCATGGAACTTGCGGATGTAAGGCAGCGCCTGGGCCAGGATTTCAGCCTTGTCGCGCGGGGCAATCGAAAGAAGGTCGGTCATGGAGGCGGGCCATCCAGAGAAAACGGTGAGGCGCAAATTGTGCCGCATTCGCGCGGCGCGCTGGGTTTGCCAGCGCACCCGCCGTCAGTGGCGCAACCAGTTGGGTACCTTGAAACGCACAATGGCCAGGTAGGCCATCACATAGCTGATGACGAACAGGCCGCAAAACGCCATCAGCAGTGGGGTATTGCTCCAGAACAGTACCGCAGGCACCACCGTCAGCAAGGTGAAGCCCCACAGGTAGGGGGATGTGCGGTTATTGCGCATCAACACCCTGCGCGATTCATCGTCATGGAAGACACCCCGAACAATGCGACGGTAAATCAATTGGTGGAAGTGCAGCGCATCGGCCACGCCGGGGGAAACGCCCCGTACGGTCTTGCGGTAAATCGAGAAGATCGTTTCCCAGACGGGGTAGATCAACAAAAGCATGGGGAACCAAGGCGAAACATCGGCGTTGCGCTGCACCAGGGAAATGCTGGCCAGGGCAATCACGCCGCCCCATACGTAGGCACCGCCATCCCCCGCGAACAACATGCCGCGCGGGTAGTTCCAGACCAGAAACCCGCCCGTCGCCGCCGCCGTGGACACCAACAGCGCAGCCAGCGCACGGTCCCCCACCTGGAGGGCCACATGGGCCAGCGCAAGACAGACGATCAGAGCCACCATGCCCGCCAGGCCGTTGTAGCCATCAATAATGTTGAACGCATGGGGAAGTCCCGCAACCGCCAGAACAACCACCGCAACGCCCAGCCACGGAGCAGCGGCCAGCAAAGAATCCAGCCAGGGCCACCCCATGCGCGGCAAGGTCAGATCCAGCAGGATCACCGCCAGAGCGCCGGATGCGCCGGTCAGGCTCAATCGGTAACGCACGGACAGGCGCTGGGTCATGTCTTCCGCGATGCCGCCCAGCGCGGCGGGCAGCAAGGCCACCAGCCAGCCCCCCACCCAAGCTCCGAGCTTCAGCGAGCCGGGATCACCCCAATGGGTAGATTGAAGAACACCAAGGCCCCAACTGCACCCAATGCCCAGAAGCAGTGCGGCGCCCCCCAAGCGGGGAACGTCCCCCAGATGAAAGCGTTGGGGCATGCCGTTGCCGTACACGGAAGCGTGGCTGTGCATCCACCGCACGATGAACCCTGCCGCCAACGCTGCAACGATGAATGCCACCACAGATAACCAGATCATGAGCGGCCGATGGTACCCGCACTCGGTCCCTGCACCTGTAAGAAAGCGCTATCCACGCAGCCCCATCCCAGCGGACTGGGGCTGTTGGCATGCTCCAAGGACGCCATGTGGGGAGAACCTGGCAGGACGCCACCACGAAGGTCCGAGCCTGAATCAGGCCGGCCCCTCGACAACTCCGAGGGGGCCATGGAGGGGTTCATGCGGTCAGAACCCGGGGCCACTACCGAAGCGATCCACGGTAAAAACGCATCACCTTTTCCACGTACTGCTGTGTTTCGGGATACGGAGGGATGCGCCGACCATACTTGATCACGGCACCTTCCCCGGCGTTGTACGCCGCCAGCGCCAGTTCCTTGTCTCCATCGAACATGCGCAGCAGATCGGCCAGGTAGCGGGTGCCAATCTGCGCATTCACTTTGGGTTCCATCGCGGCATGCTCTCCGTCTGACGAAGGGCGCGCTGCAACCCCATAACGCTCAGCCGTTGCCGGCATGACCTGCATCAGCCCCAACGCACCTTTGCGCGAAACGGCTTTCACATTGAAGGCCGACTCTGCTGCCGCGACGGCAATCACAAATGCAGGGTCCAGCGACTGCGCCACCGCCGCCGCTTCCAGGTGCTGCTTGACGTCGTCATAGCCCGGAAACTGCAGTGCAGAGGGGCTGCGATCCTTGCCCTTCACCACCGAGGCGGGAGGCACACGGCTGAGCCAGATCACACCCCGCGTAGCCGCCGAAGGAGGCACATTGCCGATGTGGGTTACGCCCTCCCCATCCACAAACTCCCACACCTGGTTCGCCCAGGAGGACGGCAACCATCCCCCAACCAGAAAAACCAAGAGCATGACACCACGCATGACCGTCCCAAGCGATGGGAGGTCGTGCTCATCAGACTCCTTCCAAAACAGACTCATGGTTCTCATTTGACCTCGCGCCCTTCGCGAAAGAAACTTTTCAGCCCAGCACCGACCTGTTGCAACCAGGAGGCCGCTGCCTCGGGCTCAGGCTCCGGCCATGCATCCCCCCGCCTTGAACGGATCAGCCTGGCGGGCATACCTGCAGCTACCATGCCCGCCGGGACATCCTGTCGCACCAGCGCCCCGGCTGCCACGACCGCGCCACGGCCAATCGTCACGCCCTCTAGAACAATCGCGCCAGCACCGATCCAGGCACCGTCTTCCACAACGATTCTTGCCCGGGTGATTCGGTTGCGAGCAATCACCACATCCCCCCCATCGATGGCATGGCCGGCGGACAGCAGCTTGGCATGGGGGCCAATCAGGACATCCTCACCAATCTCCAGGCCACCTTCACCCGACAGGTAGCCTCCCACATTGACAATAGTACGGGCTCCGATGCGGATACCCACGCAGGGATCTGCCACCACATCGCCCAGCACCAGCCGTGTCTGGGCATAGATACTGACCCCGTCGGACAGGCACAAGACATCGGAGCGCTGGCCGAAACGCATGACCGAGACGGACGGGTCGATCCGACATTCGGCGCCCATGCGATCCACACCTGCGTGTGACGCCGTGAAAGCAGGAATTCCCAGCAGCATGTCCGTCATGTTCACCGGCTGTGATGCGAGCCCATGAGCCTGCGCCAACGGCTGCGCCATGCGCGATCGTTCAGCTCCGCCGTCCTGGCCTGCAACGCTATTTGCGTGGTCGCAAGCTCAGACTCCACCAGTGTCTTTTCGGCCCGCAGCGAACCCACCTCTGTGCGCAACTCATTGATCTCTTGCTGGAGTTTCCCAATGAGGTCCTTGGCTTCCGCAAAGGCCTTCTGGTGCTCCAGCAACGAAGCTCGTTCGCGCTGGTGCAGCACCGTCAGTGCTTGCAACTCGTCGCGCAAGCTTTCCGCCATGCCCCGAGCCTCTTTCAGCTCCCACGTTGGGGCATCCACAGAAGGCGTGACCACCACCATCCACTGGTAGACGTCAAAGTCCTGCCACCCAGCCAACAACGCCTGGCGCTGGTCGCCCGACAGGGCGCTCCAGTAGCCGGCGAATTCGCTGCATTCAACGGGTACCCTGTTGGCTTCCCAGACCCGGGGAGCCCATCCGCAGTCCAGCAACATCTTCTCCATGCTGCGTTTGGTAAAGAAACGGACATGGGTCCTGTCCAGTTGGCCCTTGTCGGAATAGTCAAAGATGCCGCTTCGCATAGACGCCAGCACCCCGGCATAGGCGATGTTCGGAACGGAAATCAGTAGACAGCCCATGGGAGCGACAAACGCACTCAACCGCTGCAGCACATCTTCGGGCTTTCTGAGGTGTTCCAGCACATCACACGCCATCACCGTATCAAACTGCCGACCCTTGAGCGCATCCAGCCAGTCGGTGCTGTCCAGATTTCCAGGGATGACTTCCACGTCCAGTGTCTTGAGCACTTCCAGCGCCTCGGGGTCGTTTTCCACCACCGTGACGCGATAGCCCCGAGCCAGGAGAACACGGGTCATGGCGCCAGGGCCCGGCCCAAGCTCCAGAACCGAGCCGCCACCTGGTGGCACGCGGCGCAGCAACCGAGCAGCCCATTCCTCACCATCCGGGTCGAATGCGTAGTCGTATCGCTCAATATTGGTCATGCATTTCCCTCCGCCTTTGGCGCCGGTTCGGGCTGCCACATCTGATCCCACAATCCCCACTGCCACCATGCCCAAGGCCGGGCCAGAACATCCTGCTCCAGCCGCTGGATGACTCTATCGATCGCCTGCCTGGGATTTTCCGGCAATGGCTCGACGACAACCTCCAGATGGTCAGGGCGTCGGGAATAAGTCACAGCATGCAGCAACGGAACGCCCGTGGATTGCGCCAGACGCTCAATACCTGTGGGCAGACTCAGGTTGCCGCCCAGAAAAGGGTTACCACGCAAGCGGCCAAACTCAGGTCGCCATGCATCAGCCAGAATCACCCACGCTTGCCCCGCCCGCAGGCTTTCATGCACCGGGCGCAGCCCTTCACTCGTGGTGTGCCATTTTCCACCGGTCACCTCGGTATAGCCTTGAATTTTTCGCAGCAAAAAACGGCGCTGCGCAGCCTCAAGCTCCGGATTGTCCAAGACCGGCATGGTCAGAACATGGGTGGCGACACCCTCCCTCGCCAAAGCAACCGGGGCCGTCAGAAGCCGGTCATAGTGATTGAGAACCAGTATGAAGCCCTTGCCTTGGCGAGCCAGGCCTTTGGCAAACTCGGCACCTTGCAGATCAATGGTCGGCCCTCCGGAACGGCCCAGGCGGCTGAAGGCCATGGCATCCATCATCTCCTGCGCTAACATGTCCAAGTGGGCGCGAGCCCATTGCGCATGCTGCCCCCCCGTGGCTTGCGGGAAGACCCGGGCAAACAAGCTTTCGAGCCAGCGCAGCAGGTGCTCGCGCTCCGCCGCTGATTCCCGCCCTATCCGCCCGGCCAACCGCCAGGGCAGGGTCGTAGGCAGCCGGGCAATGAAAGGGAATAGCAGGTCCAGAGACCAGGCTCGCGTCATTCCACCAGCACCCATTCGTGTTCCAGCCAGGCAACACCAAACTCCCGGTGCTTCTGGTTCAGCACGGTAAAGGGCTGGATAAGTTCCGCCATGTCCAGCACCTGGATACCTGAATCATCCAGGACATAGACGCTCCAGAGGTATTCACCCGACAGGAGCGGCAAGCGTGGGAATCTGGCGCGAATGCGGTGGCTGCCAGTGCCCTGCAGCGGCTTACCCTCGGCACGAAACTGCGTGCTCGTGCCAAAAACGTTGTCCTTGTCCGGGCGAACAATTGCAAACAACACATGAAACGGCGCGTCAGCATAGGACTCGATCTCGATCTCTACCGACAGATCCTGAAACGAATCCACCTGCGCAGGGTTGATGCCGTCCCCCGTTTCGATCGTCAGGCCTGCGATTTTTACCAGCGGTGCTCCCGACGAAGACGCCGCTGCGGGCTGCGTCGCTTCATCCTTTTTTGCAGCCTCATGGGCCTCGACGCGCAGGTGGGCATACCTGCGTCGCTCATGGGATTCGTAGGCGGTCACCACGTCCTCGGTAGCTCCGATCGCCTGCACGCGACCGCCGTGTATCCATGCCGCCCGCTGACAGAGGCTTCGTACCTGATACAGGTTGTGGGAACAGAAAAGCACCGTGGCGCCTCGCTCACGAAGCTCCAGAATGCGATTGAGGCTCTTCTTCTGGAAATGCAGGTCGCCCACGGAGAGCGCCTCATCCACGATCAAAACATCCGGATCGATGGCCGTCGCAGCGGCAAAAGCGAGCCGCATGAACATGCCCGATGAGTAGGTCTTCACCGGCCGCTCCAGCGTCTCCTTGGTCAACTCCGAGAACGCAGTGGCACGGAAAATGAAGTCCTCCATGGCGGTGCCCTCCAGCCCATGCAACGCGGCCATGAAGCGGATGTTGTCGTAGCCGGACTCCTCCGGGTGAAACCCCGCACCAAGCTCCAGCAACGCGGCAACGCGGCCTTCTTGAAACACCTGCCCACGGGTGGGACGGATGGTGCCTGCCGCGATTTTCAGCAAGGTGCTTTTGCCCGCACCGTTTTCGCCGATGAGGCCAAACGTTTCGCCGGCCTGCACCTCAAAATCCACCCCAGTCAAAGCGACATGAATACGGTGGCGCTGCTTACGCGTCACCCACTCCCAAAGCCGGTCCTGCGGACGGCTGTAGACCATATAGGTCTTTTCAATGCCTTCAAAGCGGATCGTCATGGCTTTACAAGGCCTCGCCCAGTGCAGACTTCATTGAGCGGAAGAACCACCACCCCCCTCCACCCAGCAACAACACCCATACGGCCAAGGCCACGGGGGTTCCCGGCGGTACCGGCATATGCAATACAGTGCTCTGCACCATCAGGACCAGGCAAGCTACGGGGTTGAAAAGGAACCAGTTGTGGAATTTCTCCGGCACCTGGGACAGGGGGTATACGACAGGTGTCAGGTAGAACCAGAGCTGTAGCGCGAAGGCCACCATGGAGCCCACATCACGCCACAGAAAGTGGGCCATGCTCAGCAACAACGTAAGACCAAAGGTCAGCGCAATCTGGGCCAGCACCAGAATCGGTAGCCAAGCCAGTGACGCGTAAGGCCCCACACCCTGCACTACCGACAAGACAATCAACAGCGCATAGCCAATACCCAGAACGAGCAGGCTGCCGCCAACGGACACTGCGGGCAGTATCTCCGCAGGCATAGGCTGCTTGCGCAGAAAGTCCTCGTACGCCGCCAAAGACCCAACCCCCCGGCCAATGGCATCGGTAAAGGGCAGCCAGACTGCAAGCCCTGCCAGAAGGTGCAGCAAATAGCCATTGTTCACGTCCAGCCCGGGCACCCGCACCGCCAGCACCAAGCCAAAAAGAACATAGAAAATAGCCAGCGTGGCTACGGGCTGAACAAAAGCCCAGGCAAAACCCAATACCGAACCGGCATAGCGCGTCTTGAACTCGCGCACCATCCAGTACCGCCAAAGCACCCACAACTGGCGCGCATTGCGCGGCGCTGCCGATGAGACCCCAGTGGAATGGGAAACAGGGCGCGTCATGCTACCGTCCGCAGCCATTCGACCGATTTGGCCACCCCATCCTCGAAAGCCATCGTCGGCTTCCAGAACAGCTCGTTCCGGGCACGCTGAATGTCCAACACATTGACCGGTGGGTCAAAAGGACGCGCAGGGAATACACGCCGTTCTACGGCATGCCCCAACAACTGCTCCAGTGTGTGCACAATATCGTTGACGCTGTGCCCTGCACCACCGCCAATGTTGAATATCCGGGTCTCCCCCTCATGGCGTGCCGCTGCTGCGAACGCATATCCCACATCCGCAGCGTAAACAAAATCGCGCACCACGGACCCGTCCCCCCACACATCCAGCGGTTGCGCATTGAGCGCACGGTGTGCAAAAACGGCAATCACACCCTGGACTCCATGGGGCTGCTGCCACTCACCGTAGGGATTGCTCAAGCGCAGAATCCGGCATGGCAGGCCATGCTGTGCCTCTTCGATGCGTAAGTGGTGCTCAATCGCCAGTTTGGTGGCGCCGTAGGCCCCCATGGGCATGGTGGGGTGGGCCTCACACAAAGGCACATACTGCGGCCGCCCGTACACCGCCCCACCGGATGACGCAAACAGCAACCTCGGGCGCGCGGCCTTTTTGCGCAATTCCTGAAGAAGGCGCAAGGTTCCCACCAGATTGGTCTGGACATCCTGGATGGGGTCCTCACTGGCCGTGGCCGGCACCGTGGAGGAAGCGAGGTGAACAATCACGTCTGCCCCCCCCACCACATCCCACCAGGAGGGCAGGTCAAAACAATCTGCCTGCACCTCTCCTGCCAGCCAGGGAGCACTACCCGCAGCCGACAATGACCGGTCTACCGACCACACCTCTGCGCCCTCCGACGCCATGGCACGCCCAATATGGCGCCCCAGAAACCCAGCACCTCCCAGAATCGCGCAACGCATCAGGAAGCCTCCACTTGCTGCTGGGTGCGCGCGTGCAGCAGGGCAGCTTCAAAGTCCTTCGCAACCATGTCCCAAGTCTGCGCCCGCGCAAACTTTTCGGCCCGTGCGCTCAAAGCATGGCGCCGTTCATCGTTCTGCAACAAGTCACAGACGGCATCCGCCAACCCCTCGGGAGAAGACTCCGCCAGAGCGGCCACGTCTTCATTGAGCAGCCATTCCACGTTGGGCCCCCGATTCGAAACCACAGCACAACCCGAAGCCATCAACTCCAGGGGCAACAGCGATGCATTCGTGAGCGACAGAACCAGCGCCACATCGCACTGGCTGTAGAGATCCGGCAGATCATCGAGCGCCACGGTTCCACACCCCAAGTGTGGAAACGGAATGTGATAGCCAGCCGTGTCCCAGCCTGCCAGTACGAACTGGACGTCGGGCATCCGCTCCCACACTGCATTCAGCACCAGAAGTCCTAACTCAAACGCCCTGCGGGGCGTGGGGGGACGCGCGTAGAAGAACACCCGGCGAATTTCCGGCTCCCTGCGCGGCAAGCGCCGGTAACGCTCTAGTTCCACACCAAAACCTATAGCGTGGGTGGTCATGCCATATTCATTCGCCAACTTGCTGGCCAGCCAGCCGCCCGCCGTGATGCCGAAAAATCCAAAGCTGTAAGTATTCTGTGCCAGGACCGACTCCGACCCGACGGGGTAAAAATGCGGCTCGTAGTCCTGTACAAAGTAGAGCTTGTGCTTCGCGCCCGTAAAGGCGCGTACGGTGTAGGCAGTGTCCCATCCCGTAGCAATGGAGAATTCGCACGGCGGCAGATCTTCAAGACCCAACAACACCTGCGCCTGAAGCGGAAAGAAGTGCTTCCGAATGGCCTCGCGGGCCTCCTGCGCATCGTGGTGCATGACGGGCTTGCCGATCACGATACTGGAGGTGTAGCCCATCTGCTCCAGATGCCAGATGGTGCGGAAGATGTTCAGATGGCCACCGGACCCGACATTGAAGTCAGGAATGAACCACAGCAAGGTGCCCGGCTTGGCCTCACCCGACTGGGCAGGCAAGACATAAGGCAGGGCAAAGTCGTAGTGTCGAAAGACATCCACATACCTCCCTGGGCCTTGGCGCAGGCGACGCACCACAGCACGCAGGGCGGCAAAAACACCTTCCTTGCGCGCCATTTCTTTCACACGCCAGATCTTCTTGGACAGATTCAACGCCATGGTCAGACAGCTCCCGCACGCTGCAATTGCTCATCGCGCGACACCGAGCGCAGCAGCCAAGCGGGCAAACGGTCATGGTGCGTGCCCAGGTATTGCCCCGAAACCCTCGCCATTTCAATGAAGCCCATGTAAATCCCATTTTTACAAAGGCGCCAGCCCTGCAGCCCCCCGCTGCGCAACCAGCCAAGATCCCGCTTAGCCAAGTACAGACCAGACTTCAAAGCCTGCGCCAAGCTGTCCTGAATGCGATAGCCAAAGTAGAGATGGAATGAGCGTGCTTCGTCAAAATTGCGCTGCAACGTCTCCCACACACCGAAATCGTGCGAATGGTAGACCACCGCATCTGGCACAAAGGCCTTCGCGTGCCCCGCCTCAATGGCGCGCAGCGCCCATGTCTGGTCCTCTGCAAATGCCACTTCTGGCAAAGGCAGTTGCTCCCACACCGAGCGGCGAATGCATGAATTGTTGCTGGAGAAAAAGTGCAGCCACTGGCGATAACCAGGATCTCTGGCAAACCGGGCGGGGTCTTCAAGGCGAACCACAGACAGCTTGTCACCAAAGCCGGCAAAATGCTGATTCAGCTCACAGTGCGTAACATGCCGCGCTTGGGGATGGGCTCGATGAGGACCAAAAGCTCCCGCCACACCTGGTTCAGCGTCGCAGCCCTGCACCATGTTGTACAGCCATTTGGGGCTCGCAGGTCGCGCATCTTGCGTGATAAATACCAGAAACTGCCCCCTTGCCATGGAAGCCAGTAGATTGCGTGTACGCCCGTGGCCGAACTCTGCCGCAGGAATAGTCTCTACGCGAACGCCACGCTGCCGGGCGCATTCCACAGAATCGTCGGATGATCCGGAGTCCACCACAATAACCTCGAATGGCCACGGCGCTTGCTGCGACAGCACGGCATCCAGCACTTCACCCAGCAAGGGCCCTCCGTTCTTGACGGGGATCAACACGGAGGCGCGCATTTCAGTCATGGGCAGTCAGCATGGAGCTCAGTTGGTGGGAAAGCGCCATGCGCCTTGTGGTCACATTGCGCATTTTGGTTTAACCACCATGGCAATCCGCAAAACCTGCCATTGTACTGCGCCGCCCTAAAACAGCACCCTGACCTCTTGCCTCGACCAAGCTCAAGCTACTTGGCCATCGTCTGCTTCAAGAACATCGCCCTGATGGCTGCGTTGTCCAGCTCCACCCCATACTTCGCAAACAAGTCGCTACGGACTTTCTTAGCCCCTTCCTGGCGGCAGTAAGCTACCGAACGGGCGGGCACAGACAACGCCACCTCTTCCCACGCCAACTGACGGCCTTCACGCTTCTCATTGACCTTGAAGAGATAGGCAAAGTTACCTTCACGCAATGGCCCCACCATTTCGCCTTGCTTTGCTGTAGCCAAAACACGGAGCACGCTGGCTTCTTCGTCAAAAAGCGTAATCCATCCCAAATCACCCTGAGGATCCAGCTTGTAGACAGCCTCTGCCTGCTTGGTCAGGTCATCAAACGACTTCTTGCCTGCAGCAACATCGCCAGCCTCCTTCATCAGCCAGGCAGCAGCCGACTCACCCTCGACGGTTTCAGATGCCGGCAGAATGACGCGACTCAGCCTGGCCATGGGCGGCACCCGGAAAGCCTGAGGGTTATCGTTGAAGTATTGACGCGATGCCTTCTCGTCGGCTGGAGGCGTACAGGCTGGAGCGAGCTTTGCGTACACAGCTTGCGCATAAATATCATCGAACCGCTGCGCCTCCCGCCCTTCTTCATGTGGGACCCCTACCTGCTTACCCTCCAGGGAGAACACCCGCACCGCAGCCATTTCCCGCAACACGGTTTGCACGCCCCAAGCACTGCGACTGGTAGGGCGAAGGTCAACGCGCTTCTCCAAATAAGCCGAAAGATCAGCCTGGCTGATCGTTTCACCATTGGAGAAACGAACCAACGTATCTGACGCATTCGCCAAAGAGGCAGTTGCGACAGCGGCGCACATGATCAGACTGCGAACCCAGCCCAGATTGCACAGAGTAGATGTCATAGAAATTTCTGCAAAAAACAAACTCACAAGCGTTCAGCGGCGCGATCCCAAAGAGAGCCATAGATCACGTCCACTACTGCATCGACGGAATTGAGCACCACAATATCCTGCTCACCATCGCCATCGACATCGATGAGTTGCAAGCCCGTAGAGAACCCGCTAGTCTTTATCCAACGGGTTTCCAGCACTTTGGCATCGGCATCGAGGCGCTGCAGATAGAGCTTTCCGTCATCAGCCCATGCCACCAAATCGTCAGACAGGGGCGCAACGGCGACGCTGCCGGTCAGAGGTGACTGTATGTATTGGAGTTCCCCGGTTTGCATGTTGATACGGGCATTGCGCGCACCCGTTTCCAGAGCCACATACAGCCATTGCCCCGAAGGAGAAGGCCGCGCGTGGCGCGCCACAGCGCCAAAAGTAGCCAGCACACGGGGAGCAGCAAGGAGGTCAACGTCGGAAACCGCGACCACCTTGCGATCATCCAGACACGCTACGGCAATTCCGCCACCGGCCGTGCCCGGAACTTTGCTCACTTGAACAGGATGCCAAGGCGCCTCACACCAACGCACACTCTTGGGCGCAGCCGCTTGCGCCACACCCTCCTGCCAATCTATCCACGCAACATTCTTGCCACTGTAGGGTGTTGCCAGCATTTTGTATCGACCTTGCGAGGCAGTCACGAGAATGACATCCCGCGGAGCAAAACCTACAGGCGCCTGATGCACCCGTACCAAGCGGTCGCCCTCAACCCTGAAGATATCGAGACTGCCCGTGGCCTCCACGGCAGCAGCCACCAGCGTGTCTGACAGCCAGATAGCGGAGTCTGGATGGTAAGCCACAGACTGGCGATCCAGTTGGCGTGCCGTGCGCCTATTGATCTGCTGCAGAACGACGCGGCCTTCTTCGTGCTCAACATACACGAAGCGGCATTCGCCCTTGGCAAAACAACGTACTTCGCCGCCCCAAACCATGTGCGCTTCAATGGCAATTCGATCCGAAGCCTTTTGATCCGTCGGTGCCTTGGCAGAAGGCGCCCCCCCCTTCACAGCAACGGGGGGCGCCTGACAACCCAGCAAAACCGAAATTCCTAGCACAGCAAGCAGTCGGAAAGGAGCGGAGGAAGACAATTTCATAAAGACCCCAAAACATGCAAAAAAAATGGCGCCCAAAGGCGCCATTTTTTGAAGCAGCCCGTAGGGCTACCATTTTTTCTGACTTAGCACAGCAGCTGGTGCTGCGCTCATCGAGAAAATTAGTTGTGCGTGCCAAGGATGGACTGCACAGCACCGAAGGCAGGCATGCTGATCACGCTGTACGTGAACACAGAACCACCCAGGGAGAAGAACGACGAACCGTCAGCACCTGGGAAATCATCAGGCTGCTTAGCCATTGGCGACCACTCGATGAAACCGTCGGCGAAGTTGGCTGGACGGCCAGGGATCGTTTCAGGGTTGAAGAACGACAGTTCAGCTTCCGCCAGAGCGAAGTTCACCGACTTACGGTTTTGAGCTGCGTCGAACATGTTGACCGTGTGGGTACCACGGTGGTCACCAGTCGACCACACCACGATACGCGTTTCCAGACCGGCGTTCAGGGTGTTGTCCACAGCGTAGCGCATTGCAAAGGAAGGCGTAGCCGAAGCAACGCCGCCCGTCACGGTACGAGCGCCAGCGACTGCCAGCAGGCTGGTTGCGCCCAGGGTCGTCAGATCAGAGCCAGTAGCCAGGGTCAGAGGACCATCGATCACAGGAACGTAAGCAACGTCTTGTGCGGTGGTGGTCACTTGGAACGCGCTGGCGCCGATAGCACCGTTGACGGCGACACCTGCGGTGGCATTTGCCACGTTACATGCGGTAGCTGCGGTGGTGCTGGCAGTGTTTGCACCCACAGCGAACACCAAGTAGCCACGGGTACCAGCCAGGCCTTGACCGGCTTGCTGCGACCAGACGAAGGGCTCGAAGTCCTTGTTGGTCATGGGGAAGCAACCGTCGGTGACGTGGTTGGAGTTCGCATCAAAGAACGTCCAGAACACAGGCACAACGTTGCCGGTGTTGTTGACCAGACCCACTGCAGTGGTGTCGGTATCGCCGTTGTGGATCACGTTAGGAACCACGAAACCATTGCTGTACGTACCCACGGTGTACGCCTGCGCCACACCAGCACTCAGCGCAGCGGCTGCAACGGCTGCCATTGCAAATTTTTTCATCTTCTCAGTCCTTAGATAATTGAAGGAAGCTTTCCCACCCTGTGCGGGATCTGCAACCCATCCGTACTCCGTTTGGGTTGATGCAATCTTATACTGATACCTTTGATTTTTTCAACCTATTTCCACCAGAAACCCAACACACCCTTGTTTGTTGCACTCAAACAACGAAGTATCACTGGGCTGTTGGAAACATGACACTGCGCCGCTGCACATGGTGCCACACACCGTCAATGCGGCGCCATTCGTCTTCGGTCGCAGCCTCTTGCTTTTTCAAGCGCAGCAACGGCAAAGAGTAGCGCATCCACACATTGACAGTCGCGCGGTCGCCCTCAATGGCGCGCACCCCACGCACCTCCACCGCATCGAATGTAATGCCTCCACGCTTGAGATAGCCCTCCAGGGTGGCGCTCGGATCCTTGGACATTTCCTCATAGGCCCAGGCACTCACGCGGTCGTTTTTCTGAATGAGCGCCCAGTACGCCGTCGACCGGGCCAGAAGTGCAGCTTGGTCATCTTCGGCCGACACCACTGCACCCCCAGCGGTAGCGCAGCCCACCAGCACTGCCAGTACCGCAGGCGCTGCCAAGGTCGTGACGAGATGACGACGGGTAACAGGTTTTGTCATGTAAAGAATCTCCTGATTGACTATCTATATATGGGATACGCCACGCTGGCTAGGGCCATAGCAGCCAGGCGCAGTCAGCGCGAAGGTTGCAACTGGGCATCTGGGGGGCGGAAACTCATGGGTTGGGCCTGCAAGGACAAGGAGCGCATGCGTTCGCGCATCTCCGCACTGGCCGAACGCAATTGGTCATCGTCCTCCAGGGCGCGGGGCGTCATTAGCACCAGCAGCTCCGTGCGTCTACGCTGGTTTGACGTATTTGAGAATAGGGCCCCCAACACCGGGACGTCTGCAAGCCCCGGCAAACCGGCACGGCTGTTGGTGTCATTTTCACGGATCAACCCACCCAGAACGATGGACTCGCCGGAACGCACTGCGACACGCGTTTGTATTTGCCGGGTCTGAAAGGACCGCTGACTCGTCACAACGTCCCTGTCACCCACATCGGTGACTTGCTGAGAGATATCCATGGAGATCAACCCCCCCGCATTGACGGATGGCGTGACTGAGAGCATCACACCAGTATCTTTGTAGGTAATGGACTGAGTGATAAAGCTACTGCCAGTAGCAGCCGAAGTTGAACTCAGAATGGGCTGTTGGTCTCCGACTTGAATGGTCGCGGTGTGGTTGTTCAGCACCAGGAGCGACGGACTGGATAACAACCGGACCTGATTTTTTGAGGCAACGGCGTTCAGCGCGGCGCGAACCACGTTCGCCTTGGTAATGGTGTACGAAAAGCCAGGCACTTTAGGGCCTATCCCGCTGATTTCGCTGTTGAGATCCAACAGTGCCCCACCTTGGCGGTCCCTGCTAAGACCGTTCTGCAGGAACCACTCCACACCATATTCAAGGTTGCCCGTGAGGCTCACCTCCACGATGCTGGCCTCGATCAACACCTGCATCGGAGCCTTGTCCAGTTCGCGCAGAGCCTGCTCGATACGGCGGTATTCGGTGCGCGGAGCACGGATCAGCAGCGCATTGCGCTTTTCGTCCGCAACCACACGCACGTTGCCATCCAATTGACTCGTTGACGTAAGGGATGTGTTGTTCGAAGAAGTTCTGTTTCCGCCAGCACCCAGCGCTGCGTTCATAGGACTACTGCCAGTGCCAGTGCCGGAACTACTGCTATTGCCATAGAGGCCGCTGGAACTGCCCGTATTGCCAGTGCTGCCCGTACCCAGACCGGAGCCCCCCGCCCCCCGTGAGAACTGCGTGGGCGCCGAGCCCGCCGCGACGCCACCCGAGCCGGCTTGCCCGGACTGCCCACCAAAAAGGCCATTGAGCATTTCCGCCAGCTGCAATGCCGAGCCGTTTTGCACCGGATACACGAACAGGCTGGCCTCCAGCGTATCGGTGGGACGGTCCAGGCGACGGATCCAGGTTTCCACTTGGGCCAACAAATGACTGCGCGGCGTGACCACCACCAGGGCATTCAGACGCTCAACGGGAAAGACGCGAATCAAGCCACCCAAAGGGGTCGCCATCTGGGCGCCGGCACCGCTGGCACCACCACTTGCGGCCGCACCACCTGCAGCAGCACCCGACGTGCTAGGCGCCCCCCCCGCAGGTGCGGCACCAGCCCCCCCATAGGGATCGGAGGATTTGTCGGAGCCTAGCATCGCCTGCAGAGCATCCCGTACCACGTTGACGTTGGCGTTTTCCAACACGAACACACCCAGCGACATGCCAGAGAGAAAGTCCACGTCAAACGCTTCTACCATTTCCAGCCAACCACCCAACTGGGCCTTGCTGCCCTGCAGCACCAGCAGGTTGCGCAGGGAGTCCACGTAGACGATGGCCTCACGGGGTGCGATAGGCGCCAGAATCTTGGCCATCTCGGCCGCTGCTATGTGGTTCAAGGGAACGATAACCGTCCCGGCACCTGACAGATCCTTGAATTTGGACGCCCCTACCACCGGGCGCGCGCCTACGGTAACGGTACGCTTGGTCACGTGATAGACCCCCGCGTTGTCGCGGACGATGGCCAAGTCGTGGGGCAACAGCACCGCATCCAGCACATCCAGCACCTGACTGCGCAGCAGCGGCTGGCGCGTATGCAGGCTCACCACCGTTTCGCCACCTGCGTCGATGGTGTAGTTGAGCTTGAGCAGGTCACCTAGCAACGCTGTAGCCAAGTTGCTGACAGTGACATTCTCGAAATTGAGCGCCACCTTGTCGCCCTTGGCAAGCACGGGATCGATTGCAGGCGCCTTGTCGCGCTTGAAAAACTGGTCGTTGCCGGGATATAGCTTGGTGCTGGAAGAAGCATTCTTTTGCGCCTGCTCCTTGGGCGCTGACGCCGCCGGTGCAGGGCTTGGCGCCACTGGCGCAGCCGCAGCTGCAACAGGCTGCGATGGCCCCGGTGCTCCGCCAACTGCGACCTTGGAGTCCGCAACTCCGGACGCCGCAGGACCTCCCTGCGTGCTGGCACAGCCTGCCGCCAGCAATGCGAGCAAGAGGATGGATGGCCGAATATTCATAGAGATAGCTCCAATATTGGGGTACGCCGCTAGGGCTTATTGATTTGTTGCAGGCCTGCGCAGGCGGTCACCGATCGGTCCGGCTTTCACGGCCGCCGCACTTCCCGCTTCCAGCGGGCGCTCTACACGTTGGTCATCAGCTGACACAAAGAGAGCCTTGCGGCCATCAAAGGACTCAACTCGCCAGGGTTTGGTTTCCCCGGTGATCTTGAGGGTGCTGCCATCGGGGCGCTGCAAGATGGCCACACGCTCCTTGCCAGACTCAAATACTGCAGTGAGGCGCGCCTGCAGCAACTCCGTGACCAAACTGGTCTTTTTTTCTTCCACCGCCACCGGGCGCCGCGATGCCCACAACAAGGGGCGCTCCACTGCCTGCTTTGCCCGGACCTTGATCACAGGGGGCATGGGCTCAACCTTTGGAAGATCGGGCCGGCGCGCTTGCGGCGGGTTCCAGCGCTCTTTTTCGGTATGCCACCAGTAAGCGCTCGCAGCCACAGCTACGGCACCCAGGACGGGGCCGACGTACCAAGGTTTGATCATGGCTTGGCCTTTTCTGGTGCCAAGGGGGCCTCCAGCTGCAAAGACAGGCGTGCATTTTGCGGACCCGCGCCAGAACTTGCCCCCTCACGCGTGATGTTGGCGGTGCGCACCCAGAAAGGAGGGCGGTGCGTCTGAAGACTTTCCATAAAACTCACCAACTTGACCCATTCACCATTCACGGTTGCCGTCAAGCGTATGCGCGCCAGCTTGCCATCCACCCCAGGCTCCAGCGCGACCTGGGATGAAACCAGCGTGCCGCCAGAAGCCATGATCATCTGGCGAAGCTTCTGCTGGATATCGTTTTGAGAAGTTTCGCCAGCAGGGTGCACCAGCGGGGCCACTGTACTGCTTGCAGCGCTGAGCAGGGTTTCGATTTCAGCGCCGGCGTTCACCACCCCTTCCAGGCGTTCGCTACGGGGCTCCAGTTGTTGCAGGGCGTTGTTGTAACGCGCCCAGAGAGTGCTGTAAATCAGAGCGGCACAAGCCAAGGCGCCAACAAACAGCACCAGCAGCAAAACCACCGAATGACGGCGCCATACATTCATTTTCATGGTTTTGCTCCCTCGCCCCGCCAGCGCATTTCAAACGTGAAGCGCTCTTTATTCAGCGTGCCGTCGCGCACATTTGCCCCGGTGGCGCGCACATCCACCAGGCCAGGCTGGCGCCCTAGATGCCCAATAAGTTCGGTAGCATTTGCCGTCAATCCCGTGATCCGGATTTCGCTACCGTTGACTTCGATGCGATCCAGCCAGGTGTCGGCAGGAATAGCGGCGGAAAGCGCATCCACGACACTGGCGAGAGGCAGGTCCGTACTGATGTTCTTGCGAAGCTCTTCCGCCAAGTCTGCCTGGCGGCGCAGTTCATCCATCTTCTGGCGCAAGGGAGCCGCCTTGGGCTCCAGCATGTTGACGTGCTCCACAGCGCGGACCACCGCCTGGCGCTTCAAGACCAGAGGCATGAGTGCCGGCAATGACAGTGCGGCGAGCAGGACAAGCACCAGCCCCACCCCCAACCAATCCATCCAACGCTGGCGGTTGTACTGCTTTTGCCACGCCGCTGTACGGACGGGAAGCGCGCGCCCCTGGCGCATCAGATATACAGGGGCATTTTCGGCAAACCCGTGCTGCGTCAATTGCTCGGCCAGGGTGTTGCGTCGGCACATGCCCCACTCCACCATCCAACCACCTTGGGCTTGAGGTTCTGCCCACCATGCCGCCACAATCTGTTCCGGCGGCATGGGAGAGACCCGCCACAGGGCTTCTTCGACGCCGCCTGCCAACGAGCGCCGCGGCATATCCGGCAACTGCACGGTGCCCCAAAGACAGCCGGACTCCGGTACCAGCAGGCTGGAAGCCTTTCGATTGTTGGCGCGCTTGCGGGCACGGGTTCCAGTGATGGTCCAACGCCCTCCGTCGGACGCAATGGCTGCACTCGCGACTGCAGGCCAGGCGCCATGCTCCATGAGAACGCGCATGAGATCACCGAAACCCCATGCCATTCGGTCCAGTGTTTTTTGCGCACGAAGAGATAGCTGCCCCCAACCTGTCATGGCTTGAATTCCTGTTCCGGCTTGTTTAAGCGGCGTGTCGGCTCCAAAGAGAGCGTTGTCCAGGGCGTCAGACCACCGGGACGCTCGCTGAGATCGATCCATGCCTCACGCTGCCACCAGCGATCACCTTCAGCCCGCACAAAAGCATTGAGGCGCACTGTCAGACCGCCTCCAGCGCGGGCAGGCGAGAAAAATTCGGCTGCAGCTCCTGTCAAAAGCACGCCAGCCCGCGTTTCCGGTGGGGAGTTGTGAATGCGCGCCCCCAAACCTAGCTGTCCCGTGAGGACGTCGATCAGGGCGGGAGGGGCTGAATCGATTTCGATGCGTTGCTGCCCATTGATACCCAAGTGGGGCGCGATTATCTCATAGAGCTCAGACGTCATTCCCAGGACTGATCTCAGTTCCGAAAGGTCATCCAGCGCGCCATTTCGAGGCAGGGAGGGCCAGCCAGCAGCGCGGTATTGGGCAGCCTCAGCCCCGCCCACCCCACCTGGCGTGTCGTCAGGGTCGATGAAGTCCCGCACACGTGAGGTCAAGATGGCAGCCTCCCCCGAGGAGAGCCCTCCAGCTCTTTGAAAAAGCGCCTGCAGCAAAGCTTCGCTGGCGACATTAACGTCTACCAGCCCTCCAGAGGGCGTGATCTCCACCCAGATGTCATTCGGCCCCATTGGCAAACGTTGAATGCGGTACCAACTGTCTGCGGTCTTTTCGGACATCATTCGCTGCGCAGTCAGTTGGATCGCGGCGTCCAGCACGGACTCAGCGCGCAAGCGTTCCAAATCCAGCCCTGCGCGCTGCGTTTGCTGGCGAATCCCCCGTGAACTCGCCATCACCACCAATGACAAGGACGCAACCAGCCACAGCACCAGAATCAGCGCTGCGCCCCGGCTGCCGTGTTTCGACCGCTTCATCACCTTGCCCTCGCGAGAGGGAACACCAGAGGAGGCCAGTCTCCGCGCGCATCGGCAATTTCCACCCGGATACGTGCGGGGTACTGCGCTTTGGCAGAGTCCCATTGCTGAGTCCACTGACCCGTCAGCCCGTCCTGGTAATGCCACTGAAGCGTTCGCACATCCGACAGAAGTGTTTCGCGCAAAGCCTTGCCCCAGTCCAGCGCCATCAGTGCTCCGTCATAAGGAACGGCTTCTACCGACAGATCGACGCGCCCATCGGCATGGCGCAGGGGGCTCATGCGAAATACATAGAGCCCCCCAGCATCCCCCCGCTCCGGCAATGGCGCCACCCAGATCGCACCCGCAGCATTTCCGCTAAAAAAATTCACAAAGATGTTTTCGTCGCGCCGACTCAACAAGCGCAGGGTGTCAAACTTGCGCCCAAGCCATTGGCTGACCACCAACATGCGTTCAGAGCGCTCAATGACGCGCTGGTTGCGCTCTTCCGAACGCCCGATGACTCCCACGCCCGCAAACATCAGAGCGACCACTGCGGACGTCACGGCCAATGCGACCAGCAACTCCAACAAGGTAAAACCACGGGAAGTTTTTCGAAAAGAGTGGGTCATGGTGCAGACCTGTAGGGCTTCCATGTGGTCCATGTGACAGCCGTCACACCATCTTTACTGACCTCTACGGTCACCCTTGCCGCACGCACAGGTGGCCCGGCTACCGGGCGACCACTCTCGTCCATCATTTGGACCGGTTCGGGCGCCACCTGAATCCGCCAATTCCAATCGCCTGCCCGCCCGGAATCCTGTCGCATCAAATCCTCTGCAAAGGTTCCAGCAGCCACTGCCGACCTGGCCACGAGAGAGGCCTCCACCCGAGCCTCCACATCCACCACATTTTTGGAGCCTTGCCCCACGCTGCGGTAAAGACTTGCCAGCGCAATGGAAGCAATTGCCATGGCGACCAAGGCCTCCAGCAAACTGAACCCCCGTTGATTCCGTGGCGCTCGCCTGAATGACTTGAAAATAGGATCAATCAGGGGCAACAGACAGCACGTCACGGTCATGACTGGGCCGCGACCATGGATTGCTCCACCGTCCCAAGGAGCCAGTTCACGCGAAAGCTGACGCCCTGCCCACCTCTTAGCACTGCAAGCCGCCCGCCACGTGCGCCGCCGTCGGAATTGAACACAAAAATAGGTTCTCCCACGGCAGTTGCAGTTTTGCCAGTCCGCGAATTGCGTTCAATCGCTTCCCACTGGACCACCAGTGATGCAGGCACCTCCAGGGCCAGGCGCCCGTCAACCACCAGCCTGCGAATGTCTGACTGGTAGGTCACGGTCACCGAACGGCCTTCCTGGACGCTGAGCGCACGCGCTTTGTTCAATTGGCTGGAAACATCCCGTACCGTCTGGTTGTAGCGTGACCGCTCCATGTACGCCTGCCCGCCCGCCCCTACCACGGAGACAGTAATGGCAGCCAGCACCAGCACGACCAGCATCTCCAACAACGTGAAGCCACGGATGCGGAGGTCTGACGCCAACAAAGGGCGGCTCATGCGAAACAAGTCACCAGACGGCACGGGGGAGTGGAAAGCGCAACAGAGCCTCAGTTAAAAACGTCCGCGTTCTCACCGTCACCGCCCGGCTTGGCGTCGGACCCCAGTGAGAACACGTCGGGCCCGCCATTGCGTCCCGGGTTTTTGTACAAATAGGCGGCACCCCAAGGATCAGAAGGCAGGCCCTTCTTCAGGTAGGGACCATTCCATCCCTGGGCCGTTGCTGGCCGCTCTGCCAGGGCACGCAGCCCTTCCGCATCATTGGGATAACGGCCGACGTCCAGCTTGAAAAGGTCCAGACTCTGCTCAATTTCCGAGATCTGAATGCGGGCCGTCTTGGACTTGGCACCGCCGAGTTGATCAAGCACCTTCGGGCCCACCAGCCCGGCAAGCAACGTCAGAATCACCAGAACCACCAGCAACTCAATCAGCGTGAAGCCCGAGGAACGCTGCGCTCGCGCCATTGCTTTGTGTTCAAAATTCACTACATTCATTTCAAAATCTCTCAAATAATCCAGAATCAAATTGTGTCGTTGATCGACAAAACGCCACCCAGAATCGCAATAATAATGAAGGCAACCAAGGCCCCCAAAACAATAATAATCAAGGGCTCCATGGCTGCCAAAACACGCCCCATGGTACGCCGACCTTCATCCTCGTAACGATCTGCCAAACCCAGCAGAGTAATATCAAGCTGCCCTGTTTCCTCAGCAACCCGAATAAGCTGCGGGGTGCTGGATTTCCCGAAGTAAGGAGAGACAAACCCTGTGGAAAGTCGTTTGCCTGTTTTTACAATACCCACCAGAGGTTCAATATCCTTGCGCAATGCGGTATTGGTCAGTGTGTCCACAGCAATGCGCAACGCATCCACCATGGGTACACCCCGCTGCAGCAAGATGCCGAAGGTGCGGAAATAAATAGCAAACTGCAGATTCCGCAACACCTTGCCGAACAGGGGGAGGTCCAACAGCACACTGTCAAGGCGCAACCGCCCCGCAGGCGTCGCGCCCCAGCGGGAGCCCAAGAACAAGATCACCGTCAAGCCTAACAGGATTGCCATCCAGTGCGAGCGGATCAGATCACTGAGATCGACCACCAAGCGCGTGGAGTAAGGCAGTTTGTCGCCCATGGAATCAAAAATTTCCCGAAACTGGGGAACCACAAATGCCAGGAGCATCACGACGGACAGCACCGCAACAATCAGCAAGATGACGGGGTACGTCATGGAGGAAATGACGTAGTTGCGAAGCTTGTCTTCTGCCTCCAGTTGCACTGTGAGTTCTTTCAGAACCACATGCAGCGAACCAGAAGTTTCCCCCGCCCGAATCAGAACCAGATATTGGCGCCCAAGATCCCGCTCAAACGGCAGCAGCGACTGGTACAGCGACTTACCGCCACGCACCCCTTCCTCGACCTTGGCAATGAAGGCTTTCAGCCGCTCCGTGTTGGCCGTCTCCTTGAGCATGACCAGCGCCTTGTCCAGCGGCATGTTGGCCTGCTTGAGGTGGGCCATCTCGCGGCTGAACAAAAGGATCTCGCCACGTTTGAGCTTGCCCCCCCGGCTTTGCGGCTCATCTTGGGCAACTGCTGCCGACTCGTCTGCAATACGAACCGGCGTCACGCCCTGCCCAATGAGTCGCAGTCGAGCGGTCTCCACGTTCAGCGCGCGGATCGTCCCCTGGCAGGCCTTGCCATCGGACGTGATTCCATCGTATTGAAATTCAATCATTTTGACGCGCAACGCGCAGGACTTCTTCCGCAGTCGTCAGACCTTTGAAGACCTTGGTGGCGCCATCCTGCAACAAGTTCCCCCCGGCATAGGCGCCATCTCCGCCCCCCAACGAAGAACCTCTTTCGAGCACCACCTTTTTTACGTCTTCTGACATTACCAGCAACTCATGAACGGCCAAACGCCCTCGGTAGCCGGTCCCCCGGCATGCAGGGCAACCGACGGACCGATAGATGACCTGGCCCTCCTCCATGGCCATGCCCAGGGAGGCTGCGGCCGCCTGCGCCTGGTCCGGCAGCAACGGCGCTTTGCATTCCTCACACAGCTTGCGCACCAGGCGCTGCGCCAGCACGCCAATGACGGACGCCGTGATCAGATAGGGCTCCACACCCATGTTGATGAGCCGCACGATGGCCCCGAGCGCGCTGTTGGTGTGCAGGGTGGACATGACCAAGTGGCCTGTCAATGCCGCCTGCACCGCAATTTCTGCGGTTTCGCCATCGCGCATTTCCCCGATCATGATCACATCAGGATCCTGGCGGAGAAAGGATCGCAACACCTTCGCAAAGGTCAGCCCGATCTGGGGCTGGACCTGCACCTGGTTGAGCCATTGCAGCCGGTACTCCACCGGATCTTCCACCGTCAGAATCTTGAGGTTCTCGCCCTCCAGTTCCTGCATCGAGGCATACAGCGTGGTGGACTTCCCGGAGCCTGTGGGACCTGTCACCAGAAAGATCCCATGCGGCACGCTGAGCAGCTGACGCATGGTTTTCAAAGTGGGTGGCGTGAAGTGCAGGCTCTCCAACGAGAGCAGGTCGAAGTTCTTTTCCAGCAAGCGCATGACGACCGATTCGCCAAACATGGTGGGAATGGTGGACACGCGAGAGTCCATTTCCTTGCCATGCACGCGCAGCTTGGTGCGCCCGTCCTGCGGCATCCGGCGTTCCGCAATGTCCAGCTGCGAAAGGATCTTGATGCGGGACACCACAGCGGGGGCATCCTTGTTATCAATCTCGTCAATGGGGTACAGCTCGCCGTCCACCCGTATCCGGACCACCGATTTTTCTTCGTAGGTTTCGATGTGAATGTCGGAGGCCTGGGCCGCCACGGCCTGGGAGAGGATATGGCTCACGCGCTGGATGATGGGGGCCTCCGAGGCCATGTCCCTCAGATGCTCGATGAATTCCGAAGCCTCGAACTGGTCCGCAACGGCTTCTCCTTCCGGCTCCGACTCCTGGACGTACCAGGCATTGAGCTGACTGGATATTTCAGACTCCAGGCCAAAAAAGACCCTGGGCACATCCCCAAAGACCAGGCGCAATGCATCGCGCAATGCCGCGCTCTTCGGATCTACCGACGCGAAATCCGGCGTGAACTCAGCGTCCTCTGCATTTCCCAAAGGAAGCAGGTTGTTGGCCAGCAAAAAGCTGGTGTTCAGCCGCGAAGTTTCCGGCTTTTCCTTCGGGAAAGCGTCCTGACGCACCAAAGGCAATCCGGCCTGCCGGGACAGTGCGGAGTAGACATCCACCTCAGACACCAGCCCCAGACTGATAAGCAGGCGCCCCAGGCGACCGCCCATGGAACGCTGGACCTCTAGCGCCCTCTCCAGGTCATTGCGCGACAATTTCTGGTCCGCAAGGAGCATCTCACCGAGCCTGGGCGCAGCGATATCGACGCTTTCCACTTCACCAATTTCAGCCGAGAGCTTCATTACCAACGCCTTTGAACATTCTTCCAACCACCCAATACCCGGGCCCGACTTGTCTCACTCGGGCGGAGTGAATCACTTGAACCACAGCAAACAGCGGCTTAATCGATCCAATTCGGGACCCACATAATATTCGCGATACCCAAAAATTCTCGCCCTCAGAGGCCCATCCCTCCACGCAAGGTATTCTGACACGTAGCCTTCATCCAGCCCCAAGGCGCGCAATCGCAGCTGCAGCGCCTGCGCCTGCAGATAGGTAGCCCCACCCAGCACCCGGACACGCCGGACGATCCCCTGGCCATTCGTCAACAGCCGGAGCAAACGCGTCTTCAGGCTACGATCCTTGGCTCCTACCTGGTTGGCGCCATGCTGGCGATACAGGATCAGCGGGGTTGGCACAAAACGCCTATGGCCGCTTCCACTCACCAGGCCACACCACCAGTCGTGCATGATGGTTTCCTGCGGGAGGGGCAAGGCCATTCGCAACAGGGTGCGGTTCACCATCATCGTGCATCCCGTCACCTGGTTAACGCTGAGCAGCGAAAGTGGCGAGCACTGCAGAGGGTCCATACGCTGGTATGTGGCGAAGGACTCCGAAATCACGCCCAAGTGCTCATCCACCACCGTCAGGTCGGAGTGCACCAGACAAGGCAATTCCGCACCACCCTCTTGCTCCATTCGCACCATTTCTTGGAGACACAGCTCGATTTTCGGAGGGAGCCAGACATCGTCCTGGTCCGAGAAAGCAACCCAAGCCGCCACACCATCATGCAGGCTGGCCACCATGAGATTCTCAAAGTTTCGGACCAGCCCTTGCCCATGGTGGGGATTGGGTACAAGTACCAAACGCTCTCCAAAGCGCACCCGGTAGCTCTCCAGGATGGCAAGCGTGTCATCCGAAGACCCGTCATCGCTGACGAGGAGGCGGAAATTCTGGTGGGTCTGGGCCAACAGCGAATCGAGCTGGGCACGGAGATACTTCGCCCCGTTGTACGTAGCCAGCAGCACATCCACCAGCGGTGACTGCGACGGGGCAGCCCCGCCCGCCCCTCCGCGTGAGGCCAATCGATGAGTCGGCTCAGTCACACGGTCCCCGTGCTGGTTGTTGCAGCGCGGTGGGGCCGGCATTCTGAATACATCAGCGCCTCGTAGGCATCTGCGATGCCCTCCCAAGTGTAGTGCTCCGCCACGATATCGCGGGCGCGCTGGCTTCGCTGCGGTAGCATGGCGTCCGACTGGCCAACCACCAGGTCCAGGCTGCGAGCGAGTTGCTCGGGGGTTGCAAAGTAGTCGGCCGCATCGCGTGCCACTTCGCGGTTGAACGGGTTGTCATGCGCAATGACCCAGTTTCCGCAGGCCAGTGCCTCGAGCAGCGAAGGGTTCGTCCCCCCCACGGAGTGCCCGTGCAGGTAACAGGCCGCATGTACACGCAAGCTTGCGAGCTGCCCGGTGTCGTAGATGCCCCCCAAGAAACGCACGCGGTCGCTGGCATGTTGCCTCAGCAGTTGCTGGTAGGCCGTGGCACCGGACACATCCCCTACGATGACCAACGGCCAGTCACTGCCGTGCATCTCATAGCCTTGAACGATTTCAAGGATATGGTTTTCCGGCTCCGGGCGCGCCACGACCAGCATGTAGCGGCGGGGCTTCAGCCCCCAGGCAGAAAGCACGGAAGGGTCCACGTCCCGGTCCTGCACCAGTTCGGCGCCGTAGGCAATGAAGCTCGACGGAGCCCCCTTGGGATAAGTCTCGCGGAACCGCTGTGCAATGGCCTCGGCATCGGCGATGAGGCGCGTGGCCACCCGGCTGGCCACCCACTCCATGCAGCGCAGGTAGATGCGTGCAACCCTCCCCCATTTGCTGCGGGCCCACTCCAGTCCGTCCACATTGATCCAGACCGGAACCCCAAAAACCCGGGGCCACCAGCAGGCCCACGCAGCGCCATACCCCAGCATGTAGACCAGGTCGTACCCCCGCCGGGCGTCCCACAGGCAGGCACAGTCGTAGGCTAGGACCGATGCAGCTCCCCACCGGGGCCGACGTTTGTGGCGTACGCGAACACCTTGGTAGAAGGTGTCTTCGACGGACGACTCGCTGGTCTCTGCATACACAGTGACCTCGTGGCCACGCTCCACCAGGCGTATCGAGAGTTGTTCGGCAAAGGTTTCGAACCCCCCATAGCTCGCGGGGATGCCCCTGGCTCCCAACAGGGCGATCCGCAGCTTGGCAGGGCGGTCCAGAGATCCGCCCGTTGCACGCCCCTGCGCCGTCGTCAAAGGTCTGCCTCAGCGAACCAGCGCCCCGCCTGATCCTTCGCCGAAAGCTGAATGGCGGCCTCCACGGCTGGCCAGGCGATGGCAAGCTGTGGATCGTCCCAGCGAATGCAGCGCTCATGCTCTGGGCTGTAGTAGTCGGTGGTCTTGTAAAGGAAGTCAGCCGATTCGGACAACACCAGAAAACCGTGAGCAAGCCCCGGCGGCACCCAAAGCTGCCGGTGGTTGTCCTCGGTCAACAGGGCCCCCACCCACTGGCCAAAGGTGGGTGACCCCTTGCGAATATCCACTGCCACATCAAACACAGCGCCACGCACCACGCGCACGAGCTTGCCCTGCGCCCTGGGGGGCAACTGGTAGTGCAGGCCCCGCAACACACCCTGGCTGCTGCGGCTGTGGTTGTCCTGCACAAAATCGCACTGGACACCCGTGGCCTCCCGGAAGGCCTGCTGGTTGAAGCTTTCGTAGAATAAACCACGGCTATCGCCGAACACCTTGGGCTCAAGGAGGACAACGTCTGGGATGGATTGCCGGATGGAGTGCATGGGGGATCAATAGACTTTGTCGTTCAGCAAACGCTGGAGGTACTGGCCGTAGCCGTTCTTGGCAAGAGGTTGTGCCAGGCGCTGCAACTGGGCACTGTCGATCCAGCCGGCGCGCCAGGCAATTTCCTCGGGGCAGGCAATCTTGAGGCCCTGGCGATGCTCCAGCGTCGCAATGAACTGGCTGGCCTCCAGCAGGCTTTCATGGGTGCCAGTATCCAGCCAGGCATAGCCGCGGCCCATGATCTCGACATTGAGCTGCCCCTGCTCCAGGTACAGCCGGTTCAGGTCGGTGATTTCCAGTTCGCCGCGTGGCGATGGCTTCAAGCTCCGGGCCATCTGCGCAACCTGGTTGTCGTAGAAGTAGAGGCCTGTGACGGCATAGCTGCTCTTGGGCTGAGCAGGTTTTTCCTCCAACGACAACACTTTGCCCTGGGCATCGAACTCGGCCACACCGTAGCGCTCCGGGTCGTGCACATGGTAGGCAAACACGCTGGCACCCGCAGAGCGCTGTTGAGCGTTGCCCAGCAGTTCATGGAAATCGTGCCCGTAGAAGATGTTGTCTCCCAGCACCAGGGCGCTCGGAGCCCCATCCAGAAAAGACTCCCCGATCACAAACGCCTGCGCCAAGCCGTCCGGGCTGGGCTGCACCGCGTATTGCAGGTTCAAGCCCCATTGGCTTCCATCCCCCAGCAGCTGGGCAAAACGCGGCGTGTCCTGCGGGGTGCTGATAACCAGGATGTCCCGGATGCCCGCCAGCATCAGCGTGCTGAGCGGGTAATAGATCATGGGCTTGTCGTAAACGGGCAGCAGTTGTTTGCTGATGGCCAGCGTGGCCGGGTGCAGCCGGGTGCCGGAGCCTCCTGCGAGGATGATGCCTTTGCGTTGCGTCATGGTCTGGGGTCCGTTCAGAGAATTTCCGTGAGCATGCGCGCCACGCCCTGTTGCCAATGGGGCATCTGCAAACCGAAGGTGGACTGCAGCTTGTGGGTACTCAGGCGCGAGTTGTGGGGGCGCACGGCCGGTGTGGGAAATGCGCTTGTGGGCACAGGCGCGACCTCTTTTGCTATTATTTTTGTAGCTATCTGCGCTTTCTGGGCTTGCGCCAGCACGTATTTTGCATACTGATTCCAGTTGGTCTCACCCGCAGCCACGCAGTGGTACAGGCCTGCATCCTGCGGGCGCTGCTGCAGGTGGCGCAGCGCGTGGGCGGTCACATCGGCCAGCAGGTCGGCACCGGTGGGCGCACCCCATTGGTCATCAATCACCGTCAGCCGCTCACGCTCTTGCGCCAGCCGCAGCATGGTCTTGGCGAAGTTGCCGCCGCGTGCTGCGTAGACCCAGCTGGTGCGCAGGATCAGGTGTTTGGCGCCCGCCTCTGCAATGAGCTGCTCGCCTTCGAGTTTGGTGCGGCCGTAAACGCTCAGCGGGGCGGGTGTATCGGTCTCCACCCAGGGGCGGCTGCCGCTGCCATCGAAAACATAGTCCGTGCTGTAGTGCACAAGCCAAGCACCCAGCTTCGCGGCCTCCTGCGCAAGGGCTCCGGGCGTGGTGGCATTGAGGGTGCGGGCAAACTCGGCTTCGCTCTCAGCTTTGTCCACGGCCGTGTGGGCGGCGGCATTGACGATGACATCGGGGCGCAGGGCGCGCACCGTATCAGCCACGCCGGCGGGGTTGGAAAAGTCACCGCAGTGCTCGGTGCTATCGAAGTCCAACGCCGTGACGGAGCCCAGCACCGACAGGCTGCGCTGAAGCTCCCAGCCGACCTGGCCACCCTTGCCAAACAGCAGGATGTTCATGCAGTGACGCCCGTCACAGCCGCAGCGGAGGCCTCCTGCGCATACTGGGTCTGCACCCAGTCGCGGTAGGCGCCGGTCTGCACGCTGGCCACCCAGTCCGCATGGTCCAGGTACCACTGCACGGTCTTGCGGATGCCGGTGTCGAAGGTCTCGGCGGGCTTCCAGCCCAGCTCGCGCTCGATCTTGCGGGCGTCGATGGCGTAGCGGCGGTCGTGGCCCGGACGGTCTTTCACATAGGTGATCTGGGTGCGGTAGCTTTGGCCGTCAGCACGGGGGCGCAGCTCGTCGAGCAGGCTGCAGACCATGTTCACGATCTCGATGTTGGGCTTCTCGTTCCAGCCCCCCACGTTGTAGGTCTCACCGGGCGCGCCGGCCTCCAGCACGCGGCGGATGGCGCTGCAGTGGTCCTTGACGTACAGCCAGTCGCGCACCTGCATGCCATCGCCATACACGGGCAGGCTCTTGCCAGCCAACGCGTTGACGATCATCAGCGGGATCAGCTTTTCGGGGAAGTGGTAGGGCCCGTAGTTGTTGCTGCAGTTGGTGGTGAGCACCGGCAGGCCGTAGGTGTGGTGCCAGGCGCGCACCAGGTGGTCGCTGGCGGCCTTGCTGGCGCTGTAAGGGCTGTTGGGCTCAAAGCCACGCGTCTCGGCGAAGGCCGGGTCGGTGGGGGCCAGCGATCCGTAGACCTCGTCGGTGGACACATGCAGGAAGCGGAAGGCGGCACGTTCGCCCTCGGGCAGCGCGCTCCAGTAAGCACGCACGGCCTCCAGCAGGCGGAACGAGCCCACGATGTTGGTCTGGATGAAATCCTCGGGACCATGGATGGAGCGGTCCACATGCGATTCGGCCGCGAAATTAACCACGGCGCGCGGCTTGTGCTCAGCCAACAGGCGGGCCACCAGGGCGGTGTCGCCGATGTCGCCCTGCACAAAGATGTGGCGCGCGTCGCCCTGCACGCTGTCCAGGTTGTGCAGGTTGCCCGCGTAGGTGAGCTTGTCGAGGTTGACCACGGGCTCGCTGGAGGCAGCAAGCCAGTCAAGAACGAAGTTGGCGCCGATGAAACCCGCGCCGCCAGTAACCAGAATCATAGGGAGGGCCGTGTGAAATGCCTGCTCGGCAGAACCCACGATTATCCCACCCCGCCCGGCCCCCGGGTAACAGAGTTCAACGCGGGTATTTCTGCCCGGGCCGGCGGGTCATCAGAAGTGGATGCCACGCATCATCTGCTGCAGCGCCACGGCCTCGGCCGACAGCTGCGGCTTGGCGTCCTTGCTGCCCTTGGCGGCGGTGGAGTCTGGGAACATGCGAAAGCTCGTGTTCATGGTGATCTGCGCCACGCGTGGCACCAGCGCGTGCAGCAGCTGGCCGGTGATGCCCAGCCGCGTGGCGATGCGCACCGGCTTGAAGATGCAGGCCTGGGCAATCATGTCCGCCGCCTCCTCGGGGCTCAGCGTGGGCACGTTGTTGTAGATCTTGGTGGGCGCAATCATTGGGGTGCGCACCAGGGGCATGTTGATGGTGGTGAAGGTGATGCCCTGGTCGGCAAACTCGCTCGATGCGCAGCGCGTCCACGCGTCCAGCGCCGCCTTGCTGGCCACATAGGCCGAAAAACGCGGCGCGTTGGTCAGCACGCCGATGGAGCTGATGTTGACCACATGGCCCTTGCGCTTAGCCACCATGCCGGGCAAGAAACCCATCGTCACGCGCAGGCAGCCGAAGTAGTTCAGCTGCATGGTGCGCTCGTAGTCGTGGAAGCGGTCGTAGCTCGACTCGATGGCGCGGCGGATGGAGCGGCCCGCGTTGTTGATGAGGAAGTCCACACCGCCGTGGTTGTCGATGAGCAACTGCACAAAACGGTCGCAGTCGGTCATGTCGGCAATGTCTGCCGAATAGGCGATGAACTGGTAACCCTTGGCCTTGGCTTCGGCACAGGCCTCGTCGAGCTTGTCCTGGTCACGCCCGCAGATGATGGTGGTGGCGCCTGCCTCGGCAAACTTGTGCGCTGCCGCCAGCCCAATGCCAGAAGATCCACCGGTGATCAGCACCACCTTGCCCGCCACCGTGCCCTTGAGCGTGCGGTCGATGAACAGCTCGGGGTCCAGATTGCGCTCCCAGTAGTCCCACAGCCGCCAGGCGTAGTCCTTGAGATTGGGGCAGGTGACGCCGGAGCCCTTGAGCGCGGCCAACGTTTCGCGGCAATCAAAGCGCGTGGGGTAGTTCACGAAGGTGAGCATGTCCTCGGGCAGGCCCAGGTCCTTCATCACCGCGTTGCGCACGCGGCGCACGGGCGCCAGTGCCATCAGGCTCTTCTTCACGCTCTTGGGAATGAAGCCCAGCAGCGCGGCGTTGACGAACAGGTTCATGCGCGGCGCATGGGCTGCGCGGCTGAAGATATCGAGCACATCGCCCACGCGGTAGCCCACCGGGTCCACCAGGTGGTAGCACTTCTTGGTGATGTCCTTCTGGTGGCTGATGACGTTGAGGGCGTTCACCACAAAGTCCACCGGTACGATGTTCACGCGCCCCCCTTCCAGGCCCACGGTGGGCATCCAGGGCGGCAGCAGCTGGCGCAGGCGCTGGATGAGCTTGAAGAAGTAGTAGGGGCCGTCGATCTTGTCCATCTCACCCGTGGTGCTGTCGCCCACCACCATTGCCGGACGGTACACCGTCCAGGGCACCTTACAGTCCTGGCGCACGATCTTTTCGCTCTCGTGTTTGGTCTGGAAGTACGGGTGGTCCAGGCCCTCGGCTTCTTCGAACATGTCCTCGCGGAACACGCCTTCGTACAGGCCGGCAGCCGCGATGGAGGAGACATGGTGGAAATGCCCGGCATCAATCGCCTTGGCCAGGTCCACCGTGTTGCGCGTGCCCTCGATGTTCACGGCCACCTGGGTTTCTTCGTCAGCAGAGAGGTCGTACACCGCCGCCAGGTGGTAGAAATGGTCGATCTGGCCTTTGAGCTTCTTCACGTCGTCTGCCGCCACGCCCAGCTTCTTCGCGGTGAGATCGCCAAACACAGGGATCGCACGCGTGGGCCCGACACCCCAGAAGCTGCGCAGGTCGGCCACCTTGTCCGCACTTTCCTTGCGGATCAGGAAATGCACCACCGCCCCCTTGCGCTCCAGCAGCTTCTTGACCAGCCGCTTGCCAATGAACCCCGTTGCCCCCGTCACGAAATACTGCATGGATAACTCCTCTGAGATAGCTTCATTCTTGCCCAAGGCCTGCGCGCACCGATTCAGCAGAAACCCGCGCCGATGCTAGGCGGCCAGCGAACGCCCCCGCTAGATGGCACGCTCTACATTTTTAGGAGCGCGCGCCTACACCTGTCGCGCCGTGCGGCGTACAGTGCGGCCATGCGTCGAAGGCAACCCGCCCCGGCAAACCCAACCAACCGCACCACGGAGGCCTTATGGTCAAGAAACTGCAGAAACTCAACGCTGACAAGAAAAAGAGCAACGCCCAACTGTCCAGCACCGTCAAGGACTCCGCCCAGCAGATCTGGCTGGCAGGCCTGGGTGCCTTCTCCAAGGCGCAGGAAGAAGGCGGCAAGGTGTTTGAAGCCCTGGTCAAGGAAGGCCTGACCATCCAGCGCAAGACCCAGGCGGTGGCCGAAGAAAAGATCACCGAAGCCACCAGCCGCGTGACCACCATGGCCAGCGACATCGGCTCCAAGGCCCAGGGCCAGTGGGACAAGCTCGAAAACATCTTTGAAGACCGCGTGGCCAAGGCCCTCGCCAAGCTGGGCGTGCCCTCGGCCCGCGACCTGGAAGCCCTGAGCGCCCGTGTGGACGCCCTGGCCAAGGGCAGCAAGGCTGCACCCGCCAAAGCTGCTGCCAAGGCAGCCGCCAAACCCGCAGCCAAGGCTCCCGCCAAGAAGGCAGCGGCAAAGAAGGCGGCTCCTGCAAAGGCAGCCGCCAAGCCCGCTACCAAGGCCCCCGCCAAGAAGGCTGCGGCCAAAAAGACCGCGACACGTGCTGCTGCCGACGCAGCCACCAGCACGCCATCGGCCAGCTGATCACGGCTTGCTACCGGCAAGCACCCAGCCCGCTCCAAGCGGTCCACGCGCCAAGGCGTTTGGACCGCTTTTCTTTTTTTGGTGAAACCCATGAAGTGCGCTACAAGCAGCCTAGGTACTGCATACGCACCCCAAGTTCATGTCGCACTGCAGCATGACCGCGTGGGTTAGAGTAGCCATCAGAGACAACGCAACAACGACGCCAAACGACGCGAAGGGGCCCGCACACATGGTGAAGAAAGCGCCACGCCGCACCGCAGAACGCATTCTGGAAGTGACGCTGGACCTGTTCAACCGGTTCGGTGAGCCCAACGTCTCCACCACCCTGATCTCGGCCGAGCTGCGCATCAGCCCCGGCAACCTGTACTACCACTACCCGGCCAAGGACGAGCTGATCAACGCGCTGTTTGATCGCTACGAAACCTCGTTGACCGAACTGCTGGCCGCCGCCGATGGTGTGCGCAATGTGGAGGACGCCTGGTTCTTCATGCACTCGCTGTTCGAGCTGATCTGGCAGTACCGTTTCCTGTACCGCGATCTCAACGACCTGCTGTCCAAGAACCGGCGCCTGGAAACCCACTTCCAGGCCATCCTCAAGAACAAGACCCGCGCCGTGCGCGCCATGCTCGACGGCATGGGGCGCGCAGATGCACTGCACATCGACTCGCGCGAACTGGAGGCCACCGCCACCAGCATGGTCGTGGTGCTCACTTACTGGCTGAGCTTTGAATACGTGCGCGACCCGCGCCGCGCACTGGAGCCCAAAAGCGCCCAGGCCGCGCTGCTGCGCGGAGCCCACCATGTGCTGAACCTGCTCATGCCCTACCTCGAAAGCGGCCAGCGCGCCCACCTGCTGCAGCTGGTCGGCGCCTACGCACCAGCGCCAGGCTGATACACGGCCCACCCGCCACAGACACCCACCAACAAGAACTTCCGGAGACACACACCATGGCCAAATGGACCCCCTTCCCCCACGCCGGCGACTACCAATTTGACGCTGCGAGCGTCAAGAAGCATTGGGCACGACTGCATGGCGGTGATGCCGAACCCTGCCCCAAGGACGCTGCCGCGCTGGAAGCCTGGGCGCTGTTCCACAACGGTGATTTTGAGAAAGCTGCGGCAGCGGGCCTGGCTGCCGGTGGCGCGGGTCTCACTGCCGCCAACAAGGCCACCTCCATCTATGCCAACTACCTGGAGCCGAAGGAGAAGGCGCGCCTGGACCTGTTCATGCAGGTGGCCGAACGGGCGGAGGCCCAGGCCGCCAAGGAGCCCGACAACGCCAACGCCTGGTACTGGCATGCCTACGCACTGGGCCGCTACAGCCAGGGCATCAGCGTGGCCAAGGCGCTGGCGCAGGGCTTGGGTGGCAAGGTGAAGGACTCGCTGGAGAAGGCCATTGCCCTGTCGCCCAAACACGCCGATGCGCGCATTGCGCTGGGCGCCTTCCATGCCGAGGTGATCGACAAGGTGGGCTCGCTGATTGGCGGCATGACCTATGGCGCCAAGAAGGACACGGGCCTCAAGCTGTTTCAGGAAGCCCTCAAGCTCAACCCGGGATCGGCCATCGCGATGATCGAGTACGCCAATGCGCTCGTCATGCTGGAGGGCGACAAGAAAATGCAGGAAGCTACCGCGCTCTACGAAAAGGCCGCCGCCGCTGAACCCATGGATGCCATGGAGCGGCTGGATGTGGAGATGGCGCGGGCTGAACTGGAAGAAGAGTAAGAGGCATCCCCCTGAGCGGCTTTGCCGCTTCCCCCTTCTCTCGACTGGCTACGCCATTCGGGAAGGGGGACGACACCCTCGCTGCGGGACGGCCCTTGCTCGGTGTCTCTGGCCTGCGCAGCGCCAGTTTTGCACAGAGGTTTGCCGTAGATTGCCCTGTCGCGCTGCTATGGATGCGGCGCTCAAAAGCCCTCAACCCCCAAACCGCTGCGCGGCAATCTCCAGCAGGCCGTCAAAAATCAGGTTGTCCACCAGCTCAAACGGCCGCGTCATGCTGGGCGCCATTTTCCAACCTGCGCCGCCGGTCATGATGCAGGCGGGCTCCTGGCCACAGTGCTGCAGCAAGTGCTGGTACATGCGCTCCACGGCACCGGCGATGGCGTAGGTGCCGCCGCTGGTCAGTGCATCGCTGGTGTTGGTGGGGAACGGGCGCACTTCACCCGTGGGCACATGCAGGCCGGCGGTGCCGGACTCGAGCGCGCGCAGCATGATGCCGTGGCCGGGCAGGATGAGGCCGCCCATGAAGCGGCCCTCAGTGTCGATGCACTCCACCGTCACGGCCGTGCCCACCATCACCACCACCAGCGGCCGCGCCGGGCCACGTGCCAACACATGGTGGCGCGCGCCGATCATGGCCACCCAGCGGTCCGAGCCCAGGCGCGAGGGATGGTCGTAGCCGTTGGTGAGCCCCGCCTCCTGCGCCGAGGACACCACCCACGAGGGGGTGACATCCCAGATTTCCATCTGCTCTTGCACGCGGCGTTTGACGGCATCGCCCGCCACCACGCAGCCCAGCATGCGCTCCGGGTGGGGCAGCGACTCCCAGCTACCTTCAGCCAGGCGGTCGATGTGGTCCAGAAACTCGGCGCCATGCGCAATGAGCGCAGCCCCGGGGCGGGGAGCGTCGTACAACGCCCATTTGAGACGGGTGTTACCGACGTCGATGGCCAGAAAAGTCATGCGGCGGATTATCCCGAGTTTTGCGATGCACCCCTGCCCGAGGGCGACAGCCCCCGGCTGCACCACCCCTGCCCGCCCACAAATTGTGAAAAATCGTGTCGCGCCCGTGTCCGACACGACGCAGCCGCCCATTGCCGCTACAGTGGTCCTTCCTGTTTCTGCAACATTAGGAGGTACGACATGGGTCTTTTCAGTTTCATCAAGGAAGCCGGCGAAAAGCTGTTCGGCGGCAAAGAAGCACAGGCCGCCACGGCAGCAGCCCCCACGCAAGATGAACTCAACGCCAAGGCATCCAAGGCCATCGAGACCTACATCGCGTCCCAGAACCTGGGCGCCAGCAATGTGCAGGTCGCCTTTGAAGGACCCGAAGGCAAAGTCACCGTGAAGGGCACAGCCCCCACGCAGGCGGCCAAGGAAAAAGTCACCCTGTGCTGCGGCAACGTGGCCAGCGTGACCAGCGTCGAGAACCTGATGGATGTGACCAACCCCGAGCCCGAAGCCCAGTACCACGACGTGGTGCGCGGCGACACGCTCAGCGCCATCGCCAAGAAGTTCTATGGCGACGCCAACAAGTACCCCGTGATCTTCGAGGCCAACAAGCCCATGCTGAGCCACCCCGACAAGATCTACCCCGGCCAGAAGCTGCGGATCCCGCAGGCCAAGTAACCCCCTGAGTCGCCTGCGGCGCCTTCCCCCAAGGGGGTTCGCACCCGGCGGTCCGGCAAGCCGGTTCCACGGGTGCACTGGCCTGAGTCGGGGGTGTACCGATGCCCCAGACGAACGGAACGCCGGGGCAAGTCAAGCTTTAGAGCCAGCTGCCAGCGCTTATCTATAAAGCGCTGGCAGCTATTTTTTTGGGAGCATCAACCCTGCTTCCACGGCAGACCGTGAAAACGCCAGCCGCCCTTTTTGCCGCGCTGACCCTGCGCATCGGCGTCGCCCTCAAAACCCTCCAGGATGTTGTAGGCCGTGATGCCCAGCTCAGTAGCGCGGCGCGCTGCGGCGATGGAGCGCACGCCGCTGCGGCACAGCAGCACAGCCCGGGCGCCCTCAGGCACGGCCGTGCGCATCTGCGCATCAAAATCCGCGTTCATGACCATGCCCGGCCACTGCTTCCACGCTACGGCGACGGCGCCGGGCACCTGCCCCACCCATTCACGTTCGGCGTCGCTGCGCACATCCACCAGCACGGCCTGGCCGGCCTGTACCCACTGCCAGGCCTGCTGGGGCGTCACGTCACCGGCATAGCCGTCGGCGGGAGAAACGGAGGAGAGCGTATTTGTCATGGTTTGGATCCTTTCTGGGCACTAGGCAAAACGTTTGAACTGGGCGCGACCAATGCGAGGGACGCAAGCCAAGGGCCGCCCCGCAGCGAGGGCGTCGTCCCCCTAGGGGGAAGGCGCCGCAGGCGACTCAGGGGGATTCACCACAAAGGCGCGGGCTCATCCCGCAAGCGGCTGCGCAGCTGCGCATAGTCGGGCACCACGGTGGCCACGGTGTCCCAGAAGCGCGGACTGTGGTCCATCACGCGCAGGTGGGCCAGCTCGTGCGCCACCACGTAGTCGATGATGGCCGGGCGGTAGTGCAGCAGGCGCCAGTTCAGGCGGATGGAGCCGTCGGCCTTGGCACTGCCCCAGCGGGTGTTGGCGCTCGACAGGCGCAGGCTGGCCCAGCGCACACCCAGCAGCGGGGCGAAATGGTCGAGCCGGGCCGTGAAGTGGCGGCGCGCGTCACGCATGAGCCAGGCCTGCACGGCGTCGCGGATCTGCGCGGGGCTGGCGCTGTGGGGCAGGCCGATGTGCAGGCTGGGTGGCACCACATCGGTGCCCGCCACCAGCGCACCGCCTTTGCCCGCAAAACCGTGGCTCGGGTCCAGCACCACGGTCAAAGGCTCGCCCAGATAGGGCAACACGGCGCCATCGGCCCAGACAATACGACCGCCTTCCATGCGCTGGTGGCGCTCGCGCGCCTCAGACAGCTTGCGCAGGATCCATTCGGACTTCTCGCGCAGCGCAGAATCCACGCCCGACAGGGTGACCCAGCTGGGCGCACGTACCGACAGCCCATCGGCCCCCACGGTGAAGCCGATGGTGCGGCGCCGCGCGCGCTGCAGCGCATAGGCCACGACGGCGTCGCCCAGCAGCACTTCGCGGCTGGCCTGCGGGTGGCGAAATTCGGCCGGAGACAGCAGAGATGGCAGCGGTACAGCAGGTGCAGCAGGTGCAGCAGGCCGATTCACTACTGATTTAGGAGCTACTGGCGCCTGCCCATCCAGCGCTGGAGGCAGATTTTTCTTGGAATCTGCAGCCTTCACCCCCTGCGCCGCAGCCGGTCCTGCCGGTGCGACCGGCGGGTCGAAAAAGTCGAGCGCCAACTGCACAAGCCGCTGCATCACGCTCTGGCCTACTTCTCGCCCGCCTTGCCGTGCGGGGGGATGACCACGGCAGGGTACGCATCAGGGTCCAGGCGGCGCATCTCGGCCTCGATCCAGGCCTCCACTTCGCGCATCAGCTCGTCGGGCTTGCGGCCTACGCTGGAAATGGGCTTGCCGATGGACACATCCACCACGCCCGGGCGCTTGATGAACGCCTTGCGCGGCCAGACCTTGGCGGACGTCACAGCAATTGGCACCACTGGCGCGCCGGTGTCGATGGCCAGGCGGGTGCCGCCGGTCTTGTAGTTGCCCTTTTGCCCACGCTCAATGCGCGTGCCTTCGGGGAACATGATGATCCAGATGCCCTGGGCCAACAGGTCCTTGCCCTGCTGCACCACCTTGTGGAAGGCCTGGGTGCGCTGGTCGCGGTCGATGTGGATCATGTCGAGGCGGCCGATAGCCCAGCCGAAGAACGGCACACGCAGCAGCTCCTTCTTGAACACATAGGCCAAGGGGCGCGGCATGATCGCTGGCATCAGAAAGGTCTCGTACGTAGACTGATGCTTGACCAGCAGCACCGCCCCCGCGTTCTCGCCCTGCGGCAGATTCTCCATGCCGATCACGTTGGCCCGGATGCCCAGGATCACGCGGGCACCGCTGATGCACAGCGACAGCCACGCGCGGGCGATGCGGTACAGCGGCTTGCCGCGCACGCCCAGCAGCGTGCCCAGCATGATGGTCAGCGCATAGGGCACCACAGTGATGCCCATCCAGAGAAGGTGAATGACGGAACGGATAAAGGCCATTTTGATGGTCATTTTGGCCGCCAGCGCTTATCTATCAAGCGCTAACAGCTATTAAAGTAATAGCATCAGAAAGCGGCACCACCAGGCGCTGGCAGGGGTGTCGCCGCCAGGGGTGCCGCAGCGGGCTGCACAGCAGGCAAAAGCTGGTCCACAAAATCACCCAGGCTGGCATGCACGCGCGTGCCCGGCGGAACCCCCGCTGGCAGGGGGCCACCCGGGTGTACCTGCGCCGACTGCCCCGTGCACACCAGGTGCAGCTGTGCGCCCAGTGCGGCGCCTGCCTGCAGGTGCGCGGTGCAGCTGCCCACCACCTGCACATCCTCACGCTCCACCCCATAGCGGTCACTGATCTGCTCCAGCAGGCCGGGGGCGGGCTTGCGGCACGCACACTCCTCATCGGCCGCGTGGGGGCAGTAGAAAACGGCATCAATGCGCCCGCCCACCGCCGCCACCTGACGGTGCATCTTGGCGTGGATGGCGTTGAGCGCCACCACATCAAACAAGCCCCGGCCCAGGCCCGGCTGGTTGGTGGCCACCACCACATGCCAGCCCGCATGGTTGAGGCGCGCAATGGCTTCGAGCGCGCCCGGCACAGCGGTCCACTCGTCGGCAGCGGTGACGTAGTCGTCCGCCAGCGGATTGAGGGTGCCGTCGCGGTCGAGGATGGCGAGTTTCATAGGAGGGGTTTACCTTGTGAGAACCGCCAGCCTAGCAGCTTGTGCAAACCGGTCAAACCGCCAGGCGGGACAGGTCGGCCACGCGGTTCATCGCGTTGTGCAGCATCTTGAGCAGGCCCAGGCGATTCATGCGCACATCCAGTTGCTCGGCGTTGACCATCACATCGTCAAAGAACGCGTCCACCGGCGCACGCAGCACGGCCAGGGTCTGCAGGCTGGCGGTGTAGTCGCCAGCGTCGAACTGCGCATTGGCCTCGGGCATAAAACGCTGCAGCGCAGCGTAGAGGTCCTGCTCGGCTTTTTCCTGCAGCAGCTCGGGGTTCACGTGCGCGTCCACCGGGCCTTCGACCTCGGCCTTCTTAAGGATGTTGCCCACGCGCTTGTTGGCAGCGGCAAGGGCGGGGCTTTCGGGCAAGGCGGCGAAGGCGCGCACAGCGGCGAGTTGTTTTTCGACCAAGGCCAGACGCTGCGGGCGCAGGGCTAGCACCGCGTCGACTTCCTGGGCGCTGTAGCCTTGCTCACGCAGGCTGCCGGCGAGGCGGTCGTAGATGAAGTCGGCCAGGGCCGCTGAAGCATCGGTGATCTTGTCGCCAAAGGCGGGCACTGCACCAGCCAGAAGCGCATTCATCTCCAGCGGCAGATCCTTCTCGACCAGCATGCGGATCACGCCCAGCGCGTGGCGGCGCAGCGCAAACGGGTCACGGTCCCCCGTGGGCAGGTTGCCAATGCCAAACATGCCCACCAGGGTTTCCAGCTTGTCGGCCAGGGCCACCACGACGCCTGCGGTGTTGCGCGGCAGCGCATCACCCGCAAAACGCGGCTTGTAGTGGTCTTCGATCGCGTGCGCCACGGTCTCGCCCAAGCCGTCGTTCAGGGCGTAGTAGCCGCCCATGATGCCCTGCAGCTCAGGAAACTCGCCCACCATGTCGGTCACGAGGTCGGTCTTGGCCAGTTGCGCGGACAGGTCGGCATCGGCCACCAGAGCAGCGTCGCCCAGTCGCGTGGCAATGACCTTGGCAATGGCCCGCACGCGCTCCACGCGTTCACCCTGCGTGCCTAGCTTGTTGTGGTACACGACCTTACCCAGACCCTCGACGCGCGAGGCCAGGGTCTTCTTGCGGTCCTGATCAAAGAAAAACTTGGCATCGGCCAAACGGGGGCGCACCACGCGCTCGTTGCCGCCGGTCACAAAGCTCGTGTCTTCGGGGCTGATGTTGCTGACCACCAGGAACTTGTTGGTCAGCTTGCCTGCAGCGTCCAGCAGCGGGAAGTACTTCTGGTTGGCCTTCATCGTGAGGATGAGGCATTCCTGCGGCACGCCCAGGAACTGCTCTTCAAACTGGCAGATGACCACGTTGGGGCGCTCGACCAGCGCGGTCACTTCGTCGAGCAGCGCCTCGTCTTCAATGGGGCGGGCGCCATTGCCCACCTTCGCAGCAGCAGCGGCCAGCTGGCGCGCGATCTCGGCCTTGCGCTCGGCAAAGCTGGCGATCACGGCGCCATCCTTCTTCAGCGTGCCGGCGTAGCTGTCGGCATCGGCCAGCACCACGGGCGACACGGCGGCTTCAAAACGGTGGCCGGTGGTGCTGTTGCCAGCGGTCAGACCCAGCGCCTTCACGGGCACCACCGTGCTGCCATGCAGCGCGACCAGGCCGTGTGCGGGGCGCACAAAGTTCACGCTGGTCCAGCCGGGCAGCTCGCAGTCGGTTTCAAGTTGGTAGCTCATCACCTTGGGGATGGGGAGCTTGGCGATGGCTTCATCCAGCGCCTTTTGCAGGCCCGCCGCCAACGTGGCACCGGGCACCACGCTGTCGTAGAACAGGGCTTCAGCCTTGCCGTCCTGCGCGCGCTTCAAGGCAGCCACAGCGGCTACGGGGTTGGACACATCGGCGCCCAACGCCTGCAGCTTTTTGAGCAGCGCGGGGGTGGCGTTGCCGCTGGCGTCCAGGCCCACGGTCACGGGCATCAGCTTTTGCTGCACGGCCTTGTCAGCGGCCTTGTCGGCCACGGCAGTCACATGCGCAGCCAGACGGCGTGGCGAGGCGAAGGGCGTGACCACCGAGGCAGCCGTCGCCAGGCCCAGGGCCTTGAGCTGGTCGCCCAGCACGGTGGCGAAGGCATCGCCCAGCTTCTGCAGCGCCTTGGGGGGCAGTTCTTCGACAAACAGTTCAACGAGGAGGTTTTGGGTCGTCATGTTCTTGTTCTTTCGCTCGTTCACGCTGCCTTTTTGACCATCTGTTCCACCCACTCGCGCGGCGCCATGGGGAAGCCCAGGCGCTCGCGGCTTTCGTAGTAGCTCTGCGCCACGGCACGGGCCAGGTTGCGGATGCGGCCGATGTAGGCGGCGCGTTCCGTCACGCTGATGGCACCGCGCGCATCCAGCAGGTTGAAGCTGTGTGCGGCCTTGAGCACCTGCTCATACGCGGGCAACGCCAGCTGCTGCTCCATCAGGTACTTGGCCTGCTTTTCGTGCGCATTGAAGGCGGTGAACAGAAAGTCAGCATCGCTGTGCTCGAAGTTGTAGGTGGACTGCTCCACCTCGTTTTGCTTGTACACGTCACCGTAGCTCAGGGTGTCGGTCCACTTGAGGTTGTAGACGTTGTCCACGCCCTGCAGGTACATGGCCAGGCGCTCCAGGCCGTAGGTGATCTCGCCGGTGGCGGGCTTGCAATCGATGCCGCCCACCTGCTGGAAGTAGGTGAACTGCGTCACCTCCATGCCATTGAGCCACACCTCCCAGCCCAGGCCCCAGGCGCCGAGCGTGGGGTTCTCCCAGTCGTCTTCGACAAAGCGGATGTCGTTCTTTTTCAGGTCGAAGCCCAGGGCTTCGAGGCTGCCCAGGTACAGCTCCAGGATGTTGGCCGGTGCGGGCTTGAGCACCACCTGGTACTGGTAGTAGTGCTGCAGGCGGTTGGGGTTCTCGCCGTAGCGGCCGTCCTTGGGGCGGCGGCTGGGCTGCACGTAGGCGGCCTTCCAGGGCTCGGGGCCGATGGCGCGCAGGAAGGTGGCGGTGTGCGAGGTGCCGGCGCCCACTTCCATGTCATAGGGTTGCAAAAGGGCGCAACCCTGCGCGTCCCAGTAGGACTGCAGCTTCAAAATGATTTGCTGGAATGTCAACATGGCGTCTTTGGCTGAGGCACTGGCAAGCCAGGGCCTAGCAAGTAAGGGGAAAAAGAAGAAAAGGCGGTGCGGATGCCAGCCCCGGCGCCTGCCACCCCAAAGGTAGCAAGGACGGGCCTCGCGCGCGCAAACCAGTGATTTTACGGCGCGCAGCCGCACGTGCTGCGGCAGCGCCAGCAACATCGGCCCGCGCCCATGAAAAAAGGCCGGAGCCCTTTTGGAGCACCAGCCTTCCCAACCAGTCACGCAGGCTATAGCCCGTTGCGTACCAGTGACCACCTTTGCGGGTAGCCCGTCGGCGCACGTGTTGTGCGCCAAGTCAAATCAACTATCCATCGCACTGGCCGGAGCGCCACCACAGGGCGCTGCCTGGGCGAGTGCCCCCGCGCAACGGCCGCCCCGCCGCGCTGGGGGCGTCCCCCTTCAGGGGGAAGGCGCGCAGCGCCTCAGGGGGTGCTTCAATACTCCCAGAAGATGCGCTGCAGTTCCTTGCTGTCGTTGGTCTTGGTGAGGGCCACCATGGCCAGGATGCGGGCCTTTTGGGGGCGCAGGTCGTGGGCCACCACCCAGTCGTACTTGTCGTCGGGCTGCTCGGCATTGCGCAGCACAAAACCGTCGGGCACGCGGGCCGAGCGAACGATCTGCACGCCCGCAGCACGCAGTGCCTTGAGCGAATCCACCGCCTGTGCCGCCACCGAGCCATTGCCCGTACCGGCGTGGATCAGCGCCTTCACGCCAGCCTTGCCGTAGGCTTCAATACCCGTGGTGTTCATGTTGCTGTAGCCATAGACGATGTCCACGGCGGGCAGCGCCTTGATGTCGTCGATGTTGAACTCGGACTGGGTGGTGTGGCGCTTGACCGGCGCGCGGAACCAGTAGTTCTTGCCTTCCACCACCATGCCCAGCGGGCCCCATTGGCTCTTGAAAGCCTCGGTCTTGATGTTGATGGTCTTGCTCACGTCGCGACCGCTCTGGATCTCGTCGTTCATCGTGACCAGCACGCCCTTGCCAGCGGCGTCCTTGCTGGCGGCCACGGTCACGGCGTCGTACAGGTTCAGCGCGCCGTCGGCCGACAGGGCCGTGCCGGGGCGCATGGAGCCCACCACCACGATGGGCTTGTTGGTGCGCACGGTGAGGTTCAGGAAGTACGCGGTTTCTTCGAGCGTGTCGGTGCCGTGGGTGATGACGATGCCGTCCACATCCGCCTGCTTGACCAGGGCCGACACGCGCTGGCCGAGGCGCAGCAGGTGCTCGTTGGTGAAGCTTTCAGACGCGATCTGGAACACCTGCTCACCGGACACCTTGGCCACGTTGGCCAGCTCGGGCAGACCTGCCAGCAGTTTATCGACCGGCACCTTGGCAGCAGCGTAGGTGGCGCTGTTGGCGGCCGAGGCGCCAGCACCTGCAATGGTGCCGCCGGTGGCCAGCACCACCACATTGGGCTTGGCAGCCTGGGCCATGGCCACAGCGGACGCGGCCGACAACAGCAAGCCTGCGAGCCAGCGGCTGGCAGTGGGGGAGGAAGAAATGCGCATGAGGGTGTCTCCTGATTTTTTTGGGGTTGGCGACGCGCGTTGCGCCGCTCTTTGCAAAACCCGCCCGTGAAGCGGTGCCGCATCCTATGAGAAAGCAGAACACAGTCATGCGGAATAATTGACCCACCCTTATGAATTTCACTCACACCCCCAACACCTCCACCCGATCCCAGTATTCGGGTCTCACAGGCACACACACCGGAGCAGCGCTGGAATGAACCTGCGGCAACTGGAAGTTTTTCAGGCCGTGCTGCAGACCGGCAACATGAGCGCAGCGGCGCGCCTGCTGTGCATCACGCCCTCGGCGGTCAGCAAGGCCATTGCGCACACCGAGCTGCAGCTGGGCTACCGGCTGTTCAACCGCACACCTTCGGGTCTGACCCCCACCCCCGAGGCCCAGGTGCTGGCGGCCGAATCCACTGGCATCTACCGGCAGCTCGACGCACTCAAGCGCACTGCGCGCAACCTGGCCACCAGCGATTCGGGCGATGTACGCCTGGGGGCGATCCCGTCGATCACCCACGAGTTTCTGCCGCGCCTGTTGCAACACCATGCCGAGCAGCATCCGCAGGTGGGCGTAGAGGTGCGCACCATCCACCAGGACCAGATGACGCAGGCGCTGCTCACGCGCAGCGTGGACTTTTGCCTGGGTTTCTACAAACACCCGCACCCGCAAATTGCGAGCGACCTGCTGGTCAGCGGCAGGCTGTACCTGGCGGTGGCGACCAGTGTGTGGGCACGTGCACCCCGTGCCGCCAGCCCCGGCGCGCGGCTGGCGCAGGTGCCGGTGATCCGCCTGGTGGGCGACGACCCCATGCGCCAGGCGATTGACGAACTCGCGCAACGGCTGGGCTCTCCCGCCGGGCCTGGCATCCAGGTGCAGACATCGCGCCTGGCGCTGGAGCTGGTGCGCCGGGGCATGGGCTGGACGGTGGTGGACTTTCTCACCGCCAAGGGGCTCGACCCCGCGCAGATAGTGGCGCAGGAGCTGCACGAACTGCCCCCCATGTCGCTGTACAGCTACCACGCAAGGGCGTTGCCACCAGGACTGCAGGCCACGCGCATGCTGGCGATGCTGCCCACCCTGCTGCACGAGGCCCTGCAGCCCAACCCCAAGCCTGCCAAGCGCTAGGAGGCTGCGCTGCAGAAGGAGCATCGGCTGCAACGCGCGATAAACCGGTCTCGCGCGGTACTACCTCCTGCGCCCAGGGACCCACCCTGGGCTTGTCGGTAGCTCCACGCGATCCTCGGTTTTCGCGCGTTTCGCTTCGATGCCTTCCGCAGCGCAGCCTCCTAGCCCATGAAAAACAGCCTGCATGTCCAAAGACAGGCAGGCCGTTGCAGTGGGCAGGCTGCGGTCAGTGGTTCCAGCGGCGCAGCACCAGGCTGGCGTTGGTGCCCCCAAAGCCGAAGCTGTTGGACAACACCGTGGTCAGCTGCGCATCGCGCGTTTGCGTAACCAGGGGCATGTCACCCAGTGCCGGGTCGGGCGTCTCCACGTTGGCAGAACCGGCGATGAAGCCTTTGTTGAGCATGATCACGCAGTAGATGGCCTCTTGCACACCCGTGGCACCCAGCGAGTGGCCCGTGAGCGACTTGGTGGACGAAAACGGCGGCACCTTGTCGCCAAACAGGGCGCGCATGGCGCGCACTTCCTGCATGTCGCCCACCGGCGTGGAGGTGCCGTGGGTGTTGATGTAGTCGATGGGGGCGTCGAGCCCTTCCATGGCCTGCTGCATGCAGGCAATGGCGCCATCGCCCGAGGGGGCCACCATGTCTTCGCCATCGCTGGTGGCGCCAAAGCCCACCACTTCGGCCAGGATGGTGGCGCCGCGCGCCTGGGCGTGTTCGAGGCTTTCCAGCACCACGGCGCCGCCGCCGCCGGCGATCACGAAGCCGTCGCGGTTCGCGTCGTAGGCGCGCGAGGCCTTCTCGGGCGTGGCGTTGTACTTGCTGGACATGGCACCCATGCCATCAAACAGCAGCGACATGCCCCAGCTCAATTCCTCGCCACCACCCGCAAACATCACGTCCTGCATGCCCCAGGCAATCTGCTGCGCGGCTACACCGATGCAGTGGGCCGAGGTGGAGCAGGCCGAGGTGATGGAGTAGTTGATGCCCTTGACCTTGAAGTTGGTGGCCAGGCAGGCAGAGACGGTGGAGCTCATGCAGCGCGTGACCTGGTAGGGCCCGACGCGGCGGATACCCTTTTCGCGCAGCGTGTCGGCCGCCTCGATCTGGTTGGCAGGCGATCCGCCGCCCGAGCCCATGATGAGGCCGGTGCGCGGGTGGCTCACCTGCTCAGGCGTGAGACCCGCCTGGGCAATGGCGTCTTCGAGTGCGATCTGCGCATACGCGGCCGCATCACCCATGAAGCGCAGCTGCTTGCGGTCGATACGCGCCTCGATGTCGATCTCAGGCGCACCACCCACCTGGCTGCGCAGGCCCAGCTCGGTGAATTTTTCGACGGCCTTGATGCCGCTTTTGCCTTCACGCAGGGAGGCTTCCACAGTGGCCAGGTCGTTGCCAATGCACGAGACGATGCCCGCGCCGGTGATGACTACGCGCTTCTTGGTGGTCATGCTGCGTCCTTGCCGTCTTCCTCGCGCTTGAACAAGCCCACGCGCAGGTCATTGGCTACATAGATTTCCTTGCCATCAGCCAGCAGGCGGGCATCGCCAATGGCCATGACCAGCTTGCGCTTGATGACGCGCTTGATGTCGATTTCGTAGGTGACGAGCTTCACGTCCGGGCCCACTTCGCCGGTGAACTTGACCTCGCCTGCACCCAGCGCACGGCCCCGGCCGGGCAGCTGCAGCCAGGTCAGGTAAAAACCGATGAGCTGCCACATGGCATCGAGCCCCAGGCAGCCGGGCATGACCGGGTCGCCCTGAAAGTGGCAGGCAAAGAACCACAGGTCGGGCTTGACATCGAGCTCGGCGCGGATCTTTCCCAGCCCGTGCGCGCCACCATCGCTGTCGATGTGCGTGATGCGGTCAAACATCAGCATGGGCGGCAGCGGCAGGCGCCCGCTGTCGGCGCCGAACAGCCGGCCCTCGCCCGAGGCGATCAGTTGTTCGTAGGAAAAGGAATCTGCCATTTTCAGTCGTGCTCCAGAACAGCGGTTGGCCCGCCTCAAATCATCGTTGTATGCAATACAGCCCCGTCTTGCGGGGCTCTATTATCAAGGCATAGGGAGCTGCCTCTAAACAATGGCCTGCCAAGCCACCCGCCCCGCCCTGTCGGCGCCTGACCTGGATCAATGGCGGCGTGCCCCCGTGTCCTTGTTTCTCGCCCACACGCCAAGCGCCAGCATCAGCGCCCCGAACATCCAGAGCGGCCACAGGCCCCAGCGCGACACCCACCAGGCGTAGGGCGTGATGGCCCAGCCACTTTGCGCATCCAGCCCCCGGCCTTGCACCTCGCCCTTGAGCACGCCGCGTGTAGTGCGCGCCAGCTGGTGCGTCACCACACCCCGGTGGTCGATGATGGCGGTGGCGCCGGTGTTGGTGGCGCGCACCATGGGGCGCTCGAACTCCAGGGCACGCATGCGGCTGATCTGCAGGTGCTGGTCAATGGCCACGGTATCGCCAAACCAGCCGATATTGCTGAAGTTGACGAACACCGTGGGCGCCTGAGCCGGGTCGATGAAACGAGCCCCCAGCTCTTCGCCAAAAAGGTCTTCGTAACAGATGTTGGGCGCAATGCGCTGGCCCGCCCAGGCAAAGGAGGGCTGCCCCACCACACCCCGGTTGAAGTCCCCCAACGGAATGTTCATCATGGCCGTGAACCACCTGAAAAAGGGCGGGATGAATTCGCCAAACGGCACCAGGTGGTGTTTGTCGTAGCGGTAGGGCGTGGCCCCGGTGGCGGGGCTCATGCCAAGCACCGAATTGGTGTAGCCCTGCGCCTCGTCGCCCAGCGGAATGCCCAGCAGCGCGGCCTGCGGACCCTGCGCGTAGCGCTGCTGGATGCCTTCCAGATAGCCCGGTATGAGCTGCTGGGGCAGCAGCGGGATGGCCGTTTCCGGCGCCACCACGAGATCGGCCTTGGCGTCGCGCAGCGCTTCGGCATACCACTTCAGTGCCAGCGGCACGCCGCTGCCCGACTGAAATTTCTCGTCCTGCGGGATATTGCCCTGCAGAAGCTCCAGACTCAGGGAAGGCGCGGGGCGCTGCAGGGGTGTGGAGCAGAGATGGATGGCACAAAAGCGGTCTACCGTGGCCAGGGCCAGCGCTGCCCCCAACGCCAGCAGCAGCGCCCACAGGCGCCAGCCACGGAAGTCGGCGCGCCGCACTTGCACCGCCCCCATCGCCAGCATCGCAGCAACCGCCCCCAGCCCATAGACGCCCCCGTAGCGCGCCAGCGCCGCCAGCGGCCCATCCACATGGGCATAACCGCCAGCGCCCCAGGGGAACCCCGTCCACAAGGTGCCACGCGCCAGTTCGGCCACCAGCCAGAATGCTCCAAAAATGATAGCTGTTAGCGCTTTACTGGTAAGCGCCAGGCGGCAAAAAATCCCCAACATCACCGCGTAGTAGCTGGCGAGGAACGCCGCCAGCCCCAGCACCGCCGCCACGGCCAGCGGCGCTGCCAGCCCGCCGTAGGTGTGCATGGAGATGAAAAGCCACCAGAAGGTCCCGGTCAGCCAGGCCGTGGCAAACAGGCCACCGATGACCGCGCCGCGCTGCCAGGAGACAGACACCGTGGCATGTGGTCGCACCAGCCAGGCCAGCACCGCCATGGAGGCGATCTGCAGCCACCACTGTGGCTCACCGCTCCAGGGCCAGGCCAGCGAGGCCGCCTGCGCAACGCCGGCAGCCACGGCCAGCAGCGCCTGCAGGGCCAGCGGCAGCCCCGGCGTGGAGGTAGCGCGGGCCATCAGTCGCTGGCGCTGGCTTCTTCGACCCGCGACACCTTGAACCAGCGCACGGCGCCGCCCTTGGTGTGCAGCACGACGAAGTGCAGGCCGCTCAGCTGCAGGTGCTCGCCGCGCTTGGGCACATGGCCCATTTCGTGGGCAATCAGGCCGCCGATGGTTTCGAAGGTTTCATGGGGGTCGCTGCCCTGAACCAGCACATCAAACGCCTCGCACACCCGCTCCACCGAGGTGTCGCCACTCACCCGGTAGGTGCGGTCGGCCAGGCCAAAGATGTCGCCGTCGTCTTCGGGGATGTCGAACTCGTCCTCGATCTCGCCCACGATCTGTTCAAGCACGTCTTCAATGGTGATGAGCCCGGCCATGCGGCCAAACTCGTCGATCACGATGGCCAGGTGGTTGCGGTTGCCGCGAAACTCGCGCAGCAGGTCATTCAGGCCCTTGCTTTCAGGCACAAAGGCGGCCGGGCGCAGCAGCGCTCGGATATTCAGCTCCGGCGCCCGCTGCAACTTGAGCAGGTCCTTGGCCATGAGGATGCCGATGATGTTCTCGCGCTCGCCCTGGTACACCGGAAACCGCGAGTGCGCGGTGTTGATGACAAGGTGCAGCATCTCGTCAAACGGTGCGTCGATGTTGACGAGGTCCATGCGAGGGGCTGCCACCATCACGTCGCCCGCCGTCATGTCGGCCATGCGGATGACGCGCTCCAGCATCACGCGCGAATCGGCCCCAATGACTTGGTTGTCTTCGGCCTCGGCCAGGGTCTCAATGAGTTCTTCCGTGGAGTCTGGCCCCGGATGGATGAACTCGGCCACTTTCTGCAGGAAGGTGCGCTTGTCTTCCCTCTCGGGTGGTCGCCCGGGGTGCGCGGGATGCGGGTCAGACACTGGAGTGCACGACGTGCGGTAGTGAATCAGGCCCCTAGGATAGCGGATAGTTGTGACGGCCCGCTACGCAAACCCCGCAGGCCGCGCAGCGCGACCTTGGGATGGATGGACGGACTATTCAGCAGATTGGTGGCGCGCGTGCTGCACGCCACTGCGCACTTCCTGCACGCTGGCCAAAAAGTCCCAGAACTGCTTGGCCTGCTTCTTGATCTGGTAATCCACCTCGGCGAACTGCTGCTCGACCATCTCGGTCATGCGCGTGTCCAGGCTGGCCGGTTCGATCTGGAGGTAAGCCTCGGACTCCGAACCATCGCGGCGCACGGTGGCACCGGCCTTGCGGGCAATTTTCAGCATGGCGGTGTTTTCGGAGAGCGCATGGATAAAAACCATGTTCACACCTTCATTGCGCGCATGCATCACGGCCCGCTCGAACAGGCGTGCACCGAAGCCCCGGCCACGCGCCTGCTTGAGCACCGACACGCCAAATTCGGCGCAATGTTTGTACTCTGGGTGCTCCGAGAAGGCCAGATGCGCCATGGCGATCAGTTCGAGGCGGCGGTTGTAGATGCCGAAGATCTCGTCGCGGTTGAAGTCGAGCTGCTCGGCATAGCGCCGGATCTGCTCGTCGTTGGCGGCGTAGCCAAAACGCAGGTAGCGGTCTGCGGGCTCCAGCTGGAGCAAATGTTGGGTGATCCGCTCCCGGTAGGAGGGACCCAGGGCACGAATGGGAACCATCACGGGGACCTCCTGCTTGACGCGAGTTTCATGGGCAGGCGATTCGCCCATCACCGGGCGCAGCATATCCCTGCCTGCATACCAGGATGCCTTGAGCCAGTCTTTGGTTGCGATCATGGCTGCAAATATAAGGGTTTTCCCTCATTATTTCCAGCAAAAATGCTGCGCTGCAACAAATTAGTGAGGTAGCTCAAACCTGTTCCACACAGCACTCCTGCCCCACTTGGCAAGCTGGGCGCCTCCGCCAACGGCTTCCCGCAAGGGTATAGCGGCATGGGGCGCGGGGCAACATGGGGTGTCACGCTCGCGGCACCTTCAGCACCCGTTCAAAAGCCTATTTACACCGGCACGGCTGTGGTCGCCTTCACGCGGTCCAGCACAAAACTGGTCTTGCAGTCCTGCACGCTGGGGTGTTTGAGCAGCGTGTCCATGATGAACCTGCTGTAGTGCGCCATGTCGGCCACCACCACGCGCAGCAGGTAGTCCATCTCGCCCGTGAGCGACGCGCACTCCACCACTTCGGGCCAGGTCTGCACGCTGGCGCGGAACAGGTCCATGGGGTTGCGCTTGTGGCTTTCGGTGTGTTTTTCGAGGCGCACATTGAGGTAGGCCGTCAGTCCCAGGCCCACGGCCTCGGGGGGCACCAATGCAACGTACCGGTCGATGACACGGCTTTCCTCCAGGCGCTTGACGCGGCGCAACACCGCACTGGGCGACAGGCCCACCTGCTCACCGATGACGTCGTACGTCTCCCGGCCATTTTCTTGCAGACGGCGCAGGATGGCCCTGTCCAGCTTGTCGAGTGCGTTTAAAGCTTGCATGGCGCAAGATTTTATGAAGTTTTGACTTTTCGCGCCTTCTGAATTGCAGGCTCGGGTATGTCCCGATAGTGACCCCACACGAAGAAAAGAAGAATAAACCTCGCAAAAACGAACGATCGTTCTTTTTTGCAAATACAAAAAACATACCTATGGAGACAACTGCATGACCGGATTCCTCAGCCGCTTTTTGCGGCGATTTGTTCTGGCCGCGACCGCCGCATTGCTGCTCGTCGGCGCCAGCGCGCAAGCCCAGACGGGCACCACCCAGACCCGCTACCCCATCGTGCTTGTGCACGGGCTTTTCGGGTTTGATTCGGCCCTGGGTGTCGACTACTTCTACGGCATCCCTGACGCCCTGCGCCAGGGCGGCGCCAAGGTCTACGTGGCCCAGGTGTCGGCCGCCAACAGCACAGAGGTCCGGGGTGAGCAGCTGCTCGCACAGGTGAACACCATCCTGGCCATCACCGGCGCGGCCAAGGTGAACCTGGTGGGGCATTCACACGGCGGGCCTACGGCGCGCTACGTGGCCGGGGTGGCGCCGGGCAAGGTTGCCTCGGTGACCTCGGTCGGTGGGGTCAACCGGGGATCGCGGGTGGCGGACATCATGCGTGGCGTGGCACCCGCGGGTTCGGTCTCCGAAACCATCGCCAACGGGGCGGCGTCGGCGCTGGTCGCGCTGATCAACCTGACTTCGGGCGGCTCGGGCCTGCCACAGATGCCCACCGCCGCGCTGGACTCGCTCACCACCGCCGGTTCCGCCGCCTTCAACCGACGCTTTCCGCAAGGCGTCCCCACCTCTGGCTGCGGCAGCGGCGCAGAACTCGTCAACGGCGTGCGCTACTACTCCTGGACGGGCACCAAGACCCTGACCAACGTGCTGGATGCGAGCGACGCCCTGCTGGGCGTGTTGGGCTTGGTCTTCGGCGAAGCCAACGACGGCCTGGTGTCGGCCTGCTCCTCGCGCCTGGGCAAACACCTGGGCGACTACCGGCAGAACCACCTCGACGAAGTGAACCAACTGCTGGGCCTGCGCGACTGGTTCTCCACCGACCCGGTGACGCTGTACCGCCAGCACGCCAACCGCCTCAAGGCACAGGGCCTGTAAGCCGTGAACCGCGCCCGCGCCTTCGCCGCAGGGGTGGCCCTGGTCGCCGCCACGGCCGCCGTGGTCTGGTGGCCGGGTTCACAGCAAGGCCTGCCGGGCGCGGTGGACCCGCGTTCGGTGCCCGGCGCGGCGGCAGCGCCAACCGGCGGTGCAGGCCAGACCCTGTCGGCGCGGCCCATGGAGAGCAGCTTCTTTGCCACCCGCCGCGCCACCGACCCCGACGGCAGTGAAGACCCCCTGCTGGTGCACGGCCTGCGCGACACGCTGGAGGCGCTGCTCACAGAAGCCCTGGAGGACGGCGCGACAGACCCCGCCGCACTCAAACAACGCTTGGCGGCGCTGGTGGGCAAACACTTCCCGGCAGCCCTGGCCACGCGGGCGTTGGCGCTGGCCGAGCGCTATGTAGACTACCGAGTGGCCCTGGGCCAGCTGCGCCCTCCCCAGGACCCGAACGACCCCGGTGCCCTGCGCGAGGCGCTGGAAGCCCGCCACAAGGTACGCCAGCAGTTTTTTGACGGTCCCGAGCACGACGCCCTGTTCGCCCGCGAGGCGGAGCTCGACCGCTACACCCTGGCGCGCCTGGAAATCGAACGCAACCCCCAGCTCACCGCCGAGCAACGCGCCCAGGCCTTGCGCGATGCAGAGAACGAACTGCCCCAAGCACGCCGCGCCGAGCGCGCCGCCACCACCGAACACCTGAACGCCGCCGCCCAAACCGCCGCGTTCAACGCGCAAAACACCGACGAGCGCACCCGCCACGCGGCCCGCAGTGCGCAATACGGCGAGGCCGCCGCCCACGCGATGGCCCAGCTCGACCGGGAAGAACAACACTGGCAGCAACGGCTCGACCAATACACCCAGGCGCGCACCCAACAAGGCGAAGGCCCCGCGCTACAGCGACTGCGCCAGCAGCTTTTCTCTGCCGAGGAGCAGCAGCGCATCGACGCCGCCCTGGCGCTGCGGCGCCTGCCACCGGTTACGCCAGGGTCGTGAGGCCGGTGGCCGTACGCAAAAGACAGCGGCTACACGATTCAGCAGCGCCCTAGTCATGCGCTGAAATTTGATCATTCACAATATTCCTGCAAATGGGAGGCCCAAGCCTCTTGATTTCGCCAGAAACATGAGGCAGGGCGCGCCTACAGTCCATGACATTCCTCAACGAATGCCGGAGACACCCCATGAACGCCGCCTTGCCGCAAGAAACCGCCGCCCAACTGGAAGCCTGGGACAACCCCATGGGCCTGATGGGGTTCGAGTTCGTCGAATTCACCTCGCCCCAGCCCGGCGTGCTGGAGGCCGTGTTCGAAAAGCTGGGTTTCACCCTGGTCGCCAAGCACCGCTCCAAGGATGTGGTGCTGTACCGCCAGAACGGCATCAACTTCATCCTGAACCGCGAGCCCCACAGCCAGGCCGCCTACTTTGGTGCCGAGCATGGCCCCTCCGCCTGTGGCCTGGCCTTCCGTGTGAAGGATGCGCACAAGGCTTACAACCGCGCACTGGAGCTGGGCGCCCAGCCCATCGAGATCCCCACCGGCCCCATGGAACTGCGCCTGCCCGCCATCAAGGGCATTGGTGGTGCGCCGCTGTATCTGATCGACCGGTTTGAAGACGGCAAGTCCATCTACGACATCGACTTCGAGTTCATCGAAGGCGTGGACCGCCGCCCCGTGGGCCATGGCCTGAACCTCATCGACCACCTTACGCACAACGTGTACCGCGGCCGCATGGGCTTCTGGGCCAATTTCTACGAGAAGCTGTTCAACTTCCGTGAGATCCGCTACTTCGACATCCAGGGCGAATACACGGGCCTGACCAGCAAGGCCATGACGGCGCCCGACGGCAAGATCCGCATCCCGCTGAACGAAGAATCCAAGCAGGGCGGCGGCCAGATCGAAGAATTCCTGATGCAGTTCAACGGCGAGGGCATTCAGCACATCGCTCTGATCTGCGACAACCTACTGGACGTGGTGGACAAGCTGGGCATGGCCGGCGTGCAGCTGGCCACCGCGCCCAACGAGGTCTATTACGAAATGCTGGACACCCGCCTGCCCGGCCACGGCCAGCCTGTGCCCGAACTGCAGTCGCGCGGCATCTTGCTGGACGGCACCACGGCCGACGGCACGCCCCGCCTGCTGCTGCAGATTTTCTCCACCCCCATGCTGGGCCCGGTGTTCTTCGAATTCATCCAGCGCGAAGGCGACTACCGCGATGGCTTTGGCGAAGGTAACTTCAAGGCGCTGTTCGAGTCGCTGGAGCGCGACCAGATCCGCCGTGGCGTGCTGAACACCTAAGACATCAGACATCCAGGGTTAACCCTGAACAGGTGCCTATACTGCGCGCTCCCCGGAACTCATAAGGATCCCGATGTCGCTCCGTAGCACCCTGTTCAGTGTTGGCCTGACCTGTGTGGCCACCTTTGCCATGGCCCAAAGCCCCTCTGCCCCGCTCACCATCGTGGTTCCCTACCCCGCTGGTGGTCCGCTGGACACCTCGGCCCGCATCGTGGCCGAGGGTGCTGCAGCCCAGCTTGGCTCCATTACCGTGGAGAACAAACCGGGGGCGGGTGGTAGTACCGGTGCCGACCAGGTCGCCAAATCACCCAAGACCAGCAACCAGGTGCTGATGGGCGCCGTGGCCACCCACGCCGTCAATCCCTGGCTGTACAAGAACTTCCCTTACAACGCGCTCAAGGATTTCAAACCCATCGCGCTGGTAGCCCGCACGCCCAACGTGCTGGTGGTGAATGCGGAGCAGGCGGTCAAGCTGGGCATCAAGACCACGCCCGACCTCGTGCAGTACCTCAAGAAGAACCCGGATCAGGCCAAGTACGGATCGGGCGGCAACGGCAGCATCGGCCACATCTCGGCCGAGATGTTCAAGTCGCTCACCAACACCAAGATGGGCCACACGCCGTTCCAGGGCTCCAAGCCCGCGCTGGCGGCACTGGAATCCGGCCAGGTGCTGATGGTGTTTGACAACCTAGCCTCGGCGTTGCCGCAGATCCAGTCGGGCAAGCTGCTGGCGCTGGGTGTAACCACGTTGAGCCGCAACGAGGCGCTGCCGAACGTGCCCAGCATCAACGACAGCGTGCAGGGCTTCAACGTGTCGACCTGGTTCGGCCTGTTCGCGCCCGCCTCGCTGCCCGATGCCGACGCGCGCCGGTATGCCAATGCGTTCTCGGCAGCGATGCATTCGCCCGCTGGCAAGGAGAAGTTCAAGAAGATGGGCATCACGCCTGAAGAGCTGACGCTCGACGGGTTTGCGCAGTTTGTGCGCTCGGAAAACAGCAAGTACGAGTTCCTGATCCGGGCCGCAAAGATCAAGATCGATTAGCAGCCGCATGGGCTGGTGCGCACCCCCGTCGCGGTGCGCCGACCATGGCGGCAAAGGAGAAAAAAATGGGACAAGCCCCTGTCGTCTATGGCCAATCCACCCGCCCACCGCGTGGCGACTACTCGCGTGCCAACGCGGACTACACCTGCCCGCAGGACTACGCGAGCTACACCGACGCCGACCACGACACCTACCGCCGCCTGTACGAGCGCCAGCGCGCCCTGCTGCCCGGCCTGGCGAGCCAGGCGTTCATCGACGCCCTGCCCTCACTGGGCGCCAGCGACCGCATTCCGCGCTTCGAAGAGGTCAACGAGCGCCTCTACAAGGCCACAGGCTGGGAGCTGGTGGGCGTGCCCGGGCTGATCCCCGAGGTGCCGTTTTTCACCTTGCTGGCCAACCGCAAGTTCCCGGTGACGGACTGGATCCGCAAGCCCGAGGAGTTCGAGTACATCGTCGAGCCCGACATTTTTCACGACCTATTCGGCCACGTGCCGCTGCTGTTCAACCCGGTGTTTGCGGACTATGTGCAGCGCTACGGCCAGGGCGGTCTGAAGGCGCAGGGGCTGGGGTCGTGCGAGATGCTCTCGCGTTTGTACTGGTACACGATCGAGTTCGGCCTGATCCGCGAAGCGGGGCAGTTGCGGGCGTATGGCGCTGGCATCTTAAGTTCGTCGGGTGAGCTGGCGTATTCGGTGCAGAGCCCGGAGCCGCAGCGCATTCCACTGCAACTGGAGCGCACCATGCGCACGCGCTACAAGATCGATACGTACCAGCAGACGTATTTTGTGATCGACAGTTTTGAGCAGCTGTTTGAGATGACGGCGGCGGACTTTGCGCCGATCTATGAGCGGCTGCGTGGGTTGCCGGAGTTTGCTGCGGATGAGCGGGAGGCTGTGGCGGCTTGATTTTTGATCAAAATGGCTGCTAGCGCTTATCCAACAAGCGCTAGCAGCTATTTTTTTGATAGCCAATCGACGTTCGGGCTGAGCTTTCTGAATCTTTGCATCTCACCGGCCGTTCAGGTTGGGCTTCTCGAAACCTGAGCGCGCTCGCAGGCTCGCGGATGGGCCGCATGCTGGGTTGACGGGCAGAGGCCGGGGTGTGCGCCCGGCGGCGCAGTAACTTTCTCTTGTCTCGCCAAGAGAAAGTCACCAAAGAGAAAGCGACCCTGCTGTCTGCGACCCCTTCGCTGCGCTACGGGGCAACCTGGGGTGCTCGGTCACGGGGTGCGCCGTGGAACTCGCTTTGCGCTACGCGCGCCGCTCAGACAACCACGGCGAGCTAGACCACGAAGCATGGGCGCTCCGACGCCCATGCCCACCCCGCGCCCTGCGCGCCCCAGGCGCATACAGAAGGGAACCCGCGAATCGGACATCCACACGGGCCATCGCTGCACTCGGCCCAGCCTGCGCAGCGCGAGGCGCTTGCGACCGCGAGATGGGGCCGAGCGCAGCAAAGGCCCGTGCGGCTGCTTGGCTGTTCGGCTGTTGGATGTTTGACTGCCCAACCCCCTGCTGGCTGCGCCTGCGGCGGGGCGGTTGTGGGGTGAGCATGGGCGTCGGAGCGCCCATGCCTTGTGAACTGACTCGCCGTGGTTGTCCGAGCGGCGCGCCGCAGGCGCAAAGCGAGTTCCACGGCGCACCCCGCAACCGCCCCGACGCAGGTTTGCCCCTTCGCAACGCGAAGGGGTCGCAGACTGGGGGTCGCCTTTCTTTTGGGTACTTTTCTTTGGCGAAGCAAAGAACAAGTACCTCGCCCGCCGGGGCGACTCCCGGCCTCCGCACTCACCACAAGCATGCGCTTCAAACCAGCGCGCCCAGGCTTCGACAGGCTCAGCCCGAACGGTAGACGGAAACTCGATGACTATGAAAACAATAGCTGCTAGCGCTTTATACATAAGCGCTAGGGATGTCCTGCATAACTCCCTGCGGTCTGTGGCAGCGCGGTCTCGGGCAGTCCGCTGCGTTGCTTTTCTTGCCAATAGCACCGCTATTGGCTGCAAAAAGACGCCTTGCGGTCTGTCCCGATCCGCACTACCACCGACTCGCGAGGGTTATGCAGGACATCCCTAGAGGCCAAAACAATCAAAAAATCACCCCCACCCCATCTCCTCAAGACAAGCCTTCATCACTCCCGGATCAAACGCCATCTCCACATGCGCAACCCCTTCCACGAACCGGTTGTCCGCCCCCGGCAAACTGGCGGTACTCGCGGGAAACACAATGTTGTCGCAGTTCGAATACCAGCACGTAAACAGCGCCGCCCGCCCCGCCGGTTCGGCCCGCTGCAGCGCCACCACCCAGTCCCCCGCCAAGCTCATCTGCCGCCCATTCACCGCACGACTGAAACGCCCCAGCCACGTGCCCCCATGCGGCGTGCCCAGCGTCAACACCCGGTGCACCCGCCCATCCGCCTGGTGCGTCCGCAGCCACGCCCGCGCCGCCAAGCCCCCCATGCTGTGGCACAACAACACCGGCGCCTGCCCCGTGGCCGCCGTCACTTGGCGCACGGCGTCTTCGATGATGTCGGCGTACTCGTCAATCGACCCCATCACCGGCTCCAGATTGACCGCCACATAGGCATGTCCCCGTGCTTGCAATGGCGCAAACCACGGCAGCCACAGGCCCCGGTTGCACATGAAGCCATGCACCAGCACAACGCCGCGCTTTCCGGTGGGCTGCGCAGGCACCCAATCGGGCAATGACTGGTGGCGAAACGGCTGGCGCCAGCAAAACACCATCAACGCCACCCACACCTCGGCCCACCAGGCACCCACGACCTGTGACAGGCGGGCGCGGGGCGCAGCATCGGCACGGTTGGTGATGTGCATCAGCACAAACTCCACCGCCATCACCACCAGGTAAATGCTGAGCGGCACCAGTGCCCCCAGCACGGCACGCAACGGTGAATGGGGCCACTGCCACACCAGCCAGACGGCCATGGTCAGCAGGATGAACAGGAGCAGGATTCGTTGCCAGCGCGCGATCATGGTGGTAATGGGCAGATGTTGTAATTGACCAGCCGCATTGTGCGGTCTGACCATAGCCCGACACCGCACCCCGCAGAACGCAGAAAGGACCCCGCCCCATGGATGCCGCCCAGACCATCCGCGACTGCATCGCCGACGTGACCGCCCTGCGCCTGCACCGCACGGGCGACCCGGCGCTGGGGGCGGCGGTGGGCAGCGTCAAAAGCCTGCAGGCGCGGCGCTTTCGGGGCACCTATGCGGACCTGATGGGCTCGCCCGCGTTCGGACCCGCAGCACAGTTCTTTCTGGAAGAGCTGTACAGTGACACCGACTACACCGACCGCGATCTGCAGTTTGGCCGCATCGCCGGCACGCTGCAGACCATGTTCCCCCAACCGGTCGTAAACACCGCCGTGGCCCTGGCGGTGCTGCACGCACAGACCGAGGGACTGGACCAGGACATGGGCCGTGCGTGGTTGCTGCGCGAAGCCGATGCGGCCAACGTTGCCGCCCGCTACACCACCGCCTGGCGCACTGTGGGCCAGCGCCATGCGCGCCAGCAGCAGCTGCAGCGCGTGCTGGCCATGGGGAATGACCTGGCGCGCCTCACGCGCACCCCCGGCCTGCGGATGATGCTGCGCATGATGCGCGGCCCGGCCAACGCTGCGGGCATGGGCGCGTTGCAGAGGTTTCTGGAGGCCGGGTTTGACACCTTCGGCCAGCTTGCGCGCCAGCGCGGCGGGGTGGAGCAGTTTCTGGCCACCATCGAGCAACGCGAGCGGGCGCTGATGGAGCAATTGTTCGATGCCGATCCTGTCACCTGCGGGACCCAGCTCGCCAGCACACTAGGACAAGCCCGATAGCCCGTTACGCGCCCGCCTTCCACAATCTGTGCCCACCTATCAATGGCATTTGGCGAGCACAAGGAAACAAGCGCATGGAAAAGATCTGGCTCAAGAGCTACCCCCCGGGCGTCCCACACGACGTGAAGCCCGAGCAATACCGCTCTGTGGCCCACCTGCTGGAAGAGTCGTTCCGCAAACACGCATCGAGCCCGTTTTCGGTCTGCATGGACCAGTGGATGACCTACGGCGAGCTGGAACGCCGCTCGGCCGCGCTGGGCGCCTATCTGCAGAGCCTGGGGCTGGAGCCCGGCGCGCGCGTGGCCATCATGCTGCCCAACATCCCGCAGTTTGGCGTGACCATGGCCGCCGTGCTGCGCGCTGGCTACACCTGCGTGAACGTGAACCCGCTGTACACCGCGCGCGAGCTGGAGCACCAGCTCAAGGACTCGGGCGCCACGGCCATCGTGATCCTGGAGAACTTTGCCCACACGCTGGCTGAGGTCATTGACCACACGGCCGTCAAGCATGTGGTGATGGCCTCCATGGGCGACCTGCTGGGCTTCTGGTTTGGCAAATGGATCACCTTCGCCGTGCGCCACCTCGCCAAGATGGTGCCTGCGTATGACCTGCCGCTGTCCAACGGCCGCAAGGTCGTCACGTTCAAGAAGGCGCTGTCGCTGGGCGAGCACAAGTCGCTCGCGCCCAGCCAGGCCACGCTCGATTCCATCGCCTTCCTGCAGTACACGGGCGGCACCACAGGCCTGTCGAAGGGCGCGGTGCTCACCCACCGCAACATCGTGGCCGCCACGCTGCAGGCCGAGGCGTGGTTCACGCCCGCGTTGTCCAAGGTGGGCGACCTGAGCAAGGCCAACTCCATCGCCGCGCTGCCGCTGTACCACATCTTCGCGCTCACGCTGTGCCTGCTGGCCATCCGCCAGGGCTCCAGCCTCACGCTGATCCCGAACCCGCGCGACATTCCGAAGTTCGTGGCCGAACTCAAGAAGCGCCCCTTCCACATGCTGCCTGCGGTGAACACGCTGTTCAACGCGCTGCTGCAAAACCCACAGTTCAAGACACTCGACTTCTCGCACCTGTGCGTGTCGCAGGCCGGGGGCATGGCGGCCAGCGAGGGCACGGCCAAGCAGTGGCAGAAAGTGACCGGCAGCACCATGATCGAAGGCTGGGGCATGAGCGAGACCTGCGCCATCGGCACCAACAACCCGGTGATCAGCACCACCTTCAGCGGCAACATCGGCCTGCCCTTGCCGGGCATCGACATCGCCATCAAGGACGACGAAGGCAACAGCCTGCCCCAGGGCGAGTCGGGCGAGATCTGCATCCGCGGCCCCAACGTGATGGTGGGCTACTACAACCAGCCCGAAGAAAACGCCAAGGCCTTCACGCCCGACGGCTTCATGCGCACGGGCGACATCGGCATCATGGACCCGCAGGGCTACACCCGCATCATCGACCGCAAGAAGGACATGATCCTGGTGAGCGGCTTCAATGTGTTCCCCAACGAGCTGGAGCAGGTCATCAGCCTGTGCCCCGGCGTGGTCGAATGCGCGGCCATTGGCGTTCCCGACGAGAAGCAGGGCGAGGCCATCAAGGTGTTCATCATCAAGAACGACCCGGCCCTGACCGAGGACGAAGTGGCGAACTACTGCCACCAGAACCTCACGGGCTACAAGCGCCCCAAGTACATCGAGTTCCGCGACGAGCTGCCCAAGAGCAATGTGGGCAAGATCCTGCGGCGCGAGCTGCGCAAGGCTTGACGCCATTCATGGGGGGGTGCGCCCCGAGTGCAGCCCCATGCATCCTCTCCCCAGGGCGCTTTAGCGCCCTTTTTCTTTGGTGCAACCCATGGACGCCATCCGCCGGAACCTGGTGCTCCCATGTCCCTATCTTCGGGTTTTTACTGATTAGCAAACGTTTGCGCAAACGTTTGCTTTCGCTATCATCCAGTTCGCGACAAGGCACCGGGCACCCGCAGCCGCTTCTTTTTTGCTGTATCAGCTGCGAATTTCCCTCCACGCTGTCGGTCGCCTCAGTCCACATTCCAACCTGGAGACAACACCCATGCAGTTCACCCGCCGTTCCGTTCAGACCGCCGCCGCCCTCGCCGTTGTGGGCAGCCTGCTGGCCAGCCCTGCGTTTGCGCAGGACAAGCCCAAGATCGCGCTCATCATGAAGTCGCTGGCCAACGAGTTCTTCCGCACCATGGAAGACGGCGCCAAGGCGCACCAGAAGGCCCATGCCAAGGAATACACGCTGGTGGCCAACGGCATCAAGAACGAGACCGACACGGCAGCGCAGATCAAGATGATCGAACAAGCCATGGCGCAGAAGGTCAGCGCCATCGTGCTGGCACCCGCCGACTCCAAGGCGCTGGTGCCCGTGGTCAAGACGGCCATCGACAAGGGGATCCTCGTGGTCAACATCGACAACCAGCTCGATGCCGACGCGCTGAAGGAAAAGAACATCACCGTACCCTTCGTGGGCCCCGACAACCGTGCAGGCGCCAAGCTGGTGGGCGACCACCTGGCCAAGACGCTGAAGGCCGGCGACAAGGTCGGCATCATCGAAGGCGTGTCCACCACCTTCAATGCGCAGCAGCGCACCCTGGGCTACCAGGACGCCATGAAGGCCGCCAACATCACCGTGGTGGGCGTGCAGTCAGGCAACTGGGAGATCGAAAAGGGCAACACCGTGGCCGCCGGCATGATGCGCGAGCACCCTGACCTGGTCGCCCTGCTGGCCGGCAATGACAGCATGGCCCTGGGCGCCGTGGCCGCCGTGAAGGCTGCGGGCAAGACCGGCAAGGTGCAGGTGGTGGGCTATGACAACATTGGCGCCATCAAGCCCATGCTGGCCGACGGCCGCGTGCTGGCCACCGCTGACCAGTACGCCGCCAAGCAGGCCGTGTTCGGCATCGAGCTGGCGCAGAAGGCCCTGGCCGCCAAGACGCCGCAGAACCAGCTGCCCGCCACGGTGAAGACGGAGGTGGTGCTGGTGACGAAAGACAGCAAGTAAGCCTCGGAGCGGAGAACAAAGCTCTTCTGGCGTTGTTGCCGTGTCTTGTCGTACTTCCAGTACTGCCTGCGACACGGCGCCTAGCCAGAACCGCTTCGCTGAGCTTTGTTCACCGCTCAAGACATAAAGCCCGCTCTGCAGTCGCCCCCATCACACCACCATGCTCAGCCCCTCCGCCGCCCGACAAGCCACGCCCCTGCTCGCCATCCAGGCCGTGGGCAAGGACTACACCGCCACCGTGCTCGATGGCGTGAACGTGGAGCTGTTTGCGGGCGAGGTGCTGGCGCTGACCGGGGAAAACGGCGCGGGCAAGAGCACGCTGTCCAAGATCCTGTGCGGGCTGGAGCAGCCCACGCGCGGCGGCATGCAGCTGGCGGGGCAGGCCTACGCCCCCACGTCGCGCCGCGATGCCGAGCGCCACGGCGTGCGCATGGTGATGCAGGAGCTGGGCCTGGTGCCCACGCTCACCGTGGCCGAGAATTTGTTGATGGGCCGCCTGCCACACCGCCTGGGCTGGCTGCAGCGCGATGTGCTGCACGCCGCCGCCCGTGCGCAGCTGGCCAAGATCGGGCTCGACAACATCGACCCCGCCACCCCGGTCTCGCAGCTGGGCATCGGCCAGCAGCAGATGGTGGAGATTGCGCGCAATCTGCAGGACGACACGCGCATCCTGGTGCTCGACGAGCCCACGGCCATGCTCACGCCGCGCGAGACCAACTACCTGTTTGAGCAGATCGCCCACCTCACCGCGCGCGGCGTGGCCATCATCTACGTGTCGCACCGGCTCGAAGAACTGCGCCGCATTGCCGACCGCGTGGCCGTGCTGCGCGATGGCCGCCTGGTGGACGTGCGCCCCATGGCGGGCATGAGCGAAGACGACCTCGTGCAGCGCATGGTGGGCCGCGTGGTGAGCGACCTGGACCACCGCCCGCGCCGCCCCGTCGGCCCCGTGGTGATGAGCGCCCAGGGCCTGGGCCGGGGCACCGCCGTGCAGGACGTGAGCCTGGAGCTGCGGGCCGGTGAAATTTTCGGCATTGCCGGGCTGGTCGGGTCGGGCCGCACCGAGCTGGTTCGCCTGTTGTTTGGCGCCGACCGGGCGGACCAGGGAAGCGTCACCTTGCACCCGGAATTTGAACAAAAACAGCCTTCTGCGCTCGATGGACAAGCCCAACCAGCTATCAAAAAAGTAGCAAATTCAAATCCGGGAGCAGCACCTGCCTCCCGCGTCCTGCCCCGGGGCTTTGCATCGCCCCTGCAGGCCATCGCTGCTGGCGTGGGCCTCGTCACCGAGGACCGCAAGTCCCAGGGCCTGCTCCTCTCGCAACCCATCCGCATCAACGCCACACTGTCCGACCTGTCGGCCGTGTCGCGCGGCGGCTGGTTGCAGCGCGGGCTCGAAAGCCGCCTGGTGCAAGGCTTTGTGCGCACGCTGGGCATCCGCTGCCGCAGCGCCGAGCAGCCCGTGGGGCAGCTCTCGGGCGGCAATCAGCAAAAGGTGGTGTTCGCCCGCTGGCTGCACCGCGAAGGCCGCGTGCTGCTGCTCGACGAACCCACGCGCGGCGTGGACGTGGGCGCGCGCGCCGAGCTGTATGGCGAGCTGGACCGCATGGCCGCAGAAGGCCGCGCGCTGCTCATGGTGTCGTCCGACCTGCGCGAACTCATGGCCATGGCCGACCGCATCGGCGTGATGAGCGCAGGCCGCCTGGTGGCCGTGTTCGAGCGCGGCGAGTGGTCCGAGCAATCGCTGCTGGCGGCCGCGTTCTCCGAGCCCGGCGGGCGCACCAGCACCACCCCTTCAACCTCTTCTCCTGTGACCGCATGAACGCCCCCACCGCATCTGCCGCGCCCGCTGCGGCGCCTTCCTCCGCTTCGGTCTGGCGCAGCCAGCTGGGCACCTACCTGGGCCTGCTGGCCGTGCTGGCGGGCATGGTGGCGCTGTTCTCGTCGCTGTCCGAATACTTCTGGAGCGCCGAGACCTTCATCACCATCGCCAACGAAATCCCGGCCCTGGCCGTGATGGCCGTGGGCATGACCTTTGTGCTCATCATCGCGGGCATCGACCTGTCGGTGGGCTCGGTGATGGCGCTGGCCGCAGCCACCTCGGCCGCCGCCATCCTGCAGTGGGGCTGGACGGTGCCCGCCGCCGCCGTGCTGGCACTGGCCACGGGCCTGGTGTGCGGCACCATCACCGGCATGATTTCCGTCGCATGGCGGTTGCCCTCGTTCATCGTGTCGCTGGGCATGCTCGAAGCCGTGCGTGGCAGCGCCTATGTGGTGACCGACTCGCGCACGCAGTACGTGGGCGATGCGATCTCGTGGCTGTCGGCACCCTTCTTTGGCGGCATCTCGTTCGCCTTCTTGCTGGCCGTGGTGCTGGTGGTGGTGGCACAGCTGGTGCTGTCGCGCACCGTGTTTGGCCGCTGCGTGGTGGGCATTGGCACCAATGAAGAAGCCATGCGCCTGGCCGGTGTGGACCCGCGCCCCATCCGCGTCATCGTGTTTGCCATGACCGGCCTGCTGGCGGGCCTGGCGGGCCTGATGCAGTCGGCCCGGCTGGAAGCCGCCGACCCCAACGCCGGAACCGGCATGGAGCTGCAGGTGATTGCGGCCGTGGTGATTGGCGGCACCAGCCTCATGGGCGGGCGCGGCTCGGTGGTCAACACCGCGTTTGGCGTGCTCATCATCGCGGTGCTGGAGGCGGGTCTGGCCCAGGTGGGCGCCAGCGAGCCCAGCAAGCGCATCATCACGGGTTTTGTGATCGTGGCGGCTGTGATCGTGGACACGCTGCGCCAGCGCCGCGCCAAGGTCTGAGAGACTGATTACCGCGACCGTCTGCCCCACCAACAACGACCTCATTCTTCTTTTTGCATGGCTACTATCAAGGACGTTGCGCGCCACGCCGAGGTGTCGGTCACCACGGTGTCGCACGTTGTCAACGGCACGCGCCGCGTGAGCCCCGAGGGGCGCGAGCGCGTCGAGGCCGCCATCCGCGCCCTGGGCTACGTGCCCAGCGCCATTGCGCGCAGCCTCAAGAGCAACAACACGCGCACGCTGGGCATGCTGATCCCCAACAGCTCCAACCCCTACTTTGCCGAGATCGTGCACAGCGTGGAAGACCGCTGCTTTGGCGCAGGCTACAACGTCATCCTGTGCAACACCAACGACGAGGCGCACCGCCAGGGCACCTACCTGCAGGTGCTGGCCGAGCGGCGCATCGACGGACTCATCGTGGTCTCTACCGGGCATGACGCCACGCTGGCCACGCAGCTGGCGGGCCTGTCCATCCCCACCGTGCTGGTGGACCGCGAAATCGACATTGCCGAACAGCAGCCCTGCGACCTGGTGGAAACCGCCCACATGCAGGGCGGCCTGCTGGCCACGCGCCACCTGCTGTCGCTGGGCCACCGCCGCATTGCCTGCATTGGCGGCCCCGACGGCATTGCACCCAGCGAGCAGCGCATTGCCGGCTGGCGCACCGCGCTGGCCGACGCGGGCTGCGGCGCGGGGGAGGGCCTGCTGTGGCATGGCAACTTCACGAGCCAGGGTGGCTACGAAGCCATGCACGCCGTGCTGCGCGCGCCCGAGCCGCCCACCGCCGTCTTCGTGTGTAACGACCTCATGGCCATGGGCGCGCTGTGTGCCGCGCACGAACGCGACCTGCGCGTGCCCGAGGCACTGTCCATCGTGGGTTTTGACGACATCGAATTGGCCGCCTTCACCAGCCCGCCGCTCACCACCGTGGCCCAGCCCAAGCAGCGCATTGGCGCACTGGCCGTGGACATGCTGCTGGAGCGCATCGACGGCAAGCGCCAGGACGCGCGCAAGGTGATGCTGCAGCCCGAGTTGCGCGTGCGCGCCTCCACGGCCCATGCGCCTGGAGGTGCGGCATGAGCACCACCCACACGCCCCGCATCGCCGTCGTCGGCAGCCTGAACATGGACCTGGTGCTGCAGGTGCAACACGCGCCGGGCCCTGGCGAGACCGTGCTGGCCGACGCCCTGCACCTGGTGCCCGGCGGCAAGGGCGGCAACCAGGCCGTGGCCTGCGCGCGCCAAGGCGCCCGGGTGGCCTTGTTCGGCCGGGTGGGCGACGACGGCTACGGCCACACGCTACGCGCCGGGCTCGACGCCGACGGCATCGACCACAGCGGCGTGCAAACTGACACCGCAACCACCACCGGCGTGGCCGCCATCACGGTGGAAGCGACAGGGCAGAACCGCATCGTGGTCGTGCCCGGCGCCAATGGCCGGTTTGTGCTCGATGCCGTCGCGCTGGGCACCGCACTGCACGGCGCAGGCGGCCTGGTGCTGCAGTTCGAAACCCCCCTGCCCCAGGTACTGGCCGCCGCCGAGATGGCCCGTGCGGCGGGTTGCCCGGTGGTGCTGAACCCCTCGCCCATCCAGCCCCTGCCCGATGCGATGTGGCCGCTGGTGCACACGCTGGTGGTGAACGAGGTGGAAGCCGCCGCGCTGGCGGGCCAGAGCGTGACCACGCCCGCCGATGCCGCGCAGGCCGCGCAGGCCCTGCGCGCCAAGGGCCCCACCCAGGTGGTGGTGACCCTGGGCGCCGCAGGAGCCGTGGCCGCCGATGCTGCGGGCAACCGCTACCACCCCGGCCTGGTCGTGCGGGCGGTGGATACCACGGCAGCGGGCGACACCTTCCTGGGCGCGCTGGCCGTGGCGCTGGCAAGCGGCGAGCCGCTGGATGCCGCCGTGCGCGAGGGCATCCGCGCTTCGGCGCTGTGCGTCACCCAGCCGGGCGCCCAGCCTTCCATCCCCACCCGCGCCGCCGTGGCGCAAAGCCCCCAACCGCCCGCCTGGAGCCCCCTGTGAAACGCACCGCCCTGCTGCACGCCGAACTCTCCCACGCCATCGCCACCCTGGGCCACGGCGACATGCTGGTGATTGGCGACGTGGGACTGCCCATTCCCCCCGGCCCGCGCCGCATTGACCTGGCGCTGACGCCGGGCATCCCGGCCGTGGCCGATGTGCTGCGGGTGGTGCTGGAAGAAATGCAGATCGAGAAAGCCGTGATTGCCACCGAAGCCATGGAGCGCAACAGTGGCCAGTTGCCCACGTGGTGCCAGCTTCCGGTGGTCCCTAGCAACGTATCGCACGATGAGTTCAAGCGCCTGATCCAGCAGGCCCGCGTGATGGTGCGCACGGGCGAATGCACGCCGTATGCCAACGTGATCCTGGTGGCGGGCGTCACGTTCTGACACAGCCTGGGCGGCCAGGCTGCGGGTTTTGGAGGACTTCGGGCAGGTGCGACCTGCGGTACGCTGGGCAGCAGCCCACGGCGCGGCGTTGAAGCCCGCCACCGAAGCCCCGAATTCCTGCCCCCATGCCCACCACAGCGCCCCACGATCTCCTGCCCCCTGAAATCACCGTTCTCGAACGCGGCTGGCTCTCGGCCAACAACATCCTCTTCATCGGCCACCACGACACGGCCATCGTGGACACCGGCTACTGCAGCCATGCCGACCAGACCGTGGACCTGGTGCGCGGCGCGTTGGCTGGCCGCGCGCTGGACCGCGTGCTCAACACCCATCTGCACAGCGACCACTGCGGCGGCAATGCCGCGCTACAAAAGGCCTGGCCCGGCGTGCTCACGGCCATTCCACCCGGCCAGGCCGACCATGTGCGCCAGTGGGATGCCTATGCGCTCAGCTACACACCGACGGGCCAGGAATGCCCACCCTTTCGGGCCGACACGCTGCTCATGCCCGACTCGTGCGTACTGCTGGGCGACAAGCCCTGGCAGGTGCATGCCGCGCCGGGGCACGATCCGCATTCGGTGGTTTTGTTCGAGCCCCAGGGCCGTGTGCTGATCTCGGCCGATGCGCTGTGGGAAAACGGCTTTGGCGTGGTGTTTCCCGAGCTGGAAGGCGAAGACGCGTTCGCCCAGGTGGCCGCAACGCTGGATGTGATCGAGCAGCTATCACCCCAGGTCGTGATCCCCGGCCACGGGCCGGTGTTTGCCGATGCGCCCCGTGCCATCGATGGCGCACGCCGCCGCCTGGACGGTTTTGTGCGCAACCCGGGCAAACATGCGCTCTATGCGGCCAAGGTGCTGCTCAAGTACAAGCTTTTGGAATGGCAGCAGATCAGTCTCCAGGACCTGGCTGCCTGGGCGCAGGCCACGCCCTACTTCGGCATGCTCCGCGAGCGCCACTTTGCCGATCAGGCCGAGGTTGAATGGCTTGGCAGCCTGAGCGACGAACTGGTGCGGTCCGGTGCGGCCACCCGCCAAGGCGACATGCTGCACAACGCATAGATACGACGTCCGCCCGGACCTTGGCATCCCCGATGAACGCAGCAACGTACCTCAGTCAGTGCCGCCAGGCACGCCCTTGACCGGGCCGCTGCAGGCGTCCCTCTTGGGGGACGGCACACAGCGCCTCGGCACGGCTTCAATGCTTGTGCTGCTTGTCGCACCCCGTCACATGGTTGTTGCTGCTGGACATGCACTGGTAGAACGCCTTCTTGTTGCCCGATGCGCCCTGGCAGTCCGATACGCTGTATTTGCCCTTGGCTTCACGGATCTTGGGTGCCGCCTTGTCAAAGTCCGCCTGGGCCATGTAACCGTCGCGCACGTTCTTCTGGCCCACTTCCAGCATGAGGTCGGCTTGGTAGTGGATGTTGTCCACGGCGGTGGCGCAGTTGAGCGGCACTTGCTTGCCGTCCACCGTGCCCAGGGCCTTCTTCAGCCCCTCGCCAAATTCCTGAACGTCTTTCGGAATCTTCTTGGTGCCATCGGGGTTGAACTGGGTGGCACCCGCCGACTTGCCAGCAGAAGAGACGCTGCCCTTGCTGCCTGCCCCACCGCTGCCACTGGTGCCGTTGTTGTTCTGCAGCTTCATCGGCTCGGCATCCTGCGAGGTAGGCGGCGGCTGCGATCCGTAATGGGTTTTGCCGTCGGCATCGACCCACTTGTACACCGGCTGCGCCTGCGCTGCTGCGCCCAAAGCCATCGCCAGGGCGACCATGGCCACCCAACCCAGTTTTCTCATGGCTTACCCCTCCAAATATTGGCAAAAATAGGCCCTAGCGCTTATCCGATAAGCGCCAGCAGCTCTTCTATTTATAGCAACCACCGACCCATCAAGGCAAATCCTTGTTCACCTCTGGCAACGCCGCATCGCGCGGGCCGATCGTGCCCAGGCGGCTCTTGAGCGACTGAGGCTGGCCGGTGAGCATGGCTGCGTAGTTGGTGGTGTTGGACAGCACTTTCTTCACATAGTCACGCGTCTCGGCAAACGGCACGTTCTCGGCCCAGATGGCGGCGTCCAGCACCGGGCCGTTGCGCCAGCTGCGCGGGCGGCCGGGGCCTGCGTTGTAGGCGGCCGCGGCCATGGGCATGGAACCCGCAAAGTCGTCCAGCGCGAGCTTGAGGTAGGCCGTGCCGATGGTGATGTTGGTGTCGCGGTCATTGATCTGGTCGGCCGTGAAACCGTTCAGACCGATCTTCTTGGCCGTCCAGCGCGCGGTGGCAGGCATCACCTGCATGAGGCCCGAGGCGCCCACGTGCGAGCGCGCATCCATGATGAAGCGGCTTTCCTGGCGGATCAGGCCGTACACGTAGGCCGGGTCCAGGCCGATGCCATTGGCACGCTCCACCACCGCGCTGCGGAAGGGGGTGGGGAAGCGCTGCGTAACGTCCACAACGCTCTTGGTGCGCTCGCTGGTGTTGATGCAGCGGTCCCACACCTCACGCTGGCAGGCGAAGTCGGCGGCGGCCAGCAGTTCGCGGTCGGGCATGCCGCCGCTTTGGTGCAGGTTGGTGGTGTAGTTCCACTCGCGCACGCCTTCGCTGCGCAGGCCCAGCAGGATGGCGTACAGGGCGCGATTGAGCCCCGGGTTGGCGCGAGCGGCGGCCTTTTCTTCGGCGGTGAGGGGCGCGGGCGCGGGCGGCGTGGTGATGCGCTGGCCCAGCTCTTCGAGCGCCAGCTGCTCATAGAAGCCGCGCGTTCCGGCGATGCCTTCGAGCAGTTGCCGTGCTTCGGCGCGTTCGGCATCGCTCACGCGGCCCGCCAGCAGCGAGCGCGCCTTCCAGTACACCCAGGTGCTGTCCTGGCGGCCTTCAGGGCCCATGGCGTCCACCGCCTTGCCCACGGCCTTCCACTGGCCAGCGCGCAGGGCGGCACGCACCTTCCAGCCCAGCAGGTCGTCGTTGAGGTCGCTGTCCTTGGTCACATTGGCGAAGTAGCCATGGGCGTTGCTGGCCAGCTTCTGCGCGGCGGTCTTGCCAATCACGCCCCAGGCCCAGTTGCGCTCTTCGGCAGAGAGGTGCACGCCCCATTTGTTCTCCAGCTGGTAGGCCGCGCTGTCCGGGTCGCTGGTGGCCAGCTTCAACAGGGCGAGCAGCACCAGTTCCTGCCGGGCCTTGCCAGCGGCAGTGGCGCGCGAGAGCAGGTACTTGCTGGGCGCATCGAGCACATCCTTGACCTGCGGCAGCGATTCCGGCGAGACGATTTCGACCGCCGTGCGCACCACGCGGGGGCGGTTGGCCTCCACACCCAGGCGGGCCTTGCGCCACACATCCAGGGCCGAGAGCTTCTTGTAGCCATACAGCTCGCGCGCGGCGTGGGTGCAGCCATCGTCGGCGTCGCGGATCGCATACCAGTTGCTGCGCACGTCCTCAGCCACCGTGGCAGGCGCCGTGCCCTTGATCTGGTCGATCAGGAGGGCGTAGCAGCGCACTTCGCGGTCGTCCGACATGCGGTAGCTCGGGTGCTGCTCGGCAAACTGGCTCCAGTCGCGGCGCTGACCCAGCAGCAGCAGCCAGTCGTTGCGCAGGCGGTCTTCCTGGTAGGTGCCGACGTAGCGCTGCATGAAGGACTGGATCTCCTGTGGCGAGGCCTCGCCAAGACGCACGCGCAGCTCCCAGTAGGCAGCCCAGGGCTCCAGCGCATGGCCGCGTGCCGCTGGCAGCAGCTGCGCGAGCTTGTTGCGGTCGCCCTTGCGGAACGCCTGCTGCATCTCCAGCAGGGTATCGTCACCACGGTTTTGCGCCATGACAAGGGGCGCGGTAGCAGCCAGCAGGGTGGCGGCCACAAGGGGTGTCAGAATCGCTCTGAGAAATTGCATGGGGGAATTATCTGATGGACAAAGCAGCCCTTCGGCGCGCATTGATAGAAGAACGCCTCAACCTGCCCGACCGCCTACAGCGGGCCGACCTGTTACAGCAGGTGATGCGCATCTGGCTGGTGAACCGGCCCGATACGGTGATTGGTGCCTACTGGCCCATCAAGGGCGAGTTTGACCCCCTGCCCGCCCTGCACCGCTGGAAGGAAGACGGCGAGTTGCTGGACGAGCCCCTGCGCCGCCGCATCGGCCTGCCCGTGGTCAACAAGCAGCACAAGACCCTCACCTTCCACGCCTGGTACCCCGGCTGTCCCATGGAAGAAGACGCCTACGGCATCCCCAAGCCCAAGGACACTGAGGTCATCGTGCCCACGCTGCTGTTTGTTCCGTGCGTGGGCTACGCGCCGGGTGGCTACCGGCTGGGCTATGGCGGTGGGTTTTACGACCGCACGCTGGCCACGCTGCAGCCCAAGCCGTTCACCGTGGGTCTGGGCTTCACCCATGGCTACCTGGATGATTTCGAGCCTGAGGAGTTCGACCTGCCGCTCGATGCCATCCTGAACGACAACGGGGTAGTCTGGCCTGTCTGACCGGCCAGACCGGCTCCTCGGGGCCCGGTGATGCGCGCTGCGCATCATTCAGACCTTTTTTGGCATCGCTGGCGCATCGCGCAGCCGCTAGCATGGCGGGCTGACCTTCATTTTTCAGGTGTCCCCATGTTCAAGCTCTACATCGGCAACAAGAACTACTCCTCATGGTCCATGCGCCCCTGGGTGCTGCTCAAGCAGGCGGGCATTGCGTTTGAAGAAGTGCGCGTGCGCTTCGACAGCTTTGACGCCGATTCGGAGTTCAAGCGTGTGATGAGCCCCGTGAGCCCCACGGGAAAGGTGCCTGCACTGGTCGATGGCGATCTGGTCGTGTGGGACACCCTGGCGATTGCCGAATACGTGGCCGAAACCCACCCCGACAAGAAGCTCTGGCCCGCGGACGCCAAGGCCCGTGCGCGCGCACGCAGCGTCTGCGCCGAGATGCACAGCGGCTTCACCGCCCTGCGCGGCAACTGCCCCATGAACATTGAGGCGAATCTGGCCGATGCCGGCGCGCTGATCTGGCGCGACAAAGCCGGCGTGCGCACCGACGTCCAGCGCCTGGTGGAGATGTGGAGTGCACTGCTGCAGGAGCACGGCGGCCCTATGCTGTTTGGCGAGTTCACCGTGGCCGACGCCTACTTTGCCCCCGTGTGCATGCGCCTGCACTCTTATGCCCTGCCCGTACCCACCCCCATCCAGGCCTATGTAGACCGCGTGCGCGCACTGCCCGGCGTGAAAGCCTGGATCGACGAAGCCCTGGCCGAGAAGGACTTTCTGGACTTCGAAGAGCCGTACCGCCTGCGCCATACCGAGGGTTGAGCATCGCCATGGCTGTCACCATCTACCTGCGCTACGTGCTCAACACCAGCAAGCTCAAGGAGTTCGAGCACTACGGCAGGCTGTGGATTCCACTGGTCGAGAAGTTCGGCGGCCAGCACCACGGCTACTTCATGCCCAGCGAGGGCGCCAACAACATCGCGCTGGCGCTGTTCACGTTTGAGAGCCTCGCGGCCTACGAGGTGTACCGCCAGCAGTCGATGCAGGACGCGGAGTGCCAGGCAGCGTTCCGCTACGCCGAGGAGACGGGGTGCATCGTGAGTTATGAGCGGAGTTTTTTCAGGCCGGTGTTCCGCTGAACAGGCGTGGGCGCACCCGCCCAACTACCGGAACTGCTTGCGCAAAAACGGCTTGTGCCGCGCAATGTGCGCTAACTGGGCGGGGGCAATGGTGCCGCCCAGGTCTTCCTCCTCCGCGTTCAGCACTTGGTTTGCATAGGCCAGCGCACGCGCTACCACCTCTTCGTCGCTCACACCCTGCTGCGCAGCCAGATCCAGCGCCACGCGCTTCATGGCGCGCTGTGACAGCATCCACATGGCGCCGAAGGCGTCCCACGCGGCCATCGCTTCCTTGAACTTGTCGCGGTCGGCCAGGATTTCGTTGAGCGGCTTGGCCAGGATCTCCTGCAAGTCGTCCACCTTGGCCTTGAGGGCTTCGAACTGTGCCTCGCGCCGCAGGGCTTCTGCGGCGGCGTTGGCCGCTGCGTCGGGCGCCGTGGGCACGGGCACGCTGCCGTCGGGGTTGAGCTGGGCAATGGTGAGTTCGGACGATAGGGACATGGTGGGCTGGAATATACGGCCGAGTGCTCGTCCTAAACTACACCGATGCAAATCTACATGGTAGGCGGCGCGGTCCGCGACAAGCTGCTGGGCCGGCCGGTGAATGACCACGACTGGGTGGTGGTAGGTGCCACGCCCGAGCAGATGCTGGAGCTGGGCTACCTGCCCGTGGGCCGAGACTTCCCGGTGTTTTTGCACCCCGAGACGCGCGAGGAATACGCGCTGGCCCGCACCGAGCGCAAGAGCGGGCGCGGCTACCGGGGCTTTGTGGTGGAAAGCTCGCCCGACGTGACGCTGGAAGAAGACCTTTCCCGCCGCGACCTCACTATCAATGCAATAGCTACTAGCGCTTATGGGACAAGCGCTGGAGGCATTTTTGACCCATATTCTGGCGCCAAAGACATCGAAGCGCGGGTGCTGCGCCATGTGACGGACGCGTTTCGCGAAGACCCGGTGCGCATCCTGCGCGTGGCGCGGTTTGCGGCGCGGTTCACCGACTTCACGGTGGCGCCCGAGACGATGCAACTGATGCGCGAGATGGTGGCGCATGGCGAGGTGGACCACTTGGTGGCCGAGCGCGTGTGGCAGGAGCTGGCGCGGGGTCTGATGGAAGAAAAGCCTTCGCGCATGTTCGAGGTGCTGCGCGAGTGCGGCGCGCTGCAGGTGCTGTTGCCCGAAGTGGCGCGCCTGTGGGGCGTGCCCCAGCGGGCCGAGTACCACCCCGAGGTGGATACGGGCGTGCACCTGATGATGGTGCTGGACATGGCGGCCCGGCTGCAGGCGCCACTCCCCGTGCGGTTTGCCGGCTTGGTGCATGACCTGGGCAAGGGCACCACGGCCGCCGACGTGCTGCCCCGCCACATCGGGCATGAGGAGCGCAGTGCGGAGCTGCTGAAAGACGTGGCCGAGCGCCTGCGCGTGCCCGTGGACTGCCGCGAGACGGCCGATGTAGTGGCCCGCGAGCACGGCCACATCCACCGCAGCGGCGACCTCTCGGCCGCCGCGCTGGTGCGCCTGCTGGAGCGCTGCGACGCCATCCGCAAGCCCGAGCGGTTCGCCGACATCCTGTTGGCCTGCGAATGCGATGCGCGCGGACGGCTGGGGTTTGAAGAATCCGCCTACCCGCAGCGCCAGCGGCTGGCGGCTGTGCTGGCGGCCGTGCAGTCGGTGGTCACGCGCGACATTGCAGCGCAGGCAGCTGCCAAGGGCGTGGCTGGGCCGCAGGTGGGTGCGTTGATCCACCAGGCGCGGGTGGAAGCGGTGGCGCAGTGGCTGCAGCCCCGCAGCGACGTTGCCTGACCCTGCACACCACCGCCCAAGACGCGGACAGCCCCTCCTACAATCCGCGTCCGCCTGTATTCCATCCGGGGTACAGCCTTGCAAAACCCTGGTGCAGTTTCGCGCCCGCACAGCCATCCCAACGTATCCATGACCACTGTTCACATCCGCCTTGCCACCCCAGCCGACGCTGACACCGTCGCGCCGCTGTTTGATGCCTACCGGCAGTTCTACGAGCAGGCGCCAGACCTGGCCGGAGCGAAGGCCTTCATCGCTGAGCGGTTAGAGCGTGAAGAGTCGGTGATCCTGCTGGCGCTGGATGCGACGCAAACGGCGGTAGGCTTTTGCCAGCTCTACCCCACGTTCTGCTCGGTGGAGGCCGCCCCTATCTACACGCTGTACGACCTGTTCGTGGCCCCCGCCGCCCGCAAGACAGGCGCCGGGCGCAGCTTGCTGATGGCAGCAGAAGCCACGGCCCGCACCCATGGAAAGGTGCGCATGGACCTGACCACAGCACACACCAACACCACCGCGCAGTCCCTCTACGAATCGCTGGGCTGGACGCTGGACACGGTTTTCCGCGCCTACAACAAACGCGTCAGCGCCTGAACCACCAGGGCGCTTGGCACACTTGCCGCGCCTCCTCACCAGCGCAGCAGGCGCGGCCCCAGCACCGCCCCCAGCGCAGTCGGGATGGCCATGCCCGCCACATACCAGACAGCCAGGAAGGGCGTGGCCATTTCGGGGCAATGCAGGGCGTACACCAAGGCGCCCAGCGCACCCGCCAGCAAACCAGCGCCCGCACCCGTCCACACCAGGCGCGTGGGGGCAGCGCCCTTGAGGGCCCAAAAGCCTGCAACAAATGCCGGCACCGACAGCGCCGCGATATTGAACGGGCAGGTGCGCCAGGTGCTGCCCAGGATGAGCGGCATGCGCTCTGCGGCGGACACCTGCGACAACGCCCACAAGGCCATGGCCCACAGCACCAGCGGCGGTACGGCCAGCCACAGGGCTGCGTGGCCCAGCGCCATGCCAGGGCGGGCCATGCGGCGCAGCAGCGCCAGCCCGGCAGCAGCGAGCGCGGCGGCAAACACCAGCTTGCCCCAGAACATGGGCAGCGCCATGGTGGCCAGCAGATCTGGGCGCAGACCGAACAGGGACAGCATCAGCACCCCGGCGCCGGCAATGCCCGCCAGTGCGGCCACCACAAAGCGCTGCTCTATCGCGTTGCGCTGCACCGGCCGGTCATCGGTGGCCAGCAGGTGGATCAATTCATCGGTTTTCATGCCATTCCCCTGATCTTGGCGGCCAGGGCCTTGAGCCCCCGGTGCACGCCGACTTTGACAGCCGACTCCGACAGCCCCGTGAGGCGCGCCGTCTCGACCACCGACAAACCTTCCAATTTCACATACTCAATCGGCAGCCGTTGCTTGTCTGGCAGCGTGCGCAGCAACTGCCCCAGGTCCCGCCGGGCTTCGGCGGCCTCGCTGTCGCTGCGGGCAAACAACTCGTCGGCATCGTCCAGCGGGTCGTTGCGCCCCTCTTTGACGGCATGCGAGCGCAACCAGTCGATGAGCTTGTAGCGCGCAATCGCGTGCACCCAGGCCGTCACCGGCATCTCGGGCCGGTAGGTGTGGCGCTGGTTGTGCACCGCCAGCAGCGTCTCCTGCACCAGGTCTTCCACCTCATCGAGCCGCTGCGCGAGGCGGCGGCGCAAAAAGGCGCGCAGGTGGGCGCTCAGCTCTTTCAAAAAGCGCTGGTAGGCGGCTGCGTCGGCATCCAGCCCCTGCATCAACAAGCCGCGCAGGCGTTCTTCCACACTCTCCATGGTGTCTCCCTGCAAGAAATTCGTATGCCGGAGCCATTGGGTTACAGGCATCGCAAAAAAATGTTTCGCCATGCCGCTCCGAAATTTTTCGTACAGCGCTGTAACCCGCAAGTTGCGCTGCGCGAATTACAACGCAGATCGGGCAGTTCAACGCGGCCTCTCGCTGCACCCCGATCGGATTCAACCCTGACCCAACCCTCGGAGAACCGTACCATGACCACTCGCACCCTCAGCCTCGGCGCCCTTGCCCTTGTAGCCCTGACCTCTGGCGCCGCCATGGCCCAAACCACCTCCGCCCCCATGGACGGCGCCAAACCCGCCATGGAGAAGTGCTACGGCGTCTCGATGGCTGGCAAGAACGACTGCGCCGCCGGCCCCGGCACCACCTGTGCGGGCTCCGCCAAGGTGGACTACCAGGGCAACGCCTGGAAGTTTGTGCCCGCAGGCACCTGCGCCACCATCAAGACGCCCAAGGGCATGGGCTCGCTCACCCCCATCAAGGCCTGACCGATGGCCCTGTGCCCTCTCACCGCTGGCCTGGGCCTCAAGCCCCAGCACTATGACGAGGCGCTGCACTGCACCGCCACGGGTCTGTGGTGGGAGGTGCACCCCGAAAACTATCTGGCCGAGGGTGGCCCCCGCCTGGCCTGGCTGGAGGCCATCCGCGCGCGCCACCCCGTGGCGCTGCACGGCGTATCGCTGTCGCTTGCTGCCGATACTCCGCCCGACGCGGCACACCTGGCGCGACTGGCAGCCCTTGCAAGGCGGGTGGAGCCAGTCATCATCTCGGAGCACTTGGCATGGTCCAAGTGGCGCGGGCAGTACCTGCCCGACCTGCTGCCGTTTCCGCGCACGCAGGCCGCCTTGCACCGCATCGTAGACAACATCGCCCGAACGCAGGATGCGCTGCAGCGCCCCATCGCCATCGAGAACCCCACGCACTACCTGCACATCGACGGCCACGACTGGCTTGAGACCGAATTTCTGACCGAGCTGGTGCAGCGGACTGGCTGCGCCCTGCTGCTGGACGTGAACAACGTGTACGTCAGTGCCAACAACCTGGGCTTTGACGCGCAGACCTACCTCAACGCCTTTCCCCTGCACGCCGTGGCCGAAATCCACCTGGCGGGCCACCATGCCGACCCGGTGCATGGCGATGCCCTGCTGATCGACAGCCACGACGCGTCCATCGCCCCGGCGGTGTGGGCGCTGTACGGGCAGGTGATCGCGCGCACAGGCCCCATGCCCACCCTCATCGAACGCGACGACAATCTGCCCGCCTTCAGCGAACTGCTGGCCGAGCGCGACAAGGCCCACAACGCGCTCACAGCGGCGCAGCCCGAGGAGGCAGCATGCAGCTGAGCGCATTCCAGGACGGCTTCTCTGCCGCGTTGCTAGGCCATGCCGAGCACTCACCGTGGCTGTCTGCGCTGGAATCCCAGCCCGGCTTTGCCGTGTACCGCAACACCGTGCTCAAGGGCTGCATTGATGCCCTGCAGGCCAGCTACCCCACGGTGTGCCAGCTGGTGGGCGAAGAATGGTTTCGCGCCGCCGCCGCGGTGTATGCCCGCGCGCAGCCGCCAGCTGACGGACTGCTGATGGACTACGGCGCGGAGTTTGCTGACTTTCTGGCCGGTTTTGCACCAGCGGCCGAGCTGCCTTATCTGCCGGCCGTGGCGCGCCTGGACCGCGGCTGGACCGAATGCCATCTGGCGGCAGACGCCACCGCTGTGGACCGCAACTGGCTGGCACAGCAGGCGCCCGATACATTGCCCCTGGTGCAACTGCGCCCCCACCCCGCCGCACGCTGGGCCTGGTGCGACGAGCATCCCGCCTACGCGTTGTGGCAGAGCCACCGCGAAGGTCTGCTCCCCACAGAGCCGCTGGACTGGACCGGCGATGGGGCCTTGCTCACCCGGCCCCACGCGCCCGTGACGTGGCGCCCACTGTCGCGCGCCGGAGTGGCCTTTTTGGACGCCTGCGCCCAAGGCCAGACGCTGGAGGCCGCCGCCACTTCAGCCCTTGCGGCCGAGCCCACAGCAGACTTTGCGGCCCTGATGGGCACCTTGCTGGACGCAGGCGCATTGATACCCACTGACTCACACCAATTCACACCGAGGCCAAGGAGCCCCTGATGACCACCAGCACACATTTCCCCACTGCACCCGCCAAAGGCCAGCGCAAGCTGTTGGCGCGCCTGGCCGAAGCAGCCACCTCGCTCACCCCGCACAGCCTGCTGGCGATGGTCAACCGCGTGGCAATTGCAGGCATCTTCTGGCTTTCAGCGCGCACCAAAGTCGAGGGGTGGTTCACCATCTCCGACAGCGCCTATGCGCTGTTCCGCGACGAGTACAAGCTGCCCCTGCTGCCACCCGAGCTGGCGGCGCAGATGGCCACCGTGGCAGAGCATCTGTTCCCTGTTCTTCTGGTGCTGGGCCTGCTCACTCGCCTGTCGGCCCTGGCCTTGCTGGGCATGACGCTGGTCATCCAGGTGTTCGTGTACCCCGATGCCTGGCCCACGCACCTGTCATGGGCGGGGCTGATGCTGTACCTGGTGGGGCGCGGCGCAGGCAACGTGTCACTGGACCGGGCACTCGGAATTCGTTGAGGCGCCTGTCTTTTTTAAACTGCCGCTGTTTGCACCCAGCGCACGATGTCCGCAGCCCCCAGCGCGCCCGAAACGCGCGCGACCTCGCGCCCCTGCTGGAACAAAATCATGGTCGGAATGCTGCGGATCGCATAGCGCGCCGCGATGGCCTGGTGGTCTTCGGTGTTGAGCTTGGCCAGGCGCACACGCGGCTCCAGCTCGCGGGCGGCCTGCGCAAAGGCCGGGGCCATCTGGCGGCAAGGCCCGCACCAGGGCGCCCAGAAGTCCACCAGCACGGGGATGTGGCTGCGCACCACATGCTTGTCAAAACTGGTGGCATCCAGCTCCAGCGGCGCCCCCGCGAAAAGGCGCTGATGGCACTTTCCGCAATCGGGCGCGTTGCCCAGGTCGGCGCGCTGCACGCGGTTGGTGGTGTGGCAATGGGGGCAGACGATGTGCAGGGCTTCGGTCATGGTGCGGCAATCGGTGTGAGCAAAAAGCGGGCCTCTTAGAACCTGTTCAAGATCTTTTCGGGGATCGCAACAGGTTCTTACACATGGCGGCACAAGCCGGGCGTTTCAAGAGCGGGCCTAGCAGTCCTGAGGTCTTGATGTTGCACCCCGTCGCACACCTTGCGCGCGTTTACCAGCGCTGAAACACCCTTTCACCCGGGTCAGCTTCACCGCGTCTGATAAGGTTTCGCCCATGCAGCTGCTCCCCCTACTGACAACTGCCCATGCGCTTTTTCTGGACTTTGACGGCACGCTCACCGAGCTGGCGCCGCGCCCCGAGGCGGTGCGCATCGCTTCCGGGCTGGTCCCCACGCTGTCATCGCTGTACACCCACTTGGACGGCGCGCTGGCCATCGTGACCGGGCGGCCCGAGGCCGACATCGACGGATTTCTGGCCCCGCTGCACCTGCCGCTGGCCAGCGAGCATGGTGCCCAATACCGACTGACCGACACATCCCACCCTGCCGTTCTGCCGCCAGACCTGGAGAAGGTTCTACGGGCTGCGTACGACCTGGCGGCACACTATCCGGGGTTGCTGGTAGAGCCCAAGCGCGCGGGCGTGGCCCTGCACTACCGCCAGGCCCCCCACCTGGAAGGGTTGTGCCACGACACCCTCTTGCGCGCCATGCAGCAGGTGGAGGGTGTGGAACTGCTGCGCGGCAAATGTGTCTTTGAAGTGAAGCCCCGGGGCGTCCACAAAGGCCAGGCCATTCTCGATTTCATGACACAGGCCCCCTTTGCCGGGCGCACCCCAGTCTTTGTGGGAGATGACGTCACCGATGAGGCTGGCTTTGCCGCCGTTCAGGCACTGGGCGGCTGGGGCATCAAGGTGGGCGAAGGGCCGACCATGGCACAACACCGCTGCATGACATCCGCCGCCTTGCGCGGCTGGCTGTCTTCTGCACGCACGACCTTGGAGCGCGAACGATGAACACGGCAGCCAACGATCCCCAAGCGGGCTCACTCAACCTCGGGATGATCGGCAACTGCGCCATCAGCGCACTGATCGACAACCACGCCCGCATGGTGTGGTGCTGCCTGCCCCGTTTTGATGGCGACCCGGTGTTCAACGCCCTGCTGCAGCCCGGCGACGAAGGCAGCCACTTCGCGATCGAACTGGAAGACCTGGCATCGGCCCACCAGTGGTACGAGCCGAACACCGCCATCCTGCGCACGCAGCTGTTTGACAAGGCGGGCCACGGCATCGAGATCACCGATTTTGCGCCGCGCTTTTACAGCCGCTCGCGCTACTTTCGCCCCATGACGCTGGTGCGCCGGGTGCGCCCCATCCAGGGTGCGCCGCGCATCCGTGTGGCGCTCAAGGTGCGCTACGACTGGGGCCAGACTACCCCCGAAATCACACGCGGCAGCAACCACATCCGCTACGTGGGCGAGAGCATGACGCTGCGCCTGTCCACCGATGCGCCGGTGTCGCATGTGCTGTCGGGCCAGGCATTTGTGCTCACACGCGAACACAACTTTCTGCTGGGGGCGGACGAGACGCTGGTGGAGGGCATCGCCGACACCGCGCGCCTGTTTGAGCAGGAGACCACCTCCTACTGGCGCAGCTGGACCCGCGCTCTGGCCGTGCCGCTGGAGTGGCAGGAGGCCGTGATCCGCGCGGCCATCACGCTCAAGCTTTCGCTGTACGAAGACACCGGCGCCATCGTGGCCGCCATGACCACCAGCATCCCCGAGTCCGCCCACAGCGGCCGCAACTGGGACTACCGCTACTGCTGGCTGCGCGATGCGTTCTTCGTGGTGCGCGCGCTCAACAGCATCTCCGAAGTGGGCACCATGGAGGACTACCTGCGCTGGCTCAGCAACGTGGTGGTGGAAGGCGGCGATGGCCACATCCAGCCGCTGTACGGTATTGGCCTGGAGCAAGAACTGCCCGAGAGCCTTGTGCCGCAGCTGGCGGGGTATCGGGGCATGGGCCCGGTGCGCGTGGGCAACCAGGCGGCCGAGCATTTTCAGCACGATGTGTACGGCAACATCGTGCTGGGCGCAGCCCAGGCGTTCCACGACCACCGCCTGCTGCACCGCGCGGGCCTGGCCGAGTTCACGCGGCTGGAACAGGTGGGCGAGAACGCGGTGCGCGTGTATGGCCAGCCCGATGCCGGCATGTGGGAGCTGCGCACGCGCGCCAGGGTGCACACCTCGTCCGCGCTGATGAGCTGGGCAGCCTGCGACCGGCTGGCCAAGATCGCCGCCACCCTGCAGCTGGCCGACCGTACCAGCCACTGGCAGCAGCATGCCGACCGCATGCGCGCCGAGATCCTCGACAAATCCTGGTGCGAAGCGCGCCACGCGTTCGCCGAGAGTTTTGGCGGCCATGAACTCGACGCGAGCGTGCTGCTGATGGCCGAGGTGGGCCTGATCGACCCCAAGGACCCACGCTTTGTGAGCACCGTGGAGGCCATGGAAAAGAGCCTGTGCGATGGCCCCTACATGCGCCGCTACGAGGCGGCCGACGACTTCGGCAAGCCCGAGACGGCCTTCAACATCTGCACCTTCTGGCGCATCGACGCGCTGGCGCGCATTGGCCGCAAGGCCGAGGCCCGCGCCATCTTCGAGACCATGCTGGCCGCCCGCAATCCGCTGGGCCTGCTGTCCGAAGACACGCATCCCGAGACCCAGGAAATGTGGGGCAACTTTCCGCAGACCTACTCCATGGTGGGCGTCATCAACGCCGCCGTGCGCCTGTCGGCCCCCTGGGACAGCGTCATTTGAGGCACTGTCCGACAGCGGCCCGGGGCGATCCACAACGATGATGAACCCATGAGCCGTCTTGTTGTCATCTCCAACCGCCTTGCAGACCCCCGAAAACCCGCCGCCGGCGGCCTGGCTGTCGCCCTGGGCGAAGCCCTGAACCAGACCGGGGGCCTCTGGTTCGGCTGGAGCGGCACCGTGGTCGAAGGCGGCACACCCGGCGAGGGCGAACTGCACACCCGGCAGGCAGGTGCCGTCACCCTGGCCACCGTGGATCTGTGCCGCGAAGACCACGACAGCTACTACCACGGCTACAGCAACAGCGTGCTGTGGCCGGTGTTCCATTACCGCCTGGACCTGGCCGACTTCAACGCCAGCTACATCGCGGGCTACCGCCGCGTGAACCAGATGTTTGCGCGCAAGCTGCTGCCGCTGCTGCGCGACGACGACGTGATCTGGGTGCACGACTACCACCTGATCCCGCTGGCGGCCGAGCTGCGGGCCATGGGCTGCAAGCAGCGCATCGGGTTCTTTCTGCACATTCCCATGCCGCCGCCGCTCATCATGGCGGCCATCCCGCAGCATGAGTGGCTGATGCGCTCGCTGTTTGCCTACGACCTGGTGGGTCTGCAGAGCGAGGCCGACGTGTCGCATTTCACGCGCTATGTGCGCAACGAAGGCAGCGCGGAAGAGGTGGACGAAAAGCGCGTGCGCGCCTTTGGAGCCACCGTGGTGGTGCAGTCCTTTCCCATCGGCATCGACGTGGACGAATTCACACGCCTCACGCACGCGCCCGACGCGGTGGAAACCTACGAGAACATGCGCGACGAGTATTCACGCAGGCGCCTGCTGCTGGGCATTGACCGGCTCGACTACTCCAAGGGCATTCCGCAACGTGTGCGGGCCTTTCGCGAACTGCTGGACCGCTACCCGGAAAACCGCGACAGCGCCACGCTCATCATGATCGCCTCGCCCACGCGCGACGACGTCAACGCCTATGCCGACCTGCGCCAGGAGCTGGAAGGTCTGTGTGGCGCTGTCAACGGCGACTACGGCGAACTGGACTGGATGCCCGTGCGCTACATCCACCGCATGGTGGCCCGCAAGCGGGTTCCGGGCCTGTGCCGCGCCGCCGCCGTGGGGCTGGTCACGCCACTGCGCGACGGCATGAACCTGGTGGCCAAGGAGTACGTGGTGGCGCAAGACCCGGACGACCCGGGCGTGCTGGTGTTGTCACGCTTTGCCGGTGCGGCCGAGCAGCTGAAAGAAGCGCTGCTGGTGAACCCCTACGACACCCAAGGCATGGCCGACAGCATCCAGCAGGCATTGCAGATGCCGCTGGTGGAGCGGCAGGCGCGCCATCAAAAGCTGATGGCCCGTATACGCCAGCACGACGTGCACTGGTGGCGCAAGGCGTTTCTGGACGCATTGCAGGCGGCGGGGTAGCCGCCCAGCTGCGGCCCGTTACAACAGCTTGGTGATCAGGCTGACCACGAAGCTCAGCAGCAGCGTGGACGCCAGCGGCACATCCCAGTCGCGCCCCAGCCAGCGAAACCGGAAGTCCCCCGGCAGGCGCCCAAAGCCCAGGCGGCGCAGCAGCGGCGACAGCCAGCTGATGAACATCAGGGCCAGGAGAATGACGAGGAGCCAGCGGAACATGGTGCGCCGAGTGTAGGCGCCACCGCATTCGGCTACGCCGTGGCCCGGTCGACCCGGTCAGCCAGCAGGGCCAGCGCCTGGGCATGCAACTGCGGCGTGGCAGCCGCCACCACGCGCCCATCCGATGCCACCGTGAGCGCGCGGCCCTGCCAGTCGGTAATGCGCCCGCCCGCGCCCTCCACAAGGCAGACCAGCGAGAGGTAGTCGTACGGCTGCAGCCCCGCCTCCACCACCAGGTCCACATGCCCGCCCGCCAGTTGGGCATAGGCATAGCAGTCGCCGCCAAACCGCCGCAGCGCGCACTGGCGGCTCAGCGCATCAAAACACTGCCAGTCGGCCGCACCAAAGGCATCCGGCGATGTGGTGTAGATGCGGGCCTGCGCCAGTTGTTCACACCCGCTGGCCCGCACAGGCTGGCCATTGCACTGCGTCAGCTGGCCTGCCAGCCCCGTCCAGCGCTCACCCAGCACCGGCAAATCCATGAGCCCCAGCACGGGCTGGCCCTGGTGCAGCAGGGCCACCAGCGTGCCCCACAGCGGCGATCCGGTGATGAAGCTCTTGGTGCCGTCGATGGGGTCGATCACCCACACGTACTCGGCGTCCAGCCGCTCGCGGCCATGCTCCTCGCCCAGGATGCCGTGTGTGGGCGCCTGCGCCTGCAGCGCCGCGCGCATCGCGGCCTCGGCCTCGCGGTCGGCAATGGTGACCGGGCTCTCGTCCGATTTGGTCAGCACATCCAGCGGGGTGCGGAAGTACCGCAGCGAGTGGACACGGGCCGCATCGGCCAGGGCGTGCGCCAGGGCCAGAAGGGGGGAAACAGGGGTTGGCAAAGTAGTCATTGGAATGGTCAAGGGAAGAGGTGCGGGCAGTGGTTGGGCAATCAGGAAGGACCTGCCGCTCGGCATGAACGGGTTGGCATATTTAGTGCTTGTGTATTTTCGTGCAAAAACAATAATTTGCACAAGTGCAATAAAACGCACAAATTTGGTGAACAAATCCCCTGACCTGCGGTGACCCCGCACTGTTTTTTGGCAACGCACCGTTCTGGAGAAATTCATGCGCACACGCTCCTCCCTCTTTGCCGCCCTGCGCCTGCTGCCCGTGCTGGGCGCCTTGGCCTGCGGGCTGACCGCCGCCCAGGCGGGCACCGTCACGGCCTACACCGCGCTCGAAGAAGACGAGATCAAGGAATACCTGGCCGCCGCCAAAAAGGACTTGCCCGATGTGGATGTCAAAGTGCTGCGCCTGTCCACCGGCGACTTGGGTGCGCGCATCCTGGCCGAAGCTGCCAACCCGCAGCACGACGTGATCTGGGGCTGGGCGCTGACCAATACGCTGGACCCGCGCATCACCGCCCTGCTGGAGCCCTATAGCCCCAAGGGCAGCGACAAGCTGGCTGCCAAGGACAAGGCCGCCGACGGAAAATGGTTCACCACCACCGGCTACATGGCCGCGTTCTGCGTGAACACCGAGGTGCTCAAGGCCAAGAAGCTGCCCATGCCCACGTCGTGGAAGGACCTCACCAACCCCGTCTACAAAGGCGAGGTCGTCATGCCCAACCCGGTGTCCTCGGGCACAGGCTACCTGCAGATTGCCGCGCTGATCCAGTCGCGCGGCAATGACGAGGGCTGGAAGCTCATCAAGGCCATGGACGGCAACGTGGCGCAGTACATCAAGTCGGGCTCGCGCCCCTGCAAGGCCGCGCGGGCGGGTGAGTTTGCAATTGGCACCTCGCTGGCGTTCGCGGCCATGCAGTCGGTGGACGAGGGCTACCCGGTCAAGATGGTGATCCCCACCGATGGCGCGGGCTATGAGCTGGAAGCCTCGGGCCTGATGGCCAGCTCCAAGAACAAGGCCGACGCCAAGCGCTTTCTGGACTGGACGCTGTCGCCCGGCGCGGCGCAGCTCTACACCAAGTACAAGGAAATCGTCACCGTGCCCGGCGTGCCGCAATCCAAAGCGGCTGCAGCGGCAGGCCTGCCCGCCGACCTCTCCAAGGTGCTCTACCCCATGGACTTTGCCAAGTCTGCCAAGGAACGCGACGCCATCCTGAGCGCTTGGCAAAAGACCATCGGCCGCTGAACCGCTGTACCGAACCGCTGCACTGAACCGTACTCCCCGAGGACCAAACACCATGTCCCTGCAGATCACCGACCTGCACAAGAGCTTTGACGGCCAGGTCGCGCTCGAACGCATCCACCTCGCGGTGGGCGCCTCGGAGTTCGTGTGCCTGCTGGGCCCCAGCGGCTGCGGCAAGACCACGCTGCTGCGCATCATCGCGGGGCTGCTGCCTGCCGATGGCGGCCGCATCACCCTGGGCGGGCGCGACCTGGCCACGCTGCCTGCACGCGACCGGGGCTTTGGCATCGTGTTCCAGTCGTACTCGCTGTTCCCGCACATGACGGTGGCGCAGAACGTGGGCTACGGCCTGGCCATCCGCCGCACACCGCGCGATGTGGTGCAGGCGCGCACGGCCGAGCTGCTGGACATGGTGAAGCTGGCAGACTTTGGCGGGCGCTACCCGGCGCAACTGTCGGGCGGCCAGCAGCAGCGCGTGGCCATTGCGCGGGCACTGGCGGTGAACCCTTCGCTGCTGCTGCTCGACGAACCCCTGTCGGCCCTGGACGCCCGCGTGCGCGCCGACCTGCGCCATGAGCTGCGCGAGGTGCAGCGCCGCCTGGGCATTCCCACCATCATGGTCACGCACGACCAGGAAGAAGCCCTGGCCATGGCCGACCGCATTGTCTGCATGCAGGGCGGGCGCATTGCACAGGCGGGCTCGCCGCGCGAGCTGTACCTGGCGCCGCGCACCCGCTTTGTGGCCAACTTCATGGGGCACAGCAACCTGCTGCCGCCCGCCCAGGCCCGGCTGCTGCAGCCCGCCTTGGGCGGGCCCCCCGAAGGCATGGCGCCCGAATCGGCCCTGCTGTGCATCCGCCCCGAGCGGCTGCAACTGCAAGCCAGCGCGCTGGGCGCGGGCCGCGTCACCGGCACCACCTTCCTGGGCAGCATCCAGCGGGTGCAGCTGCGCTGGAACGACCTGGACCTGCTGGCCGAATCCAGCAGCGCCAGCAACTGGGAGACTGGCCAGAACGTAGACATCTCGGTGGGCGCGCAGGACTGTGCCTGGGTGCACGCATGAGCATCGCCGCCCCCTCAACCCAAACACCCCACCTGCCGCCCATGCATGCCAGCGAGCGCTGGCTGCTGCGCGCCTGCCTGCTGCTGCCGCTGGCCGCGCTGGTGCTGTTCTTTGGCGTGCCCATGCTGGCCATTGCCTGGCGCAGCCTGGTGCAGGACACGGGCGGCATCGGCTGGGGCAACTACGCCGCGCTGCTCGACACCCCCGGCGTGTGGCGTGCCCTGGCCAACAGCCTGCTGCTGGGCGCGGTGACCACGGCCGTCACGCTGGTACTCGCCTTTGTGGTGGCGTTTGGCCTGGAGCGCACCTGCATGCCGGGCCGCCGCTTTGTGGCCGGGGCGCTGGCCCTGCCCATGCTGGCGCCCTCGCTGGTGCTGGGGCTGGGCCTGATCTTCCTGCTGGGGCGCAACGGCATCGTGGGCAAGATGCTGGGCGTGCGGCCCGAGATCTATGGTTTTTGGGGCCTGTTGATTGCAGACGTGCTCTACGCACTGCCGCAGGCCGTGCTCATCGTGCGCACCGCGCTGCGCCAGGGCGATGCCCGGCAGTACGACGCCGCCGAAGTGTTGGGCGCCACCCCGTGGCGACAGTTTTGCGACATCACGCTGCCGCAGGCCCGCTACGGACTTCTGAGCGCGGGGTTTGTGGTGTTCACCATCACCATCACCGACTTTGGCAACGCCGTGGTCATTGGCGGCAATTTTGCCGTGCTGGCCACCGAGATCTACAACCAGGTCAGCGGGCAGATGAAATTTGGCATGGGCGCGGTGGTGGGCATGCTGCTGCTGGCGCCCGCCGCGTTATCGGTGTTCATCGAACGCATGGCCGCACAGCGTGCCGGGGCAGGTGCCGAATCGGCCCTGCCGCCCACACCCGCACGCAGCCCGGGGCGCGACACCGCGTTTTTCATCGCCTGCATGGGCATTGCGGGCAGCATCGTGGCCCTGGTGCTCACGGTGGTGGTGGCCAGCTTCATTCGGCTGTGGCCCTACCGGCTGGACCTCACACTCAAGCACTACGACATCACCATTGCAGGGGGCTATGCGCCGCTGTGGACCTCCGTCTGGGTGTCGGCCCTGGCCGCCAGCGTGGGCACAGCGATGCTGTTTGTGCTGTGCTTTGGCATACGCCGCCTGCCGGGGCGGCTGGCGCAGGCGGCCACAGCGCTATCGGCCTTGCCGGTGGGCGTGCCCGGGCTGGTGCTGGGGCTGGCCTATGTGTTCACCTTCAACACCGCCACCTGGCCCTGGGGCATGCTGTATGGCACGGCCATCTTGCTGGCGCTGTGCAACTACTACCACTACCACACGCAGGGCTTTATGACCATGATGACCGGCATGCGCAACGTGCCCACCACGCTGGAAGACGCCACCACCGTGCTGGGCGGCAGCACCGCCCGCGTGCTGCGCGATGTGTACCTGCCCGCGCTGCTGCCTACGCTGCTGGCGGTGCTGGCGTTTCTGTTCATGCGGTCCATGGTCACGCTGTCGGCGGTGATCTTCCTCATCACGCCCTCGCTGCCCATGGGGGCGGTGACGGTGATGCGGCTGGATGAAGCAGGGCTGACCTCGCAGGCCGCAGCGTTCTCTACCTGCATCATGGCGGTGGTGGGGTCGCTGGCGTTGCTGCTGCACTTTGGCACGCAGCGCCGAAAACCTGGTTCCAAGCCCGCCTAACATCGCCACCATGCTGCAAGAAGAACGTTTCCTCCGCATCCGCACCCTGCTGTCCACGCTCTCGCGGGTGAGCACGGAGCGCATTGCGCAAGACCTGGACGTGTCCCGCGAAACCGTGCGCCGCGACATCCTCGCGTTGGAGTCGCAGGGCATTCTGCGGCGCGTGCACGGCGGCGTGGTGGCCCAGGGGCCGGAGCCCGAACCCCCGCTGGCCGTGCGCCAGACGGTGCGTGCGCGCGAAAAGCGCGCCATCGCCCGCGCCGCCCTGCAGCTGCTGCAGCCGGGGCAAACGCTGTTCATTGATGCGGGCAGCACCACCACCCTGCTGGCCGAAGCGTTGTCGAGCCTGTCGGGCCTGACCATCATTACCAACGGGCTGAACGTGGCGCTCAAGCTGGCGGCAGCCGACGCCGGGCGCAGCGCACGCAACGACGTGATCCTGCTCGGTGGCCGCACCGACCCTGCCGTGCAGGCCACGCACGGCGACACCACCGTGGCCGAAATCCACCGCTACCGCGCCGATGTGGCCCTGCTCTCGCCCGTGGGCATCAGCGTGCACAGCGGCGCCACCAGCTTTGAACACCACGAGGCCGCCGTGGCCCGCGCCATGGCCGCGCAGGCCAAAGAGCTGATCCTGCTGGCCGACCACAGCAAGGTGGGGCAAGCCAGCCGCGTGACCTATGCCAGCCTGGCCGACGTGGGCACGCTGGTCACCGACGCAGGCGCCCGCGCCCTGCCCGCCTTCTCGGCACTGCAGGCAGCGGGCTGCCACATCGTGGTGGCCTGATCAATTCAAAAGGGGCAGAGCACACCATGGCCTACCAGCACACCATTGGCGGCGAGCGCTGGCAGTTCAGCGACTTGCGGGAGGTGATGGCCAAGGCCACGCCGCTGCGCTCGGGCGACGCCCTGGCAGGCGTGGCAGCCACATCGGCTGTGGAGCGCATGGCCGCGCGCCTGAGCCTGGCCGACATTCCCCTGTCGCGCTTTCTGAGCGAGGCGCTCATCCCCTACGAAAGCGACGAGGTCACGCGCCTCATCCTCGACACCCACAACGCCGCCGCGTTCGCCCCGATCGCCCACCTCACGGTGGGCGACTTCCGCAACTGGCTGCTGGCCCACGGCACCGACAGCGCCATGCTCGCCGCCGTGGCACCCGGCATCACGCCCGAGATGGCGGCGGCCGTGAGCAAGTTGATGCGCAATCAGGACTTGATCGCCGTGGCGCGCAAGTGCCGCGTGGTCACGCGGTTTCGCAACACCATCGGCCTGCCGGGCCACCTGGCCGTGCGGCTGCAGCCCAACCACCCTACGGACGACCTGCGCGGCATTGCGGCGTCGATGATCGACGGCCTGCTGTACGGCACGGGCGACGCGGTGATTGGCGTGAACCCCGCCACCGACAGCATCGCCGCCCTGACCGGACTGGTGCACATGCTGGGCGATGTGATCGAGCGGCTGCAGATCCCCACCCAGTCGTGTGTGCTCACGCATGTGACCAACACGATCCAGATGGTGGAACAAGGCGCGCCGGTGGACCTGGTCTTCCAGTCGATTGCAGGCACCGAGGCGGCCAACGCAAGCTTTGGCATTTCACTCGCACTGCTGAAGGAAGCGCGCGAGGCGGCACTGTCGCTGCGGCGTGGAAAAAACTTTGGCGATGGAGTGGGCGACAACGTGATGTACTTTGAAACTGGCCAGGGCAGCGCCCTGTCGGCCAACGCGCACCATGGCGTGGACCAGCAGACCTGCGAGGCACGGGCGTATGGCGTGGCCCGCGCATTTGCGCCGCTGCTGACCAACACGGTGGTCGGCTTCATCGGCCCGGAATACCTGTACGACGGCAAGCAGATCATCCGCGCGGGCCTGGAAGACCACTTCTGCGGCAAGCTGCTGGGCGTGCCGCTGGGCTGCGATGTCTGCTACACCAACCACGCCGAGGCCGACTCGGACGACATGGACACGCTGATGACGCTGCTGGGCACGGCCGGCCTGACCTTCATCATGGGCGTGCCGGGGGCGGACGACATCATGCTCAACTACCAGAGCACCTCGTTCCACGACGCGCTGTATCTGCGCGAGGTGCTGGGCCTGCAGTGCGCACCCGAGTTTGGCGCCTGGCTGCAGCGCATGCACATCACCGATGCAGGCGGACGCCTGCTGCCTGCCAGCGATCAACACCCGGCGCTGGCACAGATGCGGCAATGGAGGCTGGGCGCATGACACACGAACCAGCGCCACACGGCATCCCTCCCGACCCGTGGGACGACCTGCGCGCCCACACCCAGGCGCGCCTGGCCCTGGGGCGTGCGGGCGCAGCCCTGCCCACGGCCGAGCTGCTGCGTTTTGGCCTGGCCCATGCGCAGGCGCGCGATGCCGTGCACATCCCGCTGGACGCCGAAGCGCTGGCCACCCAGCTGCAGGCCCAGGGCTGCGCAACGCTCCCCGTGCACAGCGCCGCCCCCGACCGCGCCACCTACCTGCTGCGCCCCGACCTGGGCCGCCGCCTGTGCGATGCCGATGCGCAGGCGCTGCGGGAGTCCTCTGCAAACGGAACCACTCCCATCGACCTGCTGCTGGTCGTGGCCGATGGCCTCTCGTCCCTGGCCGTGACGCGGCAGGCGCCACCGCTCATCGACGCGATTCGCCAACAGGCGCCCGCAGGCTGGCAGCTGGGCCCCGTGGTGATTGCAAAGCAGGCCCGCGTGGCGCTGGGTGACGAGGTGGGCGCACTGCTGGGCGCGCGCCTAGTGGCGGTGCTGATCGGCGAGCGGCCGGGCCTCAGCTCGCCCGACAGCCTCGGCATCTACCTCACCTGGCACCCGCAGGTGGGGCGCCACGATGCGCAGCGCAACTGCATCTCCAATGTGCGGCCCGAGGGCCTGCCCCCGGCCGCCGCCGCTGCACGCCTGTGGTGGCTGTGCCAGGAGGCGCGGCAACTGGGGCTGACGGGGGTGGGGCTGAAGGACCGCAGCGATGGGATGACGCTGGTGGCGGGGAGCTCCCACAAGATCTCCGACCGTTCAGGCTGAACCGGTCGAAGCCAAGGCAACTTCAAGCAAAATTCGGCTCTAGCGCTTGCCCACCAAGCGCCTGCAGCTATCTTTCTCGAAGCACACGAATACCTGGATCACAACCGGTGCGACCGGTCCCCGTGCGCAAACCCCACGGGTTCCCAAGGCTCGCCTGCCCCCACGGCCAGCACCTTGAACAGCTCGCCCATCTCGTGTTCCATGATCAATTTGGCCGCTGTCGCCCGTCCCGCTTGTGGCAGCAGCTCCATTTTGGGGAGCAAACCACAGTTGATGAGGAAATGCGCCTGCGTGGTGTAACCCAGCACGTTCAGGCCCGCCTCTTGCGCGGCCAGCGCCATGGCGGTGAAGTTGACGTGCGCGGTGATGTCTTTGAGCCCCACCGCCACCAGCGGGTCGCCATCGGCCAGGTGGCCCTGGTGGCACATCACGGTGCCCATGTGGCGCTGGGGGTGGTAGTACTCGTCTTCGCCAAACCCATAGTCCAGCAAGAAGGCTGCGCCGCACGTGAGCCGGTCGGCCAGCATGCGCATGAAGCCTTCGCCCTGGGCGTGGATCTCGGTCAGGTAATCCTGCGGGCCTTCGATGTCGATGGGCGGGCGCAGGTCGGTGGGGCGGTCGGCCCAGGCAAAACTGCCGTCCTGAGCTACCGCCACGCCGCGCTGATGCCACACACCGCCCTGCTGGCCGCCGTGGCGCGCCAGCAGTTGCACAGGCATGGCGTCCAGTACCTCGTTGCCCACCACCACGCCGCTGAATTTCTCGGGCAGTGCATCCACCCAGCGCAGCTTGTGGGCGTGGGCTACCAGCTTGGCCTGCTGGCGTGCGCGCAGGCTGCCCGACAGATCAACGATGTTGTAGCGCTGCACCTGATCGCCCAGCGCATCCAGCAACTGCAGCGCCAGCGCGCCCGAGCCTGCGCCGAACTCCCAGACCTCGTCGGTGCCGGTGTGCGCCAGGGCTTCGCCCACCTGCACGGCCAGCGTCTGGCCGAACAGTGGGGTCATCTCGGGCGCTGTCACAAAGTCGCTGCCCGACTCGGGCATGGCGCCGAACTTGGTGGAATCGTTGGCGTAGTAGCCCAGGCCGGGCGTGTACAAGGCCAAGGCCATGAAGCGGTCAAAACCCAGCCATCCGCCCTCGGCGGCAATGGCCTGGGTGATGTGCTGGTGCAGGGCGGTCGTTAAACTGTCGGGTCTTTGGGTCACGGCCCGCATTGTCTCCCAGCCCACATGCCTACTCCCTCCCACCCACGCACCGTTCTGGTCACAGGCGCCGCCAAGCGCCTGGGCCGCAGCATTGCGCTGGCTCTGGCGGCGGGTGGCTGGCAGGTGGCGGTGCACTACCGATCGTCCGAGCAGGACGCTATCGATACGGTAGCTGCTTGCGCACAACTGACAAGCGCTAGCGCCCATTTTGATGCTGATTTTGAGGATGAGGCCGCCGTGCGCGGCTTGTTGCCCCGCGTGGTGGCGCACTTTGGCCGTGTCGATGCGGTGGTCAACAGCGCCTCGTTGTTCGAGCATGACAATGCCGCCACCTTTGGTTTTGCCGCGCTCGAAAAGCACCTGCGCAGCAACACCGCCGCCCCCGTGCTGCTGGCCCAGGCGCTGCACCAGCACGTGGCCGACCGCGCGGCCCAGGGCGAGGCCGACGCGCAGGGCGCCGTGGTCAACCTGCTGGACCAGAAGCTCTGGAACCAGAACCCCGATTTTGTGAGCTACACGCTCTCCAAGGCTGCACTCGAAGCTGCGGGCACCATGCTGGCCATCGCCCTGGCGCCGCGCGTGCGCGTGGTGGGCGTGGCACCGGGCCTCACGCTGACCAGCCACATGCTCAGCGACGAAAAGTTTGCCCAGTTGCACTCCCTCAGCCCCCTGGGCCGCTCGTCCACCGCCGAGGACGTGGCGAGTGCGGTGAAGTTTGCGCTGGAGAACCGGTCGATGACCGGCACCACGCTGCTGGTCGACGGTGGCCAGCATCTGATGAAGTTTGACCGCGATTTCTCTTTGATGTGAGCGCCCGCTCACTCCAGGACCTATTCATGACCACCGCTGCAGGCACCCAGATCCTCACGCTCACCGGTTTGCGCTTTGACGCCAACCTGGGCATCCTCGACCACGAAAAGACCGACCCCCAGCCCATCCAGGTCGATGCCGAACTGAGCCTGGGCGTGCAGCCGCTGGCCCCGCGCGACGACGACATCGGCCATGTGCTGGACTACCGCCGTGTGCGCCAGATCATCATCGACGAGTGCACGGCCGAGCATGTGAACCTGCTGGAGAGCCTGATCGGCAAGCTGGCCAACCGCCTGATGCAACTGCCCGGCGTGCTGGGCGTGCGGGTGAAGATTGCCAAACTCGAAATTTTTGACGACTGCGAAGTGGCCATTCGCGTCGAGACAGGACAGTGGTGACCCCATGAGCGCAGTATTGAACGAAGCCCCCACATCCAACCCCGGCTCCGCCCAATCCACTGGCTGGACGGAGGAAAGCACCGAAGCCACCAGCGGCGCCGCCCGCATGAAGATCGAGCGCGAAACCCACAAGCTGGAAAAGCGCCTGTGCCGCGAGGTCGGCAAGGCCATCGTCGACTTCAACATGATCGAAGAAGGCGACAAGGTGATGGTGTGCATGTCCGGCGGCAAGGACAGCTATGCGCTGCTCGACATCCTGCTCAAGCTCAAGGCCCGCGCCCCCATCCACTTTGACCTGGTGGCGGTGAACCTGGACCAGAAGCAGCCGGGCTTCCCCGAGCATGTGCTGCCCGAATACCTGGCCAGCACCGGCGTGCCCTTCCATATCGAGAACGAAGACACCTACAGCATCGTCAAGAAGCTGATCCCCGAGGGCAAGACCACCTGCAGCCTGTGCAGCCGCCTGCGCCGGGGCATTCTGTACCGCGTGGCCGATGAGCTGGGCTGCACCAAGATCGCGCTGGGCCACCACCGCGACGACATCCTGCAGACGCTGCTGCTCAACATGTTCTTTGGCGGCAAGATGAAGAGCATGCCCCCCAAGCTGGTCAGCGACGACGGCAAGCATGTGGTGATCCGCCCGCTGGCCTACGTGGCCGAGAAGGACACCACCCGCTGGGCTGCGCACCGCAACTTCCCCATCATCCCGTGCAACCTGTGCGGCAGCCAGGAGAACCTGCAGCGCAAGCAGGTGGGCGAGATGCTGCGCGAATGGGAAAAGCGCTTCCCCGGCCGCGTGGAGAACATGTTCAACGCCTTGCAGAACGTGGTGCCGTCGCACCTGCTGGACGGCAGCCTGTACGACTTCAAGAACGCGAAGGCCACGGGCATCGCCAGCGAAGACGGCGACAAGGCGTTTGACAAGGAAGAGTTTGTGGCGCCCTCGCCCACGCTGCCCGGCGTGCAGGTGGTGCAACTGTCGTGAACCCTGGCAAGCTGGGGCACTCTCATGGAGACTTCTTTTTCTGGAGCGTCTGACCATGACAACGCAACGCCGATGGATTCCCCTTCTTGTACTGGGCTTGGCAACCGCCTTGCTCGCGGGCTGCAGCACCACCCGCGTGGTCGACGGGCAAGTACAGAGCTTCTCAACCCTGGCGGCCGCGCCTGCACCTGCCACCTACCGCATCGAACGCCTGCCTTCGCAGCAAACCCCATCGTTTGACGCCATCGCCGCACTGGCAGAACAGTCCCTGGCACGCGCCGGCCTGCAACGCGACGATGCCGCGCCCCGCCTGCGGGTGCAACTGGGCGTGCAGGCTGACACGGTGCCGCGCAACGATCCTTTCAGCCCCTACGGGCCCTACGGTGCGTATGGCCCCGGCCCTTGGGGCGTGGGTGGCTGGTATGGCCGAGGCTGGGGCGTGCATGGCATGTGGCGCTTTGGTGAGCCCACGCCCCTGCACCGCCGCGCTGTCAGCATCGTGATGCGCGATGCCAACACCCAGGCGGTGGTGTACGAAACCTCGGCCGTGCACGAAGATGTGTGGGTGAGCGACCCGGCCGTCTATGGTGTGCTGTTTGACGCCGCACTCGATGGCTTTCCAATGCCACCCCAGGGCCCTCGACAGGTGCGCCTGCCCCTGGCGCAAAAATGAAACATTCCCCTGAGCGGCTGCGAGCTACATCCAACGCCATCGAAAACTGACATGCACGCCACCCGCATCATTGCCATCCGCCACGGCGAAACCGCCTGGAACGTGGACACCCGCATCCAGGGCCACCTGGATATTCCGCTCAACAACACCGGGCTGTGGCAGGCCGATCAGGTCGCCCAGGCACTGGTGGGTGAACCGATTGCCGCCATCTACACCAGCGACCTGCAGCGCGCGCACGCCACGGCCCAGGCCGTGGCCCGCACCACGGGCGCGCCTTTGGTGGCCGATCCCGGCCTGCGCGAACGTAGTTTTGGCCACTTTCAGGGCCGCACGTTTGCCGAGATCGAGGCCGAGCTGCCCGAAGACGCGCTGCGCTGGCGCAAGCGCGATCCGCACTACACCCCCGAAGGTGGCGAGTCGCTCGTCGCGCTGCGCGAGCGCATCGAACACACCGTGACCGTCCTGGCGCAGCAGCATGTGGGCGAGCAGGTGGTGATGGTGGCGCACGGTGGCGTGCTCGATGTGTTGTACCGCCTGGCCACGCGCCAGGACATCCAGGCGCCGCGCACCTGGCAACTGTCCAACGCCGCCATCAACCGCCTGCTGTGGACGCCCGACGGCCTCACCCTCGTCGGCTGGGCAGACACCCAACACCTTGACCAGATCGTCCTGCGCGATGAAAACCACGCCTGAATTGCAATCCACCATCGGCCAGCGGGTGGACGCTATCGACACCCCCGCCCTGGTGGTGGACCTGGACGCCATGGACCGCAACATCCAGCGCATGGCCGACTTTGCGCGCAAGCACCAGGTGCGCTGGCGCCCCCACGCCAAGCTGCACAAGAGTGCAGAAATCGCGCTGCTGCAGCAACGCGCGGGCGCCCAGGGTGTGTGCGTGCAGAAGGTGGCCGAGGCGGAGGCGCTGGCCGCCGGTGGGGTCGATGACATCACCATCACCAACCAGGTCATCGCCATGCCCAAGCTGCACCGCGTGGCGCGGCTGGCCGCCCAGCTGGCGGCGCGTGGCGGGCGCCTGGGCGTGGCCGTGGACCACATCAACGGCATTGAGCGCCTGGCCGAAGCCATGGCGCAATCTGGCAGCGATGCGGGCATCGACGTGCTGGTGGAGATCGACGTGGGCCAGGGCCGCTGCGGCGTGCCACCGGGCGAAGCCGCCGTGCCACTGGCGCTGGCCGTGTCGCGCAGCCCCCGCCTGCGTTTCGCGGGCCTGCAGGCCTACCATGGCCGCGCGCAGCACTTGGCCAGCAGCGTGGGTCGGCGCGAGACCATCGCCGCCGTGGTGCGCGCGGCGGATCACACGCGCCAGCTCATCGAAGCCGCCGGGCTGCCCGTGCCGCTGGTCACCGGATCAGGCACCGGCACCCTGGTGCACGAGGCTGCCAGCGGCGTGTTTGGCGAGCTGCAGGCGGGCTCTTTCTTGTTCATGGATGCCGACTACGCCCGCAACGAGCGTGAACCGGCACAACCCGCGTTTGAACACGCGCTGTACGTCAAGACCCAGGTGGTGTCGGTGCGCGACACCCACGCCGTGTGCGACGCAGGCCACAAGAGCCACGCCATCGACTCTGGTCTGCCCACCGTGGCCCTGCTGCCGGCCGACCGCACCCTGCGTTACGCCAACGGTGGTGATGAACACGGCCTGCTGTATGCCGACGCGCCCGACGCCCGCTTGCCCAGCCTGGGACACATGCTCTGGCTCATCCCTGGCCATTGCGACCCCACGGTCAATCTGCATGACTTTTTGATCGGCGTGCGCGGCGGTTTGGCGACGGGTACTGTGGAGCGCATCATCAGGGTTGATGCCAGAGGCGCGCTGACCTGATTGCGGCAAGAATCGGCGGACATTTTGGTGTCCCCCATGAGCCCCAGCCAGATCATTGTCCTTGCGACCCCCGTCTTCTTTTTGCTGATCGCCATCGAACTGGCGGTGGGCTACAGAAGGCAGCGCAACACCTACCGCCTGGCCGATGCCGTCAGCAGCATCAGTCTGGGCATGCTGAGCCAGACCAGCGCAGTGTTCACCCGGCTGCTGCGCATCGGCATCTACACGGCCCTGTTCGAGCACGTGGCGCTGTGGCGCAACGATGCATTCTGGACCAGCCTGCCCGGCTGGCTGCTGGCACTGGTGTTCTACGACCTGTGCTACTACTGGCTGCACCGCATGGGGCATGAATCGGCCGTGTTGTGGGCCGCGCACGCGGTGCACCACCAGAGCCAGGATTACAACCTCTCCACCGCGCTGCGCCAGACCAGCTCGGGCGCGCTGCTGGGCTGGATCTTTTATGTGCCCATGGCACTGGCGGGCGTGCCGCCGCTGGTGTTTGGCGTGGTGGCGCTCATCGATCTGCTTTACCAGTTCTGGGTGCACACCGAGCAGGTGGGCAAGCTCGGCTGGTTTGACCGCTGGTTTTGCAGCCCCAGCAACCACCGGGTGCACCACGCGGTGAACGACGCTTATCTGGACAAGAACTATGGCGGCATCCTGATCCTGTGGGACCGGGTCTTTGGCACCTTCAAGGACGAAGACGACCAGGAGAAGTGTGTGTACGGCACGCGCGGCCTGCTGAACAGCTGGGACCCGCTCTGGGCCAACGCGCAGGTTTACGCCGGGCTGGCACATGACAGCTGGCACGCGCGCAGCTGGCTCGACAAGCTCAAGGTCTGGGTCAAGCCTCCGGGCTGGCGGCCTGCCGATGTGGCAGAGCGCTTTCCCAAGCCCGCCTTCAGCATGGCACAGATGCAGCTGTACCACCCGCCGATGTCGCGCGCCGCGCAGTGGTTTGCGCTGGTGCAGTTCGCGCTGCTGCTGGCGGGCGTGGCGGCTTTTCTCTGGCAGGCAGATGCGGCGCCGCTGGCGCGCAACGCCATCTGGTTTGCGGTGCTGCTGACGGTGCAATGGTCGCTGGGCGCAGTGATGCAGGGACGTATCACCGCGCTGATGGCGCTGATGCTGCAAAGCGGCGCGCTGGCCACCGCCACCAGCGCGATGGGGTTCATGGAATGGCATTGGCTGTTCAAGCCGCTGACGATGGTTTTTGCTCTTGTTTTGGTAGCTGCCAGCGCTTATTCGCCAAGCGCTAGAGGCCAATTTAACCCAAAGACCCTGCCTCTCCTCGCGGCCGCGCTGGCCGGATCGCTGGCCGGGGATGTGTTCCTCATGTTCCAGGGCTTCTTCATCCCGGGCCTGGTGAGTTTTCTGGTGGCGCATCTGTTCTATGTGGCGCTGTTCAAAAGCGGGCAGGCGTGGTTTCCGCACCGGGGCGCGCTGGCCGCCACACTGGGCATTGGCGTGGCCATGTACGCCTTTCTGTGGGCGGGTGGCCTGCCACCTGCACTGCGCGCGCCGGTGGCGGCCTATGTGCTGGTGATCGCGCTGATGGCGGCCCAGGCCATCGGCCGGGCGACGGTGTTGCGCGATGCGCCGTCGCTGCTCGTAGCGGTCGGCGCCGGGTTTTTCATGCTCAGCGACTCGCTGCTGGCCACCAACCGGTTTGTGATGCCGCTGCCGATGGCGCAGGTCTGGGTGCTGGCCACGTACTATGCGGCGCAGGCGCTGATCGTCAGTGGATGGCTGGCCAGCAAGGCCTCGGTGCCTGCCACCGCAGTGCAGCGAACGGGCGTGACCGGAGAAGAGGGCCGCACGCACATGGCTAGGGACAGGGCTCCGAACATCGCCCCAGGGACGGCTTCACGCTCCTCCTGAGCACCTGTGTGTTCTGTGCGATGGTTTTTTAGCCAAAATTGCCGCCAGCGCTTCAGCATCAAGCGCAAATAGCTATTTATTTGATAGCAAACCACCTGCCTGCAGCTCACCCACTGGGCGCAGGCTCCACGCCCACAGTGATGGCCTCGTCGCGGGCAATCCGGCCGTCGATCAGCTCCACCAGCCGGTCGCAGCGCGCGGCCAGCCGGGGGTCGTGCGTGACCACGACAAAACTCGTGCCCCGCTCGGCATGGATACGGCGCAGCAGGGCAAACACTTCGGCAGAGGACGCGGTGTCCAGGTTGCCCGTGGGCTCATCGGCCAGCACCAGCGGCGGGTTCATGACCAGCGCGCGCGCAATGGCCACGCGCTGCTGCATGCCGCCTGACAGCTCTGCGGGGCGCTTGTCCATGGCCTGGGCCAGGCCCACAGCGTCGAGCAGGCTGCGCGCGTGATCGCGGTGGGCGGGGCTGACGCGGCCTTCGGCCATGAGGGCCGGCAGCGTCACGTTCTCCAGCGCGGAGAAAGCAGGCAGCAGGTGGTGGAACTGAAAGACAAAGCCCAGGGTGCTGCGCCGGCGCAGGGTCAGGGCCGCATCGTCCAGACCCTGCACCGCCTCGCCGTCCAGCAGATAGCTGCCCGTCGTCATGCGTTCGAGCAGGCCCAGGATGTTGAGCAGCGTGCTCTTGCCCGAGCCCGAAGGCCCCATCAGCGCGATGAACTCGCCCCGGCGCACCTGCAGGTCGATGCCGTGCAGTACCTCGGCCTCGCTGGGGCGGCCCAGGTTGTAGCTCTTGCGCACGGCATCGAGCGTGATCAGTTCGGGGGCGGCGGGTTGGTTCATCACATCCTGATGGCTTGCGCTGGGTCCAGCGCCGCTGCCCGCCGCGCAGGCGCCACCGCCGCCAGCACACCACACACCGAAGCAATGAGTGCAATCTGCAATGCCATGCCCAGCGGCAGCGCGATCGAAAACAACGGCAAGCCATCCGAGCCCCGCACAAAATGGGTGAACACCCAGATCAGCCCCACCGCCAGCAGCAGGCCTAGCACCGAGCCCAGCGCACCCACCACGGCGCCCTGCACCAGAAACACGCGCAGCACCTGGCCCCGCGTGGCGCCCATGGCGCGCAGGATGCCGATCTCCCGGCCCTTTTGCACCACCGAGACTACCAGCACGCTGGCAATGCCCAGCACCACCACCGCCAGCACCACGCCCCGGATGATGGAGGTGCTGATGGACTGCGCATTGAGTGCTGACACCAGCTGGGCATTGCTCTCCTGCCAGCTCTCGATCTTGTAGGGGAACTGCGTTTGCAACGCACGCGCCAGGGTCTGTGCCACCCACACGTCTTTCAAGGTCAGGTCGAGCTGGCTGGCGCCCCCCGGCAGCGCCAGCAGGCTTTGCGCCGCGCGCAGCGGCACGATCACGGTGCGCCGGTTCAGGTCTTTCACCCCCAGGTCCACCAGCGCGGTGACACGCACCGAATCACTCACCGTGCCGCCCGCGCCGCTCGTCTGCAACGTGAGGCGGTCTCCCACTCGCACGCCCAGGTCGGAGGCCAGCTCGCGCCCCACGATGGCCTCGCCCGGTGACAAACGGGCGGTACCACTGACCACCTTGGAGCGCAGCCCCACCACGCGGTCATAGCGGTCCAGGTCCACGCCCATCAGGGCAATGGCCTGCGATGCCTCACCGCGCAGCGCCAGGCCTGAGCCGGACACCATGGGCGACACCCCGGCGACTTCGGGCAAGCGCTCCAGCAGCGGCACCAGCGCCTGCCAGTTGGCGACGGACCGCAGGCGCTGGGCGCGCGGTTGGGTTTCGGTCAGCGCAGCGGTGCCATACAAGGCAGGGGCTGCCGGTATGACCAGGTCGTCCGGCGCCCGCAGGGTGATGTGCGCCTGGGCGCCCAGTGTTTTGGCCAGGGTGTTCGACTGCAGGCCACTGATCAGCGCCGAGATGTAGGCAATGACAGCCACGCCCGCCGCCACGCCCACGATGATGAGCACGGTCTGCATGCGCCCCTCTCGCAGAAAGCGCAGCGCCACACGCAACTCGAAGCCAGGCCAGATCCACATGGCGGAGAGCTCAGCGGCCCATGGCGTTGGTCAGTGCGGAGCCTGCATCGCCCCCCGGGGTGGGGGAAACGGCGGTGGCCGCACCTGCGGACCAGGCCACCGTGCGGGCACGTACGCGGTCGCCCGCCTGCACGGCGCCGCCCCGCAGCACGGTGTCGCCCTCGGCAAGGCCGTCCAGTACCTCGACCGCGTCCAGTGTGCGCAGCCCCAGCCGCACGGGGCGGGCCTGGGCGCGCCCCTCCTGCAACACCAGCACCGTCGCCTGGTCGCCCTCCACCGGGGCGCGCAGGGCCGCCTGGGGCAGTACCAGGGTACGCTCGCGCCGCGCAGTCTCTACCTCGACCGATAAGGTCATGTCCTCGCGCAGAAAGGCGGGGGCCTGCTGCTCCAGCGCAAACTTCACCTCGATGGCACCGCGCTGGGCATCCACCGAGGGTGCGATGGTGAGCACACGCGCTGCAAAGCGCTGGCCCGCAAAGGCATCGGCCACCACCGAGGCCTTTTGGCCCGGCAGCAACTGGTCCAGAAAACGTTCGTCCACCTGGGCCACCAGCTGGGTGGGCCCGGCCAGCGCCAGGCTGAGCAAGGCCTTGCCAGGCTGCACGATCTGCCCGGGCTCGACGTCGCGCACCAGCACGCGGGCATCGGCCGGGGCTACCAGCGTGGTCTGCGCCAGGCGGGCCTGGGCCGCCACCGTGGCCGCCCGGGCCAGCGCCAGCTGCGCCTGCGCCTGGACCACGTCAGTGCCGGCATCGGCGTTGGCCTGGACCTGTGCCTGCGCGCTCAATTGCTGCGCCTGGGCCACATCGACGGCGCGCTGCGCCTCATCGAGCTGCGCGGCGCTATAGAACCCCTGGGCCACCAGCTGCTGCACCCGCGCCAGACTGGCGCTGGCCGCTTGCAGGGTGGCATTGGCCTGTGCGCGCGCTGCCTGTGCAGCGCTGCGGCCGCTACTGCGCAGGCCTACCAGGCGGGACTGCGCCTGGCGCTCGGCCGCCACGGCCTGCGCCAGCGCTGCCGCGAGCTCGTCGGACTCCAGTTGCACCAGCACGTCGCCCCGGCGCACCTGCGCGCCTTCTGTCACTTGCACCTGGGCCACGCGGCCGATGACGGTGCTGCCCACATCCACCCGCGACAACGTGGCCACGCGCGCCGAAAACTGCAGCGTGCGCACCAGCGGCGCCGACTGCACCAACAGGGCATCGACCTGCGGACCACGCAGCACCATCACCCCGGTGAAGGCAGCCACCACCAGCACGACAGCGCCCAACGCAACAGCAAACCAGCGCCTATTCACAGATCTGCCCTGGTTGCCATGCGCTGTGCCTTCCGTCATTCAGAAAACAGCCCTCCAGCTGCCTTGGGCGGCGCCACCCCCAGGTGTCGGAACGCCGCCAGCGTGGCAATACGCCCACGCGGCGTACGCTGCAAAAAGCCTTGCTGGATGAGGTAGGGCTCAATCACGTCTTCGATGGTGCCCGCCTCTTCCCCGATGCTGGCGGCAATGTTGTCCAGCCCCACGGGGCCGCCATCAAAGCGGTGGATGACCGCCTCCAGCAGCTTGCGGTCCATCACGTCAAAACCCTGCGGGTCCACATCCAGCATGGCCAGCGCCTTGTCGGCAATGGGTTTGGTGATGCGCCCGTCGCCCTTGACCTCGGCGTAGTCGCGCACGCGGCGCAGCAGCCGGTTGGCGATGCGGGGCGTGCCGCGCGAGCGGCGGGCAATTTCAAAGCCGCCTTCTTCATCCATGGGCGCATTGAGCAGCCCCGCGCTGCGCTTGACAATGCGCGCCAGCTCTTCGGCTGTGTAGAACTCCAGCCGCGCCACGATGCCAAAGCGGTCGCGCAGCGGGTTGGTCAACATGCCCGCACGTGTGGTGGCGCCCACCAGCGTGAAAGGCTGCAGGTCGAGCTTGATGCTGCGCGCCGCAGGCCCCTCGCCGATCATGATGTCGATCTGGTAGTCCTCCAGCGCGGGGTAGAGAATTTCCTCCACCACAGGCGACAGGCGGTGGATCTCGTCAATGAAAAGAACGTCGTTCTTTTCGAGGTTGGTCAGCAGCGCCGCCAGGTCCTTGGGCTTTTCGAGCACAGGGCCACTGGTCTGGCGCAGGTTGACCCCCAGCTCAGCCGCAATGATGTGACTGAGCGTGGTCTTGCCCAGACCGGGCGGGCCAAACAGCAGCACATGGTCCAGCGCCTCGCCCCGCTTCCTCGCCGCGCCGATGAAGATCTCCAGCTGCTCGCGCGCCTTCGCCTGGCCCACGTACTCCTGCAGGAGCTTGGGGCGCAGCGCGCGCTCGATCGCCTCCTCCTGGGGCGATGCGGGCACGGCCGAGATGACGCGTTTTGCGGGGGCGGGGGCGAAGTCGTCGGTCTGGATCGTCATGCAGCGCGGTTACTTGTCCGCCCAGACATAAAAGCCAATGCCTTCTTCAAGGTACTGCTGGCTCAGGTTGGCGTTGATGTAGTTGCGCTCCGCTGCACTGGTTGTATAGAAGTAGGTGTTCGTGCTGCGGTTGAAGTAGCGGTAGACAGGCATAGCACCATTGCCCGGTGCAGCCTGCCCCCACCATGCGGTGCCTTCCAGCGCCACAGTGGGGAAAGCACGGATCAGACCATCACGCTCTGCCGGGTTGGCCGTGTAAAGGTGCATCTTGCGGGCCAGATCGACCAGGCGATACACCGGGAACAGGCTGGAGTCCTGGTTGGAGCCTTCAACGGGGTAAGCGTAGAAGATCGGACCTTCGTAGATGAAGTTCGATCCAAACTGTTTGATCAGGAGATCCCGCTCGCCAACATTGCTGGTGTAGAAATGCTCCAGGCCAGCGCTGTTGTAGAAGCGATAGACAGGCACCCGCCCCGTGGGGCCAGTGGGTGGCGTGGCAGACGACAGCCAGTTCTTGAGCGCTGCGTTGAACGCCACGTCAAAACGGCCATAGTAATCGGGGACTGTGGTGGCCGTGCAGCTGGAACCACCGCCGTAGAGCGTACCGATCACATGGGTGCCACCCTTGAACAAGGCCGAGCCACTGCTGCCACCTTCGGTGGTGCCCTGGGTCCAGTTCACCTGGTAGTAGTTGCCCGTTGTACCGCTGCACTGGAACTGGGTTTCACTGGTGGGAGTGCAGGAAATCAGGCTGTTCAACGTACCCAGGCTGACCTTGAGCAGGTCGCCCCGGGGATGGTGCAGGCCCACCACAGGTGTGCTCAAAGCCTGGGTGCCCGCATCCCAACCGGCAAAGACGGCCCCTGCAGGAGGTGTGTCGTTCAGCTGCAGCAGGGCCATGTCCATGGCACCCGAGGCGTAGAGCAGCGATGCGCCGTTGACGCGCTGGATGGTGGCACTGGACAGGGTGCGGCTGTTGCACGTTGGCGAACGGAAGAACCAGTCGGTCTGCAGCGAGGCAGCTTCGGACTGCTTGGAGATGCAGTGGTTGGCCGTCAAGAAATACGGCGTGCCAGAAGACCGGCTGTCATTGAGCAATGTGCCCGTGCACAGATAGGTGTTGGCACCGGAAGTGAACAACATGCGCGCCACGGCATTGCGCTCAGTCGCATAGGTATCGTAGCAAGTGGCATCCAGGTGGCACGAAGCCGATTCGTTGATCTTGGTGGAGAGTTCTGCCTCCGTAGGGATCGACAGGTTCTCGAAGATGTGCGACACGCGCGGCACCGAGATGTCCACCGTGCTGGCATCCGCACCTACGGGCAGCTCCAGCTCCAGCGTGGCCTCGTCCGATCCGGTATCTGGCGTCCACCAGGTCTGACCGTCCAGGGTGGTGTCGCCCGCCTGCGCATTGCGCTCAATGCGCTGCAGCACTTCCTGGCCGGAAATCTGGAACACCTTGGAGGCGTTGGCCTGGCTGTACACACGCAGCACTGTGCCTTGTGGCAGCGCCTTGACCACTACGCCCAGGCGCAATCCGTACGCACCTTCGGCCGAAAAACTGATAGCAGCCACCTTACCGCCAGTGGCGGTGGGCTTCCACTGCAACTGCTGCTGTGTCTGGGCTGCGGCGCGGGTGGCCACCACATCGCGCGCTGCACCCACCTGGCGTGGGCCGATACCGCCACCCAGCGAAGCCGTCTTGGAGGCATCCAAGGCTCCCAGGCTCACCCGGGAAGGCGTGGGCGCTGTGACAAGCGCGCTGCGGGATTTGATGTTCGAGACACCCTGGTCCACGCTGGCGGGCTGCACCCAGCCATCCACCATCAGCACAGAGGCCGCCTTTTGCGCGCTGGCCTCGGTACCGCTTCCGCCGCATCCGGCCAACAAGGCAAGCGCCGCACCCCAGGCAACGCCCATCCGCCACATCATTCCATTTTTCATTTCTTTCCCTCGCTCCGGTCAAAACCGCCATTGAACACGAAAACAACTGCCGCAACAAACCCGCAAGTGCACTACCTGGCCAACGCCTTCAGTGCCAGTTTGATGCCATCGCTCACACCCACCTCTGGTGGCAGGGCCTTGAGGGCCGCCGCAGCCTCTTTGTCGTTGTAGCCCAAAGCCAACAGTGCCTGCAGAATGTCGGCCTGTGCGTCACTGGCAGCGGGCCCGTGGGCAGCGCCCATGTCGGCCCCCAGCTTGCCCTTGAGCTCCAGCAGCAGCCGCTCGGCCGTCTTCTTGCCAATGCCCGGCACCTTGACCAGGCGGCCTGCCTCCTGCAGCGTGATGGCCTGGGCCAGATCCGCCACGCCCATGCCGCTCAGGATGGACAGCGCAGTGCGCGGCCCCACGCCCGATATCTTGATCAGCTCGCGGAACGCCTGGCGCTCGGGCGCCGTGGCAAAGCCATACAGCAGCTGCGCGTCTTCGCGCACAATGAACTGGGTCAGCAGGCTCACCTTTTCGCCCACAGCGGGCAGGTTGTAGAACGTGCTCATGGGCACATTCACCTCATAGCCCACGCCATGGCAGTCCAACAGCACCTCGGGGGGATTCTTCTCCAGCAGGGTGCCGGTCAATTTGCCTATCATTGATGTCCTTTGCCGCGCACTGCGGCGATCCAACGGGAATTATCCGCGTGATCCTGCGCCACACCTTCACCCCCCACAACAACACCCGGCTCACGCACCTGTGTGGCCCGGCCGACGCGCACCTGCGCACCATCGAAGTGGCCCTCTCGGTGAGCATTGCGCACCGGCACGAGCAGTTCAAGGTGGACGGCCCCAAAGCGAAGGCCACGCAGGCGATGGAGCTTTTGCAGGCGCTGTACGAGATGGCCGAACGCCCGATCACCGAGGACCACCTGCAGCTCATGCTGGCCGGAGACAGCGCCCTGGTGGAGGCGCCCGAGGGCGCCATCGTGCTCAACACCCGCCGGGCCGACCTGCGCGGCCGCACGCCCACACAGAACCTGTACCTCGAAAACATCGCCAGCCACGACATCACCTTTGGCATCGGCCCTGCAGGCACCGGCAAAACCTATCTCGCCGTGGCCTGCGCCGTGGATGCGCTGGAGCGCAGCGCCGTGCAGCGCATCGTGCTGACCCGCCCAGCGGTCGAGGCGGGCGAGCGCCTGGGTTTTCTGCCCGGCGATCTGGCGCAAAAGGTGGACCCCTACCTGCGCCCGCTGTACGACGCGCTGTACGAACTGATGGGCTACGACAAGGTGATGAAAGCCTTCGAGCGCAACGCGCTGGAAATCGCCCCGCTCGCATTCATGCGCGGGCGCACGCTGAACAACGCCTTCGTGATCCTGGACGAAGCGCAGAACACCACGCCCGAGCAGATGAAGATGTTCCTCACCCGCATCGGCTTTGGCGCCAAGGCCGTGGTCACGGGCGACGTGAGCCAGATCGACCTGCCCAAGGGGGCCATGAGCGGCCTGATCGATGCCGAGCGGGTGCTCAAGCGGGTCAAGGGCATCTCCGTCACCCGCTTCACGACGGCCGACGTGGTGCGCCACCCGCTGGTCGCGCGCATCGTGGATGCGTACGACGCACCGCGCCGCGCCCCGGCTTCTCGCAGCCGGGACTAGCACTATCATTTTGATAGCTTTCAGCGCTTATCCATCAAGCTCTGACGGCCAAAAACAGCAAAAATGTCTTTAAACCAACTCTCCTTGTCGCTGCAGTTCGGCCCGTTCGACGGAGCTGCCGCCCACCGCGCCGTGCTGCCACGCCACAAGGTCACCCGCTGGATTCGCCACGCGCTGGCCACCGATGCCGAGATCACCGTACGCATCGTAGGGGCCGAAGAAGGCCAGCAGCTCAACCGCGAGTACCGCAAGAAGGACTACGCCACCAACGTGCTCACCTTTGACTACACCCAGGAGCCCTTGGTAACGGCCGACCTGGTGCTGTGCGCCCCCGTGATTGAGCGCGAGGCCAAAGAGCAGAACAAAAGCCTAGAAGAACACTACGCCCACATGCTGGTGCATGGCACGCTGCATGCCCAGGGGTGGGATCACGAGACCAGCGAGGCAGATGCCGAGGAGATGGAGGAGTATGAAACCGCCATCCTGCAGGAGTTGGGCTTTGCCGACCCGTACGCGACTTCCTGAACGCTATCCCTGCTGCCGAGGGCAGCGGCGCACTTTTTACCATTTGGTACAAAGTGCTCGCATCTGCCGGGGCTCGGCGTTGTCTTGATAAGCGACGATTGACTCCTCCAGTGCGCGTCTCGCAGACCTGTTGGCACTCCCGCCGCGCGCCCTGCCTGTCTTCCCCCTTTTTGCAGGAGTCTTCTCTGTGATCAATTTCCAGCGACACCCTGCGCCCGTGGCGAATTCGGGCCTGCCATGCTTGTATCGCGCCTTGCTGCTGGCGGCGCCACTCGTTCTGGCGGCCTGCGGGGGCGGCAGTGGCGAATCGGAGCCCGCCGGACTCCCGGCCCCTTCCGGCTTCAGCGTGGCGAGCTACGGCCCCAAGACCTACAACTTGGGCTGGACCGTCACCCCGGGTGCGATGCGCTACGAACTGTTCGAGGACCCTGATGGCGCAGCAGGCCCCCAACCTGAATCGCTATTCGGCGTCGGCGCCGCCAACAACGTCACCAGCTTCCCCATACAGGTTGGGGGGCTGCTGCACGAGCGTGTGAACGCGAGTTACCGGCTGCGCGCCTGCGACACGAGCGGCTGCGGCCCGTTCACGAGCGCGGTAACACCCGACCTCACCCAGGCCATAGGGCGCTTCGACCTGCCTGCCGGCGATCCGAAGCAGCGATTTGGCGCCTACACGAACGCAATTGCCCTGTCGGCCGACGGTTTAACGCTGGCTGTCGGGTCGCCCCGCGAGGGCAGTTCAGACGGCCTGGCAGGGGCGGGCGCGGTGTACATCTTCAGCCGCAGCATGCCAGGCGTTGGCATGCCAGCCCCTGCCTGGGGTCTGCGGGCGCGGCTGGAAGGCAGCAGTCCGGCCGCAAAGATGGCCTTTGGCGCCAGCCTCGCACTATCGGCCAACGGTCGCACGCTGGCAGTGGGTGCACCAGAGGAAAGAAGCAATGCACGCGGCATCAACGGCGATGCGGCCAACCGCGACGCGTATGGCGCGGGGGCTGCTTATATCTTCATGGACAACGGCAGCACCTGGAGCCAGCAGGCCTACATCAAGTCCCGCAACACGCCTGCGAAAGTCGAGACCTGCAGCCGCCTGGACATCTCTGGCACGGCTGTATTTCCATGCACCCCCCAACACTTTGGCTTCAGCGTGGCTCTGTCAGCCGACGGGAACCTGCTGGCGGTAGGAGCGCCCGAAGAAGGTGCTAACTTCACCCCGGGGTCTGCCGCCGTGTTGAGTGGACTCTCCTTCACCGGTGAAACCATTTTTGGGGGCGGCGTCGGAGCCGTTCACACCTTTGCCCGCAACAACGGCGGCTGGGCCGAGCAGGCGCACCTGCCAGGCAGCAGCGCCGACCCGACAATGGCCCGCTTTGGGGCGGTTGTAGCCCTGTCCAGCGACGGCACCGTGCTTGCGGCAAACACCGACAAGGACATCTCGGTCCTGACCCATCTCGGAGGTGTCTGGAGTGCACCCACGCAGGTGTGGCGCGTTCCTGCCGCAGGTGCGCTGACGGGTTCGCACAATCCCTTTGCAATGTCCAGGGACGGAAGCACACTGGCCGTCTTGGACCGCTCTGGAGGTACTGACGTTCAGCTGCGAACATTCACACGCACGGGGGACGCCTGGACGCAGCAGCCCGCATTGCCGGTCAAGGCTGCCGACGGGTTCTTTACAAACAGTGTCATGTTGTCGCTTTCTGCGGACGGCCGCATGCTTGCCGTGGGCAACCTCGACGATGCAAGCAACGCCTCTGGCATCAATGGCAACCCCAACAACCAGGCCTTATATTCAGCCGGAGCCGTCAATGTCTACCGCCGTGACGGCACCACCTGGGCGCACAGGGCCTACCTCAAGGCCCCCCAGCCGCGCGCACTTGCACGCTTCGGTGCCAGCGTCGCCCTGTCCGGTGATGCCAGCACCCTGGCCGTGGGCACCAGCAGTGCTACGGATGGCGTAACACCCGCCGCAGCCGACGCCGCCTATCTGTACTGATTGCATCGGCAGCCGGGACCCCACTGGCGACAGGGCTGAACACCCGACGAGGCTCACGGCAGGCAAAAGTGTTGCACCCGCGCCGTCGCCAATGGTGGCGGCGCCACCCCCTACCATCGGAGCATGCTCGACACGCCTTTGCTGCTCACCGCCGCCTTCGTTGCTGGCGCCCTCAACGCCGTCGCCGGGGGCGGCAGTTTTCTGACCCTGCCCGCCCTCGTCTTCACTGGCGTGCCGCCTGTGGTGGCCAATGCCACGGGCACGGTAGCCCTGCTGCCGGGGTACATGGCCGGAGCATGGGGTTTCCGCGAAGACACGGCACCGCCGCCGGGGCTGTCGATGCGCTTGTTGGTGGTGCTCTCACTCATCGGGGGCGCGGCCGGGGCCGCGCTGCTGCTGGTCACACCCGACGCAACCTTCCGCCGCGTGGTTCCCTGGCTGCTGCTGGCGGCCACGGCGCTGTTTGCATTCGGGCCGCAGCTGCGCCGGATGCTGGCGGGCGGCAAACCCTCCACCGCCAAGGCCACGGTGGGCGTGCTGGCGGTGGCTGCCTATGGCGGCTATTTCAACGGCGGGCTGGGCATCCTTCTGCTGGCGCTGTTCGGCCTGCTGGGGCAGACCAACCTGAACGCTATGAACGGCCTCAAGAACTGGGTGTCGGCCCTGCTTACCGCCATTGCCGTGCTCATCTATGCGGCAGGTGGCGTGGTGCTGTGGCAGCAGGCGCTGATGATGATGGTGGCCGCCACCGCAGGCGGGTATGGTGGTGCACGCGTGGCGCGCAAGCTGCCTGCTAACGTGCTGCGCTGGGGCATTGTGGCTACCGGGCTGGTAATGGCCGCTCTGTTCTTCTGGCGGCAGTGAGCGGCAGCCCCTTGCCGTCCTCGTCGGCATCTCCATCCTTTCCTGCGGACAGCGGCCGGCCATCACCGCGTGCGCTGTGGGCCATGCTGCTTGCGCTGCTCAGCGGGTTTGCACTGAGCCAGGCCTTTCGCACCACCACGGCCATGGTGGCCCAAGGACTGACGGCGGACTTCGGGCTCTCGCCAGGGTCGCTGGGCGCGTTTGCGGGGCTGTTTGGCCTTTCCTTCGGCGTGGCCCAGTTGCTGATGGGCGTGGGGCTGGACCTGTACGGCCTGCGGCGCACGGTACTCACGGCGTTTCCGCTGGCGGTTGCGGGGTCGGCGCTCTCGGCCACCGCGCCGACCTACCCCTGGCTGATGGCAGGGCAACTGCTGATCGGCGTGGGCTGCTCGCCCGCGTTTCTGGCCTGCACGCTGTTCATTGCACGGCATTTTCCAGCGGACCGGTTTGCCTACCTGTCGGGCGTGGCGATGGGTGTGGGTGGCCTGGGCCTGCTGTTCACCGGCACGCCGCTGGCCTGGCTGGTGCAACACGGCGGCGGCTGGCGCACGGGTTATGCCGTGTTGGCGGTGCTCAGCGCGCTGTCGTGGCTGCTGATCTGGCTGCGCGTGCACGAGCCCACTCCGCTGGTGCCTCCCCCGGCGCAGCGCGAAACCTGGGGCCAGGCGCTGCAGGGCTTTGGCCAGCTGCTCACCGTGCCGCACACCTGGGGCATTCTGCTGCTGGGCATGTCGGGCTACGCCGCATTTTTGTCGCTGCGCGGCCTGTGGCTGGCACCGCTGCTGATGGACCGCTACCACCTCTCGCTGGTGGACAGTGGCAACGTTGCGCTGGGGCTCTCGCTGATTGCCCTCTTCGCGCCGGGTCTGGGCGGTCGGCTGGACCCGGGCATCGCCCGCCGCAGGCGCTGGATCGGCAATGCATCGCTGCTCATGGCGAGCCTGTTCATGGTGCTGGCGTTCCTGCACGGGAGCGCTGCGGCCAGCGTGGTGCTGATTTTGCTGATGGGCCTGCTGTCGGGCTATGGCGTGCTGCAGTACGCCGATGTGCGGGCCTCCTATCCGCCCACGCTCACAGGCCGGGCACTGTCGGCCTACACCATGGCGATGTTCCTGGGTGTGGCGCTGATGCAGTGGTTCACTGGCATCGTCGCCACCTGGGCGCAGCGCCAGGGGTGGGATGCCTACACGGCCGTCATGCTGGCCATTGCCACCTGGCTGGCGCTGGCGTCGGCAGGGTTCCGGGTGCTGCCGGTGTCGCCCTTGGTTTCTCTCGAAAATAAAAGGAAAACAAGGCCATAGCGCTTATCCATCAAGCGCTGAATGCTATCTATTTTGACCACTAAGCCGCTGTAGGAGGTATCCGCAGCGGGATGGTCACCGGGCCGTCATTGATGAGGTGCACCTGCATATCGGCGGCAAACTGGCCCGCGGCCACCTCGGGGTGCACCTTGCGCGCCTGGGCAACCACATAGTCGTACAGCCGCCGCCCCTCATCGGGTGCAGCCGCCTGGGTGAAGCTGGGGCGGTTGCCGCCGGTGGTGTCTGCCGCCAGCGTGAACTGGCTGACCAACAGCAGGCCGCCACCGGTGTCCTGCACGCTCTGGTTCATCTTGCCTGCGGCGTCCGAAAAAATGCGCAGCTTGAGGATCTTGGCCAGCAGTTTGTCGGCCTCCATCTCCGTGTCACCGCGTTCGGCACACACCAGCACCAGCAGGCCTGCGCCGATGGCGCCCACGGTCTGCCCGTTCACCTCCACGCGCGCTTCGCGCACACGTTGCAATACGCTGATCACTTCACGGCATCCTTCAAATCGTCACGGGGATCATCAAAATGCGCTTCCACATCGGTGGGCAGCAGCTCGATGGTGGCGCGCAGGCCGGGTACGGCGGTCATCAGCGCACGCTCGACCTGGCCGCGCAGCTCGGCGGCGTGGCGCAGGGTCCAGTCGGCGGGCATGTGCAGGTGCATGTCCACAAACTGGCGCTGGCCCGCACGGCGGGTGGAGACATGGTCAAACCGCACGGCACCGGGCGCCTGCGATTGCACAAACTGGTGCAACGTGGCGTCGATGGTGGCCTGCACCTCGGGCTCTACCGCTGAATCCATCAGGCCCTGGGAGGATCGCCACACCAGCTCCACGCCCTCTTTCAGGATATTCAGCGCCACTGCAATCGCCGCCAGCGCATCCAGCCACAGCCAGCCCGTGAGGGCCGCGCCCGCAATGCCCACCAGCACACCGGCCGAGGTCCACACGTCGGTGACGAGATGGCGCGCATCGGCCTCCAGCGCGATGGAGCGGTACTCGCGGGCCGAGCGGAACATGAGCCACGCGAGAAAGCCATTGAGCGCCGAACTGAGCACCGACAGGCCCAGGCCCCAGCCCAGCTGTTCGATGGGCTGCGGGTCCATCAGCCGGTGCCCGGCCGCCCATAGGATGCCCGCCGACACCCCCACGATGAGGATGCCTTCGAACCCTGACGAAAAATACTCAGCCTTGTGGTGGCCGTAGGGGTGGTCGTCATCCGCAGGCCGCGCCGCCACGGTCACCATGGCCAGCGCAAACATGGCGCTGGCCAGGTTGACAAACGACTCCATCGCATCCGACAGCAGGCCCACCGAGCCAGTGACCACCCAGGCCAGCGTCTTGAGAGCAATGGTGACCCCCGCCACCGCAATAGACGCCCACAGCAGGTTGCGGGGTGTGAGCCATTGGTGAGGCTTTGGAGCAGGGTTGGACATGGGTGGAGGTATTGGAGGAGTAGCGCTGAAGAACCGAGCCGGAATTACACCAGAGCGGCCTTAAGACCCGCTTTACGCCGTTCGCTCAGGCAGCGCTACCTTCGGCGAAGCGCGTCCCGCGCAAGCCCCCATGCCAGAATCCGCGCATGACCCCGGCATGGCGCCGCCGCCTTCCCTCGTACCGCACCCTGCATCTCCCCAGCCTGCTGCTCTGGGCCGTGGTCGCATGCGCGGGCGCCAGCTGGCTGGCCGTCGCGCGTTTGCAGCAGCTGCACGCAGCGTTCGAGACCGACGCGCGCATCGTGCACCGGCTACTGAGCCAGCGTGTGGTGCAGCACGATGCCATCATGGCCACGCTGGCGTTGCTGCAGCCCACCGCTGCAGCGAGCAACAGCACCGACGCCGCATCCCCCCTGCCCCGCCTGCCTTCGGTCTACCCGCAAATTCTGGCGGTGCTGCAGCGCACAGCGCAGAGTGATTGGCCCCCCGCACTACAGGCAGAACTGGCGGCCGCTGAAGCCTCCTCACGCCGCACCGGCCATGCGGCCATGGCAGGGCTGAACCTGCCCGCAGGCCGCTATCACCTCGTGCTGGCAGGCACGCCCGCCAGCTACGCACTGCACATCGACCTGCGCAGCACCATTCCCATGGACGAGTGGCCCATGGACAGGTCCACCAGCCCCGTGCGTGTGACGCTGGAGCGCGATGGCGAGGCTTTCGTCGTACAGCCGGGCCGATCCGAGGTGGGCGCCTGGAGCCGCACCTACGAGTTTCACAAGCTGTTGGCGGCACAAAGCCAGCCGCTGGACGTGGTGGCCCGCCGCAGCGTGGGCCTGCACGAGCTGCCGTGGTGGGGCATGCTGGGCTGGTGCGTGCTGACCGCTGCGCTGTGGGCTGCAGGCCGCGCACTGTGGCGCCAGCGCGTGGCCCGCCAGCGGGCCGAAGAGCTGCTGCGCCTGGGCCAGGTGGCACGCCTGAACACACTGGGCGAGCTGGCCGCCGGCATGGCGCACGAGCTGAACCAGCCACTGACGGCCCTGCTGTCCAGCACCCAGGCCGCCCAGCGCCTGCTGGCCGATGAACCGCCCGACCTCGACACCGCCCAGACGGCCATGGCCCGTGCGGTGGAGCAGGCACGCCGCGCTTCCACTGTGGTGGGTCGCCTGCGCCGCCTGGTGGAGCGCCCCGACCTGGCAGGCCAGGCCCAGCCGCTGGCGCTGCCCACGGCCGTGCACGACGCGCTGCACCTGCTGGAGCCCGAGCTGGCCCAGCGGGGGGTGGTGCCCAGCGTGACCACCACTCCCGACCTGCCCACCGTGCTGGCCGAGCCTGTGGCCCTGCAGCAGATCATCCACAACCTGCTGATGAATGCATTGCAGGCCCTGGAACAGGTGCCAGCCACCGAACGCCAGCTGCACATTGCCCTGGCGCGCACCGATACCGGGCACGTGGCCCTGTCGGTGCGCGACCACGGCCCGGGCATACCACCCGAGGCACGCCAGCGGCTGTTCGAGCCGTTCTACACCACACGCACGGGCGGGCTGGGACTGGGCCTGACACTGTGCGACAGCCTGGCGCAGGCCATGGGCGCGCAGCTGGCCCTGGCGCCTGAGGCCACTGCGCCAGCCCAAGGCCTACGGGGCGCGGAGTTTGTGCTGACCCTGCCCACTGCACCGCCCGCCCATGACCGATAACGCGCAATCCCTCTCGCCCCTGATCCACCTGGTGGACGACGATGCCGCCGTGCGCGACAGCCTCTCCCTGCTCATCAGCACCGTGGGCCTGCGCGTACAGGCCTGGGCCGACCCGCAGTCCTTCATGGCAGGGTTTGACCGCGCCAGCATCGGCGCCATCGTGCTCGATGTGCGCATGCCCGGCATCAGCGGCCTCACGGTGCTGGAGCAGCTGCTCGCGCAGGGCGTGGACCAGCCCATGATCCTGCTGACCGGCCACGGCACGGTGGAGATGTGCCGCCGCGCGTTCAAGGCCGGGGCGGCGGAGTTTCTGGAAAAACCGGTGGACGACGAAGTGCTGATCGAAGCCCTGCAGAACGCCGTGCGCCAGCATGTGCGATCCCGCGAGCGCCACCAGGCCGATCAGCAGGCGCGCGAGCGCTTCGCGCAACTGTCGGCCCGCGAGCGCGAGGTGCTGGGCTTGATCGTGGAGGGCCTGACCAACAAGGAAATCGGCCGCGCGCTGGAGCTGTCGCCCCGCACGGTGGAAACGCACCGCGCCAACCTGTTTGGCAAGCTGGGGGCGGAATCGCTGGCGCAACTGATACGGCGGTATGCGGCGCTGGTGGATGCGGCATCCTGAGCTGCTTTGCCAAGGCCTTCCGTAGTTTTACGGAGGCCCGCGCGTAGCCGCCCGAATGGCTGAAAACCGCAGCGTTTTCTACAGTTCTCCCACGGCGCCACAACGGGTGGTGCCGACGTCAAAAACACCGGAGAACACCATGCAAAACCGCCTCGCCACCATCGCCCTGTCCCTGATCGCCACAGCGGCCAGCGCCGAAGGCGTACGCACCGAAAAGAACATCTCGCTGGACCTGGCCACGCAGATCGCCGCGCAAACCGTCGCCACCTGCAGCGCCAACGGCTACAACGTGACCGCCACCGTGGTGGACCGCGCAGGCACCGTGCGCGCCGTGCACCGCGCCGACAACGCAGGCCCCCACACGCTGGAAGCCAGCCGCCTGAAGGCCTACACCTCGGCATCGGCCAAGAACACCACGCTGGCCATGATGGAAGGCGCGCAGAAAAACCCCGCTGCTGCCAACCTGGTGAACATCCCTGGCTACCTGCTGCTGGGCGGCGGCGTGCCGGTGAAGGTGGGTAACGAAGTCGTCGGCGCCGTGGGCGTGGGCGGCGCACCCGGTGGCCACCTGGACGAGCAATGCGCCGTGGCCGGCATCGCCAAGGTGCAGGATCAGATCAAGTAACCCCCTGTAGCGCTGCGCGCCTTCCCCCCAGGGGGACGCCACCAGCGCGGCGGGGCGGCCCTTGCGCGGTGGCCGCTGGCATGGGCCGCGCACATAGCCAACGCAGCAAGTTCTGCGTAGCGACGGATTGGATATGCCGAGAGGAAAACACCATGGTTCGCTTTTTTGCCTTGCCTTTAGGGCTCACGTGTGCCCTGCTGCTGACACACCCGCGCCCGGCACCCGCCCAGGTGCCTCCCACGGCGGCCGAAACAGCGGCCTACCAGGGCCTGCATGCCGCTGCGGCGCGGGGCGACATGCCGACGTTGAACAAGCTGATTGCCGCAAAGGGTGACCTGAACGCACGCGACGCTTACGGTCGCACACCGCTGCATGTGGCCACATACGCCCGGCAGGCCGAAGCGATCCGCGCCCTTGCCAAAGCGGGCGCTGGCCTGGATCTGCTGGAAAACGACCGTTACGACGCCGTGACCATTGCCGCCGTGGCCGACGACGAGGCCACGCTGCGCGTGCTGCTGCAACTGGGCGCCAGCGCCAAACAGGTGACCAGCCGCTACGACGGCACGGCGCTCATCGCCGCTGCCCACCTGGGGCACGACGGCGTGGTGCGCCAGCTGATCGCCGCTGGCGCGCCGCTCGACCATGTGAACAACCTGCACTGGACGGCGCTCATCGAGTCCATCGTGCTGGGCAACGGCGGCCCGCGCCACCAAGCGACCCTGCAAGCCCTGTTGCGGGCGGGTGCGAGCCAAACGCTGACCGACCGGCAGGGCAACACGCCGCTCCAACTTGCACGGCAGCGCGGCTTCAGCGAAATGGTGCGGATGCTGGAAGAGGCAGGCGCCAGGTAAAGAGACGGCGGGTGCGGCAAGCACCCATGCCAATGTCCTCCAAACGCACTTCGCTTCAGCGGTACAGCTTAGCGCCCGCCATGCGCACCTTGTCGGCGCGCGCCGCGCCCAGGGCATTCACCACCGGCTCCCACACACCCGCGTAGGCGGGCATGGCGTCCGGAGCAAACGCCGTATGGGGCCAGTCCGAACCCCACACCAGCCGCTCACCCATCAGACCGGCCACGCGGCGGATCGCGCCGTGCAGTTCGGCGTAGGGGGCTCCGGCCTGAAGGCGGTACCAGCCCGACAGCTTGACCCATGCCCCCAGGTCGGCCAGCCTTGCCAGCGCCTGCCAGGCCGCATCGTCCTGCGCCAAGGCGGCGTGCATCCCCGCCAGATGGTCCAGCACACAGGGCAGCCCCGTTTGCGCATGCAGCTGGGCAATCTGCGCGAGTTGTGCGGGTGCTGCATACCACTGCACATGCCAGCCCAGCGCCTTCAGGCGGGGCGCCAGCGCCTGCATGGCCTGCGCCCCGTTGCCCACGGGAGACACCAGATTGAAACGCACGCCGCGCACGCCCAGTGCGTGCATGGTGTGCAGTTCGCTGTCGGCAATGTCGGTATCCACCACCACCACCGCGCGGTGCCGACCCGGTTCGCGGGCCAGGGCGTCGAGCACCAGCCGGTTGTCGGTGCCGTACACGCTGGGCTGCACCAACACGAGGTGGCCCACGCCCAGCTTCGCGGCTTCTGCCTCAATGCGTTCGAGGGGCTGGTGCGCAGGCTGGTAGTGCCCAGCCTGGACCCGGGCGGCGGCATCAAACACATGGACGTGCGTGTCCCATCCCTCCAGGGCATCCCGCAACGGTGTGGATGTGGCCAGCGCACCCATGGGTCAGCCCACCACGATCTTGCGCTCACGGATGACCTTGCCCCACTGCGCTTGCTGGGCCTGGATGAACTTGCCCGCACTGGCCTGGGTGGCATCGGGAAAGGCATCGCCGCCCAGCGCGCGGATGCGTCCCAGCACCTCAGGGTCTGCCAGTGCCTTGCGGATGGCGTTGACCAGCTGCGTGCGCACCTCGGGCGCAATGCCCGCCGGAGCCAGCACGGGGTTCCACTCCAGCACTTCGTAGTCGGCCACACCGGCCTGCGCCATGGTGGGCACATCGGGCAGCGAACGGGCGCGCACGGCGCTGGTCACTGCCAGCGGCCGCAGCTTGCCCGCCTGGATATGGCCCAGGGACGAGGCCACATTGGCAAAGAACAGCGGCACCTGGCCTCCCATCACGTCGTTCATGGCAGGGCCGCCCCCACGGTAGGGAATGTGGGACAGCCGCACGCCTGTGCGCTCTTCAAACAACGCCCCCGCCAGATGCTGGGCCGAGCCATTGCCGGACGACGCATAGGCCACGTCCTCGGGCTTGGCCTTGGCGCGTGCGATGACCTCCTTGACGGAATTGACACCGAAGCCCGGGTGGCACACCAGCACGTTCGGAAAGGTCGCCAACACGGCCAGTGGCACAAAGGCCGTGTTGCTGTCGTAGGGCAGCTTGGGGTAGAGCGATGGATTGACAGCGAACGACGATGCATCGAGCAGCAGTGTGGTGCCATCCGGCGTGGCGCGGGCCACGGCCGATGCGGCCAGCTGGCCGCTGGCGCCGGGCTTGTTGTCCACCACCACGCCTTGCCCCAGCGCCTCGGCCATGCGGGGCGCGATGATGCGGGCCATCAGGTCGGCACCGCCGCCTGCCGGGTAAGAGACAACCAGGGTCACGGTGCGTCCGCCGCCCACGCCCGCGGCGCGGGTGTGCACCCAGGGGGCGGCCAAGGTGGCGCCCACAGCAGCCAGCGCCGCGCGGCGCGACAGACCAGGGGGGTTCAGAGGATCGGACAGATGGGGCATACAGGTCTCCTTGGTTGAGTTTTCAGGCGTTCAGGGGGCCCCGCAGGAAGCTGGCGCCCCAAGTCCAGCAGGGGGTGTGGAACTGGCTTGCCAGGCCACGGACACCCCCACGGTTGTCGTTCATGTAATGGTCACGGTGTAGTGAAAGGCATGGGCATCGCCGCGCGTGGTGCGCCATTCGACGCAGCGCCCGCCCAGGTCGTAGGCGGCCCGTTGCACCACCACGCCCGGATGGCCTGCGGCCAGCCCCAGGGGGATGGCTTGAGCGGCCGTCAGCACGGCAAAGCCAATGTCGTCCACGGCACGGTGCACATGCACGCCGCAGCGCCGCGCGAACATGGGGTACAGCAGGTCGTCCCATTCGGCGGTGCTGCCTTCAGCCAGGGGAGCAAACACATCCAGCGGCAACCACAGCTCTTCCAGCAGGCAGGGCTGGTCGGCCAGCAGGCGCAAACGCTGCAGCCGCAGCACCATCTCGCCCGTGGCCAAGCCCAGCCTGCGGGCCACGGCGGCCGGGGCCGCCACGCGCTGGCGTGACAGGATGCGCGAGCGTGGCATTTCGCCACTGCCACTGTCAAACCTAAAAAAGCGCAGCATCGACGCACCGGCAATCCCCTGGCGCACAAAGGTGCCCCGGCCGTGTATGCGTTCCACCAGGCCTTGCGCCACCAGGAGTTCCAGCGCTCGGCGCATGGTGCCCAGCGCCACCTGGTGCTCGGTGGCCAGCAGGCTTTCTGCCGGCAGGGCCGAGCCGGGTGGCCACTCCCCTGCCACCACGCGGGCACGCAGGGCGGCGGCCAGGGCGGCGTAGCGGCTCAGTCCCGGGGCACTGTCAAAGGCAACAACTTTGTGGGATGTGGTCATGCCAAGAACTATAGTCCTCTATAGGTCTTGGTGCAATGCGCAGATGCCACAGGCGGCGTGAAAAAAACAGCTGCGGAAATGATCCGCCGCCGGGCAGAACCTGATCACTATCAAGTAGATAGCAACAAATGACACCCATCAAGCGCTGGCGGCATTTTTCACCCAAACTTTCACCTGCCACCAGCGCAGCCAGCCTCCGCGCAGCGGCGCTGGCCCCACGTGAGCGCCTCGGAGCTGAGAGTTGTTTAGCCGAGCCCGAAAAGCGCGCGAAAACGCCTCGGATCTAGGCGCAAAGCACAGCCACAGCTCGGGCTATGGCGAGCATTTGCAACGACGAGCCGGGGCGTTTTCGCGTGCAAGGCGGGCATGGATAAAAGACTCTCAGCCTCTCAGTCCGTGACGAGCCGCGCCTTCACGGTCTTGCCCTTCACGCGGCCCTGGTTCAGGCGCTGCGCGGCCTGCGCGCCAATGGCGCGGTCCACCGCCACGTAGGTCGAGAAGTCGTTCACATTGATCTTGCCGATCTGCTCGCGGGTGTAGCCCATCTCGCCGGTCAGCGCACCCAGTACGTCGCCCGCACGGATCTTTTCCTTGCGGCCACCGATGATCTGGATGGAGACCATGGGCGGCACCAGCGGGCCGCTGCCCGTGGGCGTGAGGTCCGCCACAGGGAACCAGCGCGACTCGCGGCCCTGCAGTTGCTCGATCTTGCCCACGGAGCCCATCTCGTCCAGGCTGGCCAGGTTCAGCGCCAGGCCGTCGGCATCGCCCCGGCCGGTGCGGCCAATGCGGTGGATGTGCACCTCGGGGTCGGGCGTCACATCCACGTTGATCACGGCGGCCAGGTTGGCAATGTCGAGGCCGCGCGCGGCCACGTCGGTGGCCACCAGCACCGAGCAACTGCGGTTGGCAAACTGCACCAGCACCTGATCACGCTCACGTTGTTCCAGCTCGCCAAACAACGCCAGCGCGCTGAAGCCCTGGGCCTGCAGCACCCCCACCAGGTCGCGGCACTGCTGCTTGGTGTTGCAAAAGGCGATGGACGATTCTGGGCGGAAGTGGTTGAGCAGCTGCGACACCGTGTGCAGGCGCTCGCTGTTTTTCACCTCGTACCAGCGCTGCTCGATCTTGCCTTCGGCATGCTGGGCCTGCACCGTGATCTGCTCGGGCGACTTCATGAACTGGGCGCTGAGCTTGGCGATGCCCTCGGGGTACGTTGCCGAAAACAGCAGCGTCTGGCGCTCCTTGGGGCACTGCTTGGCCACCACGACGATGTCGTCGAAGAAGCCCATGTCGAGCATGCGGTCGGCCTCATCGAGCACCAGGGTGTTGAGCGCCTCCAGCGACAGGTGCTGGCGCTCCAGGTGGTCCATCACGCGGCCGGGCGTGCCCACCACGATGTGCGCGCCATGCTCCAGGCTCAGCGTCTGTGCGCGCAGCGGCACGCCGCCACACAGGGTCACGACCTTGATGTTTTCTTCGGCCCGCGCCAGGCGGCGGATCTCGGTGGTCACCTGGTCGGCCAGCTCGCGCGTGGGGCACAGCACCAGCGCCTGCACCGCAAAACGGCGGGGGTTGAGGTTGGCCAGCAGGGCCAGGGCAAACGCGGCGGTCTTGCCGCTGCCGGTGCTGGCCTGGGCGATCAGGTCCTTGCCCAGCAACGCGGGCGGCAGGCTGGCCGCCTGGATGGGGGTCATGGTGGTGTAGCCCAGCTGCTGCAGGTTGGCCAGCGTGGCGGGGCTCAGGGCCAGCGCGCTGAAATCAGCGCGGGCTTGGTTTTCTTTGGAGGTCATGGGTCGATTATCCGGCCCCGCCTTCACCAGCCGCTATGCCTGCAGGGCCAACACCCCCACAAACGCCAGGGTGTGCGCCAGCACGCCCGGTGCCACAGCCAGCGCGTAGCGCCAGCCACCACTGGCCAGGGCCACCGCGCACTTGCTGCCTGCATGCACCAGCAGCGCGGCCATCAGGGCCTGTGCGATGGCGGGTGCGGCCGCGCTGTGCGGGCCGCCGCGCACCAGCACGGCCGCCGTGGCGGCATGCACGTCGGCCAGGGCCGCCAGCAGCGCGCCTGCCAGCATGCCCGCGTCGCCTTGCCACGCCGTGAGCCCCTGCACACCGGCCTGAATGCCAGTGAGCAGAGCCGCAATCAGCAAGGCATCGCGCAGCTTGAACATAGGGGTGTCAGGGGGTACAGCAACCGCCACCTCCGCACCGGCGTCCATAGCCTTCGCAGACAGGTGCGCCGCGCCGCGCCCGCCCCACCATCCCACGACGGCCGCCACACACCCGCCCGCCAGCGCGGGCAGCCACAGCCGAGCCAGCCACTGCGGCTGCACGGTGGCGGCCACCACCACGATCTGGGCCATGGTGGCCACACACGACAGCACCGCTGCGCCTGCGTTGGTGCGCGCCGTGGCCCGGCCCGCTCGCACCTCCATACCCAGGCTGCCGATGGTGGCGGTGCTCGACACAAACCCGGAGGCCAGCGCCGACAGCGCCACGGCATGGCGCGCCTGCATCAGTCGCTTGGCCAAGTGCGCCAGCGACTGGATCACCAGCAGCACGATGACCAGGCGCACCACCACCTGCGGGTTCAGCACGCCTTGCCACAGGGGGGTGTTGGGGGCCAGTGGATACACCAGCAAAGCCAAGGCGGCCAGAATGAGCCCGCTGCGCACCTCGCCGGGCTGCAGCCACTGGTTGGAAAACTGGTGCAACACGTCCCGCAACGCCAGCAGCCCCGTCACCACCACCGCCAGGGCGGCGGCCAGCAACTGGTCGCGCGCGCAGGTCACCCCGATCAGATAGGCCAGAAACAAGGCGATCTCGGTGGTGACGCCAGGGTCGCCAGAGCGGTCGCGCGCATAGGCCACCACCGTGAGGGCCGCTACCAACACGGCCCCCACCACCACCAGCACAGGAACCGCCGTGAGCGCAGCTGCCGCGCCCCCCAGGGAAGCCAGGGTGAACGACCGCACCCCGGCCAGCGCCCGGTCGGGCCCCGCCCCTTTGCGACGCTCGCGCTCAATACCCATCAGCAAACCGCACCCCGCTGCGCTCGCCAGCACGGCCAGCGCTGAGGAAAAACCTCCGAACTCCTGCATGGAACTCCCGCACCTTTCCTGTCTTTTGTTCTTGTGGCAATGCCCCATGGTGACAGAAAGACCCACCGCAACCCACCCACCCGCGCAGCAAACTTGCATGGGGAGTTGCCCCAAGCCTTGCTGTCAGGTCTATCGGCTATAACAAAACCCATCAGCGCCTGCCCATGCAAGACCTTACCAACGCAGCCCCCACCCCTGGCCCCCGTGGCTCCAGCGATGCTTTGCTGCGGCTGATTGCAGACTCCGTGCCCGCGCTGATGGCCTACTACAACCTGCCCGGCCTGTGCTGCCAGTTCGCCAACCAAGGCTATGCCGCCTACAACGGCCACACGACCGAATCCATCCTGGGCCTTACGGTGCAGGAGGCCATCGGCGACAAGGCCTGGCTGGCCATCCAGCCGCATGTGGAACGGTCCGCATGCGGCGAACATGTGAAGTACACACGTGAGCAGACCTTGCCCAATGGCGAGGCCCGCATGATCGAGGTCAACCTGATCCCGCACTTTGACGCCAGCGCGCAGCAGCTGGGCTCGTTCGTTCTGATCACCGACATCACTGAGCGCTGGCGCGCGGAGCGCCAAGTGCGCCAGAGCGAAGAGCGCATGCGCAAGTTCACCGAGGCCACGGACGAGGCCATCGTGTTCCACCGCGACGGCATCATCACCGACGGCAATGAGGCACTCACCCGCCTGACGGGTTATGCGCTGCAGGAGGTGGTGGGGTTTTCCATCTTCCACTTCATCAGTCCGGAATGGAGGGCCGTGGCGCTGGACTACACGCGCACCGGGCGCGAAGACCCCTACGAAGTGACCATCCGCCACAAGGACGGCCACGCCATTCCCGTGGAGGTGGTGGGAAAGACCATGCCACTGCACCATGCCGACTACCGCATCGTGGTGGTGCGTGACATCACGGCCCGCAAGCAGGCCCAGGAACGCGAGGCCTTCATTGCGCTGCACGACACGCTTACGCAGTTGCCCAACCGCCACTTCCTGATGGAGCAGCTGTCGCAGGTGCTGTCGCTGGCCCGCAGGCGCCACGGCCGTGCGGCCGTGCTTTTTGTGAACCTTGACCATTTCAAGACGGTGAACGACTCGCTGGGCCACCATGCAGGCGACCAGCTGCTGTGCAACGTGGCCGAACGCCTGCGCCAGGGCGTGCGCGACGCTGACGTGGTGGCGCGGCTGGGCGGCGATGAGTTTGTGGTGGTGCTGACCGATGTGCAGGGCCCTGACGATGCCGCCCGGGTGGCCGACAAGCTGCTGGCGTCCATGCACGGCGTTTTCACCCTGGGCCAGGTGCCGCTGACGGTGTCCCCCTCCATCGGTATCAGCCTGTTCCCCCAACACGCCACCACCGGCGATGCACTGCTGCGCTGCGCCGATGCAGCCATGCACCACGCCAAGGAAAGTGGCCGCGGCAACCGCCAGTTCTACACCCCGAGCATGGAAGCCAGCGCCATCGACGTGCTGCAGCACGAGCGCCTTCTGCGCGAGGCCATTGTGGACAACGCCTTTGTGCTGCACTACCAGCCCCAGATCAGCCTGGAAGACGGCTCCCTGCAGGGGCTGGAGGCTCTGGTACGCTGGCGCCACCCGCAGCGCGGCCTGGTGGGGCCCGACGAGTTCATCACCTTTTCGGAATCGCGCGGCCTCATCACCCCCATCGGCCGCTGGGTGATGCGCGAGGCCTGCCGCCAGCTCAAGGAATGGCAGGACGAGGGCCTGGCCCTGGTGCCCGTGGCGGTGAACCTGTCGGCCCTCGAATTTCGCCAGCGCGATGTCGCTGGCGAAATCGCTGCGGCGCTGCGCGATACCGGCCTGGCGCCGCAGTACCTGGGGATTGAGCTGACCGAATCCGTGCTCATGCACCAGACCGGCCAGGTGCTGGACACCCTCAATGCCCTCAAAGCGCTGGGCGTGGGCATCTCGATCGACGACTTTGGCACAGGGTATTCGTCGCTGGCCTACCTCAAGCGCTACCCCATCGACAGCCTCAAGATCGACCGGTCTTTTGTGGTGGACACGCCCGGCAACCCCGACGACGTGGCCATCGTCACGGCCGTCATTCAGATGGCCCGCAGCCTGCAGCTCAAAACCGTGGCCGAAGGGGTGGAAACCCCGGCGCAGGTGCAATTGCTCAAGGGCCTGGGGTGTGACCTGATCCAGGGGCATGTGGTGTCGGTGCCGCTGGATGCCGTGGCGCTCCAGCGCTGGATGCGCGATTTGCCGGTGTAAGAACCTGTTTCCGATCCCTTCCCGGTGCCGTCACACAGACACGTTCCCGGCTTGTGGACAATAGGGGCATGCCCCTCATCCCCGACTTCATCGCCCCCACCCGCCACACCGACCCGGCCGACGCACTGGCCCAGGTGCAGCGCATTTACCAGCAACAGATTGGCCACCTGCGCGACGCCATGCAGCGTTTTGTGGCAGGCGAAACGCCCGAAGGCGCCGTGCGCGCGTTCTACCCCTTTGTACGGGTGCACACCACCACCGTGGCGCGGGCCGACACCAAGCTGGCCTATGGTTTTGTGGAAGGCCCTGGGCGCTACGAAACCACCCTCACCCGGCCCGACCTGTTCGCTCACTACTACGCCGAGCAGTTTCGCCTGCTGCGCGCCAGCCACAACGTGGAGCTGGAAGTGGGCACCAGCGCCCACCCCATTCCGATCCATTTCTCGTTTGCCGAGCACGACCACATCGAGGGCACGCTGACGCCCGAGCGCCGCATGCTGATGCGCGACGTGTTCGACCTGCCCGACCTGGCTGCCATGGACGACGGCATCGCCAACGGCACCTGGCAGGCCCGCCCAGGCGAGGCCCAGCCGCTGTCGCTGTTCACCGCGCCGCGCGTGGACTACTCGCTGCACCGCCTGCGCCACTACACGGGAACGGCGCCCGAGTGGTTCCAGAACTTCGTGCTGTTCACGAATTACCAGTTCTACATCGACGAATTTGTGCGCCTGGGCCACGCCGAGATGGCCAAGCCCGACAGTGAATACATCGCCTTCATCGAGCCGGGCAACGTGGTCACCCGCCGCGTGGGATTGGGTGCCCAGCCCGGCGACGAACTGGGCGTAGCCCCGCCGCGCTTGCCGCAAATGCCCGGCTACCACCTCGTGCGCGCAGACAGCAGCGGCATCACCATGGTCAACATCGGCGTAGGCCCCGCCAACGCCAAGACCATCACCGACCACATCGCCGTGTTGCGCCCCCACGCCTGGATGATGCTGGGCCACTGCGCGGGCCTGCGCAACAGCCAGCAGCTGGGCGACTACGTGCTGGCCCACGCCTACGTGCGTGAGGACCACGTGCTGGACGAAGACCTGCCTCTGTGGGTGCCCATCCCGGCGCTGGCCGAGATCCAGCTCGCATTGCAGCAGGCCGTGGCCGATGTCACACAGATCAGCGGCGCCGACCTGAAGCGCGTGATGCGCACCGGCACCGTGGCCAGCACCGACAACCGCAACTGGGAGCTGCTGCCCGACAACACGCCCCAGCGCCGTTTCAGCCAGAGCCGCGCCGTGGCGCTGGACATGGAAAGCGCCACCATCGCCGCCAATGGTTTTCGCTTTCGCGTGCCCTACGGCACCCTGCTGTGCGTGAGCGACAAGCCCCTGCACGGCGAAATCAAGCTGCCCGGCATGGCCAACCACTTCTACCGCGAGCGGGTGGACCAGCACCTGCGCATCGGCATGCGCGCCATCGAGATCCTGCGCAACGGCGGCGTGGACCGCCTGCACAGCCGCAAGCTGCGCAGCTTTGCCGAGGTCGCTTTTCAGTAAACACAGGCCCCGGGGCCACTGCGTATGCCACTGGATTTCCTCACGCTGATGACGGTCATGGCGGCCAACCTGTTCATGATCTCGGCCGCGCTGCCGCTGATCATGGGCCGGGACGTGAGCCGCGCGGCCCGCCATGTGCAGGCCAGCATGCTGCTGCAGGCCGTGGCCTGGGCGGCCATCATTGCCTCATCCACCCTGTGGGACCAGACCCTTTCCACCGTGTCGATTGCCTGCAACGCGGCCGCACAGTGGATGCTGTACCGGGCGCTCGAAGAATGGCTGGGCCCCCGTCCCTTGCGCCGCCTGCTGCTGGTGCTGGTGATAGCCGCCCCACTGGGCTACACCCTGGGCTTTGGTCACTACGCCTGGCGCGTGGGCTGGGCCAACTTTGTATTGGCCACCATCCTGTGCATCGTTGCGCGCGCCACCCTGGCGCCGGTGGTCGAGGCCAACCTGCGCTGGCGCAGCCTGCTGCTGGGCTGCCTGCTGACGTCGGCCGCGTTCACGTTGGCGCGGGGCATGCTGGGCGCCTTCACCGACCAGTACCCCAGCTTTCGCACTCCCCATCCTGTCAACCTCGCTGCCGCCGTGGCCACCAACGTGAGCCTGGTGCTCGGCACGGTCGCCCTGCTGGTGGCCTGGCGGTCGGAGGCTGAACACAAGCTGCGCACGCTGGCGATGACCGATGGCCTCACCGGCGTGCTCAACCGGCGCGGCTTCACCACCCAAGGCAGCAGCCTGCTGGCCCACGCCGCACGCCATCAGTTGCCCATGACGGCAATGATGCTGGACCTGGACCACTTCAAGCAGGTCAACGACACCCATGGCCACGAGGCCGGGGACCGCGCCCTGCAACTGTTTGCCCGCCTGCTGGGCGACACCTGCCGCAGCGGCGATCTGGTCGGCCGCCTGGGTGGCGAGGAGTTTGGTGTGCTGCTGTTGCACAACAGCGAGCCCGCCGGACTGGCCCTGGACCGGCGACTGCGCAGGCGCCTGCACGCAGCCAGTGTGGCCGAGCTGGGCTTTGCGCTGGACTACAGCGCCGGGATGGCCGTCCTGCAGCCCGGTGAGGCCGCCCTGGCGGAACTGATGGCCCGTGCCGACGGCGCCCTCTATGCAGCCAAGACGGCGGGCCGTGGGCGGCTGGTCGCAGCGGACTGAGCCAATTGGTCCTCTTTTGATAGCAATCAGTGCACTATCCACCTGCGCTAAGTGTTGATTTTTGCCACAACGACTGCGCGCAACACCGGGTATGCCCACGTCGCACACAATCTCTCCATGACCGCACTTTTTGAAGCTCTGCACCTGCGCAAACGTTATGGCGAGACCACCGTGGTGGACGACGTGTCCTTCGCGATTGCTCCCGGCGAATGCCTGGGCGTCATCGGCCCCAACGGTGCTGGAAAGACCACCACCATTCGCATGTGCCTGGGCCTGGCGTCACCGGATGGCGGCGAAGTGCATTTCACCTCCAAGCCCGGCACCGCACCGCTGCACATGCCCCGCGATGCGCTGGCCATCAAGGCGCAGCTGGGTGTGGTCACGCAGTTTGACACGCTCGACCCGGACTTCACCTGCGCCGAAAACCTGCGCGTGTTCGGCCGCTACTTTGGGCTGAAGGGCGCAGTGATGGACGAGCGTGTACCCCAGTTGCTGGAGTTCGCAGCCCTCACCCACAAGGCCGACGCCAAGCCGGGCGAGCTGTCGGGCGGCATGAAGCGGCGCCTGTCGCTGGCGCGCGCCCTGGTCAACAACCCGCGCCTGCTGCTGCTGGACGAGCCCACCACCGGCCTGGACCCGCAAGCCCGCCACCTGATGTGGGAACGCCTGCAACTGCTGCTGCAGCAAGGCAAGTCGATCCTGCTGACCACCCACTTCATGGACGAGGCCGAGCGCCTGTGCTCGCGCCTGCTGGTGCTGGACCACGGCCGCAAGATTGCGGAAGGCCGCCCGCGCGAGCTAATCGCCCAGCACCTGGAGCCGGATGTGGTGGAGGTGTTCGGCGTGGGGGCCGTCCAGATGGCCGAAGACGCCGCGCTGCGTGCCCTGGCCGCGCGCGTGGAGATCAGCGGCGAGACGGTGTTTTTCTACACACAGAACGCGCAGCCGCTGCTGCAGGCGCTGGGGCAGCATGGCCACCTGCGCACGCTGCACCGGCCTGCGAATCTGGAAGATTTGTTCCTCAAGCTCACGGGGCGGCAGATCCGGGAATAGGGCCGGCGGGAGGGCCCGCCACCCGGCCCTGCCACCAGTTTTCAAGGTCTTGTGGCGCGCAAGGCTGGGAAAAGAGGTAACCCTGCAGTTCGTCGCAGCCCAGCCGGGCCAGCCACTGGGCTTGGTGGTCGGTTTCCACGCCCTCGGCCACCGTGCGCAGGCCCAGCCTTTGCGCCAGGGCCACGATGGCGTCCACCAGCATTTCGCCCCGGTCGTTGCTCCCCAGGTCGTTGACGAAAGAGCGGTCGATTTTGAGCTTGCGCACCGGAAACCGCTTGAGCTGGCTGAGTGACGAATAGCCGGTGCCGAAGTCGTCGATGGCCAGCTGCACACCCAGCGCGGTGAGGCGCTGCATGGTCTGCAGGGCCTCCTCCACGGGCTCCATGATCGAGCTTTCAGTGATTTCCAATTGCAGCAACCGGGGTGGGCATCCGGTGCTTTGCAAGGCGCGGGCCACCACCTGGTCCAGCTCAGGCTCCTGGAACTGACGGGCCGAGAGGTTCACCGCCACCGGGATCTCCCCCCACCCGGCATCCAGCCACCGCCGTGCCTGCGCGCAGGCCTCGTTCAGCACCCATTCGCCCAGTGGCACGATCAGCCCCGTTTCTTCCGCAATGCCGATGAACTGCAGCGGAGACACCAGCCCACGCTCCGGGTCCGCCCACCGCACCAGCGCCTCCACCGACGACAAGCGCCCCGTCCGCGCATCCATGATGGGCTGATAGTGCAGGCGCAGCCCGTCGTGCTCGATGGCATGGCGCAGGCCCGCCTCCACCCGCAGGCGCTCCGTCAACACCTCCGTCATGTGCGGGCTGAAGAAAGCCAGCCGATTCCCACCCAGGTCCTTGGCGTCGTACATGGCCACGTCTGCATTGCGCAACAACAGGTCGCCAGAGTCCCCATCCTGCGGGAAGACCGCAATGCCCAGGCTGGTGCCCAGCAACCAGCTGGACGTGCCGGTCTCCACAGGCAGGGTCAGCGCCCGCACAATGCGCCGCGCCATGGGCTCCACCACCGCCGGGTCCGGCAGGTCGGGCAGCACCACCACAAACTCATCCCCTCCCGGGCGGGCCACTACATCGCCAGGGCGTACACAACCCTGCAACCGGACCGCCACCTCCTTGAGCAAGGCATCGCCCCGGGCATGGCCCAGGCTGTCGTTCACCCCTTTGAACCGGTCCAGGTCCATGGCCAGAACGGCCACGCAGTGGCCCTGCTCCCGCGCCCGGTCCAACGCCGCGTCCAGCCGCTCCGTGAGGCTGTAGCGGTTGGCCAAGTCGGTCAGGGGGTCTCGCCGCGCCTGGCGCTCCAGCGTCTCCGTGTGCAGCGCGATGGACTGCTGCTGGCGCAGCAGGGACTCCGCCATCCGGTCCAGTGCCCGAGCCACCTGCCCCAGCTCTCCCGGGGGATAGGGTGTGCCAATGGGTTCGGCGTAGTTGCCAGCATCCATGCGGCCAATGGCGCGGATGGCGCGCATGGCATGGCGGCGTACCGCAAATTCCACCAACAGAAAAGCAGCAACAAACACGATGGCCGCCAGTGCCAGCACCCCCAGCAGTGCGCGCCGGAACTGGCGCTCCACCGGGCCACGCAGGTCGTCCTCAGGCACGGCCAGGGCCAGACGCAGATCCGAGCCCTGTGCGCGCGGCAACTGGGCGCGCACCCAGACGCGACGCACGCCATCGGCCCCCTCCATCACGGCATGCCCTTCGACCGCTTGCAACATGAAAGTGCGTTCGGCGTCCCCCAGGGTCAGCGGCGCCACCTCCGGCCGGCGGAAGTCCATGACCACCGAACCGTCGGCATTCCATACCTGCAGATGCATACGCTCATAGCGCTGTGCATGCACCGTGGCCTGCCCGTAGTCCTGCATGTCGAGCGAGGCCAGCAGGATGAAGCGCAACGCGCCTCCCGCATCGCGCACCGGGTAGGCCACCTGCAGCACCCCCTTGCCCGTCAGGCGGCCTATGACCGCTTCCAGCACCGGCCCGGAGGCTGTCAGCGCACGCTGAAAGTAACTGCGGTCCCGGAGGTCCAGCGTACGGCCACTGCGCAGCGAATCACAGAACAGGGAACCATCGGGCTGGATGGTGAGGATGCCGGTGTACTGAGGATGTTCCTTGAGGACATCTGCCAGGAAATCAGAGCAGGCGCCCTTGTCGCCCGCTGCCAGCAGGGGTACGCGCCCAAGGCCAAACAAGAGTTGCCCGGTACCAGCGATCTTGTCGTCCAGGTCGCTGGCAATGATGCCTGCCCGGGCCACCAGCCGGTCGCGCGCCTGTCCGGTGGTGGCCACCCGGAACTCCAGCAGCAGCCACACCAGGGCCGGCACAGGCAACAAAGAGGCTGCCAGCACCAGCCACAGGATCCGCGCACTCAGGCTCACAGGGGTTCTCCTTCACAGAAGCGCCGTCGTCGCACCGGCCCGCCGCAACTGCGGCCGCAGGCTATCAGGCCACGCGGGGCCTGACCTTGCTCGCCGCCAGCTTGGCGTTCGCACGCGCCGTGTCCACATTCTGAGCCCGAGCCAGCGCCACGCCCATACGGCGCTTCACAAAACTCTCGGGCTTGCCGAACAGGCGCAGATCGGTGCCCGGCACGCGCAGGGCTTCTTCCACACCATCGAACACGATGCCCTGGGCTTCCACGCCGCCGTAGATGACGGCGCTGGCGCCGGGATTGCGCAGGCTGGTGTCCACGGGCAGGCCCAGGATGGCGCGGGCGTGCAGCTCGAACTCGCTCTGGTGCTGGGTGCACAGCGTGACCAGGCCCGTGTCGTGCGGGCGCGGGCTCACTTCGCTGAACCAGACCTCCTGGCCCTTGACGAACAGCTCCACGCCGAACAATCCCTGGCCGCCCAGGTTGTCGGTCACGGCCTTGGCGATCTGGCGCGACTTTTCGAGCGCGGCCGGGTGCATGGGGTGGGGCTGCCAGCTTTCCACATAGTCGCCACTCACCTGCACATGGCCGATGGGGTCGCAGAAACTGGTGGTGATTTGGCCGTCCGCGCCCACCGCACGCACGGTGAGCTGGGTGATTTCGTAGTCAAAGTCGATGAAGCCCTCGACGATCACGCGGCCGTGGCGCACCCGGCCACCGGCCATGGCGTAGTCCCAGGCCTTCTTCACGTCGTCTGGGCCGTCGATCTTGCTCTGGCCCTTGCCCGAGCTGCTCATCACGGGCTTGACGATGCAGGGGTAGCCGATACCTGCGTCAATCGCAGCCTGCAGTTCTTCCAGCGAATTGCAGAACTTGTAGGGGCTGGTGGGCAGGCCCAGCGTTTCGGCGGCCAGCACGCGGATGCCTTCACGGTCCATGGTCAGGCGCGCTGCGCGGGCCGTAGGGATCACGCGCACGGTGCCCGCGGCTTCCAGCTCTTCGAGCATGGGGGTGGCGATGGCTTCGATCTCGGGCACCACCAGGTGGGGCCGTTCGGCTTCGATCAGCGCCTTGAGCTGGGCCGGGTCGCTCATGGTGATGGTGCGCGCGTGGTGGGCCACCTGCTGGCCGGGGGCGTTGTCGTAGCGGTCCACGGCAATGGTTTCCACCCCCAGGCGCTGCAGCGCGATCAGCACCTCCTTGCCCAGCTCGCCCGAGCCCAGCAGCATGACTTTGGTGGCATGGGGGGACAGAGGGGTTCCGAGGGTGGTCATGGTGGGGGCTTTCGAGAAGGTGAAAAAGTCGGTAAATGGCGGGACGCAGGCGACTTTAATGCACCCGGGCGCAGAACTTGCAATCGCCCTGACATGCCCCCACCGCCCATGCCCTCCCCTTCCAGCACGGCCCGCTCGCACAGCCCCACCGACTGGCACACCCAGGAGCTGCTGCTAATGCGCGAAGTGATGCGCCTCATCGGCCGCAGCCTGGCGCCCGGCCTGGTGCTGCGCGAAATGCTGCACCTGATGAGCGAACTGCTGGGCCTGAACCGTGGGCGCATCGTGCTGGTGGACAACGCCCCGTCCTCCCCAGCCGGCGCGCCGCGCACCGCCTCCATCCAGCACGCCTATGGCCTCACCCAGGCCGAGGTGCAGCGCGGGCGGTACGCCTGGGGCGAGGGCATCACAGGCCGCGTGCTGGCCACGGGGCAGCCTGCCATCGTGCAGGACATTGATGCCGAACCGCTGTTTCTGGCACGCGCAGTGGAGCGCAGCCAGCTGCCGCCCGAGACGGTGGCTTTCATCGCCCTGCCCATCGAGGTCAACAACGCGCCCATCGGCGTGCTGGCCTGCCACCGCATCCGTAGCCGCCAGCGCCACCTGAACGACGACCTGGCGGTGCTGCGCGTGCTGGCCACGCTGGTCGGGCAGCTGCTGCAGCTGGAAGCCCTGGTGGACGAGCAGACGCGGCAGCTGCAGGCGCGCAACGCCGTGCTAGCCAATGCGCTCAACACCAAAAGCGCGCGCTACGGGCTCATTGGCAGCTCGCCACCGCTGCTGCAGGCCTTGAGCGAGCTGGAGCGTGTGTCGCAAACCCAGGCCACCGTGCTGCTGCTGGGCCAGTCGGGCACGGGCAAGGAGCTGTTCGCACGCGCCGTGCACCTGGCCAGCGGGCGGCGCGACCGGCCCTTCATCAAGGTCAATTGCTCGGCCATTCCGGACGCGCTGTTCGAGTCCGAACTGTTTGGCTACGAGAAAGGCGCGTTCACCGGCGCCAGCACAGCCCGCGTGGGCTGGTTCGAGCAGGCCGACAGCGGCACCATCTTTCTTGATGAGATTGGCGAGCTGCCGCTGGCCCTGCAGTCCAAGCTGCTGCGCACGCTGCAGGAGGGCACGCTGGTGCGCCTGGGCGGGCAGCGCGAGGTGAAGGTCAACGTGCGCCTGGTGGCGGCCACCCACCGCGACCTGGCGGCCGATGTGGAGGCCGGGCGCTTTCGGCAGGACCTGTACTACCGCCTGCACGTGATTCCGATCCATCTGCCCTCGCTGGCCGAGCGGCGCGAGGACATCCGCGCGCTGGCGCTGCACTTTGTGAGCCGCGCCAACCAGGCGCACCAGCGCAACGTGAACCTCTCGCCCGACGCGCTGGCGCGGCTGGAAGAACACCCCTGGCCCGGCAACATCCGCGAGCTGGGCAATGTGATCGAACGCCTGGTGCTGCTGACCAATGACACGCTGGTGGCGCGTGGCGAGCTGGACCGGTTTCTGCCCGCTGCGGCTGTGGTTTTGCCACCCGCACCGGCGCCCGTTCAGCAGATTCAGGCCGAGATGCCGTCTACCCCTATCGCCGCAGCACCGCTGGTGCGCGACTACGCCTCGGCCCAGTCCCACAGCGTTCAGGTGCTGCAGGCCGCGCTGGTCGAACACCACGGCAACCAGTCGCGCGCGGCGCAGAGCCTGGGGTTGACGCTCCGGCAGTTCGCTTACCGGCTGCGCAAAGCAGGCTTGAAGTGACGCCCAACACTGTGTCAACAATTTGTAGACACAGTGTTCAGCGTCCGCGTTGGACAGGCTGCGCTCTGGTGATAGTCGGCACAAAATACTATCAAATCAATAGCTGCCAGCGCTTTAACAATCAGCGCTAACAGCCTATTTCATTCAAATTTCTTTGCATTCCCAAGCTCTGGCACACCTGTTGCGATAAGGAGGGCAGGCATCCCGCCCACCACCGCACCGAAAGGTTTTCCATGAGCACCGTGACCGCTACCGCCTCCGACGCCGTCCTCATCTCACCCACCCAGCTGTTGGCCCTGCAAGCCGCAGAGCCTGTGGTGCTGATCGACACCCGCGACGCCGACACCTATGCCCTGGGGCACATCCCCGGCGCGGTGAACCTGCGCGAGACATTCACGTATCTCGCCACCTCTACGCCCCAAGGCCTGCAGGAGCTGAAAGACACCTTTGCCGCGCACCTGGGCGCCATCGGCCTGTCGGGCGCCGAGACGGCGGTGTTCTACGAAGACGCGCTCAACAGCGGCTACGGCCAGTCGTGCCGGGGCTACTACCTGCTGACCTGGCTGGGCTACCCCAAGGTCAAGGTATTGAATGGCGGCTACTCGGCCTGGAAGGCGGCAGAGCTGCCCGTCTCCACCGAGGCCGTGGTGCCCACCCCGGCCATCTTCCCCACCAACCTGGCCACCACCGATGTGATGCTGACCAAGGAAGACGTGATCGAAGCCCTGGGCACCGACACCGTGCTGCTGGACGTGCGCGATGTGGACGAATGGATTGGCGACAGCTCCAGCCCCTACGGCAAGGACTTTGCGCCCCGCAAGGGCCGCCTGCCCGGCGCCAAGTGGCTGGAGTGGTACCGCTTCATGAAGCCCTCGCCCCAAGGTCCGGTGTTCAAGTCGCCCGACGAAGTGCGCGCCGAATGCGCCACGGCGGGCATCAGCCCGGCGGACACCGTGTACCTGTATTGCTTCAAGGGCGCACGTGCGTCCAACACCTTCCTCGCGCTCAAGCAGGCGGGCTTTGCCGATGTGCGCATGTACTTCGGCTCATGGAACGAATGGTCGCGCGACGACAAGTTGCCGATCGAAAGCGGTCTGCCGCTGGTCAAGTTCCCCAAAAAGCCTGCGCTGGCGCTGGCGGCCTGAGCCCCGCGCGTTGTTGCAGCGGGCGTGGCTCGCTGCGAACCCTGTCCTTCTTTTTTGCATTCCCTTCTCTTTTTCCAAGGAACACCATGTCCACCGATCTGCTGGAACCCTCTGCCCCCGTCACCACCGTGCACACACACCTGCGCCCCATCGACCGCGACGGGCTGATGGCCTTTGCCGACAAGGGCCGCAACAACCCCGCCAGCCGGGGCACCAACAAGGTCCACACGGTGATGGAGGGGCAGTACCGCTCGCTGAGCTATGTGGGCAACCATGCGCCGGTGGTGGTGGACGAGCCCCTGCACCTGTTCGGCCAGGACACGGCGCCTGCGCCAGGCGAAATCGTGCTGTCGGGCCTGGGGGGCTGCCTGGCCGTGGGCATCACGGCTGTGGCCACCTGGAAGCAGGTCAAGCTCAGCAAGATCGAGGTGTTCATGGAAGGCGACATCGGCAACCCCGCCGCCTGGGGTGCGGGTGGCGCATTGCAGAAGACGCCCCCCGAGATGGGCTTCCAGGCCATCCGCGTGAAGGTGCTGGTGGAGGGCGACGCACCGCGCGAGGTGCTCGACGAGATCGTGCAGCACGCCAACTTCTACTCGCCCGTGGCCAACAGCATGCGCAACCCCATACCGTTCGAGATCAGCCTCGCGGACTAAATAGCCCCGCCACCGAGCCCGCCCTGCGCACCCAAGGAGCCCCATGAACCCCGCCGACCTCCCTCCCCAACTCCACCTGGACGGCGCCCTGCGGGGCGATCCGCTGCTGGCCGCCGTGCGCCAGATCGCCCAGGGCCCGCTGGCCGCGCAGGTGGAGGCGATTGACCGCACCGGCTACTACCCCTGCGCCGAGCTGCAGCAACTGGCCGCCGTGGGCGCGATGAGCGCGCACCTGGACAGTACCGCCGGCCCCGCCGACTACGGCCTGGCCATCCGCGCCATGGCCGAGGCCTCGCGCGTGTGCGGCGCCACGGGCTTCATGATGTGGTGTCAGGCGGTGTGTGGGCTGTACCTGCAGCAGTCGGGCAACCCCGCGCTGATGGGCGATGTGCTCCAGCGCCACGCCAGCGGCGCAGGCATGGGCGGCACGGCGTTGTCCAACCCCATGAAGAGTTATGCCCAGATCGAAAGCCTGCTGCTCAAGGCCACGCCCGTGGAGGGGGGCTACCTCATCAACGGCACCCTGCCCTGGGTGAGCAACCTGGGGCCCGACCACTACTGCGGCGCGATCGCGGCGGTGGTGGAGGCCGACGGTGCGGCCAGCCAGCGCGAGGTGATGTTCCTGCTGCGCTGCGACGCACCGGGCGTGGAGATGCGCGAATGCCCCAGCTTCTCCGCCATGGAGGGCACGGGCACCTATGCACTGCGGCTCAAGGACCATTTCATCGGCACGGCCGACACCATGGCCGACCCTACCCGGCCTTTCATCGCCCGCATCCGCGCTGCGTTCGTGATGCTGCAATGTGGCATGGCGGTGGGCATCACCCAGGGCGCCATCGACTCGATGTGGGCGGTGGAGGCCCAACTGGGCCACGTCAACCAGTTCCTGGAAGACCGGCCCGACGCCCTGCAGGCCGAACTGGATGCACTGACCGCACGCGTCATGCAACTGGCCCAGACGCCGTTCGACACAAGCACCGACTTCTTCATCGATGTGCTGGACGCCCGTGCCCATGGCGCGGAGCTGTGCCTGCGCGCCGCCCAGTCGGCCCTGATGCACCAGGGCGCGCGCGGCTACCTGATGAGCTCGGACGTGCAGCGGCGCGTGCGCGAGTCGCACTTTGTGGCCATCGTCACGCCCGCCATCAAGCACCTGCGCAAGGAGATCGCCCGGCTCAGCACCGAGGAGATGCCTGCATGACGCGCGCCCTCCCCACCGCCACCACGCAGTCGGTTACCTCCGAGTTCGTGTTGAGCGCGGCATCGCAGGCGCTGTGCGATGCGTTTGCCGACGCGGCCGCCCAGGCGCCCTGGCAAAGCTACATCTGCAACGCCTGCGGCTACGTCTACCACGAGGCCGACGGCGACCCCGATGGCGGCCTGCCGCCGGGCACGCGGCTGGCGGACATACCCGACGACTGGGCCTGCCCGCTGTGTGGAGTGACCAAGGCCGATTTTTCTCCGTACGAAGCCCCCACGCTGGAGGCGCTGCGGGCGCAGGCCAGCGCAGCGCCAGCCGCCTCCCTCCGCGTGCGTGGCGAGCCGGGAGTGGTCATCGTCGGCGCGGGCCGTGCAGGCTGGCAACTGGCCGAAACCCTGCGCCAACACAGCGCCACGCTGCCCATCACCCTGGTGACGGCCTGCGCGGGCGACCGGTACGACAAGCCTTTGCTGTCGGTGGCCATGGCGCGCCAGCTGGACCCGCTGGCCCTGGTGTCCGAAACCGGTCGCGATGCGGCGCACCGCCTGGGCGTCACCCTGCTGGCCCACACCCATGCCGTGCGCATCTGCGCCGACACCCGCCAATTGCGCACCACGCGGGGCGTGCTGCGCTACGGCCACCTGGCGCTGGCCCACGGTGCGCAGGCCGCCTTGCCTCCGGGCTTGCCCGCCAGCCTGTGCTGGCGCATCAACCACCTGGACGCCTACCAGCGCCTGCGCCAGCACCTGGGCGACCAGCCCAAGGACGTGCTCATCATCGGCGCGGGCCTGGTCGGCAGTGAGCTGGCCAACGACCTGGCACTGGGCGGCCACCACATCACGCTGCTGGACACGGCCACCGAACCACTGGCGCGCTGGCACGACCAGCAGGCGGGCCCGCAGTTGCTGGACGCCTGGAAAGACCTGTCCATCCGCTTTGAAGGCGGTCTGCAGGTGGAGCAGGTGGAACGCGTGGGCTCGCGCTACCGCGTCTCCACCACCAGCGGGCGGCGTTTTGCGGCGGACGAAGTGGTGGTGGCTGCAGGCCTGCTGCCCCCCCACCGCCTGGCGCAGAGTGCAGGGCTTGACTGGACACATGGCATTGCGGTGGACGCAGGCACGCTGCAAACCAGCGTATCCCGCATCCATGCAATGGGCGATTGCATCAGCATCGACGGGCAGTGCAGCCGCTACATCGAACCGATTGCCCGGCAGGCGCGCACGCTGGCGGCCGCCATCCTGGGTCAACCGGTGGCCCCCTATGAGCACCGGGCGGCCGTGGTGCGGGTCAAGACCACCACCCGGCCACTGACCCTGCATTGAGGCAGCCTCGAGCCCGGGCGGCAATCTTGCCCGGGCTGGCACCGGCAAAAAATTTTTGGCATCCACTGCATCCAAACGGCGTTTTCGTGGGTAGTACCTACAGCAGCGCATCTTGTTGCTGCTGTCCTATCAACCCACAGACCAGAGAGAAACGCCATGACCATCCACACGTCCCCCATCTCCCGCCTGCTCCCCCTGACGGGCGCCATTGCCGCCGCCGTGCTGCTGAGCGCCTGCGGTTCGATGATGTCGTCGTCCTCCAAATCCATGTATTCGCAGGACAGCCTGCCCGACAGCATCAAGGTGCCGGCTGGCAACAAGGTGGCGATGGAAACCGTGGGCGTGGGCGAGATCACCTACGAATGCCGCGACAAGGCCAACATGCCCGGCCAGACCGAATGGGTGTTCGTGGGCCCCAAGGCCGTGCTGAATGACCGCAGCGGCAAACAAGTGGGCACCTACTACGGCCCGCCGGCCACCTGGGAGTCGAGCGATGGGTCCAAGCTGACAGCCACCCAGCTAGCCGTGGCGCCCTCGGGCACGGGTAACCTGCCCTACCAGCTCGTCAAGGCCAACCCCGCCATGGGTTCGGGCGCCATGACCGGCGTGACCTTCATCCAGCGCGTGGCCCTCAAGGGCGGCGTGGCACCCGCTGCTGCCTGCACCACCGCCAACAAGGGCGAGCGTCAGATCGTGAAGTACCAGGCCGACTACATCTTCTGGAAGGCCGCGTAAACCACGCACACGCAATCCCCTGCCCAGCGGGGGCTACCGCCAGGCGGTGGCGGGTTTGCGGCTACGATGCGCCCACTCTTTAGACGAGGCCCCGCTGCCTGCACACCGTGCCCGACACCCCTGGCGATTTTGACTACGAAGCCGCTCTGGCCGCCTGCGCAGCGGGCGACCGGCAGGCCATGCACCGCCTGTACCAACAGGAGGGCGCGCGGCTACTGGGCGTTGCGCTGCGCATCGTGCGCCAGCGGGCCCTGGCCGAGGACATCGTGCACGATGCCTGCGTGAACATCTGGACCCGCGCCGCCAGCTACGACCCGCGCCGGGGCAGCGCACGCGGCTGGATCTACAGCGTGGTGCGCAACCTGGCCCTGAACGCCGTTCGCGACGCGGGCCGCCACGTTGATGTGGACGACACCACCACCCAAGCCCTGGAGGCCGACATGTCTGTGCAGGCCCACCATGAGGTCGAGGAAACCTTTGCGCTGAACGCCAGCCTGGGCCGCCTGCAGCATTGCCTGGAGGCCCTGGACCCCGCGCGCCGCAACTGCGTGCTGCACGCCTATGTGGACGGCTGCTCGCACGGAGAAATTGCGGAGCGCCTCGGCGCGCCGCTGGGCACCGTCAAGGCGTGGATCCGGCGCAGCCTGGTTTCGCTGCGGGAGTGCATGGCATGACCGACGTGCGCAACACACCGTCCACCCCCTCGCCGGAAGACCTGAGCGTGCTGGCCGGCGAGTACGTGCTGGGCACCCTGCCCGCTGCCGAACGCCAGGGTGTGCAGCAACGCCTGCCTGGTGACAAGGCACTGCAACAGGCGGTTGCCGAATGGGAAGCCCGCCTGCTGCCGCTGACCCAGCTGGCAGAGCCCATCGCGCCGCCCGCTGCCTTGTGGGCGCGCATCGACCAGTCGCTGCAGGCCACCAGCGCGCAGCCGGTTGCGACACCCGTTGCCGCCCAACCCCGCGCAAAAACCGAGCGCAAGCCATCCGTGCGCTGGTGGGACCACCTGGGCCTGTGGCGGGCCCTCGCCGGCTCGGGCTTTGCCATGGCGGCGGTGCTCGCGGCAGTGCTCGTCACCCGCACCGCCCCAGTGGCCGCGCCGCCGCAGTTCATGGTGGTGCTGGTCGCGCCGCATGACAAGGCCCCGGGCTGGGTGGTGCAGGCCAGCTCGCCCCGGCAGATCAGCCTGATTCCGCTGGGTATGGCCGAAGTACCGGCCGACAAGGCCCTGGAGTTCTGGACCAAGGCCGACGGCTGGAGCGGCCCCGTATCGCTGGGCCTGGTGCAGCCCGGTCAGCCCCTGCAGATCCCGCTGGACAAGCTGCCGCCGCTGCAGCCCAACCAGTTGTTCGAGCTGACGCTGGAACCGCCCACGGGCTCGCCGATTGGCAAGCCCACAGGCCCCATCCAGTTCATCGGCCGCGCCGTCAAGGTGCTCTGACTGTCTTCGTTACCCCACTCGGCGCAATGCATAGGCCCACGCCGGTGTAACGAGCACGGCCTATACCAGCGACCGCCGCGCAAGGGCCGCCAAGCCGCACAGGCGGCGCTTCGCTGGCGGGCGCTGGCGGTGTCCCCCTTCCCGAATTGCGCAGCAATTCGAGAGAAAGGGGGAAGGCGCGAAGCGACTCAGGGGGTTAGTACTGTTTATACGGCAGGAACTTGCCGGACAGGACCACATTCACGCGGTCGCCATTGGGATTGGCCTCGCGCTGGATGTCCATGCTGAAGTCGATGGCGCTCATGATGCCGTCGCCAAACTCCTCGTGGATCAGCTCCTTGATGGTGGTGCCGTACACACTCACCACCTCGTACCAGCGGTAGATCAGTGGGTCGGTGGGCACGGGCGTGGGCAGCGAGCCCTTGTAGGGCACCACCTGCAGCCACTTCTGCTCTTCGGCCGTGAGGCCAAAGATCTTGCCGACGATCTTGGCCTGCTCAGGCGTAGCGGTCATCTGGCCCAGGCACAGGGCCGTGGTCCATTCCTTGGACTGGCCGACCTTCTTGGCAATGGCCTCCCATTGCAGGCCCTTGGCGACCTTGGTGCTGATGATCTTTTCGGTAACGTCGTTGCGGTTCATGGTGATGGCTCCTTCGGTTGGATGGGTTTTGGAACGGGGAACAGGAATTTCAGGGTGCAGCACTCCCTGCCACCCCAAGGGGTAACACGACAGTGCTGGGTTATTCAGGAAATCAGTGGGCTTTGGCTCGGGTGACGAGAAAGTCCACGATGTGGTTGCGCAGCGCGTAGTAGCCATCCAGGTGGTGCAGGCTGGCGCGCGTGCGTTCGCGTGGCAGTGGGTTCACCACCACCTCGGCGATGCCGCCGGGGCGGTAGCCCTCGGGCGTCTCGTTGCCGTTGCTCATGAGCAGGATGCGGTCGGCCAGCAAAATGGCCTCGTCCACATCGTGCGTGATCATGAACACCGTCTGCTGCGTCTGGCGCACGATGGCCATCAACTCGTCCTGGATGGTGCCGCGTGTGAGCGCGTCGAGTGCGCCGAAGGGCTCGTCCAGCAGCAGCATCTTGGGCTGGATGGAGAACGCGCGCGCAATGCCCACGCGCTGTTTCATGCCGCCTGAGAGTTGCGACGGCTTCTTGTCGATGGCAGGGCTCAGGCCCACCAGCGCCACGAACTTCTCCACATGCGCATCGACCTGGGCCTTCTTCCAGTCGGGCCAGCGCGACTTCACGGCGAACGCGATGTTCTGGCGCACCGTGAGCCAGGGCATGAGCGCGTGGCTCTGGAACACCACGCCCCGGTCCAGACTGGGGCCGGCCACTTCGCGCCCGTCCATGATGACGGTGCCCGAGGTGGCGGTGTCGAGCCCCGCCAGCACGTTCAGGATGGTGGTCTTGCCGCAGCCCGAGTGGCCGATGATGCAGACGAATTCGCCCTTGTCGAGCGTGAACGACACATCGGCAAACACGGGCTTGGCGGGCACAAAGGCTTTGCTCAGCCGGTCGATCTGGAGGAAGCCTTGGGTCACGGCAGAGGCCTTTCGTTGCGGGGCGTCAGTGGCAAGAGGGGCTGGAACAGCCGGGCGCTGGGCGACATCACTCCACATAGGTCACCACCTTCTGCAGCTGGCCGAAGGCCAGGTCGAGCAACATGCCCACCACGCCAATCACCAGGATGGCAAAGATCACGTTGGTGAGCGACAGGTTGTTCCACTCGTTCCAAACGAAGTAGCCAATCCCCGTGCCGCCCACCAGCATCTCGGCCGCCACGATCACCAGCCAGGCGATGCCCATGCTGATGCGCATGCCCGTGAGGATGGTGGGCGCTGCGGCGGGCAAGATCACCAGGAAGGCCTTGCGCAGCGGGTTGACCTGCAGCGTGGCCGACACGTTGAGCCACTCGCGCTTGACCGATGCCACGCCAAACGCCGTGTTCACCAGCATGGGCCACACCGAGCAGATGAAGATCACGAAGATGCCCGAGATGGATGAGTCCTTGATGGTGTAGAGCGCGAGCGGCATCCACGCCAGCGGGCTGATGGGCTTGAGCACCTGGATGAACGGGTCGAACGCACGGCGCAGCAGCGGCGACATGCCGATGACGAAACCGAGCGGTATCGCCACCAAGCAGGCCAGGCCGAACCCTAGCGCGACCCGGCCCAGCGAATGCGCGAGCTGGATGGCGATGCCCTTGTCGTTGGGGCCGTTGTCATAGAACGGGTTGGACACATGCCCCCACACGGTACGGCCCATCTCTGCCAGCGAGGGGAAGCCGCTGCCCTTGGCGCTGGCGCCTGGGTCCTTGCCCATCATCTTGGCGTACTCGATCTGCTCGGCGGTCATGCCAGCCGTGCTGTTGCCCGCGCCCGAAGAAGCGGTGGCGATGTACCAGATCCCCAGCAGGGCCAGGAAGATGAGCACGGACAACAGGCCCGCGCGCAGGTTGAGGTTTTTGGAACTTGTCATGTCAAATCTCCGTGCGCTTCACAAGTCCACCAGCCCACAAAACGCGCAGGGCCGAAGCCAGTGCCCCCGCGCAAGGGCCGCCCCGCCGCGCTGGGGGCGTCCCCCTCCCGCATTGCGCAGCAAGGCGAGAGAGGGGTGAAGGCGCGAAGCGACTCAGGGGGTGCTTCATTTCATGCCGCCTTACGGATGGGGAAGCTCTTTGCGTACTCGCTCGCCTTGGCGGCATCGAACTCGCGCCCCATGATCTTGAACTTGGGGTACGCGCCCTCTGGCACCTTCTGGTCCAGCGCCTTCATCTGCTTTTTCGCATCGGTGATGAGGAACACCTTTTCGGCGATCTGCTTGTAGTCCACATCGCCCTTGATGTAGCCCCAGCGCTGCATCTGGGTGAGCATCCACACGGCCATGCTCTGCCAGGGCATGGGGTCGAAGTCCGCGCGGTCCGGCACGTTCTGGATCTTGCCCAGGCCGTCGGCAAACTTGCCGGTGAGCACCTGGTTGAGCACGGCCTCGGGCTGGTTCAGGTAGGCCTGGGGCGCAATCACCTTGGCGATGAGCTCCCGGTTGGCTGGGTCGCGCGCCATCGCGGCCGAGGTGAGCACCGCGCGGTACAGCGCGGCAAAGGTGTTGGGGTTCTTCTGGATGAACTCGGTGCTGGTGCCGAAGGCGCAGCAGGGGTGGCCGTTCCACAGGTCCTTGGTGAGCAGGTGGATGAAGCCGACTTCCTCGAACACGGCGCGCTGGTTGAAAGGATCGGGGCCGAGGAAGCCGTCGATATTGCCCGCGCGCAGATTGGCCACCATCTCGGCGGGTGGCACCACGCGCAGCTGCACGTCGGTGTCGGGGTTCAAACCCGCCTCGGCCAGGTAGTAGCGCAGCAGGAAGTTGTGCATGCTGTAATCGAAGGGGATCGCGAACTTGAAGCCCTTCCAGTTCTTGGGATCGCGGTTGTCCTTGTGCTTGAGGCTGAGCGTGATGGCCTGGCCGTTCACGTTCTGGATGGTGGCCACGTTCATCGGCGTGGCGTTGGAGCCCAGGCCCATGGAGATCGCCAGCGGCATGGGGCTCAGGAAGTGCGTGGCGTCGTACTCCTTGTTGATCATCTTGTCGCGGATCAGTGCCCAGCCGGCCGTCTTGGTGACTTCGACGCTCAGGCCCTGCTTGCTGTAGAAGCCCAGCGGGTGGGCCATGATCAGCGGGGTGGCGCAGGTGATAGGGATGAAGCCGATCTTGAGGTTGGTCTTCTCCAGTGCGCCCTGCTTCTCTTGCGCCATGGCCTGCATGCTGGCCACAGGCAACACGCTCGCGATGGCCGCCATGGCCGTGCCCTTGCCCACCGCCTTGATGAAGCGGCGGCGCACCGCGTCTTGCGGAAACAGCGCCTTGACCAGCGTGGCTTCGATGAACTCGTTGCTGTAGAGCTCGAAATCACGGGTCTCGCTGCGCTGGCGCAGGGTGGCTGCGGCGGCATCGGCCGACACCTCGGCGTGGTGGTCGGCCACCGTGTGGTCGCGGCCACAGCTGCATTTCAGCATCAACGGGCGGTCGGCATCGTAGGGCGAGAAGAATTTGGACATGGCACACCTCGAAGAAGTTGGTGCCAGGCGTTACGCAAAGCGCGGGCCAGTTTTTGCCGGTGTCGGCCCGCTGTCATGAATTCGTGGGTGTGGTGTCTACAGCGTGTAGGGCCAGCACTACAAATCGGTCGTGCAACGCACCGAATTCACTCTGCCGGTGCGCCACGTGCCAGCAGCGCAAGCTCCACATCGTTGCGCGCGCCGGTCTTTTCGAGGATGCGGGCGCGGTAGGTGCTCACCGTGTTGGGCGCGAGCTTGAGCTGCGCACCAATTTCGCTCACGCTTTGCCCGGCAGTGAGCAGGCGGAACACCTGGTGCTCCCGATAGGAGAGCGCGTCCACCCCGGCGGGCGTGCCCTGCTGGGCGGTACGCACCACCCCGGTGCGCTCTAGTGCACCTGCCAGGGCTTGCGCGGTCGCCTCTGTCAGGTAGCGCCCGCCTGCTGCCACCTTGCGCACGGCGGCCACCATGTCGTCGGGATCGGCGCTTTTGTGCAGGTAGCCCGCCGCGCCCATCTGGATGCAGCGCACCGCGTATTGCCGCTCGGGGTAGGTGCTGAGCATCAGCACCGGCAATGCAGGCCAGGCCTTGCGCAGCGCCTGCAACACTTCGAGGCCGTCCATGCCCGGCATGGCGATGTCCAGCAGCACCAGGTCCAGCCCCGGTGTTCCCGTGGGCCCTTGCAGGGCGGCGACCAGCTCCAGCACCTCGCTGCCCTGGGTCGCCTCGGCCACCACGGTGATCTCGGGCGCGCCGTTGGCCGGGTCGCCAAGCACCTGCTTGAGCCCTTCCCGCACGATGCGGTGGTCATCCCCGATCAATACGCGAACCACGGAATTCATGACAGCTCCAGAGGAATCAGCAATTGCAGGCACGAGCCCTGCCCCGGCTCGCTGGTGATGCTCAGCCGGCCCCCAAGCTGCCGTGCCCGCTCGCGCATGCCCATCACGCCATAGGCGGTGGGCGCCTCCAAGGCCTGGCGGGTAGCGCCCACGCCGTTGTCGCGCACGCGCAGTTGCAGCATCTCGTCCTGCACGTCGATGGCAATGTCGATGGCGCTGGCCTGCGCGTGGCGGCCCACATTGCTCAGCATCTCCTGGAAGATGCGGAACACGGCAATGGCGGCAGGCTCGGGCAGGTGCAGGGTGGCAGGCACCTCCATCTGCCACGCCAGCTCCAGTTCGGCCGACTGCACGAACTCCTGTGCCTGCCACTCCAGCGCCGCCCAAAGGCCCTGGTGGTCCAGGATGCTGGGGCGCAGGTCGGTGATGATGCGGCCCACGTTGTCCACGGCGTTTTCGATCAGGCGGCTCATGTTCTGGCACTTGCAGCGCATCTGGGTGCGCATGTCGCCCGCGGCCTCGGGCGTGCGCTCACCCTGCTCGCCCAGGCGCTTGTGCAGCCAGTTGACATCCATCTTCAGCGCCACCAGCAGGCTGCCCAGCTCGTCGTGCACTTCGCGGGCGATGCGGGTGCGTTCGTCTTCGCGCACCTGCTCCGAGTAGGCCGACAGCTCGCGCAGCTGCGCCAGCGCCTGCGACAGCTCTTGTGTGCGCGCGGCCACTCGGCGCTCCAACTCGTCATTGGCGCGGGCCAGCTCATCGTGCGCGCGCTGCAGCTCGTCGGCGGCGCGTTTGCGGCTGGTAATGTCCACAAAAGCAATCACGGCGCCGTGCACCTGCTCGCCCTCCAGGATGGGGTGGCTCGAATACTCCACGGCAAACGCCGAGCCATCGCGGCGCCAGAACACCTCGGTGTCCACACGGCAGGGCAGGCCCTGGCGGAACGCGTTGAAGATGGGGCAGTCGCCATCCGCATACGGGCTGCCGTCGGGGTGGCTGTGGTGGGTGAGCGCATGCATGTTGCGCCCCATCACCTCATCGGCCACAAAGCCCAGCATCTGCGCGCCCGCCCGGTTGATGAACACGCAGTTGCCCGCCAGATCAATGCCAAACACCCCCTCGCCCGTGGACTCCAGCAGCAGCCCCAGGCGGTTCTGCCAGAGGGCACTGGCACCGGCGGGCAGGTTCAGGACGTGGGTGGACATAGGGGTACCCAAGCAATGGCCGTGCCCAGGTGGCAACGATGAACACATCGGGGACTGTGCGGCCGCCCGCCAACATCGCACAATAAGCGGATGCAAACCGCTCACCCGCCCTCTGTGGCCACTGTGGCCCCGCCCCCGCCTTCGGTATGGCGCCCGCCCAGCCTGTCCGTGCGCTGGTGGCCCGTGTTCCTGCGCAATCTGCTGGTCTGGCGCAAGCTGGCCATCCCCAGCCTGGTGGGCAACATTGCCGAGCCGCTGATGTGGCTGGTGGCGTTTGGCTACGGCATGGGGGCCTTGGTGGGTCAGGTGAATGTGAGCGGCGCGGCGGGCGACACCAAGGTGCCCTACATCCTGTTCCTGGCCAGCGGCTCCATCTGCATGAGCGCCATGAACGCGGCCAGCTTTGAGGCGCTGTACTCGGCTTTCTCGCGCATGCATGTGCAAAAGACCTGGGACGGCATCATGAACGCGCCGGTGAGCCTGGACGACGTGGTGCTGGCCGAGATGCTGTGGGCGGCGTTCAAGGCGCTATTCACCGTCACCGCCATCCTGGGCGTCATGCTGGCCCTCTCCATCAGCCACAGCCCGAAGCTGCTTGTGGCCTGGCCGGTGCTGCTGTTCGTGGGGGTGATGTTCTCCAGCATCGCGCTCATCTTCAACGCTCTGGCCAAGGGGTATGACTTTTTTACCTACTACTTCACGCTGGTGCTTACGCCCATGATGTTTCTCTCGGGTGTGTTCTTCCCGCGCGAGCAGTTGCCCCCCATCGTGCGCGCCATCTCCGACTGGCTGCCGCTGACCAATGCCGTGGAGCTGGTACGCCCGCTGTTCATGGACCAGTGGCCTGCCCACCCCCTGCGCCACGGCCTGGTGCTGGTGGTGACCACCGTGGTGGCCTTCTGGGTGGCCCTGGCCCTGACCCGCAAGCGCTTCAAGGCATGACCGCCCTGCTCGGCCCCAGCCATATCGCCATGGTGGCCAAAGGCGTGTCGGCCATCGTGGCGTCCCGCGATGCGGCCTTGCGCCCGAGCATCATGCGGGCCGTGGGCAGCCACATCAGCGGCGACGGGCAGGAGGTCACGGTGTACCTGCGGCGCAGCCAGTCCGAGCAGTTGCTGCAGGACATTGCGCACACCGGCGAGATTGCCGTGGTCTTCAGCGTGCCGTCCACCCACCAGACGCTGCAGCTCAAGGCCCGCCGGGCCACGCAGCGCCCAGCCCATGACGGCGACTTGCCCCTGTTGCAGGCCTACCTGCAGTCCATGGTGCAGGAGGTGGGCCAGGTCGGCTACGGCCCGCAGTATGTAGCGGCCATGCTCGCAGCGCCGCTGCAAGATGTGGTGGCCGTGAGCTTCACGCCCACCAGCGCGTTCGACCAGACGCCGGGCCCGCGCGCCGGCGCGGAGTTGTGCTCGCCACCCACATCACCCTCACCATCTACGCCGCAGCCATGAGCACCGCCGCGCCGTCCCTGCACAGCATCCGCCCCTGCCTGGAGGGTGCGATTCCCGCCATCATGGCCACCTGCGACCCCGACGGCACGCCCAACGTGGCCTACATCTCGCAGGTGGTCTATGTGGATGCGGGGCATGTTGCACTGTCGTTCCAGTTCTTCAACAAGACCCGCCAGAACATCCTGCGCAACCCGCGCGCGTCGGTGTTGGTGCTGGACCCGCTCACCGCCCATTTCTACCGCCTGCACCTGCTGTACGAACGCACCGAGGACAGTGGCCCGGTGTTCGAGAGCATGCGCGCGCAGCTGGCGGGCATCGCGTCGCATGCGGGCATGGCCGAGGTGTTTGAACTCAAAGGGGCCGACATCTACGCTGTGGAGCGCATCGAATCGGTGGCCGGCGAAGGCCTGCCGGCACCGGCACCACGTTCTGGCTTGCTGCACACGCTGCGCCTGTGCAGCGAGAGCATCGCGCGCTGCTCGGGGCTGGACGAGTTGCTGCAAGGCGCGCTGCAGGGCCTGCAGGACAAGCTGGGCATCCAGCACGCCATGGTGCTGATGTTGGACGCCAGCGCCCAACAGCTCTACACGGTGGCCAGCTGCGGCTATGCCACATCGGGCGTGGGTTCAGAAATCCGGCTGGGGCAGGGAGTGATCGGCATGGCTGCGCGCGAGCGCACGCCGGTGCGCATCAGCCACATGACGCACGCCGCCCTGTACAGCCATGCCATCCGCGAAAGCATGGACGCGCATGCCGCACCCGATGCGCCCCCGTTGCGCGGCCTGGACATCCCTTACCCCGGCCTGCCAGAGCCGCACAGCCAGGTGGCGGTGCCGCTGCTGTCGGCCGGACGCCTGCTGGGAGTGCTGTTTGCCGAGAGCCCCGAGGACATGCGCTTTGGTTTCGAGGATGAAGACCTGCTGGTGGCCATTGCGGGCCAGCTGGCCGCCGCCATCGACCTGCTGCAGGCCGCGCCCGATACGCCCGAGCCGCTGCCTACTCCAACAGCGGCACCGCCGGTGAGCGGCAGCGCGCTGCGGGTGCGCCACTTTGCGGCCAACGACAGCGTGTTCATCAACGACGACTATTTGATCAAGGGCGTGGCGGGCGCCATTGTCTGGAAGCTGCTGCGCGACCACCAGCACACCGGGCGCGTGGACTTCACCAACCGCGAACTGCGGCTGGACCCCGCCCTGCGCCTGCCCGATGTGGCCGACAACCTGGAGGCCCGCCTGCTGTTGCTGCAGCGCCGCCTGCAGGAGAACTGCCCGCACATCCACATCGAAAAAACAGGGCGCGGGCGCTTTCGGCTGTGCGTACTGCGCCCCGTGGTGCTGGAAGACGCTTGACGCCTTCACGCCACTGATTTCTCAAAGTCAGTGCACCAGACCCGGCACCACCGGCAGGCCCAGGCTGCGCATCAGCTTGGTCCACTCAGGCTGCGTGAGGTGCGACTGCACTTGCGCCAGCACCGCTGCCAGCACAGGGGCAGGCGCATGCTGCTGCATGTCCGACAGCATGGCCGTGCGCTCGGCGGGTGACATGTAGGGCACCATCCAGCGGGCCACCACCATCATTTCCTGCGGCGGGATCGAGGCCACCAGCGCATCGTGCACGCCCGCCAGTTCCGCGTCGGTGTAGCACTGCCAGAGCACGCGGTTGTGCGCAGTCTCTTCCTCGTGCATGTGCTCGAAGTTGTGCGCCACAAACAGCGCCAGCTGGCGGTACAGGGCCAGAGTGGCGGCCGGACGTGCGGGTTTGGCACAGGCCATCAGGTGGTTCACGCCGTCTGCCAGGGCCGTGATGGCCTGTTCGTGCTCCACATGTTCGCCGGCAATGCTCTGGCTGGAGCCGGGCTGGCGCGCCTCCATGGCTGCGTGCACAAACTGGTTCTCGTGGTGCAGGTGCGCGCGGCACAGGTCCAGCAGCTGCATCACGCGGTCGCAGGTCTCTGCAAACTCCAGGTCGTCGTCCACATCCATGCGGCCCAGGCCCAGCAGCGTGTCGGCCATGAAGGCGCGCAGCGCCTTGTGGATGCTGGCATACATGTCCATGCGGGGGGCGGCGGGCTGGGCTTGTGTCAGTGCGGCAATTTCGCGGGCATCAATCTTCATCACGTTCTTTCATGGCCCCGGTGGGCTCTTTCAGCGCCTTTTTTCTGGCACTGGGCCGGGTGCACCATGCACCCGTTTCCATGCAAAGAAGTCTAGAAATTCGCCGCGCTTTTGCCTGTTAAAAACTCCTTAAACAGACCCTTTGAAAACCTTAAAAATCGCGTTCCGGGCGCCAAACGTGAAATCGTTCACGGCGCGGCGCGCAGCAGGTCCACCGCTTTTTCAGCAATCATCACCGTGGGCGCATTGGTGTTGCCGCTCACGATGCGCGGCATGATGGACGCGTCCACCACACGCAGGCCCGCTAGGCCATGCACACGCAGTTCGGCATCCACCACATCCAGCGGCCCGGGCCCCATGCGGCAGGTGCCCACGGGGTGGTAGATGGTGTCGGCGTACTGGCGGATGAACTGCTCGATCTCGGCATCGGTGCGCGCACTGGCCGAGGCCGCCAGCTCCTTGGCGCCGAACTTCGCGAGCGCCGGTTGCATGAGGATCTCCCGCGTGCGTTTGAAGCCACGCACCATGCGCGCCATGTCATCGGGATCGGCCAAGAAGTTCGGGTCCACCAAAGGCAAGGCCATGGGGTCGCGGCTGACCAGCGTGACGGAGCCCCGGCTCTTGGGCTGCAGCAGGCACACGTGGGCCGAGTAGCCATGGCCGAACACGGTCTTGCGCCCGTGGTCCACCAGCTTGCCGATCACAAAGTGCAGCTGCAGGTCGGGCGCTGGCTCGGATGGGTCGCTCTTGATGAAGCCCCCCGCCTCGGCAAAGTTCGTGGTCAACATGCCCGTGCGGTGCTTGCGCCATTCGGCAATGCCGCGCAGCGTCTGCGCCATGCCCGACAGTGACAGGCCGAACAGGTCCTTGAGCTCGGGTGCGTCCAGCACCTGCACCACATCGGGGTGGTCGTGCAGGTGCTGGCCCACACCCGGCAGGTCGTGCAGCACCGGGATGCCTTGTTGCTGCAAGTGTGCCGCGGGCCCCACGCCCGACAGCATCAGCAGCTGCGGCGACAGCAGCGCGCCTGCACTCAGCAGCACCTCGCGCCCGGCGCGGACCTGCTGGATCGCGCCACCCTGGCGGTATTCCACACCCACGGCGCGTGTGCCCTCGAACAGGATGCGCGTGGCATGCGCACCGGTGATGACCTGCAGGTTGGGCCGCGCCAGGTGCGGCGTGAGGTAGCCCTTGGCTGCGCTGTGGCGCTCGCCGTTCTTGTGCGTGACCTGGTACAGGCCCACGCCTTCCTGCGTGGCGCCATTGAAGTCGGTGTTGTGCGGGTGCCCGGCCTGTACACCTGCGTCAGTGAAATATTGGCTGAACCGGTTGGGTGCACGCAGGTCTGCCACGTTGAAGGGCCCGCCCCGGCCGTGCCAATCGTTGGCACCGCGCTCGTTGTTCTCGGCACGCACAAAGTAAGGCTTCACATCCTCCCAGCCCCAGCCCGGGTTGCCCTGCGCGGCCCAGTGGTCGTAGTCGGCGTGCTGGCCCCGGATGTAGACCATGGCGTTGATGGAGCTGGAGCCCCCCAGCACCTTGCCGCGTGGCTGGTAGCCGCGCCGGTTATTCAGCGCGGCCTGCGGCGTGGTGTTGAAGCCCCAGCCGTTCAGCTCGAACTTGGCCATCACGGCCAGCCCAGCCGGGCAGTGGATGAGCACGCTCTTGTCGGCAGGCCCGGCCTCCAGCAGGCAGACGCGCACGGAGGGGTTCTCAGTCAAACGGCCGGCCAGCACGGAGCCCGCCGAGCCGCCACCGATCACGATGTAGTCAAACATGTTGTTGTGTCTCCTCCGCCATGCTGCGCAGCGGCTTGTTGGTTCAGGTTTGACGCACGATAACCGAACGGTCGTGCGATTCGCCTTACCATTCCGGCCATCCGTTTCACTTTGAAGAGGGCTCTCTATATGACGATTCAGACCGTAGGCATCATCGGCGCAGGCACCATGGGCAACGGCATTGCACAGGCCTGTGCGGTGTCGGGCATCAACGTGGTGATGGTTGATATCTCCGATGCTGCAGTGCAAAAAGGCCTGGCCACCGTGGCCGGCAGCCTGGACCGCCTGATCAAGAAGGAAAAAATCACCGAGGCCGACAAGGCTGCGGCCCTGGCGCGCATCCAAACCTCCACCAGCTACGACGACCTCAAGGCCGCGCAATTGGTGATCGAGGCCGCCACCGAAAACTACGAACTCAAGCTCAAGATCCTCAAGCAGGTGGATGCCCTCGTGGGCCCCGAGGTGCTGATTGCATCGAACACGTCTTCGATCTCCATCACCAAGCTGGCGGCCGCCACCAGCCGCGCCGACAAGTTCATCGGCATGCACTTCTTCAACCCCGTGCCCATGATGGCGCTGGTGGAGATCATCCGCGGCCTGCAGACCAGCGATGCCACGCACGACGCCGTGAAGGCCCTGGCCGAGGCGCTGGGCAAGAGCCCGATCACCGTGAAGAACGCGCCCGGTTTTGTGGTCAACCGCATCCTGGTGCCCATGATCAACGAGGCCTTCTTCGTGCTGGCCGAAGGCCTGGCCACGCCCGAGGACATCGACGCGGGCATGAAACTGGGCTGCAACCAGCCCATCGGCCCGCTGGCCCTGGCGGACATGATCGGCCTGGATGTGTGCCTGGCCGTGATGGACGTGTACCTGACCGAGTTTGGCGACAGCAAATACCGCCCCTGCCCGCTGCTCAAGGAAATGGTGGCCGCAGGCCGCCTGGGCCGCAAGACGGGCCAGGGCGTGTATAGCTACTAACCCCCCTGAGGCGCTTCGCGCCTTCCCCCCAGAGGGGGGACGCACCCGGCGCACGGAGTGAAGACGACATTCACATGTCGTGGCGGCCCTTGCGCGGGCGCACTCGCATGGGCCGCGCCAGTTTTTAAGGCCACTTACGCTTGTCATTCGCACTGTCTCGGCTGAGACGGCGCCCAGCGCGCTAAGCGTTTTCAATCATGGGCCAGGAGACCCGCGCCCATGACAAACATCACCCCCACCACGCCCCCGCCCGAGGGCTGCATCGACACCCTGGTGCTCGGCCACGTGCTGCTGATCGGCATCAACCGCCCGGCCAAGCGCAACGGCTGGACGCCCCCCATGTTCCGCCAGCTGGCGGAGGCCTACACCCGACTGGATGATGACCCCGACCTGCGCGTCGGTGTGCTGCATGCCATGGGCGACCACTTCACGGCCGGACTGGACCTGCCCGCTGTGAGCGCCTACATGCAACGCGGCGAAAAAGCCATCCCCGAAGGCCTGGTGGAGCCGCACGACTACGGCCTGCCCGGCTACCGGCGCCGTACCAAGCCCATGGTGGTGGCCGTCAAGGGCATCTGCTTCACCGTGGGCATCGAGCTGATGCTGGGTGCCGACATCGTGGTGGCCGCCGACAACTGCCGCTTCTCGCAGATGGAGGTGCAGCGCGGCATCATGGCCACGGGCGGCGCCACGCTGCGCATGGCCGAGCGCGCGGGCATGGGCAATGCGCTGCTGCACCTGCTGACGGCCGACGAGTTTGGCAGCGCTGAGGCGTACCGCCTGAACTTTGTGCAAAAAGTGGTGCCGGCTGGCCAGGAACTGGACGAGGCCTTGGCGATTGCCCAGCGCATTGCCGCCCAGGCGCCGCGCGCGGTGGTGGCCACGCGCCTGAATGTGCTCAAGGCCATCGAGCAAGGCCAGGCGGCTGCGGTGGCGGACTTCATCCCGGTGCAGAAGGAACTGGCCAACAGCGAGGATGCGGCCGAAGGCGTGCGCGCTTTTGTCGAGCGCCGGCCCGCGCAGTTCAGCGGGCGCTGAGGGCCTGGTGGTTCGTCGTCGCCCGAACCACCACATGCCAAATTTAAAGCCTAATCGGCCGCTAGCGCATATGAATCATGCGCCAGCAGCTCTGCTATTGATAGCAATTTCCCGAGAGTGAAGGGCACAGCGCCCCCGCCTGCGCAAGCGGAGCGCGCGAATAGCACCGATGGCGCGGCGCCGCTCCCCCACCGACAAAATCCCATCCATTAACAAAGTTTTTCACAATTCAATTGCACACAATTGAATTCACACTCACAATTCACCCCATGCCCAGCCACAGCACACCCCACACTCCCAGCCCCGCCATCCTGCGGCTGGACAACCAGGTCTGCTTTGCGCTGTATTCCGCCTCGCTGGCGATGACCAAGCTCTACAAGCCCCTGCTCGACCACATCGGCCTGACCTACCCGCAGTACCTCGTGATGCTGGTGCTGTGGGAGCAGGATGGCGTGACGGTGTCCGAGCTGGGCGAGCGCCTGTTTCTCGACTCCGGCACGCTCACGCCGCTGCTCAAACGCCTGGAGGCGCAGGGCCACATTGCCCGGCTGCGCGATGTGCAGGACGAGCGCCGCGTGCGCATCACCCTCACGTCGCAAGGCCGCGCACTGCGCGACCAGGCCGAGGCCATCCCGCCCTGTGTGCTGCAAAGCAGCCAGTGCTCGATTGCCGAGCTGACGGCCCTGACCACCGAACTCAAGCAACTGCGGGACCGGCTCAGCGAGCAACGCTGACGGCCTACAGACAACGCAAGAACCGATTCCCTCCACCGCCCGCCAGTGGGCAACAACCGCAAGGAAGACACCATGACCAAGCTCGAAAAAGTCCTGTACACCGCCAAGTCGCACGTGACCGGTGGCCGCGATGGCGCCGCCAAGACCGATGACGGCCGCCTGGAAGTCAAGCTGTCCTCGCCCGGCACGTCCGGCACCGGCACCAACCCCGAGCAACTGTTTGCCTCCGGCTACGCCGCCTGCTTCATCGGCGCGATGAAGGCCGTCGGCGGCAAGATCGGCATCCCCGTGCCGCAGGACGTGTCCATCGACGCCGAAGTGGACCTGGGCCCCATCCCGAACGCCTATGGCATCGCCGCCCGCCTGGCCATCAGCCTGCCCGGCCTGGACAAGGAAACCGCCCAGAAGCTGGTGGACGCAGCCCACCAGGTCTGCCCCTACTCCAACGCCACGCGCGGCAACATCGACGTGACCATCACGCTGGTGTAAGCCATGGGCCGCCAGTTGCTTCCCCGCATCGCGGTGGCCCTGGTGGCCATCGAGCATGTGTACATCCTCGTGCTCGAAATGTTCTTCTGGAACAAGCCCCTGGGCATGAAGACCTTCAACCTGACCCAGGAGCTGGCCGACGCCACCACCACGCTGGCGGCCAACCAGGGGCTGTACAACGGTTTTCTGGCGGCAGGCCTGTTCTGGGGGCTGTTCACCGGCAACCGGGTGTTCAAGATCTTCTTCCTGGCCTGCGTGATCGTGGCCGGGGTGTTTGGCGCCGCCACCGCAGCGCCCAAGATCTTCTTCAGCCAGGCGCTGCCCGCGATCATTGCGCTGGGCCTGGTGCTGGCGCTGGACAAAAAACCCGCCGTACAGCGCAGCCTCTGAGCTACCAAAACCATAGCTGCCAGCGCTTGATCAACAAGCGCTAGCAGCTATTTTTTCTTTGAATCCACGCAGGTACTGCCGCCTGCAAGCTGCCATTCAGCCATGCGCGCGATGATGGGGTTGGAGACAACACCATGAAAATCGCCTTGCTGTCCGACATCCACGCCAACCGCCAGGCCCTCACCGCCTGCCTGCAACACGCCCGCGCCCAGGGCGCCGAGCAGTTTGCGCTGCTGGGCGACCTGGTGGGCTACGGCGGCGAGCCCGTGGCCGTGGTGGAGCAGGTGCGCGACCTCGCCCAGCAAGGCGCCCTGTGCGTGCTGGGCAACCACGACGCCATGGCCCTGGCGCCGCCTGCCAACCCCCGCAACCGCAGCGAGCTGGGCGCGCAGTGGACGCACGACCAGCTCGGCAATACCCACATCGCTTTTTTGCAGTCGCTGCCGCTCACCGCGCGTCTGGGCAGCAGCGCGCTGCTCGTGCATGCCAGCGCCGACATGCCGGAGCAATGGCGCTACGTGGAGGACTCCAACGCCGCCGAGCGCTGCATGACGGCGGCCCAGGCCCTCGACCCCGCCATCCGCTACGTGTTCAGCGGCCATGTGCACGAACAGGTGCTGTACTTCCTCACGCCCACCGCCAAGCTCATGCGTTTTGCGCCCGAGCCGGGCGTACCCGTGCCCGTGCCGCCACACCGCCAGTGGCTCGCCATCGTGGGCTCGGTGGGCCAGCCGCGCGACGGCGATGCGCGCGCCATGTATGCCGTGTTCGACGACACCGCCAAACAGATCACCTTCTACCGCGTGCCGTATGACCACCTGGCCGCCGCCGCCGCCATCCGCGCGGCAGGACTGCCCGCGTTCTATGCCGACAGGCTGGAGCATGGTCAATGAAACTGCTCGAACCCGGGACCGAGATCGACGGCTTTCGCGTGGTGGACTGCATCCACGCGGGTGGCATGGCCCACATCTACGCCGTGGAATACGCGCAGGCCGACCGCAGCCCCGGCTTTCCCATGGCGATGAAGATCCCGCGCATGACGGCAGGCGACGGGGCCGAGAACATCGTGAGCTTCGAGGTCGAGCTACAGATCCTGCCCGTGCTCAGCGGCCCACATGTGCCGCGTTTTGTGGCGGCGGGCGACCTGGTGCGTCTGCCCTACCTGGTCATGGAATACATCCCCGGCCAGACGCTGCAGCACTGGCTGGACGAAGGGCCTGGCCGCTGCGACACAGCAACCATCGCACGCCTGGGCGCGGCCACCGCGCGCGCGGCGCACAGCCTTCACCAGCAGAACGTGTGCCACCTCGACCTCAAACCGGCCAACGTGCTCATCAAAGAAGATGGCACGGCCGTGCTGCTGGACTTTGGCCTGTCGTGCCACGCGCACTACCCCGACCTGCTGGCCGAGGAAATGCGCCAGGCCGTGGGCTCGCCCGCCTGGATCGCCCCCGAGCAGGTGGTGGGTGTGCGTGGCGACCCGCGCAGCGACATCTTTGCCATCGGCGTGATGCTGTACGAGCTGGCCACGGGCGAGCTGCCCTTTGGCGCGCCCACCACCAGCGGCGGCATGCGACAGCGCCTGTGGATGACGCCTGCCCCGCCGCGCAAACACCGCGCCGACATCCCGCCCTGGCTGCAGGAAGTCATCCTGCGCTGCCTGGAGCCTGAGGCAGGGAGCCGCTACCCGTCGGCCGCGCACCTGGCCTTCGACCTGTCGAACCCCGAACAGGTGCAGGTTACCGAACGCGGCGAACGCACCGAGCGCACTCCACTGCGCACGCACGTGCGGCGCTGGTTGCGTGCTGCGGGCATGCACTACACGCCCAGCCCCCTGCCCTCGCAGCAGATCGAGGACACGCCCATCCTCATGGTCGCCGTGCCCCATGCCGATGTGAGCGATGCCACGCTGTACTCGCTGCGGCAGGCCGTGGCCCGCTCGCTGGGCATCCGCCCCGGCGCGCGGCTGGCCTGCGTGACGGTAATCTCGCCCGGCGCCAGCAGCACCAGCGACAGCAACCGCAGCGAAACCACGCTGCACCGCCAGCACATGGCACGCCTGCGCCAGTGGGCCCAGGGTCTGGACCTGACCGGGCATGCCGTGAGCTACCACGTGCTCGAAGCGGGCGACGTGGCCCAGGCGCTGGTGCGCTATGCAGCCAGCAACCACGTGAGCATGATGATCCTGGGCGCCGCCACCCACGGGCTGCAGATGCAGCGCTTCATCGACACCGTGCCCATCCGCGTGGCGCGTGAGGCGCCCTGCACCGTCATCCTGGTCAAGCAGGCGCTGCCGTTCGAGCAACTGGGCCAGACGTTCCCGGGCTAAGCGCCTGTTCAAAGAGTGGGCCCCGCTGTCGCCGAGGTGGCGCGGCCCGCTTGAGCCGCGCCGGGCTTTCGTTTAGCGTGGCGGCATGAGCACCACCACCCTCCTCGTGCGCCAGGACAACCTGGCCAGCACCCGCCTGTTGACCGCCGACGACACCCCGCTGGAAGGCGGCCAGGTCCGCGTGCGGGTCGAGTCGTTTGCCCTCACGGCCAACAACATCACCTACGCCGCGCTGGGCGACATGCTGAACTACTGGCAGTTCTTCCCCACGGGCGAGGCAGGCTGGGGCATCGTGCCCGTGTGGGGCTTTGGCACGGTGACAGAGTCACAGCACCCCGAGGTGGCCGTGGGCGAGCGCCTCTATGGCTATTGGCCCATGGCCAGTCAGGCCGTGCTGTCGCCCCAGCGCGTCAACCCCACGGGCTTCAGTGACGGCGCCGCGCACCGCGCGGGCCTGCATGCGGTCTACAACCACTACCTGCGCACCGGCACCGACGGGCTGTACCGCGCCGACAACGAAGACGTGCAGGCGCTGCTGCGGCCGCTGTTCATCACCTCGTGGCTCATCGACGACTTTCTGGAAGACCAGCAGTTCTTTGGCGCCAAGCGCATGCTGCTGTCCAGCGCGTCGAGCAAAACGGCCTATGGCACCGCGTTCCAGCTCGCGCAGCGGGAGGGCGTCGAGGTCATTGGCCTCACCTCGCCCGGCAATGTGGCCTTTTGCGGAAGCCTGGGCTGCTACAGCCGCGTGGTTACCTACGACGCACTGGACCAGATCGACGGCGCGACGCCCAGCGTGTACATCGACTTTGCGGGCAGCGTGGGCCTGCGCCAGCGCATCCACGCCCACTTCACGGGCCTGGCCTACAGCTGCTCGGTGGGCGCCAGCCACGTGCAGGACCTGGGCGGCGCAGGCCAGTTGCCCGGCCCGCGCCCGGTGATGTTCTTCGCCCCCGCCCAGGTCAAGAAGCGCCACGCCGACTGGGGCGCCCAGGGCCTGAACGAGCGCCTGGTGGCGGCGTGGAACCAGTTCAGCACCGCCGTGTCGGCCGGGCCGCAGCCTTGGCTGGTGGTGCAGCACCATACAGGGCCCCAGGCCACGCAGGCGCTGTTTGCGGGCGTGCTGGCGGGCAGCGGCGACCCGCGCGCCGGGCATATCGCGACGATGCTGCCTGGCTGAAACGCTATGCCGGGCCGTCAAGGGCGCGGCGGCGACAATGGGGCATGACCCCATTGCCCCCCGATACCGCTGCCAACGCCTCGAACGACCAACACCCCTACGCCCGCCTCACGCCCGACCAGGTGCTGGACGCGCTGGCCAGCGTGGGCCTGTATGGCGATGGCCGCCTCATGGCCCTGTCGTCGTACGAAAACCGGGTGTACCAGGCCACGCTGGAAGACGGCGAACGCGTGGTGGCCAAGTTCTACCGCCCAGGCCGCTGGAGCGAGGCGCAGATCCTCGAAGAACACGCCTTTGCCGCCGAGCTGATGGCCGCCGAGGTGCCCGCCGTGGGCCCGCTGGTGCTGAACGGCACCACCCTGCACCAGCACGATGGCTTTGCGTTTTCCGTCAGCCCCTGGCGCGGCGGGCGCCAGCCCGAGCTGGACGACTTCGAGGTGCTGGAATGGATCGGCCGCTTTCTGGCACGCATCCACACCGTGGGCGCGGCCCAACCGTTTGTGCACCGGCCGCTGCTGGACCTGGAGACCTTTGGCACAGCATCGCGCGACTGGCTGCTCACGAACGAGATCATTCCGCTCGACATGCAGGCCACCTGGAAGGCCCAATGCGACAAAGCTCTTGAATTGATAGCTTCCAGCGCTTATCCATCAAGCGCTGGAGCCTCATTTGGCTTAGAAAATGCAACAGCAATCCGCCTGCATGGCGACTGCCACCCTGGCAACATCCTCTGGACTCCGCTGGATGAATGGGGCCGGGGCGGCCCGCATTTTGTGGACCTGGACGACGCGCGCATGGGTCCGGCCGTGCAAGACCTGTGGATGCTGCTGTCGGGCGACCGGCGCCAGCGCACCCACCAGCTCGGCGCACTGATCGACGGCTACGAGCAGTTCCGCAGCTTCGACCGCCGCGAGCTGGCGCTCATCGAGCCGCTGCGCACGCTGCGCCTCATCCACTACAGCGCCTGGCTCGCACGCCGCTGGCAGGACCCGATCTTTCCCGTCAACTTCCCGTGGTTTGGCACCAGCGACTACTGGCGCGGGCAGGTGGACATGCTGATCGAGCAGATTGAGGCCATGCAGGAAGAGCCCCTGGTGGCGTGAAATGAACGCGCACTGAGCCGCCTGCGCTGCGGTGTGTTGTGGTGCAGGCCGCTGCGGCGCCCCGGAGAGGCGCCAGAGGCGCCCGGGCATTGCAAACGATTGTCAACCCGTGTGCACAGGGGCGCGATGTCGCGCAACATCCAGAGACGCCTTCCTGGAAAGGCGTTTTCTGACTTGCGAAGGGCGCTTGCGCCCGAAGACCGACACCATGCGCATTGCCGTCCTGCACGACGACCCCCTCTTGCCCGACATGATCCGGAGCGCCCTTGAGCGCCACCACCATATCTGCCATTTCTATACCAGCGGTGCGAGCCTGCTCAAGGACACACGGCACGAAACCTTTGACCTGCTGATCTCTGGCTGGCACCTGCCGGACATGGACGGCATCGAGGTCATCCAGCGCCTGCGCGAGATGGTCGGCCAGCAGTTGCCCATCCTTCTGGTCACACGCCGCAATGAAGAACGTGACGTGATCGAAGCGCTCAACCGGGGCGCGGACGACTACATGGTCAAACCCCTGCGTGTGGGGGAGCTGGTCGCCCGCGTTGCGGCCTTGCTGCGGCGGGCGTACCCGCAGGCCATGGGCCAGCAGCTGGTCTTCGGCCCCTACCGGTTCGATCCGGAGAAGCGGCTGTTGTCCCTGCACGGCGAGACACTGGCGCTGAAGAACCTGGAATACGAACTCGCCCTTTTCATGTTCCGCAACGCTGGCCGCCTGTTGTCGCGCGCGCACCTGCGCGAAGCGGTGTGGGGCGAGCGCAGCGAAGCACCTTCACGCTCGCTCGACACCCACGTTTCGCGCCTGCGCACCAAGCTGCAGTTGACGCAGCAGGCCCACGGCTATGCGATCACGGCCATCTATGGCATGGGGTACCGGCTGGACACGGTAGACACGGTGGCCCTGGCGGACCCACGCGGCTGACACGCCGCGCGCAGGGCGGCGCACAAGCCGCCACGTGCTCCTTCCCTGAACAACAAAAAAAGGCCAGCACGCTTTGCAGCGTGCTGGCCTTTTGGCGTTCAGCCCGCCGCCGCGAAGTGATCGCGGCGGTGGTGGCTGCCGGGCTACCGGCGGCGGCCCATGGCAGGGTGCTGCCAGGCCATCAGACCCAGCAATGCAGCCAGCAGGATCAGGCCCCATTCCGACAGCGTCGGAATGTTGCTGGCGTTGCCCGTCACCGTCGTCGAGGCGCTGGACGTGTTGTTGCCGGGGTTGGTGTCGCCCGGTGCATCCACCGTGGCAGAGTTCACCAGAGGACGCGCACCGCTGTAAGGGGTGGCCAGGGTGGTGTTGATCGTGAAGGTGCGCGATGCCCCCACCGCCAACGCTCCGACGCCGCAGCTGACAGTCCCGGCCGCGTTGACGCAACCTGGCGCTGAAACAAAGTTCACCCCGGCGGGCAGCACATCCACGACCTGCGCTCCATCACTGGCCAGCGGGCCATTGTTGGTGACCACCAAGGTGTAGGCGAGCGCAGCGCCGGGCGTAAGAGGACCTGCCGGCGCTGTTTTGTTCAGCGCCAGATCCGTGGCCACGGTAAAGCGGCGCGCGGTGGTGTCATGGGTCACCACGTTGTTGGCCAGCGTGGTCTCGGTTTCGTCCACCACCACACTCGCCTGGTTGAAGGCCGTGCCGCTGGTGGCGCCATTGACGGTAAGGGTCTCCGCGCGCATGACGTAGGTGATGGTGGCGCTCTGGCCGCTGCTGAGCCCCGGGAAGCTACAGGTCAGCGTGCCGCTGGTCGCCCCCATCGTGGGTTCGGTACACGCGCCGCCTGCATTCACCGTGAGCGCGCCCTGGTAGCTGAAGGTGGCCGTGGGCGAGGAGCCCGGTGCGGGGAAGATGTCGGTCATCACCACATTGGTGCCGAACGACGGCCCGCTGTTGTTCACCGTGATGGTGTACGTCGTCGATTGGCCCAGGTCTACCGGGTCAGAGCTGTCCACCTTGTTCACCAGGATGTCCAGCTGCGCGGCAGTGACCGGGGTGCTGGTGGTGGCGCTGTTGTTGGCGGTGTTCGACTCGGCGGTTGCCGTGGTCGCAGCCACACTGTTGACCACCGTGCTGCCCGTTGCACTGCCCAGGGGGCGCATGCGGTAGTTCACCGTCTGCTGCGATCCGGAATTGATGCTGGCCCAATTACAGGTGAGCGTTCCGCCCACCGTGCCCGCGGCGATGGGCGCGCAGCTGCCGCCCCCGCTCACGCTCACCACGTCGATAAAGGCGGCATTGGACGGCAGGGTGTCCACCATCTGCACGGTCTGTGCCGTGGAAGGCCCTGTGTTGCCAATCGTCGCCACGAAGGTGATGGGTGCCCCAGCCGCAACGGTGGACGGAGTGGCCGTCTTGGCAGCCGTCACATCCACGATGGCCGTGACCTGGCTGGTCACGCTGCCACTGTTGTTGGCCTGGTTGGGGTCGCCCACGTCGGTAGAGCGCACGGTCGCGGTGTTGGTGCGCGGGCCACTGACGGCAATGCTGGGGCGCACCACCACAGTCACGGTGGCCTGCGCGCCGGAGTTCAGCGTGCCCAGGTTACAGCTCAGGTTCTGCGAGGTGCCGTTGGTGACAGCGTTGGGCGTGCAGCTGCCTTGCGAGGCTACGGCAGATTGAAACCCTCCGGTGTTCACAAGACTACCCAGCGTATCCGACACCACCACGTTCGTGGCAGCAGCCGGGCCGACGTTGTCCACGGTGATGACATAGGTCAGGTTCTGGCCCGCGACCACAGGGTCGGGCGCAGCGGTCTTGGACACGACACGCAGGTCGGCCTCGGTGGCTGTGGAGGTCACGCCCACACCCACGCAGTTGTTCGCACCGTTGCTGTCCACGCGCACACCCGCCCCCAGCGCCACGCAGGCGTTGTTGGTGGCGGTGCCAGTGCCTGTCAGCACGGCCGACACCGTGACGGCAGGGGCATTGGTATTGGCGTTCAATCCGGTAGAGCGCGAGCAGGTCCAGTTGCCGGGGCCGGTGAACGGCAAAGCGTCGCAAGTCCAGCCCGTCGCGCTGACCAGGCTGTCGAGCCTCACGCCCGCCGGCACCTGGTCGGTGATGGTGATGGTCTGGCCATTGGGCACGGCCAGCGGCCCGGTGTTGCGCGCGGTCAGCGTGTAATTGAACGCCTGGTTCGGCACCACGGGGTTGATGCTGGCCGTCTTGGTCAGCTGCATGTCGGCGTCGTTGCTGGCCGTCACGTTGACCGAAGCCGAATTGTTGGCGGGCACCGGGTCTGGCAGCGCCGTGCTGATACCGGCCGTGTTGCCCAGCGTGCCTGCGCTGTTGGCCGTGGCGGTCACGGTGATCGTGGGCATGTTGCTGAAGTTGGCACCGGTGTATTCGGTGCGCGTGCAGGTGATCGTGGCGTCACAGACCCAGCCCGTGCCGACGGCAGATACGAAGCTGAGTCCGGCGCCCAGCGTATCGGTCACGGTGACCGGCTGACCCGCCAGCGACACCCCACCGTTGAGGCGCGGCGTGAGCGTGTACACCACGTTGGCACCCTGGGCCACGTTGGAGCTGGCGGCTGTCTTGGTGATGGACACGTCGGCGCCCGAGGTGGACGTCACGTCCGCCGAGGTGGTGTTGTTGGAGGTGTTGCCATCGGGCATGGCGGAGTTGTCGGGCTTGATGCCATCGATGGCAAAAGCTGCCGTCACCGTGCCATTGACGTTGGACACGGCGGGAACCGTCAGCACCGAGGCGGACGCGCCACTGGCCAGGGTGCCCGTGCGCGTGCAGGTCACATTGCCGCTGCTCAGCGGATAGCCGCCCGATGGCGTGCAGGACCAGCCCGTGCCTGTCGGAACAGAGGTAATCGACGCGCCGGCTGGCACTGTGAAGGTAATGCGCTGGCTGCCATCGGCCGCGTTCGGGCCGTTGTTGGCAGCCTGCAGCGCGTAGCTGTAGGCCTGGCCGGCCACCACGTTGGCCGTGGAGGGCGTAGCCACCAGCGCAAGGTCGGCCGCCTGCGTGGCGGTGGTGTCCTGCACGCTGTTGACGTTGTTGCTGGTGTTCGGGTCGGACGTGGCGCTGCCAGCCGTGGCGGTGTTGGTCCAGACCCCGGCGGAAGGCAGCCGCACCCGGATGGTCACGGTCTGGTTGCTGTTGAACGGGATATTGCCCAACGTGCAATCGACGACACCCGCCGCCTGGCTGCAGGTGCCTGCTGTGGTGGCCACATCCACGAACGTGGAGCCCACCGGGAGTGTGTCCGTCAGCGTGACGCCGGTGGCGCCGTTGGGGCCGTTGTTGTCGATGCGCAGCGTGTACGTGAAGATGCCGCCTGCAGGCCCAGGGTCCGGCGAATCCGCATGGTTGACCACCAGGTCGGCAGACTGCGCCATGGCTGCACCCGCAAACAGGCCACCCGCCAGCAAGAGCCAGCGGAAGCGGCGTACCGCGCTGTGCGCAGGGCTTGTAGCAGGCTGCGCGGGCCCACTGGATGTGCGCGCGCGCCAGAAGGCGCATGCGCCCTCCCAAGATCGCGTCAATCGATAAAGCATCAAAAATACTCCTGAGGTGAATGGCTCCGACTTCCGGCCACGCCGCAACCTCACCAGGCCCCGAGGGGCTGGCAAAAAATGCAGGGAGTGCGTGGATGTACCGTGGCCGCCACGGACCAAGGCTGGGTTGGAATTTATCGACGGACGGGGGCGCAATCCGCCCGGCAACAATCGTTAACGGTTGCGAACGGTATTGCGTATTGTTTGCACCACGGGTGCACGCCACCCCGGTGGGCAACACGGGTGGTGGACCGGCTGGGGGGCCCTGGGCTATGCTGCGCCATCTTCGATCTACCGCGAGTTGGCCCACCCATGAAGGACATGTTTCGCACGCTCCTCTCCATTCGCCAGAAGCGCAAGCCTGCTCCCGTGGGGCCTTTGCCCGCCGTGGGCACCGTGATCCTGCGGGGGCAGGTCAAGATGGCCGTCACCCATCCGCTGCCCAGGGAGCTGTGGGACTGGCTGGTGCTGTCGGGCTGGCGCAACCTGCCGGTCAAGAACGACCGGCGCAAGGGACTGCGTTTGCCAGAGGGCGCGCTCAAGGAGCTGATCGACACCCCCTCACAGGAACGCAACCAGGCACACAGCCGCATCCTGGAGCAGGCCCAGCCCGAAGATTGAGCGGCTTTGTAAAGCCCTATAAAAAAACCGGTGATGCCAGGCACCACCGGTTTTACTACTATTTTTATAGCACTTAGCGCTTGATGGACAGGCGCCAGATGCCGATTTGGCCTAAATTTTTACACCAGCAAGGCGTTCACGCGCTTCACATACGCGGCGGGGTCTTCAGGCAAGCCGCCCTCGGCCAGCAGCGCCTGGTCGAACAGGATGTGCGCCAGGTCGTGGAAGTGCACACTGCCATCGAGCTTCTTGACCAGCGCGTGCTCGGCATTCACCTCCAGCACAGGCTTGGTCTCGGGCGCCTGCTGGCCGGCCTGCTTGAGCATGCGCGCCAGCTGGGTGCTCATGCCATCGTCCTGCACCACCAGGCAGGCGGGTGAATCGACCAGGCGCGTGGTCACGCGCACGTCTTCGGCCTTGTCCTTGAGCGCTTCTTTCAGCTTGGCCAGCACAGGCTTGAAGGCTTCGGCAGCTTCTTCGGCGGCCTTCTTCTCGGCTTCGTCCTGCAGCTTGCCCAGGTCCACCGCGCCCTTGGCCACGCTTTGCAGCGGCGTGCCGTCAAACTCGTGCAGGTAGTTCAACGCCCACTCGTCCACGCGGTCGGTCATCAACAGCACTTCGATGCCCTTCTTCTTGAAGACTTCGAGCTGCGGGCTGTTCTTGGCAGCGGCCAGGGTGTCGGCGGTGATGTAGTAGATCGCCTCCTGGCCTTCCTTCATGCGGGCCTTGTAGTCGGCAAAGCCCACCGTCACGGCGTCACTGGTGGTGCTGGCAAAGCGCAGCAGCTTGGCCAGGCGCTCGCGGTTGCCAAAGTCCTCGCCCAGGCCTTCCTTGAGCACTGCGCCAAACTCGCTGTAGAACTGCGTGTACTTGCCTTCCTTGGCCTTGTCGTCGGCATCCACCACATCGGTCACGCCGTCGGCATTGGCGGCGGTGTCGTGCTTGTCGTGTTTGGCCAGGTCTTCCAGCATCGAGAGCACGCGCTTGGTGGAGCCTTCGCGGATGGCACGCACGTCGCGGCTTTCCTGCAGCAGCTCGCGGCTCACGTTCAGCGGCAGGTCGGCCGAGTCGATCACACCCTTGACGAAGCGCAGGTAGGTGGGCATCAGCGCTTCGGCGTCGTCCATGATGAACACACGCTTCACATACAGCTTCACGCCAGCCTTCTTGTCGCGGTTCCACAAATCGAATGGCGCCTTGGCGGGGATGTACAGCAGCTGCGTGTACTCGGTGTTGCCTTCCACGCGGTTGTGCGCCCAGGTCAGCGGGGCCTCGTGGTCGTGGCTGATGGTTTTGTAGAACTCGGCGTACTGCTCTTCGGTGATGTCCTTCTTGGGGCGCGTCCACAGGGCGCTGGCCTTGTTGATGGTTTCCCACTCGCCGGTCTTGACCATGCTGCCGGGCTGGCGGCCGCCGTTTTCGTCATTGGGGTTGATCAGCTCGCCGTCTTTCCACTCTTCCTTTTCCATCAGGATGGGCAGGCTGATGTGGTCGGAGTATTTGGCGATGACCTGCTTGAGCTTCCAGGCGTTGAGGTATTCCTCGGCATCGTCGCGCAGGTGCAGGATGATGCTGGTGCCGCGCTGAGCGCGGGTGATGGTTTCCACCTCGAAGTCGCCTGTGCCGCCACTGATCCAGCGCACCCCTTCTTCGGCCGAAAGGCCCGCACGGCGCGATTCCACAGTGATCTTGTCGGCCACGATGAAGCCGGAGTAGAAGCCCACGCCGAACTGGCCGATGAGCTGAGCATCTTGCTTCTGGTCGCCTGAGAGACGGCCCATGAAGTCCTTGGTGCCGCTCTTGGCGATGGTGCCCAGGTGGTCGATGGCTTCTTGCTGGCTCATGCCGATGCCGTTGTCGGTGATGGTCAGCGTCTTGGCGGCCTTGTCGAAGGTCACGCGCACTTCGAGGTTGGGCGCGTCTTCAAACAGCGCGGAGTTGTTCAGGCCTTCAAAACGCAGCTTGTCACAGGCGTCCGACGCGTTGGAGATCAGCTCGCGCAGGAAGATCTCCTGGTTGGAATACAGCGAATGGGTGACCAGGTGCAGCAGTTGCGCTACTTCGGCCTGGAAAGACAGGGTTTGTTTTGTGCTCATGGTGTCTTGGAGGTTGCTGTGTAAGGTGCAAAAAGAACGCGTTTCACGCCCAGGAGGCCAGGAAAGGCATTCGCGCGTGTTCACCTCGGGGCGGACTCGGTGATTTCAAGGGTTGCACTGTGCGGCGCACACCCCTCACCACCCGCGGCCCGCACCGAAGCCATCCCGCACAGCCATTTCGGCGCTGAAGATTGTTGACAATTTGCAGGCATTTGGCAGCAATTTCTGTCATTTAGACCCCATAAGATGCACGCCACCGAAGGCGCTCGGTGCGAGGCCGCCTTCCCATCCTCTGCCCCTTTCCTCCGGAGCCCTCTTGCCATGCCCACATCCCTGAAAAAATGGTCCGCCGAGTTCCTCGGCACGTTCTGGCTGACATTTGGCGGTTGCGGCAGCGCCGTACTGGCTGCCGCCTTCCCGCAGCTGGGTATCGGTTTTGTCGGCGTGTCCCTGGCCTTTGGCCTCACAGTGCTGACCGGGGCCTATGCGCTGGGGCCGATCTCGGGCGGGCATTTCAACCCTGCCGTGTCGGTAGGGCTGGCGCTGGGGGGCCGATTCAAGGCGTCCGAGCTGCCGGGCTACGTGGTGGCCCAGGTGCTGGGCGCCATTGCTGCAGCGACCGTGCTGTACCTCATTGCCACGGGCAAGCCGGGCGCAGACATCGGGGGCTTTGCCACCAATGGTTACGGCGAACACTCCCCCGGCGGCTATGGGCTGATGGCCGCCGTGGTGACGGAGGTCGTGCTGACAGCCATCTTCCTCATCGTGATCCTGGGCGCCACGGCCAAACGTGCGGCGAGCGGCTTTGGCGGGCTGGCCATCGGTATGTGCCTCACGCTCATCCACCTGATCTCCATCCCGGTGACCAACACCTCGGTCAACCCGGCCCGCAGCACCGGTCCGGCGCTGTTTGGCCCAGCCTATGCGCTGTCGGAACTGTGGGTCTTCTGGGCCGCGCCCATTGCAGGCGCACTGCTGGGCGCCGCCATCTACCGCGCGCTGCTGAGCGACGACTGAAGTGAAACACCCCCTGAGTCGCTTCGCGCCTTCCCCCTCTCTCGCCTCGCTGCGCGAGCCGGGAGGGGGATGCTCCCAGCGCGGCGGGGCGGCCCTTGCGCGGGAGCACTGGCCTGGGCCGCGCCAGCTTCGTGCGCCCGTGGGTGGCGCGAAGCGCAAGGTATCACTGGTGCGACGTGCCTGCCGCGCTACAGCACTGTCTGCAGCTTCCAGCCTGGCATTCCGGTTGAATGCAAACCATGCGGGCCTTGTGGCGGCCTGCCCCGTCAGCCTTCCAGCGTGATGCGCTGCACCAGCGACTGCAGGATCTGGTCGGCCTTGTCATTGGCCACCTGGCAGGTGCCCGCTGCGGCATGCCCACCGCCCCCGAACTCCAGCATGAGGTTGCCGATGTGAACCTGGCTGCTGCGGTCCAGGATGGACTTGCCGGTGGCCAGCACCGTGTTCTGTTTTTGCAACCCCCACATCACGTGGATGGAGATGTTGCAGTCAGGGAACAGCGCGTAGATCATGAAACGGTTGGTGGCCCAGATGGTGTCCTCCTCGCGCAGATCGAGCACGACCAGCTTGCCGATGCGGATGGCGCAGCGCTGCAACTGCTCCTGGGCCTTGGGGGCGTGTTCGCGGTAAAGCTGCACGCGCTCCTGCACATCGGGCAGGGCCAGGATCTCTTCAATGGTGTGGTCGCGGCAGTACTGGATGAGGTCCATCATCAGCGCGTAGTTGCTGATGCGGAACTCGCGAAAGCGCCCGAGACCCGTGCGCGAATCCATCATGTAGTTCAGCAGCACCCAGCCCTGGGGGTCGAGGATGTCTTCGCGCGAATACTGGGCCGAGTCGGCCTGGTCCACCGCCGCCATCATCTCGTCGGTGATGCGCGGAAAGGCCGCCTTGCCGCCGTAGTGGTTGTAGACCACACGGGCTGCCGAGGGGGCATGGGCTTCGATGATGTGGTTTTCGGAGCGCCGCCCCGAATTGCGCACCGTTTCGGACTCGTGGTGGTCGAACACCAAATGGGCCCCGGGCACATAGGGCAGGTTGGTGGTGATGTCACGGCTGGTGATGGCAATCTTGCCGTCCTGCATGTCCTTGGGGTGGACGAAGGTGATCTCGTCGATGAGGTTGAGCTCATTGAGCAGCACGGCGCACACCAAGCCGTCAAAGTCGCTGCGGGTTACCAGGCGGTATTTCACGTCACTCACTAGCTTCTCCTTGTTACATATCTCGTGGCCACATGGTAGCGGTGGCCTCACACCCGGCAAGACCGCTGGCGGGGAAAAACAGGCCATCCGAACCGCTTTTCCGGTTCTGCCGTGTTGCCTGTTTTTTGCTTGTCTTCACGCAGGCTGCAGCCATTGCTCCAGCTGCTGGGCCACACCCGCATCTCCCAGCAACGCCAGGTGGCCCATCCGGTGGAACACGGCTTGCCGACTCTTGGCAAAACCCAGGGTTCGTTTCGCATCATCATGGATGCCCAGGGCACTGTGCAATGGCACCAACCCGTCCCCCACCAGCCGCTCGGCCGCCGGACTGCGCCGCGCCGCCAGCGTGGCGGCAACAGCATGGCAGGCCACCCCATCGGGCAGGGGCACGGGGGTGCGCCGGTCAGGGTGCCGCACGAAGCGGTCACGCCCCTGCCAGTCGGCCTCCAGCACATGGCCATGGCGCAAGTCGGTAATGCCCGCGCTGCGCAGCTGCGCCAGCCGGGCAAACGGCCGGGAATACGGCGTGCTGCCCAGCAGGGTGTCCACCCAGTGCCCTGCGCGCTCCAGCGGTGCGCCATGGTGGGGCGTTCCCAAAAATACGAGGTGGCGCAGCAGCGCCAGCCAGCCCTGCCCCGCAGCCGCCGCTTGGTGGCAGGCACTGCGGGCCACCAGGCCGCCCATGCTGTGGGCCAGCACCGCTACCTCCTTCACGGGCACGGGCCAGGCCGCCACCAGGGATTCCAGCTGGGCGGCCAGCTCGGCACCGTTGGCGGACGTGTGCAGGCCCGTGTTGTAGCGCAGGTAGACCGGCGTATAGCCCAGCGCCTGCGCAAGGTGGGCGCCATGGTCATGGCCCTGGTGCAGCCACTGCAGATCGTTCATGCACAGGCCATGGACCAGCACCAAGAGCTTGCCCGTGGCCCGGCCGCTGGCGGCCAAGGCGGGCAGGTCCAAAGGCAGCCCATCCCGGTAGAACCCCATGCGGGTGCACAGTGGGTTGTCGTCGCGCTGCAGGCGGTCGCCCATCACGCCGTTGAGGGCGGCGAGCACGGCCTCGCGCTCCCACTGCACCGCGGTGGGCGGCGCATCGGGTTCAAAAAACGGCTCCAGCCGCGCCAGACCTGCCTGCAGGCCCGCGTCCACCAAGCGTGTCACGCCCCGAATGCTCTGGTAGACCAGCCCGGTCAGGCCGCGCGCCTGGCCCGGCTGCGCCCCTCCAGGCAGGCCCAGCGTGCCCAGCACCGACTGGTGCACCCCCTCGGCCACGCGGCTGATGCCCGTGGTGGCCTGTGTGGCCAACCGCGCCACTCCCCGCAAGTCGGACGCACGCAACTGGCGCAGCGGATGGGGTTTGGCTGCGTTGGCAGCATCAGCGCGCGGTCGCGGTGGGGTAGGCATGGAGAAGGCTCCGTTCAAGGGATGCAGTGCGGTGACGCGGGGAGCCTGGTGGTACTCAGAACCGCTCGCTGGGAGACAGGTAGCGCCACTGCCCCACCGGCAGATTGCCCAGGGTGACGCGGCCGATGCGAATGCGCTTGAGCCCCACCACCTTGAGACCCACCAGCTCGCACATGCGGCGGATCTGGCGCTTCTTGCCCTCCGTCAGCACAAACCGCAGTTGCTCGGGGTTCTGCCAATCGACCTTGGCGGGCTTGAGCGGCTCGCCGTCCAGGCTCAGGCCATGGCGCAGCCGGGCCAGCAACGCGGGGGGAAACACCGCCTGCACATTGGTGCTGACAGGATCGCGCTCGTCAATCTCCTGCAGCGGCGCGGAGCGCTCACTGGGATGGCGTGGCACCACTTGACCCGGTGCCTGGTAAACGACGCGCACCAGGTACTCCTTTTCCATCTCGGAGTCCTCACCAATGATCTGCCGGGCCACCCGACCATCCTGGGTCAGCACCAAGAGGCCCACCGAGTCGATATCGAGCCGCCCCGCAGGCGCCAGGCCACGCAACTGCGGCGGAGAAAATCGGTTGCGGCTGGGGTCGTCACGCCAGTGCGTGCGGGGGTTGATCAATGCCACCGCGGGCGTGTGGCCATCCTCGGCCTGGCCGCTCACATAGCCGATGGGCTTGTTCAGCAGGATGGTGACGCGCTGCTCCTGGAAACCCTGGGCAACCTTGTCCACGTCGATGCGGTCGGTAGGCAACACCTGCACGCCCATCTCGGCCACCTGACCATTGACTTTCACCCAGCCCTGGGCGATCCAGTCGTCCGCCTCGCGCCGCGAGCACAGGCCCAGCTCGGCCATGCGCTTGTTCAGGCGGGAGCTGACCATGCCGTTCACGGTGATCGTCGCGGACGCCCGTTCGGGCGCTTGCTTGATGGGCGCAACAAAAGAGCCCGACGCCGTGCGGTAGTTGGGGGGCGCGGGCGCCCTGGCAGCGCGCGGCGGCGGCGCAGGCCGGACGGGAGCGGCTTTGGCGGCCGCGGCGGGACGGCGGAGAACAGGACGGGTTGCGGGTGCCGCTGGTGCGCTGGCACTTGCAGCAGGCGCAGGGGCAGCAGCAGGGCCGGCAGGCGGGCGAGAACTGGAAGGAGAAGACATTGCGCGTATTTTCGCCTGCGGGGCCTGGCAGACCAAGAACTAAAGAAACTTACCCCTGGCGCACCTGATGCGCCTGCCCCTCTTGCCAGGCCAGGAAATCATCGACCGGCAGTGGTCGTGCAATGTGATAGCCCTGCGCCTCATCGCACGCCAAGGTGCGCAAGCGCTCCAGAATGGCGGCGGTTTCCACCCCCTCAGCCACCACGGTGAGCCCCAGGTTGTGCGCCAGATCGATGGTCGAGCGCACGATCATCGCGTCGTCCTCGCCCGTCTCCATGCCCATCACAAACGACTTGTCGATCTTGAGCTCATGGACCGGCAGGCGCTTGAGGTAGGCCAGCGAGGAATAGCCGGTGCCGAAGTCGTCAATCGACAGCTTGAAGCCCTGCTCCGACAGCCGGTTGAGCATGGCCTCGGCGCGCTGGGGGTCGTCCATGATGGCGCTTTCGGTGATCTCCAGGCAGAAGGCACTGGCCGGCACGCCATGGCGCACCAGAATGTCGGCAAGGCGGGTGCTGAGTTCCGGGTCGAGCAGATCGCGTGTGGACAGGTTGACCGACACCCGCAGCGCCAGGCCCTGGGTGCGCGGGTCGGCCAGCAGGCGCGCCACCTCTTCGAACATCCACAGCGTGAGCTGCCGCACGAACCCCGTCTGTTCGGCAAACGGAATGAACTGCATGGGCGGCACCAGGCCGCGCTGCGGGTGCTGCCAGCGCACCAGGGCCTCGGCAGCCCGGCCGGGCTGCCCGTGCAGCGGCACCTTGGGCTGCAGGTACAGGCGCAGCTCGTGGTGCTCCACCGCGTGGCGCAGCTCGGTCAGCAGCGACAGGGTCTGCGCGCTGGCCGAATCAAATGAGGCGTCGTACTGCTGTGCCCCGCTGAGCCTGCGCTTGGCGGCATACATGGCGATCTCGGAACGGCTCAGCAGCGTGTCGGCATCGTCGGCATCGCCAGGCCAGCAGGCAATGCCAATGCCAGCGCTCAAGTCCACCGTCTGGTCCTCGAAGGCCAGCGGCTCTTCGAACGATTGGGTGATGCGCAGCGCCGTGGCATGGGCGGTGGCCGCATCGGCGCCCCGCAGCAGCACGGCGAATTCGTTGCCGCCCAGGCGGGCGACCATGTTGTCGGGCGATGGCACCTGCTGGCGCAGCCGCTCGGCCACCGCCTGCAGCAGGCGGTCACCAAAGGAATAGCCTAGCACGTCGTTCACGTGTTTGAAGCGGTCCAGGTCGAGCGTGAGCACGGCCAGCGGGTGCGGAGGCTCCGCGCCGCCGGTGCTGCGCGCAATGGCCAACACCACCGCCTCGCGAAAGCGCTCCCGGTTGGGCAGGCCCGTGAGGCGATCCCAATAGGCCAGGCGGCGGACCTCGGTTTGCTGCGCAGCAATGTCCCTGCGCATGTGATCGAACGAACGTGCGAGGTTGCCAATCTCGTCGCTGCGGTCGGTGTGTTCCAGCGGCACATCGTATTCACCGCGCGACAGCCGCTGCGTGGCGGCCAGCAGCGAGCGCAGCGGCGTGGTCAGGCGTTGTGCGACCAGCCCCGTGCCCACCGCAAACAGCATCACCCCCGCCACGGTGATGATGGCCAGCAGCACCTGCAGCTGCCGGTAGGGGGCGAGCACTTCCTCCACCGACCGCAGCAGCAGCGCCTGCACCTCGCCCCCCACGCTGTCCAGGCGAATGGCCCTCGCCAGCAGGATGCCCTCGGGCGTCTGCAGCTCGCCCGAGGGCACACCCTCGCGCTGCAGCAGCGCCAGCGAGCCTGGCGGCAGCGTGCTGACGGGCACCTTGGCCCTGCCGTCCTCGCCCTTCACGACCAGCGCCACGTGCACCGCCAGCAGCTGCCGCATCTCATCGGCCAGCGGCTGGTTGACCGGGAACCCCATCAGTACCCAGCCAATGACCACCGGTGCGCGCAGCGGCACCATCACGAACTGGTAGGGCACGCCGCCCATCACCGCGATCTGGCTGCCCTGCGGCTGGGCGGCCAGCGGCGGCACCAGCGCGCGCAAGGTGGCCGGAAACGCCTCCATGTTGCCCGCCAGGCTGACCGCGCGCAGTTCCAGGTCGGTGCCCAGCAGCGCGGTGACCGCCGCCCCAATGCGGTTGCCGTGGTTTTCGAGCACCGACTGGATGGTCTCCTCGTCGCCCGAATTCACGGCCGAGCGAAAACCGTAGTCGGCGGCCAGCAAGGCCGAACCCTGGCGCAGCTTGTCGGCGTTCTGCTCCAACAGACGGCGCCAGACGTTTTCATCCAGGTCCAGGGCCTGGGCAATCTGCGCACGGGCATTGCGCTCGATGGTGGCACGCACCACGGCAAAACCTGCAGCCTGCACGATGAGCAGCAGCAGCAACGTGAGCCCAATCAGCCGCAAGATCAGGCTGCGCCCCAGTTCGCACAGCTTCTTCCGGTTCAAGGCTGCAGCCCTGCCAAACGCACCGATGCCGCCGCAGCACCCGTGGCGGGCACCGTGAGCGCCTGCTCCTGCGCGGGCGCGCCCACGGGCAACCGCGTGTGCCAGGTGCGCAAGGTGTAGGAGCCGGGCGGCACGTTGTCGATCTGCGCCCGGCCCGGTGCGGCAGGTGTGCGGGCGTAGTACGGGGTGTCCACCACCACAATCCAGCCGACCATCTGGTCGTGGATATTGCAGCCCAGCACGGCCACACCAGGGCGGTCGAACAGCACAGGGTTGGAAGGCGTGCCTGTATAGAGCTTGAGTTCGAACTTCTTGGCCGGCGAGAACGAATAGACGTGGTGGCGCACCGAATCATGGTTGGGGAACCGCACCTCGGTGCCTACGGGCACCACGAGCACGCCGGGCACAAACTGCCGCTTTTCCTGCGCCATCTCCGCACCGGACAGCGGCTTGACCGCCTTGCGGGCATCGGCGGATTCGAGAAACACCACGGCGTCTGGCAGCGGCCTGCCCGCCGCATCCAGCACCTCCACCTGCACCGTAGCAGCCTGGGCAGCGGTAGACAGGCCTGCCAGACACGCCACAAACACCACAACCACGCCGGTCAGCGCAGACAAAGCCCTGGCGCGCTGGGCGTGGCAGCTGGTGGTCATGGTTCGATGGCCATGCCCAGCAGTGGGGCGCCTTCACCCACGGTGCCCAGCGGCCGGGTGGCCCCTGTGCGCAGGTCCACGAGGTGCAGCCGCGTCTGGCTGTCTACCGAAGTGCGCACCGCAATCAGCGCGGTATTGCCGACGTCCGAAATATCGAACGCCACGTCGGTGAGCCGTGGCAGCCCCAGCGACCCCACAGTGCGCAGCTGGCCGGTGTTGGGCGACACCACAGGCGTGGTGCCTTCGCGTGAGCCCTGCATCACCAGCACGCCGAGGGTGCGGTCGATGGCGTAGTTGGTGGTGATCTTGCTGTCCTGGGCGTTGTAGGTATAGGCGGCGCCTGCGATGTCGGGATTGCGGCCGGCGTGGGTGTCGCTCCACGCATAGCGCAGGGCCGGGTCGGGTTGCACACCCTCGACGGCCGGGTCGCCATCCACGGCAGCCCCGGTGTCGGGGTGCAGGCGCAGGTTCTGGCCCGTGTTCGACACCACACGGATCCGGTCGGCCGCAGGGTTGAAATCGAAGCCGAAGGCCGTGCCCCGCAGGCCCAGGACCGCTGGTGCTGGCCCAACGGGGCGCAGCGCGCCAGTGGGAATGTCGAGCGTGTACAGGCGGCCCGCCTGAGAGAGTGCATAGAGCACGCCACGCGCCACCCGAAAGTCGATACCCACCAGCCGCTCACCTGTGGGCAGACCCGTGACGGGGCGCCGCTCCAGGATGCGGTCTGGCTGGCCAGCGTGGAAGGTGATGAGTTCGTGCGAGGCCGTGATCGCAACGACCAGTTCACGCTGGCTGGATTCTGGCGCGGGTGCGGTGGCGCAACCCGCCAGCGCGGCGCCTACCAGCGCTGCAGCAGCCATGTGGCGCACCAAGGGGAAGGAAAGAGCTTTCATCGTGGGGCCTTGCATCTGTAACGGATTTATACCTGATGGACTACTCCCGCGTGGCCACAGAGCAATCCAGGGAAAGTGAATTGCTATATTTTGTATAGCGTTTGATGCTTTAAATACAGGCGTAAACACCAGTTCTATCTGCAATCTTGCGAAGCAACAATACCGCCATACGCTTTCACAAATGGCAAAAAATTGCCCGCAAATTTGTAACAACGAGCCCATGCACATTGGGCATACCACTATCCGCAAGCGTCATGACACATTTTGTAATTTGTGCCTACACTGCCTTGAACCCGGACGCAGACCAAGGCCATTCAGCAGGTGGCTGACACGGGCACCCTTATTGCTTCGTTCTCCCCACACGATTCATTGTCCCCAGAGACCAAGGAACACCATGCAGGCCGCAACGTCACTCAAATCCCTGTCGATTTCCAGCCGGCTGAGCCTGGGCTTTGGCTGCATGCTGGTGCTGCTGGTGGCGGTGGCCGCCGTGGGCCAGCTCTCGGTGGGCAAGGTGCACGAGCAGATGCGCCAGATCACGGGCATCGGCGCCAACAAGGCCAAGCTGGTCAATGGCATGCTGGAGAGTGTGAGCGCCATAGGCATTCAGAGCCGGTCGGCGGCCATGCTCAACGACATCGACCCCAAACAGGCCCGCGAACAGATTGATGCTGTGGCCAAGACGCTCAAGCTGTATGCGACCCAGGAAGCCGCGCTGGCGGAGTTGCTGACCCCCGCCAACGCCACCCCCACCGAGATCAAACTGCTGGGCGAAGTGCAGGCCCTGGGCAAGAAGACCCGCCCCGAACTGGACACAGCCATCAAGGCCGCCGACGACGGCGATACCGTGAGCGCCACCCTGGCGCTGATGACCCGCGTGGCCCCCGCCGAAACCGCCTGGCGCACCAAACTGGGCGAACTCATCGACCTGCAAAACACGCTGAATGCCGAAGCCACTGCATCGGCCGAGCACACGCAGAGCCAGGCCCGCGTGGTGGGCGGGCTGCTGGTGCTGCTGGCCATTGGGTTGGGCGCGCTGATTGCCTGGCGCATCACCACCAGCATCACGGCCCCCATTGGCCGCGCCGTGGTGGTGGCCGAACGCATTGCGCGCGGCGACCTCACCTCGCAGGTCGAAGTGCGCATCCACGACGAAACCGGCCGCCTGCTCGAAGCCATCGCCGCCATGCAGGAACGCCTGCGCACCCTGGTGGGTGAGATTGGCCAGACGGCAGATTCCATCCTGGTCGCCAGCTCGGAAGTGGCCTCGGGCAACCTGGACCTGAGCCAGCGCACCGAACAAACCTCGCACAACCTGCAAAGCGCGGCCAGCTCGCTGGTGGACCTGACCGGTACGGTGTCGCAGAGCGCCGACTCGGCCCGCCAGGCCAACCAGCTGGCCTCCACCGCATCGGATGCCGCCACGCGCGGCGGCGAGGTGGTGTCGCAGGTGGTGCGCACCATGGACACCATCAGCGCCAGCTCGCGCAAGATCGCCGACATCATCAGCGTGATCGACGGCATTGCGTTCCAGACCAACATCCTCGCGCTGAATGCGGCAGTAGAAGCAGCCCGTGCAGGCGAACAAGGCCGGGGCTTTGCCGTGGTGGCCGGCGAGGTGCGCAACCTGGCGGGCCGCTCGGCCAATGCCGCGCGCGAGATCAAGGCGCTGATCGGTACCAGCGTAGACCAGGTGCAGGAAGGCAGCACCCTGGTGAACCACGCCGGCAAGACCATTGAAGAACTGGTGCTTTCGGTGCGCCGCGTGTCGGACATCATGGGCGAGATCACCGCCGCCACACAGGAGCAAAGCCAGCGTATTGGCCACGTAAGCCACTCGGTGGGTGCGCTGGAAGAAATGACCCAGCAGAACGCGGCGCTGGTGGAAGAAGGCGCCGCCGCCGCCGACAGCCTCAAAGACCAGGCCGGGCGCCTCACACAAATGGTGGGCACCTTCCGCCTCACGCGCGACGGCGGCGATGACAACAGCTGGGGGGCAGGCAGCCCCTCTGCATCGCCAATGGCTGTGCCCGCCCCAGCCCGCAACACGGGCAGCCGCCCCCTGTCCTCGCCACCTTCCCACCCCCGCGCCCTGCCGCGCAGCTAACCGGACTTTGAAACCGGCGCGCCCCACGCCAGGGACGCCCAGCAAGGGCCGCCCCGCAGCGAGGGCGTCGTCCCCAGGCGCCGAGCGCCTCAGGGGGGAAACACGCTCGACCGCAGCGCAGCAAGGTCCAGCACGCGCAAGCCCCCGTATTCCACACGGATGGCGCCCTGCGCTTCCAACGCGGCCAGCGCCTCGTTCACGCGCTGGCGCGACAGGCCCACCAGATAAGCCAGCTCTTGTTGCGTGATGCGCAGCACCTCGCCCACGCCCGGGTACAGCACCGGGTTGAACAGCGATGCCAGGCTGCGGGCCACACGCACATCGGGGTTGTTCAGGCGGTCGATCTCGCGCGCGGCGATGAACTGGCCCAGGCGCTCGTTGAGCTGGTTCATCACAAAGCGGTTGAAGCCGATGGAGTGGTCCAGCAGCCAGTGAAAGCTGTCAATCGGCAACCCCGCCACCACACTCTTGCGCAGCGCCTGGATGTTGTAGCGGTAGGGCTCGCGCTTGATGGTGGTGCCCTCGCCAAACCAGCCGCCCGGCGGCAGGCCCGCGTACGTCATGGTCTGGCCCTGGGCGTTGTCCGTGCTCATCTTGAGCAGCCCCTCGACCACACCAAACCAGTAGGTCACCGGGCGCCCCACGCGGCACACATAGTCGCCCGCCTTGGCATCCCCCACCAGCAACGAGGCCACAGCGCGCTCGCGCTCGGCGGGCAGCAGCAGTCGCAGCCAGGGAATGCCGTCCAGCTCATCCGCTGTGGGCGGCCGACGACGCTGGTGCAAAGACAGATCCTGGTTCATGCGTGAGTCCATGGCGCGAAGGTTCTCATGAAAAAGGGCAGTCTGCCGCGATGGGGAAGTGCGGGAATACCACGACCCCAATTGTCGCCAGACCGACAAAAAAATGCCAATCGTGATTGGATGATGTCGCCTCCCCCGGCCGCCGCTGCGCAGGCCCGGGCCTTTTGAGGAGACACACATGCCCGCCGACCTGCCCCCGACCACCGCCCGACCACCGTCCCACATCGCCCGGCGCCAGTTGCTGGCTGCCGCGACCGCCACCATCAGCCTGCCCTGGCTGGGGCTGGGCAGCGCCCGCGCACAGGAAGGGACCATCCGTATTGCACAGTCCACCGCCCTCACCGGCCCGCTGGGCGATCTCGGTTCGGCCATGCACCAGGGTGCCAAGGCGGCGTTTGCGGGCATCAATGCACGGGGTGGCATCCACGGCAAGACCATTGAACTGGTCACACAGGACGACGCCTACGATGTGCCCAAGGCGCTGGCCAATGTGGAGCAGTTCCTGGCAGACCCTGGGTACTTTGCGCTGTTCAACTGCATGGGCACCCCCATGATCGACGCCATGCTGCCCAAGGTGATCGAGAGCGGCATTCCGTTTTTTGCACCCTTCACCGGCGCGCAGCTGAGCCGCACCAAGGCTCGCAGTGTTTTCAACATCCGCGCCAGCTACGCCGACGAGGCCGAAAAGCTGGTGCAACACCTGTCTACCATCGGCATCCAGCGCATCGGCATCGTCTACCAGAACAACGCGTTCGGCAAAGAGATCTTTACCGCCGCCAAACAGTCGATGGACCGCCTCAAGCTGCCCGAGGCGCTGACGGTGACGGTCGAAAACAACGCGTCGGATGCCGGCGCCGCAGCCACCAAACTGGCAAGCGGCAACCTCGAAGCCATCGTGATCGGCCTGGCAGGCAAGCCCACGCTGGAATTCGTGAAGGCGTTTCGCGCCATCAAGCGCGGCGTGACGCTGTATGCACTGTCGGTGATGGGCACCCCCGCTACCGTGAAGGCCCTGGGCGCAGATGCCACGGGCATGGCCATCTCGCAGGTCGTGCCCCTGCCCTCCAACGTGGTCATGCCGGTGGTGCGCGACTTCCAGGCCGCCTGGAAGGCCTCGGGCGCCGCGGCCGAGCCCTCGCACCTGGCGCTGGAGGGCTACATCAACGCCCGCGTCTTTGCCGAGGCCCTGCAGCGCGCGGGCCGCAACCCCACACGAGCCGCTTTCATCGACGCCACCTGGAACCTCAAGAAGTGGGACCTGGGTGGCTTCGAGATCAACGCCAGCACCCCCGACCGCAATGCATCGCGGTTTGTGGAGCTGACGCTGGTGGGGCGCGACGGCAGGTTTTTGCGCTGAATCTCATCACCGGACCCTGCATCCGCAGGGCCCCGGCATCAGGGCACCTGAACAACCACAGGATTGGACAGCGGACCTTCGTTGCCGGATGCGTCCAGCATTGCGATCTGGTAGCTGTGGCTGCCAGATGCCACCGCTGCGTCGGTATAGTTCGGGCTCGTGGTGGTGGCGATCGCCACACCGTCCCGGTACACCCGGTAGCCGGCCGCAGCCCCTGCGATGAACGACTGCTTGACCGCCTGCATCTGCGGGTTGGTGCCGGCCGATGGCAGGTAGCCGTAGTTCACCGTCCACACCAGCGTACCGCCCAGGCCCTGGTCGCGGACCCACTGGCCTTTTTCCGCAATGGAACGCTCATCCTCGTAGCTCAGATAGGTCACGGGCGTGTCTGCAGCGCGCCACCAAGGGTTGCTATAGGTGATGTAGCTTTGCTTGGCCACGCTGTCCCAATGGTAGGTGGCACCAATCTGGCCAAAGGCGTTGTCCTCCACCAGGCGCTGGTAGTTGTTCATCCAGTCGCCGTTGTTCATCCAGCCCTGCATGCCGGCCGTGCTCTGGCGCGGCCCCGTCACCGGGTTGTTGAAATAGGCGCCGTACAGGCCGATGCCGATGCCCAGCTTGGCCCGTGGCACACCGGCGTCCAGGTAGGTCTGCACAGTGGACGCCACGGAGGTCGGGTGCTGTGGCCCTTCGCCGAACAGCGGCGAGTGGTGCCAAGACAGCCAGCCCCAGTCGCCGGTCATGCTGTAGGTCATGAGGTTGAAGCGGTCCACCACCGAGGCCACCTCGGCATGCCAGGCGGTCACATCCTTGTGGTTCACGTTCACCCAGAAGCCAGGCCAGCTGATCTCCAGCGGCGTGGCCTGGTAGCGGGCACGCTGCTGCGACGCGGCGCGCAGTTCGCGCAGCAGGGCCAGCGCCTGGGCGCGGCTTTGCTCGGTGTCCAGACCCTCTTCCCAGTCGATGTCCACGCCGTCGTAGTTCTTCTGCTCGGCCTTGTCCAGAATGTTCTTGATGAACCGTGCGCGGGTCTGCGGGTCGGCCGTGGCGGCGCGGAAGCCGGGGCCATCCCCTTCGCCGCCCACCATCATCACCGCCTTGGCGCCGCTGCCGTGGGCCTTGGTGATCAGTGGCTCCTCGACCTCAGTGTGCGCGCCGCCCGCCCCCTCCACCAGGTCGCCAGCCTGCCCGCCCAGCGGGCCCGTGCCCGGCGCGTAGCGCCCGAAGACGAAATGGGTCATGGTGGTCATGTCCACCGCCTCGGGTGGGTACATGGTCCAGAACCAGCCGGCGTAGTAGCCGTAGACCCACTTGCCGCTCTGGGCAATGGGGTTCCAGCCCAGGCGCACGCCCTGGGACGTGGTGCTGGCCGTGACACCGCCCACCTGCGGCAGCGAATTGGTGCTGTCCACCGCGAGCGTGACCGTCCCGCTGGCCGACTGGCCCGCACTGTTGGTACACACCAGCTCATACGCCGTTGTGGCGGACGGGCTCACCTGCTCGCTGCCCTGGGTGGGGCGCGCACCGCTCCAGCCGCCCGATGCCGTGCAGCCTGTCGCGTTGCTTGCCTGCCAGTTCAGGCTGGCGCTTTCGCCGCGCCGGATGCGGCTGGGCGTGGCGCCGAAACTAGCGATGGTCGGCGCTCCCGGTGGAGTACCGCGCACCATCACCAGGGTCGATGCGCCGGCGCTGTCGCCCTGCGCGTTCTGGCAGTCCAGGCTGTAGGTGGTGGTCGTGGCCGGCGTGACGCTGGCCGTGCCGCTGGCGGGGCGGTTGCCCGTCCACCCGCCCGATGCCACGCACCCCACGGCACCCTCGGTGGACCAGCCCAGCGTGCTGGCGCCGCCCGCGTCGATGGTGCCCGGCTCCGCCATGAACGACACGATGCGCGGCGCGGGGGTAGGCGCCGGGCCGGTGCCCTCCACCACCAACTGCGCCAGCCCCTCGCCCCCGGCTTCGAAATACTCCATGCGCACGGTGTGATCGCCGGCTGCCAGTGGCACGGAAGCGGTGTCCATGGTGATGCCATGCGGCGTCCAGTTGTTGATAACCGGCTGCCCGTCGACCAACACGCGCACGCCGTCATCGGTGAAGGTGGTGAAGGTTGCGGAGCCGCCCGTAAACGTCAGGGTCGCCGTCCAGCGCGCCGAGAAGCTGTCCACGGGCAGCCGGGGGTCGGGGCTGTCCGTCATCCAGTAGCGGTCGATGGGGCCGTTTTCACAGCGGGTCAGCACCGCCGGCCCGGACAGCGCCGTGTTGGGGAAATACTCGGCCAGCCACTGGCCGGGCGCGCAAACCTGGGCCATGGCGCTGCCGCTGGTCCATGCCAGCGCAGCCACCAGTGGCAGCGCCCAGGCGCGCAGCCCCGTGCGCGGGCGCCGTGGGGCAGGCCCCGCAGCGCCGCTGCTGCGGCCGAAGCCGCCATGTGCGTGTGATAGGTGCATCAGAAAACCTCCCTTGAAAAAAATGTCCATGTCTTCGTTCCCCTCAAAACCGCGGGCCCCGCGGTCCCGCACGCCGACGCAGCCGCAGCCCGCCCAGGCCGGCCAGCGCCAGTGCCGCCATGCCCAGCGCGGGTCCGCTGGCGGTGGGAACGGCCGCAGGCGCCACCACCACCGGGGTGTCGTCGCAAGGCCCCATCACCGCGCGGGGCGCGCTCCAGCGGGCCGGGTCCATCTGCACGCCCCCAACGGCGTCGCCAAAGCCACGCGGTAGGCCGCCAGGGCCGCCGCGGTCAAAGAACACCTGGTTCGTGGCGTCGGCCTCCCAGGTCACGGGGGGCACCAGCGTGATGCCGGTGGCGCTGAACTGGCCGCTGCGCAAGCCGTCGGACACCAACGCACTGGCCATCTGCGCGAGCGCGCCGCCCGCGTCCGTGGCGATGTTGCCGTCCAGCGTCTCCAGCGGGAACGCGCGCAGGCTGTGCCGAAAGACGGCCGTGCCCTGGCTGTCGAGCCGCCAGATGGCGCACTGCAGATCGCCCGGAGTCCAGGTCTGCGCGCGGGACGTGGTGCCCCCGTTGTCCATCACCAAAGTGAGGCTGTAGCGGTCGCCGTCCAGCGCCCCGGGTATCGTCGAATCAGCCACCGTGCCCGCGTATGTGGTGGCATAGGGCGCGGCGCCCACCGTGGCAACGGCGGTCGATAGAACGAACGCGACAAGGACAGTGCGAAAAGATGCGGCCATAAAATTTGAATAGAAAAACAGTTCCAGCGCTTATTCAGCAAGCGCAAACAGCTATCAAATAGAGAGCAAGCGAACGGCACATCCAGCAGCGCTGGCAGTGCTTGGCAACGCCTGGCGGCTTCGCCACCCAACTGCATGCGATTGTGGAAAGCGCCCCGGCGCGGGTCCATTCGCCTGATGGACTACGACTTCGAAACCCGGGTCGTACGACCAGGGCACCTGCACGATGCAAGGCTCGCAGAACCGATCACCGCACCGCGCAAACGAGCCAGGCGCCATGGCCGCAGAGGCCACACCGCAGACGACAACGCTAGCGCGCTCGCAGGCCGTGCGGGTGGGCGCAGTGCCGCTGATGCCCATGAGTACCAGCGATGCCCCCAACACCTGAAACGCCACGCCAGTACAGCGCGATACCAGCTTTGGAGCGCCCCCGAGGGACCTCTGCTTACTTTGAGCCACTGCATTCCAAAATTCCCAACCAACTATTTCGCACCCGATACAAAAACTGCCTGGTACTGCTCACACTCCGCAGCGTCCAAAGGCTCCCAAAGCTTGCTGTCCATCTCAAAAATCTCTTCCCACGCCGTGGGAGACAGTGCTCTCCCCATTTCCCGGTTCCGTCGCCAGACCCTGGCACGCCGTACTTCACAAGGGGCGTCCAACACGTGCATCTGGATTTCAAACCCGTCTGACTCCACCTGCCTGAAGAACACCTCCCGGGCGCTGCGTTGGACGAGCCCCAGTTCCAGGATGACGTCCACCCCGTTGGCAAGAAGCTGACGGCTGTGGTCCCAGATCAGCTGGGTCAGCCGTTCTTTGCGAGCCACATACCACTCGGGGTCAAGCCCGGCGTCCGTGCGATCTGCGTTGAAGAGCACCGAAAACCAGGTATCCAGCGCAATGTGCACGCCCTGGTTGTTCACGGCATAGGAATAGGCATACGTCGATTTGCCCGCCCCGACAGGGCCTTCGATCAAATGCACCTTTGGCACTTTTTGAATCGGAGATAAAGGAAGCGAAGATGCCGTCACAAACCCCCCCGCCATCCGCGCCTGCGCAACCGCAATACACCCACGCCAGCCACAGTCAGCCCCATCAGCACCAGGGCAGGCGCACCCGCTGCGGGCACAGGGCTGGCCTGGGGCCCCGGGTTCACCGGTGTGTCGTCGCAGGGCCCCATGACCGCGCGGGGGGCACTCCACTGGCCAGGGGCCATTTGCACGCCACCTGCCGCGTCACTGAAGCTGCGCGTCCCTCCACTGCCGTTGTTCCGGTCAGACAGCACCCAGTTGTTGCCATTGGCCCTCCACGACACTCGCGGAGCCAGCGCGATGCCGCTGGTGTCGTACTGGCTCGATTGCATGCTGGTGATGGAAAGCGCCGTCATCATCTGCGTGAGCGCTCCCGTGGCATCGGTGGCGATACTTCCGTTGAGCACCTGGAGTGGAACCGCGCGCAGGTTGTGCCGGAAGATGGCTGTGCCTGCACTGTTCAGCCGCCAGATGGTGCACTGCAGTTCGGTAGGAATCCAGGTCTGGCCCAGGGCCGTGCTGCCTCCGTTATCCATCACAAACGTGACGCGATAGTTGTCACCATCCACGACCCCAGGAATCGTGGAATTGCTGACCACACCGGTGTAAGTGATGGCGTACGGGGCTGCGCAGGCTGCTGCACAGGCGTACAAGAGCACCGAGGCAACAGTGGTGCGGAGCAGATTTTTCATGTTTGATTTTGATCTAAGAGTGGATCTAGCGCCTTACCAATAAGCACTAGCAGCTATGAATTTATGAGCATCTATCGCATTGACTCAATGCACCTGAACAGAGTTGCTGGTGCGTAGCCAGGCCCTGCACCAGCACCTCAGGCCAGTGAGATGACAACCTGACATTCATGGTGAAACAGCCCCCGCAGGGAGGGTTTTGCGGGTTATGGGCCGAGCCAGATCAGTCAGCTTTTGATTGTGTTGAGAGCGCTGCAGTTGATCCATTCGACTGAAGGACTACGACCTCACACCACAGGTAGTACGACCCCAGAGCCCGCAAAATGCCAGGCCGGTGGGATCGGTTCACTACAAAAAGTCAGGGAGAAGCCATGGCCGAGGAAGACAAGCCACAGCCGCCACACACGCAGGCGCAGATCGAGCAGGAGGCGATACGCCGCATGCAGGCCGTCCTGGCCGGGGCGGTACCGCTCATGCCGACGTTGCCGCTGGTCGCAGCAGCGGCGCTGTGGAACCGGTGCGGTGGTTGGCAATTGGGGGCTTGGCTGCTGGCGGCCCTGCTCGCGCCAGGCCTGCGCTATCTGCTGGTGCGCAGGTACCACGCTGCTGCCGCAGATGCAGCAGGCGCTGTGCGCTGGGCCAACGAGGTGACGGTTTCGGCCCTTCTGGACGGACTGGCGTGGGGCGTTGCCGGCATGCTCTTCCTGGTGCCCGACTCACCCGCGCTGCAAATGCTGCTGATCACGATGATCGTCGGGACCTCAGCAGGCTCGGTCTTCGTCACCTCGTTCTGGCCGCGCTCGGAATACGCCTTTGCCGTCCCCTCCGTGGGCCTGACGGCCTTGGGCCTTGCTCTGCAGGGCAGCGAAGGCGGCGTGGGCATGGCCATCGGGCTGGTGTTTTTCCTGGGCATCCTGTACGGCATCATGGGCCAGGCCCATGGCATGACCATGGAGACCATCCGCCTGCAGTTCGAGAAGACCGCGCTGGCGGAGAGCCTGCAGCAGCAAAAGGAAGTGGCCGAACAGGCCAGCCTGGCCAAGACCCACTTCCTGGCGGCCGCCAGCCACGACCTGCGCCAGCCGCTGCATGCGCTGGGATTGTTTGTTACGGCGATGCGGCAGCGCCTCAGGGGTTCTGCCCACGAGCCCTTGGCCGACCGCATTGCCAGCAGCGTGGCAGCCCTGGAAGGTTTGCTCAACGCGCTGCTGGATGTCTCGCGGCTGGACGCAGGTGTGATGCAGCCGCAGCGCAGCCCTGTGGCCCTGCACGACCTGCTGGGCCGATTGGGGGCCGAGTTCGCCCCCCTCGCGCAGGCCAAGGGGCTGGCATGGCGCAGCGAGGGGCCAGAGGCCATGGTGGATTCAGACCCGGCCCTGCTGGAAACCATGTTGCGCAACCTGCTGTCGAACGCCGTGCGCTACACCCCAGCGGGCGAAGTGTCCCTGCAATGGCGCAGCAGCGGAGGCCAAACCGTGGTGCGCGTGCAAGACACAGGCGTTGGCATCCCGCCCGAACACCATAGGACGGTGTTCCGGGAGTTCTTCCAATTGCACAACCCTGAGCGGGACCGGAGCAAGGGGTTGGGCCTGGGACTGGCGGTGGTGGAGCGTCTGGGCATTCTTCTGGACCACCCGCTTACCTTGTTTTCGGCCCCGGGGCGTGGAACCACGTTCGAGCTGGCATTGCCAGCGCTGGAGGCGGAATCCACCTTGGCGACAACCGCGACAGAAGGCACCGCGGACGCCATCGGCCTGCGGGTCTTGGTCATCGATGACGAGGCGGGAGTGCGAGATGCCATGGCGCTGCTGCTCGGTGACTGGGGCTATCGCGTCACGCTGGCCAGCTCTGTCGGCGAGGCCCTTTCACTGCTGCGCGAAGCCCCGCAGGCCATCGTTGCAGACTACCGACTGCGTGACGAACGCACCGGCGCCGAGGCGATTGCGCAAGTCCGCGAGACGTGGGGAGCCAATATTCCTGCGCTGATCGTGACCGGCGACACCGCACCCGACCGGCTGCGTGAAGCCAGCGCCAGCGGTCACCCGGTGCTGCACAAGCCCGTTGCAGCAGCCCGCCTGCGTGCGTTTCTGCGCCACGCCGTCCACGCGCCGCAGCACGGGCTGGCTTGACCGGGTAGCCACGTCTGCAACCCTCGCCCATCGGCAACGCCGGAGCCCAGCCCCCAGGCCGGCACGCAACAGGAGCGCTTTACTCCCGTGGCAGCAGCCCCCGGCGCCTGGCCACCAGGACCGCCTGAGCGCGGTTGCTGACCTCCAGACTGCGAAAGATGGAGCCTGTGTGTGCCTTCACCGTGGCCTCGGTCATGCCCAGTTGGCGCGCAATGACCTTGTTGGAATGGCCATGCGCCAAACAGTGCAGCACCTGCGCCTGCCGTGGAGTCAGAGGCGTGGCGGGCGCTGGAGTGGGCGTGGAGGCCAGCAGCATCGGCGGCAGGTAAACCCCACCGGCCAGCACCAGACGCAGCGCCCCCAGCATGACATCAGGCCGCTCACGCTTGGGGATGAAGCCCATGGCCCCCGCATCCAGCACACGCCGGACCATGCTCGCGTCTTCGCAGGCGGACAGCACAACCACCGGCATGGTGGGCGCCAGCGCAAGCAGCCGCTCTATTCCGCCCTCGCGCTCACGCCCCGGCATGTCCAGATCCACCAAGGCAAGCGCTGCATCGGCGTGCTCCTCCAACAGGGCTGCCGCTGCGGCATAGTCCCCGGCGGCCAGCATCACCGCGTGCGGGTCCAGTTCATGCAGCAGGTACTGCAGGCCCTCCCGGAACAGCGTGTGGTCGTCGGCAAGGATGATCTTCATCATGAAAACAGGGGCGTAAAGCAGATTTGGCGAGCCGGAAAAACTCGAGGGTTGCAAGCCTACTGCGCCGCCACCCCATACCGGTAGCCCTTGAACGACCAGACAGTACGCCCAGGCTCGATCTTTTCCAGCACCAGGCCGGGTGCCGCCTGGTCGCCTTCGTGCAGCACCTGTCCGTTGACGATGGCCATGCGGTAGGCCGGATTGTTCGAATGGGTGGCGCCCGTCACCTTGAGCGCAGGCAACTGCGTGCGCAAGGCCTCGGGCAGGTCTCCCTGCGCAAACACGGGGCTGGCGGGCGGTGGTGCCACTCCGGCGTCTGGTGACGGCCGTGGCGCAGGCGCTGAGGGGGCCTGGGGGGCGGGCGCAGCTGCCGGGCTGCGCGGGCGCGCGGGCTGCTCGGCTGCGGGGGCGCGGGCCGCCGCAGGAGCCGCCACCACCACGGAGGCCACGGGCCGCTCACGTTCACGCGGGGGTGGCTGAGGTGCTGCGCTGCGTTTGTCTGCCGGGCGCTTGTCGGCGCTGCGGGGCTCAAGCGGTGCCATCGGTGCGGGTGCGGGTGCCGGGGCAGGCTCCGGCGCGGGCACAGGGGGCGGCGGCGGGGTTGGCGCTGCCACGGGGGGCGCCACGGCAGCGGGCGTTGGCACAGCCGGGGCCGCTGCCACCACCACAGCCGGGGCCTGGGGCCGCAGGGCCCACCAGGTGCCGCCGGCCGCCAGCGCAGCGGCTCCGACCACGCCCGCTGCGACAAACCACAGGTTGATCGGCCCGGCCTGACCCGGCATGGAGGAAGCGCCAGAAGTGGGCGCAGCCTGCGTGTGCAGGCCCGGCACGGCGCCCCGGCCGCGTTCGGCATCGGCACGCCGCAGGGCATCAAGGATGTAGGACATGGTTAAGGCGTGTTCCGCAGACGTGGCTCGTTCACGCCGGTGGCGCGGTTGAGCAGCATGAGGGTCAGGGGGCCGGCGCGGCCGTCGGGCGTCACGCCCTGGGCCAGCTGGAACCGGTGGATGCGCGACTGGCGCTGAGCGGGTGTCACCGGCTTGCTGCCGGGGCCCGAGCCACCGGCGGCCTTGCTCGCCAGCCGTTGGTCCAGCCAGGCCGCGCCCGCCGGTGAATCGGTGATCTCGCCCCGGTCGGGCATGCCCACCGGGGCGCGCCACAGCGTGGCAATCTCGCCGCGCCAGACCTGGGCCAGTTCGGCCACGGGCACGCGCAAGCTGCGGCCGCCGCCTTCGAGCGTGGCGTTGTCGCCATCCAGTCCACGCAGCAAGACCGAGACAGGGGCCTCGGCCTCTTCCGACGGGTACAGCGCAAGCAGGACGGGCCGGTCGATCTGGCGCACCAGGTTCAGGCCCGCACGGCGGTTGCGGTAGCAGCGCAAGCCCTCGCGCGGCAGGGTAGTGCAGGCATCGGCGCCCGCAGGCAAAGCCGCCCCCCAGGCCGAGGCCAGCGCCTGCCAGGCCGGCGCATCGGTGGCAGGCTGGGCCTGCATAAATTGGTCCAGCGCAGAAGACGGTGCCGCCGATGACGCCGGTACAGCGGGCGCGGCAGCAACCGGGGCGGAGGCAGCCGCAGCGGATGCGGGCAGCACTGCCGCAGGCGCCGCAGCCGCCGGGGGTTTCGCGCCCAAGCTGGACGCCGCACCCTGCGCCACGGCGGCACCAGGGCCTGTGGTGGCCACCTGCGGGCCGCCACGGTGCGCAGGCCACACCCCCATGCCCCAGCCCGCAGCCGCCACCGCTGCAGCACCCGCCACGGCACCCAGGCCCGCCAGAGCCCAGCGTGGCAGTCCCGCCTGCCGGGCGCTGCGCGCTGCAGCGGCCGAGGCCGGCGCATCGAAGACCTCGCGCGCGGCGCGGTTGACGATGGCCCGGTTCACCTGCCGCGCGCCAGCCGCATAGGCACCGAGCAGCGCCCGGTCGCACAGCAGGTTGATGCGCCGGGGCACGCCGTGCGAGAGCGCATGCACACGCCGCAGGGCACCCCGGTCAAACGGCAGCGGCCCGGTGAGCCCGGCCACGGCCAGGCGGTGTGCGATGTACTGCTGTGTCTCCTGCGGGCTCAGTGCGCCCAGGTGAAAACGCGCAATCACGCGCTGGGCCAATTGCTCCATCGACGGCTTGGCCACCATGGCGCGCAGTTCGGGCTGGCCGATGAGGATGATCTGCAGCAGCTTGCGCTCGCTGGTCTCCAGGTTGGTCAAAAGCCGCAGCTGCTCCAGCACGTCGGCCGAGAGGTTCTGTGCCTCGTCGATGATGAGCACGGTGTTGCGCCCGGCGGCGTGCGCCGCCAGCAGCGAGGCGTTGAGCGGGTCGATGTAATCCTTGACCGTTTCCACACCGCCCGGCACGGTGGGCTTGTGCGGCACCCCGAACTCGTCGCAGATGGAACGCAGCAGCTCACGCACCGTGAGCTTGGGATTGAAGATGTAGGCCACGTTGCAGTGCGACGGGATCTGCTCCAGAAAGCAGCGGCACACGGTGGTCTTGCCCGCCCCCACCTCGCCCGTGAGCAGCACGAAGCCCCCCCCTGCATCCAGTCCATAGAGCAGGTGGGCCAGCGCCTCGCGGTGCCGCTCGCTCATGAACAGGTAGCGGGGGTCGGGGGCGATGGAGAACGGCGGGTGCTGAAGGCCGAAGAACGGGGCGTACATAGCCCGTGAGGATACCGCCCCCCTGTGAAGCGTTCCGCGATACCCCGTCCGCCACCCTCGCCAATCGGCCATTCGCCGTGCGTCAGGGTTTTACCCGAGGAGTAGTTTCCCGTAAATTGTCGTCGGCAAGACAAGATGACGTCAAAGTCAGTCCTAGCATCCATCCCATACACAGATACGCAGCCACAAGGCCGCGCTCCCGGCAGTCACCGGACGGACACCTCTTACTTTCAGGAACCTGCAATGTTGACCACGTTCCCGCAATTGCTGCTCAAGCATGCCGCCGAGCGCCCCACGGCCCCGGCCCTGCGCGAAAAAGAATATGGCATCTGGCAAACCCACAGCTGGGCTGACCTGGTGCGGCTGGTGGAGCAGGTGGCCGCCGGCCTGCACCTGGCCGGGCTGCAGCGCCATGAACACATGGTGGTGATCGGCGCCAACCGCCCCCGCCTCTACGCCACCATGCTGGCCGCGCAGTCACTGGGCGCGATTCCTGTTCCGCTGTACCAGGACGCCGTGGGGGCCGAATGCGTGTTCCCGCTCAACAACGCCGAAGTGCGCTTTTGCCTGGTGGAAGACCAGGAGCAGGTGGACAAGCTGCTGGAGATCCGCGAGCAGTGCCCCCAGATTTCGAACATCTACTTTGACGACCCGCGCGGCCTGCGCAACTACGAGGAACAGGGCCTGGCGTCGCTGGACTCGCTGATCGAAGCAGGCAAGGCGCACGTCGCCAAGAACCCCCAGTGGTTCCAGAGCGAGGTCGCCAAGGCCCAGCCCGACGATGTGGCGGCGATGTTCTTCACCTCGGGCACCACGGGCAACCCCAAGGGCGTGGTACACACCCACAGCACCCTGCTGGACCGCGCCAGCGCAGGTGCCGAGTTCGACAAGCTCACCAGCAGCGAAGAAGTGCTGGCCTACCTGCCCCCGGCCTGGATCGGCCAGAACATCTTCAGCTACGCCCAGTGGCTGGCCTGCGGCTACGTGGTCAACTGCCCCGAGTCGGCCAGCACGGTGACCATCGACCTGAAGGAAGTCGGCCCCACCTACTACTTTGCGCCGCCGCGCATTTTTGAAGGCCTGCTGACCAGCGTGATGATCCGCATGGAAGACGCAGGTACCATCAAGCGCGCCATGTTCCACGCCTGCATGAGCGTGGCCAAGCGGGTGGGCCCCGCCCTCATGGACGGCGAACCCGTGAGCACCCTGGACCGCATCAAGTACGCGCTGGGCAACCTGCTGGTGTACGGCCCGCTGCGCAACAACCTGGGCTTTAGCCGCGTGCGCGTGGCGTACACGGCAGGCGAGGCCATTGGCCCGGATCTGTTCACGTTCTACCGCTCCATCGGCATCAACCTCAAGCAGCTGTATGGCTCCACCGAGACCGCCGTGTTCGTCTGCCTGCAGCCCGACAACCAGGCGCGCGCCGACACGGTGGGCGTGCCGATTCGCGGTGTGGAGATCAAGGTGGCCGACAACGGCGAGATCCTCGTCAAGTCCGCCGGCCTGCTCAAGGAGTACTACAAGAACCCCAAGGCCACGGCCGAGGTGCTCACCGCCGATGGCTGGTACCACACCAGCGATGCAGGATTCCTCGACGCACACGGCCACCTCAAGATCATTGACCGCGTGAAGGACGTGGGCCGCATCAAGGGCGGCGCCAACGATGGCGCCATGTTTGCGCCCAAGTATGTGGAGAACAAGCTCAAGTTCTTCCCGCACATCAAGGAAGTGGTCGCGCTGGGCGACGGCCGCGAGAAGGTGTGCGTCATGGTCAACATCGATTTCGACGCCGTGGGCAACTGGGCAGAACGCCGCAACCTGCCCTACGCGGGCTACACCGACCTGGCACAAAAGCCCGAGGTGTACGAGCTGATCCGCGAGTGCATCGAAAAGGTCAACGCCGACCTCGCCACCGACACCATGCTGGCGGGCAGCCAGGTCAGCCGCTTCCTGGTGCTGCACAAGGAGCTGGACGCGGACGACGGCGAACTCACGCGCACCAACAAGGTCCGCCGGGGATTCATTGCCGAAAAGTACGCGGTGCTGGTGGATGCGCTGTACGCAGGCCGCACCGAGCAGTACATCGAGACCCAGGTCAAGTTCGAGGACGGCCGCACAGGCAGCGTAAGCGCCACCCTGAAGCTGTCGGACACAAAGACCTTCGCGCCCGTCAAGGCTGCAGCATGAAACCCGCTCTCTACCCGCCCGAGCAGCAACACCCCACCATGACCAAAAAGAAGATCGGCGACGTCATCCTGGACGTCAAGAACATCAGCCTGCGGTTTGGCGGCGTGAAGGCGCTGACCGACATCTCGTTCAACGTGAAAGAGCACGAGATCCGCGCCATCATCGGCCCCAACGGCGCGGGCAAAAGCTCCATGCTCAACTGCATCAACGGCGTGTACACGCCGCAGGACGGCTCGATCACCTTCCGGGGCAAGACGTTCTCGCACATGAACTCGCGCCAGGTGGCCGAGATGGGCGTGGCGCGCACATTCCAGAACCTGGCGCTGTTCAAGGGCATGAGCGTGATCGACAACATCATGACCGGCCGCAACCTCAAGATCAAAAGCAACCTGCTGATGCAGGCGCTGCGTATCGGCCCGGCCGAGCGCGAGGAGATCCGCCACCGCGAGTACGTCGAGCACATCATCGACTTCCTGGAAATCCAGGCGTTTCGCAAGACGCCCGTGGGCCAGCTGCCCTATGGCCTGCAAAAGCGCGTGGACCTGGGCCGCGCCCTGGCCATGGAGCCGCAGGTGCTGCTGCTGGACGAGCCCATGGCCGGCATGAACGTGGAAGAAAAGCAGGACATGTGCCGCTTCATCCTCGATGTGAACGACGAGTTCGGCACCACCATCGTGCTCATCGAGCACGACATGGGCGTGGTGATGGACATCAGCGACCGCGTGGTGGTGCTCGACTACGGCAAGAAGATCGGCGACGGCAGCCCCGACGAAGTGCGCAACAACGAAGACGTGATCAGTGCCTATCTGGGCACAAGCCACTGATCGGGAGAACAACTCATGGCATTCTTTTTGGAAACCCTCATCGGCGGCCTCATGGCCGGCATGCTGTATTCGCTGGTGGCGCTGGGCTTTGTGCTGATCTACAAGGCTTCGGGCGTGTTCAACTTCGCGCAGGGCGCGATGGTGCTGTTTGCAGCGCTGGCCATGGCCCGCTTTGCCGAATGGATCCCCAAGTGGACCGGCATCGACAACCCCATCGTGGCCAACCTGGCCGCCTTCGTGATTGCGGGCGCCATCATGTTCGTAGTGGCCTGGCTGATTGAAAAGCTGGTGCTGCGCCACCTGGTCAACCAGGAAGGTGCCACGCTGCTGATGGCCACATTGGGCATCACGTACTTTCTTGAAGGCCTGGGCCAGACGCTGTTTGGTAGCGACATCTACAAAATCGACGTGGGCATGCCCAAGGAGCCCATTTTTGCGTTCGACACGGTGTTCCAGGGCGGCATCCTGATCAACAAGGAAGACGTGATTGCTGCGGCCATTGCCGCCGCGCTGGTGGCCCTGCTGTCGGTGTTCTTTCAGAAAACCTCTACCGGCCGCGCACTGCGCGCCGTGGCCGACGACCACCAGGCGGCCCAATCCATCGGCATCCCTTTGAACCGCATCTGGGTGATCGTGTGGTGCGTGGCAGGTGTGGTGGCCCTGGTGGCCGGGATGATCTGGGGCAGCAAGCTCGGGGTGCAGTTCTCGCTCACCACGGTGGCCCTGCGTGCGCTGCCGGTGGTGATCCTGGGCGGCCTGACTTCGGTACCCGGCGCCATCATCGGCGGCCTGATCATCGGCGTGGGCGAGAAGCTCTCCGAGGTGTACCTGGGCCCGTTCGTGGGCGGAGGCATCGAGATCTGGTTTGCGTATGTGCTGGCGCTGGTGTTCCTCCTGTTCAGACCGCAAGGTTTGTTCGGAGAAAAGATCATCGACCGCGTGTAACCCATAACAACAAGAACAGGAGACTTCCATGCTCTACCGCGAAAACGGCCAGTTCAAGACGAGCTACCGCGCTGACCAGCAGATCTTTCCGATCGCGCAGGACCGCATTGCCATCGGCATCATCCTGGCCATTGCCTTCATCGCCGTGCCCATGCTGGCCAGCGACTACATCTTCCGTGCCATCCTGATCCCCTTCGTCATCATGGCACTGGCGGCCCTGGGGGTGAACATTCTGGTGGGCTACTGCGGACAGATCTCGCTGGGCTCGGGCGCCTTCATGGCCGTGGGCGCCTACGGGGCCTACAACTTCTTCGTGCGTTTCCCCGGCATGCCGCTGATCCCGGCACTGATCCTGGGCGGGCTGTGCGCCACGTTCTTCGGCATCCTGTTCGGGCTGCCCAGCCTGCGCGTCAAGGGGCTGTACCTGGCCGTGGCGACGCTGGCCGCGCAGTTCTTCAGCGACTGGATGTTCCTGCGCATCAAGTGGTTCACCAACAACTCCGACTCGGGCTCGGTGTCGGTCACCAACCTGCAGGTACTGGGCATGCCGATCGAAAGCGCCACCAGCAAGTACATCTTCTGCCTGGCCATCCTGGTGGTGGTGGCCCTGCTGGCCAAGAACCTGGTGCGCGGCGCCATCGGGCGTGAGTGGATGGCCATCCGTGACATGGACGTGGCTGCGGCCGTGATCGGCATCCGCCCCATGTACGCCAAGCTCAGCGCGTTTGCGGTCAGCTCGTTCATCGTGGGCATGGCCGGCGCGCTGTGGGCCTTTGTGCACCTGGGCGCGTGGGAGCCTGCGGCCTTCTCGGTGGAAATTTCGTTCCGCCTGCTGTTCATGGTGATCATCGGCGGGCTCGGCTCGATCATGGGTGGTTTCTTTGGTGCGGCCTTCATCGTGGTGCTGCCCATCGTGCTCAACCAGTTCCTGCCGGCCTTCATGGGGATCTTTGGCATCGAGGTGTCCACCGCCGGTGTCTCGCATGCCGAGCTGATGATCTTCGGCGCTCTGATCGTGTGGTTCCTCATCGTGGAGCCCCATGGCCTGGCCAAGCTGTGGTCCACCGCCAAACAAAAACTCCGCCTCTGGCCCTTCCCCCACTGATCCCCTGCCAGTTTTCCCCGTGCTTCAACACATTCATCCAAAGGAGACATCCATGAAGCTTTCGAAACTCGTGATCGCCGCTGCGGTGGTTGCTGCCGGTGCCTCGTCCGTTGCGACGAGCGCCCTCGCACAAGCCAAGGAGCAGTTCTTCCCGCTGCTGTCCTACCGCACAGGCCCCTACGCACCCAACGGTGTGCCATGGGCCAATGGCAAGCAGGACTACATCAAGATGATCAACGCCCGCGACGGCGGCATCAACGGTGTGAAGCTGACCTTTGAAGAATGCGAAACCGGCTATGCCACCGACCGTGGCGTGGAATGCTACGAACGCCTCAAGAGCCGCCCCGGCGTATCGCTGTTCGACCCCCAGGCCACCGGCATCACCTTTGCGCTGACCGAAAAAGCACCCGTGGACAAGATCCCGCTGATGACGCTGGGCTATGGCCTGTCGGTGGCGCAGGACGGCCAGGCGTTCAAGTGGAACTTTCCGTTCATGGGCAGCTACTGGACAGGCGCCGACATCCTGATCCAGCACATCGGCAAGGCCAATGGCGGCCTGGACAAGCTCAAGGGCAAGAAGATTGCGCTGGTGTACCACGACAGCCCGTTTGGCAAGGAACCCATCCCGCTGCTGCAAGAACGCGCCAAGATGCACGGCTTTGAGCTGCAGATGCTGCCCGTGACCGCGCCCGGCGTGGAGCAGAAGGCCACCTGGCTGCAAGTGCGCCAGAGCCGCCCTGACTACGTGCTGCTGTGGGGCTGGGGCGTGATGAACTCCACCGCCCTCAAGGAAGCCCAGGCCACGGGCTACCCCCGCGACAAGATGTATGGCGTGTGGTGGGCGGGTGCCGAGCCCGATGTGCGTGACGTGGGCGAAGGCGCCAAGGGCTACAACGCGCTGGCACTGAACACCTCGGGCCAGCAGCCCAAGGTGATCCAGGACATCCTGAAGAACGTTCACGACAAGGGCCAGGGCACAGGGCCCAAGGACGAAGTGGGCTCGGTGCTGTACACGCGCGGCGTGATCATCCAGATGCTGGCCGTCGAATCGGTGCGCCGCGCACAGGAGCGTTTTGGCAAGGGCAAGGTCATGACCGGCGAACAAGTGCGCTGGGGCATGGAAAACCTGGCCCTGGACCAGAAGAAGCTCGATGCGCTGGGCTTTGGCGGCGTGATGCGTCCGCTGTCCACCAGCTGCGCTGACCACATGGGATCCACCTGGGCGCGCGTCCACACCTGGGATGGCAGCAAGTGGAACTTCTCGTCCGACTGGTACCAGGCCGATGAGCAGATCTTGAAGCCCATGGTCAAGGCCGGTGCGGACAAGTACCTGGCCGACAAGAAGATGACGCGCCGCGACGCTGCGGACTGCCAGAGCTAAGCACATCCCCCTGAGCGGCTTTGCCGCTTCCCCCTTCTCTCTTAGCGCTTCGCGCTGCGGGAAGGGGGACGCCACCAGCGCGGCGGGGCGGCCCTTGCGCGGTGGCACTGGTATTTCAGGCTGCGACCGTTTCAAGGGCCAGTGATGTAACGGCTGCTTTCTGGCAGCCGCCAATCCAAAGGGTTGTGCAACAGCTCTTTGGATTGGTACAGGAAGGCAACACCATGGACTCCAACAGCAATATCGTTCTCAACGTCAACGGCATCGAGGTCATCTACAACCACGTGATCCTGGTGCTCAAGGGCGTGTCACTGCAGGTGCCGCAGGGCTCCATCGTGGCCATTCTGGGGGGGAACGGGGCGGGTAAGACGACCACGCTGCGCGCCATCTCCAACCTGCTGCAGGGCGAGCGGGGCGAGGTCACCAAGGGTTCCATCGAGCTGCGTGGCGAGCGCATCGAAAACCTCTCGCCCGCCGACCTGGTGCAGCGTGGCGTGGTGCAGGTGATGGAGGGGCGGCACTGTTTTGCCCACCTGACGATTGAAGAGAACCTGATGACGGGCAGCTACACCCGCACCAGCAAGGCCGAGATCGCAGCCAACCTGGAGAAGGTCTACAACTACTTTCCGCGCCTCAAGACGCGCCGCACCTCGCAGGCCGCCTACACCTCGGGCGGCGAGCAGCAGATGTGCGCCATCGGCCGCGCGCTGATGGCCAACCCCAGCATGGTGCTGCTGGACGAGCCCTCGATGGGCCTGGCGCCGCAGATCGTGGAGGAGGTGTTCAACATCGTGAAGGACCTGAACACCAAAGAAAAGGTCACCTTCCTGCTGGCCGAGCAGAACACCAACATGGCACTGAAGTATTCCGACTACGGCTACATCATGGAAAGCGGCCGCGTGGTGATGGACGGCGCAGCGAGCGACCTGGCCAACAACGAGGACGTCAAGGAGTTCTACCTGGGCGTGGGCGGCGGCGAGCGCAAGAGTTTCAAGGATGTCAAAAGCTACAAGCGGCGCAAGCGCTGGCTTGCTTAGGGAGCCCCCTGAGGCGCTGACGCGCCATCCCCCTCAGGGGGACGCACCCGGTGGCCTGGCAAAGCCAGTTCCACGGGTGCGCTGGTGGGGCATCGCGGGCGGCCAGCGCAGTGCTCATTTTCGGACCTCGGACAAATTCACTCTCAATTTCATAGCTGCTTGCGCTTTATGGATGAGCGCCAGAGGCCAATTTCACTTCAAACCACCTCACAAGGAACCCCAGGCATGAGCACGTTTTATGACGCCCTGGAAACGCGCAGCCCCGCAGAGCGCGAAGCGGCGCTGATGGCTGCGCTGCCGCAGCAGATCGCCCATGCCCAGAAGGCATCGCCCGCATTTGCTGGCATCCTGGCTGGCGTGGATGCAACCACCATCACCGGCCGCACGGCCCTGGCAAAGCTGCCCGTCACGCGCAAGTACGAGTTGCTGGAGCGCCAGCAGGCAGGCCGCGCCACCAACGTGTTTGGCGGCTTCAGCGCGCTGGGTTTTGGCGCGGCCATGCCGCGTGTGTTTGCCAGCCCCGGCACCATCTACGAACCCGAAGGCACGCGGCGCGACTACTGGCGCATGGCGCGCGCCATCCACTCTGCAGGCTTTCGGCCCGGTGAGCTGATCCACAACAGCTTCAGCTACCACTTCGTGCCCGCGGGCTCGATGATGGAAACCGGCGCACACGCTCTGGGCTGCACGGTGTTTGCAGGCGGCACGGGGCAGACCGAGCAGCAGGTGCAGGCCATGGCCGAACTGCAACCTGCGGGCTACATCGGCACGCCCAGCTTTCTCAAGATCATTGTCGAAAAAGCCGCCGAGATGGGTGTAACGCTGCCCACGGTGACCAAGGCGCTGGTGTCGGGCGAGGCCTTTCCGCCCTCCCTGCGCGAGTGGTTTGCCGAGCGCGGCATCGCGGGCTACCAGTGCTACGCCACGGCCGACCTGGGGCTGATTGCCTACGAAACCTCGGCCCGCGAAGGCCTGGTGCTCGATGAAGGCGTGATCGTCGAGATCGTGCGCCCCGGCACCGGCGACCCGGTGCCCGAGGGCGAGGTGGGCGAGCTGGTGGTGACCACGCTCAACCCCGACTACCCGCTGATCCGCTTTGGCACGGGCGATCTGTCGGCCGTGCTGCCAGGGCAGTGCCCCACGGGCCGCACCAACACCCGCATCAAGGGCTGGATGGGCCGGGCCGACCAGACCACCAAGGTCCGCGGCATGTTCGTGCACCCCGGCCAGGTGGCCACGATTGCACAGCGTTTTCCGCAGGTGCTGCGCGCACGCCTGGTGGTCAGCGGCGAGATGGCCAACGACCAGATGGTGCTGCAGGTGGAAACCGTGGAGACCGCCGAGGGCCTGGCACACCAGCTCTCGGACGCTATCCGCGAAGTGACCAAGCTGCGGGGCGACGTGCAGATGGTGGCCCCTGGCACGCTGCCCAACGATGGCAAGGTGATTGAGGACGCGCGGAGCTATAAGTAGCCTCCGCCATGGCGCCCTGCGGCGCCTAGCCGCAGCTGCCAGGGGCTGCAGCTCCTCTATCCCCAACGGAAACGCCGCCCGTGGCCTGGCAAAGCGTTCCACGGTGGCGCTGGCATCGGGTCGTGCCTGTCTCGGTGAGGAGGGGCATGGGCGTGCTGTCAATGCGCAAACGTGGGCCCTTCCCGCTCCGCCCAAAGGTTTGCGTCAGCGCAAAAAGTGCCCGCTTTGCGCGGTGTCATAGCGCAGTGTTTACCCTAGCATTGCTCATAATTCAGTAGCATTCAGCGCTTTATAGACAAGCGCTACAGACGTCTTTTTGTTAAAGACCATGCCCCCTGTGTGCTACGTAATATCCGCAATGTTCCCGCAACCCCCCCTCGCTATCATGGCCCGTCATTCACAGGAGAGACCCATGAAAACAACGCTGAAACTTGCATTGATCGCTGCGGCCGCAGCCACCGCTTTTGGCGCCAGCGCCCAAGACTATCCCGCCAAGGACAAGACCATCACCATCGTGGTTCCCTTTGCTGCGGGCGGCCCCACCGACCGCGTGGCGCGCGACCTGGCCGAAGCACTGCGCAAGCCCCTGGGTGCTACTGTGGTGGTGGACAACACGGCCGGCGCCGGCAGCTCCATCGGTGCAGCCCGCGTAGCCCGCGCTGCACCGGACGGCTACACGCTGCTGCTCAACCACATTGGCATGTCCACCATGCCCGCGCTGTACCGCAAGCTGTCGTTCAGCGTGCCCAACGACTTTGAATACCTGGGCATGGTCAACGATGTGCCCATGACGCTGATCGCTCGGCCCACCATGCCCGCGAACAACTTCAAGGAGCTCACCGCCTGGATTCAGCAGAACAAGGGCAAGATCAACCTGGGCAATGCCGGCCTGGGCGCTGCGTCGCACCTGTGTGGCCTGATGTTCCAGAGCGCCATGCAGGTGGACATGACCCCCGTGCCGTACAAGGGCACGGCCCCCGCCATCACCGACCTGATTGGCGGCCAGATCGACCTGCTGTGCGACCAGACCACCAACACCACGCCACAGATCGAAGGCAAGAAGGTCAAGGCCTACGCCGTGACCACGCCCAAGCGCCTGACCACCCCGGCTCTGAAGGACCTGCCCACCCTGGCGGAGTCGGGCCTGAAGGACTTCAACGTCAGCATCTGGCACGGCCTGTACGCGCCCAAGGGCACGCCAGCTCCCGTCGTGACCAAGATCAACGAAGCCCTCAAGCTTGCACTGAAGGACCCCGAGTTCATCAAGAAACAAGAAGGCCTGGGCGCGGTGGTCGTCACCGACAAGCGCATGGAACCCGCTGAACACAAGAAGTTTGTACAGGCCGAAATCGACAAGTGGGGCGCTGTGATCAAGGCTGCAGGCACCTACGCAGACTGATCAATTTTTCCCTTCCAGCCATTGATGGAATAGCCGCCTCGGCCTTGGCCGAGGCGGCTTTTTTTGTGCCTGCCATTGAGCTCGGCACCACCACCTTGGGGTAATCCATCTGCACGGATCGCGCCGTGCCGCGTAAAAAGCTTTGCATGCATACGAAACACCTGCGAAAGGACGCCCCCGCCATGACAACACGCCCCCATCCACGCCGCCGCACCGTTGCGGCACTGGCCTGCGCCGCCTTGGGTTGCGCTGCCCTGCTGCCCCTTGCGCACGGCCAACAACAAGCCAGCACCTGGCCCACCAAGCCCGTGCGCATCGTGGTGCCCTTTGCCCCCGGTGGCACCACCGACATCCTGGCGCGCGCCATGGCGCCCGAACTCTCGCGCGCGTTTGGCCAGCAGTTCATTGTGGACAACCGCGCCGGTGCTGGCGGGAATGTGGGCGCCGACATCGTCGCCAAGTCGCCGGGGGACGGCTACACGCTGCTGATGGGCACCGTGGGCACGCATGGCATCAACCGCGCGCTGTACGCCAAGCTGCCCTACGACCCCATCAAGGACTTTGTCCCCGTCACGCTGGTGGCTGCGGTGCCCAATGTGATGGTGATGAATGCCGACAAGGCCAAGGCCCAGGGCATCGCCAACGTGCAGGATTTCATCCGCGTCGCCAAGGCCAACCCCGGCAAGATGAACATGGCCTCCAGCGGCAACGGCACATCGATCCATCTGGCAGGCGAGCTGTTCAAGAGCATGACTGGCACCTTCATGCTGCACTTGCCTTATCGGGGTTCCGGCCCCGCGCTCATGGACATGGTGGCGGGCAACGCCGACGTGATGTTTGACAACCTGCCTTCGTCGATGGCGCAGATCAAAGCGGGCAAGCTCACGGCCCTGGCCGTGACCAGTTCAGAACGCTCCAGCGCCCTGCCCGACGTTCCCACAGTGGAGCAGGCCGGAGGCCCGGCCCTCAAGGGCTACGAGGCCAGCTCCTGGTTCGGCCTGCTGGCACCAGCCGGTACACCGACCGAGGTCGTGAACCGCATCCAGCAGGAAGTGGCCAAGTCACTGGCCACCCCGGCGATGAAAGAACGGCTGGTGGCGCAAGGCGCTATTCCGGGTGGCAACACACCCGCCGAGTTTGCCAAACACATCGACAACGAACACAAGAAGTGGGCGCAGGTGGTGAAGGCGTCGGGGGCGAAAGTGGACTGACCTGTTGCCGTGGTGACGGGCCTGCGGGTCAGCCCGTGATGGCTGCCTGCGCGTGCTGCAGGCGCTTTTCACCCGTGGCAAACGAGGCGCGCTGGATGCGCCCGTTCGAGACTTCATACACGCACAGCATCTCCAGCGTCCCCAGGCCCTCGGGAAAATTGCGCGTGATCAATTCGCAGTCCACCACCACATTCGCCACCACCGTGCGCGACAGCAGCCGTGCATGCAGGTCGGGCTCGGCAAAGCGCGCCAGAAAGCGCGGGCGCATCTCGGCATGCCCTTGCGCAAGCCGTTCTCCGTGGAGGACAAACTGCTGCGCGTCTTCGGCGTAGGTCGCCAACAGGGCGTCGATGTTCTTGGCGTTGTAGGCGTCCAGCTGAGCCTGGACGACGGCCAGCGGAGAAAGGTCGCGGGTCATTGGAGGGTTGCACGAGAAAGAAGAAGCCTGCAGGGGGCTACCGTGAAGATGCGCCGCGAACGAAGCTGCCCGCAACCCACTGGCTCAAAGACGAGGCGCTACACGCCCCAGACCACGTCCACATCCGCCGCAGCACTGCGCTTGAGCATGTCGATCAGCGGTGCCACCCGCTGCCGCAGACGCACGGCCTCAGCGCGGTCTTCCGCACTGGCCTCGTCCTCTCCACCCGCGTCTGCGGACGCCTGCTGAGCCTCTTCGGACGCCACGGCGGACTCCAGCGCAGCGATGGCGGCAGGGATCTGGGCGGCCGTCACGATGCCGCTGGCACCGGGTGTCTTGCCCATGATGGTCACCACCTGGCGGCCCTGCGGCTCCAGCATGATCAGATCGGCTGCGGCGCGGGATTTGAATTTGTAGAGCATGGAGAAGCGTTTTCGTGGAAGAAGCAGACTCAGCTGCGGTAGATGTAATCGCGAATGAACGGATAGCCTGATTGTGCGCCGGGCATGGCCCCGGTGGCCACATCTCCGTCAGGCTTGATGGCCAGCATCTGGTGCAGTGCCATCCAGCCGCGCTCAAACCCCAGGGCACTGCCCGCAAGATACAGGCGGTATGCACGCAAGACCTTATCACCCTGCTGCGCCCCACCCTGTGCGGCCAGCACCTCACGGGCCGCAGGCAATTGGGCTTCGAGCCCGTCGGACCACGCCCACAGCGTACGCGCGTAGTGTGGGCGCAGGTTCTCGGTGTCCACCATCTCCAGGCCTGCGCGGGCCATGTCGTGCAGCACCGTGCTCACATGCAACAGCTCGCCGCCCGGGAAGATGTACTGCTCGATAAAGTCACCCATGCCCGCGCCCAGTTGCGCGTTGTCTGCGCCCCCCGCTGTGATGCCGTGGTTCAGCACCAGCCCTCCGGGCCGCAGCAGGCCCGCCACCGTCTCAAAGTAGCGCTGCATCTGCGCGCGGCCTACATGCTCGAACATGCCCACCGAGGCGATCTTGTCGAAGGGCTGCTCCACCTGCAGCTCGCGGTAATCCACCAGTTGCATGCGCACGCGCCCCTGCAGCCCACGCTCTTCAATGCGCCGCTGCACATGGGCGTGCTGGTTGCGCGACAGCGTGATGCCTGTGGCATCCACACCGTAGTGCTCGGCCGCCCACAGCAGCAGGCCACCCCAGCCCGCGCCAATGTCCAGAAACCGGTCCCCCGGTTGCAGCTGCAGCTTGCGGCAAATGTGGTCGAGCTTGGCCTCCTGCGCCTGGGCCAGCGTCAGGTCTGGGGACCGGTAGTACGCACACGAATACACGCGGCGCGGGTCCAGCCACAGCGCGTAGAAGTCGTCCGACAGGTCGTAATGGAACTGCACATGGCGCGCGTCATGCGCCAGCGTGTGCACCGCCATCGACCGCGCGCGTGCCAGCACCCGCTGCCACCAGCCGTGGTGCTGGTCGCGGGCCGGGTCGCGGGTCAACAGGCCCGCAGCGGCGGCCATCAGGTCGCGCATGCCGCCTTCCAGCGCCACGCGCCCCTCGACGATGGCAGCCCCCACATTGCCGATCTCGCCCGTGGCCAGCGCCACCAGTGCCATGCGGTCACGAAAGCGCAGCGTTACAGCAGGCTCGGGCGCGCCCAGTTGCTGGCCCGCAGGCAACTGGACTGCCATCGGCACCGGCAAGGCCGCCAGCCGCCCCTCCAAGGTGTGCAGCAAGTGCTTCATGCGGCGCATCTTGAGAAATTTGCTGCACTGCGTCAACACCCCGCGATGGCATCAGGGGTTTCGCCGGGAAGGCCCCATTGACAGCATTTTGTTTAAGCCTAAACTATTTTGGCATGAACATCCTCTGCATTGGCGGTGGGCCCGCCGGTCTCTACTTCGCCCTGCTCATGAAGCAGCAAAACCCCGCGCACCGCGTCACGGTGGTCGAACGCAACCGGCCGTTCGACACCTTCGGATGGGGGGTGGTGCTGTCGGACCAGACGCTGGCCAACCTGCAGGCGGCCGACGCGCCCACGGCAGCCCTGATCGGCGACGCGTTCAACCACTGGGACGATATCGAAGTGTTCTTCAAGGGGCGCAGCGTGCGCTCCACAGGCCACGGCTTCTGCGGCATTGGCCGCAAGCGCCTGCTCAACATCCTGCAGGACCGGTGCCTGGCGGTGGGCGTGGAGCTGGTGTTCGAGACCGACGTGACCGACGACCAGGCGCTGGCTGCGCAGTACAACGCCGACCTGGTGATCGCCAGCGATGGCCTCAACAGCCGCATCCGTACCCGCTACGCCACCACCTACCAGCCCGATATCGACCTGCGCGAGTGCCGTTTTGTCTGGCTGGGTACGCACAAAAAGCTGGATGCTTTTACGTTTGCTTTCGAGCAGACAGAGCATGGCTGGTTCCAGGCGCATGCCTACCAGTTCGATGCCGACACCTCCACCTTCATCATCGAGACACCCGAAGCGGTGTGGAAGGCGCACGGTCTCGACCAGATGGAGCAGCCCGAGGCCATTGCATTCTGCGAAAAGCTGTTTGCCAAATACCTGGACGGCAACGCGCTCATCAGCAACGCCACGCACCTGCGCGGCTCGGCCAACTGGATCCGTTTTCCGCGCGTGATCTGCAACACCTGGGTGCACCGCGAGACCATCGGCGGGAAGCAGGTGCCCATCGTGCTGATGGGTGACGCGGCGCACACCGCACATTTCTCGATTGGCAGCGGCACCAAGCTCGCGCTCGAAGACGCCATTGACCTCGCCAACGAATTCGCCACGGGTTTGCCAATTGACGAGGTGCTGCAGCACTATGAAGCGCGCCGCAGCGTGGAGGTGCTGAAGATCCAGAACGCCGCGCGCAACAGCACCGAGTGGTTTGAGAACGTGGCGCGCTACGTCGGCATGCCCGTGGAGCAGTTCACCTACTCGCTGCTCACGCGCAGCCAGCGCATCAGCCACGAGAACCTGCGGCTGCGCGATGCCGCATGGCTGGAGGGCTATGAGGCTTGGCTCGCGGGTGGCAAGGCCGCGATTCCGCCCATGCTCACGCCCTTCACGCTCAAAGGCCTCACGCTCAAGAACCGCATCGTTGTCTCGCCCATGGCCACCTACAGCGCAGTCGAGGGCGTGCCGCAGGACTTCCACCTGGTGCACCTGGGCGCCCGGGCCCTGGGCGGCGCAGCGCTGGTGATGGTGGAGATGACCAGCCCCACGCCCGAGGGCCGCATCACCCCCGCCTGCCCCGGCCTGTGGAACGACGCACAGCAAGCCGCCTTTGCGCGCGTCGTCAACTTTGTGCACGGCAGCAGCACGGCCAAGATCGGCCTGCAGCTGGGCCACAGCGGCCCCAAGGGCTCGACCCGCGTGGGCTGGGAAGGCACGGACGAGCCACTGCAGACGGGCAACTGGCCCCTGCTGGCCGCCAGCCCCATCGCCTATGGCGCGCAGAACCAGACACCTGCCGCCATGACCCGCGCCGACATGGACCGCGTGACCGCCGCGTTTGTGGACAGCGCCCGCCGCGCCGTGGCCTGCGGCTTTGACTGGCTGGAGCTGCACTGCGCACACGGCTACCTGCTGGCCAGCTTTTTGAGCCCCGCCACCAACCAGCGTACCGATGCATACGGCGGCAGCCTGGAGAACCGCTGCCGCTACCCGCTGGAGGTGCTGACCGCGCTGCGCGCCGTGTGGCCGGCCGACAAGCCGCTCTCCGTGCGTATCTCGGCCCACGACTGGCTCCCCGACGGAAATACTGCCGACGACGCCATCGCCATTGCGCGCTTGTTCAAGGCGGCAGGCGCAGACCTGATCGACGTGTCCTCCGGCCAGACCACACGCGACTCGCGTCCGGTGTATGGCCGCATGTACCAAACGCCGTTTGCCGACCGCATCCGCAACGAGGTGGGCATTGCCGCCATGGCCGTGGGCGCGATCACCGAAGCCGACCATGCCAACAGCATCGTCGCGGCCGGCCGCGCCGACCTGTGTGCCATTGCGCGCCCCCACCTGGCCGACCCGGCCTGGACATTGCATGCCGCCGCGCAGTTGAGCCCCCAGGCCGCAACGCACACCGACTGGCCTGTGCAATACCACAGCGGCCGCGACCAGATGCTGCGCGAGATTGCCAAGCAAAAGCAGATGGCCGCGCTGACCGCACCGGCGCAGGAATCCAGCAAACCCGCAGCCATCGAGTAAGCCACCATGGACCTCGAAGCCCGCCTGCACGGCGCCGCCCCCAGCGAACATCCCGAGGCCCTGCGCCTGTGGCTGCGCCTGCTCACCTGCACCCAGCTCATCGAAAAGCAGGTGCGCAGCCACCTGCGCGCGCAGTTCGACACCACGCTGCCACGCTTCGACCTGATGGCACAGCTGGAGCGCGCACCGGACGGCATGAAGATGAAGGAGCTCTCGCGCCGCATGATGGTGACGAGCGGCAACATCACCGGCATCACCGACCAGCTCGTGGCCGAGGGGCTGGTCGAGCGCATGGACGTGGAAGGTGACCGCCGCGCGTACCTCGTGCGCCTCACGCCGCAAGGCCGCGAGCAGTTCAACACCATGGCGCGCCAGCACGAGCAATGGATCGTCGAAGCCTTCGCCTCGCTGGGCGAGCGCGACATCGCCACCTTGTACCGCCTGCTGGGCAAGGTGAAAGAGCACACACAAAACAATTCTTTGGAGACAGCCGAATGAAACACTTCATCGGGGCGAGCAACCCCATGCGCGAGCAGTTCAACCCCCAGGCCAGCTACGTCGCTGAACACTTTGCCTGGAGCTTTGATGCTGGCGTGGGTACCGTCACGCTCAACCGGCCCGACCGCAAGAACCCGCTCACCTTCCAGAGCTATGCCGAGCTGCGCGACTTCTTTTACGCGCTGCGCTTCGCCACCGATGTGAAAGCCATCGTGGTCACGGGTGCGGGCGGCAACTTCTGCTCGGGCGGCGATGTGCACGAGATCATCGGCCCGCTGACCACCATGACCATGCCCGAGCTGCTGGAGTTCACGCGCATGACGGGCGACCTGGTGAAGGCCATGCGCGCCTGCCCGCAGCCCGTGCTGGGCGCGATCGACGGCATCTGCGCCGGTGCGGGCGCGATGATGGCGCTGGCCTGCGACATGCGCTACGGCACCGAGGCCACCAAGACCGCCTTCTTGTTCACCCGCGTGGGCCTGGCCGGTGCCGACATGGGCGCTTGCGCACTGCTGCCGCGCATGATCGGCCAGGGCCGCGCGAGCGAACTGCTGTTCACCGGCCGCGCGATGACGGCGCACGAAGGCCTGGCCTGGGGGTTCTTCAACGATTTGTACGAAAGTGCCGACCTGCTGGCCAACGTGCAGGCCACCGCGCGCGCGCTGGCCGATGGCCCCACCTTCGCCCACGGTATGACCAAGACCATGCTGAGCCAGGAGTGGAGCATGACCATCGAGCAGGCCATCGAAGCCGAAGCGCAGGCCCAGGCTATCTGCATGCAGACCGAAGACTTCCGCCGCGCCTACGAAGCGTTCGCCGCCAAGCAGAAGCCCGTTTTCCAAGGGGACTAACAAAATGCACGTAGCCACGCCGCCCGCCCCTTGCCCACCTTCGACGGCACACCTGGCCCTGCCGTTTTTTGATGACGCCCACCGCGCGCTGGCCGAGGGCCTGGTTCCGTGGGCGGCCACGCAAGAGGTGGATGAAACCGACGACCGCGTTGCTTGTCGCGACTGGGTGCAGCGCCTGGGCACGGGCGGCTGGCTGCGCTACTGCGTGCCCGCCGCCCATGGTGGCGCGCTGCCCGCACTCGACTCGCGCGCGCTGGTGCTGCTGCGTGAGACGCTGGCTTACCACTCGCCGCTGGCCGACTTTGCGTTTGCGATGCAGGGGCTGGGCAGCGGCGCGATCACGCTGGCGGGCAGCCCCGCGCAGCAGGCGCACTACCTGCAGGGCGTGGCACGCGGTGAGCTGATCGCCGCGTTTGCGCTCTCCGAACCTGAGGCTGGCTCGGACGTAGGCGCTATGAAAACAGTAGCCGAAAGCACTTACCCATCAGGCGGCAACGGCCTAAAAGACTCATATTCCTTGACCGGAACCAAGACCTGGATCAGCAACGGCGGCATTGCCGACTTCTACTGCGTGTTCGCCAAGACCGACCCGGCCGGGGGCACGCGCGGCATCAGCGCGTTCATCGTCGATGCGAACACGCCGGGGCTCGACACCTCGCGCCACATCCATGTGATGGCGCCGCACCCGCTGGCCACGCTGGAGTTCTCCAACTGCAAAGTGCCTGCCACTGCGCTGCTGGGCGAGGAGAACGGCGGCTTCAAGCTGGCCATGCGCACGCTCGACATCTTCCGCGCATCGGTCGCCGCTGCCGCCCTGGGCATGGCCCGCCGCGCACTGGCCGAGGCCGTGCACCACGCCCGTCAGCGCCGCATGTTCGGCCAGACGCTCGCCGACTTCCAGCTCACGCAGGCCAAGCTGGGCGAGATGGCTGCGCTGGTGGACAGCGCCGCACTGCTCACCTACCGCGCGGCCTGGCTGCGCGACACCGGCCAGGCGCGCGTGACGGCCGAAGCCGCGATGGCCAAAATGACCGCCACCGAAAATGCCCAGCGCGTGATCGACATGGCGCTGCAGCTGCACGGCGGGCGCGGTGTGGAAGTGGGCAGCAAGGTCGAGTCGCTGTACCGCGACATCCGCTCGCTGCGCATTTACGAAGGCGCGACCGAAGTGCAGCAGCTCATCATCGGCAAGGCCGTTCTGCAGGAGTAATCGCATGAAAGCCCCCTCCGCCCAGCCCGACCACTTCGTGCACGACCGCTTGCCGCCGCCCGAGGCCTGGCCCACACTGCGCTACGACCTGCCCGAGCTGCAGATCGCCAACCAGGCCAACCTGGTGCAGGCGCTGTTCGACAAGGCCGAACGTGCGGGCCACATCGACCGCCCCCTGTTGCGCGGCCCGCACCGCACGTACACCTACCGCGACGCCCGCACCGAGGCCGCGCGCATTGCCGAGGTGCTGACGCAGGACCACGGCCTGGTGCCCGGCAACCGCGTGCTGCTGCGTGGTGGCAACACGGTGGAGATGGCGCTGGCCTGGCTGGGTACCGTCTATGCGGGGCTGGTGGCGGTGGCGACCATGCCGCTGCTGCGCGCGGGCGAGCTGGGCAGCATCATCGACCGCGCCCAGCCCACGCTGGCGCTGTGCGACGGCCGCCTGTTGGCCGAGCTGCAGGCCGCGCAGACGCAGCACCCCGTGCTCGCCACCATCGTGCCCTTCCACACGGCGCCGGATGCGGCCGACCTGCTGCAGCGCGCGCAGGGCAAGCCTGGCACCACACCGCCCTGCCCCACGTCGGCGGACGACATCGCGTTGATGGCGTTCACCTCGGGCACCACAGGCTCCCCCAAGGCGGCCGTGCACACGCACCGCGATGTGCTGGCAGGCTGCGAGGCCTGGCCGCGCCATGTACTCAAGGCCACGCCCGATGACATCGTGGCGGGCTCGCCGCCCCTGGCGTTCACGTTTGGCCTGGGCGGCTTGCTGGTGTTTCCGATGTGGGCCGGGGCCAGCGTGTACTTCCCCGACCAGCCCTATACACCCGAAACCATGGTGCGGCTGATGCGCGATGCGGGCGTGACCATCTGCTACACCGCGCCCACTTTCTACCGCCAGATGGCACCCTTTGCCAAGCAGATCGGCCTGCCCCAGCTGCGCACCAGCGTGAGCGCGGGCGAGGGCCTGCCGGACGCCACGCGCCAGCTGTGGAAGGAGGCGACCGGCCTGGACATGACGGACGGCATTGGCGCCACCGAAATGTTCCACATCTTCATTTCCTCGCCCGGCGGTGAGAGCCGGCGCGGCGCCATCGGCAAGGTGGTGCCCGGCTACACCGCCAAGGTGGTGGACGACGATGGCAATGAGCTGCCACGCGGCACCGTGGGCAAGCTCGCGGTGATCGGCCCCACGGGCTGCAAGTACCTCGACGACCCGCGCCAGGCCAAGTACGTGAAGGATGGCTGGAACTACCCCGGCGATGCGTTCACGCAAGACGCGGACGGCTACTTCTTCTACCAGGCGCGCGACGATGACATGATCATCACCGCCGGCTACAACGTGGGCGGCCCCGAGGTGGAAGACGCCCTGCTGCGCCACCCGGCCGTGGCGGAATGCGGCGTGATCGGCGTGCCCGACGAGGAGCGCGGCATGGTGGTCAAGGCCATCTGCGTCTTGAAGCCCGGCCACACGGGCGATGCCGCCATGGTCAAGACGCTGCAGGACCATGTGAAGGCCACCATCGCCCCGTTCAAATACCCGCGCGTGGTGGAGTTTGTGACCGCCCTGCCGCGCACCGAAACCGGCAAGCTGCAGCGCTTCAAGCTGCGCCAGGGTGCGGCTGCATCCCCCTCCGCCGCTTCGCCCAATTCCACAAAAACAACATGACGATGAAAAACACCCTTTTGCAGCCCGAAGGCTGGGTCACCCCCAAGGGCTACGCCAACGGCGTGGCCGCGCGCGGCACCATGGTCTTTACCGGCGGACAGATCGGCTGGAATGCGCAGCAGCAGTTTGAGAGCGACGACTTCATCGCCCAGACCAAGCAGACGCTGCTGAACGTGCGGGCGGTGCTGGAGGCTGGCGGCGCGGGCCCCGAGCACCTGGTGCGGCTGACCTGGTACGTGACCGACCGCAACGAGTACAACAGCCGCCTGAAGGAGCTGGGCGCGGTCTACCGCGAGGTGCTGGGCAAGAACTTCCCGGCCATGGCCTGTGTGCAGGTGGCGGGGCTTATGGAAGAGCGCGCGAAGATCGAGATTGAAGCAACCGCCGTAATCCCGGACTGAGCTTTTCCAGCCACCGCTGTAGCGCTTGCCCATACAGAATGAACGCCAGCGCCGCCCCAATCAACGGCAGCGCGGCAAACACCCAACCCGTGAGCAGCTCGCCCCCCAGCGCCACACCCACCAGCAGCGCCACGGCCGGGTTCACGAACGAATAGCTGCCCGCCAGCGCTGCGGACGTGTTCTGCAGCAGCCACAGGTACGCATTGAGCGCGACCAGCGTGCCAAACACCAGCAAGTAGACCCACGCCGCCCACGACTTGGCAGTGACCTGGCCCAGGGCGCTCAACGGCTCGAACCACAGCGCCACCACCAGCCCCATGGCGCCCCCTGCAAACCACTGCGCGGCCGATGCCATGGCGGGCGCAGGTAGCGACAGCTTGCGCGATGCATACGAGCCCACGCTCCAGCACAGCGGCGCGCCAAAGGCCAGCAGCGCCCCGAGCCAGGTGGCTGAAAAATCGCCCTCCAGCGCCAGCAGCAGCGCGCCCACCACGCCCAGCGCCAGACCGATCCAGCTGGTGAAGGGCACCCGCTCGCCGCCCCAGCGCGACCACAGCGCCAGCCACATCGGCATGGTGGTGACCACCGTGGCCATCAGGCCCGAGCCAATGCCCAGCTTTTGCGCAAAACCCATCAGGTTCATAGCCAGAAACACCATGCAGCCGCCCACCACCGCCGAGTTGCGCCATTGCACCCACGTGGGCAATGCATGGCCTTGCCACAGCGCAATCAGCAGCATCACCCCCCCTGCACACAGAAAGCGGATCGCATTCATCAGCAGCGGCGGCATGCTCTGCAGCGCAATACCAATGGCGAAATAGGTAGTGCCCCAGACGATGTAGACCAACAGCAGTGCCATGGCCACCGCCCCTTTGCGCTGTGTGCGGGCTTGCGCATTGAAAATTGCCGGCATATTCTTCACCTGACCGAATAATTTATGGAAACCGCAAGGTTTTCGGAATTTTTACCAAAATCGAGCGGCTATGCAAGCAAATATTCAGACAGATGACATGGACGCCAGAATTATTTCGGCACTAGGCGCCGATGGGCGACGTTCCTATGCCGATGTGGGGGCCGAAGTGGGACTGTCCACCGCCGCCGTGCACGAGCGCGTAAAGAAGCTGCTGGACAAGGGCGTGATTCGCCGGTTTTCGATCAGCGTGGACCCGGAACGCGTGGGGCTGAACTTCACCGCGTTTGTGGCGATCCGCAACGATGGCGGCGCGCACTGCCGCGACATTGCGCCGCGCCTGCGCGGTATCCCCCAGGTGGAGGAGTTGCACAGCGTGGCTGGCGAGCACGACTTCCTGGCCAAGATCCGCACCACGCACGCGCGCGGGCTGGAGGACGTGCTCTACCAGATCAAGGCGATTCCCGGCGTGGCGCGCACCACGAGCACCGTGGTCCTGAACACCGAATTCGAGGACCGGCCGCTGGACCTGGGCTGGGTGAATGGCGACAAGGGAGGTTGACGCGCAGGGGCGGCCTCGGCTTGGCCGCGCGGCTTTTTACGCTGCCACCGGGGCGAGTTCAGCCGCAGCGGCAACAGCTGCCGGAACTGGCACCAGACGCTGCACCAGCGCCATGTAGTAGCCCAGCGGGGGCGTGACCAACCCCGGCACCTTGGCATGGTCGTCATAGCGGCGCAGGCGGATGGCCTCCTGCGCAAAGGGCTGGGCCGCAAACTGCATCGCCTCTTTGGGCGTGAAGGGCCCGCCCTGCAGCACCAGGCTGTGCTGCGATGCGGGCGACAGTGTCTCCCAGTACCCCGGCTCCATGGTGCACAGGTAGCGCTTGGCATCCACATGCAGGCGGATGGGCTCCAGCACCGCGTCGGGCAGCAGGCCCCGCAAGAACGGGATGGCCATGTACTGGTGCAGGTCGTCCTGCTCGGCCGTGTCGCCCCCGGGCGCCAGCAGGTGGCCCAGGTCGTGCAGCAAGGCCGCCACCACAGTGGCCGGGGTTTCACCCGATTTTTCGGCCCACTGCGCACACTGCAGCGCATGCTCCAGCTGGCTGACCGCCTCGCGGCCGTACTGGTTCACTCCCCGAGTGGAGAGCAGGTGGGCAATGTCTTCAAGGCTCAATGCCATCGTCTTTCCTTACTAGACCAATGCCTTGCGGATGCGGGCCGACACCAGGTCGATCACACTCACCGTGACCACGATGATGAGCATGACCGCGCAGGTCTCGGCGTACTGGAAGCCCCGGATGATTTCCCACAGCACCACCCCAATGCCCCCGGCCCCCACCATGCCCACCACCGAAGCCGAACGCACGTTGGCCTCGAAGCGGTACAGCGTGTACGAGATCCACAGCGGCATGACCTGCGGAATCACGCCGTAGATGATTTCGTGCAGTGCGCTCGCACCGGTGGAACGGATGCCTTCCACCGGCTGTGGGTCAATCGCCTCCACGGCTTCGGAGAACAGCTTGGCCAAGGTGCCCGAGGTGTGGATCCACAGCGCCAGCACCCCGGCAAACGGCCCCAGCCCGACAGCCACCACAAACAGCATGGCAAACACCATTTCGTTGATGGCGCGGCACGCATCCAGCACACGGCGCACTGGCTGGTAGACCCACCAGGGCACGATGTTGGACGAGGCCAGCAGTGCCAGCGGCACGGCGGTGACCACCGCCAGCGCCGTGCCCCACAGCGCGATCTGCAGCGTGACCAGCATCTCCTGCACATAGATCTGCCATTGCGCAAAATTGGGCGGAAAGAACTCCGCCGCATAGCTGACCATGTTGCCCGAGTCGTTCCACAGATCGAGCGGGCGCATGTCGGCGCCCTTCCAGGACGCCGCCAGCAACACCAGCAGGATGCCCCACGACAGGTACCAGGCCAGGCTGCGCTTGGGCGACGAGGTGCTGGCCAGTGTGGCCAGCGAGGGATTCAAAGCAGAGGACATGGAGACACCCGAGCCGCAACAAAAAACCTACGAATTACTTCAACGACGCCAGCTGCTGGTCGATCTCGGCCAAGCGGGTCTTCTTATCGGCATCGGCCAGCGTGGCGTCGGCCTCGATCTTGTTGCGCTTGCCGAAGAGGTCCAGCTGGCGGATGGGCGTGAGCTGGGCATTGGTCGATGGTTTGAAGCCCGAGAGCTTGGAGATCTTCATCACGATCTCCTTCTCGCGCGCATCGGTCTTGGCGTAGTTGTAGAAGAAGTCGCGGATCTTGGTCTTGGTGGCCTCGGGCAAGTCCTTGCGCATCACCAGCGGGTCCAGCGGAATCAGGGGCGAGGTCCAGACGATCTTGATGTCCTTGAACTTCTCGGGCTGGCGCTCCTTGATCTTCTCCAGGTTCTCGCTGTTGTTGGTGGCAACATCGACCTGCTTGTTGGCCACGGCCAGCGCGTTGGTCTCGTGGTTGGCACTGCGCGTGATCTTGAAGTGCGTCTTCGCGTCGATCTTGTTCTGTGCAAAGGCGTAGTAGCCGGGCACCAAGAAGCCGGAGGTGGAGTTGGGGTCGCCGTTGCCAAAGCTCAGCGACTTGCCGTTCTTGAGCACGTCATCCAGGGTGGCCAGGGGGCTGTCCTTGTGCACGATGAGGTGCGAGTAGTAGCCCTGTGTTCCGTCGGCGTTCACCATCTGCGCAAAGACTTCGCCGTTGGCGCGGTCCACTGCTTCCATGGCCGATTTGTTGCCCAGCCAGGCCACCTGCATTTTGTTGAAGCGCATGGCTTCGATGAGGCCTGCGTAGTCGGATGCAAAGAAGGCGTTGATCTTCAGACCGGTCTGCTTGGCCATGTCATCCAGCAGGGGCTGCCAGTCGGCCTTGAGGTTTTGCGAGGCCTCGGTCGAGATCATGCCGAAGTTGATGTCCTGGGCCAACGCGCCCGTGGTCAAACCCAGCCCGATCGTCAGGGCGGCACACAGTTTCTTGAACATGTTGAAAACTCCAGAGAAAGGAATTGAAAAGAAACAAAAGGCCGTTCAGGCGGCCTGGACCATGGCGGGCGCCCACTGCGGGACGGGTGTTGGGGCATGCACGGGTGCTGGTGGGGCACCCGCTGCATCCGACAGAATTTCGTCGGCGTGCACGCCATAGAGGCTGCGCAGCAGTGCGGGCGTGAGGGCCGCCGATGGGCCGTCGTACACCACCTGGCCGTGGTGCAACGCCACCACGCGGGGGCAGTATTTGATGGCCACATCCACCTGATGCAGCGACACGATGACGGTGCAGCGGTCCTCGCGGTTGATGCGGGCCAGGATGTCCATGACCTTGCGCGAGGATTCGGGGTCCAGCGAGGCGATGGGCTCGTCGGCCAGCACCACCTTGGCGCCCTGCACCAGCGTGCGGGCAATGGCCGCGCGCTGCTGCTGCCCGCCGGACAGGGTGGAAGCACGTTGTGCATGGCATTCGGCAATGCCCACGCGGTGGAGCGCTTCCAGCGCCAGCGCGCGCTCCTGCGGCTTGAACATGCGCAGCCAGCCGCGCCACCAGGGGGTGCGGTGCAGCAGGCCCACCAGCACGTTCATCAACACCGGCAAGCGGTCCACCAGGTTGAACTGCTGGAACACAAAGCCCACCTGCGAACGCACCTTGCGGATGTCACTGTGGATGCGCCCGCCCTGCTGCACGCAGCGGCCGTCCACCTCGATCAGCGAATCGCTGGACGCATCGGCCACCACCAGACCCGCCACGTGGCGCAGCAGGGTGGACTTGCCCGAGCCCGATGCACCGATCAGCGCCACCATCTCGCCGCGCTGCACGGTGAGGTTGATGTCGCGCAGGGCGTGTTTGCCGCTGGCGAAATGCTTGTTCAGTTGGTGGATGTGCAGTGCGGCAGTCATGGCAGCCTCCTGGGGGTTAAGTCGTCTAGACAACCGGAGTGTGGTTGTCGGGCGTGACAGTGCTTTGACAGTTGGGAGAAGTTTGGATGTCAGGAAACGACCTGCACGCGCTCTACAGCACCCGCTGCCCTTCGCGCCACACCCCACGCACCACGGCCTGGCGACCGCCATCGGGCAGCTCGGCCATGTGCACCTGCACCAGGTCGGCGCGCAGGCCGGGCGCCAGCGCGCCCCGGTCCAGCATGCCCGCCGCCTTGGCCGGATTGTGGGTGACGGTGGCCACAGCCTGTGGCAAAGGCAGGATGTCGTCCTGCACCAGCCGCATCACCGCGCTCAGCAGACTGCCGGGCACATAGTCGGACGAGAGGATGTCCAAGAGCCCCCTGCGCGCCAGGTCGGCCGCCGCCACGTTGCCCGAATGCGAACCACCGCGCACCACGTTGGGCCCGCCCATCACGGTGAGCAAGCCACGTTCGTGCGCGGCCTGGGCTGCGGCCAGTGTCGTCGGGAACTCCGACATCGCGGCCCCTTCGGCATGGGCCTGCTCCACATGGGCCACCGTGGTGTCGTCGTGGCTGGCCAGCGAGATGCCGTGCGTGCGGCAGTAATCCACAAAGTACGCACGGTGTGGCTCGGCGTACTGCGCCTGCAGCGTGGCAGCGTGCGCCACCTGGCGCTCGAATTTCTCGGCGCTCCAGCCCTTCTTGCCGGTGTAGTAGGTGCGCGCCTGCTCGATGTCCTCCCACTGGCGCTGACCTGGGGTGTGGTCCATCAGTGAGATCAACGACAGGCGCGGGTGCCCGTGGAAGGGCTCGAACAGGTCGATGGTGTTGGGCGCAGGCAGCTCGCAGCGCACATGCAGGTGGTGGTCGGCCCGCAGCAGGTTGCGCTCGGTGCAGGTGTCGATGGTGTCGAGCACGCGGTTCCAGGCGCTGCCGCGCAGGCTGTCCACATCGGCCTCGCCCACGCCCAGCGCATCCAGCACCGTGGTGATGCCTGCGGCCGCAATCTCGGCGTCGTGCGCCAGCAGTGCGGGCATCTCGGCCCATTGCACCTTGGGTCGCGGCATCAGATGGCGCTCGAAATTGTCGGTGTGAATCTCCACCAGCCCGGGCAGCAGGTAGTCGCCCCCCAGGTCGATGCCTTGCAAGGCCGCAGTGCCCCCACTATCCAGCGACACAATGCGCCCACCTTCAACCTGCAAGCTGCCGTGCACCACTTCGCCCGGCAGCACCATGCGGGCGTTCTTGAACACGGTTGCGGTCATGCCGATGCTCCCCGGAAGTCACCCACGTTCACGCGGCGCGTGGCCACGGCAGCGCCGACCTGAGCATCGTGAAAGATGCCCACCAGGGCCGCACCCCGCGCTACGGCCTCGCGAATCATGGCAATCACCGTTTCAGTGTTGGCCGCGTCGAGCGATGCGGTGGGCTCGTCCAGCAGCAACAGAGGCTTGGGCTTGATCATGTTGCGGGCGATGTTGATGCGCTGCTGCTCCCCGCCGGAGAACGTGGCGGGCGGCAGGTGCCACAGCCGCTCAGGGATGCGCAGGCGGGTCAGCCATTGGCGGGCGGCCTCGCGTGCGGCCTCGATGCCCGCTGGATCGTCGCCGGCGTCTTCCGCCAGTGGCTCGGCCACCACGTCCAGCGCCGACACGCGCGGGATGACCCGCAGAAACTGGCTCACATAGCCCACGGTGTCGCGCCGCAGCTGCACCAGCGCACGCGGCGTGGCCTGCGTCACATCCACCACGGCGCCATCGGCCGAGCGCACGGTGATGCTCCCTGCATTGACCCGGTAGTTGGCGTAGATCATCTTGAGCAGCGTGCTCTTGCCCATGCCCGAGGGGCCGTCCAGCACCACACATTCACCGGGCTGCACGGCCAGGTCCACGTGGGCGAGCACGGGCAGTTCAATGCCGTTCTGGTGGTGCAGGGTGAAGCGCTTGGCCACTCCTTGCATCTGGAGAATGGGCGCAATGGAAGGTTGGTTCATGGCTGCAGTACCGAAGAAACGAGGAGCTGGGTGTAGGGGTGTTGCGGGTCGTCGAGCACCTGGTCGGTCAGGCCCGCCTCCACCACGCGGCCGCGTTGCATGACCACCATGCGGTGGGCCAGCAGGCGTGCCACGGCCAGGTCGTGCGTGACCACAATGGCCGCCAACTGCATCTGCCGCGTGAGCTGGCGCAGCAGGTCCAGCAGGCGCGCCTGCACCGACACATCCAGGCCCGAGGTGGGTTCGTCCATGAACACCAGGCGTGGCTGCGTGACCAGGTTGCGGGCAATCTGCAGGCGCTGGCGCATGCCGCCCGAAAACGTGCGTGGTGCGTCGTCGATGCGCGCGGCATCGATCTCCACACGCTGCAGCCATTCCGTGGCCGTGGCGCGCAGGCGGCCATAGTGGCGCTCGCCCAGGCCCATCAGGCGCTCGCCCACGTTGGCACCGGCGGATACATCCATGCGCAAGCCGTCCGCCGCGTTCTGGTGCACAAAGCCCCAGTCGGTGCGCGCCAGCAGGCGCTGCTGCGCTTCTGTCATGGCGTAGATGTCCTGCAGCTCGCCGCTGCGCTGGCGGAACTGCACCGTGCCTTCGTCCGGGGCGCTGCGTGCTGCAATGGCGTTGAGCAGCGTGGACTTGCCGGAGCCCGACTCGCCCACCACGGCCAGCACCTCGCCGGGCCACAGGTCAAAGGACGCGCCTTGCAGCGCCACGCGGTCGCCATAGCGCTTGCTGACGTTGCGCACGCTCAGCAGCGGCGCAGAAGGTTCGGGGTGATTCATGTGAGGGTCTCGACAACAAAGCTCAGGCCATGCTGCGCAAAGCCCAGGGATTCATAGAAGGCATGCGCGCCCTTGCGGCGGGCGTTGGACGAGAGCGCGAGCTTGTAGCAGCCCGCGTCGCGCGCCTGCTGCATGGCGTGGGCCATCATCTGGCGGCCAATGCCTCGGCCTTGCTGGTCCTGTGCCACCACCACGTCTTCCACGATGGCCGAGGGCGTGCCCCGATGCGCCAGGTTGTGCATGACGAGCAGCGCATAGGTGCCCACCACGGCGCCGTGCTGCGCGGGGTCGCAGGCCACCCACAGGCGGTAGCTGGGGTAGCGGGCGAACTGGGAACATACGGCCTGGGCTTCTTCCAGGGTCAGCACGTCGGCCGGGCTGTCTTCAATGGCGGCATACAGCACCAGCACGCTCTCCAGGTCGGCCTGCCGGGCTTCGCGAATGTGCACGGCGCTCATGCCGCGCCGCCTTCCACCTGCGCCGTTTCGGCCTGCTGCGCCTGGCGCTCGTGGCAGTAGTCCGAATCGGAACAGACATGCATGCGCCCGCCCTGGTCGTCGGTGATGACCTCGTCCAGAAAGCTGTCGGTGGCGCCACACAGCGCGCAAGCAGCATCCCAGCGCTGCACCTCGAACGGGTGGTCCTCAAAACCCAGGCTCTCCACCGGCGTATAGGGCGGCACGGCATAGATGCGCTTTTCGCGGCCCGCGCCAAACAGCTGCAGCGCGGGGTTCATGTGCATCTTGGGGTTGTCGAACTTGGGGATGGGCGACGGCGCCATCACATAGCGGCCGTTGACCAGCACGGGGTAGTCGTAGGTGGTGGCAATGTGGCCGTAGCGCGCGATGTCTTCGTAGAGCTTGACGTGCATGAGCCCGTACTCGGCCAGGCCATGCAGAGTGCGCGTTTCGGTCTCCCGCGGCTCCAGGCGCTGCATGGGCTCGGGCACTGGCACCTGGTAGACGATGACCTGGCCTTCGGCCAGCGGTGTCTCGGGGATGCGGTGGCGCGTCTGGATCAGCGTGGCCTCGCGCGTGCGGGTGGTGGTCGCCACGGCCGTGGTGCGCTCGAAGAAGCGGCGGATGTTGACCGCGTTGACCGTGTCGTCCGATCCCTGGTCGATGACCTTGAGGCAGTCCTGCGGGCCGATGATGGAAGCGGTGACCTGGATGCCGCCCGTGCCCCAGCCATAGGGCAGCGGCATTTCGCGGGAGCCAAACGGCACCTGGTAGCCGGGGATGGCCACGGCCTTGAGGATGGCGCGGCGGATCATGCGCTTGGTGCGCTCGTCCAGGTAGGCAAAGTTGAAGTGGCCGTCCACCGGTGCGGCGTCGCCGGGCAAGCCCATCACGGCGGGTTCCATGGGCGCGTTCATGCGGCATCCTTCTCGGCGGGGGGGGTGGGGTGGGCGGCAGCGGCGCGCATCTTGCGCACCAGCTCCAACTCGGACTGAAAGTCCACGTAGTGCGGCAACTTCAGGTGCTGCACAAATCCCGAGGCTTCGAGGCTGTCGCTATGGCCCAGCACAAATTCCTGCATCTGCGCGGGGGACTCGACGGGTTCGCCCAACTCATCCGCACGCAGGGCGCGGTCCACCAGGCTCATGGCCATCGCCTTGCGCTCGCTGTGCCCAAACGCCAGACCGTAGCCGCGCGTGAACTGCGGCGGCTGGCTCTTGCTGCCCGCAAACTGGTTCACCATCTCGCACTCGGTGATCTCGATGTCGCCAATGTCGATCGCAAAGCCCAGCTCTTCGGGTTCGATCTCCACTGCCACCGTGCCCAGGCGCACCTCACCCACAAACGGGTGCGAGTGCGAGTAACCGCGCTGCGTGGAATACGCCATGGCAAGCAGGAAGCCCTCATCACCGCGCGCCAGGTTCTGTAAGCGGGTGGCGCGGTTGGCAGGGAAGCGCAGTGGCTCACGGGTCAGGTCTGTGGGGGCGGGGTCGCCCGGGGGCACGGGGCGGGTTTCGATCAAGCCTTCCTGGTTGAGCAGGTCCACTACGCGCGGCGTGGGGCCGGGTGGCACCGCAGCTGCCGCAGCGGCAGGCGGCGCCACCGGGCCTTCGGCCAGCAGCTTGAAGTCGAGCAGGCGCTGCGTGTAGTCGTAGGTGGGGCCCAACACCTGGCCGCCCGGCAGGTCCTTGAAGGTGGCGGAGATGCGCCGGTCCAGCACCATGCGGCTGGTGTCCAGCGCGCAGGTGGTGCCCAGGCGCGGCAGCGTGGCGCGGTAGGCGCGCAGCAAAAAGATAGCTTCCACCAGGTCGCCTGCTGCCTGCTTGATGGCAAGGGCCGCAAGCTCGGGGTCGTACACCGATCCCTCGGTCATGACGCGGTCCACCGCCAGCTTGAGCTGCTGGCGGATCTGCGCTACCGAGAGTTCAGGCTGTGCGGCATCGCCCCTGCGCTGGCGGGCCAGCAACTGGTAGCTGTTGAGAATGGCGGCTTCTCCGCCTTTGACGGCTACGTACATGCTCAGGCCTCCTGAAGGGCAGTGGCACCGCGCGTTGCCCGCGTGGTGCGTGGCAGACCCACGATGTGGTCTGCAGTGGCCAGCAGCAGATCCACACCGCGTGGAAACACCCCATGGTTGGCCGCCCACTGGGCCTCGAAGTCGTCGGGCAAACCATCCACCTGCAAGGCCGCCACCTCCTGGATGCCGGGGCCACGCAAGTGCCACGCATCACTCGCGTCCACCGTGGTGGCGGCACGCGATACATCGACCACGCAAGTCGCTGACTGATCGGGGTAGATGTCGGTACCCAGGGCCCGACGGTTCAGGGCAGGCAGCGCATCACCCTGCGCCACCCACACAAAACGAGCCTGCGCAGCGTCGGCCACCACAGTGCAGCCTGTGTGAAAGCGCAGCCAGGCACCGGCATCACTGGCTGCCAGCTTGGGCGAGAGCCACAAGGTGCAGTCGCTGTCGAGCAGCGCCAGCAGCACGGCAGCCGATGCGGAATGCCCCACGGCAGGAGCTTGCGCGTCGTGTTCTACCGCCACCGTGCGGCCGGGGTGCGACAGCGCCTGCAGCACCGCGCGGAACACCGCCTGGCTGCCAAAGGCTTCATTCGAAAATCCGGCACCCAGCGATGCCAACGGGGTCGTGCTCATTCGGTGTCCTCGTCGTTGTCGGCACCGCTCTCGCGCGCCACGGTGAAAAAGTCCACCTTGGTGCTGGCGGCCCGCGCCTGGCGCTCGGCCTGGGTGTGGCGCAGGTGGTTGCGGATGGGTTCGAGCAGTTGTGCGTCCAGCACCGGTTGCTGAACAGGGTCTTGCAGCAGCGCATCGGCCAGGGCCGCCAGCTGCACCTGGCGGTGCGACCGGCCCAGCACGTAGGCCACGCCCACAGTGGCCTCGGCGGCGTCCGATGCGTCGGCCACGCGCAGCGCGCAGCGGGTGACGGTGACCTCGCCCAGGTTGAAGCGCTCGCCCGTGCCACCGGCGCGGCCCTGCACCATCATCAGGCCGGTCTCGGGCGCACGCAGCCAGCGCGCGGGGCGCGTGGCGTGCTCGTGCAACGCAGATTCGAGCAGCCCCAGCGGCGCCCGGGCCAGCAGCGCCATCCACTGCGCGCGGCCCAGGGGGCGGCCCGGCCCCGGGTTGTCAAAGGCTTGAAACATGGAAGTGGTACCCTGAAAGTTGTATAGACAAATTGAACAACTGGCGCGAGCTTAAAGAGCGCGCATGTAGGTTTCATGACAGCCAGCACCACCTCTCTCACGCCCTCGCTACAGGTCCCGCAAGCACCACCACTGCGCCCTGCGCGCGACAGCTTCTGGACGCGCATTGCCGCCGAACTGGCCGAGGCCATCGGCAGCGGCGTCTACCCGCCGGGCCAGCGTCTGCCCTCGGAACACGCGCTGGCCGAGCAGTTCGGCGTGAACCGCCACACCATTCGCCGCTCGCTCGCCAGCCTGTGCAGCCAGGGGCTGGTGCGCATCACACAGGGCAGTGGCACCTATGTGGAAGACTTTGCGGTGGACCTGGTGCTGGGCAAGCGCACGCGCCACCAGCAGGGCCTGGCACAGGCCGGTCTGCGCGGCAGCCTGGTGGTGCTGCAGGCCCAGACCATGCGCGCCACGGCGGCGCTGGCCAAGGCGCTGCAGGTGCCCGCGCGCAGCCCGCTGCTGGCGCTGCGCGTGCGGGGCGACGCCGAGGGCCAGCCCCTGCACATCAGCGAGCGCTACTTTCCCCTGCCCCGCTTCGAGAACCTGGCGGCCGTTGTGCGCGAAACGGGCTCCATCACCGCAGGCTTCACCGCCCACGGCGTGGCCGACTACACGCGCCGCGAAAGCCGCATCACCGCCGAGCTGCCCAGCGCCGAAGTGGCCGCCCAGTTGCGCCAGCCCACGTCGCGCCCCGTGCTGCAGGTAGAGAGCCTGAACGTGGACCTGGCAGGCACGCCCATCGAATGGGCGCGCGCCTGGTTTGCGGGCGACCGCGTGAAACTGACCATTGACCACGATGAACACGCCTGAAATGCCACCCACCCACCACCGCTATGCGGTCTATTTCGCACCCAACCCGGGCAGCCTGGGCTGGCTGGCCGGCAGCCACTGGCTGGGGCGCTGCGCCGCGCTGCTGCAGCCGCTGCAGCAGCTCGCCATCGACGGCGTGGCGGCGAACGACCTGCACCGCCTGACCGCAGCGCCCCGCCGCTACGGCTGGCACGCCACACTCAAGGCGCCGTTTGCCCTGGCACCCGGCGCCGACTGGATCACGCTGCACCAGGCCGTGCAGTCCGTGGCGCGCGGGCTGCAACCCTTTGTGCTGCCGCCCCTGCAGGTGCAACGCATCGACGACTTTCTGGCGCTGGTGCCCCCGGCGTTGCACCCCGCCAATGCGCAGATCCAGGAGACCGCCGCCACCTGCGTGACGGCGCTGCAGCCCTTGGCCGCACCCTTGTCCGACGCCGACCTCGCCCGGCGCCGGGCGGCGGGGCTCACGGCCCGGCAGGACGCGCTGCTGCAGCAATGGGGCTACCCCTTTGTGCTGGACGAGTTCCGCTTTCACATGTCGCTCACCGGCAGCCTGGCGCAGGTGGAGCCGCCAACGCAGGCGCTGGTGTTCGAGGCCGCACAGGAGGTCTTCTCGGACCTGCCCACCCTCAAGTTCAACAGCCTGGCCTTGTTCGCAGAGCCTACGCCCGGCGCAGACTTTGTGCTGCTGGACCACCTGGAGATGGGCGCATGACCACCGGCAGATTGATTTACTGCATGGGCCCCTCGGGTGCCGGTAAGGACAGCCTGCTGAACTGGTTGCGGGCACACCTGCCCACCCCGTGCCCCGTGCACTGGGCGCAGCGCACCATCAGCCGCTTCGCCATGCAGGGCGGCGAAGCCCATGAAAGTGTTTCGCCCGAAACGTTTTTTGCTTTGCGCCACGAACTGGCCTTTGCCCTGCACTGGGAAGCCAACGGCCTGGGCTACGGCGTGCGGCATGCGCAACTGGCGCCGCTGGCCCAAGGCCACTGGGTGCTGCTCAATGGCTCGCGCGCCTACTTGCCTGAGGCCCTGGCGCGCTTCCCGGACCTCGTAGCGGTGCACATCACCGCCAGCCCCCAGGTGCTGCGCGAGCGAATACTGTCGCGGGGCCGCGAGAGTCCTGAGCAGGTGGAGGCCCGCGTGCAACGGGCCATGGCCTACACACCGCCCCCAGGCACTGTCAGCCTAGAGGTACACAACGACGACGCGCTGGGCAATGCAGGCCAGCGACTACTGAACGCGCTGGAGCAGTTGCCGGGCTGGCCCCTGCACAGTGGCAAACTTTCACGCCAACAACCTGCCTATTCGTAACCCTTTCCATCCCGTCAGCCATCCACAGCACCCACCATGACTGCCATCACCGTCTATCACAACCCCAAATGCGGCACGTCCCGCAACACGCTGGCCATGATCCGAAACAGCGGCGTGGAGCCCGAGGTCATTGAGTACCTCAAGACCCCGCCCGACCGTGCCACGCTGGTGGCGCTGATTGCTGCCACGGGCGAGCCGGTGATCAACGCCGTGCGCACCAAGGAAGCGATCTTCACCGAGCTGCAACTGGACGCACCGAGCGTCACCGACGCACAGCTCATCGACGCGATGCTGCAGCACCCCATCCTCATCAACCGCCCCATCGTGGTCACGCCCCTGGGCACGCGGCTGTGCCGCCCGTCCGAGAAAGTGCTGGACATCCTGCCCGCGCCCCAACAAGGCGCCTTCACCAAGGAGGATGGCGAAGTCGTCATCAACGCGCAGGGCCAGCGTGTCTGAGGCAACCTCGCGCGCCCCCACCACAGCCCACCGCGCGGCATGAGCGCCGCCTCGCAACGCTGGACCGTGGCACGCCTGGGCACGGCCCAGACGCTGGCCTGGGCCTCGTCCTACTACCTGCCTGCCATGCTGGCCGCACCCATGGCGCGCGACCTGGGCGTATCCACGCCCACCGTGTTCGCGGCGTTTTCGGTGGCGCTCATCGTGTCGGCGTTGCTCGGGCCTTTCGCGGGCCGGGCCATCGACCAACACGGTGGCCGCCCGGTGCTGGTGGGTACCAACCTGTTGTTTGCCGCCAGCCTGGCGGGCATGGCGCTGGCGCAAGGCCCAGCAGGCCTGTTTGCCGCCTGGGTGCTGATGGGGGTGGCCATGGGCTCGGGCCTGTACGAGGCCGCGTTTGCAACGCTGGTGCGCCTGTACGGCCAGGGCGCACGCGGCGCCATCACCGGCATCACGCTGATCGCGGGGTTTGCCAGCACCGTGGGCTGGCCGCTGTCGGCCTGGATGGAGACGCAGTGGGGTTGGCGCGGAGCGTGCGCGGGCTGGGCCGCATTGCACTTGCTGGTGGGCGTTCCGCTCAATGGCTGGCTGCCACGCGCCGACGCCGCAGACAAGGCCCCCGAACCATCGACGGACGCCATCGCAGCGCCCGCCACAGAACCGGCCGTATCCGCCCCGCCCACTCCAGCACACCCGCTGCGCACCACCGTGCTGCTGTCCTTCGTGTTTGCGGTCACCTGGTTCACGAGCACCGCCATGGCAGCCCACCTGCCTCGCCTGCTGCAGGCCAGTGGCACATCGCTGCAGGCGGCAGTGGCCCTGGCGGCGCTGGTGGGCCCGGCACAGGTGGCGGCGCGCCTGCTGGAGTTTGGTTTTCTGCGCCGCCTGCACCCGCTGCTGTCGGCCCAGCTGGCTGCCGCCGCACACCCCGTGGGCGCGGGCCTGCTGATGGTGCTGGGCGGGCCTGCTGCCGCAGTATTTACCGTGCTGCACGGAGCAGGCAACGGGATACTGACCATTGCCAAGGGCACGCTGCCACTGGTGCTGTTTGGGCCAGCAGGCTACGGCGCGCGCCAGGGCCTGATGATGGTGCCCGCCCGCGTGGCGCAGGCATTTGCGCCGGTGCTGTTTGGCATGCTGCTGGACAGCGCCGGGGCAGCTGCCCTGTGGCTCACCACACTGCTGGGCCTGGCCGCGTTGGGAGCGCTGTGGCTGCTGCGTCCCGTGGCGCGGGTCTGAACGATCAACCGCGCGGCACCACAAACGCCTTCCGCGCCGCGAGCGCTGCGGGGCGCGAGTGGCAGCCTTCCAGGTGGTCGTTGACCAGACCCATCGCCTGCATGAAGGCGTACACCGTGGTGGGTCCCACAAAGCTCCAGCCGCGCTTTTTCAGGTCCTTGGACATGGCAATGGATGCGGGCGAAGTGGACAGCGTGCGCGCCACTTCGCGCGTGAGCCGCTCGGGCCGGTCGGCAGCGGCCGGCTCGTAGCGCCAGGCGTAGTGCGCCAGCGATCCGAATTCGCGCTTAAGCTCCAGCACGCGGCGCGCGTTGTTGATGGTGGACTCGATCTTGCCCCGGTGGCGCACGATGGCCGCATCCTGCACCAGGCGCTCGACTTCGGCGGGGCCGAAGGCCGCAACCTGCTCGGCATCGAAGTTCGCAAACGCGGCGCGAAAACCCTCGCGCTTGTTCAGGATGGTGAGCCAGCTCAGGCCCGACTGAAAGCCCTCCAGGCAGATCTTCTCGAACAGCCGCCGGTCGTCCGCCACGGGGAAACCCCACTCGTGGTCGTGGTAGTGGCGGTAAAACGGCGTGGCCTGGCACCAGATGCAGCGTGGGCAACCGGCCTCGTCGGCAAACAGGCCGGCAGGCAGGTCAGGGGCGGATTCAGCGGTCATGCGCTGCATTCTAGAAACTGCACCGGCCACACTGCTGACCCCCCTTCAAACGCCCCGCGCGATCTGCCCATAAACTGCCCGCATGCGCCAGCTTCTCCCCCATCTGCGAGCCGTATCTCCCCTCATGATCAGCCTTGCCTTGGCGGGCTGCGCCAGCACCACCGGCCCCACCAGCATGCTGGGCTACTACTGGCAGTCGGTGCAGGGGCACATGCAGATCATGCAGGCGGCCGAGCCCATCGACCGCTGGATCGCCCGCACCGACATCCCACCCGCCCTGCGCGAGCGGCTGCAACTGGCGCAGCGCGCCCGCGCCTTCGCCGTGGCCGAGTTGGGCCTGCCTGACAACGCCAGCTACCGCCGCTATGCCGACCTCAAACGCCCCGCCGCCGTGTGGAACGTGGTGGCGGCCCCGCCCTATTCGCTGACGCTGCACACTTGGTGCTTCCCGGTGACGGGTTGCATTGGCTACCGGGGCTACTTCACCGAGGCTGCCGCGCAAGCCGAGGCAGCGGAGCTGGCCGCACAGGGGCTGGAAGTGGAGGTGTATGGCGTGCCCGCGTATTCCACGTTGGGCTATATGAACTGGGCGGGCGGCGACCCGTTGCTCTCCACCTTTGTCGCCTGGCCCGAGGGCGACTTTGTGCGCCTGCTGTTCCACGAGCTGGCGCACCAGGTGGTCTATGCCAAGAACGACACCTTGTTCAACGAGTCCTTTGCCACGGCGGTGGAGCGCATCGGCGTTGCGCAGTGGCTGGCAACCCAGTCCACCCCGGAGGCCCGCAAGGCCTTTGCCACCAGCGAGGCACGGCGCAGCGCCTTCCGCGCGCTGACCCGTGCCACGCGCGCTCGGCTGGTAGCTATTTATGAACAAAAAGAGGCTCTAGCGCTGGATGATCAAGCGCTAGCAGCTATGAAAAATGAAGCAATGGAGACTTTCCGCTCCGGTTACGCAGCCCTGCGCACGCAATGGCTGGACACATCCAGCGGGGGGGCACCCCAAGCCACCACCGCCCAGGTGGCGGGCTACGACCGCTGGGTGGCCAAGGCCAACAACGCCAGCTTTGCCGCCCAGGCTGCCTACGATGAGCTGGTGCCCGCGTTCGAAACCCTGTTCGAACGCGAGAACCGCGACTGGTCCCGGTTTTATGATGCCGTACGGCAACTGACGCAGCAGCCCCAGCCACAACGGCACGAGGCGCTACGCGCCCTTCTATCTGATACCCAACACCTCAAGGAGACACCCGGTGCCTGACATCCATATCCACCGCGACCACCACCTGGGCTTCAAGGAGGCCCGCAAGGTCGCCTTCTCCTGGGCCGAAAAGGCCGAAGAAAAATTCGACATGGAATGCATCTACGAAGAAGGTGAGACAGAAGACTTGCTCACATTCACCCGCTCGGGCGTCAAGGGCACACTGCTGGTGGATGCCCACCAGTTCGAGATGAAGGCGCAGCTGGGCTTTTTGTTCGGCGCGTTCAAGGACCGCATCGAGGCCGAAATTGGCGAACAACTGGATGCCCTGCTCAATGCGCCTCACCCCGGCGCCAAGAAGCCCGCTGTCGACAAGAAGAAGCACGCGGCTGAGGCAGGGGCAGACAAGCCGGGTACCAAGGCAGCGGCCAAACCTGCCGCCAAAGCCAAGAAGGCATAGCTACCGATGCCATCACCATGACATCCACCGCCACGGACACTGCCGCCCACAGCACGGCATTCGACACCCTCTCCACGCTGCTCCACACCCGCTACAGCTGCCGCGCGTTTCTGCCCGAACCCCTACCGCGCGCCACCATCGAAGCCATCCTGGTCACCGCGCAGCGCACGGCATCGTGGTGCAACGCGCAGCCCTGGCAGCTCACCATCGCCAGTGGCGCCACGCTGGATCGCCTGCGCAGCGCGCTGCAGGCCCACATGCCCACAGCGGCCCCTGAGCCCGACCTGCCCTGGCCGCGCGAATACCGGGGCGTGTACCAGGAGCGGCGGCGCGAATGTGGCTGGGGCCTGTACGAAGCCCTGGGCATTGCCAAGGGTGACCGCGAGGCCTCAGCGCACCAAGCGGCGCAGAACTTCACGATGTTCGGCGCGCCCCATGTGGCCATCGTCACCAGCGACGAGGCACTGGGCGTGTACGGCGCGGTGGACTGCGGCGCCTACGTGAGCAGTTTCATGCTCGCCGCGCACAGCCTGGGCGTGGGCTCCATTGCACAGGCCGCGCTCGCGTCCTACCCCGGCGTGCTGCGCGAGGTGCTGGGCATTGGAGAGGACCGCAGCATCGTCTGCGGCATCTCGTTTGGCATGGCAGACACCGCCCACCCGGCCAACCATTTCCGCACCACACGCGCCGATCCGGCCAGCAGTGTGGTGTGGCGAGACTGAGAGGGCGTGACCGGACGGGCGTCAGGCCACAGCGCGCAGCAGGGGGTTGTGCGTGCGCAGCAGCCCAAACAGGTTCTTGGGGTCTGACAGCTGGGGGATGAGTTCAATGGGCTGGCCCACGCCCAGCTCGGTGGCCGCATCGCGCAAGAATCGCAGTGCAGAAAAGTCCTCCAGCGCAAAACCCACGGAGTCGAACACCGTCACCGCCGCATCGCTGGCCCGGCCGGTGTGCTGACCTGCCAGCACTTCCCACAGCTCGGTCACCACAAAGTCGGCAGGCAACTGCTGGATGTCGCCTTCGATGCGTGTCTGCGGGGTGTATTCCACAAACACCTGGGCCTGGCGCAGCACGTCGGCGTGCAGTTCGGTCTTGCCAGGGCAGTCGCCGCCCACAGCGTTGATGTGCATGCCGGGCACCAGCATGTCGGGCGTGAGAATGGTGGCATTGGACTTGTCGGCCGTGACCGTGGTCACAACGTTGGCACCACGCACGGCCTCGGCCGTGCTGCTGCAGGCCACGGTACGCAGGCCCGTGCCTTGCAGGTTGGCCTGCAGCTTGGCGGTGGCGGCCGGGTCCGTATCAAACAGCCGCAGCGTGGTGACGCCCAGCAGGTGGTGGAAGGCCAGCGCCTGGAACTCGCTTTGGGCGCCGTTACCGATCAGCGCCATGGTGCGCGCACCGGGGCGTGCCAGGGCGCGGGCGGCCACGGCCGACATGGCGGCGGTGCGCAGGGCGGTGGTGAGGGTGAGTTCGCTCAGCAGCAGCGGCACGCCGGTGGCTACATCGGCCAGCACGCCAAACGCCATCACGGTCGGCAACCCCCAGCGCGTGTTCTTGGGATGGCCGTTGACGTACTTGAACGCATAGGTCTGGTCGTCGGCAATCGGCATGAGTTCGATCACGCCGTCGCGCGAATGGCTGGCCACACGTGCGGATTTGTCGAACGCGCCCCAGCGCAGAAAGTCGGACTGGATGTAGTCGGCAATGCCGCGCAGGCAGGCCTCGACGCCTTTGCGCTGCACCAACTCGATGACATCGGGCGCACTGAGGTAGAGGGTGGAAAAGTGGTTCTTGGAAGGCATGGTGCTTGTCTCCGGGTGGGATACAAGCAGTGTCCCGGAGCAACGCAGCAATGGGAATTGCCCAAACTGCCGCATGTTGTGGAGTGGTTTGCCGGTATGGCAGAACAAATTGCCACTTTGCACAATCGTCGGCCCCGCGCCATGGGGGCATGGGGCGCTATCCTCCCGCATCCGGCACATTCCACGCACGTCCGACAACATTCCGCACCATGACGCAACCCCAAGTCCTCATCAGCGAAGTCGGCCCGCGCGATGGCCTGCAGTCCGTCAAAGCCACCATGCCCACGGCCGACAAGCTGCGCTGGATCGACGCCCTGGTGGCCGCCGGGCTGCGCGAGATTGAAGTGGGCTCGTTCGTGCCTGCCCGCCTGCTGCCCCAGATGGCCGATGTGGCCGAGGTGGTGCGCCACGCGCTGACCCACCCTGGCATCACTGTGATGGCGCTGGCCCCCAACCTGCGCGGCGCCGAGGCGGCCCTCGCGGCAGGTGTGCACAAGGTCACGCTGCCGGTGTCGGCCAGCGCCGCCCATTCGCTGGCCAATGTGCGCAAGACGCGCGAGGCCATGGTCGAGGAAGTGCGCGCCGTGGCCCACCTGCGCGACGCGCAGGCCCCCGGCATGCTGGTGGAGGTGGGGTTGTCCACCGCCTTTGGTTGCACCCTGCAGGGCGAGGTGCCCGAGGACGACGTGATCTGGCTCGCGAGCCTGTGCGCTGAGGCCGGGGCCGACGAGGTGGGCCTGTCGGACACCACCGGCATGGCCAACCCGGCTCAGGTGCGCCGCCTCTTCATGCGCCTGCGCGCCGAGCTGGGCGCCAAGGCCGGGGCGGCCCACATGCACAACACCCGCGGCCTGGGCCTGGCCAATTGCCTGGCGGCCTACGACGTGGGGGTGCGAACCTTTGATGCGTCGCTGGGCGGCCTGGGCGGCTGCCCCTATGCGCCTGGCGCGTCGGGCAACGTGGTGACGGAAGACCTGGTGTTCATGTTCGAAGCCATGGGCATTGCCACGGGGGTAGACCTGGAGCGCCTGATGGCCGCACGCGCGCCGCTGCAGGCGGGGCTGCCAGGAGAGCCGGTCTACGGCATGACGCCGGAAGCGGGACTGCCCAAGGGGTGGGTCCGGCGTTAGGCACCTTTGCCCCCAAAGCAAAAGGCGACCGAAGTCGCCTTTTGCTTTGGGTACCGCCGTATCAGCTCAGCGAGGTGATCAGGTCCACATACTGTTGCTTGGCCTCGTCGGCACCCGTGCCCTTGAGCTTTTCCCAGGCGTCCCACTTGGCACGGCCCACCATGTCGGAGAAGCTGGGCTTCTTCTCGGTGTTGTCGCCGGCGGTGGCTTGCTTGTACAGCGCGTAGATCTTGAGCAGCGTGGCGTTGTCGGGACGCTCACTCAGGTTCTTGGAATTGGCCACGGCGGCTTCGAAGGTGGCGTTGAGGTCGGCCATGTCGGTGTGCTCCTTGAGATCTTTGGGGGGAGGGAAAGAACGGTGTCGGCAAGGGTTTGCTGCGTTGTATCTTACGGGCTGAGCACAGTCTGGGACCGCTCAATCCATAGAGGCAAGTCCCCAAAAATCAAACAACAGGTGTACATCCGATGGTGACCCGCATTCCAGCCCCCAGCAAAGCCACTCCGGGCAAAGGCTCCAGCCCCCTGCGCACGATGCGCAACCAGGCCCCCGAGGTGGCGCGCAAGGCAGCACAGGCACTGCCCCCAGCCGCCCGAAAAGCTGCCACCGTGGTACAGAAGAACGTGCGCCGCGCAGCCACTGGCATGCTGGGCCTGTCGGGCGAACGCATGACCAAGGTCGACACCGCCTGGCTGCGCATGGATTCGCACAGCAACCTGATGATGATCAACGGCGTGTGGACCTTGTCGCCCGGCATCACCTGGGACGCCCTTCGCGATCGCGTGCAGCAGCGCCTGCTGCAGTACCCGCGCTTTCGCCAGCGCGTGGTGGAAGACGCGGCGGGCGCCACCTGGGTGGAGGACCGCAACTTCGACATCGCCGCGCATGTGCTGCGCGAGAAGCTGCCCCACCGACAAGGCCACAGCATGCAGCGCGCCCTGCAAGACCGTGTGGGTGAACTCGCCATGCAGCCGCTCGATACCCGGCGGCCGCTGTGGCAAATGCACCTGATCGAAGATTTTGTGGGTGACGACGGCCAGCCCGGCAGCGCGCTCATCGTGCGCATCCACCACTGCATTGCGGACGGCATTGCGCTGATCTCGGTGACCATGTCCATCGTGGACGGCGGCTCCGAACCGCCCAAGCGCACCCGCAAGGAGCGCGAGCAGGCCGCCACGGCCGAGGACTGGATTGCGGACGCGCTCATCAAGCCCTTTACCGACATGACGGTGAAGGCGCTGGATCTGGCCGGTGACGGCGCAGCCAAGTCGTTCAAGATGCTGAGCGACCCCGAGAAGACCATGCACCATGGGCTGGCTGGCACCATGGACATGGCACGCGTGGCCTACCAGCTGGTGAGCGATGCCGCTGCCCTGGCGCTGATGCCCGACGACTCCCCCACGCGCCTGAAGGGCCAGCCTGGCAGCGCCAAGCGTGTGGCCTGGTGCCCGCCCATCCCGCTGGAAGAGGTCAAGGCCATCGGCAAGGCGCTCAACTGCTCCATCAACGATGTGCTGCTGTCGTGCGTGGCGGGCGCCATCGGCGGCTACCTGCGCAACCAGGGCGACGACCCCACGGGGCAGGAGATCCGCGCCATGATCCCGGTCAACCTGCGCCCCATGGAAGAGGCCTGGAAGCTGGGCAACCGCTTTGGGCTGGTGCCGCTGGTGCTGCCGATTGGCGTGGCCAACCCCGTCGAGCGCGTATACGAGGTGCGCAAGCGCATGAACGCGCTCAAGGGCAGCACCCAGCCCATCCTGGCGTTTGCGATGCTGGCCGTGGCAGGACTGATGATCAAACCCGCGCAGGACGCGCTGCTCAATCTTTTCGGCCGCAAGACCACGGCCGTGATGACCAATGTGCCCGGGCCCAAGGAGCAGCTGACACTGTGCGGCTCACGCGTCACCCAGTGCATGTTTTGGGTGCCGCAGTCGGGCGACATCGGCCTCGGTGTCTCCATCCTGAGCTACGGTGGCGGTGTGCAGTTTGGCGTGATCACCGACACCACGCTCTGCCCCGAGCCGCAGCAGATCATCGACGCGTTTGCGCCCGAGTTTGACCAGCTGTCGCTGCTCACGCTGATGCTGCCCTGGGGCGAGTGAACCGGGGAGCCTCGGTGGTGCTGAGGGCGCGCTGGGTGGACCTTGCCGGGGTGCTGGTGGCCCTGGTCTGCGCGGGCGCCGCCCATGCCGCCGTCACGGAAGAACATATCCAGCAGCCCTACCCCGTGCGCGCCCAGCCCGGCGAGACCCTGCGGAAAGCGCTGAACGCTGCCACGCCCATCACCGTCGACGGCCAGCGCTTTCACGGCTACACCCGCTGGAACGTGCGCTGGACCTTTCGCTGGTGGCGCGAGGCATCGGGCCGCTGCACCATCACCGAGGTCACCACCCGACTGCGCACTCAGGTGCAATTGCCCGAATTGCGCAGTGGCACGCCCGTCCAGCAGGCGGTTTTCGACCGGTACCTGCGCTCCTTGTCGCACCACGAAGAGGGCCATGTGCAGTTCGGACGCGACGCAGCGCAGGCCATTGACGAGGGCATTGCCGCACTGCCTGCCGCGCCGGACTGCGCCACGCTGGAGCGCCAGGCCAACGCGCTGGGGCACCGCTTGCTGCGAGAACATGCCGAGCGCGAGAAGCAGTACGACCGCGACACGCGGCACGGCGCATCGCAAGGCGCCAGGCTGGAGTGAAAGGCCGGGTCCATCAACAAGCGTACAGGCGTGTGCGCTATCCCCGCACCGCGCTGCGAAAGGCCGCCGACAACGCTGCCAGCGCATCGCGCGGGCGACCTTCCTGGTTGCGTGTGTGCAGCAGCACCGGCAGACGCGGCAGCTCAGGCAGCCCCAGGCGAGCACCCACATCCACCGCCCCCAGCGGCAGCATGCGCGGCGCCAGTGCCGCCACGCCCAGCCCGGCCATCACGGCCGCCGCCACGGCCGCAACGCCTCCACCCACAAACACCTCGGCCCAGACAATGCCCGCAGCGTCCAGCGCCTGCCCCGCCATCGCCCGCACACCGCAGGGCTCGGCCAGCGTGGCCAGGGGCAAGGGCTCGCCCGCACGGTGCTGCCAGCCGGGGGCGGCGAACCAGCCGAAGGGCTCTTCGGCGATCAGCTCGCCATCGCTGCGGCCCACGTGCATGCGGGCCAGTACGGCATCCAGCTCACGCCGGTCGTAGTTTTGCAGCAGGTCGCCCGACGAGCCGATGCGGATCTCGATGAGCAGCTGTGGGTCTTGCTGGTTCATGCGGGCGATCAGCGCGGGCAGCTCCGGCCCGGCCACATGGTCGCTGATGCCGATGGTCAGGCGCTGGCGGGCCTGAGCGAACGTGGCCAGCGCCCGGTCGTGCGCGGCCAGCAGTTCACGCGCATGCTCCAGAAATGCCGCGCCCCGGGCCGACAGCTGCACTTGGCGCGGCGTGCGCTCGATGAGGCGACAGCCCAGCCGGTCCTCTAGCCGCTTGAGCTTCAGGCTTATCGCGGCCTGCGCCGTGCCCATGGCTTCGGCTGCGCGCGTGAAGCTGCCCAGCTCGGCAATGCGCACAAAGGCTTCGACGGCATCCAGATCCAGGGATCGCTCAACCATTTGAATTTGATATTTCTGAAATAGATATCCATAGCATATTCATATGGATAGGATTTCGCCAGCATCTTGTTCAGAAAGGATCTTGCGATGCCCCTCATCCACATTGCCATGCGCGCCGGCAAGCCTGCGGCCTACCGGCAGGCGATCTTTGACACGCTGTACCGCGCCTTGCGCGAGACCTTCAACGTGCCCGAGGACGACCAGTTCATGACCATCACCGAGCACGAAGCCGCGAACTTCCGCTACAGCCCCACCTACCTGGGCGTGGCCCGCAGCGACGACGTAGTGTTCATCCAGATCACCGCCAACAACACGCGCGGCCTGGAGCAGAAGAAGGCGCTGTTTGCGCGCATCGCGCAGCTGCTGGGCGAGAGCCCGGGCCTGCGGCCCGAGGACGTGTTCATCAACATCGTCGAGGTGGCCAAGGAGAACTGGTCCTTCGGCCACGGCCTGGCGCAGTACGCGTGAGGTGATGCGCAGCTCCGGGCAGGCAGGCTATGCGGCCAGGCCCGCCAGCAGGCGCTCCACGCTGCCCAGCACCGCCTTGACCGGCTCGCCCATTTGCACACGCACGATGGCGCCCTCCACCACCAGCGTCACGGCCTCCGCGGTCTGCGCCCGCTGTGCGCCAGGCGGCAGCAGGGTGGCCAGAAGGTCCGTCATCTCATGCTTGTGGCGCTGTGCAATCTCCATCACCTCCGGCACCGTGCTGCCCAGCTCGCCCACGCTGTTGATGAAGGCGCAGCCCCGGAAGTCATCGCGGCCAAACCATTCGGCCAGCGTGGCCACCAGCGCATTCAGGCCGGACGCACCACCACGCTTTGCACCCCCATGGCGCTCCAGGGCCGCAGCGAACCATGCGATCCAGCCTGCATGGCGGTATTCAAGATAGGCGCAGATGAGATCGTTTTTGCTGGGGAAATGCCGGTAGAACGTGACCTTGGTGACGCCCGACTCGGCGATCACGCGGTCGATGCCCGTGGCACGGATACCGTCGCGGTAAAACAGCGCGTGCGCGGTCTGCAGCAGGCGGTCGCGGGCAGGCAGGTCTTTCCAGTCAGAAGGCGGCAGGGGAATCATGTGGGCATTGTAGACAAGTCTGTCTACATTTCGCTATGATGCGATGTAGACAGACTTGTCTACCAATTCCTCTTGACCCACAACCCCAAGGTGCTGCCCATGGAAACCCGTCCGCCTCTTCCCCCCTTCTCCCTGCAAACCGCCATCCAGAAAGTGCGCCTGGCCGAAGACGGCTGGAACTCGCGCGACCCGGCGCGTGTGGCCCTGGCTTACACCGAGGACACCCGCTGGCGCAACCGGGCTGAGTTTCCCGTGGGCCGCGAGGCCGCCCGGCAGCTGCTGGAGCGCAAGTGGGCGCGCGAGCTGGACTACCGCCTCATCAAAGAGCTCTGGGCGTTCAGCGGCCACCGCATCGCCGTGCGGTTCGCCTACGAATGGCATGACGATGCGGGCCAGTGGTACCGCAGCTATGGCAACGAGAACTGGGAGTTCAACGATGCGGGTCTGATGGCTGTGCGCCACGCGAGCATCAACGACCGGCCCATCCAGGCCGCAGACCGGCTGTTCTTCTGGCCGCTCGGGCGTCGGCCGGACGACCATGCGGGGCTGAGCGATCTGGGACTGTGAGCCCCAGACCGTGGGCTGCGCGCAGGACACCCGCAGCGCAGCCCGCCATCCGCCCCCTGCACCATCAGGTCACCGAGCAGGTAAAGCTCTCCGCCTTGCTGACGTCACCCGTGCCGTTGTAGCGCGGGAACTTGGGGTACTCGCACACCGGGCGCTGGGCCACTGGTGTGGTGGTGCCGGGTGCGAACTTGGTGGCCACCAGCTTGTCGGGCGCCGTGCCTTTTTCCACCCAGGCGTCCATGGCGGCCAGCAGGTCGATGGAGCGGGGCTCGGTGCCCGCGCCGTCCAGGTCATGCCCGTTGGAGGGCGAGGTGACCATGCGCGCAAAGCTCTGCACCTTGCTGGCGCCCAGGCGCTGCTTCACCGTGTCGAGGTACTCCACCGTGCGGTACATCGACACGCAGGTGTCGCCCGCGCCGTACCAGATCAGCAGCTTGCCGCCGTTGTCGGCAAAGGCAGCAATGTCCGGGTCGGTGCCGTCGATCATCTCGGCCAGGCGGCTGTACTGCGCCTGGTACTGCGTGGGGTCGTGGCTCAGGATGTTGGCGTTGGGGTTGCCCTCCACCAGGCGCGCAGCCGCCGTCACGGCCATATGGTTGAACGAATCGGGGGCATCGAAGCTGGTGCCGAACATGTACGACTGCCAATCGGACGTGGACGCGCCGCCCCGGCCAAAGCGCGGGTAGCCCACTGCGCCGCGCGACAGGGTCACGGGCGTCTTGTGGTCGCTGTAGATGAGGCGGATGGATTCGATCTGACCGGCCGTGAGGCAGCTGTCGCTGTCCGCGCCCTGGCACAGCAGCTCGGTGGGCACGTAGTTGCAGGCCTCGACGTTGCCGATGATGCCGTCCTTCAGACCGTCCAGCCCGTCGCACGCGGCCGTCTCGGCCTTGGCGTAGAGCGCGATCTTGGCGGGGCTCATCCAGTTCTCGCGGCTCTTGAAGATGTGGCGCAGCACCGTGGGGCCCAGGTTGACCTGGTGCGCCTGCTGGGCGATGGCGGGCTCCATGGCCACCACGCCGTCGTAGTCCTTGGGGTACTTCTGCGTGGAGATCAGACCTGAGCGCCCGCCGTTGGAATGGCCCATGTGGTAGCGCCGCACAGGGCGCTTGCCGTAGAACTCGGTGGCGATGGCGGTGCCCACCTCCAGCACAAAATGGTTGGCGTCGAACGCATGGTTGCGCAGCGCCACATCGCTCTTGCCCCAGGCAAAACCCTGGATCTGGTGGCCGGAGTCGGAGCTGATCTTCACATACGGATTTGCCGATGGGCCCACCAGCTGCTGGTACCACGGGTCGTCCGTGGGGATAAACCCGTCGAAGCCGCCACCGCCGATGGTCAGCGTCTTGCTGTTCCATTGCGCCAGCGTGGGCAGTTCCACCGCCCAGTTGATGGTGGAGTCGGGCGAGGACACGATCTGCCCGCGCACGATGCACACGTCGGGCAACGTGCCCTCGGCCTTGCGCAGCTCGGTGCGCGTGAGCTTGGCGCCATGGGGCAAGGTGGTTGACGTGTAGGCAGCGCAAGCTTCTGCCAGGGGCTTGCTGGCCAGGGGCGCAGGGGCATCGCCGCCACCGCCGCAGGCCGTCAGCGCCAGGGTGGCTGCGGCGCCCAGGCCGCTCAGCGCACGCGCGGGCCATCGGCCCAAGGGTGCCGCGAGTGCGGTGCGACGGGGTTGCGCCACGGCGGCGCGGGTGGGGTTCGGGAACATGCGGAAAGTCTCCTGTGGTGTGTTTTTCTCAGGAGCCCAGCTTGCGGCGGCAGCGCCACCGCAAGCTCTGGGACTCCGGTGCGGACGATAGAAAAAGAAGCTGCCGCTGCGGCCTCTGCAAATGCAGAGGGAGCGGGAAACTACCGAGCCCGCACAGCAGCGGGCCACCGCCCTACGCGTTGCGCAGCGCCGCCACCAGTTCCAGCTTGTTGCGCACACCCAGCGCTGCGTAGGCAGTGCGCAGGTAAGTTCGCACCGTGGCGGGCGTGAGGCCCAGCGTGGCCGCAATGTCTTTGTGCGACTGCCCCTGGGCGTAGAGCATGGCCACGCTCAGCTCGCGCGGGGCCAGCGCCTGCTTGTGCTGGCGCGATGCGATGCTGAGCGCCACCAGCGGGCCGCACCGCTCCAGCCGCAGGCGGCAGGCCTTGCCCAGCGCCAGGTTGCAGGGCGCGCCGGGCAGCGCCTGCACCACGGCCGGTGGCAGGCGGGTGCCCGCCCATTCGGGGTAGGCCGCGCGCAAGGCCTGGCTGATGCGCAGGCCCGCAAACAGCAGCTCGCCCGTGGGCTGGGCCAGCGCAAAGCTGTCCCACGGGCGGAGTGGCGAATCGCTTTGCAACCGCTGCAGCCGGTGGTGCCAGTGCTGCAGCAGGTGCAGCACAAACTCGCCAAACAGCACGGTTTCGGCATCGGTGAATTCGCTGCGTGTGGGCGTCCGGTAGACCGAGACAAAAAACAGCAGTCCGCTGTGCGGCAGCTCAGCCGTGAGGGCCATGCAGTGGTACAGGCCGTGCCGCTCTGCGAAGGCCATCACCTGCGGGTCTTCAGGTGGCGCGCCGACCAGGTCGCGCTCGCGGATCACCTCGCCCAGGTGGCGCATGGAATGCTTCGCAAAATCGTCCGCAGCGGACAAGGCGTTCCACTCGTCGGCAAAACCCCGGGCCAGGCCGATGCTGCCGTGCAGCCAGTTGCGCGGCGCGGCCTGCACCTCCTGCGCGCCGCCCCCTGCGCCAGACTCGCCTGCCGACACCTCGCCCCACCACGCCGAATCAAAAGGCACCAGCCCGCGCAGCGTCTGCAGCGCCTGGTGCAGCAGGTCCTGCGGCGGCGCGTGCTGGGCCTGTTCAGCCAGCTGGAGCAGGCTGCGGCTGAGCGCGCGCAGTGGATCGGCTTGCTGCGCTTGCGCTGCCACGTGTGCCACGCTGGGCGGCCTCATGGGCCAGCGTGTTCTGCTGCGTGCGGGATGGGGAGTGTGCGGGGGCGTGGCGCCATGGGGTCTCCTGGTTTTTGGGAACGATGGTAGCCGCCATGCGCCAGCGGCTCCCTCGTAAAAACCAGGCCCCACGGAGCTGAAATACTATATTTCTTATAGCTACTTGCGCTTACTGGATAAGCGCCAGGTGCCTTTTTTACCACGTATTCAAGAAACCAGCCCCTCCACCGCCTGGAACATCGACTGCCGCGCCTGGCTGATGATCTGCCCCTTCCAGGCATCGGTGTCGGTGTAGAAGGCCGCCAGCATTTGTGCCTTGATCTGGGCGGCCTTGTCGGCGGGCGTGTCGGGGTGCAGGTTGAGCCACTGCTCGGCACGGATGGCGTTCATCACGTCGAGCACGGGCACCGTGCCGTACTCCATGGCGATGCCGGTGTACTCGGCATGCGGGCATTCGTCGTAGATCGAGGTCCACATCAGGCCGGTGAGGAAGGCCGAGGTGGACGAGCCATCGTAGATCGACGTGACCGGCGTGGCGCCGCCGCCGTCCCACCAGGCGCGCGCGCGGGCCACGGCCACGTCGTCGTCATTGCCCGCATAGATGCGCTCGCCATGGCCGCTGGGGCCCAGGCCGGTGTGCAGGTCGATCCAGGCAATGTGCGACGCACCTGCACCGTGCTGGCGCAGCACCTGGCGCAGCGTGCGGTTGCTCCAGGTGGGCTCGGTGCCGCCAAAGAAGACCCCTTGCGGAAACTCGTGCTGGCCTTGCGAGATGGCGGCCTGCCATGCCGCCTCGCCCTTGGTGGCGATGTACTGCTCCACGGCGGCCACGTTGTCGGGGCCGGGTGGCCACTGCTCGGGCAGCAGCAGGGGCTGCACCTCGCGGTAGGCAGTGTTCACGGGCAAGGGCCTTGAAAAGTTCTGGAAGTTGCGGTTCAGGTCCACGTTTTCGTGGGTGAAGCGGCGCACGTGCGAAAAGCCATACGGGTTGAGCGCATGGATATAGAGCGTGGCCACACCGGCGTCGCGCGCCTTCGCACGCCACTCGGCGTCGCGCAGTGCAAACACCTGCACACCACTGCCGCAATAGCCCTCGACGCCATGGCAGGCACTGCTCACGATGAGCAGCTTCTTGGCATCGGCCGGGCCGTCGCGCACCACGTCCATGGCCAGGTCTTCACCATCGCGGCCCTTCAGGGGGTGGGCATGTGACTCGATGGGCAGGCCTGCGGTGGCGGCCGCCTCCAGAAACTTTGTGCGCGCCTTTGCGTAACTGGGCGAAAACGCGTCAACGAGACCGATCATGGACAGGGACTTTCAGACGGGGGTGGAAACAAAACACCCCGGCGCGCGCGATGGGCGCCAGGGCGGGCATGACTCGGATCTGTGCGTCAGGCGGCGTCAGCGGGCTGGGCCAGCCATTCCTCGGCCAGCTTGACCCAGTAGGTGGCGCCCAGCGGGATCAGGTCGTCGTTGAAGTCATAGCTCGGGTTGTGCAGCATGCAAGGCCCGCCGCCGTGGCCCATCTCGCGGTGCGCGCCGTCGCCGTTGGCGATGAAGCAGTACGCACCGGGCTTGGCCTGCAGCATGTAGGCGAAGTCTTCGGCGCCCATGGTGGGCTCCTGGGGCAGCACACGCTCCTCCCCCACGATGCCCGCCATCACCTTGCGGGCAAATTCGGCCTCGGCGGGCGAGTTGATGGTGGGCGGGTAGTTGCGCACAAACTCGAACTCGCAGGTGGCGTCGTGTGCGGCGCAGGTGTGCTCGGCAATCTGGCGCATGCGCTTTTCGATCAGGTCCAGCACTTCCACGGTGAAGGTGCGCACCGTGCCCTGCAGTTCGACGCTGTCGGGCACCACATTGGTGGCCTCGCCCGCATGGATCATGGTGACCGAGATCACGCCCGCGTCCACCGGCTTCTTGTTGCGGCTGATGATGGTCTGGAAGGTCTGCACCATGCCGCAGGCGATCGGCACCGGGTCGATGCCTGTGTGCGGCAGGGCCGCATGGCCGCCTTTGCCGCGCAGGGTGATCTTGAATTCGCTGGTCGATGCCATGACCGGGCCGGGGCTTACGGCAAAAGTGCCCACCGGCATGCCGGGCCAGTTGTGCATGCCGTACACGGCCTCCATGGGGAACTGCTCGAACAGGCCGTCTTCGATCATCACGCGGGCGCCGCCGCCGCCTTCTTCGGCGGGCTGGAAGATCAGGTACACAGTGCCGTCAAAGTTGCGGTGCTTGGCAAAGTGCTGGGCCGCCGCCAGCAGCATGGCCACGTGGCCGTCGTGGCCGCAGGCGTGCATCTTGCCCTGGTGTTTGCTGGCGTGGGCGAAGGTGTTGAACTCCTGCATGGGCAGGGCGTCCATGTCGGCGCGCAGGCCAATCGCCCGGCCACTGGCGCCACCGTCGCGCCCCTTGACGATACCCACCACGCCCGTCTTGCCCAGCCCCCGGTGGATGGGAATGCCCCATTCGGTGAGCTTTTGGGCCACCACGTCGGCGGTGCGCACCTCTTCAAAGCACAGCTCGGGGTGGGCGTGAATGTCCCGGCGCACCGCTGCAATACTGGCCGCCTGGGTGACGATGGAGTCAATAACGTTCATGATATGTGTCCTTACGATCTCACAGTCTAGCCCGCTGGCCGTCCCTTGCGCCACTCCGGGATTATTTGCACTGCAACATGACACTCTCCCCCCACGCCCTCGAACTCGCGCAAACCCTGGTGCGCATGAACACCGTCAGCCACCACTCCAACCTGGAGCTGATCCACTTCATCCGCGACCACCTGGCTCGGCTGGGTGTGAAAAGCCGACTGACCTTCAACGACGACAAGACCAAGGCCAACCTGTTCGCCACGCTGGGCGAGGGCAAACCCGCTGGCGTGATCCTCTCGGGCCACACCGACACGGTGCCGTGGGACGGGCAGGACTGGACCATGGACCCACTGAGCGCTCTGGTCAAGGACGGCAATCTGTACGGGCGTGGCAGTGCAGACATGAAGGCCTTCATTGGCATTGCGGTCTCGCACGCCGAGCAATTCCTGAACAGCGACGCGCCCTTCGCCATCCACCTGGCCTTCAGTTATGAGGAAGAGATCGGCTGCTTTGGCGTAAAAGAGCTCATCGCCGACCTGCGCGATGCCAACATCAAGCCCCTGGCCTGCATCGTGGGCGAGCCCACCAGCATGATCCCCGCCATCGCGCACAAGGGCGTGTACCGATACAAGTGCTGCGTGCGCGGCAAGGAGGCGCATTCCTCCCTCACGCCGCATTCGGTCAACGCCATCGAGATGGCCGCCCGCGTGGTGGGCCGGGTGCGCGACATGGCGGAAGACTTTGAAAAGAATGAGCCCCGCTTTGAGGGCTTCGACGTGCCGTTTTCGACCACCAGCGTGGGCCAGTTCCACGGCGGCATTGCCGACAACGTGGTGCCGCGCGACGCCGAGTTCCGTTACGAGTTCCGCGACCTGCCCACGGCCAATGCTGCACAGATGCAGTCCGAGGTGGTGGCCTATGCCAAGTCGCTGGAGCCTGCGATGAAGAAGGTGGCGCCCGCAGCAGGCTTTGAATTCGAGACCATCTGCGAGATTCCGAGTTTTCTGGGCAGCAAGGACGACCCGGTCACGCGCCTGGCGCAGGAGCTGAGCGGCGAAAAGAACACCACGCTGGTGGCCTTTGGCACCGAGGCGGGCCTGTTCAAGAACGCGGGCATCTCCACCGTGGTGTGTGGCCCAGGCAGCATCCAGCAGGCCCACCAGCCCGACGAATACGTGAGCCTGGAGCAGCTGGCGCGCTGCGAGGCCTTCATGCAAGGACTGGTGCGCACACGCACACTGGGCTGATCGCCGCAGATAGATGCCGCAGAGCCCTCCGCCGGGGCCTGCGGCGCTGCAGTCAGGTCCTCACGCGGCCGTCGCCCGTCAGCATGGACATCTCGACAAACTTCGAGGCCGCATGGCTCGTAGCGCTGTAGGTGACCGGAAAGCCCGAAATCACCTGGCTGCCCAGCGACTCAATGCCGGTGATCAGGCTCTCGCGGGTGGGCCTTCCGCTGCCCTGGGCCTGGCGCAGGCCTTCAGTGAAGATGCGGGCGGCCAGAAAACCCTCCATGCTGGAGTAGTTGGCCTGCACCTTGTCGCCACCCTTCTTGATGGCTTCCAGAAACTCGCGGGTAATCTGGCGCGACGGCTGATAGGGCGAAGGTACGACCTGCGACACCACCACACCGGCGCCATCCTTGCCCAGCTCGTCGGCCAGCGCCTGCGTGCCCACGAAAGACACGTTGTAGAACGTGCCGCCAAAGCCCGCCTTGCGCGCTGCGCGCACGAAGGATGCGGCCGAGGCATAGGCAGTGATCTGCACCACGGCATCCGGCTTGGCCGGCACCAGCTTGTCCACAGCCGCTTTCACGTCGGTCGAATTGCGCTCCACCGTGGCAGTGGCCACAGGCGAGAGCTTGAGTTCGGTCAGCGCCTTCGTCACGCCATCGAGCCCGGCCTTGCCGTAGGCGTCGTTCTGGTAGAACACCGCAATCTTCTTGAGGCCCAGGTTGGTAAGCTGGCGCACGATGAGTGCGGTTTCGTCGTAGTACGAGGCGCGCACATGGAAGATCAGCCGGTTGAACGGCTGGCGCAGCGCCTCGGCCCCCGTAAAGGGGCCAAAGAATGGCACTTTTTCCTTGGTGAAGATAGGCATCGCCGCCAGGCTGGTGGGCGTACCGATGTAACCAAACAGGGCGAACACGTCTTCGGCAATGAGCTTGCGGGTGTTCTCGGCGCAGCGGTCGGGCTCGTAGCCATCGTCCATCGTGCGGATTTCCACCGTGCGTTTGCCCACGCCACCCTGCGCATTGAGCTGGTCGAAAAAGAGCTTGGCACCCAGATTGAACTGCACGCCCAGCTGCGCGGCGGGGCCCGTGAAGGCAGCAGACTGGCCCAGCACAATCCGGCCTTCACTTTGCGCGTGTGCCAGCTGGAAGCCCCCCAGCGCTGCAGCGCCCAGGCCCACGGAAAACTGTCTACGACCCAATACCGGTTGGTTCATGGTGAAATCTCTGCTCTTGTGAATCGAGGGCGATCCCTCTGCGCTGCCGGTAGGCAGCCTCCTTGGAAGGGTGGCTAGATATGCACAACCGTTCCAACCCTGATTGCCAGTTTAACGATCAACCTACCAAATGCCCACGTCTTCTGCTGCAAATTCCCCTCTATCTGTACCGACTCAGGTGCGCGGCGCTTGCCCCCACGACTGCCCGGACACCTGCGCCCTGTTGACGACCATAGAGAACGGCGTGGCCACCCGCGTACAGGGCAACCCCGCTCACCCACACACCGACGGCGTGCTGTGCGCCAAGGTGAGCAAGTACACCGAGCGCAGCTACCACCCCGAGCGCGTGCTCACGCCGCTCAAGCGCACGGGCGCCAAGGGGGCCGGCCAGTTCGCGCCCGTGACCTGGGACGAGGCGCTGAGCGACATCGCCCAGCGCCTGCAGGCCATCGCCGCGCGCGCGCCCGAAGCCATCCTGCCCTACAGCTACGCGGGCACCATGGGCATGGTGCAGGGCGAGAGCATGGACCGCCGCTTCTTCCACAAGCTGGGTGCCTCGCAGCTGGACCGCACCATCTGCGCATCGGCCGGCGCCGAGGCCTTGGTGCAGACCCTGGGCGGCAAGGTGGGCATGAAGGTGGAGTTCTTTGCCGAATCGCAGCTCATCCTGATCTGGGGCAGCAACTCCATCGGCAGCAACCTGCACTTCTGGCGCTACGCCCAGCAGGCCAAGCGCAATGGCGCCAAGCTGGTGTGCATTGACCCCCGCAAGAGCGAGACGGCCGACAAATGCCACGAGCACATTGCCCTGCGCCCCGGCACCGACGCGGCGCTGGCACTGGCGCTGATGCACGAGCTGATCGCGAACGACTGGCTGGACCACGACTACATCGCCCGCCACACGCTGGGCTGGGACCAGCTGCGCGAGCGCGCACTGCAGTGGCCGCCCGAACGCGCGGCCGAGGTGTGCGGCATTCCGGTGGAGCAGATCCGCCAGCTGGCCAAGGACTACGGCACGACGAAGCCCGCCGCCATCCGCCTGAACTACGGCATGCAGCGTGTGCGTGGCGGCGGCAATGCGGTGCGCGCCGTGGCCTGCCTGCCTGCGCTCACGGGCGCCTGGCGCCACAGCGCGGGCGGCGTGCTGCTGTCCAGCTCGGGCCAGTTCCCCGCGCAGCGCGCCGTGCTGCAGCGGCCCGACCTGATGCCCGCCCAGACACCGCGCACCATCAACATGTCCACCATTGGCGACGACCTGCTGCGCGGGGCCTCGCCTGCGTTCGGACCGAAGGTGGAGGCCATCGTGGTCTACAACAGCAATCCCGTGGCCGTGGCGCCCGATTCGGGCAAGGTGGTGCAAGGCTTTGCGCGCGAAGACCTGTTCACGGTGGTGCTGGAGCACTTCCGCACCGACACGGCCGACTACGCCGACTACATCCTGCCCGCCACCACGCAGCTGGAGCACTGGGACGTGCATCTGAGCTACGGCCACACCGACGTGCTGCTCAACCGCCCCGCTATTGCGCCGCTGGGCGAGGCCCGTAGCAACGCCCAGATCTTCCGCGACCTGGCGGCGCGCATGGGCTTTGCCGAGCCCTGTTTTGCCGAGAGCGACGAGGCCCTGTGCCGCCAGGCGTTTGGCGACGCAGTGGACTACGCACTGCTCGAAAGCCAAGGCTTTGCCACGCTGGCGCTGCCCGATGCGCCGTTCGCCGAAGGCAACTTCCCATCACCCTCTGGAAAGTGCGAGTTCTACAGCGCCCGCCTGGCCGCCCAGGGCCTGGACGGCCTGCCCGACCACCTGCCCAACTACGAACTGCAGGGCACGGATGCCCGCTACCCGCTGGCCATGATCTCGCCGCCCGCGCGCAACTTCTTGAACTCCACCTTCGTGAACGTGCAGAGCCTGCGCAACATCGAGGGCCGCCCGGTGCTGGAAATGCACCCCGACGACGCCGAAGCACGCGGCATTGCCAACGACGCCGTGGTGCGCGTGTTCAACGACCGGGGCAGCTACCTGTGCCACGCCACCGTGTCGCGCCGCGCACGGCCCGGGGTTGTGAATGGCCTGGGCATCTGGTGGCGCAAGTTGGGGCTGAACGGTACCAACGTGAACGAGGTCACCAGCCAGGCCCTCACGGACTTGGGCCGCGCGCCGACGTTTTATGACTGCCTGGTCGAGGTGGAAGCCAGCACCGTGGAAACGCCGACGTTGGCATCTGTGTGATCGCATTCATCTGCGCAACCGAGTCGATATCAATTTGATAGCATTCAGCGTATATTCCACTGGCGCTACAGGCCAATCCAACTAAAAATCCCCCTCAGTGTGCGTGCGAAGCGTTCGTTGACGGGGCGGCGCCCTCTTCACCCACGCCCCCCGGCGTCAGTGCCAGAAAGTGGTGCACTACCGGCCGCTCCGGTCCGACATGGAAACGCAATGCCTCCGCTTGCAGGTCGGCATCGGCCTTGGACACGCGGTGGTGCTGGCGCAGATGCTCGGCCCACGATTCGACCAGGAACCACTCGATGACCCGGCCCGGCTCGCCCGTGTGTTCGGCCACGCCCCAGGCGTAGGCGCCGTCGCGGCGGCGCTCTTGGGACAGGTGCTGCATGGCCTGCAGGAAGGCGGGCCGGTCGGGCTTGGCGATGCGGTATTCGATCTGCACCATCACCGGGCCCCGGTCGTGCGCCACGGGCTCCGCCAGCAGGGGCTCGGGCCAGTGGTTCGAGGGCTGCAGGTCGGCCTCACCGGTGGGCAGCTTCACGCGGTGAAAGATGAGCGACGCCGCCACCAGACCGACCGCGCCCATCAGCAGCGTAACCGGCAAGCCGGCCTGCCCGGCGATGAGGCCCCAGCCCAGGCTGCCGGCGGCCATCGCGCCGTTGAAGACCATGAGGTAGATGGCCAGGCCCCGGCCGCGCACCCAGTTGGGCAGCACGGCCTGGGCCACGCCGTTGAGGGTGGTCAGCGCGATGATCCATCCCAGGCCCAGCACCAGCATCAGCGCCACGGCGGCCCACTGGGGCGGGGCCACGGTCAGCACGCCCATGACGGCGGCGGTGAGCAACGAGGCCAGCAGCACCAGGCCGTCGGTGTTGAGCCGTTTGCGCAAGCGTGGCAGCAGCACGGCGCCCAGGATGGCGCCCGCGCCCACGGCGCCCAGCATCACACCGTAAAAGCCTGCCGAGCCGCCCAGCATGCGGCGCGCCACCAGCGGCAGCAGCGCCCAGACTGAGCTGGCGAACAGGAAGAACACGGCCGCGCGCAGCAGCACCACATGCAGCTCTCGGCTGGCGCGGGCGTAGCGCACGCCGGCGCGGAAGGCGCCGAAGAACTGCTCGTTCAGGCCTGAGGCCTCGGCCTTGGGGCGCTTCCACCACAGCAGCGCGGCGATCACGAACACATAGCTCAGCACGTCCAGGCCGTAGGCCATGGCCGCGCCGAAGCTGGCCAGCAGCAGGCCGCCCGCCGCCGGGCCGACGGCGCGTGCGATGTTGATGCCCAGCGAGTTGAGCGCCACGGCGCTCCTGAGCTCGCTGCGCGGCACCAGCTCGGGCACGATGGACTGCCAGGTGGGGCCCATGAGCGCGGCACCGATACCGCCCACAAAGGTCAGGGCCACCAGCCACTCCACCGTCAGCGTGTGGGTGTTGGCCAGGATGAGCAGCGTTCCGCTGACGGCCGCCAGCAGCACCTGCACCCCGATCAGGAAGCGGCGGCGGTCCAGGATGTCCGACAGCACGCCCGCAGGGATGGCGAGCAGAAAGACGGGCAGCGTGGCGGCCGTCTGGATCAGCGCGACCGCGGTGGGGCTGGACGAGAGCTCGGTCACCATCCAGGCGCTGGCCACGTCGCGCATGAAGCTGCCGATGTTGCCCAGCACCGTGGCGATCCACAGCACCGCAAAGACGGGAATGGCCAGCGGCGCAAAGCTGCCCGGTGCGGTGGTGGTGTCGGGTTTGGTTGGGCGGTGATCAGACATGGCGGCCTCCGAGGTCGTGCCAGGCGACGAGCAGCATGCCGCCCACCAGGCCCCAGTGTTCAAAAAATGCGTTGGCGCTGCGCTGCCGCTCGGCGGGCGGCGCGGCCCAGAAGCGGTCTGCCAGCAAGGCGGCCAGCGCCGTGAAGCCCGCCAGGGCGAGCGCCCCCAGCCAGCGGTACCAGCCCGACAGGATGAGCGCCGAGGCCGAAAGCTGCAGCACCAGCGTGGCGGCAGCGATGGGCGCGGCGGGGGCCAGGCCGAGCGAGCGCACCTCGGCCACGGCGCCCGCAAAGTTGCGGGCCTTGCCGATGCCGCCCTGCAGGTACGCGGCGCACAGGCACAGCAGCGCCAGCGTCTGCACCCAGGGCGCGGTGGCGGCGTTTTGCAATGCGTGCTGCACCGTCACACCGCCCAGCAGGCGCAGCCGAGCGCACCCCAAAAGCCCTGCAGGTCGGACACGGGGAGCTTGCTGCTCCAGGCCGTGGCATGGGCGTGGCCGTGCAGGTTGCAGTTGCTCGCACAGCCGCAGTTCGCCGCCGCGTTGCGCAGCACGGCCTGCAGCGGCGCGCCGTCCGCCCCTCCCTGGGCACCCCAGGCGCCGTAGCCGCCGAAGGTGCGCACGGGCGACCAGTCGGGCATGGCGGGCGGCGGGGCCGCGTCGTCGAAGCGCGCGAAGTCGCCCACGCCATAGACCACCTTGCCGCCCACCACGGTGAGCAGGGCCGTGGTGTCGGCGATGTCGGACTCGGGGCAGGCAAAGAAGTCGCGGTCGGGCACGACGAGGTCGGCCAGCTGGCCCGCCTCGATGCGGCCCTTCTTGCCCTGCTCGTTGCTGAACCAGGTGACGTTCTCGGTCCACATGCGCAAGGCCTGGTCGCGGGTGAGGCAGTTGCGCTGCGGCGTGAGCGGCAGGCCGCCCACCGTCTTGCCAGTGACGAGCCAGGACAGCGACACCCAGGGGTTGTAGCTGGCCACGCGGGTGGCGTCGGTGCCGGCGGACACATTGACGCCCTTCTCCAGCATGCGCTTGACCGGGGGCGTGGCCTCGGCCGCAGCAGCGCCGTACCGCTCCACGAAGTATTCGCCCTGGTAGGCCATGCGGTGCTGCACGGCCACGCCGCCGCCCAGGGCAGCGATGCGGTCGATGGACTTTTCCGAGATGGTCTCGGCATGGTCGAAGAACCAGTTCAGGCCGGCCAGCGGCGTGTCCTGGTTGACCTTTTCGAACACGTTGAGCGCGCGCTCGATGGTCTCGTCGTAGGTGGCGTGCATGCGCCAGGGCCAGCGGTTCTGCGCGAGGATGCGCACCACCTCTTCCAGCTCGCCTTCCATGCCGGGCGCAAGCTCGGGCTGGGGCTGGCGGAAGTCCTCGAAGTCGGCGGCGGAGAACACCAGCATCTCGCCCGCGCCGTTGTGGCGAAAGTAGTCCGTGCCCTGCTTGTACTGCGAGGTGGCCGTCCAGTTCAGGAAGTCCTCCTTCTCGTGCTGGGGCTTTTGCGTGAACAGGTTGTAGGCCAGGCGAATGGTGAGCTGGTCGGCATCGGCCAGCTCCTGGATCACGTCGTAGTCATCCGGGTAGTTCTGCATGCCGCCGCCCGCGTCGATGGCGCCGGTCACGCCCAGGCGGTTGAGCTCGCGCATGAAGTGGCGCGTGGAGTTGACCTGGTAGTCGTGCGGCAGCTTGGGGCCCCTGGCCAGCGTGGCATACAGGATGGCCGCATTGGGCTTGGCCAGCAGCAGGCCCGTGGGGTTGCCCGCGCTGTCGCGCACGATCTCGCCGCCGGGCGGCGCGGGCGTGTCCTTGCCATAGCCCACGGCGCGCAGCGCGGCTCCGTTGAGCAACGCGCGGTCGTACAGGTGCAGGATGAACACGGGCGTGTCCGGCGCCACGGCGTTCAGCTCGGCCAGCGTGGGCAGGCGCTTTTCCGCAAACTGGTGCTCGGTGAAGCCGCCCACCACGCGCACCCACTGCGGCGCGGGCGTCACCGCTACCTGGGCTTTGAGCATGGCCATGGCGTCGGCCAGGCTCTTCACGCCGTCCCACCGCAGCTCCATGTTGAAGTTGAGGCCGCCGCGGATGATGTGCAGGTGGTTGTCGATGAGCCCCGGCAGCACGCTGCGCCCGCCCAGGTCGATGACCCGCGTACCCGCACCGGCCAGCGCCATCACTTCGCGGTCGTCACCGACCTTGGTAAAGCGCCCTTGCGCAATGGCGACCGCACTGGCCGTGGGATTGGCGCGGTCCAGCGTGGTGAAGCGGCCGTTGCGCAGGATGAGGTCGGGGGTTTGGGCTGGTTGTGTCATGGTCTTCGGACTTCGAAATTTCAGCAATGGCAGAGCGCAAAGAGTGCACCAGATTTCGTAGCGAGCGGGCCGAGGTCGCACCGAGGACCGCAGCCGTACTTGCGTACGGCGAGGACCGCAGGTGCGAGATCGGCCCGCGCAGTAGAAAGATGGTGTGCTCTTTCAGGCTTCTTGGGCGTTGAACATGGTCTTGGCGTAGGTGATGCCCAGGCCATAGCCGCCACCGAACTTCTTGGCGATGCCCGTCGTCATGTCGTACGTCTCGCCCCGCGCCCAGTCGCGCTGCAGCTCCAGCAGGTACTGCAATGCCGTGATGGGCCGCGCGCCGGCCTGCACCATGCGCTCCATGGCGCGGTTGTGCGCTTCCACGGAGATGTCGCCGCTGGCATCGGCGATCACATACACCTCGAAGCCCTGGTCCAACGCCGACAGCGCCGGGCCCACGATGCACACGCTGGTCCACAGGCCGGCCAGCACGATGCGCGGCTTGCCGATGGCGTTGACCCGTGCGATCACGGCCTCGTCCTCCCAAGTGTTCATGGAGGTGCGGTCCAGCAGCGCCTGGCCGGGGAATGGTGCAGTCACTTCCTCGAACATGGGGCCGCTAAAGCTCTTTTCGGCCACGGTGGTGAGGATGGTGTCCACGCCAAACCCGGCGGCCGCGCTGGCCACCAGGCCCGCGTTGGAGCGCAGCGTGATTGCATCGATGGAGTGCGTGGCAAAGGCCATCTGCGACTGGAAGTCGATCATGACCAGGGTGTGGTCGTCGGCGTTGAGCAGCGTGGCGCCGGGCTTGGCGTAGGCGACGGGGCGGGCGGTGGCGTTGGCTGCGGCGGTCGTGTTGGCGTTGGCGTTGGCGTTGGCGTTGGTCATGGTGAACTCCCTGGAAATTGAAGATGAAGGACGTCGAGAAAAACAAAAAATAGACAAGGCAATGCGGCGGGCCGGGGCGCAAGGGATGGGCGGCATCGCCCACCCCGCTCCTCAGAGCGCCCTATCCGCTCAGTGCGGCATCGTGGGCAGCTCGTTGGGCCGCAGGTCGAACACCAGCACCTCGGCGCCTTCGCCGTGGGCAAAACGCAGGGGCCCGGCGTCGCGGATGCGGGCGCCGTCGCCTTCGGACAGCCGCTCGCCGTTCACGTCCAGGCTGCCGCGGGCCACGTGGACATACACGTTGCGGCCCGGGCCCACGTCCAGATCGGCCGACTCCTCGCTGCCGTCGAACAAGCCGGCGTAGACCCGGGCGTCCTGGTGCACGGCCAGCGATCCGTCGGCCCCTTCGGGCGAGATGATCTGGCGCAGGCGGCCGCGCTTGTCGGACTCGCTGAAGTGCACCTGCTGGTAGCGGGGCGCGGCGCCGCGCACACCGGGCACGATCCAGATCTGCAGGAAGTGCACGGGCTCGTCGCTGGAGTGGTTGAACTCGCTGTGGCGCACGCCGGTGCCGGCGCTCATCATCTGCACGTCGCCGGGGCGGATGACCGAGCCCGTGCCCATGGAGTCCTTGTGCTCCAGCGCGCCTTCCAGCACGTACGAGAAGATTTCCATGTCGCGGTGCGGGTGGGTGCCAAAGCCCTTGCCCGGGGCCACGCGGTCGTCGTTGATGACCAGCAGGTCGGAGAAGCCTTGCTGGTTGGCGTCGTGGTAGTGGCCAAAGGAGAAGGTGTGGCGCGAATGGAGCCAGCCGTGGTTGGCGTTGCCGCGGTGTTGGGCTTTGCGGGTGTCGAGCATGGTGCAGATCCTTTCTTCGTCGATGTGATTCACACTGGGAGGTTTTTGCCTCATCGCCCTATTCATCAAGGCTTCAGTGCTGCGGTGAAGAAAGTATCTCGCGCCGTTCCGGGGCGTATGCTGAAAGGTTTTCCAACTCATCATCGATAATTTCGATGATGCAGATCAAGAAATTGGACCATGTTGAAACTCACGCTGGAAGCCATTGAAACCATCGACGCCATTGCCCGCCACGGCTCGTTTGCAGGTGCCTCCGAGCGGCTGCACAAGGTGCCGTCCACCATCTCGTACGCCGTGAGCAAGCTGGAAGACCAGCTGGGCCTGGCCCTGTTCACCCGCAACGGCCCGCGCGTCACGCTCACCCCTGCCGGCCAAGAGATGCTCAAGGAGGGGCGCTGGCTGCTGGCCGCCGCGCAGCAGCTCGAATCGCGGATGCGGCAGATCGCCACGGGCTTCGAGTCCGAGCTGCGGCTGATGCACGACTCGCTCATCCCCACGCACGCGTTCAACCAGGACATCTGCGCGTTTGAAGACCTGCACTGCGGCACCCGACTGCGCATCAGCAGCGAAGCGTTGACAGGCACCTGGGAGGCGCTGCGCGAAGGGCGCGCAGACATCGTCGTGGCCGCAGGCGAAGGCCCAGCGGGGGGTGGCTACAAGGCGGTGGCCGTGGGCAGCCTGGCCTTCGCTTTTTGCGTGACGGCCACACACCCGCTGGCCAAGCTGCAGCGGCCGCTCACGCGCAGCGACTTGCTGGAACACACGGCCGTGGTGGTGGGCGACGGGGCGCGCTCGCTGAACGACCGCACGGTGGGGTTGCTGTCAGGCCAGCGCCGTATCACCGTGCCATCGATGCAGGCCAAGATCGCTTGCCAGGCCGCAGGTCTGGGCCACGGTTTTGTGCCCCGCGCCTGTGTGCGCGTGGAGCTGGAGACCGGCATTCTGGTGGAGTTGCAGGTGGAGGAGCCCCGCCCGGACGAAACCTTCTGGCTGGCCTGGCGACCCGAGCACATGGGCGAGGCACTCAAGTGGTGGCGCCACCGGCTAGACCGCCCGCTGTTGCCAGGCATCCTGCCGTATTGAATGAAGCGAGAGCGCTGCGTGGTCTGGCGACAGGCATCACCACACGATCACTTTCAATTTGATAGCTGCTTGCGCTGATGGATAAAGCGCTGGCAGCCCTTTTTGCTTCCAATGTGGAACACGGATAACCCGGTGCGTCCACCCGGCGCAAATATGGGGCCGAAGCCCCTTTTCCTCATCAACCCAATTGCTTGAGCAAGGCATGGGCGCCCTGCTCTGACGATGCCGGGTTCTGCCCCGTGATCAGCGTGCCATCGGTCAGCACATAGGGTGCCCAGTCAGGGCCTTTGGAATACACACCACCGTTGGCCTTGAGCATGTCTTCCACCAGGAACGGCACGATCTGGGTCAGCTGCACAGCGTCTTCTTCGGTGTTGGTGAAACCCGTGACCTTCTTGCCCTTCACCAGGGGCGACCCGTCGGGCGCCTTGGTGTGGCGCAACACGCCGGGTGCGTGGCACACCAGCGCCAGCGGCTTGCCGGCCGCAAAGGTCTTTTCGATGAGTGCGATGGACTGCGCGTCTTCGGCCAAGTCCCACAGGGGGCCATGGCCGCCGGGGTAGAACACGGCGTCAAAGTCCTCGGCCTTCACGCTGGACAGGGGCACGGTGCTGGCCAGCTGCTGCTTCGCTGAAGCATCGGCCTTGAAGCGGCGCGTGGCATCGGTCTGGGCGTTTTCGTCGTCGCTTTTGGGGTCCAGGGGCGGCTGGCCACCGTGAGGCGATGCGAGCGTGATCTGCACGCCTGCATCCTTGAACACGTAGTACGGTGCCGCAAACTCTTCCAGCCAGAAGCCCGTCTTTTTGCCGGTGTCGCCCAGTTGGTCGTGGGACGTCAGAACCATGAGGATGTGTGCCATGGAGGTCGCTTTCGTTGTGGGGATTGATCGGAAAAAGCAAACCACCACCGTACCAGCCATAGGGCCCGTTGTCCCGCGATGCAGGCAGGTTTGCGGCATTGGCTTACAGGACGGTACTACCGCGCTGTAAGCCCCCCAGCATCTCAGCGCAGCTGCCTGGCCAGGAACTCCGCCACCTCGTTCTCCAGCGTGGCATGGTAAGCCACGCGGTCAAAGCCTTCGGGGTTGGCTGCGGCGTCTCCCGCCTCGGACGCCAGCGGCCAGACAGACTGGGCCATGAAGGCGAAGTGGCCTGCACCTGGCACGGTGCTCGCCTGTGCGGAGGGCAGATTGGCCGCCACATAACCGCCGTGGTAGGGGCCCAGAAGCACGGCATCGCGCTCGGCCACCATCAGCCGCACCGGCACGCCGATGGCCTTCAGGCTGTCGGGTGTGAACACCACCGCCATGGGCGCCATGGCCACCACGGCGCGGATGCGGGGGTCTGCCACCGAGACCAGCGGACCATCGAGCGCGGGGGCGCCGGCCTGTGTGGATACCGCGGTGGCGGCCGCAGGGGCCTCCTTGGTAGTCTGGGCGGTCTGGCCACGGGCGGGCAGCTTGCCCAGGCTACAAAAGCCGGGGTCGTCCGACACGCTGCGGCAGTGCTGCGCCGCACGGGCCGGTTCGGCCTGCGCACCGGCCAGGGCCAGCACGGTGTAGCCGCCTGCCGAATGGCCCACGGCGCCAATGCGCCCGGCCGGAATGCGGGAGCCCCATTCGGGGCTGGCCAGCAGTGCGTCCAGCACGCGGCTTACCTGGCGGGGGCGCTCGCTGAAATAGCGGCCCGAGGTGATCATCGACCGGTCTTCCCAGTTGTCGCCCGGATGGCGCAGCGCTGCCACCAGATAGCCGTCGGCCGCCAGGCGCGTGGCCAGGTTGTGGTGGCCCAGTTCATGGCCGCCCGTGCCGTGCGAGATGAGGATCAGGCCCTTGAGGGGCGCGGTTGCCACCGGGGCGCCCGGCGTGACCACGGGCCGCCACGGGCCCATGGGCAGGGTGCGCGCCACGGCGGGGGTGGGGTAGTACAAGGCCACGGTCACGGGCTCGGCACCCGGGACCACCAGGGTGCGCAGCCCGGCATATTGCGCCGATGCCGGGGTGGCCCAGGCCAGCATCGCTACAAAAGCAGCCAGCAGCGGGGCACGGGCAACCCGCCATGTGGTGCGGAGGGCCAGGAAGAGGATGAGGATCACGGTGCGCCTTTCGTCAATGGCCGCCCGAGGTGGCGGCTTGACGGCACTGTAGGCAGCACCCGCAGCGGGCTCCAGCGCCCTGCGACGAAACGCCGCTGCGCGGCGCGAAATGCACCACGGGAGGCGCGAGCGTCTGCCCGCCCGCCCTCCCGCTCGGCGGCGGCTTACAGCGCGGCTTCGAGGATGCGGCGGCTCACGGCGGGCGTGATCTCGCGCTGCTCGCCCAGGGTCACCATGCCATGCGCTTCCAGCTGCGCCACCACGGCGCCCACGGTGTCGGCGCCCAGGCCGTAGCCCGACAGGCGGGTGGCGATGCCCATGCTTTCAAAGAAGTCGCGCGTGCGCTCGATGGCGGCGGTGATGCGCTCGTCATCCGTGCCGGTGGTGATGCCCCATACGCGCTCGCCGTACTGCAACAGCTTGGCGCGTTTGGCGCCACGCCGCTCGTGCAGCAGCGCGGGCAGCACGATGGCCAGCGTGCGCGCGTGGTCGATGCCGTGCAGCGCGGTCAGCTCGTGGCCGATCATGTGTGTGGCCCAGTCCTGCGGCACGCCCGCGCCGATCAGGCCGTTGAGCGCCATGGTGGCGGCCCACATCAGGTTGGCACGGTCGTCGTACACAGGCTCGGGGGCGGTCAGCAGGCGCGGGCCGATCTCGATCAGCGTCTGCAGGATGCCTTCGGCAAACCGGTCCTGCACGGGTGCGTTGACGGGGTAGGTCAGGTACTGCTCGACCGTGTGCACAAACGCATCCACCACGCCATTGGCCAGTTGCTGGGGTGGCAGGGTGTAGGTCTTGGTGGGGTCGAGCACCGAGAACACCGGGTAGGTGTGCACGCTGCCAAACGACAGCTTGGCGCCCTTGGCGCGGTGGGTGATGACGCCGCCGTTGTTCATCTCCGAGCCCGTGGCGGGCAGCGTGAGCACGGAACCAAACGGCATGGCGCCCTTGACGTTGCGGCCGTGCTTTTCGAGGATGGCCCAGGGGTCATCACCTTCAAAGCGGACAGCGGCCGCGATGAACTTGGTGGCGTCGATCACCGAACCGCCACCCACGGCCAGCAAGAAGTCAAACCCGCCTTCGCGGATCTGCGCCACGGCCTTCATGGAGGTCTCGTAGCTCGGGTTGGGCTCGATGCCGCTGAAGGTGGCGTGCTGGCGCTCGCCCAGCGCGGCGCGCACCTCGGCCAGGGTGCCGGTCTTTTCGGCGCTGGCACCGCCCACCAGGATCAGCACCTTGGCTGCAGCGGGCACGAGCTTGGCCAGGTCGGCAATGCGGCCCTGGCCGAAGGCGATGTGGGTGGGGTTGTGGAAGTCGAAATTCAGCATGGGGGTCTTTCTGGGCGAGGCCGGCGCATGCGCCGTTGGGGGTCGCATTGTGCGGCGCACCCGCGCCCCGGCGGCGTCGCGTGGGCGATAGCCCTGCGGCCGCCGCGCTCATCCCGGGCCCGTCAGCGAAAACCGGCAATCTGGTGCACGGTGTCCGCCAGCCGCTGGGGTTGCGAGAAATACGCAGAGTGGCTCGCCTCGATGGATGACACCGTGGCGCAAGGCGAGGCCGCGATCATCTTGCGCTGCAGCTCGATGGTCACGGCCCGGTCCTGCGTCAGCTCGATGTAGTGCCGGGGCACGCTGCCGTAGCGCGGCGCCGTCAGCGCAAGCCGGGTGAGTGCGGGCAGCGAGGGCTCGGGCGTGAGCAGCGCCTGGGCCAGCGCCACGTCGGCGTCCGAGCAATCGGCGTACAGCGCGGGGCGGTAGGCCTCGGGCGCCAGGTGGTCGGTCAAGGTGCTGCGGCTGACATGGATGTGGCGCGCCACCAGCGAGGCCTTGTCCTGGCGGAAGAAGTCCGTCACCCGCTCGCCATGGCGCAGCATGTAGGCGGCCAGGTAGGTCACACCCACCAGCTTGTGGTGCCGCAACTCGGCCACTGTGGACGCCACAATGCCGCCCCGGCTGTGCGCCACGATGAGCGCCGGGCCGTCCAGCGCATCGAGCACCCGGCACACATGCGCCGCCATGGCCGAGAGCGTGGTGCGCCCCCGCGCCACCCGCCAATGGCGACCGTGAGCGGGCAGGTCAGGCACATGCACCTGGTGCCCCCGGGCCTGCAGCAGCGGGACCACTTTGTGCCAGCACCAGGCGCCGTGCCAGCTGCCGTGCAAAAGAACGATATTCATGAAGATGCCTTTGGGTCTTGGGGAGAAATGCCGGGCGCCAGTTGCGCCGCCAGCCGGGCGAGCGATGGCTTGGCGCCCCACTCCGACCGGAGCGTAAAACCGCTCCGCCCCAGGCACTCGCTGAATCCGGACCACCGATTGGCGGCCGGCGGCCCCCCTCTCCTCCCTCGCCCGCGACACGCAAAGATCAGGAGGCGACCTCTTGCTACTGCAGCGCCTGCAGCCGCGTGGCCATGAAGTCACGCAGCGCACGCACCAGCGGCGTGAGCTGCCTGCGGCTGGGGGCCACCAGAAACAGCGGGACCGACTCCGTGGTCCAGTCGGTGCACAGTGGCACCAGACGACCGGCAGCCAGGTCGTGCGCCACGTCAAAGTACGACTTGTAGGCAATGCCGCGCCCCAGCACGGCCCAGCGGCGCACGGCATCGCCGTCATTGGCCACGTTGTGGCTGCGCACACGCACCTGCGCCTCCTGGCCCGCCGCATCCCAGAACCGCCAGCGGTCATGCACGTCCTCGCCCAGCATGAAGCACAGGCAGTCATGGTCCACCAGCGCATGCGGGGTGGGGGGCGCGCCGTGGGCCGCCAGGTAGGCCGGGGCCGCACACAGCACGCGCCGGTGCTCGGCCGCCAGCGGCAGCGCGACCAGGCCCGAATCCTGGGGCTTGCCATAGCGAAAAGCGGCGTCCACCGGCTCGCTGTACACGTTGGCCATGCGATCTGACAGCTGCAATCGGACGGCGATGCCCGGGTGCTCGACTTGGAACTCGTCGAGCCAGGGCAACAACACATTGCGCCCCAGGTCGGACGGCGCCGCCAGCTGCAGCGTGCCGCTCAGCGCACCCGCCCGGCCGCTGGCCAGCTGCCCCTGCACCTGCTGCAGCGCGGCCAGCGCGGGGCGGCAGTGCTCCAGAAACAACGTGCCCTCGGGCGTGAGCCGCAGGCTGCGCGTGGAGCGCACGAACAGCAGCACGCCCAGCTCGACCTCCAGCCGCTTGAGTGCCGCGCTGGCCGCTGCCGGGGTCAGGTCCAGCGCCCGGGCCGTGGCCGACAGGCTGCCGCTGTCCACAGTGCGCACAAAGATGTCCAGGTCTTGCAGGCTTTTCATGTCTTGGTCGTGGCGTTGAGCTGGCCATCTTCAAATTTTCTTTGAATATTCATTCAATCGACAGGCTATTTAAAAACAAATAAGACAAAGCGAACATACAAGCCTGTCCAGCCCACTCCACAAGCTTTGACCATGACCCGCACTGCCACATCTCCTCTTTTTGCCCCTTTGGCGCTTGGCCCCCTCACCTTGCCCAACCGCATGGTGATGGCGCCCATGACCCGGGCTCGCAGCACCCAGCCCGGTGACGTGCCCAACGCGATGATGGCCACCTACTATGCCCAGCGGGCCAGCGCCGGGCTCATCGTGAGCGAGGCCACCCAGATCTCGCGCCAGGGCCAGGGCTACAGCTTTACGCCGGGCATCTACACCGAAGCCCAGGTGCAAGGCTGGCGCCGGGTGACGGATTCCGTGCACACCGCTGGCGGCCGCATGGTGCTGCAGTTGTGGCACGTGGGCCGCATGTCGCACCCCAGCTTTCACGCCGATGGCCTGCCCGTGGCGCCATCCGCCTTGTCGCCCGAGGCCAAAGTCTGGGTGGTGGGTGACGACGGCGTGGGCCGCATGGTCGATAGCCCGGTGCCGAGGGCATTGGGCACCGCCGAGATCGCGGGTGTGATCGACGACTTTCGGCGCGCTGCTGCCAACGCCATGCGGGCAGGCTTTGACGGGGTGGAAATCCACGGGGCCAACGGTTACCTCATCGACCAGTTCCTGCGCACCACGTCCAACCATCGCACAGATGCCTACGGCGGCACCATGGACAACCGCACCCGCTTCGCCCGCGAAGTGGCCGCCGCCGTGGCCAGCGAGGCGGGCGCCGAGCGCACCGGCATGCGCCTGGCCCCGTTCATCACCCAGCGCAACATGAACTGCCCCGAGATCATTCCGACCATGCTGCACCTTGCGCGCCAACTGGACACGCTGGGCCTGGCCTACATCCACCTGGCTGAGGCTGACTGGGACGACGCCCCCAGCATCCCCGATGACTTCCGCCAGGCCTTGCGCAATGCCTACAGCGGCCGCGTGATCGTGGCGGGCAAATACACGTCCGAGCGCGCGCAGCAGATCCTGTCATCCGGCATGGCAGACCTTGTGGCCTTCGGCCGCGCCTTCATTGCCAACCCCGACCTGCCGGCGCGCTACGCCGCCGGGCTGCCGCTGGCCGCATTTGACCCCGCGACTTTGTTCGGCGGCACCGAGCATGGCTACAGCGACTACAGCGCCGCCCGCACGACTGCAGCACAACAGCCCGCCGCTGAGGCCCTTGCTTGAGCTGACCACACGCAACCCTATCCCCATCACTCCCACTCCACACACCAGGACCTGCACCATGAAAGCCATCGGCTACCAAACCGCCCACCCCATCGACCACCCCGAGTCGCTGCTCGACATCACCCAACCCGACCCCATGGCCACCGGCCACGACCTGCTGGTGGAGGTGCACGCTGTTTCCGTCAACCCCGTGGACACCAAGGTGCGCAAAAGCAGCTCGCGCAGCGGCGACGGCCCCGACTACAAGGTGCTGGGCTGGGACGCCAGCGGCATCGTGCGCGCCGTGGGGCCAGAGGTGACACTGTTCCAGCCCGGCGACCGCGTCTGGTACGCAGGCTCCATCGCGCGCGCCGGCACCAACAGCGAGCTGCATCTGGTGGACGAGCGCATCGTGGGCCACGCACCGAAGTCGCTGGACTTTGCGGAAGCCGCCGCACTGCCGCTGACCACCATCACCGCGTGGGAGCTGCTGTTTGACCGCCTGCGCGTGGCGCCCGGCAAGCAGCCCACCAACAAGACCCTGCTCATCATCGGCGCGAGCGGCGGCGTGGGCTCCATCCTCACGCAGCTGGCGGCTCGGCTCACCAGCCTCACGGTGATCGGCACCGCGTCGCGCCCGGAGACACAGCAGTGGGTGCGTGAACTGGGCGCCCACCACGTCATCGACCACAGCCAGCCCCTGACGCAAGAACTGGCCCGCATCGGCCACCCCACGGTGGACATCATCGTGAGCCTCACGCAGACCGACGCGCACTTCGACCAGATCGTCGAGGCCATCGCGCCCCAAGGCCAGCTCGCGCTGATCGACGACCCGGTAGCGCTCGACGTGACGAAGTTCAAGCGCAAGTCGGTGTCGGTGCATTGGGAGCTGATGTTCACCCGCGCGCTGTTTGGCACGGACGACATGATCGGCCAGCACCGCCTGCTGACCGAGGTGGCGCAGCTGGTAGACGCCGGGCTGATCCGCACCACACTGGACCAGCGCGTTGGCAGCATCAATGCGGCGAATCTGAAACGCGCCCATGCGCTCATCGAGAGCGGCAAGGCGCGGGGCAAGCTGGTGCTGGAGGGGTGGAACTGAAGAGCGCCAGTCCGATGAGTCCCAGGCATGGGCGGGGCGGCCTTTGAGGCCGCGGTGGGTTCTGTATCCAGATGAAAAATACTGTGTTTAATATCAGTATCTCAGGTATAAAACCGCACACAACAACCCTAGGAGCCCCTCCCATGCTGGACCACATGACCTTCCGCGTCACCGACATCGCCCGCACCAAGGCGTTCTACACCGCTGCCCTCGCGCCTTTGGGCTACAACCTGTGTTTTGAAGGCAACTACGGATCCAACATGCTGGGCTATGCCTACCCGGCTCCGTCCGAGCCCGACGGCAAGAAGGCGGATGTGTGGTTCATCGACGGCCCCTCGCCCTACGGCGGCCCGCCCGCGACCACGGGCTGCCACCTGGCGTGGCGCGCCCAGAACCGGGCGCAGGTGGATGCTTTCTACGCCGCCGCCATCGCAGCAGGCGGCAAGGACAACGGCGCCCCGGGCCTCCGGCCCGACTACCACGCGCACTACTACGGCGCTTTTGTGATTGACCCGGAAGGCAACAACATCGAGGCGGTATGCCACCTGCCTGAATAGATGGGCCTGCAAGGCTGACGGGTGGCCAGGCCCGGCAAGGCGAGGCCACCCGGTGCACAGCCCTGTGCACGGAAGTGCTGCGTGATCAGTCCAGCTTCACCCCTGCCGCCTTGATGATCTCGCCCCAGCGCTTGGACTCGGCCCGCGCCATGGTGCGGAACTGCTCGGGCGTGCCGGGCAGGGCTTCCATGCCGAAGTCGTTCATGCGCTTGACCACGGCGGGGTTGAGCAGGGCCTTGTTCAGGTCGCCGTTCAGGCGCGCCGTGATCGCAGCGGGCAGACCGGCGGGCGCCAGGATGCCCTGGAACGCAAATACCTCGGTGTTGGGCACACCGGCTTCGGCCAAGGTGGGCACGTCCGGCAGCGCGGCCACGCGCTTGGCCGAGCCAATGGCCAGCGCGCGCACCTTGCCCGAGGTGATCACGGGCAGGCCGGCGGCGAGGTCCAGAAACATGCACGGCACTTGGCCGCCCATCACGTCCTGCAGCGCAGGCGCCGCGCCGCGGTAGGGGATGTGGGTGAGGAAGGTCTTGGTGCGGTTCTTGAACATCTCCATCGCCAGGTGGTGCGGCGAACCATTGCCGGGCGACGCGTAGTTGAGTTTGCCGGGGTTGGCGCGCGCGTAGGCGAGGAATTCCTTCACCGTCTTGGCTTCAAACGCCGGATGCACCACCAGCGCCAGCGGAAAGCGGCTGATGCCGCCCACGTAGGTGAAGTCCTTTTCGGGGTTGAACGGCAGCTTGGTGAACAGGTGTTCGTTGTAGGCCAGGATGGCGTTGTCGGCCGACATGAAGGTGTAGCCGTCGGGTTTGGCCGTGGCCACGGCCTGGCCGCCGATATTGGTGGAGGCGCCTGGGCGGTTGTCCACGATGATCTGCTGGCCCAGCGTCTGGCGCATGGCTTCGGCCACAGTGCGGGCCAGCACGTCGGTGCCGCCGCCTGCGGGGTAGGGCACCACCCAGCGCAGGGGCTGGTCGGGCCAAGCTGCTTGCTGGGCCAGGGCCCAAGGGGCGGCGGTGGTGGCGCCTGCGGCGGCCAGGGCGGACAAGAGGGTTCTACGCTGCATGGGGTTGTCTCCTATATGGAACTATTAAATTAATAGCTGCTAGCGCTTATCCAATAAGCGCTAGAGCCTGTTTTTCTTGTATTTCTGACTGCACATGCGCGCGCCGCTTGACGCCGGCGCGCGCTAAGGCCAGCACCACCGTGGAACTGGCTTTGCCAGGCCACGGGTGGCGTCCCCCTGAGGGGGAAGACGCCGAAGGCGGCTCAGGGGGCTGCGATGCTCTGGTCAATGGCGCCAAAGAGGCTCGCGCCATCCTTGCCCTTAACCTCGATGCGGATGGTGTCGCCGAACTTCATGAATTCGGTGCTGGGCTTGCCGTCCTGGATGGTCTCGATGCAGCGCTTTTCGGCGATGCAGCTATAGCCCTTCGGCCATTCGGTGCGGCCGTTGGCGTCGGTCACGCCCTTGTTGCTCACGGTGCCGCTGCCGATGATGGAGCCCGTGCGCAGGTTGCGCGTCTTGGCCACGTGGGCGATCAGCTGGCCGAAGTGGAAGGTCATTTCGGGGCCCGCATCGCACATGCCGACCTTGCGGCCGTTCCAGGTGGACTGCACGGTGAGGTTCACGCGGCCGTGGTCCCAGGCATCGCCCAGCTCGTCCAGCGTCACGGCCACGGGGCCGAAGGCGGTGGCGGGCTTGCTCTGGAAGAAACCGAAACCCTTGGCCAGTTCGGCCGGGATCAGGTTGCGCAGGCTTACGTCGTTGGCAATCATCACCAGACGGATGCCGTCCAGCGCCTGGTCGGCGTTGGTGCCCATCTTCACGTCGCCGGTGATGACGGCGATTTCGGCCTCGAAGTCGATGCCCATGGCTTCGCTGGGCACCACGACGTCGTCGCAGGGGCCGATGAAGTCGTCGCTGCCGCCCTGGTACATCAGGGGGTCGGTGTAGAAGCTTTCGGGTACTTCGGAGTTGCGCGCTTTTCGCACCAGTTCGACGTGGTTGATGTAGGCCGAGCCATCCGCCCACTGGTAGGCGCGGGGCAGCGGGGCCATGCACTGCTTGGGGTCAAACGGGAAGGCGTGGCGCGCGCGGCCGCTGTTGAGCTGGTCGTACAGGTCCTGCAGCTGGGGCGAGATGAAGCCCCAGTCGTCCAGCGCCTGCTGGAGCTTGCTGGCGATGCCGGTCGCATAATGGGCTGTGCCCAGGTCGCGGGAGACAACAACCAGTTGGCCGTCGCGCGAGCCGTCTTTGTAGGTAGCGAGTTTCATGGTGGCAGGACCTTTGTCTCAAGGGGTTGAAAGTCTTCACCCAACACGAATTACGCTTGGGTAAATTGATTTAACTAAACAAAACTCGCAAATTTTAGTGCACATGGACAAAGAACGTGCAGGAATTCAATCGGTCGAGGTGGGTTTTGCCCTGCTGGAGGGGCTGACACGCTCGCGCGGACCGCTCATGCTCAAGGATGTGGCGGCCTCGGCGGGCATGAGCGCGGCCAAGGCGCACCGGTATCTGGTGAGCTTTCAGCGCCTGGGCCTGGTCACACAAGACCCGCGCAACGCCCGCTACGACCTGGGCCCCGCCGCCCTCAAGCTGGGGCTGGCGTCGCTGGCCCGGCTCGATGCCGTGCGCCTAGCGCGCGAGCGCATGCCGGAGCTCATGGAAGCCATCGGTCACACGCTGGCGCTGGCCGTGTGGGGCAACCACGGCCCCACCATCGTGCACTGGGAGGAGTCGCCCCAGGCTGTCACTGCCAACCTGCGGTTGGGCGACGTAATGCCGCTGTTGTCGTCGGCCACCGGCCGCTGCTTTGCGGCGCACATGGCGCCTGATGTGGTGGCGCCGCTGCTCAAGGAGGAGCTGGCCCGCGCCGTGAAGATGCGCCGCACCGACCTGCCCTCGACCATGACCGAGGTCAATACCCTGCTCGCCGAGGTACGCGAACGCGGTGCCGCGCGGGTGGTCGATACCTTGCTGCCCGGCATCGTGGCGTTCTGCGCACCCGTGTTTGACGCGGACGGCCACCTGGAGTTGGGCATCACCACGCTGGGCTCCATTGCCACCTTCGACCCCGAGTGGGGCGGCGCCATCGACGCGCCGCTGCGCGCGGCTGCGGCCCAGCTCTCCAGTGATCTGGGCGCGGGCAGCGCCTGACGGCCCCGGCACGCAGGTAGATGCCACGGCGCGCGCTCTTTCTCATCACAGTCCTGGTGCTGGCCCTGCACTGGCTGGTGCTGAGCGGCGTGCCGCTGGCTTGGGACAGCCCCCGGTCGCCTGTCGGCAAAGTGTTCAGCACGCGCAGCATTGCGGCCCCCCCGCCACCCGCTGCCGCTGTGGCAGCTGTGGCAGCCGTTGCCCCCATTGCGGCGAAACCTGCGGTCGCGCCCAAGCCGCCCGCGCGCCCCAAACCACAGGCACGGGCAACACCCCAGCCCCCGGCCGCACAGGCGCCACCCCCTGCATCCCCCTCCACCGAGGCCACGGCCCCCAGCACCGAGGCGGGTGCAGACGTCGCGCTGGCCGCCCCCGCCGAAGCTGTCTCGACCGTTGTGGAGGAAACGCTCCCCACAACGGCAGCCTCCCCTGCATCGGCACCAGCCCAGGCATCATCAGCGCCTCTCCCCTCTGAAGCCACAACAGGCGTGGACATCGCCCCGCCCGGGGCTGGCACGGACCACACGCCCAACACGGCACCACCGCCTGTGCGCCTGCCCCCGCCTACACGGCTGGCGTTTGACGTGAGTGGGCAGGCCAAGAAATTTGCCTACAGTGCCCGCGCCGAGCTGCTGTGGCAGCACGATGGCAGCCGCTACGAGGCGCGGCAGGAGATCAGCGCGTTTTTGGTCGGCACCCGGGCGCAGCGCAGTGTGGGTGCGATCACGGCCCAGGGGCTGTTGCCCGAGAAATTTTCAGACAAGTCCCGCAGCGAGCAGGCAGCGCACTTCGACTACACCAAGGGCCGGGTCACCTTCAGCGCCAACACGCCGGACGCCACCGTGGGCCCGGGGGTGCAGGACCGGCTGAGTGTGTTCATCCAACTCGGTGCCCTGCTCGCCGCCGATCCTGCCCGGTTTGTGACCGGCACCCAGATCACGCTCACCACGGTGAGCGCGCGCAGCGCCGACCGCTGGACCTTCACCATCGAGGGTGCAGAAACACTGGACCTGCCCGCAGGCGCCACGCCCACCCTCAAGTTACAGCGCCTGCCCCGCAAGGACTACGACCAGAAGGCCGAACTGTGGGTGGCCCCCGCACTGGGTTATCTGCCAGTACGCATCAAGCTGACCCAAGCCAACGGCGACTTCGCCGACCTGCAATTGAGCCGCAGCGGCCCGCCTTGATGGTCTGGAGGGGTCTTGTTAAAAAGTGTTGCGCAGGAGCGCCATCCCACCAAAATAGACCCGCGAAACCGGAAGCACCGGGTTTTCATGAAATACTGCATCGGCAAGGAAACAAAAGCCACGGGCTTTGCCTGTGCCACTTGAACTCTGCGCACCCGCTGTCATCTGACATCTATATCGACAAGGGGAACACGATGCACATGCTCTACGACTCAGAATCCTTCGTGGTGGTCCACATGCTGCCCGATGCCGTGGAGAAAAAGAGCGCCCAGGTGCTCAACGACACCGCCCCCGCCGTTCCCCAGCTCGCGCGCCACGGCTTTGAAATCGTGGACAAGCGCTCCGGCAAAGAGGTGTACCTGGACGGCTCCTGGGCCGAGATGTTCCAGGAGCAGATCCTGGCCTGGCAGCGCGACACCCCCACACAGGAAGAAGTGGAAGACGCGCTGGACCGCTATGCGGGCCTGGCACAGAACCCGGTCGTGGTGCACTGACCGCATCCTCCACAGCAGCCATCCCTGGATGGCCGAGGAGGCCCAGATCGGTCTCCTACATTCTCGGCAGACTGGGGCAGCGCCCCCAGTTGTCACACCTCAATCACCTCGGGCGGCAGCCCCTGCAGGTGCCGTTCATGCATCGCCAGATAGGCAGCCTCGATATCGCGCGCAAACTGGTGGGTGTTGAACAAGGGGGACTGGGCTTTTTCCGCTTGGAGTTTGTCGCGCAGCGCCTTCAGGCGCGCCGGGTCCTGGGCGAGCGAGATCGCCAGGGCTTCATATTCGGCGGCGCTGTGGGTCACAAGCTCCGGCAGGCCCACAGCATGTAGCAGGCTGGCCGCCACTCGCGCCGCAAACGATTCTCCCAACCGCGTGAGCACCGGCAGACCCGCCCACAAGGCATCGCTGGCCGTGGTGTGAGCGTTGTAGGGCAAGGTATCCAGAAACAGGTCGGCCAACCGGTGGCGCGCCAGATGCTCGCTCAGAGGCAGGCGCTGTGCAAACACCAGCCTCTCGGCCGCCACGCCGCGCGCCTGCGCCTCGCGCCGCAGGTTGGTCGCGACGGCGGGGTTGTCCTCAAACAACCACAGCACGCTGCCAGGCACCGCTGCCAGGATGCGCATCCAGCTGCCAAACACGGGCGGGAGAATCTTGTGGTTGTTGTTGAAGCAGCAAAACACTACGCTGAAGGCAGGCAGTCCCAATTCTTCACGGGTGAACACTCGATCACTGATCGCACGCTGCGAGTCATTCACCTGGTAGCTGTGCGGCATGTAGACGGGCTTTTCGGTGAAATGGATCTGTGCCTCGGGCGGAATCACCACCCTGTCAGCAATCACATAGTCCATGTAGGCCGCTCCGGTCGTTCCGGGGTAGCCCATGTAGCTGACCTGAACAGGGGCGCAACGATGGGCAAAGATGTCGAAGCGGGTATCCAGCGTGAAACCCATCAAATCCACAGCAATGTCAATGCCCAACTCACGCGACCTCCGTGCAATCTCCGCCGCGCTCAGCTCTCGCACGTCGATGAAATGGTCAAAACTTTGGCGCAGCCGACGCCGCATCGCATCCTCTAGAGGAGGTCCATAGGAAAAGGCAAACCATTCAAAGCGATCACGGTCATGCACCTCGAACAGCTCCGCCATCAGATAGGCAAGGGCATGACCATGCAAGTTCGCGGAGTAGTAGCCAACTCGAATCTTGCCCCCAGTAGAGCGTGCCGGCATCAGGCCCAAGGTCGTCGACTCGGGATACTCAGACTTCACGGCAGTTTGGGCTGCCTGCTTTTGAAGCTCGGGCAAATCGAACAACGCCAAAGTGATAAACGGCTGCACACTCAGCTCGCCCGCCCGAATACTCTTCTCACACCGCTCAAGATCATCTGCCAGATGTTGCCAGTCGCAGGTTTTGACACGGCTGTTCGCTAAGTCTCCGAGTAAGTACTTGATATCAGGGTTGATGCTGTAGGCCTTCAGATAGTCTGCACTAGCAGATTCATACCGTTTGAACCGAATGTGCAGGTTGGCTCGGTTGTAGTGCAGGTCCACCTTATCGGGCGCCATGCGAATCACTTTGTTGTACAGGGCCAGGGACTCGGCATAACGCCCCGCATCCAGCAAGGAAAGCGCCCAGAGCGACTGGATTTCAACGTCCTGGGGGCTTAACTGGGCAGCCTTCTGGAAAGCATCTGCCGCTTGGGCGAACTGGAAGAGACAAACCCGTGCCGAGCCCAGGTTCTTGTGCGCCTGAATCAACGTGCCATCTGCCTGTATGGCGGCTTCAAAATGCTTGATCGCTTCGGTCCATTGTTCCCGCTGCGCCAGGATAGTGCCTTTGCCGTTGTGCGCCTCGGCATGCTGAGGCCTCCGGGCAATGACCCGGTCAAAGCACTGCAACGCCTCGTCAGATCGACCGGCATCAGCGTGCAGCATCCCCAGGTTCTGACAGGCATCCACATCCTGGTCATTCAGGGCAAACGCCTTCTCGTAGCATTTCAGCGCTTCATCCAGCCGCTCCAACTGGCGCAGGGCATTACCTTTATTGTTGTAGGCTGCCGCCAGGCTGGGTTGGAGAGCGATGGCCTGGTCGTAGCTCGCAATAGCGTCTGCGGGCCGAGACAGCTCCTTGAGCGTGATCCCCTGGTTGACATAGGCCTCCGCAAACTCCGGGCGCAGGATGATGGCTTGCTCAAAGTGCGCAAGCGCTTCGTCATGGCGCTTCAAGGCACCCAATGCCAGTCCACGATTGACATAGGGCGCGGCGTCCTCCGGGGCCTGCTTGATCGCCTGGCCAATCAGATCAACCGCCATCTGCAAATGGCCCGCCTGGTAGGCCAGCACCCCTTGCATATGCAAAGCGCCGAAGTTCTTCGGGTCATTCTTCAAAATGGTGTTGTAGAGCTGATTGGCCTGTGCAAGGCTTCCCTGCTGGTGCGCTCGCATGGCCTGGTCCAGCCACTTGGCCAACTGGGCCTTGGTTGCTTGGGGGGGACGTATGCCAAAGTTGTAATGAATGCTCATGGTCAGGGGTGTGCTTCGAAGGGGAACACGTGAAAGAGGGTGGCCAGTGCCATCCCCCAACACCAACAAGGTTCGGATTGTGCCGCGAGGGATGCCCCATGGTCAGGACACAGGGGCAAGATAGAGGAGCCGATAGAGCGGAGCGACCACCGTCAGTACGGCGATCAATCGGCACACCTGAAACGCAGTGACCAACGGGACGCCTAGCTGCAGCACTTTCGCCGTGATGGCCATCTCCGTAATACCGCCTGGTGAGGTGCCAAGCAGCAAAGTAACCCAGGGCAGCCCCGTCGCCCAGGCGAGCAGGCTTGCGAACAGCGCGCATGCAATCATCAGCACCAGTGTGCCCAACGCCACGGACACGAGCCAGCGCGGCGCTGTATGCAGGAAATCCGCACGAAAACGCACCCCCAAACTGACGCCGATCACCAGCTGCGCAGCATTCACCATGGCCTGCGGTACCGCCGACAGGCTGACACCGGCCATGGTGAGTCCCATGGACACCAGCAGAGCCCCCATAAACCAAGGGTTGGCGCGGTCGAGCCGGTCCATGAAAACCGCACCCGCCCCGGTCAACAGGGCCATCAGCGCCAACCCTGGCAGGCTTACCGCCCTGGCGGTCGCAGGCTGGACGTCCAGCCCGTGCATACCCGTCCACTGCAAGGCAAACGGTATCGTCACGGTGACGATCAGCAGGCGCAGGCTGTGGCTCGCTGCAACCAAGTCGGTGCGTGCGTTCTCGCGCTCGGACAGCAAGGTCATCTCGGACGCAGCACCAATTGCACCGGCGAAGTAACTGGTGGCGCGCAGCATGGGTGCAGGCACACCGTGCATGCGCGGTGCATGCAGCCTGTACAGCCAGGCACCAAACAGCCAGCCGAGAAAAAGCGCCCACACGATGCCCAGCACGATGGCCCACCACAGCCCGCTGATCAGCGCCGCCACCTGGGGTGTGAAATAAAGGCCCAGCGCTGCGCCAATGGTCCACTGCCCGGCATTGCGCAGTGGCCCCCAGCTCTGCGTAGGGCCGCCAGCGATCGACACGACGGAAGTCGCCAGCAACGGGCCGATCATCCAGGGCAAGGGCGTGTGCAGAGCCACGCAGCCGACTGCGGCGGCAAGGGCCAGAACCAGCGTTTCAAGAACGCGAAAAAAAGAATTCACAGGCATGGTGAAAGTGAGACGGCATCAGTCGATGACCAGTACACCCTGCAGCCACCATACCGACACTTTCGACCTGGCGACCAGTCCAAATGGGAAAGGGAGACAACGTGAAAAGCCGCATCCCTTTGCCTTTCAGGTTCAGGGGGCACCAGCGCCTCTGAAGTAAGCAATGGTCTGGCGCAATCCAGCATCAAGATCCATACGGGGCTCCCAGCCGCCCAGCAGTTGGTGCGCCAGCGCGATGTCGGGCTGCCGCTGCCGGGGGTCATCTCCCGGCAGGGGGTGGTGGGTGATCCGGGCGGCGGCCCCCGTGTGAGCAAGGACCTTCTGGGCGAGTTCCAGGATAGTGAATTCCCCAGGATTCCCCAAGTTGACAGGCCCCGCGACTTCGTCCGGCGTTGCCATCATGCGCACCAGTGCTTCCACCATGTCGTCCACGTAGCAGAAGCTGCGGGTCTGGTCACCTGAGCCGTATACGGTCAGGTCAGCGCCGCGCAACGCCTGCACGATGAAGTTGGAGACCACCCTGCCATCGTCCGGGCGCATGCGGGGGCCATAGGTATTGAACAGCCGCACCACCTTCGTGCGCACGCCATGCTGGCGCCGGTAATCGAAAAACAGGGTCTCCGCACAGCGCTTTCCCTCGTCATAGCAGGCCCGCACGCCAATGGGATTGACGTTGCCCCAGTAGGACTCCGGCTGTGGGTGCACGCTGGGGTCGCCATACACCTCGCTGGTGGAAGCCTGAAGAATGACGGCCCTGCACTGGCGGGCCAGCTCCAGCAGGTTCAGCGCCCCCATCACGCTGGTACGCAGGGTCCGCACGGGGTCGGCCTGGTAGTGCACTGGCGATGCGGGGCAGGCGAGGTTGTAGATTTCGTCCACCTCAGCGGCCAGCGGCTGGGTGACATCGTGCCGAAGCCAACGAAAACGCGGCGAAGCCTGGAGGTGGGCAATGTTCTTTTCGGAGCCCGTGGAAAAGTCATCCACGCACAGCACCCCATGACCATCTTGCAACAAACGCTCGCACAAATGAGAGCCGAGGAAGCCCGCGCCCCCGGTCACCAGGATTGACTTAGCCTTCTTCATGGTGTGGTGGCCCCAGGTGCATCCACCGCATTCCGCCCCACCGTCAGATAGTCGAACCCCAAAGCACGCATGGACCGAGGCTCGTAGAGGTTGCGCCCATCCACGACCAGCGGCTGCCGCAGGACCGCCCGCAGGGCATCGAAGTCGGGACTGCGAAACACCTGCCATTCGGTCACGATCAACAATGCGTCGGCATCGCGCGCCGCATCCATAGGACTTTGGGCATAACGGATACGCTCCAACAGGTCGGGCCGATCCTGCAAATCGTCTTGCAGGCATCGGCGAGCCTCCTGCATGGCCACCGGGTCAAACACCTGCAGCACCGCACCACGCTCCAGCAGTTCGCGCACCAGCACCCTGCTGGGAGCCTCGCGCATGTCGTCGGTATTGGGTTTGAAGGCCAGCCCCCACAACGCAAACCGTTGGCCCGAAAAATCCGGGCCGAGCCGCTGCACCAGCCTATCCACCAGCTGCCGCTTCTGTCCTTCATTGACCTGCGCCACCGCCGCCAACAACCGCAGCGGGAGCCCGACGTCATCGCCCATGCGCTGCAACGCTGTCACGTCCTTGGGAAAACAACTGCCACCGTAACCAACGCCAGGATAAAGAAAGCTGTCACCAATGCGCGGATCAGCGCCAATACCCACCCGCACAGGTTCGATATCCACCCCCAGACGATCTGCCAGATTGGCCATTTCATTCATGAAACTGATGCGCGTGGCGAGCATGGCGTTGGCGGCGTACTTTGTGAACTCTGCGCTGCGGCGGTCCATGCAGATAACGCGATCATGGCCATGCCCGAACGGGCGGTACAACGCACGCATGAGATCACCAGCGCGCTGCTCTTCAGGCGACTCACCCAATCCAACGATGATCCGGTCAGGCCGCATGAAGTCGTTGATCGCACTGCCCTCTTTGAGGAACTCCGGGTTCGAGACCACCGCAAAGCCAGGTGCTGGATGGGCACCGGGCCAGCGCTGGGCAAGCACAGTAGCGACGGCCTTGTGCACCGCTTCGCCCGCGCCCACAGGCACGGTAGATTTGTTGACGATCACCTTGAAGGTGGTCATGTGGGTCGCGATGGCACCCGCCACCTCGAACACATGACTCAGGTCCGCACTGCCATCGTCCGCAGAGGGCGTGCCCACCGCGATGAACTGCACGTCACCGTGGGCAACACCGCGCGCCATGTCGGTGGAAAACGCCAGCCTGCCGGCGCGGACATTGCCGACGATCAACTCCTGCAGCCCTGGCTCGTAGATTGGAATCTCTGCGCGCTGCAGTGTGGCAATTTTTTCGGCATCCGTGTCGATGCACAGGACATCATTGCCCAGCTCCGCAAGGCATACGCCGGTAACGAGCCCCACATAACCGGTTCCGAACAAGGTGAGATTCATGGAGGGGGCAAAAAAAACTGAAAAATACAAGACATGGGGCTCGCGCCCACGCGAAGGGCGCCGTGAAGTTTCACACCTCAATCACATCGGGAGGCAGCCCCTGGTGCGCGCGTTCGACCATTGTGGTGTATGCCGACTCGATATGCCGCGCAAAGAGCCGGGCATTGAACAAGGGCGACTGGGGCCCCTGTTCCTCCAGCTTGTCCCGAATGCTCTTGAGTTGCGCCACATCGCGGGCAAGCTCTATGGCTCGGGCCTCAAATGCAGACTGCGTCTGGGTGACAAGCTCGGGCAACCCCACGGCATGCAACAGGCTCGCCGCCACTCGGCTCGCAAACGATTGTCCTGAACACGTCAGAACCGGCAGCCCTACCCACAAGGCATCGCTCGCGGTGGTGTGCGCGTTGTAGGGCAGCGTATCAAGGAAGAGGTCGGCCATCCGCTGGCGGGCGAGATGCAGGTCCATGGGCACGCGGCTGGCAAACACGAGGCGGTCTGCAGAAATCCCCCGGGCCTGCGCCTCTCGGCACAGATTCCGCGCCGCAATCGGGTTGTCTTCCAGCAGCCACAAGACGCTGCCTTCAACGGCATGGAGGATGCGCATCCAGCCGTCAAACGTGGGTGGGAGGATCTTGAAGTTGTTGTTGAAGCAGCAAAACACAAAACCAGTGGCGGGCAAACCCAGTTCGTCGCGGGAAAATGTCCGGTCAGCTACTTTCCGCTGGGAGTCGTTGACCTGGTAGCTGTGCGGCAGATAGACCACTTTTTCAGTGAAGTCGGCCTGGGCATGGGGAGGAATCACCACCTTGTCGGCGATCACATAGTCCATGTAACTGGCGCCGATGGTGCCAGGGTACGCCAGGTAGCTGACCTGAACGGGTGCACACCGGTAGGAAAAACATCTCAAACGCGTCGCTTGCGTAAAGCCCATCAGATCCACAGCGATGTCGATACCAAGCTCTCGTGAAAGCTGTGCAATATCAAGATCGGTACGCTCACGCACATCCAGAAAATGGTCAAAGGCCACCACCAGTCGCTCGCGCATGCTGTCGTGCACCTGGGGACTGACCGAAAACGCGAACAATTCAAATCGCTCGCGGTCATGCACTTCAATCAGCTCTGCAATCAAGTACGCCGAGGGGTGATTGCGAAAATCTGCAGAGTAGTAACCGATGCGAATCTTCTCGCCCCTCGCACGAACAGGAATCGCGCCCAACGCTGCAGAGCCAGGCATATCGCGTTCTACAAGACGGCTTGCAATCTCTTTGTGAAGGGCAGGCTGGTCGAACACGGACAGGGCAGAGAATGGCTCAAGGACAGGCTGCCTAGCCCGGATGTCCTGCTGGAGCTGAAGCAGTTCTTCCTCCAGGTTTTGCCAAATACAGCCATGGACCTTGGCGGTAACGATCTCGCTTTGCAGCATCGCCAAAGGAGCGGGCAGCCGCTGGGCCAGATAGAACTGCTGCAAAGCCTCGTCGTACCGCTTCATCTCCCGCAAAAGCCGACCCATGAGGAATCTGGACTCCCCCTGCTGGGGCCGAAGCTCGATCGCGCGGCTCACGTCCGCCAGTGCGCTTTCCAGATTTCTCAGTTGCAGTTGCGCCTCGCCACGGTTGTTGTACGCCTCGGCGGACTGCGGGTTGATCTCCAGCGCCCGGCTGAAGGCAGCAACCGCTTCTGCATACCGGCCCAGCCTCAGCAAAGCCGTGCCCCGGTTGTTGTGCGGCTCCGGTATCTCGGGTGCGCGTTCGATCACCTGGTCCATGCACTCCAGGGTTTCATCAAACTGCTTCATCTGCAGGTGAATGCAGCCCAGATTGAAACGCGCCTGCACATTCGCAGGATCTATCGCCAGCACCTTGCGGTAGCTTTCCATGGCCTCCGGCAACCGATCCAAGGTTTGCAGGACCGTTCCCCGGTTGTAATGTGCGAGCCCCAACCCAGGCGAGAGTGCAATGGCCTGATCGAACGAAGCCAGCGCGTCCTGATTGCGCTGCAGGCGTAGCAGCGCGTTGCCACGATTGAAGTAGGGGTCAACGTAGGCGGGCTTGAGAGCGATGGCTCGGTCGTAGGCGCGAATAGCGTCTGCGGGCCGGTTGGCCATCATCCATTCATTGCCCCGGGTGTTGCACGCCGTCGCATCATCGGGGAGGGGCGACTCCACAGATCTAACGCCCGCAACCAAGCCCGTTCCATAGTTGATTCCGAATTTAAAACTGGGCTGGCTGGCTGGTATTGCACCAGGCTTGAAGGACTGCCCGAAATGGGGTTTCTTTGTGTCGGTCAAGGTGCTTCCCGATACAGATGAGAGATTGACATCCCGCCATGGTAAACACCTGCGCGGCACCGAACCGCCATCCAGCGCCAGCCGGGCGGCTCCAGGGACAACAGCCAAGTCCACCGCAAAGCAAACCGCCATGGAAAGCGGGTACTGTGGCCTCCTCTTTCTGGGCGCGCAGAGCGCACTGGCGGAGCTTTTCAGCGCTCAGGCGCGCCCCGCCGGTGTGCCATTTCTTGTCCCATCCTGCCCAGCACAGCGGGCTCCAAAAGATGCAGCGCCGCCGGGTAAGCCTGGCGCTCCTCGTGGTGGATATGGCTCGCATAGCGCGCCACAAATCGATCAAAAAGCGCCTCTGCCGATTCCGAGAAGCCTTCGATTTCCCCCTGCGCCAGCGCTTGTAGCGGAACTCGCGCCGCCGCCCAGTCAGCCACCATGTCGACATGGTCCTGTTGCAGCCGCTGCACCAGAGTCCTCATCTCCGGTGCAGCCTGGGCCAGCAACAGCGGGAAGACATGGAGCTCCTCATCCTCATGGTGCAATGGCGCAGCGACATCAAAGTAGCGCAACACATCGCGCGCGGCCTGGCGCGCGCTCTCATCGGCACCTTGCTGGCAGACATGTTCACGCAGGCGGTCCAGCAGTGTCAGCGTGCGCTGCACGCGCTCGTGGCAGGCCTCCAGCATGGCGAAGGGCTCTTCGAACCCGACTGCAGGTGCGCTGAAGCCAGGAACGTTGCGAGCAGGTGCAGAAGTGGACGCCATCCTCGCCTCACCCAAAGCGCACGGGCTGGCCCTGGCGGTCGAAGGGGATGTAGGCACCATGCGCACCGCCCTTGATCGCATCCACCATGCGCTGCAAAGGCGCCTCGGCATCGGCGCTGGTGGGCGCCTTGTTCAGGGTGCCCGACATGGCGGCTGCGAACACCATGGCCCAGTCGTGGCCAGGGGCCGTGAACTGGCTGGCCTCACCGACCAGCGCGTCGAACGAAGGCAGCTCCTGTGGCGTCTTGTCCACGCACATCAGTGGCACCAGCGCGCCGCCCTGCCCGGCTTCAAACCGGGCCCGCTGCGCGGGGGTGGCATCGTCGGGCAATTCAACGGCAGCAAACACGAACAGGAGCCGCTGGGGTTCAGGCTGCATGCGTGCCGCCTCAAGTAGATCGTCGAAGCTGGAAATGTTCATAAAAAATTTCGATGAATTAAAAATGCTGCGAGGGAGGCTTGGTCTTCTCAGAAGCCTGGCACCACGCCCTTTTGCGGGTCTAGCGTGCTCACATAGCTGTCTGCTACCGGTCGAGCACGCGCCGCCTTGCGCGATTGCACGGTGCCGATGCTGACAAAACACAGCGCCTGCTCCCAGGCGTCCAGCTGGAACAAGCCGCGCAATCCGGGGGACTTGAGGGCCTTGCCGCTGGTGAGGGCCGATCCGAAGCCCTGTGCAGTGGCCATGAGCAACATGTTCTGCACTGCGCAGCCAGCGGACACCAAGCGCTCTGACAGGTCGATGGCGGGGTCGCCGCACTGGCTATCTACCACCACCAGCATGAGTACCGGGGCACGGTAGGCCTTTTCGCGGGCCTGCTCGGCCTGCTCGGGCGTGGCGGCAGGATCTCGTTCGCACAGAGCCTGCGCAAACACGTCGGCCAACGCTGGCCGCGCGGCGGCGGGCACCAGCACAAAACGCCAGGGCGTCAATTGGCCGTGGTCCGGCGCGTGGGCCGCAGCGCTGAGAATCTGGGCCAGCTCCCCCGCGCTGGGTCCGGGAGCAGCCAGGCGTTTAGGCAGGATGGTCTGGCGCGAGTGGATCAGCGCGGCAGCCATGGCGGCGGTATCGTCTGGCGGGAGCGCAGCAGTTGGCACCTGCCGGGGGGCATGGTGCAAAGGCCAGGGAATGACAGCCATCACAGGTCCTTGAAAGAAGCTTCTTCAGCCCGGCCGGCCGTCGGCCCGCAGGCAACCGTACCACCGGCCCAGCCGCACACCCCATACGCCCATGGTGGCGGCCCACAGGAAAGCCGCCACCGGCAGCACCCACACCCACGCTATGCCAAAAACGCCCGGCACTTCTGCCGCAATGCGCAACACGGTAGCCACCTGCAGCAGCCAGAACAATGTCCACGCAGTGTGGTCAGCAACCAGCGCACGGCCACTGTGCCCACACGACACCCGCGTCACCATGGCCAGCATCAGCGATGCCAGGCAGCCCATGGTCAGCGCATGCAGCGCTCCCAGGCCCAGGGCTCCCATGCCATAGCCCCACGCCAGCCACCGCGAAAGCCCTCCGAGCAGAAAGGCAAGGCCGAGCCACAGGAAACCGATATGCAGCATGGCCAGCAACCTGTTCTTGAGGCTTTGTACCAGCCCCCAGACACAGGCCAGCCAGACCAGCACGCCCCCGATCACCAACTGCAGCGTGCCGTGTACCCACCCCCAGGCCCGCCCCGCAGCGCTGGCAGGCAACCCGAGCCAATCCAGCCACACCGCCAGCACCTGCAGCACGGCGGCGGCCAGCATCAGCCACAGCACCCAGAAAGGCCGCCAGGCCTGCACCATGGGCATGGCACTGGAGGTGAAAAATGGAATCATGCGGTGCGCCACCGTGACATACACCACCACTACAAACCCCCACAGGCCGGTGAAGACCCAGGCACGTGCGAGCGCATGGGTGCCCACGACCAGCCCCAGCCACAGCCCAACAAGGCTGATGCATCCCAGCGTACAAGCCCAAGCGATGGTGCGAGCATGCAACTGGTCCTCGGCCTGGCTGCGCCGCACACGCCCCCAGAACTGCGCGGTCATCCAGACGAGGCCCGCCGTCGCCACCGCCAACCCGACCAGCGCCACGCCCACCCACAGGTGCGCGCCCGCCAGCCACAACAGCCACCCCACCGCCTGCGCCACCAGCGGTGCGCGAATCGCCTCCACTGGCAAAGGCTCCACCCCGAGCCATTTAGGGCCTGCTGTGAACAGGAAGCCGGAAAAGAACAGTGGAATGAATCCGAACGCCATCACGGCCGAGTGCACCAGTGTGGGAGACACCGCGTAATAAAGCCCCCACCCACCGCTGGACCGCGCCACCTGCACCAACGCCCACCACCCCCCTGACACCACCAGCACCACCATGGCCAGGAAAAACCCCAACCGGTGCGGTGCCAGCATCAGATAGCGCCAGCGCCATTGCCTGTCCAGCGACGCCAGCATCTCCGGCGACGGTTTTCCCAACGCGGTGCGCAGGGGGATGACGGGGCGAGAGGTCACCCGCAGGTCCCCAGATGCCCGCACTGCGTGCAGTAGTCACAACCATCCTTGCGGATCACGGCATGGGCGCCACATTCGGTGCATTTCTTGCCCGCCATGGCCTGGGGCACAGCCACCGGGGGCGGTGCAGGCTCATCCAGCGGCAGCTGCTGCTGTACCGGGTCGGCCACGCGGCGCGCCAGGATGTTCTGGATGGCATAGGCCATGGCCGCCACCTCGGAGTCGTGCCACATGGGCACCAGCGTCCCATCGTCCTTGCGATGGGTGCCCAGGCGCACAGGGCCGCGGTCCCAGGCGACCTTGCGCATGTCCGACAGCGCCCGCTCCAAAAAGCCGCCACGCGCTGCGAGCGACAGCATGCGCATGCTGGACGTGATCCACTGCTGCGACTCGCCGCTCTGGCCCACCGGCATGAAGAACTCGATGGCGCGGTCCACCGTACCGTTGCCCACGCCCGTGGGCACGGGCAGGAAGGACACGATGAGGTACAGGGTCTTGTGACCTTCCTGCGTCCAGTATTCAAGCTTCTCAGCCACCGCCGAAAGGCCCCCTTGCGGACGGCTTTCGATCACGGTGCGCATGGGGTCCACCGGCGGTGTGGGTGGAGCCACAGGCGCGGCAGCGGCCGCGGGCGCAGGTTCCGCATGGGTTTCGAGCACGGAACCCAGAATGCTGTTGGGCCGGTAGGTGGCCAGGCCCTTGAGCTTGGCGCGCCAGGCCTGGAGGTACAGGTCCTTGAACCCTTCGTAGGGGTAGTCGGCAGGGATGTTGACAGTCTTGGAGATGGCCGTGTCCACAAAGGGCTGCACGGCCTCCATCATGGCGATGTGGCCTTCGGCGGGCATGGCGAGGGCCGAGACGAAGTAGTCTGGCAACGCCTCCACATCCCCGCCCAGCTCGCGGTACAGGCGCCAGGCATGGTCTTCCACCGCGTATTCGGTCGTGCTGCCGTCGGACTCGCGCTTCTTGCGCTTGTACATCCACGAAAACGGCGGCTCGATGCCGTTGGAAGCGTTGTCGGCAAAGGCCAGGCTCACGGTGCCCGTGGGTGCGATGGAGAGCAGATGGCTATTGCGGATGCCATGCTGGCGGATGGCAGCCTGGAGCGACTCCGGCAGGCGGCTGGCAAACGTGCCTTCGGCCAGATAGCCGTTGGCATCGAACTTCGGAAACACTCCTTTCTCACGCGCCATGTCCACCGATGCGGCATACGCTGCGTCGCGCATGTACTCGGCAATCCGCGCAGCCATGGTGCGGCCCTCGGGCAGGTCGTAGCGCAGGCACAGCATGGCCAGTGTGTTGCCCATGCCGGTAAAGCCCACACCAATGCGGCGCTTGGCCATGGCCTCGTCGCGCTGCTGCGGCAGCGGCCAGTAGGTCACATCGAGCACGTTGTCGAGCGCACGCACCTGCAGCGCCACGGCTTTGGTAAACGCATCGAAATCAAACGCAGCAACCCCGCCAAAACCGAAGGGGTGGCGTACAAAGCGGGTCAAGATGATGGGTCCCAAATCACAGCAGCCATACGACGGCAGCGGCTGTTCGCCACAGTTGTGCACCACGATACCGTTGGCGTCGAAGGCATGCACATCGGCCACAGTGACGTCGTAAACATCTTCCACCCCTGCATCCACCAAAGCCTGCACGGTGGCGGTGAACCGTTCGCGATTGAGTGCACGCCGGTACTGCGCCAGCCCTTCCTGCAAACGCGCCGCTTTGTCTGTGTCACAAAAGCCCACCCGCTCGGCAAATACCGCGAGGTTGTCCCCACTAATAACCAGTTCGTGCTGCGCACGCGTAGCGTAGGACTGCATCCCCCCTTTGCCATTGGGCAGGTTGCGCTCAGCCGCCGGGCGACGATTGCGGTACAGCGTGGAAGCGATACCCATGCGCAACAACATGCGCTGCACAGTTTGCAGCAAGGCCTCGTCGCTTTGCGACAAGCGCACGCTCAAGCCTTTGTCCTGCGCACCTTGTACCGATCCATCGGCGTCGAACAGCCCAGACAGCAGCCCCTGCGCAAAGGCAGACGATTGCCGCTCCATGGCAACCGTGATGGTCTTGTGGCCGGGCGCCATTCCCAGTTCATGCGCGAGTTTCAAGAGCGCCGCACTGGCCAGCCGTGTCTCACCGCGTCCTGTCACAGGGCGCTGAAAGCCTTTGAAATCTGCACGGTGCGGCAACGTAGCTGCCGCAGCCATGGCGGCCCGCATGATGCCGTCCGCCCCGGTGGCCGCGAAAGCTACCGTGCCCTGCCCCACGGCTTTCAGCTCAGGCGCCCATACCGAAATCACGGCCTTGTCGGCCTTAAGGGTTCCGTCACCAATCAACAAACCCAGCAGGTAACCTTCTGCCTGCGTGCCTGCACCGCCCCAGCCCGCAAAGGCCCGGTGGTCGTGCAGCACAACCTCATCGCCCAGCTGCAGCTGCGCCGCCTCCGTCCATTCCACCTCCAGGCAGTAACGGGTCTTGCGCGCCACGCGGCGCACACGATGGTCTGCGGTAAGGCGCAGTACATGCCCCTCTTCGGTTTGCAACTGCAGCACGGGTTTGGTGCCGGTCTTGAAGAAGCCATGACTCTCGACCCGGTAAGCGCTCCCATCCACCACCGCTACAAACGGGCGCCCTACCAGGTCAGCCACTTGCGCAGGCCCTTCAGTGGTCATGACCCAGGTGTCTTCTGTCACACAGGGATTGGTCGCCGCGATGTCTTCGCAATAGTGCAGGTTGTTGTCTTCGTTGATGCGCCCCAGGAACAGGATACCGGGCTCGGCAAAGTCGTAGGCCGACTTCATGATGGTGTCCCACAGCTCGCGTGCGGGCACGGTGGCATACACCCACTGGCCGTCTGCACGCTGGCGGGCGCCCTGGGCGAGCAACGCAGCGCCGGGGCGAGCCTTGTGCACCAGCTCCCACTGTGCGTTGTTCTGCACGGCTGCAATGAACTCGTCCGACACGCCCACCGACACATTGAAGTTATTCCAGCGCCCTGGCGTGCGCTTGGCCGTGATGAACTCGTGCACATCGGGATGGTCGATGCGCAGCACGCCCATCTGCGCCCCCCGCCGCGCACCCGCGCTCTCCACGGTGGAGCAGGACTGGTCGAACACGTTCATGTAGCTGCACGGCCCGGATGCCATGGAGGCGGTGGCCTTTACCTGTGCGCCCTTGGGACGGATGCGGGAGAAGTCATAGCCCACGCCTCCGCCACGGCGCATGGTCTCGGCCGCCTCACGCAACGCTTCGTAGATGCCCGGAAAGCCTTCGTCATCCACGCCCTGGATGCAGTCACCCACGGGCTGCACAAAGCAGTTGATAAGGGTGGCCTGCATGTCGGTGCCTGCCGCGCTCATGATGCGGCCCGCACCGATGGCGCCTGCCTTCAGGTTGGCGAGGAACAAGGCTTCGTACTTATCGCGCAGCTCCGGTTTTTCGACCGAGGCCAGAGCCCGCGCCACACGCTGGTACAGCTCGTCGGCGGTGGTTTCGCCAGGTTTGAGGTATTTCTCGCGCAGCACATCCAGGCTGATGGGCTGCAGGGACGAGGTGGGCTTGAGGGGGGGCTGAGGTTCGCGTTTCATGGGGGCCGATGATTTGGGTTTCACGCCAGTGAGGTCTTGCGTTCCATCAAGAGGGCCTCATTCCTCACGGATCTGCCGCGAGAATGCCGGACAAGGTCAAAGCTCGTCCAGAAGAACTTGTCCATCATGCTCCACGTAAGGGTGGTAGGGGCCGGTGCCGCTGTTGTCCGCCAGCGAGGCCGGCACAAAACCGCCCGTCTTGACATCAAACACATGGACTTCTCCTTCCTCGATCACGTAGTGCCAGCCGTGCAGGCTGATCTGCCCTGACTGCACACGGCTGCGCACCATCGGGTACTCCATGAGGCGTTCGAGCTGCAGCACCACGGCGCGCTGCTCAGTGCGGCGGAGCACCTCGGGGCCCGCCTGCATGGGCAGCAGGGCCTCGCGCCCCAGGTCCAGCCAGCGGTTCAGGTTGGGCGCTTCGGGCGAAACCTCACCATACATCGCCTTGATAGCCCCACAGTGACTGTGGCCGCACACCACGATGCGGCGCACCTGCAGGTTGAGCACTGCAAACTCAATGGCAGCCGTCGTGCCATGGTGGCCGTGAGATCCGTCATACGGCGGGATGAACGCACCCACGTTGCGCACCAGGAAAAGCTCCCCCGGGCCCGCGCCGGTCAACAGGTAGGGCACCAGGCGCGAGTCGGAACAGCCGATGAACAACGTGGTGGGGTGCTGCCCCTCGTCCACCAGCGTCTGGAACTGTTCGCGGTACTGGGGAAAGGCGTCGTCGTGAAAACGACGCAGGCGATCAAGCAGCTCGTCGGGCATGGTGCGATCAGATGGCGTGCAATGCACCTACTGTACAAGCGGAGAATCGGCCGCGTCCAGTGCCACGCCCTCCACCACGGCAGCGCCCGCCAGCAATTGCAGGTACTGCCTCAATGCGTTCACCCAGGCCTGCTGGCGCAGCGTGAGGGCGATGGCCTGGCGCACCTCTTCGAACGAAGGCTGCTGCCCCGGATCGCGCGCCACCACCTCCACCACATGCAGGCCAAACCGGCTGTGCACCAAGCGTGCCAGCACACCGATCTCGGCGCTGCCAAACACCTCGCGGGCGAACTCGGGGGCACAGTCGGCGCGGGTCAGCCAGCCCAGGTCGCCGCCTTGCTGGCCGCTGGGGCAGTTGGACCACTGCGCAGCCGCCTCGGCAAACTTGGCACCACCATCGTCCGCACAGCGCAAGTCAATCAACATGGCCTCGGCACGCAGGCGCAGCTGCTTCACATCCACGCCCGGCGTCACGGCAAACAGCACGTGGCGCAGCTGGGCGCGCTCGCCCTGAGCGTGTGCCGCAGGGTGGGCGTCGTGGTAGCGACGGCAGGCTTCTTCCGATGGGTCGGGGATGGGTAGCTCACGCTCCAGCAGCTGCTCGATGGCGTTGGAGGCCTCAGTGCTGATGGCTCCCCCGACGCCGGGCACATCGTCTGCTGAGAGCAAACCCGCCTGCTGGGCCGCTTGGCGCAGCAGTTCGGTGCAGGCACGCTGGCGCAAGGCTTCGTCATCCAGCCAGTCGGCCGTTGAGTTCAACGCCACGCCGTTAATGCGCGCCACCGGGGCCAGCCCCGTGGGCTGAGGGGCCGCCATGGCGGGCGTGTCTGCCATGACAGTCGCCCCTACCGTGGCAGACAGCGCCTCGTAAGCGGCCGTTTGCTCGGGGGAAAGCACGCTTTGGGGGGCGCTCTGACTGGTTGCACTGGTGCTGCAACCGCAGCTACCGGTTCCACATCCGCTCATGGTGTGCTCCTTATGCGGTACGAACTCAAACACCACGGCGGTCTTGCGACTGCGTGTGGCCGGGTGGCAGGTTCAGGCGGCGCGCACGCACCACCTGGTAGGGGCGCAGCACATAGGCCAGCGCGCCAAAGCCGCTCCACACATGCACCAGGCGGGTGAACGGGAAGACCAGGAAGATCGTCATGCCCAGGAACATGTGGGCCTTGAAGATCCAACCCGCTTCGGCCAGCAGCTCGACGCCGCCGCTGCGGAAGGTCACCACGCGCTGACCCCACTCGGCCAGCTTCATCATCATGGAGCCATCCAGATGCTGCGCCGACAGCGGAATGGTGGCCAAGCCCAGCGCCAGTTGCAGCCACAGCAGCACCAGGATCAGGATGTCGCTGGTCTTGGACGTGGCGCGGATGCGGTCATCCGACAGGCGCCGGTGCAGCAGGATGGACAGGCCAATGAAGCCCAGCACGCCCGCGATACCGCCCGTCACCATCGCCATGATCTGCTTGGCACCTGCAGTGATAAAGCCTTCGTACAGGAAGTGCGGCGTGAGCATGCCCACGGTATGGCCAAAGAACAGGAACAGCACACCGATATGGAACAGGTTGCTGCCCCAGCGCAGGCTGCCGGTGCGCAGCAGCTGCGACGAATCGCTTTTCCAGGTGTACTGGTCGCGGTCGAACCGCGCCCAGCTGCCAATGAAAAAGACAGCGAGGCAAATATACGGATAGATGCCAAACAAGAGGGTGTCAAGCCAGGCGGTCATACGGAGACTCCTTCTGGTGCCCGCTCGGTGCGGGGGGTACGAACAAAATGCAGAGGCTGCGGCTGGTCAGGCTTGGCCTGGCCCTGGGTGCTGCAACCGCCAAACGCTTCGGGCTCGGCCCAGACCTCGTCCATGGGCGGCTCGGGAGTGAGCGCCACCGACTGCACGCGCTGGCCCGACACTTCGAGCACCGCAGCAATCACGCTGGCATAGGGGCTGCTTCTTGCCACCAGCGCACTGAACAGCGCGTTCAGGATGTGGGCCATTTCGCCCAGGAACTCCTTGGCCACTTCGGGCGGCTGGGTGGAGGCGAACTCCAGCACCACCGGCAGGTGATCGGGCAGCTCTTCGGCTTCAAACTTCAGGCCTGCTTTGTCGTAGGTCTGCAGCAGATCGATGAGCGCAGGCCCCCGGTCGCGCGAGTCGCCGTGCACATGCTCGAACAGGTGCAGCGAGGTCTGGCGGCCCCGGTCGAAGTTGTCCACGTAGCGGGCTTCGGCTTCCAGCGGGTCGAGTGCAGCCAGGTGCTCGCACACTGCCTTCAGCTCATCCATGCGATCAGCCGTCAGGGCTTGCTCGGCCTGCAGCGCGTCGATCAGCTGCGGCATCACGCTGCGCAACTGCGCATCGGGGTAGCTCAGCAGGTAGCCCAGAGCGCGCAAGGTCAGGCGCACGGAGGTCGGGTTCTTCTTGAACATGGTGATTCCTTCCGTTGCACTCAAACAGTGGCTTTGATGGGGATCGTGCGGGGCTTCTTGCCGCCGAACATGCTGGTCTCGGTGGCGCCGTCGGAGCACCCGTTGCCAAACGAGAAGCCGCAGCCGCCCCGGATGTCGAACGCGTTTTCGGCGTATTCGCGGTGGGCCGACGGGATGACGAAGCGGTCCTCGTAATTGGCAATTGCCATCACGTGGTACATCTCCTCGACCTCGGCCATCGACAGGCCGGCCTGCTTGAGCACGGCCAGGTTCTGGCGCTGCTCCACGTGCTTGTCGCGCTGGTAGGTGCGCATGGCCAGCATGCGCTCCAGCGCCCGCACCACAGGGCCGGTATCGCCAGCGGTGAGCAGGTTGGCCAGGTACTGCACGGGGATGCGCAGCTGCGACACATCGGGGATATCGCCATTCACGCCCACATGGCCCGCGTTGGCAGCGGCCGTGATGGGCGAGAGCGGTGGCACATACCAGACCATGGGCAGCGTGCGGTACTCGGGGTGCAGTGGCAGGGCCACCTTCCACTGCACGGCCATCTTGTAGACGGGGCTGTTGCGCGCGGCGTCCATCCAGCTGTCCGGGATGCCGTCGATGCGGGCTTGCTTGATCACGTCCGGGTCGTTCGGGTCCAGGAAGATGTCGAGCTGCGCCTGGTACAGGTCGCGGTCGCGTTCCACGCTGGCAGCTTCCTGGATGCGGTCTGCGTCATACAGCAGCACGCCCAGGTACCGGATGCGGCCCACGCAGGTCTCGGAGCACACGGTGGGCTGGCCCGCTTCGATGCGGGGGTAGCAGAAGATGCACTTCTCAGCCTTGCCCGATTGCCAGTTGTAATAAATCTTCTTGTAGGGGCAGCCCGAGACGCACATGCGCCAGCCACGGCACTTGTCCTGGTCGATCAGCACGATGCCGTCTTCCTCGCGCTTGTAGATCGAGCCCGAGGGGCACGATGCCACGCACGCCGGGTTCAGGCAGTGCTCGCACAGGCGCGGCAGATACATCATGAAGGTGTTTTCGAACTGGCCGTAGATGTCCTTTTGCACATCGTCGAAGTTCTTGTCCTTGCTGCGCTTGCTGAACTCGCCGCCCAGGATTTCTTCCCAGTTCGGGCCCCACTCGATCTTCTCCATGCGCTTGCCGGTGATCAGGCTGCGCGGGCGGGCCGTGGGTGCGGCCTTCGTTTCAGGCGCCGACTGCAGGTGGTCGTAGTCGAACGTGAAGGGCTCGTAGTAGTCGTCGATCTGGGGCAGGTTGGGGTTGGCGAAGATGCGCATGAGCAGCTTCCACTTGCCGCCCTGACGGGGGGCGATGGAGCCGTCAGGGTTGCGCACCCAGCCGCCGTTCCACTTGTCCTGGTTTTCCCATTCCTTGGGGTAGCCGATGCCAGGCTTGGTTTCGACGTTGTTGAACCAGGCGTATTCCACCCCGGGACGGCTCGTCCAGACGTTCTTGCAGGTGACGGAACAGGTGTGGCAACCAATGCACTTGTCCAGGTTCAGCACCATGCCGATTTGTGCGCGAATTTTCATCGTGTTTCTCCTTGTCTTCGGCTTCAGGCGTGGGCTGCCGTGCTGGACACGGGCTCATCGTCGAGCCAGTCCACGCGGTCCATCTTGCGCACCAGCACGAACTCGTCGCGGTTGGTACCAATGGTTCCGTAGTAATTGAAGCCGTAGCTCAACTGCGCATAGCCGCCAATCATGTGGGTGGGCTTGAGCACAATGCGCGTGACCGAGTTGTGGATGCCGCCGCGCGTTCCGGTGATCTCGGAGCCGGGCGTGTTGATGATCTTCTCTTGCGAGTGGTACATCATCACCATGCCGGGGTTTACACGCTGGCTCACCACCGCACGGGCTGCAATGGCACCGTTGGCGTTGAAGAGTTCGACCCAGTCGTTGTCCACGATGCCAGCGACCTTCGCGTCGTCCTCGCTCAGCCACACCACGGAGCCGCCCCGGTTCAGCGTCAGCATCATCAGGTTGTCGCTGTACGTGCTGTGGATGCCCCACTTCTGGTGCGGCGTGATGAAATTGAGCGCGATCTCGCGGTTGCCGTTGGGCTTCTTGCCTTCCACTTCTTCCAGCGTCTTGAGGTGCACGGGTGGGCGGTAGCTCACGAAGCCTTCGCCAAAGTCACGCATCCACGGGTGATCTTGGTAGAACTGCTGGCGGCCCGTGAGGGTGCGCCATGGGATGTACTCGTGCACGTTGGTGTAGCCGGCGTTGTAGCTGACCTTTTCGCTTTCCAGGCCAGACCAGGTGGGCGAGCTGATGATCTTGCGCGGCTGCGCCTGGATATCGCGGAAGCGGATCTTCTCGTCTTCGCGGTGCAGCGCGAGGTGCACGTGGTCGCGCCCAGTCTGCTTGCCCAGGGCCTCCCAGGCCTTGCAGGCCACGTGGCCGTTGGTTTCGGGGGCCAGCATCATCACCACTTCGGTGGCGTCGATGTCGGACACGATGCGGGGCATGCCCTGCGTCACGCCCTCTTCCTTCACCCGGCCGTTCAGGTCGCCCAATTGGCCGACTTCGGTCTGCGTGTTCCAGCCGATACCCTTGCCGCCGTTGCCTGCCTTGTCCATCAAGGGGCCCAGGGCGGTGAAGCGCTTGTAGAGGTTGGGGTAGTCGCGCTCGACCACGGTGACCTGCGGCGCCGTCTTGCCGGGGATGAGTTCGCACTCGCCCCGCTTCCAGTCGCGCACGCCGTAGGGCTGGGCCATTTCGCCTGCCGTGTCGTGCATGATGGGCGTGAGTACCACGTCCTTTTCCACGCCCAGGTGGCCCACGCTGACCTCGCTCACGGCCTTGGCGAAGCCCTTGTAGATCTCCCAGTCGCTCTTGGCCTGCCAGGCAGGGTCCACTGCGGTGGACAGCGGGTGGATGAAGGGGTGCATGTCGCTGGTGTTGAGGTCGTTCTTCTCATACCAGGTGGCCGTGGGCAGCACGATGTCGGAGTACAGGCAGGTCGTGCTCATGCGGAAGTCGAGCGTGACCAGCAGGTCCAGCTTGCCTTCGGGTGCGTTGGTGTGCCACTGCACTTCCTCGGGCTTGGCTTCGTCTTTGCCCAGGTCCTTGCCCTGCACGCCGTGGGTGGTGCCCAGCAGGTGCTTGAGGAAGTATTCATGCCCCTTGCCCGACGAGCCCAGGATGTTGGAGCGCCACACGAACATGTTGCGCGGCCAGTTGGACGGATGGTCCGGGTCCTCGCAGCTCATCGTGAGCGTGCCGTCCTTCAGAGACTTGACGACGTAATCCTTCGCGTCCATACCCGCTGCAGCGGCATCCTTGGCCACCTGCATGGGGTTGGTCTTGAGCTGGGGCGCTGATGGCAGCCAGCCCATGCGCTCGGCGCGCACGTTGTAGTCAATCTGCGCGCCGTGGTAGGCCTTCTTGTCAGCCAAGGGCGAGAGGATTTCCTCCATGCCCAGCTTCTCGTAGCGCCACTGGTCGGTGTGGGCGTAGAAGAAGCTGGTGCTGTTCATCTGGCGCGGTGGGCGGATCCAGTCCAGCGCAAAGGCCAGCGCAGTCCAGCCCGTTTGGGGCCGTAGCTTTTCCTGGCCCACATAGTGCGCCCAGCCGCCACCGCTTTGGCCAATACAGCCGCACAGCATCAGCATGTTGATGATGCCCCGGTAGTTCATGTCACTGTGGTACCAGTGGTTCATGGCCGCGCCGATGATCACCATGGACTTGCCATGCGTCTTGTCGGCGTTGTCGGCAAACTGGCGCGCCACGGTGATGATCTGCTCACGCGGCACGCCGGTGATGGCCTCTTGCCAGGCAGGGGTGTAGGGGCGGTCGGCGTCGTAACCGCCACCGGGCTCTTCGCCCGGTAGGCCTCGGTCAATGCCGTAGTTGCCCGCCAGCAGGTCGAACACGGTGGCCACCATCACGCGGCCCTGGGCTTCGTGACCGGCCAGCTCCAGGTGGGACACCGGCACGCGGCGCACCATCACGTCGCCACCTTGTTCGTTGGCCGTGAAGTTGGGCGTTGCCACGCCGCCAAAGTACGGGAAGGCGACATCGGCAATGTCGTGGGCCTGCTCGCCATCTTCGATTACCGACAGCTTGAGCTTGACGGTGTTGCCGGTGCGTGCTTCCTTGTTCTCCAGGTTCCACAGGCCCTGGTCGGGGCGGCCGTCCGCCCCCCAGCGAAAGCCGATGGAACCATTGGGCAGCGTGACCTGGCCCAGTTCGTCGTAGCCCACAGTCTTCCAGTCGGGGTTGTTGGACTGGTCAAGCTGGCCTGGGAAATCGCTGGCGCGCACATAACGGTCGGGCACCATCACCGTGCGGCCATCGGGCAGCGTTTTTTCCTTGAGCACCACCAGCAGCGGCAGGTCGGTGTAGCGGCGCGCGTAGTCGTCAAAGTACGCACTGCGGCCCTTGCCACCTTCCTTGAAGTAGAACTCGTTGAGGATCACATGACCCATGGCCATGGCTACGGCGGCGTCGGTGCCCTGCTTGGGGTGCATCCACAGATCGCCCAGCTTGGCGACTTCGGAGTAGTCGGGCGTTATGGACACCACCTTGGTGCCCTTGTAGCGCACCTCGGTCAAAAAGTGCGCATCGGGCGTGCGCGTCTGGGGCACATTGGAGCCCCAGGCAATGATGTACGAGCTGTTGTACCAGTCGGCCGACTCGGGCACGTCGGTCTGCTCGCCCCAGGTCTGCGGGCTGCTGGGAGGCAGGTCGCAGTACCAGTCGTAAAAACTCATGCACACGCCGCCGATCAGGCTCAGGTAGCGGCTGCCAGCGGCGTACGAAATCATCGACATCGCCGGGATGGGCGAGAAGCCGATGATGCGGTCAGGACCGTGCTTCTTGATCGTGTAGACATTGGCCGCAGCGATCATCTGGTTGACTTCATCCCAGGTGCTGCGCACAAAGCCGCCCAGGCCGCGCTGCTTTTGCCATTCGCGCTTGGAGGCATCGTTCTCGACGATGCTGGCCCAGGCGTCCACCGGGCTCTTGGCCAGGGCGATGGCGGCGCGCCAGTGCTTGAGCAGGCGGCCACGCACCATGGGGTACTTCACGCGGTTGGCGCTGTACAGGTACCAGCTGTAGCTGGCGCCGCGTGCGCAGCCACGGGGCTCATGGTTGGGCAGATCAGGGCGGGTGCGGGGGTAGTCGGTTTGCTGGGTTTCCCAGGTCACGATGCCGCCCTTGACGTAGATCTTCCACGAACAGGAGCCCGTGCAGTTCACGCCGTGGGTGCTGCGCACGATCTTGTCGTGCGCCCAGCGGTCGCGGTAGGCGTCTTCCCAGGTGCGGTCTTCACCGTTGGTTTCGCCATGGCCTTGGGCAAAGGTCTCGCGGGGCTGCGAGAAGTACGAAAGGCGATCGAGGAAATGGCTCATCGAAGGGCTCCTTTTCTGATTTCTGTTCTGGGGTTGACTAGCAAGGCATCTCGGCGTGCTTGCGTGCGTAGGTCCACCAGGTGATCACGATGCAAACGAGATAGAAGGCGAAGAACGTCCACAGTGCAGCGTGGGGGCTGCCGGTCAGCGCGATGGAGCTGCCATAGCTCTTGGGGATAAAGAACCCGCCGTAGGCGGCCATGGCGGCGGTGAAGCCCAGCGTAGCCGCGCCCAGGGTGTTGCCCTCCTTATTGGCGCTGGCCACAGCGGCGGCGTTGTGCTTGTCCACGCCGCGCATGGCTTCGGTCAGGAAGATCACGGGGATCATGCGGAAGGTCGAGCCGTTGCCGATGCCGGTGGTGAGGAACAGCACCAGGAAGCACACGAAGAAACCTGCAAACTGGCCTTCGTTGCCGCCAGGGCCACCGGAGGGCAGGAAGAACGTCACACCCATCACGGCCACGGCCATGACGATGAAATTCCACAGCGTGACGCGCGCACCACCGAGCTTGTCGGCCAGCCAGCCACCGAAGGGGCGGATCACGGCGCCCACCAGCGGGCCCAGCCAGGCGTAGGCCAGCGGGTTGATGCCAGGGAACTGGCTCTTGATGAGCAGCGGAAAGCCCGCTGCATAGCCGATGAACGAGCCGAAGGTGCCGAGGTACAACACGCACATCAGCCAGTTGTGCTTGCGCTTGAAGATGGCGGCCTGCGCGGCAAAGGAGGCCTTGGCATCGGCAATGTCGTTCATGCCGAACCAGGCGGCCAGCGCCGTCAGCGCAATCCATGGCACCCAGATGAATGCGGCGTTCTGCGTCCACACCTGCACGGTCTGGCCGTTCTTGACGATGGTCTGGCCTTCGCCACCAAAGATGCCGAAGATGCCTGCCGTGACGACCAGCGGGCTCAGAAACTGCACCACCGAAACGCCCAAGTTACCCAGGCCTGCATTCACGCCCAACGCTGAGCCCTTGCGCTCCTTCGGAAAGAAGAAACTGATGTTGGCCATGCTGGAGCTGAAGTTGCCGCCGCCCAGGCCGCACAGCAGCGCCAGGATGAGCATGGTGGGATAGGTCGTGGTGTTGTCTTGCACCGCAAAGCCGATGCCAATCGCAGGGATCAGCAAGCTGGCGGTGGAGATCGCCGTCCAGCGGCGCCCACCCACCAGCGGCACCATGAACGAATAGAAGATACGCAGCGTGGCGCCGCTGAGCGCGGGCGCTGCGGCCAGCCAGAACAGCTGGTTGGTCGAATACTTGAAGCCCAGGCCCGGCAGGCTCACGGCAACCACGCTCCAGACCTGCCAGATGGCAAAGGCCAGGAACAGCGCGGGCACTGAGATCCACAGGTTGAGCTTGGCGATGGCTTCGCCTTCGCGCTCCCAGAACGATTTGTCCTCAGGAGCCCAGAGGGTGAGCAGACGCCCCTGGCGCCTGCTGGCGGGTGTGGCAGACATGGTGTTTCCTTGGAAAGTGAAAGTTCAGCGGCCAGCCGCAGCAGCCGGTGCTGCCTGCGTGGCCATCAGATCGGTGCGGCGCACTTCGGTGAAGTACATCCAGATGAGCGAGACCCACACCACGCCGTACATCAGCATGAAAGCGCTGGAGCGGATGCCGGTGAGGTCCATCAGCGCGCCGAACAGGATGGGCAGGATGAAGCCGCCCATGCCACCGGCCAGGCCCACGATGCCGCTGATGGCACCGATGTTCTGGGGGTAGTCGTCGCTGATGTACTTGAAGACACTGGCCTTGCCAAAGGCCCAGGCAATGCCCAGCAGAAACATGAGGCCCGTGAACAGGTAGACATTCAGGCCGATGTGAAAGGTCTTGGGACCGTTGACGGTGAGGATGGTGAAGTCGGTCTGCGGGTAGCTCAGCAAAAACAGGCAGATCCAGCTCACCCACATCACCCACCAGGTCACGCTGTGGGCGCCGTACTTGTCAGACAGCATGCCGCCGATGGCGCGCAGCACACCGCCGGGCAGCGAGAAGCACGCGGCCAGCAGTGCCGCCACGCGGATGTCCAGGCCAAATTCGCCCACGTAGTACTGCACCATCCACAGCGACAGCGCCACATAGCCGCCAAACACAATGCTGTAGTACTGGCAGTACTTGAGCACCTTGGGGTCCTTGAGCGCCTTGAGCTGGTCGGTGAACTTGACGTTGCTGGGCACCAGGTGGGCCGGGTCGCTGTAGCTGAACAACCAGAACAGCACCAGCGTGCCGAGCATGATGGCCGCATACACCTGCGGCACCATGGTCCAGCCAAACGCCACCAGCAACACCGGGGCCACGAACTTGTTCACCGCCGCGCCCGAGTTGCCAGCGCCATACACACCCATGGCCGTACCCTGGCGGTGCTTGGGGAACCAGCGCGCCACATAGGGCGTGCCCACCGAGAACGAGCCCCCCGCCAAGCCCACAAACAGGCCGATGGTGAGGAAGTGCCAGTACTCCGTGGCGTAGCCCATCATCCAGATGGCGGGCACGGTGGTGGCCATCACGGCGGCCATCACAATGCGGCCGCCGAACTTGTCGGTCCAGATACCGAGCGGCACCCGCACCAGCGAGCCCGTGAGCACAGGCATGGACATGAGCAGCCCGAACTGCGTGGAGTTCAGGTTGAGCATCTTCTTGATGGGAATGCCGATAACGCCGAACATCATCCACACCATGAAACAGACCGTGAAAGCGAAGGTGCTGACGATCAGCACCGACCAGGCCTGGCGGGTGCGCTGTGGGCTGTCGCCCGGGGGCAAGGGGGTATGTGCCATTGCGCGGTTCCTCTCTTTTTGCATGAGAGGAATGGTCGCGTTTGTAGCGGCCTTTGCACATCCTTCGCTCGACCAGCACGGTGTGCGGCAGAAGGACTAGTGCGCGGCTTGGGGCCATCGTTCGAAAGAACTATGCCACCCGGGCAGACCCTGCAGCCCCGGGATGGCGCTGGGATGCCCACCCCATCTGACCAGGCTGCGCTTGCCCGCCACGGAGCGGCCCCAGGGCCGACGATCCGTAGGAAATCTGAGAAAGGCGCTGACTCCGCCCAGCGCCTAATAACGTTGCACTCACATGCGGCGGTGGCCCATCGTCATCCAGCCCACGCTGATCATCAACAAGGCCAACAGCAGCAGACCCCATTCGCCCAGAGTGGGAACTGCGTTGGTGGCCACGGGCGGAAGGCCGGTGACGGTCCAGGAGCCGACAGTAGAACTCGCATCTGTCCAACTGGAAAACACCCCTCCCGCATTGGAGGTGCCACATGAGTCGCCCTGTGGATTCACCTGAATATTGCCGCACACCGCGTTATGCTGGCCGCTTTCAGTCACCAAAACTTGGTCAAGATGATCTCCGATCACGTGCGGAGCGGGCGTTTGCCAGCGCACCAAGTGCACGGAGAAATCAAGCACCCCTCCTGTGGTTGTAGCCGACACGCTCACAAGCGTCACCTGGGGGTCACCACTGGAATAAGTGGTCAATCCGTCGGAAAAGGAATACGAGGTGAGTTGCGCCGTGATGTCCTGACTGTTGAGGTTGGAGGGCAAAGGGGCGGCCGTAGTGAAAGAGCCCGTCTGCGCCATTGCGGTTGTATAGGCACCGCAATTGCCCGTGCCCGGCGGGCAAGACGTGAAATTGTGCAGATCTGGAGCGCTATAGGCTGGTCCGGTATAGGTGTAAGTGGCAGCCCAGGCGCCCGCCTGCAGAAGGGCCGCAGCCAGGAATACAAGATATTTTTTCATGGTGATTTGTCGCCCACTGCGCAAAGTGGAAGGGTTGAGGGGCGGATCAAAAACTTGCCTTCAGCGTTTATCCGCAAAGCGGAAATAGCTATTTTTTTAGGAGCAATTTCTGCCGACCACGCAAGGCCAGACCCAGCAAGCCGACGGCTGTCAGCACCAGGGCAAACGGGTTGTCCACGGATACGGACTGCGCCCCACCCGGCCCCACCACGGGGACGTCGCTCGTCCAGCCACCGCTGCCATGGGCAAAGCCGTGGCTGGTGGCGCCGTCGTCAGCGTAGCTATGGCAGATGTCGGGGCTGCTCAGGGAAACGCAGGGGCGGTTGAAGTAGCTGGCAAAGTTGACCGACATGTAGCTCAATCGGTCGCCCACGCCATGGCTGCCGGTTTGCCACCACAGAAAAACCATGTCGTTATCAACAATCTCGCCTGCTGCGTTGGTAGAAACATGGGCTTTGACCAACCGAGTGTTGAGGCCGTTCATGCTGTAGCTGGTCACTCCATCGTTGAAGTCGTACCAGGTGATGAGGGGTGCAATGTCGAGACTGACCTGGTTGGCGGGCAGCGGCTGGTTGGTGGTGAAGTGGCCTGTTTGCCGCATGACCGTGCTGAAGTTGACGCAGGTACCGGCGGCGCAGGGTGCTGTGTAGTCCAGCAGGTTGACGTAGGTGGGGCCGGTAAAAGTGTAAGTGGCCGCCCAGGCGCTGGTTTGGAGAAAGGCCGCAGCCAGGAGTGCAAGGTATTTCTTCATGGTGTTGGCAGCAACGTAGACGGAGTGGGTGCGGCGGCGCACTCAAAATTTCAATAAAAAGAGGCTCTAGCGCTTACTCAGCAAGCGCATATAGCTATGTTTTGTATAGCAATTCGCAAATACTGCGCGGCGGCAGAGCGGTAACGCACCTGGCACCACCGATGCAGCAGAGGCCTGGCAGGCGCGCGCCCCCGCTGCAAAAGTGTTTGCACGCTCATGGCGCGGGCCAGCGCGATGTGCTGCGGCGCCGCACCTGCCACCAGCCCGTGCCTCCCACCAGGCAGGCCATTAGCAGCAGGCCCCATTCGCCCAGCGTGGGCACTGCCGTCACGCTGCCAACAGGGGCGAGCGCAATGTCCATGGTGAATGCCTGCGCACCGTTGGGCAGAATTCCGTTGGCGGCCGCGAGGGTGACGTTGTAGCTGCCAGCTGCAGACGGCGTGCCGGTGATGGCGCCTGTGCTGGGATTGATGGTCAGCCCGGGCGGTAGCGTGCCAGCGTCGGAGAAAGTGAATGCCGTCGTGCCCGTGGCGGTGACGATGAAGTTGTAGGGTGCGCCTGCCGTGCCGCCGGGCGGTGGGGCGCTGGTGATGACCGGGGCGATAAGGGACTGCCCAGCGTTGATGCCGATGCCCGAAACGCTAAAGGTGTAACTGACACCATTGACCTGAATCGCGGCACCGTCGGTTTGCAACCCTGTCGCAATGGGACTGAAGGAAAAGTTGCGCAGCGTGCAAGTCGATCCCGCCGCCAAGCTCGCGCCACAGTCGCCCTGAAAAGTGTTGAACGGCGCAGCGCCTGTACCGCCTCCGCTTAGGTTCAGTGAAATAGCCGCACCCGTAGGGTTGGTCACGGTTATGGCTCGCGGCGGGCTGACCGCGCCGACCAGAACCGGGCCGAAATCCAGATTGGCAGGACCTACCGTAACGCCAGATACGCCACGACCCGAAACGCCAAAGGTGTAACTGACACCATTGACCTGAATCGCGGCACCGTCGGTTTGCGACCCTGTCGCAATGGGACTGAAGGAGAAGTTGCGCAGCGTGCAAGTCGATCCCGCCGCCAAGCTCGCGCCACAGTCGCCCTGAAAAGTGTTGAACGGCGCAGCGCCTGTACCGCCTCCGCTCAGGTTCAGTGCAATAGCCGCGCCAGTGGGGTTGGTGACGGTGACGGCTTGCGGCACGCTAGTGGACCCGATAGGAACATCACCAAAATCAAATGCCGAAGGAGTGACCAGCAGTGACCCCGGGGGGATAGATGCAACCCCCGTGCCTTGAAGGGAGATCGGCGTTGCTTGGCCATTGACGACAAATTCGGTTCCCGCAGGGGTAGCTCTTGCTCCAAGGGTCGCAGGGAGAAAGGTGTAGGTGTAGGTACAACTGGCGCCCGAGGCCAGGGTGATGCCAGGGCAGTTGCCGCTGTAGGCAAAAGGCGCCATTGCCCCAGCGCTGCTGCTTGCAATAGTGACGGGGGCAGAGGTGATGTTGGTCACCGTCAACACTTGGCCGGGACTGGTCGTGTTCACAATCACGTCACCAAAATTAAAGCTGGTGGGGGTGACCCGCAAACCCTGCACACCAGTGCCGACGAAGCTCATTGGCACCTTCACGCCATTGATCGTGATGCCCTCTCCGGAGCTCACCTGTGGACCGAGCGCCGTCGGCGTAAACGTGTACGTGCTGGAGCAACTCGTACCGGCCGCGAGCGTGACGCCACTGCAACCTGTACCGGAACCCCAAGGAGCACTAACTCCACTGCCCACACTCAGCGGCCCGATCGGCGCGGAGGTAGTGTTGGTTACCGTGACCTGCTGACTGGCGCTGGTGGCGCCCAGCGCAACACTTCCAAAGTTCAGCGACGTGGGCGACACCAGCAGCCCCCCCGCCATGTCCGCACACGCCGCCCCTGACAGCAGCAACGCAGCAACCGCTGTGGCCACCTGGGGCCAAAACGAACGTGGGGGGTGCCCAAAGCGGGTTATTGACGGCATAGATTTCCTCGGGTGCAGACGGGCAAGAGACAAGACACTGGTCAGTGAAATTTGCATAAAAAGTGGCTCCAGCGCTTATCTAACAAGCGCCAGCAGCTATCTTTTGATGAGCAAATGGGGCCCGCCGCGCCAGGTGGTGCATGGCCACCCCCACGCAACCCGCAGCACAGATCGGGTGGTAGGCCGGGGCGGGGAAAACATCGGTTCTTTTCATGGCATGGTCTGGGCGGATTGGCTTTTCAGGCGCGCTATCTCATCGAGAGCATGAAAGCCTCAATGGAAGGGGGTTGGGCTGAAAAGAAGTTTATGGAGCCCCCCTGCGCTGCGCCCCACCCCCAGGGGTTGGGCAACGACACATTCGATGTGCTACGTTGCAGCACGCGCATTGCGTTGATGCGCCGCAGCAAACCTTTCAGCCCCTTCCATGCCCCTCACCCGCATCCAGCAGCGGGCCATTGCGCGCCTGCAGCAGATGGCTTGCCTTGATTTCAACGGGCCTCAGCTCATCGAGCCCGTGTTGCACGAGTTGCACCAAGTCATCGGGTTTGACTCGGGCGCCTACTTCTATCCAGGCGGCCAGGGGGGGATGGATGCGTATCTGGAGCCATCCGTCGGAAGCGCCACGATCCACACATACTTCGAGCCAGAAGTGATGGCCAGCGAGCGCCAAGTAATGCGCCGCAGCGGCCACCAATTTGCGGAGGCTGTGCGCTTTGACCATGGACCACAAGTGCTGGAGCAACTTTTGGCCGTGCCCGTCAGCGAGCTTCTGCGCAGCGATTTCTACAACCTGACGCTTCTGCCTGCGGAAGTGTTTGATTGCTTGAGCCTGGTGCTGCGCACGCCGCAGGGCGAGGGCCTGGGCACGATCAAGCTGTACCGCAGCATGGCTGCGTCGCGCTTTGGGGTGCGGGACCTGGCCACGCTGGGGCGGCTGGAGCCGTGGCTGGCGCGGATTCTGCAGCCGGGGGAGCTGGACACGCAGGACAGCGTGGTGCACGACAGTGCCATGCTGGTGACCACGCCCCAGGGACGGTTGCTGTGGACGTCACAAAAATCCAATCAGCTGCTGGCGCACGCCTTTGGTCCCAGTTGGCACCGCCGCTCTGAGCTGCCCCCCGCGCTGCAGGCTCTGCTGCAGCGCCTGCATTTTGCGGGGCGGCATGGTGACAGCCGCAATGGCCCTGCGGCGGCGTTGCCCCAGCTGGACCTGCACAACGCCAGCGGCTGGTTCAGCCTGCGCGCCACGCAGATGGCCGCCGCAGCGGGCGAAGGCCAGGCGGTGGGCATTCAGATCACCCACCGGGTGCCGCGCGTGGCGCACCTGCTGCCCGCACTGCGCGCGTTGAGGCTGCCGCAGCGCCAGCACGAGCTGGCCTATTGGCTGGCGCGGGGCCTGCCCGAAGCGCAGATTGCCGAACGCATGGGGATCAGTGCCAACACCGCCACCTACCACCGCCGCCAGATTTACACGCGGCTGGGGGTGCAAAACCGGCTGGAGCTGCAAGCCCGTCTGCTGGCGCCCCGTTGAGGAGCCTCCGGTGGGGCGAGGGTAAGAGCCCGGTCAAAAGGGGCTTCATGAAGAAACACCCGGGCTTCGCTCCCATCGGCTTTTCAGCCCGATCAGGGCAGGTCCAGCTAGGAGTGTGGGCAGCAGAAGGCATCGAAGCGAAACGTGCGAAAACAGAGGATCGCGTGGTGCTGCCGACAAGCCCAGGGCGGGCTCCTAGGTGCAGGAGGCAGTACCGCGCGAGACCGGTTTGTCGCGCGTTGCAGCCGGGGCTCCTTCTGCTGCCCACACTCCTAGGCCAGGCCAGCGCCACTACGGCAATGGCACAACCCGCACCGCTGGTGTGTAGGGCTCCACGCGCAGGCTGTCGTGCGCCAGCACGCTGATCTTGGCCCGGGGGGCCATTTCCAGTGCGCCGTCGGCTGCCTTGCGTGTCGCGTATTGCCAGAAGGTGAGCGCGCCTTTGGCGGCCAGGGCCTGGCCAATGGCGGCGGCCTCGGGACGCGGGGCACCGGCCTCGTCCGGCGGCACGGCAACGATGACATCGTCCTTGACCGTAACGATCTTGAACAGCAGCGGCTTGGTGGTGTCGGCCACGGCAGTGACAGAGGCGAAGACGGTAGCAAGGGAGACTGCTGCCAGGGTTACGGCTGCGCCGAAGCGGCGCAAGGAGGTGGTTTTCATGCGTTGTTGCTCCTGTATCGATGGGGGCCAGCGCCCCGGCACCGGGTGCTGACAAAAGCATCATGCCCCGGGGCGTGCAACCAGACAAGGATCGGTCACCAGGGCAAACAAACCGCCCGCCGCTGCAACGCTACGCCCCTGCGGCCCCCGCACGCATGGTGGTGCCCACGTGGGCATACAAGGCGCCCCATGCCTCGCGCGTGTCGGGGTTGAAGGCGCCGCCAAGTGCTTCGTCCAGTGTGTCGAGCAGCGCCGCACCCACCGTGTCGTAGTGCGCGGCCTCTACGCCATAGCCCGCGTGCCGTTTGCCAAGTGCGCGCAGTGCGGCGTCCAGCTGCTCGGGTTGGCCCAGCATGCGCACGGCGCTGCCGATCATGTCCAGCAGCTTGCGCGCCTGTTCGTTCATGTCGGACGAGGCGAACAGCCCGCTGATGGCGGGATCGCGCGCGAACAGTTTGGCGTAGAACAGCGCACTCGCCTTCGCGGCGACAGGAGCAACCTGCGCAAAGCTCTGGCGAACCAGATGGATTTGTTCGGGGGACATCAAAGGCTTCCTCAGCAATGCGGCCGTTGGCCAGTGGCAGGTAGAACACTGGAAAGAAGTCTATGAAGTTCCCCCGCGCTGCGCCCCACCCCCAGGGGTTGCATGACGACAGGCCCTATGCGCTATGGGCGACGCGCTATGTGCGATTGGCGATGTAGCGGGCGTGACGGCTTCATGCGCCGGGCCTCGCGCAGGGCGCGCTTGTGCAGGTGCACCGGCTCGCGCGCAGGGTGGTCAGCGACAAATCCCTGGCCGACCACGGCGGTTGCACTGCCGCGCTACTCCTAGTGTGGTGTTGCACACTAGCGCTGGCGGTCCGATGCGTAGACCGCCGCCTGCACGCGCGAACTCAGGCCCAGCTTGCGCAGGATGTGCTGCACATGGATCTTGACCGTGGTCTCGGCGATGTCGAGTGTGCGCGCGATTTCCTTGTTGCTGGCACCGCGCGCGATCTCGCGCAGCACGTCTTCCTCACGAGGGGACAGGGGCGCAGCGCCGTTGTTGGCAGCCTCGGGCGGCTGCGTGGACGCACCCGCCCCGGCAGGCCCAGCTGGGGCGATGAGCGCTGCCGCTTCAGCCACCCCTTGCGACTGGAACGCGGCCACCAGTTTGCCCATGAGTTCGGGGCTCACCACGGGCTCGCCCCGGGCCGCGCGGCGGATGGCCTGGGCCAAAAGATCGCCGTCGATGGTCTTGAGCAGGTAGCCCTGCGCGCCGTTGCGCAGTGCGGCGGCCAGGTCCTGCCCGTCTTCGCTGACGGTAAGCATGAGCACGCGCGAGGCGGGCGAGACTTCGCGCAGGCCCCGGATGGCGTCCACGCCCATCACGCCGGGCAGGTGGTTGTCCAGCAGGATCACCTGGGGCAACAGCTGCGGCGCCAGGCGCAGGGCCTCGGCGGCATCGCCCGCCTCGCCCACCACCAGCAGGCCCGCGTCCTGCCCCAACAGTGCAATCAGCCCCCGGCGGAAGAGCGTGTGGTCGTCCACCACCAGCAGCGTCACAGGCGGCTCTGCGGGGGGTTGGGGGCCCGCACCGGCGGGGGGGCCCAAGGGGATGGCGGTGGTAGGGGTCATGCGGTGGTGGCCACCCGGCCTGCGGCCACGGCGGGTGTGAGTTCTTCGCCAGAAGCCGCGCCTTGGGGGGCTATGGCCGCTGCGGACGGAGGTGCAGACTGGGAGGGCATGGTGGTGGCAGCAGTCACCGTGGGCAGCTCGATGCACACGCGGGTGCCCTGGCCCGGGGTGGATTCAACCTGCAGCACGGCACCCACGCGGTGGGCACGCTCGCGCATGATGCCCAGGCCCACATGCAGCGAATCGGGCGGCACGGTGGCCACGTCGAAGCCCTTGCCGTTGTCCTGCACCTCAAAGCGCCAGCGCGGATGCCGGTGCACGAGCAGGTCCACCCGCGTGGCGCCCGAATGCTTGCGCACGTTCGACAACGCTTCCTGCACCATGTGCAGCACCTGGATCTGCAAATCGGGCGCCAGCGGCAGGCCATGGCCCACCATGCCCAGCGTGGTGGCCATGCCGGTCTGGTGCTCGAACTTGGACAACGTGGCGCGCAGGGCCGATTCAATATCCTCGTCGTTGGTGCGGGTGCGAAAGTGCACAAGCAGCTCGCGCACGTCGGAATAACACTCGCGCACGCCGACATCCAGCTCGCTGATGCTGCGGTCGCGTTTGGCCTCGTCGCCACGGTTCACGGCGTCGCGCAGCAGCTGCGTCTGGATCTTGAGGAAGGCCAGCGACTGGGCGATGGAGTCGTGCAGCTCGCGCGCCAGCATGCTGCGCTCTTCGGCCACGGCGGCTTCGCGCTCCAGGGCGGTGGCGCGCAGGCCTTCCATGGCGCTGGCCAGGTGGCGCGTCATGGCTTCTAGCAAATCGCGCAGTTCGTCGGTCAGCTCAATGGGCGAGCGGAAGAACAGGTCCACCTCACCCAGCAAGCGCTGCTGCATCTGCACCGGGATGGTCACCATGGTTTCAAAACCCGCCTCGCGGCAATGGGGCAAGGCGACGGTAGTTGATGGCGTGATGGGAATCACCCGCGTGCGCGCCTGGGCCTGGGGCTGGCCGCACAGGCAGGTGCCGGTGTGCAGGCAGTGCTCGCCCTCGGCCATGGTGCGGGGCAGGCCGTCACCAGCCAGCAGCACATACCGCTCGTTGGCCTCGTTGGACCAGCGCACCGCCGCCGCATCGGCCCCGGCCACACGGCGGATCTGCTGCACAAAGCCCTGGGCCAGCAGCTCCAGGCTGCTGGCGGTGGAAGCCAGCGCGCTCACCTCATACAACGCGGCGAGGCGCTGGTTCTGCACGGCGATGCTGGCGGTTTTCTCCACCACCTTGTGTTCCAGGTCGTCGTGCGATGCCTGCAATGCGTGCGCCATGAGGTTGAAGCCCGCCGACAGCTGGCCGAACTCGTCATCCGTATCCACCGGCAGGCGGGTGCCGAGCTCGCCCTGGCGCAGCCGGGCCTGGGCCTGCTGCAGGCGCGCCACGGGGTTGATGACCAGCAGATAGCTTGCGGCCATGAAGGTCACGGCGGCAACAATGGCCAGCGCCATCATGAACAGCTGGAACAGGTGCAGCGCCGCCGTCCAGCCCGCAATCTGGATCTCGATGGCATCCACAAAACCATCGACCTGCTGCACAAACGCATCGGCTTGCGCCAAGGTCTGCGCGCGATCGGGGGGCAACGTGGTCACCCAGCCGCTGCGCGCCTGGGCCCACTGGGTGCGTATGGCCTCGAAGCGCGAGCGGGTCTCGTCGCTCCAGGGCACAAACAGCGGGCGTGAGGGGTCGCCCGTGCGCAGCAGGTCCAGGCTGGCATCGAACAGGCGGGCACGCTCTTGCACCGCCTCGGCGGGCTCGGTCTGCAGCACCAGCACCATGCGCAGCATGTTCATGCGCAGGCGGCCGGCCTCGTTGACTGCGGCGGCGCCGCCTTCGAGCTTCCAGGTCACCCACAGCGTGAGGCTGATGGAGGCCAGCGCCACCAGCAAAAAACCCGCGCCCATGGCCAGGAGCTTGGTGGACAGGGTGGGCTTGGTGCGCATGCAGGGCAGTGTAGGCACCGAGCTTGCGCCGACTCTTGACCTGGGTCAAGTCTCACCCGCGTAGCATGGCGCCATGCAACGACCACCCGACACCCACCTCTGTGCCCGCCTGCTGCTGGCCGGAGCCCTGATAGCCACGGGAGCACTGGCAGGCTGTGCCAGCACGGGCACCACGCCCCCCAGCACCCCACTCGCTGCGTGGCCCGACCGCCTGCAGGCCCTGCTCCCCACCGATGTGCTGTTGCTCGGCGAACAGCACGATGCGCCCGACCACCAGCGCCTGCAGCGCGAGACCGTGTTGTGGCTGGCCGCAAAAGGCCAGTTGGCGGCCGTGGTGATGGAGATGGCCGAGAGCGGCCACAGCACGCAGGCCCTGCCGCGCGACGCCACCGACGCCCAGGCCCAGGCTGCACTGCAATGGAACGACGCCGCCTGGCCGTGGAAAGCCTATGGCCCCGTGGTGATGGCCGCCGTGGCTGCTGGCGTGCCGGTGCTGGGTGGCAACCTGCCGCGCGCCCAGATGCGCGCCGCGATGGGCGAGGCCCGCTGGGACCAGCACCTGCCCGCCCCCGCACTGGCACAGCAACACCAGGCGCTGCGCGAGGGCCACTGCGGCCTGCTGCCGGAATCGCAAATTGCCCCCATGGCCCGCATCCAGATCGCCCGCGACGCGAGCATGGCGCGCACCGCCCAGCAGGCCCTGCGCCCCGGGCAGACGGTGCTGCTGGTGGCCGGGGGCGGCCATGCGCTGCGCAGCCTGGGAGTGCCCACCCACTGGCCAGCCGGTTTGGTGTCAAAAGTGGCCCTGGCGCAATCTGGGCAATCGCAAACAGCTATCAAAAATGGAGCAAACAAACCAGGCGACGCGGAAGCGGTGATTGAAACCCCTGCCCTGCCACCCCGCGATGCCTGTGCAGAACTGCGTGAGAAGTGGCGCCCGGCGCGCCCAGCACCGTGACCTACGGTGCCACAGTCACGGGCTGTGCCCGCAGCAGCGCTGCGAAGTCATCGGCAGGCACGGGCCGGCTGCACAGATAGCCCTGGTACGCATCACAGCCCCGCTCTCGCAAGAAGGCCAACTGGCCGTCGGTCTCCACCCCTTCGGCCAGCACCGACAGCCCCATGCTGTGCCCCATGGCAATAATGGCGGCGCTGATGGCCATGTCGTCCTCGCTTTGCGGAATGTCGCGGATGAAGCCCTGGTCGATCTTGAGCACATCAATCGGAAAGCGCTTGAGCTGCGCGAGCGACGAATACCCTGTGCCAAAGTCATCCACCGCAATGCGCAGGCCCAGCGCGCGCAGGCGCATAAGCACCTGGCGCGCCTCTTCGGTGCGCTCGGCCAGGGCGGTTTCGGTGATCTCCAGCTCCAGCAGCTCGGGCGGGAAGCCCGAATCGGCCAGCGCGCTCGATGCGCAACCGGCCAGGTCCGTCAGGTGGAACTGGCGCGGCGACACGTTCACGGCGAGCGTGAGGTCGGGCAAGCCCGCCTGGCGCCAGGCCTGGCCCTGGCGGCAAACCTCGCGCAGCACCCATTCGCCCAGCGGGCCAATGACGCCCGAGGTTTCGGCCACGGGGATAAAGCGCGCGGGCGAGATCAGGCCCTCCACCGGGTCGTTCCAGCGCACCAGCGCCTCGGCGCCCTGGATGCGGCCGGTGGCAATGTCCACCTGCGGCTGGTAATACATCTGCAGGTGGCCCTGCGCCAGCGCCAGGCGCAGGCGCGACTCCAGCGCCAGCCGCTCGCGCGCAGCCTGGGTCATCGCCTCGTGGAAGAAACACCACGCCCCCCGGCCGCGCGCCTTGGCGCCATAGACCGCCGCATGGGCGCCCTGCAGCAGAAGCTCGGTGGTGTTCGCGTGCTCAGGGAACATGCAGATGCCCACGCTCACACCCGCCACCACTTCAAAGCCATCGGGCGAACGCCAGGGCTCGGCCACGGCTGTGATCAGGTGCCGCGCCACGGCAGCGGCGCCGTCGGCATGGCGCAGGTGGCGCGCCACCACGGCCAGCTCGTCGCCCGCCAGCCGCCCCATCACGTCGCCCGGCCGCAGGGCCGACTGCACCTGCCGCGCGATGTGCTTGAGCACCTCGTCACCGGTGGCATGGCCGTAGCTGTCGTTCACGTCCTTGAAACGGTCGAGGTTGAGCAGCAACACAGCAATGTGCTCGCCACTGGCTCGCGCCTCCAACACGGCCTGCTCCAGCTGGTGGCCGAACCACGCGCGGTTGGAAAGCCCCGTGAGCGCATCGTTGTGCGCCAGGAACTCCAGCCGCTGCTGCTGCACCTTTTCTTCAGAAATGTCGGTGAACATGCACACGTAGTGCGTGATCTGACCCGCAGGGTCGCGCACGGCCGACAGGGACATGTGCTCTGGAAACACCTCGCCGTTCTTGCGGCGGTTCCAGATCTCGCCCTGCCAGTGGCCCGTCTGGCGCAATGTGCCCCACATGGCCTCGTAAAACGCCTTGTCATGCCGCCCCGACTTGAAGACGCGCGGCGTCTGGCCCAGCAGTTCCTCCTCGGTATAGCCCAGCAGGCGGGTGACGGCGGCGTTGGCCGACAGGATGCGGCTTTGCGCATCGGTCACCACCACGCCCTCCATGGTGTTGTCCACCACCGTGGCGGCCAGCCGCTGGCGGGCCTCGCTGTTCTTGAGCGCGGCGCGGGCGGCCTTGATCTCGTCCAGGTCCTGCAGAACGCAGACCATATGGGCGGGCTCGGCATCCGCCTCGGGGACCAGCGCTACCGTGCACAGCACGGCCACCTTGCGCCCATCGCCCGGACGCAGGCATTCGTGCTCACCCACATAGTGGTCGATCTCGCCCGCCAGCAGGCGCGACAACTGGGCAGCCACCCGGTCACGGTCGGGCGCCATCAGCACATCGCGAACATTCAGGCTGCAGACCCGCTCCAGCGGCGCGCCGAGCAGATCACACAGGCGGGTGTTGGCCCACAGGAACCGCCCGTCTGGCGCCGCGCGCGCGATACCTGCCGGCACGTGGCGCACGATCTGCGACAGCTCCCTGGCCATGGCCAGGCGCACCTTTTCGGCGTGGCGCATGCTGCGCAGCAGGCACCAGGCCAGCCCACTGGTCAGCAGCACGTAGCCCCAGCCCTTCCAGGTCTGAAAGCGCGTGAGCAGCACCGGGTCGCTCACCCACCGGGCCAGCAGCGCGTCGCCCACGAACACCCAGGCCACCCCCAGCACCAGGTACAGCAGCATTCCCCGCCAGGGGACAATACGCGACGCATCGCCCGGATTGGTCATTGATTTCCCTGTTCGACAAGCGCTCAGGCCATGCTGCGACAATCGCACCGCTATGACCAACGCCTACATCCTTACCCTGTCCTGCCCCGACCGCCTGGGGCTGGTGCATGCCGTTTCGGGCTTTTTGCTGGAGCACAGCGGCAACATCGAAGAAGCCGCGCAGTACAACGACCACGCCACCGGCCTGTTCTTCATGCGCGTTCAGTTTGCCTGCGACCAGCACGATCACGCAACGCTCAAGGCCCGTCTGGCCACGTTTGCAGAACCCTACAACATGCATTGGCGCCTGCACGCAACAGCTGCGCCCATGAAAACCGTGCTCATGGTCAGCAAGGAGGGCCACTGCCTCAACGACCTGCTGTTCCGCTGGAAGAGTGGCCTGCTGCCCATCGACATCCGCGCCATCATCAGCAACCACCGCGACTTCTACCAGCTGGCGGCCAGCTACAACGTGCCGTTCCACCATATCCCGCTGACGGGCAGCACCAAAGCCCAGGCCGAAGCCAAGCAGCTTGAGATTATCGAGGGCGAAGGTGCCGAGTTGGTGGTATTGGCACGTTACATGCAGATACTTTCTCTTGACCTATGTCAAAAGTTGGCCGGACGGGCGATCAACATCCACCACAGCTTCCTGCCCAGCTTCAAGGGCGCCAAGCCCTATTACCAGGCGCATGACCGGGGCGTGAAGCTGATTGGCGCCACCGCCCACTATGTGACGGCCGACCTGGACGAAGGCCCGATCATCGAACAGGACGTGGCCCGCGCCGACCACACCGACACCGTGGAAGACCTCACGGCCCGGGGCCGCGACACCGAAAGCCAGGTGCTGGCCCGCGCCGTGAAGTGGCACAGCGAGCACCGCGTGCTGCTCAACGGCCACAAGACCGTCGTCTTCCGCTAACCCGTTCTGCCCCATGGCCACGGCAGCCCCGTCCTCCTCCTTCCTCAGCAGCGCAGCCCGGCGCATCCCGCCCATCCAGTGCCTGCTGACGTTTGAGGCCCTGGCCCGCCTGCGCAGCGTGACGCAGACGGCTGACGAGCTTTGCGTGACGCCCAGCGCCGTGAGCCACCGCGTCAAGCAGCTGGAGCAGATCCTGGGCGTGCGGCTGTTTGGCCGGGCCGATTTTTCGCTGACCACCGAGGGCAGCGCCTACCTGGCCCATGTGCGCGAGGGGCTGGGTGCGCTGCAGCGCTTTCCGGGCCAGGCGGCCGCGCCCGGGCGGCGGCGGCTCAAGCTGGCTGTGACGCCCACGTTTGCGCGCACCATCCTGATCCCGCGCCTGCGCCAGTTCACCGAGGCCTACCCCGAGATCGACCTGGCCCTGCAAGTCTCCATCCCGCTGCTGGACGTGGTGGCCGAGGACGCCGACCTGATGGTGCGCTTTGGCCCCGGCCACTATGCCGACGTGGAGCATGTGGAATTGGCCCGCGACGTGGTCACGCCCCTGGCCTCGCCCGCGTTCGTGCGCGAGCACGGGCCCTTTGACCGCCCCGAAGACCTGGAGGGCGTGCCCCTGCTGCGCAGCCCGCTGGAGCCCTGGCGCACCTGGTTTGCTGCCACGGGCCTCGACTGGGCCGAGCCCAGCGAGGGCTCGCAGTTCAACGACATCGGCCTGATGTGCGACGGCGCCGCAGCCGGCATGGGCGTGGCCCTGGTGCGCCTGAAGCTGGGCGCACCGTGGCTGGAGAACGGCACGCTGGTGCGCCTGTTTGAGACCGACACTGCCAGCCCCCACGCCCACTACCTGTGCTGGCGCACCGGCACCATGGACCGGTGGGAGTGTGCGGCGTTTGCCGAGTGGCTGCGCAAAACCATGGCGTAGTCGAGGCATCCCCCAGAGTCGCCTTTGGCGCCTTCCCCTTTCTCTCGGCTGCGCCGGGAAGGGGGACGCAGCCCTCGCTGCAGGGAGGCCCTTGCTCGGCTGCCCTAGCCCGACCCGCGCCCTCCTCCACCAAGTTCAGGCAAAAATCAGCCCCAGCGCTTGTCCATCAAGCGCTAAAAGCTATCAATTTGTGAGCATTTCGGTGTTTTTCACAAACACCTGCAGAAAACCTCACACCCCGCCCGTCCCCATCCCCTACAGTGGCGGCCATGATCACCGCCACTTCTTCCGCCCCGCTCCCGACACCCGCCGAACGCGCCGCGCGCCAGGCCGAGGTTGTCCAGGCCCTGGGCCGCGTGCTGCCCGCCCACGCACTGCTCTGGCACACCGAAGACACCACGCCCTACGAATGCGACGGCCTCACCGCCTACCGCCAGCGCCCGCTGGTGGTGTGCCTGCCCGAAACGTATGACGAGGTGCAGGCCGTGCTGCAGGCGTGCCACCGGCTGCAGGTGCCGGTGGTGGCGCGCGGTGCGGGCACGGGCTTGTCGGGCGGGGCCATGCCCCACGCCCAGGGCGTGACGATGTCGCTGGCCAAGTTCAACCGCATCCTCGACATCAACCCCGAAAGCCGCACGGCCGTGGTGCAGTGTGGCGTGCGCAACCTGGCGATCAGCGAAGCGGCGGCACCCTACAACCTCTACTACGCCCCCGACCCCAGCAGCCAGATCGCCTGCACCATCGGCGGCAACGTGGCCGAGAACTCGGGCGGCGTGCACTGCCTCAAATACGGCCTCACCGTGCACAACGTGCTCAAGGTGAAAGGCTTCACGGTGGAAGGCGAACCGGTGGAGTTCGGCAGCGAGGCACTCGACGCCCCCGGCTACGACCTGCTGGCCGCCGTGATCGGCAGCGAAGGCATGCTGGCCGTGACCACCGAAGTGACGGTCAAGCTCATCCCCAAGCCCCAGCTGGCGCGCTGCATCATGGCCAGCTTTGACGACGTGCGCAAAGCGGGCGACGCGGTGGCCGCGGTCATCGCGGCTGGCATCATCCCCGCCGGCCTGGAGATGATGGACAAGCCCATGACCGCCGCCGTCGAAGACTTTGTGCACGCGGGCTACGACCTGACAGCCGAAGCCATCCTGCTGTGCGAAAGCGATGGCACGCCCGAAGAAGTAGAGGAAGAAATCGGCCGCATGAGCGAAGTGCTGCGCGCTGCCGGCGCCACCGCCATTTCGGTCAGCAACGACGAAGCCGAGCGCCTGCGCTTCTGGAGCGGCCGCAAGAACGCATTCCCCGCCAGCGGCCGCATCAGCCCCGACTACATGTGCATGGACTCGACCATCCCGCGCAAGCGCCTGGCCGACATCCTGCTGGCCATCCAGGAGATGGAAAAGAAATACCAGCTGCGCTGTGCCAACGTGTTCCACGCGGGCGACGGCAACCTGCATCCACTGATCCTGTTCGATGCGAACGACGCCGACCAGCTGCACCGCTGCGAACTGTTTGGCGCGGAGATCCTGGAAACCAGCGTGGCCATGGGCGGCACCGTGACGGGCGAGCATGGCGTGGGTGTGGAGAAGCTCAACAGCATGTGTGTGCAGTTTTCTGCGGAGGAGAACGTGCAGATGTTCGGGCTCAAGCATGCGTTTGACCCGGCGGGGTTGCTGAACCCGGGGAAGGTGATTCCGACGCTGAACCGGTGTGCGGAGTACGGGAAGATGCTGGTGCGCGGAGGGGCGATCAAGCATCCGGATTTGCCGAGGTTTTGAAGGGTGGCCGCCTTTGGCTCTGAGAAAGTGCAAAACGGGCGTGTGGGGCTTGCTGTAAATTTGTGCCAGTGTCTTTGCAAATTTTTGAGGCACTAGCTCAGGCTCAAGCTACGTTCAAGAGAAGGCATGCGAAGAGCATCTCGCAACACCGTAGGACGCATTGCGCTAAGCCTTATTCATCTCACGACCAACTTCCTCGTATGACCAATCCACAAGTTCAAAACGTGCCACCAGAAGTGCTGCGCTATCTTCAAGGCCCGGCACCCGAAGCAAAGGAGTTTGATTTCCTCATTGGCCATTGGAATGTCGAGGCGACGCGATACAAGGAGGATGGAACTCCTGCGCTCAACTACTCGGCCTTGTGGAATGCCGTTCATCTGAATGAGGGCAGGATGATCATGGACGATTTCAAGGCGCTTGGTCCGACTGGCGCGCCAGTCTCATCATTCGTCACCCTGCGAACATATTCTGAAACTACAAAGCGTTGGGAGATCGTCGGACTACAGGCACTTCAACCAGCAGTACCTACTGAGTGGCATGGGATATGGAGGGACGGCGAAATGCTCCTTGATGCCATCGCCACCCTACCTAACGGGCACCGTGTGCTCACAAAAATCCGCTTCTTCGAGATCACTCCAGACTCCTTCTCCTGGGAAAGCTCCATGAGTCTTGATCAGGGTGACACCTGGCGCAAAACGGCGTCTCTCAAAGCAAAGCGCAAGAGCTGAGATTCAGATCGATCACTGGAGGTGCCCTGGTAAGGGGTTCCTCCACGTAGTGGTTGCTTTTCTCAATTGCGCCAGCTGCCCTTGGTCGGTAGCAGTCAGAACAAACACGGGCGCTTCGCGCCGCGACCGCGAGGCCGAGCGAAGCAATGGCCAGTGTGGCTGTTCGCCCCCTGCTGGCTGCGCCTGCGGCGGGGCGGTTGCGGGGTGGGCGTGCGCGTCGGAGCGCGCATGCCTCGTGAACTGACTCGCCGTGGTTGTCCGAGCGGCGCTGCGCAGCAGCAAAGCGAGTTCCACGGCGCACCCCGCAGCCGCCCCGACGCAGGTTTGCCCCTTCGCACAGCGAAGGGGTCGCAGACTGGGGGTCGCCTTTCTTTTGGGTACTTTTCTTTGGCGAAGCAAAGAACAAGTACCTCGCCCGCCGGGGCGAGTCCCGGCTTCCGCACTCAACACAAGCATGCTTTTCTAACCAGCACGCCCTGGCTTCGACAGGCTCAGCCCGAACGAGTGGTCAGCTGCCCACCACCGCCCTCCAAATCTCCCCCGCGTGCGACACCACAAACAGCACCAGCCCGATCAACCCACCCACCACGGTCCCGTTGATGCGGATGTACTGCAAATCCTTCCCAATGTTCAGCTCGACCAGCTGCGTCATCTCTTCGGTATCCCATCGCCGCACGGTGTCCTCAATGTGCTGCGCAATGAACGCCGACACATCCGGCGCCAGCCCCTCCACCCACCGCTCCAGCCGGTCATTGAACGACTGCCGCAGCGCCGCATCCCCCGCCAGCGACTCGCCCAGCCATAGCCCCAGCTTGCCCACCTGCCGCGCCACCACCGAATCGGCATCGGCCAAATCACGCTGCAGCGCTCCGCGCAGATCCAGCCACAACGCCTGCACATAGCCGCCCACGGTGGCATCGGTCTGCAGCCAGGTACGGACTTCTTCGCCCTTGCGCGACCATTCCGGGTCGCTGCGCAGGCGCTCGATAAAGCGCTGCACCGCCGCATCAAACTGCGCACGCAGTGCGTGCTGCGGGTTGGCTGCCACATCGGCCATCAGGCTCTCGAGCGCGCGGGCCAGCAGGGCCGAGCCCTTGTCGCCCAGCCAGTCGCTGGGCAGCAACTTCTCGGTGCGCGGGTGGTCCTTCTTGAGCCAGGCCACGATGGACTGCGCGACCCAAGTGCGGGTTTGCTCGTTCTGCAGCAGTTCGATGAGCTTGGCCAGCACGTCGTCCAGCAGTGCCTGGTGGCGGCCGTTGTGCGTGAGGGTGTCGAGCACTGCCGCCAGGGCACGCGACATATCCACCTGCCCGATCAAGGCACGCACGGCCTTGTGGATGAAGCGCTCCACCTGCGCGTCTTGCACCGTCTCCAGCGCAGCCGATGCCAGGCGCGTGGCCTGGTGCCCCAGCAGCGCGGCGTTGCCGGGGGCAGTCAGCCACTGCGCCAGACGCTCGGCCGGGTCGTGCCGGCGGATCAGCGACACGAGCGAAGGCACATCCAGGAACTTGTCGCGCACAAAGGTGGCCAGGTTGCGACCGATGCGCGCCTGGTTGCGCGCGATGACTGCGGTGTGCGGAATGGGCAGGCCCAGCGGGCGCCGGAACAGCGCCACCACCGCAAACCAGTCCGCCAGCGCACCCACCATGGCGGCCTCGGCCATGGCCTTCACACCGTTGAGCCACAGTCCGCGTTCGACCACGCTGGTGGCGATGAACACCGCCGTCACCAGCAGCAACAGTCCCAGCGCCTGCCGTTTGGCACGCCGCAGGGCTACGGTTGCGCTGTCAGTCTCTGGCTTCATCCGGGCCAGCCCGCCGACCTCGACCCCAATGCGTCAGGCAGCCGCCGCAATCTGGTCCAGCGCCTTCGACAAGTGGCCCACCGTGCGGTCCACGTTGTGCCACTTCTCCAGGCCAAACAGGCCAATGCGGAAGGTCTTGAAGTCCGGCCCCTCATCGCACTGCAGCGGCACACCCGCAGCCGTCTGCAGGCCCACTTCCATGAACTTCTTGCCGTTCTGGATGCCGGGGTCGGTGGTGTAGCTCACCACCACGCCGGGCGCCTTGAAGCCGTCGGCCGCCACGCTCGGGAAGCCTCGTGATTCGAGCAGCGCGCGCACCTTGGCGCCCAATTCGATCTGCTCGTCACGCACCTTGGAAAATCCATATTCACGCGTCTCGGCCATCACCTCGCGCAGGCGTACCAGCGCATCCGTGGGCATGGTGGTGTGGTACGCGTGCTGGCCCTTTTCGTAGCCCTCGGCAATCTGCATCCACTTCTTGAGGTCGCACGAGAAGCTGCTGCTCGTGGTGCCCTCGATGGCTTCGCGCGCACGCTCGGACAGCATCACCATGGCGCAGCAAGGCGATCCGCTCCAGCCCTTTTGCGGCGCGCTGATGAGCACATCCACGCCCGTGGCCTGCATGTCCACCCACATCGCGCCCGACGCCACGCAGTCCAGCACAAACAGCGCGCCCACCTCATGCGCAGCTGCCGTCAGCGTGCGGATGTAGTCGTCCGAAAGGATGATGCCGCTGGCCGTTTCCACATGGGGCGCAAACACCACCTTGGGCTTTTCTGCGCGGATGGTGGCGGCGACTTCTTCAGCGGGGCATGGTGCCCAGGGCGCCTGCGGGCCACTGCCCTGCTGGCGCGCCTTGCACACCACGGAGCCACCCCCCAGGCCCTTGTCGGCATCAAAGATCTGCGTCCAGCGGTAGCTGAACCAACCGTTACGCACGATGAGCACCTTTTCCTTGTTGGCAAACTGGCGCGCCACGGCCTCCATGCCGAAGGTGCCACTGCCGGGCACCAGCACGGCGGTGTGGGCGTGGTAGACCTCTTTGAGCGTGCCCAGGATGTCCTGCACCACGCCGGTGAAGCGCTTGGACATGTGGTTGAGCGCGCGGTCGGTGTAGACCACCGAAAATTCGAGCAAACCATCGGGGTCGATATCGGGCAAAAGGCCAGGCATAGAGGAGTCTCCGCGTGTGAAACTGAGGGAGGAAAAAGGGACGATCAGGTCAGCTTATCATGGCCCCGCGCCACCCCAAGGCCGCGCGCCATGCAGCAAAAACCCTTCCGATTCCTGCCCACCGCACTGCCCGGCATCGAAGCGATGCAGGCCGACTCCCGCCTCGTCTTCGGCAGGCACATGCACTTGCAGTTCGGCCTCGGCGTGATCGAGCGGGGTGCGCAGAAATCGGCCAGCGGCCGGGGGATTGTGGAATCGGGCCCAGGCGACACCATCACGGTCAACCCCGGCGAAGTCCACGATGGCATGCCGCTGGACGAGCGTGGACGCGCCTGGCGCATGCTCTACCTGGAGCCCGCCCTGGTGGCGCCATTGGCGGCAGAGGTGCATCCGGGCCCGCTCGGCTCCGCCTTCGAATTCCATGCTCCGACGATGCGCGATGCGCGGCTGGCGGCCCAGGTACTGGCACTGTTCGACGCGGCCACCCACCGCCCCAACCACTCGGCCGCAGCGCTGCATGTGGAGGAATGCCTGTTGCGGGTGCTGAGCGGCCTGCTGCGACCGAAGGGCCACCAACAATCCGCCGCGTCCATCACCAGGGCTCGCACCATGATGGACGACGATCCCACCGCACCCTGGAGCCTCGCGCAACTGGCCGATGCAGCAAGTTTGAGCCGCTACCAGCTCGTGCGCCAATTTGCCCAGGCCACGGGCCTCACGCCACACGCCTACCTGCTGCAGCGCCGACTGCAGCTTGCGCGCCATCTGATGGGTGAGGGCACGCCCCTGGCCGATGTCGCCGCAGCCAGTGGCTTTGCCGACCAAAGCCACCTGACGCGCCTCTTCACGCGCAGTTTTGGCATCACACCCGGCGCCTACGTTCGCGCACGCGGCTGACAGCCCGGTCCCTGCAATTTCGTTCAAGACCGTTGTGCGGGGGTTGGCGGATGCTGCGGGCATCGCCACTTCACACCGCCGCCGTGCGGCCTCTCGCCATGGGCATCGAATTTCTCATCACCTCTCTCATCGTGGTCGTCTCGCCGGGGCCAGGAACCCTGCTGACCGTGGCGGCCGGGCTCTCGGGCGGTGCGCGGGCCGCCGCCGTGACGGCGCTGGGCTGCACGCTCGGCATCGTGCCGCACCTGCTGGCGGCGATCACCGGGCTGGCCGCGCTCCTCAACGCCAGCGCCACGGCATTTGAAGTCCTGCGCTACGCGGGGGTCGCCTACCTGGTCTACATGGGCTGGGCCACGTGGCGCTCGCCCGCCACGCTGGAGGTTCGCACTGACGCACCCGCACGCGCAGCCGGTGGGCGTATCGCGGAAGCCATGCTGATCAACCTGCTCAACCCCAAGCTGTCGCTGTTCTTCCTCACCTTTCTGCCGCAGTTCATCGCACCGGGTGAAGCGCAGCCCGCGTGGCGCATGGTCCAGCTCTCGCTAGTCTTCATGGCCATGACCTTTGTGGTGTTCTTGGGCTATGGCGTCTTTGCCGCCCGGTTTCGTGACCAGGTGCTGCAGCGCCCCGGCGCGCTGGCGTGGCTGCGCCGCGGCTTTGCGGCCGCGTTTGTCGGGCTCGGCGCAAAGCTCGCCCTGATGCACCGATAGGCACCACCGTGTCAGGTGCCGTGCTGCTTCACCAGGTATCGATGCAACGTGGACCCAGCGGCGCCACCTGCGCCGATGCCAACCCCCGCGCCAGCCAGGCCCGCGTGTCGGCCGGGTCTATCACAGCGTCGATCTCCAGCGTGGCGGCCATGTGCATCGCCTCGCCGTTGGCGTACGACTTGGCCAGCAGCTTGGCAAACAGCGCGTCGCGCTCGGCGCCCTCGGGCAGCGCCTCCAGCTCCTTGCGAAAGCCCAGGCGCACGGCGCCTTCGAGCCCCATGGCGCCGAACTCGCCCGTGGGCCAGGCGACAGTGAAAACGGGCGCATGGAAGCCCCCGGCCGTCATGCCCATGGCGCCCAGGCCGTAACCCTTGCGCAGCACCACGCTGAAGGTGGGTACGCGCAGACTGGCGGCGGTGACGAAAAGGCGGCTCACGTGGCGCACCTGGGCCGTGGCTTCGACCTCGGGGCCGACCATGAAGCCGGGCGTGTCCACCAGGCTCACGATGGGCAGGCCATGCGCGTTGCACAGCTGCATGAAGCGCGCGCCCTTGTCGGCCGCATCGGCGTCGATGGCGCCGCCCAGGTGTTGCGGGTTGTTGGCCAGCAGGCCCACGGGGCGGCCTTCGATGCGCGCCAATGCGGTGTGGATGCCCGCGCCAAAGCCGGTGCGCAGCAGCAGCAGGCTGCCGTCGTCCACCAGGCCCGCCATCGCCGTGCGGGTGTCGTACACGCGCAGGCGGTTTTCGGGCACCACGGCGCGCAGCAGGCGCTGGTCGGGCGCGGACCATTGCGATGTGCGGCCCTGGAAGAACGCCAGGTAGTGGCGCGCGGCCTGCACCGCCCCGGCCTGGTCATCGACCAGCACGTCAATCACGCCGTTGGCATGCTGCACGCGGCTCGGTCCGATCTGCTCGGGCTTGAAGACGCCCAGCCCACCGCCTTCGATCATGGCCGGGCCGCCCATGCCGATGTTGCTGGCGCGCGTGGCAATGATCACGTCGCTGCAACCCAGCAGCGCCGCGTTGCCCGCAAAGCAGCGCCCGGCCGCGATGCCGATGACCGGCACCTGGCCCGACAGCGCCGCGTAGCTGGCGAAGGTGTGCACATGCAGCCCCGCCACCACGGGCATGTCGGTGTCGCCCGGGCGCCCGCCGCCGCCCTCGGCGAACAGCACCACCGGCAGCTTCTGCGCCAGCGCGATGCCGAGCATGCGGTCGGTCTTGGCGTGGTTGCGTGCGCCCTGGGTGCCCGCGAGCACGGTGGCGTCGTACGACATGACGACGGCGCGGGACTTCTCGTCGCCAAACAGTGCGCCATTGATGCCGCCAATGCCCGTGACCATGCCGTCGGCGGGCGTGTTGGCAATCAGGTCTTCCTTGCTGCGGCGGCGCGCCTGCGCGGCGATGGCGAGGGCACCATATTCGATGAAGCTGCCGTCGTCGCACAGGTCGGCAATGTTCTCGCGCGCGGAGCGGCCACCTTGCGCGTGGCGCTTGGCCATGGCGTCGGGGCGCGCCGCGTCGAGCGTGAAGGCGTGGCGGTCGATCACGCGTTGCAGGTCGGCGCGGATGTGGTCCGGGTCATGTACCGTACCGCCCTGCACTTCGACATCGGCCCCCTCATCCACCGCGTCCAGCACCAGCAGCGGCTGCCCCTGCGCGACGTAGCCACCGGCCACGGCCAGCAGCGCGCCCACGCGGCCCGCGTGTGGGGCCAGCAGCGCATGCTCCATCTTCATGGCTTCAAGCACGGCCAGCTCGGCGCCGGCGGCGACCACGTCGCCCTCGGCCACGCTCAGCTGCACCAGGCGGGCGGGCATGGGGGCCAGCACGGCTCCTTCAGGGGCTTCAGAGGCGATATGCGGGTCTTTTTGCCCTGTAGTGCTAGTCGAATATGCCTCGATAGCTATATTTTTGATATCAATCAGAAGATCTGGCAGCACTGACTCCAGCCAGCGCGTGTGCACCTGCTGGCTCTCCATTTCGGGCCGCGTTGCCAGCGCCTGCAGCAGCGCGAGGTTGGTGGCTACACCGTCGATGCGGCACTCGGCCAGCGCGCGCTGCGAGCGGCGCAGCGCATCGGCAAAACGCGGGCTGCGCGTGTGCACGATGAGCTTGGCCAGCAGCGTGTCGTAGTGCGGCGACGGCGTGGCGCCCGCTGCGCCGTGCGTGTCCACGCGCACTCCAGGGCCTGCGGGCAGGTCAAAACGGCGGAGCGTGCCGCTGCCGGGCGTGGCGTTGCCCTGCGCGTCCAGGGTTTCGGCGTTGATGCGCCACTGCACGGCAAAGCCCAACACGGCAGGCGGTGCGGCGGGGTTGAGGCCAATGTTCTGCAGCGTGCGGCCTGCGGCCAGCGCGATCTGCGCCTGCACCAGGTCCACGCCGGTGACCTCTTCGGTGATGGTGTGCTCCACCTGCAGGCGCGGGTTGCATTCGATGAATACAAACGGCAGGTCGTTCGAGGCCAGGTCCACCAGAAACTCGAACGTGCCCAGGCCCTCGTAGGCCACGGCGCGCGCCATGGACAGTGCGGCGGTGGTGATCCGCTCGCGCAGCACTGCGGGCAGCGAAGGGCTGGGCGCGATCTCCACCACCTTCTGAAAGCGCCGCTGCAGCGTGCACTCGCGCTCGCCCAGCGCGATCACCTCGCGCCCGTCGCCCAGCACCTGCACCTCGATGTGGCGGGCGTTGCCCATCAGGCGCTCCACGTACACGCCGTCCACACCAAAGGCGGCCTGCGCCTCGCTGCGACAGCGCGCGTAGGCAGCGGGCAAGTCATCGGCCGACGCCACCGCGCGCATGCCGCGCCCGCCGCCGCCACCGATGGCCTTGATGACGATGCCAGCATGGGCGTGCTGCGCGAAGAAGGCCTGCGCCTCCAGCAGCGTCACCGCCGCCTGCGTACCGGGCATGAGCGGCACGCCCTGCTGCTGCGCCAGCGCACGGGCCTGCGCCTTGTCGCCGAACAGCGCGAGCTGCGCAGGCGTGGGGCCGATGAAGCGCAGCCCAGCGTCGGCACAGGCGCGGGCGAAGTCGGCGCGCTCGCTCAAGAAGCCATAGCCCGGGTGCACGGCATCGCAGCCCTGCGCCTGGGCAATCGCGATGAGGCGCGCACCGTCCAGGTACGCCGCCGGGCCGGTGGCGCCCAGTGCCACGGCCGCAATGGCTGCGTGCACATGGGGGCTGGCGGCGTCATCGTCGGCATACACGGCCACGCTGGCAATGCCCAGGTCGTGCAGGGCGCGCACGGTGCGCAGTGCGATTTCGCCCCGATTGGCAACCAGCACTTTGGTGAACAGAACAGAAGATGGCATGGGGCAGTCGCTCTATTTTTTATAGCTGCCAGCGCATATTCAACTGGCGCCAGCAGCCAATTTTTCACTCATTCAAGCAATATCACGCAGCAGGCGGCGCAGCACTTTGCCAGCGCCCGTGGCGGGCAGTGCGTCGATGAAACGCACCTCGCGCGGGGCTTTGTAGGGCGCCATGTTCTCGCGGCACCAGGCCACCAGGCCGGCGGCGTCCACCTCCTGGCCGGACTTCTTGACGATGAAGGCGCGCACCACCTCGCCCTTTTCTGCATCGGGCACGCCAATAACCGCGGCCTGTGCCACGGCAGGGTGTTTGATGAGCAGGGTCTCGACCTCTTCGGGGAACACGCTGTAGCCCGACACCTTGATCATTTCCTTGAAACGGCCGATGAAGGTGACATAGCCGTCCGCATCGATCTTGCCCATGTCGCCGGTGTAGACCCAGCCATCCCGCAGCGTCTTGGCCGTGGCCTCGGGCTTGTTCCAGTAGCCCTTGAAGTTGCCGGGGCCGTGGATGGTGATCTCGCCCACCTCGCCAACGGACAGCGGCGCACCGGTGTCGGGGTCGACGATGCGCAGGGTGTTGCCCGGCACGGGCTTGCCCTGGGTGCCCCAGCGGATCGCGTCCACCGGCATGGCGGTGTCCACGGTGTGGGTTTCCGACAGGCCATAGGCCGCCTCGTGCGCAATGCAGTTCGGCGCGAACTGCTGCCACTGCAGGGCCAGCGCCTCGGTGAAGGTGATGCCGAAGCTGGTGACTGGGTTGCGGCGCAGCGCGCTCCAGTCCATCTCGCGTGCGCCGGGCACCTGCATGAGCGCGCCGTTCATGGGCGCGATGCTGTACCACCAGGTCACGCGGTGGCGCTCCAGCGCCTGGGCCACGCCCAATGGATCAAAACGGTACAGCAGCACGGCGGTGGCGCCGGTGTAGACCGGCAGGTTCACGCCCATCACCATGCCGGCGATGTGGTACAGCGGCGCCACTGCCAGCAGCGTTTCGTGCGGTGTCATGCCATTGCAGTCCGCCGATGCAGCGGTCTTGAACGTGGCGTTGCCGTAGCTCAGCATCGCGCCCTTCGGTAACCCGGTGGTGCCCGAGGTGTAGGTCATGAGCGAGATGTCATCCATCGACAGCGCCACGGGCGCAGGCCGCGCACCGGTGCGGGTGGCGGCCAGGAAGTCTTCGCAGCCCGCAGGCACCGGCGCCATGGCGGCGCGCATGGCCAGCAGCTCGGCGGGTACGTCGATGCTGGGCGCGCCCTCGGGCAGCAGCTCGGCATAGCGCACCACAAACACCTGCTGCAGCGCGGTCTTGGCGCGCACCTTGTCCACCACGGGCAGCAGCACATCGGCCGCGACGATCACGCGCGCCTGCAGGTCGGTGAGCTGGTATTCCAGCTCATGCTCCTTGTTCAGCGGCCCGCAAGGACAGACGATGGCGCCGATCTTCTGGATGCCGTAGTGCGCCATCACGTACTGCGGGCAGTTGTTCATGAACAGCGCCACGGGCTCGCCCTTGGCCACACCCAGCGCCTGCAGGCGCGCGGCAAATGCATCACTGGCCGCATCAAGCTGCGCCCACGTGAGGGGCTGGCCGTACCAGAGGTAGGCGATGCGGTCGGGCGTTTCGCGCGCGTGGCGGCGCAGGTGTTCGTGCAGCGGCAGCTGCGGTGCGGCAGAAGGCATGGCGTTGTCTCCGAGGTGTCTGGAATCGCTGGTTCTTGGCGGCCACTCAGGGTTTTCTCTGAGCGCCCTCACCCGCCAGCGTCTTGCCAATATATACCGCTCGGTAGAACAATGCTACCCATGGGTATAACTCCAACGTCGCGCAAAGGACACCGATGAACCAGCAGCCCCCCGTGCAGGCCAGCGGCCGCCAGAAGGCCGCCACGGCCGGGTCGGACGAAAAGCGCGAACGCATCCTGCGCGCAGCCGAGGCGCTGTTCGATGCGCAGGGCTACGCCAACACCACCATCGAGCAGATCGTGCAGCAGCTGGGCGTGACCAAGCCCTTTGTGTACTACTACTTTCGCAACAAGCAGGAGATCTTCGAGACGCTGTCGTGGGCGCCTGCCGTGGCGTGTTTCACTGCGATGGACTTTGCGGCGGACGATGACCGGCCTGCCCATGTGAAGGTGACGGAAGGCATCGAGCGGCTGATCCGCGCCACGCTGGAGCACCACCCCTCGGCCTTCTTCCCGTACCGCGAGCCGCAGGTGTACCGGCCCGAGTACCTGGCGGCGCAGAAGGATCTGGCGAACCACTTCTACGACCGGCTGTGCGCGCTGCTCGAACAGGGCCGCCAGGACGGCATGTTCGAGTTCAACGACACCAAGATCACCGCCCTGGCCGCCTGCAGCCTGCCCGGCTTTCTCTACAACTGGTACCGCCCTGACGGCCGCCTGTCGCAAGACGAGGTGGCGCAGGAGCTGGCGCAGCTGGCCTGGCGTGTGCTGGGGCTGCGGCGAACCCGCAAGCGCAACCCAGCCTGACGCGCACCGCAGCCCCCCTACACCAAGCACAACAACCACCGGAGACAAAACCCATGAAAACCGTGTTCCTCACCCCCCTGGCCGCTGCGGCGGCCCTGCTGATCGGTACAGCCGCCAGCGCGCAGGAGACCTTCAAGGTCGCCTACATCGATCCGCTGTCGGGCCCGTTCGCCAATGTGGGCGAGCTGATGCTCACCCACACGCAGTACGCCATCGAGGACATCAACGCCAAGGGCGGCGTGCTCAAGGGCACCAAGCTGCAGCTGCTGCAGTTCGACAGCAAGCTTTCGGCGCAGGAAAGCCAGAGTGCGCTGCAGGCCGCCATCGACCAGGGGGCCAAGGCCATCGTGACGGGCGGCTCGGGTTCGTCTGTGGTCACGGCACTGGTGCAGGCGGCAGCGCGCCACAACCAGCGCAACCCGGGCAAGGAGATCCTGGTGCTGAACCACTCCTCCATCGACCCCGAGCTGACGGGCAAGGCGTGCAACTTCTGGCACTTCCAGTTCGAGGCCAACACGGCCATGAAGATGAAGGCCATTGCCAACTACATCAAGAAGCAGCCGGACATCAAGAAGGTGTACCTGCTGAACCAGGACTACGCGCATGGCAAGCAGTGGGCGCACTATGGCCGCGAGATGGTGGGCCTGGCGCGGCCCGACATCCAGTTTGTGGGCGAGGCGCTGCACCCCATCGGCCGCGTGAAGGACTTTGCGCCCTACCTCGCCAAGGTCAAGAGCACGGAGGCCGACTCGGTCATCACCGGCAACTGGGGGCAGGACATGACGCTGCTGCTCAAGGCGGCGGGTGACGCGGGCTACAACCTGCGCTACTTCAACCACAGCGCGGGCTCCATCCCCGGCACGGTGCTGGCGGTGTCGCAGGCCAAGCAGGGCCAGCTGACCTGGGTGGCCGAATGGCACCCCGGCCAAGCCGACACCCCCAAGGTGGACGCGCTGGCCAAGACCTACAAGGCCAAGACGGGCAAGGACTTTCTCGCGCCGCGCATTGAGATGACGCCGCGCTTCCTCGCCGCCGCCATCAACAAGGCCCAGTCCACCGACCCGGTGAAGGTGGCCCGCGCGCTGGAAGACCTGACCATCGATTCGGTGGTGGGCCCGGTGCGCATGCGCGGGGAAGACCACCAGCTGCTGCTGCCCCAGGTGGTCAACACCATCGCGCCGGTGGACGGCAAGGCCGTGAAGGTGGGCTGGGAAGGCACGAACTATGGCTTTCGCACCGATGCCGCCTACACCGGCAATGAAATAGCCCAAGGCACCGAGTGCAAGATGACGCGGCCTTGATGCCACGGCGCCGAAGGGCGCCGAAATCCCCACAGCGGCAACCGCCACAGGCCGCCGCTACCATGGCCGGTCATTGCATTCATTGACCCGACCCACAAGGACCGCGCCCATGCCCGACTTTCGCAGCGACACCGTCACCCAGCCCACGCCCGCCATGCGCGAGGCCATGTTCAAGGCCCCGCTGGGCGACGATGTGTTTGCCGACGACCCTTCAGTGAACGCACTGCAGGAACATGCCGCCGAGCTGCTGGGTTTCGAGGCTGCGCTGTTCGCCCCCTCGGGCACGCAGACCAACCTGATCGCACTGTGGGGCCACTGCCAGCGCGGCGACGAGGCCATCGTGGGCCAGAGCTGGCACACCTACCGCTGGGAGGCGGGTGGCATGGCGGTGCTGGGCTCCATCCAGCCCCAGCCCGTGGAAACGCAGCCTGACGGCACCCTGCGTCTGGCCGACATCGCCGCCGCGATCAAGCCCGACGACCCGCACTTTGCCCGCACCCGCCTGGTGGTGCTGGAGAACACGACCGGCGGCCAGGTGTTGCCCCCCGCCTACATCGCCGAGGTGGCACAGCTGGCGCGCAGCCGGGGGCTGGCAATGCACCTGGACGGCGCACGCATGTTCAACGCTGCCACGGCCAATGCCGCGCGCAACGGCACCGATGTGTATGCGGAAGCGCGCGCGCTGTGCAGCCACTTTGATTCCACATCGCTGTGCCTGAGCAAGGGCCTGGGCGCGCCCGTGGGCTCGCTGGTGCTGGGCTCGCGCGACTTCATCCGGCAGGCGCGCCGCACCCGCAAGATTTTGGGCGGCGGCATGCGGCAGGCGGGTGTGCTGGCGGCTGCCGGCCACTACGCGCTGCAGCACCATGTGCGGCGCCTGGCGGAAGACCACGCCCGCCTGGACCGGCTGGCCCAAGGGCTGTCCGAAGCCAACCGCAGCCACCCCGTGCTGCAGGGCAAGCTCACCGTGCTGCCGTGGCAAACCAACATCCTCTTCACCGACCTGCACGCAGAGGTGGCCCCAGCCTTCACCGCCTGGCTGGCGCAGCACGGCGTGCGCGTCACCAGCAGCCTGTATGGCGGCGCCACCCGGCTGCGCTGGGTGACGCACCTGGATGTGAGTGAGGCGGATGTGACAGCGGCGCTGGACTGCGTGGCGCGCTTCACGCTGCCGGGCTGAGCCCGCTCAGGCGGCGGGGTAGGTCCGTCCACCAAACACGCCGGTGCCCACGCGCACCAGCGTGCTGCCTGCCTGAATGGCGGCCTCCAGGTCGGCCGTCATGCCCAGGGACAGGGTGTCGAACTTCCCCAGGCCCGGTCCGCCCAAGGCAGATATTTGGTCAAAAAGCCTCTTGGCGCTGGTGTGGATTGCCAGTTGCGCTTCAAATTCAGGAGCATGGTCCGGAATGCTCATGAGCCCCCGCACCACCAGCCGTGGCAGTTTTGCGACAGCCCGCACCAACTCCAGCGTTTCAGCAGGAGCCACACCTGACTTGGTGGGGCCTCCATCGATATTGACCTGGATACATATCTGCAGCGGCGGCAGGTGATCGGGCCGCTGGGCCGACAGGCGCTCGGCGATCTTGAGCCGGTCCACCGTATGCACCCAGCCAAAGTGCTCGGCCACCAGGCGGGTCTTGTTGCTCTGAATGGGGCCTATGCAGTGCCACTGCAGCGCCACATCGGGCAAGGCGGCGCGCACAGCCGCAATCTTGTCCACGCCTTCCTGGATGTAGTTTTCGCCGAAGTCGCGCTGGCCGGCGGCCACGGCCTCCAGCACCGCATCGGCGCCAAAGGTCTTGGAAACGGCCAGCAAGGAAACGCTGGCCGGATCGCGCCCGGCGGCTTTGCACGCCTGCGCCATCCTGCCCAGAACCTGTTGGAGGTTGTTAGCAATCGTGGTCATAATGTTTGGCAAGCGTACCAAACGATAGAGGGATTCCGTGGACATTACCCAACTGCTCGCGTTCAGCGTCAAGAACAAGGCCTCCGACCTGCACCTCTCCGCAGGCCTGCCGCCCATGATCCGGGTCCACGGCGATGTGCGGCGCATCAACGTCGATGCGCTGGACCACAAGACGGTGCATGCCATGGTGTACGACATCATGAGCGACGCGCAGCGCAAGACGTATGAAGAGTTTCTGGAAGTCGACTTCTCTTTTGAAATCGAAGGCCTGGCACGTTTTCGCGTCAACGCCTTCAACCAGAACCGGGGCGCCGCCGCCGTGTTCCGGACGATTCCAAGCAAGATCCTGACGCTGGAGCAGCTCAACGCACCCAAGATCTTCGGCGACCTGGCCCTCAAGCCGCGCGGCCTGGTGCTGGTGACCGGGCCTACGGGCTCGGGCAAATCCACCACGCTCGCGGCCATGGTGAACTACCTCAACGAAACCGAATACGGCCACATCCTCACGGTGGAAGACCCGATCGAGTTCGTGCACGAATCCAAGAAGTGCCTGATCAACCAGCGCGAAGTGGGGCCGATGACGCTGTCGTTTGCCGCCGCGCTGAAGTCCGCACTGCGCGAAGACCCGGACGCCATTCTGGTGGGTGAAATGCGCGACCTCGAAACCATCCGCCTGGCCATGACGGCGGCGGAAACGGGCCACTTGGTGTTTGGCACACTGCACACCTCCAGCGCTGCCAAGACGATTGACCGGATCATCGACGTGTTCCCGGCCGAAGAAAAGGAAATGGTGCGTGCGATGTTGTCCGAATCGCTGCAGGCCGTGATCTCGCAGACACTGTGCAAGACCAAGGATGGCTCGGGCCGCGTGGCCGCGCACGAGATCATGCTGGGCACCAGCGCCATCCGCAACCTGATTCGCGAGGCCAAGGTGGCGCAGATGTACTCCACCATCCAGACCAGCAACAGCGTGGGCATGCAGACGCTGGACCAGAACCTCACCGACCTCGTGCGCCGCAACATCATCAGCCCGGCCGAGGCCCGCAGCAAGGCCAAGATCCCCGAGAACTTCCCTGGCTGAGCCCCCCGCAGCACACACCCATGAACGACTTTGCGGCCCCCGCAGGCGCCGCATACCGGAGCCCGATATGAAAGGCATTCTGAGCCTTCTGAAAATGAAAACCCGGGGCGGCAAGCCTGCGGAAGACCACACGGATTCCGTGCTGTTCTCCACGGCCTTTGCAGGCCAGGGCGTAGACGATTCGATGCTGGTGCCCTGGGAGGCACGTGCCGTGGAAGTAGGCGCCAAACGCCTGCCCACCAGCCGAGGCGGCAAGCTGCTGCAAGGTCTGTGGGCCAAAGACAAATACATGGCGCACCTGGACAAGGACGCCGTGGAGCGCATGGAGCGCTTCTTCGAATTTGCGGCCATCCCGTCCAACCGCGATGTGATCCGTCAGGACGAGTACGGCAATTTCATGGTGGTGCTGCTCACGGGCACCATCGCCGTGGACCGTGTGCAGCCCTGGGGCGAGCAATTGCGCCTGGCCGAGACGCGGCCCGGTGACATCCTGGGCGAGATGTCGCTGCTCGACAGCGGCATCCGCTTTTCGGCCTGCACCACGCTCACTGACTGCGAGATCGCCGTGCTGAGCGCCGAAGCCATGGACGACATGATGACCAAGGACCCGCAGCTTGCAGCCAGCCTGATTGCACTGCTGGCCCGCAAGCTGTCGCTGCGCCTGCGCGTGGTGAGTGCGCGCCTGAGCGACAACCACAAGTAATGATGCGCCACGACAAGATCAATGATCGTCCAGCCGACGAACAGCCCCGGGAGAACTTCTGATGGAACGCGATCAGGCCAGTAAATTCATCAATGACCTGCTCAAGTTGATGGTGGGCCGCAACGGCAGCGACTTGTTCATCACCGCAGACTTTCCACCCGCCATCAAGGTAGATGGCAAGGTGACCAAGGTGTCGCCCCAGCCGCTCTCCCCCAACCACACGCTCACGCTGGCGCGCGCCATCATGAGCGACAAGCAGGTGGCCGACTTCGAGCGCACCAAGGAGTGCAACTTCGCCATCTCGCCCGCCGGCATCGGCCGCTTTCGCGTCAACGCCTTCATCCAGCAAGGACACGTGGGCATGGTGATGCGGACGATTCCGCTCACGCTGCCCACCATCGACGGCCTGGGCGTGCCGCAGGTGCTCAAGGAAGTGACGATGACCAAGCGCGGCCTGTGCATCCTGGTGGGTGCCACGGGCTCGGGCAAATCGACCACGCTGGCCGCCATGGTGGACTGGCGCAACGAGAACTCGTTCGGCCACATCATCACGGTGGAAGACCCGGTGGAATTCGTGCACCCGCACAAGAACTGCGTGGTCACGCAGCGCGAAGTGGGGCTGGATACCGACAGTTGGGAAGCGGCCCTCAAGAACACGCTGCGCCAGGCGCCCGACGTGATCCTGATGGGCGAAATCCGCGACCGCGAGACCATGGAACATGCCGTGGCCTTTGCCGAAACCGGCCACCTGTGCCTGGCCACGCTGCACGCCAACAGCGCCAACCAGGCGCTGGACCGTATCATCAACTTCTTCCCTGAAGAGCGCCGCGCGCAGCTGCTGATGGATTTGTCGCTGAACCTGCGCGCCATGGTCTCGCAGCGCCTGATCCCCAAGCAGGACGGCAAGGGCCGTGCGGCTGCGGTGGAGATCATGCTGAACACGCCGCTGATCTCCGACCTGATCTTCAAGGGCGATGTCTCCGAGATCAAGGAGATCATGAAAAAGAGCCGCAACCTGGGCATGCAGACCTTTGACCAGGCGCTGTTCGACCTGTACGAGGCCAACGTGATCAGCTACGAAGACGCGCTGCGCAACGCCGACTCGCTCAATGACCTGCGCCTGCAGATCAAGCTCAACAGCCAGCGCGCCAAGTCGCCAGACCTGGCTTCGGGTACCGAGCATTTCGCCATAGTCTGAAAGCCCCCCCTGAGTCGCCTGCGGCGCCTTCCCCCCAGGGGGGGACGCCACCGGTGGCCGGGCAAAGCCCGCTCCACGGTGGCACTGGCAAGTGCGCGCCCATCGCGGGCTTTTCTTTTTGATCCAAATCCTTTTATCTCCATGCCAAGCACCAACCCCCGCAACTACGACGCCACCCCTTCCCGCAAGGTCGCCTTTCTGGGCTTGGGTGTGATGGGCTACCCGATGGCCGGACACCTTGCACTGGCCGGGCATGAGGTGACGGTTTACAACCGGACCGCTACCAAATCAATAGCTTGGTGCGCAGAATATGCAAGCGCCAAGGCGCCAAAACATGCGGCAACGCCGCGCGAAGCCGCTGCGGGCGCGGACATCGTGTTCTGCTGCGTGGGCAACGACGATGACCTGCGCTCTGTCACGCTGGGCGCGGACGGCGCCTTTGCGGGCATGAAGCCGGGTGCGATTTTTGTGGACCACACCACGGCATCGGCCGAGGTGGCGCGCGAGCTGTACGCAGCCGCCCAGGCGTTGGGCCTGCAGTTTGTGGATGCCCCTGTGTCGGGCGGCCAGGCCGGCGCGCAGAACGGCCTGCTCACCGTGATGTGCGGCGGCGATGCCGCAGCCTTCGAGGCAGCCCAACCCGTAGCCATGGCGTTCTCGCGTGCCTTCACGCTGCTGGGTGCCAGTGGCTCGGGACAGCTGGCCAAGATGGTCAACCAGATCTGTATTGCCGGGCTGGTGCAGGCCCTGTCCGAGGCCGTGGCCTTTGGCCAGAACGCGGGGCTGGACATGAAACAGGTCCTCGACGTGATCGGCAAAGGCGCCGCCCAAAGCTGGCAGATGGACAACCGTGGCAAGACCATGGTGGACGGCAAGTTCGACTTTGGCTTTGCCGTGGACTGGATGCGCAAGGACCTGGGCCTGGTGCTCGATGAGGCCAAGCGCAACGGTTCACGCGTGCCGGTGACGGCCCTGGTGGACCAGTTCTATGCCGATGTGCAGAGAATGGGTGGCAACCGCTGGGATACATCGTCCCTCATCCAGCGGTTGAAATAAAGCACCCCGTGGGCGCTTCGCGCCCTCCCCCAGCGCCCGCAAGTGCAACGCTGCATTCGCAGCTTGGCGGCCCTTGCGCGGGGGTGCCGGCCTCGGCCACGCCAGTTTCACGCAGCCGCGCGCGGTGCGGAGTCCCCAAGAAAAAATCCCGGGTTGCGTGGTGCGAGCCGGGATTTTTTTTGATCTACCAGTTGTGCAGGCTGTCGAGCCGGCTGAAAACGATCTTCAGCCCCCAGAGGGCTTGGTGTCATCCGTGGTGACGGGTGCAGGTTGCGGAGCGATGCGGCGCAGTTCTTCTTCCGAGACGATCTCGAACACACGCACCACCTTGCTCACGCCGCTCACCCCGCGCGCAATCTCGGTGGCGCGGTTCGCTTCGCGCTGCGACACGCGGCCCATCAGATAGACAACGTTGCGCTCGGTCACCACCTTGAAGGAATTGGCCGAGATGTCCTGCGCGTCCACCAGGCTGGCGCGGACCTTGCCGGTGATGAAGGTGTCGTTGGAACGCTGGCTCAGGGTGCTGGAGAAGGTGGTGATGGTCAGGTCGTTCACCACCGAGCGCACGTTCTCCACCTGCGACACCAATTGCTCGACGGCCTGGCGCTCCTGCGCATTGGGGACTTCGCCCGTCAGCAGGGCCTGGCGGTTGTAGCTCGTCACGTTCACGTGCACGCGGTCGCCAAACGTCTCGCGGATACGGTTGGCCGCGCGCAGTTCGATGCCTTCATCCTCGATCTGGGTGCCCGCCGTGCGGCGGTCCACGGCCATCACGCCACCCACCACAGCGCCCCCGACGATCAGCGGCGCGCAGGCCGACAGGCCTGCAGCGAGGGCGGCTGCGGCCAGCACGGTGCACACCGTGCGCTGGGTACGGTTCATGGTTGTTTGTTGCTTCATAGCGGATTCTCCTGTTCACCAAGTAACTGGGCGTCCACACCATCGCTCAGGCAATGCAGCACCAGGGCATGGACTTCGCGCACGCGCGCTGCGCGGTCGTGGGGCACGCTGATCAACACGTCGGTTTCGCGCAGCATGGCGGCCAGCTTGCCGCCGGTGCGGCCGGTCAGCACCACCACGGTCATGTCGCGCTCGTGGGCGGCTTCGGCAGCGGCCAGCAGGTTGGCGTCGTTGCCGGACACCGACAGAGCCAGCAGCACGTCACCGGCCTGGCCCAACGCACGCACCTGGCGGGCAAACTGCTGGGCGGCGTCGTGACTGCCTCCTGTGGCGGCCGTCAGCAGCGTGCTGTCGGAGGTCAGGGCCAGCGCTGCCAGCTCGGGGCGTTCGCGCTCGAAACCCGCCACGCAAAACGCAGCGAACTGCTGCGCCTCGGCGGCCGAGGGGCCGTTGCCACAGGCCAGCACCTTGCCGCCGCTGGTCACACAGGCCAGGACGGCCTGCACGGCGGCGGCGATGGGATGGCTCAAAACCTGCGCCGCCTGGTACTTCAGGTCGGCGCTGTCGATGAAATGCTGTTGGATGCGTTGCTCAAGCATGAGGGCTCGATGATACCCGCCGCGTGTTACAGCTTTTGTAGCAAACCGTAGTCACTGGCATTGCTTTGGAGCCCGAATGGGGGACAGGGAACGGATGGGGTCACTGCGCATCAAAGGCCGCCTTGAGCCACTGCACAGAAGCCTCGACCAGCACCACATCAAAACGGCAGGGCGGCGGCGATGGCAGGCGCAGCAGGTAGTGCCGGGCCGCAAAAATGATGCGCTGCTGCTTGGTGGCACCGATGCTGGCCCCCGCGCCGCCGAACGCACTGCCCGCCCGGCTGCGCACTTCGACAAACACCAGCGTGCCGTCGCGCTCGCGCATGACCAGATCAATCTCGCCACCGCCGCGTCCGGGCGTCCGATAATTGCGCACCACCAGTTGCAGGCCAGCCGCCTGCAGATGGGCCAGGGCCTGGTCCTCCGCCACATTGCCGCGTTCGCGCGTGGTGGCGGCGGGGGCAGCCGGGCCAGAGCCCCCCGCCGGTATTCTCTTTCCAAGGAATTTCATTGAGCGCATCTTTCGCTTCAGCCCAGGGCGCCGCGCGCGAAGCGGCGGCTGCGCAGCATTATCCCGAGGGCGCCTTGTACGTGGTGGCCACGCCCATCGGCAACCTGGCCGACATCACCCTGCGCGCGCTGCACGTGCTGCAAATGGCCGACACCGTGGCCTGCGAAGACACGCGCCACACGCAGTCCATGCTGCGCGCCTACGGCATCGACAAGGGCGCCGCACAGCTGCTGGCGGTGCACCAGCACAACGAGGCCGAGGCCGCGCAGAACGTGGTGCAGCGGCTGCAGCTGGGCCAGCGCGTGGTCTACGTGAGTGACGCCGGCACGCCCGGCGTGAGTGACCCTGGCGCCCGGCTCGTGGCCGCCGTGCAGGCGGCGGGCCTGCGGGCCGTGCCCCTACCCGGCGCCAGCAGCATCACCACAGCGCTGAGCGTGGCAGGCGCAGTGGCCCACAGCACTGAACATGGCGGTTTTGTGTTCGCAGGGTTTCTACCCGTGAAGAACGCCGAACGCGCCACGGTGATTGCGCAGCAGCTGGCCCTGGAGCCGCGCTGCGTGGTGCTGCTTGAAGCCCCCCACCGCATCAACGAGCTGGCCCAGGCCCTGGCGGTGCTGGGTGATCGTCCGGTAACGCTGGCACGGGAGCTGACCAAGCAGTTCGAGGAAGTGACCACGCGGCCCGCCCGGGAGCTGACAGCTTGGCTGGACGGCGCACCCCAGCGCTCGCGCGGCGAGTTTGTGGTGCTGCTGCACCCGGTGGCGGTGGCCAGCGACGATGGCGCCAGCCTGCGGGTGTTGCGCCTGCTGGTGCAGGAGCTGCCGCTGAAAACCGCCGTGCGCCTGGCTGCCGAGATCACGGGTGCATCGCGCAATGTGCTGTACGACACGGCCCTGGCGTGGAAGCGCAGCGGCGCGAGCGGGGAAGATGAGGACGAAGCAGGCGACGCCGGGAGCTGATAACACCTCGGATTTCAGGCCAAATTAACACCTAGCGCTTGATGGACAAGCGCTGATAGCTATATTTTTAATAGCACTTCTCCGCCACAGCAAATCCACCACCGGCCCTGGTGCCGCAGCCCCCTCCGGATCTATCGCCCTGACACCGCCAACCCGGCCGCCACCCCGCCAAACAAATCGCCTTCCACCTGGGGAGTGTCGGGAAACGCCGCTTTGAGCGCCTGCCGCAGCGGCCGCAGGGCCGACGAGCCCCCGGTGAGATAGATCGCATCCAGCCCCTGCACACCCAAGCCCGCCAGCTGCACACATTCCTGCGCGCAGGCGACCACCTGTTCGAGGGGTTGCAACAGGGACTGCGCCAGTCCCTCCGGTGTCACGGCGGCACCGAGCCCGGCCTCGATCCAGTCCAGCGGCATGGGCGCTTCGGCATCGGCCAACGAGGCCGCAATCTTGGCCTGCTCCACCGTGTTGGCCATGCGGTGCCCCAGGCGCTCGTGCAGCACCCGCATGAGCCGCGCGTGCAGCCGTGCATCGGAATAATCGGTGCGCAGGTTCTGCGCATCGCGCAGCGCGCGCGGCGAGTACAGCCACTGAATCAGATGCCAGGTGGACAGGTCAAAAAACACCCGGCTGGGCACCTCGCGCCCCGTGGGCCCAGTGTGCCGAAACCCGAGCAAGGGCATCAACAGGTCCAGGCTCAGCCGCCGGTCAAAGTCGGTGCCACCCACGTGCACGCCGGTGGTGGCCAGCACATCGCTGCCGCGCTCGGCACGCGCCATGCGCTCCGGCCCCAACCGCACCACTGTGAAGTCCGAGGTACCTCCCCCAATGTCCACCACCAGCACCAGCGACTCGTGCGCGATACGCTGCTCGTAGTCCAGCGCTGCGGCAATCGGCTCCAGCTGGAACGACACCTCGGCAAACCCCGCATCCAGCGCAGCCTGGCGCAACGCATCTTCCGCCTGCTGATCGCGGTCGGCATCCCCATCCACAAAATGCACCGGCCGCCCCATCACCACACGGGCAGGCATGCCGCCCAGCTCATCGCGCGCCCTTTGCACCAGCATGCGCAAGAACAGGCTGATGATGTCCTGGTAGCTCACCATCTTGTTGTGCACCGCCGTCTTGTCCTGCAGCAGCGCACTACCGAGCAGGCTCTTGAGCGACCGCATCAGGCGCCCCTCGGTGCCCGCCAGATACTGGCCCACGGCATCGCGACCAAAGTGCGTGCGGTGATCCTCTGCGTTGAAGAACAGTGCGGTGGGCAGTGTGTGCGCACTCCCTTCCAGCGCAATCATCCGCGCCAACCCCGCCCCCTGGCGCACGGCCATCGCGGAGTTGGAAGTGCCAAAGTCGATACCGAGGGTGGTGTCCTTCAGGAGGGGCATGGGTGAAGTGTCGAAGCGATGAGGAAGTGTTCAACGCACACCGGCCACAGCCTCGGTGAACGCAAACATCGGATGCGGTGCTGCCGCGAGAAGAACGCTCTGGGCAGCTTGGTGGCGCGACAGGAGACCCGTCCAAAGCCCCTCCGAGGCACGACCCAGCGCCGTGGACACCGCATGCAGAATGGAAAAAGCCCTTGATTAGCAAAAATCAAGGGCTTTTATTTGGTGGCCTGGGGCGGAATCGAACCACCGACACAAGGATTTTCAATCCTCTGCTCTACCGACTGAGCTACCGGGCCTGAGCCTCAAATTATAACCAGAAAAAAAGGCCGTTTAGGCGAAACCGCCAATAATTTCTTGCAAGCCTACCCGCGTTTGCCCCGGCCGAGATCGACCCCTAGCTGGCGCAGCTTGCGATAAAGGTGCGTGCGCTCAAGGCCCGTCTTTTCGGCCACGCGCGTCATGGAACCGCCTTCGCGGGCCAAGTGGAATTCGAAATAGGCTTTTTCAAAACCATCGCGCGCTTCGCGCAGGGGGCGGTCCAGGTCAAACCCTTGGTGCGCGTGCGGGCCAGCCTCGACGCCAGCCATGATGGCCGACACAGCAGGCAGTTGCGAAAACGTGGGGTCGGCCGGGGTATGGACGGGCGCTGGGGCCGCAGCCACCGGGGCGGACTGGTGGGCAGCGTTGCGTGCCAGGCCCTGCTCCACCGCCTTGAGCAGCTTTTGCAGGGTGATGGGTTTTTCAAGAAACGAGAAGGCGCCGATCCGGGTGGCCTCTACGGCGGTGTCGATGGTGGCGTGGCCACTCATCATGATCACGGGCATCGTCAGCACGCCCGCTGTGGCCCATTCCTTGAGCAACGAAACCCCGTCGGTGTCCGGCATCCAGATGTCGAGCAGCACGAGGTCGTAGGTGTTGCCTGCCCGGGCCGTGCGCGCCTGGGTGGCGTTTTCTGCGAGGTCTACGCTGTGACCTTCGTCGTTCAGGATTTCCGACAGCAGATCACGAATGCCGAGCTCATCGTCGACCACCAGAATGTTTGCCATGTGTGTTGAAGCGCCTTGGGGTACTGCGGGGCGGTGTTGTTATGACGCCACCGCTGGTTCAGGGGCGAATGATAACGACACTTGGGCCCCCCGCACTACGCCATCTTCGGTCCGATTCGACAAGTCAATGCGCGCACCGTGCTCATCGGCAATCTTTTTGACCACGGCCAGACCCAGGCCGGTGCCCCGGGGCTTGGTGGTGACGTAGGGCTCGAAGGCACGCTGCAGGATGTGCGCAGGAAAGCCCCCACCACTGTCGGATACCGTGAGCCGCACGCGGCGCGAGGACTCACTCCAGCGCGTGCTGATGCGTACCGGGGGCACGGGCTCCGAGGTTCCAGCGCGCGCCTGCTCGGTGGCGTCTTGCGCGTTTTGCAGCAGGTTGTGCACAACCTGCCGCAGCTGCTGCGCATCGCCTGCGATAGAGGGGCAGCGCGGGTCCAGCTCGGCTTCTACGCGCACGGCGGCGTTCTCTTCGCCGTAGAGATGGAGCACGTCGGCCACCAGGGCATTGAGGTCCAGTGCATGGAGTTCTGCAGCAGGCAAGCGTGCGTAATCGCGGAATTCGTTGACCAGCCGCTTCATCGCATCGACCTGGTCCACGATGGTCTTGACGGACTTGGCGAGGATGGCCTGTTCAGGGCCGGGCAGCTTGCCAGAGAGCTTCATTTCCAGCCGCTCCGCAGACAGCTGGATGGGCGTGAGCGGGTTCTTGATTTCGTGCGCCAGGCGCCGCGCCACCTCACCCCAAGCCTGCGCGCGCTGGGCGGAAACAATTTCCGAAATGTCGTCAAAAACCAACAGTCTGGCCGAATCGGGCAGTTCCGCCCCCCGCGCGACGAGGCTGGTAGCGTGTTGCCCGACGCCGCCAGAAGACGCATGCAGCTCAAAAGGCTGCTGCCAGTGGTCCAGTCCATGGCGTTCGTGGTCGCCCAGGAAAGCGTCGAAGTGCCCTTGCACCGACGCCGCAAACTCGGCGAGCCCTGGCACTTCCGACAGGGGTCGCCCCTCATAGGCCGCCATCGGTGCCCGCAGGATGCGGGTGGCCCCCGGATTGGACGATCGGATCAAACCTTGGGCATCCAGCACGATCACCCCCGCCGTGAGGTTGTCCAGGATGGTCTGTAGGTTGGCGCGTGCGGCATCGACCTCGCCCATGCTCTGCTCCACGGCATGGCGGGCGTCGGACAACTGCTGGGTCATCAGTGCAAAAGAGCGTGTGAGTCCACCCAGCTCATCCTTGCCCTGCAATGCAGCCTTGGGGCTGAGATTGCCAGCCGCCACCTCGCGCACCCCCTCGGCCAGCACCAGCAGCGGGCGGGCCAGCTGGTTGCCCAGCAGCACCGCCAGCAAAACGGCGCCAAAGACAGCCAGGAACAGGCTCAGCGTAAGCGTGCCCACATACATGCGCCGCAACCCCCCACGGGCCAGGGCTCGCTCCTGGTATTCGCGGTTGGCCTCCTGCACGGCAATGGCGTTGGCCACCAGGGCAGGCGGCAGGGGCAACGTGGCCTGCAGGTATCGGGGCTCCACCAGCAAGCCGACGCTGGGGCTGCTGACCAGCGCCAGCACTTTCACGCGCGCATTCTGTGCCGCGGCAGGGTCCGAAATATCGTCCAGGCCCTCGATCTGCGCGGTGGCGCGCTGCTGCCGCACGGTGCGCAGCAACGCCACGCCGGGCCGGTCGGGGTTCAGGCTAAAGCGCGATTGGCCTGCACTGGCTACCGCCTGGCCCGCAGCATTCCAGAGCACGACATCGGTGGCTCCCAGCTGGTCGCGGATGCGCTCCAGCACCAGACCAGCCGCGGCATCAGGCACCTGCGCCACTTGGGCACTGGCATTGCGCGCTTTTGAGGCCATGTCGGCGGCCAGCGAATCCAGCGACACACGGGCCAGGTTCACCCCCGCTGAAAGAGCGCCCTCCACTTTCACATCGAACCAGCTCTCAATGGACCGCGTGACAAACTGGTAGGACACCACATAGATCAGCAGCCCCGGCATCAGCCCCACCAGCGCAAAGATGGCCGCAAGCTTGACCAGCAGTCGACTGCCAAAGCGCCCTTTGCGCAAGCGCATGCCCAGGCGCACCGCCACCCACACAAGCACGGCCAGCAGCAGCACGGCCACCAAAACGTTCACGCCAAAAAGCCAGGCGTAGTTGCGCTCGTACAGCGCGCGGTTGTTGGTGGCCAGGGTGAGCAGGAACAACAGCACCATGCCGATAGCCGACATGATGGCGGCCCCAACCCCCACAGCCCAGCGCACGGCGCGCGACTGGCGTGCGGCGGCATGGGCCGACGCGGAAGCTCCCGTCTGAGAAGACTCTGGAGGGCTCACTTGGCGACGGTCTCTGCAGCCAGGCGTTGGCTGCGGGATACCAGGAGATTCCAGCCGGAGCGCCCCACGGCACCGATCTGGAAGGGTCGGGGCAACTGCGACATATCAAGCCGGAACCGGAAATTGACCGTATGGACGGCATCTGACTCAATGACATCGCGTTCAGCGATCTTCCATCGCGAAATGCGCTGAATGGCTGACAACGCATCGACATAACTGTCAAAATTCTGCCCCAAAACCACACCTAGGCCACTGTTGGTGAAAGGTACCGGGGAGATGTTCAGACGCCAACGTCGCGTCAACGGCTGGTAACTTAGCCGCAGATAGCGGGTGGTTTCAGCCACTTGGCGGTCAGACCAGTACCAGCGGTCTCGCAAAACCTGGGCCTCGGCCACGAAGAACATAGGAATGCCCTTGTACAGCGCATCCTCGGCAAGCTCCGGCAGCACAAATTGCAGTGTGGCGCTGAGGTAGAGGCCATCCTCGGCACGGTCCAGCCGAAGTTCGCCCACCTCGGGGTCCACCGGCTGGCCAGCGATGGCCGACTGCACCATTGCGGCCCATGCCACCAAGAGAAAGAGCGCACAGATCGCCACCCAATGAGCCCCACGGAACTCATTGCGGCGATTTTTGCAACAGTGCGTAAAAAAATCCATCGTGGTCACCCGACTGATTGTCCGGGACAGCTCCGGGCTTGTCCCCGTTGGCGGGAATTAAATGACCCGGCGACGGCAGCAATTGCGCATCGGTGTTGTGTGCAAGAAACGTTTGCACCTGGTCGTCGCCTTCGGCACGGAACACGGAACACGTGCAATACAGCAGCCGTCCGCCAGGGCGCAATAGCGGCCACAGGGTCTTGAGCAACCGGGCCTGCAGGCCTGCAAGCTGCGCAATATCGCTCTCGCGGCGCAGCCAGCGCACATCCGGATGGCGGCGCACGATGCCCGAGGCCGTACAGGGCGCATCCAGCAAGATGGCATCGAACTGCGCACCATCGCAATGCTGCTGCCACCAGTCTTGCGGACGCGCCGCATCGGCCACCACCACCTGGGCGCGCAGCCCCAGGCGCTGCAAGGTCTCACCAATGCGCGCGCTGCGGGTGGCATCGATCTCCAGCGCAGTGACCTGTATCGGCGCACCAGCGCCCGCCCACTCCAGAAGGTGGGCGGTTTTACCCCCGGGCGCCGCACAGGCGTCAAGCACCCGCACAGGCCGGGTGAGGTCCAGACCTTCAAGCAACAGGGGCGCAGCCATCTGGGCTGCAGCATCCTGCACCGAGACCCAGCCCTCTTCAAACCCCGGCAGCGATTGCACGGGCACGGGGTGCTGCAATACCAGCCCTACACTCCCAGACGGAATTGCCTCCAAATTGATAGCTTCCAGCGCTTTCTGGTAAAGCGCTAGAGTGCTTTTTTGTGCATTGACTCGCAGCGTCATCGGTGCGTGGGCATTGTTGGCCTGCAGAATCTGCTCCCAGTGCTGGGGATGGTCCTTGCGCAGGCGCTCGACCCACCACACCGGATGGTTCCAACGGGCCAGCGGATCGCCATCGGTGCGGGCAACCAGCGCTTCGCGTTCGCGCAGAAAGCGGCGCAAGCAACCGTTAAGGAATGAAGCCTGCGCACGCGTGGACGCGCTGCGTTTGGCCGCTTCCACCACCTGGTTCACCAAGGTGAACGGCTCGTACGGCGACTCCTCAGGGTTCCAGCACAGCGCCAGCGCCGTACACAACAGCGCATCCGCAGCCGGTGGAGGCGTGCGTGCAACCATCTGGCGGCGCAACGCCTCGGCCCGTCCGGCCTGGCGCAGCACCTGGAACAGGAGAGACTGCACCCCAGGGCGCAGAGCTGTGTCTACCGCCGCCAGTGCTGCGGTGCCCGACTGCCCTGTGCGAATGGCCTGCAAGGCACTGGCCACAGCCTCCAACTGTTGCCATAGCGCTACGGGCTGACCGCCCGCCCCCGGGCGACTGGCACCGCCCGGGCCGGAAAGCGTCCGGTCACGGGCTGGCGCGTTGTTGGCTCTGTCGGCTCGCTTGTTAGGCCCGGGGCGGGACGCAGGGCGTGGGGGTTGTTGTCGTGGTGCGGGTGGGTTCATTGTGGTCCTGGCAACCTTTCTACAGCCCGCGGGCGGCCTTGAATCCGAACACCCAGGCCAGCAGGTTGGCTGGAAACTGGGCAATGGCAGCGTTGTAGTGCAACACCGCTTCGTTGAAAACACGCATCGCCTGGTCGTTCTGCAGAACATGCTCGTCCCACCGAACCTGCCACAGCGACGGAGACACGGGCGGCGCGTCCGCAGCGGCGGTAGCCACAGACGTCTGCGCCCAGGTCGCTTGCCCACTGTTGTGTGTGGCCTTCTGCCAGGACGCATGGAGCACCTCGCGCGCTGCCGCCAAGGCGGCCACCGCGTCTGGCTGCAAGGGACGCGCCCGCGCCATGGCCAAGGATGCGCTCAACTGGGTGGTGGCGCCTTGCAGTGCCGCCATCTCTGGCTCCGTGCCACCTGCCGAGGGGACCTGCTGTACGGCTTGCGCCGCACCATACTCACCCATCAAAGACAGCTGGCGCACCATGTGAGCGTCAAAGCTGCCAAACGCCTGCACAACGGCCGAGCGCAGCCGCATCAGGCGGTTGTAGGCGCCCAGCGCCCAAAAAGCGGCAATGGCAAAAACAATCCAGAAAAGGGGCGATGACCACATGCACAGTTGCCGTCCTCGCGTGCACCACGCGTTACGGCCCGATAAGGAAATGAGGGAGAAAGGCGAAGACTACGAAAGATCGAAGTGCGGGTTCCAGAAAAAAGCTCCCGGCCTGCCAGGGACAGGACGGGAGCTTTTCAGAGGCGGCCCGAAGGCTTAGTCAGCGGCTGCGTCGGTCGCGGTGGAGGTGCTGCCCTCGACTTCCGTTGCTTCACCCTGGGCTTCCATCTCGGCGGCTTCGGCTTCGGCAATGGCACGGCGCTCAGCGTCGTCCATGGCGTCCTTGGCCTTGCGTGCCTGGTGGTAGGCCATGCCGGTACCGGCCGGGATCAGGCGACCCACGATCACGTTTTCCTTCAGGCCACGCAGCTCGTCGCGCTTGCCCATGATGGCAGCCTCGGTGAGCACGCGGGTCGTTTCCTGGAAGGAAGCGGCCGAGATGAACGAGTCGGTCGACAGCGAAGCCTTGGTGATACCCAGCAGCAGGTTGCTGTAGGTCGCGGGGATCTTGCCTTCGGCCTGCAACGCATCGTTGGTGTTGAGGATCTCGGAACGCTCGATCTGTTCACCGGCGATGTAGTTGGACTCGCCAACGTTCTCGACCACGACGCGGCGCAGCATCTGGCGAACGATCACCTCGATGTGCTTGTCGTTGATCTTCACACCCTGCAAGCGGTACACATCCTGCACTTCATCAACGATGTAGCGCGACAGCTCTTCGATACCCAGCAAACGCAAGATGTCTTGTGGGTCGGCCGGGCCGTCCACAATCGATTCGCCCTTGTTCACCACCTGGCCTTCGTGAACCAGGATGTTCTTTTCCTTGGGCACGAGTTCTTCGAACACATGGCCTTCAGGGTCGGTGATCTGCAGGCGGACCTTGCCCTTGGTTTCCTTGCCGAACGACACGGTACCGGTCATCTCGGCCAGCGTTCCCTTGTCCTTCGGCGTACGGGCTTCAAACAGCTCGGCCACACGGGGCAGACCGCCGGTAATGTCGCGGGTCTTCTGACCTTCGACCGGGATACGGGCCAGCACTTCACCGGGGCCCACATCCTGGCCGTCGCGCACCTGGATCAGAGCGCCGACCTGGAAGCCGATGGTCACCGAGTGGTCGGTGCCAGGGATCTTCACTTCATTGCCCTGGGCGTCGATCAGCTTCACCTGCGGACGCACGACCTTGGCAGCGCCACGGCGCTTCGGATCGATCACCACCAGCGTGGACAGGCCGGTCACTTCGTCGACCTGCTTGGCCACCGTGAGACCTTCTTCGACGTTCTCGAACTTGGTCTGACCGGCGAACTCGGTGATGATGGGGCGCGTCAGCGGATCCCAGTTGGCGAGGATGGTGCCAGCCTTGATGGTCTGGTCGGCCTTGACCGTCAGCGTTGCACCGTAAGGCACCTTGTGGCGTTCGCGCTCGCGGCCATGCTCGTCGTGGATGATGATTTCACCCGAACGTGCAATGACGACCAGCTCACCCTTGGTGTTGCTCACGTAGCGCATCGTGGCGTTGAAGCCGATCACGCCGTTGGACTTGGCTTCCACGCTCGATGCGATGGCAGCGCGCGATGCGGCACCACCGATGTGGAACGTGCGCATGGTCAGCTGCGTGCCGGGTTCACCGATAGACTGGGCAGCAATCACACCCACGGCTTCGCCGAGGTTGATCAGGCCGCCACGGCCCAAGTCGCGGCCATAGCACTTGGCGCACAGGCCGTAGCGGGTTTCGCAGGTCAGTGCCGTGCGAACCTTCACTTCGTCCACGCCAGCCGCTTCGAGTTCTTCGATGAGGTCTTCGTCGAGCATGACACCCGCTGAGACCAGCACCGAGCGGTTCTCGGGGTGCAGCACGTCTTCAGCCGCCGTGCGGCCCAGGATACGGTCGCGCAGCGATTCGATCACTTCACCGCCTTCGACGATGGCGCGCATCAGCGAACCATTGGAAGTGCCGCAATCTTCTTCGGTCACCACAAGATCCTGCGTCACGTCCACCAGACGGCGGGTCAGGTAACCCGAGTTGGCGGTCTTCAGCGCCGTGTCGGCCAGACCCTTACGGGCACCGTGGGTGGAGATGAAGTACTCCAGCACGTTCAGACCTTCGCGGAAGTTCGCGGTGATAGGCGTTTCGATGATCGAGCCGTCTGGCTTGGCCATCAGACCCCGCATACCGGCCACCTGGCGGATCTGGGCTGCAGAGCCGCGGGCCCCGGAGTCAGCCATCATGTAGATGGAGTTGAAGGACTCCTGGTCCACTTCCTTGCCGTGGCGGTCCATGACCTTCTGCTTGGACAGCTGGGCCATCATCACCTTGGACACTTCGTCGCCGGCCTTGCCCCAGATGTCCACCACCTTGTTGTAGCGCTCGCCAGAGGTGACCAGACCGGACACATACTGCTGTTCGATCTCCTTCACTTCCTTCTCGGAGCGCTCGATGATGCCGGCCTTTTGTGGCGGCACCAGCATGTCATCAATGGCGATCGAGATGCCGGCGCGCGTGGCCAGACGGAAGCCGTTCTGCAGCAGCTTGTCGGCGAACACGACCGTTTCCTTCAGACCGCACTTGCGGAACGAGACGTTGATCAGGCGCGAGATTTCCTTCTTCTTGAGCGCCTTGTTCATGTTGGAGAACGGCAGGCCCTTGGGAAGAATCTCGGACAGCAGGGCACGGCCGGCAGTGGTTTCCACGAGCGAGGTGGACGGAACGAATTCGCCCGTTTCCTTGTTCTTGGTCCACTCGGTCATGCGCACCGTGATCTTGGCGGCCAGTTCGACCTCGCCGGCGTCCAGAGCACGTTGCACTTCACCGGTATCGGCAAACACCAAGCCTTCGCCCTTGCCGTTGATGCGATCGCGGGTGGCGTAGTACAGGCCCAGCACCACGTCCTGCGAAGGAACGATGGAGGGTTCGCCCGATGCGGGGAACAGCACGTTGTTGGAGGCCAGCATCAGCGTGCGGGCTTCCATCTGCGCTTCCACCGACAGCGGGACGTGGACAGCCATCTGGTCACCGTCGAAGTCGGCGTTGAAAGCCGCGCAAACGAGGGGGTGCAGCTGGATGGCCTTGCCTTCGATCAGGATGGGCTCAAAGGCCTGGATACCCAAACGGTGCAGCGTAGGTGCACGGTTCAGCATCACAGGGTGCTCTTTGATCACCTCTTCCAGGATGTCCCACACCACGGGGGTGCCGGATTCGACTTCCTTCTTGGCGGCCTTGATCGTCGTCGCGATGCCCATGGCTTCGAGGCGCGAGAAGATGAAAGGCTTGAACAGTTCCAGCGCCATCAGCTTGGGCAGGCCGCACTGGTGCAGCTTGAGCGTTGGGCCCACGGTAATCACGGAACGACCGGAGTAGTCCACGCGCTTGCCCAGCAAGTTCTGGCGGAAACGACCCGACTTGCCCTTGATCATGTCGGCCAGCGACTTCAGAGCACGCTTGTTGGCGCCCGTCATGGCCTTGCCACGGCGGCCGTTGTCCAGCAGCGAGTCAACAGCTTCCTGCAGCATCCGCTTTTCGTTGCGGGCGATGATTTCAGGGGCCTTCAGCTCCAGCAGGCGGCGCAGACGCGAGTTGCGGTTGATAACGCGGCGGTACAGGTCGTTCAGGTCGGAGGTCGCAAAGCGGCCGCCGTCCAGCGGCACCAGCGGACGCAGGTCCGGTGGCAGCACGGGCAGCACTTCGAGCACCATCCACTCGGGCTTGATGCCCGACTTCTTGAACGCTTCCAGCACCTTCAGGCGCTTGGCGTTCTTCTTGACCTTGACTTCAGAGCCGGTGAGGTCGCCACGCAGGCGCTCAATCGACATGTCGATGTCGATGGATTCCAGCAAGTCCTTGATACCCTCAGCGCCCATCTTGGCGATGAATTCGTCGCCGTATTCCTTGCGCTTGGCGTCGTAGTCGTCCTCGGACATGATGCTGAACTTCTTCAGCGGCGTCATGCCAGGGTCGGTCACCACATAGGCTTCAAAGTACAGCACGCGCTCAATGTCGCGCAGCGTCATGTCCAGCACCAGGCCCAGACGCGATGGCAGCGACTTCAGGAACCAGATGTGGGCGCAGGGCGCGGCCAGGTCGATGTGACCCATGCGCTCGCGGCGCACCTTGGTCTGCGTGACTTCAACGCCGCACTTCTCGCAGATCACACCACGGTGCTTGAGGCGCTTGTACTTGCCGCACAGGCATTCGTAGTCCTTGATGGGACCAAAAATCTTGGCGCAAAACAGGCCGTCGCGCTCGGGCTTGAACGTGCGGTAGTTGATGGTTTCTGGCTTCTTCACTTCGCCGAAAGACCACGAGCGGATCTTTTCGGGCGAAGCCATGCCGATGCGGATGGCATCGAAATGCTCGTCCGGCGTGAATTGCTTGAACAGGTCGAGTAGCGATTTCATAGTGACTCTTTCCTTTTCTGCTTAGGAGCGTTCCAGCTCGATGTCCAGGCCCAGCGAACGGATTTCCTTGACCAGCACGTTGAACGATTCCGGCATGCCGGCTTCGATGGCGTGTTCGCCCTTGACAATGGATTCGTACACCTTGGTACGGCCCACCACGTCGTCGGACTTCACGGTCAGCATTTCCTGCAGGACGTAGGCGGCGCCGTAAGCTTCCAGCGCCCACACTTCCATTTCCCCGAAACGCTGGCCACCAAACTGCGCCTTACCACCCAGCGGCTGCTGCGTGACGAGCGAGTAAGGACCGGTCGAGCGCGCGTGCATCTTGTCGTCCACCAAATGGTGCAGCTTCAGGTAGTGCATGTAACCAATGGTGGTCGGACGCTCGAAGCGCTCGCCCGTACGGCCATCGAACAAGTACGCCTGCGTGCGGGTGGGCGTGAGGCCCTTGCGCTCTGCAATGTCGTCTGGGTAGGCGATCTTGAGCATGTCCTTGATTTCTTCTTCCGAAGCACCATCGAACACGGGCGTCGCATAAGGCACACCGTTGGTCAGGTTGGCAGCCATGGCCATCACGTCGTCATCGCTGAGCAGCGACAAGTCTTCCGTGCGGCCGCGCGAGTTGTACACCTCTTCGAGGAACTTGCGCATGTCGGCGGCTTTGGCCTGCTCCTGCAGCATGTTGCCGATACGTTGGCCAATGCCCTTGCCAGCCCAGCCCAAGTGGACTTCCAGCACCTGTCCGATGTTCATCCGCGAAGGCACGCCCAGCGGGTTCAGAACGATGTCGGCAGGCGTGCCGTCGGCCATGTAAGGCATGTCTTCGACCGGAACGATCTTGGAGACCACACCCTTGTTACCGTGGCGGCCAGCCATCTTGTCACCAGGCTGCAGGCGGCGCTTGACGGCAAGGTACACCTTGACCATCTTCAGCACACCAGCGGGCAGCTCGTCGCCTTGCGTGAGCTTCTTGCGCTTTTCTTCAAAGGCCAAGTCGAAGCTGTGGCGCGTTTGCTCCAGAGCGTTCTTGATGGATTCGAGCTGGGTGGCCACTTCGTCTTCAGCAGGACGGATATCGAACCAGTGGAATTTCTCCACCGAAGACAGGTATGCCTTGTCGAGCTTGGTGCCCTTGGCCAGCTTTTGTGGGCCGCCGTTGGCCACACGGCCCGTCAGCAGCTTTTCGATACGGTCGAACGCGTCGGCCTCCACGATGCGCAGCTGGTCGTTCAGGTCCAGGCGGAAGCGCTTGAGTTCATCGTCGATGATCTGCTGGGCGCGCTTGTCGCGCTGGATGCCTTCGCGGGTGAAAACCTGCACGTCGATCACGGTGCCCGACGAGCCTTGGTCGACGCGCAGCGAGGTATCCTTCACGTCGGAAGCCTTCTCGCCGAAGATGGCGCGCAGCAGCTTCTCTTCAGGCGTGAGCGTCGTTTCGCCCTTGGGCGTGACCTTGCCGACCAGCGTATCGCCGGGTTGCACTTCGGCGCCCACGTAGATGATGCCGGACTCGTCCAGGCGGTTCAGTTGCTGCTCCGACAGGTTCGGAATGTCGCGCGTGATTTCTTCGGCGCCCAGCTTCGTGTCGCGCGCCATGACCACGAGTTCCTCGATGTGGATCGAGGTATAGCGGTCTTCGGCCACCACGCGTTCGGAGATCAGGATCGAGTCTTCGAAGTTGTAGCCGTTCCAAGGCATGAACGCGATCAGCATGTTCTGGCCAATGGCGATTTCGCCGAAGTCCGTCGATGCGCCGTCGGCGATCACGTCACCCTTGACCAGCATGTCGCCCTTCTTAACGATGGGGCGCTGGTGGATATTGGTGTTCTGGTTGGAACGCTGGTACTTGATGAGGTTGTAGATGTCCACACCCACCTCGCCGGCCACGGCTTCGGCATCGTTGACGCGGATCACGATACGGGTCGCATCCACATAGTCCACCACACCGCCACGGGTCGCCGTCACGACGGTGCCCGAGTCCACGGCAGCCACGCGCTCGATGCCCGTGCCCACAAGCGGCTTTTCAGGACGCAGCACTGGCACGGCCTGGCGCGACATGTTGGCGCCCATCAGCGCGCGGTTCGCATCATCGTGTTCCAGGAAGGGCACCAGCGAAGCCGCGACCGACACGATCTGCGCGGGCGACACGTCCATGTACTGCACGCGGTCTGCACCACACAGAATGGATTCACCCTTCTCACGGGCAGACACCAGATCACCCGTCAAACGGCCATCCTTGTCGAGCACGGCGTTGGCCTGCGCGATCACGTACTTGCCTTCTTCGATGGCCGAGAGGTAGTCGATCTCGTTCGTGACCTTGCCATCCACCACGCGACGGTAAGGGGTTTCGATGAAACCGTACTCGTTCAGCCGAGCGTACAGAGCCAGCGAGTTGATCAGGCCGATGTTAGGGCCTTCAGGCGTTTCGATAGGGCAGACGCGGCCGTAATGGGTTACGTGCACGTCGCGCACTTCGAAGCCTGCGCGTTCGCGGGTCAGACCACCCGGGCCCAGGGCGGAAACACGGCGCTTGTGCGTGATTTCGGCCAGCGGGTTGGTCTGGTCCATGAACTGCGACAGCTGCGACGCACCGAAGAATTCCTTCAGGGCGGCCGAAATCGGCTTGCTGTTGATCAGGTCGTGGGGCATCAGCGGCTCTTGCTCGGCCTGGCCCAGACGCTCCTTCACGGCCTTTTCGATACGTGCCAGGCCCGTGCGGTACTGGTTTTCGGCCAGTTCGCCCACGCAGCGCACGCGCCGGTTGCCCAGGTGATCGATGTCATCGACTTCGCCGTTGCCGTTGCGCAGGTCGACCAGGATCTTGACCACGGCCAGGATGTCCTCGTTGGACAGCACCATGGGGCCGGTGGATTCGTCGCGGCCGATCTTGGCGTTGAACTTCATCCGGCCCACGCGCGACAGATCGTACGTGTCGGGGTTGTAGAACAGACGCTGGAACAGGGCCTGCACGGCGTCTTCCGTTGGCGGCTCGCCGGGACGCATCATGCGGTAGATGGCCACGCGTGCAGCAAATTCGTCCACCGTTTCGTCGATGCGCAGGGTCTGCGACATGTACGCCCCCTGGTCGAGTTCATTGGTGTAGATGCACTGTACGTCTTGCACGCCAGCGCTGCGCAGCTTCTTGAGCAGCGCTTCGGTCAGCTCGTCATTGGCCTTGGCGATGATCTCACCAGTGTCCGCATCCACAATGTTGCGGGCCACGACACGACCGATCAGGAAGTCTTCGGGCACGCTAATGTGCGTCGTGCCAGACTGTTCCAGTTCGCGGGTGTGGCGAGCCGTGACACGCTTGTCCTTGGCCACAACAACCTTGCCAGACTTGTCGGTGATGTCAAAACGGGCCACTTCACCACGCAGACGCTCGGACACAAATTCCATTTGTGCACCGCTGTCCATCAGACGGAAGTTATCGTTGACGAAGAAGTTCGCCAGGATAGATTCCGGATTCAGGCCGATGGCCTTGAGCAGGATCGTGACCGGCATCTTACGGCGACGGTCCACGCGGAAGTACAGGATGTCCTTGGGGTCGAACTCGAAGTCGAGCCACGAACCACGGTAAGGAATGATGCGTGCAGAGAACAGCAGCTTGCCCGAGCTGTGGGTCTTGCCCTTGTCATGCTCGAAAAATACACCCGGCGAACGGTGCAGCTGCGACACGATCACACGCTCGGTGCCGTTGATGATGAACGAGCCCTTGTCGGTCATCAGGGGCACTTCACCCATGTAGACCTCTTGCTCCTTCACTTCCTTGACCACCTTGGACTGCGAGGTCGAGGACTCGCGGTCATAAATGATCAGTTGCACCTTGGCGCGCACAGCCGAGGCGAAAGTCAGACCACGGGTCTGGCACTCGCGCACATCAAAAGCCGGCTTGGCCAGGTTGTATTCAATGAACTTCATCTCCACAAAACCGTTGTGGGAGACGATAGGAAAGGCAGCGTCGAATGCAGCCTGAAGGCCTTCGATGGTTCTTTTCTGGGGTGCTTTATCAGCCTGCAAGAAAGCGGTGTAGGCGTCCTTCTGCATCTGCAGCAGATAAGGAACTTCGAGCACGCTATCGCGGGTGCCGAAACTTTTGCGAATTCGCTTGCGTTCGGTGTAGGAATAGGCCATGAGATCTCCGGGCAAAGACATGAGTCCTGGGTCTTCGACGACTGACCCGCAAGGAGCGCTGTCCTTACGGGCTTGGCGGTTGGCCACTACCAACCATGGCGGACGGTGATGCGTTGCACATCACCCGAACCAAGGCGTCTTCTGCTGTCGGGGTTGTCAGAAGACACTCGAAAACCAGCGTTTGCACGGCGGCTTTCGGGTGCGCTCTGAAAGCACCAAAGGCTGGAGGCCCTTTGAGGAGCACTCCAGCCCTTGAGCAAGACCGAATTACTTGAGTTCGGCCTTGGCGCCGGCTTCCACCAGCTTCTTGACGGCTGCTTCGGCGTCGGCCTTGGCAATGCCTTCCTTGACGTTCTTGGGAGCGCCGTCCACCAGGTCCTTGGCTTCCTTGAGGCCCAGGCCGGTGATTTCGCGCACTGCCTTGATGACGGACACCTTGTTGGCGCCAGCTTCGGTCAGCACCACGTTGAATTCCGTCTTTTCTTCAGCAGCAGCAGCGCCAGCGCCACCACCAGCGGCAGCAGGAGCAGCCATGGCTGCAGCGCTCACGCCAAACTTCTCTTCAATGGCCTTCACCAGGTCATTGAGTTCCAGAACCGTCATGCTGTCCAGCGCGGTCAAAAATGCGTCTTTATCGAATGCCATTTTGATTTCCTAACAATTGTGTTGGTTGTCTGCCGGGCTATCAAGCCGCAACAGGTTCGGCGGCCGGTGCGGCTGCGCCTTCGCCTTTTTTCGCCGCCAGTGCGCCCAGCACAACGGCCGTACGCGACATGGGGGACATAAGCAAGCCACAAATCTGAGCCAGCAGAACTTCCTTGGAAGGAATGTTGGCCAGTTGCTTAACGCCGTTCACGTCCAGGGCCTTACCACCGAAAGCGCCACCGCGAATCACCAGCTTGTCGTTGGTTTTCGCAAAGTCAGCCACCACTTTCGCGGCAGCCACGGCGTCTTCGGAGAAGCCATAGATCAGAGGACCGGTCATCTGGTCAGCCACCACGTCAAACGCGCTGCCAGCCACAGCACGGCGGGCCAAAGTGTTCTTCAGAACACTCAGGTTCACGCCCTTGCTGCGAGCTTCCACACGCAGTTTGGTCATGTCGGCGACCGTGATGCCACGGTATTCCGCGATCACAAGCGTTTGAGCTTTAGCGGCGAGGCTGGTCACTTCACTGATGACCGCTTCTTTCTCACTGCGATTAAGACTCAAGGTCTACTCCTTAAATTGTGCATTCAGGCTTGCGCCCTCGTACACGCTCTTGTTGCAGCGACCAACTGTTTCGGAATGAATTCCATCTGCAGCGGGATCGCCATCTGCGTTGGCCCCGGAGGGATTAAGTGCAAGGCTGCACACCAACGGTCTTGGATGGCCTGGAGATGGTTGTTGCACCACCCCAGCCCACCACATCAGGCCCTTGCAGGCCCGAAGATTTTTTACCGCAATTACGCTGCGATGGATTGTGTGTCCACGCGGACGCCAACGCCCATCGTGGAGGACACAGCGACCTTGCGCAGGTACAGACCCTTGCTCGAAGCAGGCTTGGCCTTGTTCAGAGCGTCGATCAGTGCAGCCAGGTTACCTTGCAGCTTTTCATTGTCGAACGAGCGGCGGCCAATAGTGCTGTGCACGATACCGGCCTTGTCCACACGGAACTGCACCTGACCAGCCTTGGCGTTCTTCACAGCCGTAGCCACGTCGGGAGTAACCGTGCCCACCTTGGGGTTTGGCATCAGGCCACGTGGGCCAAGGATCTGACCCAGGGTACCCACAACGCGCATGGCGTCAGGAGCAGCGATCACCACGTCGAAGGGCATGTCACCAGCCTTCACCATGGCAGCCAGGTCATCCATGCCAACGATGTCAGCGCCAGCAGCCTTGGCTTCTTCCGCCTTGGCACCTTGCGCAAAGACGGCCACACGGGTCGTCTTGCCAGTACCGTTGGGCAGCACGACAGCGCCACGCACCACCTGGTCGGACTTCTTGGCATCAATGCCCAGCTGAACAGCCACGTCGATGGATTCATCGAACTTAGCAGTAGCAGCTTCCTTCACCAGAACCACGGCATCTGCAAAGGCGTACAGCTTGGTGCTGTCAACCTTGCCCTGCAGGGCCTTTTGCTTTTTTGTCAACTTGGCCATTTACAAACCCTCCACCGTCACGCCCATCGAGCGAGCGGAACCAGCCAGCGTACGGACAGCAGCGTCAACATTCGCAGCATTCATGTCCTTCATCTTGGTCTTGGCGATTTCTTCGAGCTGTTCGCGCGTGATCTTGCCAACCTTGGTCTTCAGCGGATTGGAAGAACCTTTTTCGAGCTTGATAGCCTTCTTGATCAGAGTCGTCGCAGGCGGCGTCTTGATGATGAAGGTAAAGCTCTTGTCCGCGAACGCCGTGATGACCACTGGCAGTGGCAGACCTGGCTCCACACCTTGGGTCTGCGCATTGAATGCCTTGCAGAACTCCATGATGTTGAGACCACGTTGACCCAGTGCTGGGCCGATGGGTGGGGATGGGTTGGCCTTACCAGCTGGAACTTGCAGCTTGATAAAACCGACGATTTTTTTCGCCATGTTTTACTCCTTACGGGTCATAACGCTGTTGTCGCACCACGCAACAACTGGCTCCCCGGGGTTAACGACTCGCTATCACGATGTTCGCACCGAGTCGAAAAGTGCGGCATCCAACTGCTTACCCCGGCCTCGCCAGGGAGAACTTAGGTGTTATCCGAAAGACCTATGTCTTTTCGACCTGCCCAAACTCCAATTCGACCGGCGTGGAGCGGCCAAAAATCATCACGGAGACCCGCACGCGGCTCTTTTCGTAATTGACCTCTTCAACCGAACCATTGAAGTCGGTGAAGGGACCTTCTTTGACACGTACAAGTTCGCCGACCATGAATTCGATCTTGTGGCGAGGCTTGTCTGTGCCTTCCTGCATCTGACTGACGATTTTCTGGACTTCCTCTTCAGAAATCGGCGCAGGGCGATTCTTCGCCCCCCCTACAAACCCCGTCACCTTGTTGGTGTGCTTCACCAGATGCCAAGTGTCATCGTCCATCACCATCTCGACGAACACATAGCCAGGAAACAAGCGACGCTCTGTCGTCTTGCGCTGGCCGTTCTTCATTTCGACCACTTCCTCGGTCGGCACCAGAATGCGACCAAACTTGTCCTGCATACCCGAGCGACCAATCCGCTCCTGAATATTGCGCTCCACAGCCTTTTCCATGCCCGAGTAGGCATGGACAATGTACCAACGCAGATCGGGATTTGCCGAAGCAGAAGCGCCTGCAGGAGCTTCTGCTCCAGTGATTTCCGCAGCGGTTGTCATGACTTTCTCCAGCCCAAAATCAAGTCGTACAAGACCCATTCCAGCGTCTTGTCAGTGAACCACAGGAAAAGGGCCATGATCACCACAAAGGCGAATACGTAGGCCGTCATCTGCAGGGTTTCCTTGCGGGTGGGCCAAACGACCTTCTTCACCTCGCGCCAAGCGTCTTTGGCAAAGGCAACGAACTGGCGACCGGACTCCGACACCAAGAACACGCCAGCAGCAGCAGCCAGCCCAACGATCAGCGCAGCCCACTGCACCACAGCGCCTTGTTTTCCCAACAAATAGAAGCCTGCAACCGAAGCGATGACCAGGGCCACCACCGCAGCGAGCTTGGCCTTGTCTGCGCCTGTATTGACTGTTTCAACCTGTGAAGTGGCCATCTTTGAGTATTTCCTGCTTCCGATGCACGGCATCACTTAAGACACCGAAGCCCGCCAGGGTCTGGCGGGCTTGTTTTGGGCCACATTCAAGTGGCAGGGGCAGTAGGAATCGAACCTACAACCTTCGGTTTTGGAGACCGACGCTCTGCCAATTGAGCTATACCCCTGTATACCTTGCTAATTAAGCAATGATCTTGGCCACGACGCCAGCGCCCACGGTACGGCCGCCTTCGCGGATAGCGAAGCGCAGACCTTCTTCCATGGCGATGGGGTTGATCAGCTTCACAGTGATCGACACGTTGTCAC
>NZ_JAHUWW010000019.1:0-902 GCF_019218805.1 Acidovorax sp. sif0632 | reverse complement strand
AAAAAAGCCGAGGCCCCGTGAGGGGCCTCGGCTTTTGAGCATGAGACTGCGTCGGCGTGCCGACCGCAGCACCTGCCGTGCAAATTACATGGCGCTGAATTCGCCCGAAGGGATCTTGCCAGTGCGCAGGGCTTCAGCAGCCTGGGCGCGCACAGCAGCGCGGTCAGCCGTGGACGTGTAGGTCACCACACGCGAACCAGCAGGCTCGATGCTGCGGGTCTGGGCCACGGTAGCGGCTTCAGCGGCCACTTCGGCACGGGTGCGGTTCGTGTCGAACTTCAGGGCAAATTGCGAACCATCGGCTTCGTCAGCGTGGGCGCCGAAAGCAGTGAAAGCGGCAACAGCGGCGATAGAGAGGAAACGGACAGACTTGTTCATGGTGAAACTCCAGTGAAATTCAAAAAATAGGGACGAGGTACTTGGCAATACGAAAACGTGTGAACCGTGGATTCAACAAGAATCAACCACGCTCACCCGAAGGGATCTGGCCAGCGCGCAGGGCTTCGGCAGCCTGGGCACGCACGGCAGCGCGGTCAGCCGTGGACGTGTAGGTCAACACACGCGAGCCTGCCGGCTCGATGGAGCGGGTCTGGGCAACGCTGGCGGCTTCTGCCTGCACTTCAGCGCGGGTGCGGTTGGTTTCAAATTTGGTCGCGAATTGCGAAGCATCGGCTTCGTCAGCCTGTGCGCCGAAAGAGGCGAAAGCGGCAACGGCAGCGATGGAGAGGAAGCGGGCGGTGTTGTTCATGATGAAAATCCTTGGAAGTTAAAAAGCGTCTCAAAAAAGCCGGGTCAAAAAACCATTCCTGAACCGGGTTCGGTGAGTCGCCTTGCGGGTTCGGCTCATCGATGGGTTGAACTGTACGCGGGTGAAGTCCAAAGAAAAACCACCGAGTCGCAAA
>NZ_JAHUWW010000018.1:0-1077 GCF_019218805.1 Acidovorax sp. sif0632 | reverse complement strand
TGTCGCATCCCGGACGATTGCATAGACTCCAAACGCTATCCACTCTTCATGGCGCGAGCGGTTCTAAAGGAGTTGATAGAGTCCTTGCAATCCACCCGGGGAGTGAAGCCATGTTGATAGCCCTGCACAAGAACGCCCGCACCACGCCCGCCGTGCGTGCCGAGATCGCAGCCAGCGATGAACCAGCCAGCGTCCTGGCCCAGCGCTTTGGGATCACTGAGCAGACGGTCTACAAGTGGAAGAAGCGTTCCGTCTTTGCAGACCGCTCTCACACTGCCCACCACCTGCAAACCGTGCTCACGCCAGCACAAGAAACAGTGGTGGTTCACTTGCGGCGTACCTTGCTGCTGCCTTTGGATGACCTGCTGGCCGTGACACGGGAGTTCATCTGTCCCCATGTCTCGCGCTCCGGGCTGGACAGGTGCTTGCGCCGCCATGGAGCGGGCAACCTCAATGCTCTAAAGCCCCAGCAGCCTGCGCTGGCCTACAAGACCTTCAAGAGCTACGAGCCAGGCTACGTGCACATGGACGTGAAGTACCTGCCCCAGATGCAGGATGAGAGCAGCCGGCGCTACCTGTTCGTGGCTATCGATAGGGCCACGCGTTGGGTGTTTGTGCAGCTCAAGTCCAACAAGACCGCCGCCAGTGCACAGGCCTTCCTCAAGGCGTTGCACAAGGCCTGTCCGATCAGGATCAACAAGCTGTTGACCGACAACGGCAAAGAGTTCACGGACCGTCTGTTTGCCAGCCGGGAACGCGAACCCAGCGGCAACCATGAATTCGATCAACTGTGCCAGGAGTTAGGCATCGAGCACCGACTGACTAAGCCCAGAACACCCAGAACCAACGGCATGGTGGAGCGATTTAACGGCCGCATTGCGGACGTTCTGAAGACCCACCGATTCAACAGCCGCGAAGACATGGAGCAGACCTTGTTGCGCTATGTGGCGTTGTACAACCACCAGCTACCGCTGTCAGCGCTCAAGAGCAGTACGCCGATGCAGGCGATGAAAGAGTGGTACCAGACCCACCCGCACCTGTTTCTCAAGCGACCATATGATCGTCCGGGATGCGACA
>NZ_JAHUWW010000017.1:0-1169 GCF_019218805.1 Acidovorax sp. sif0632 | reverse complement strand
AATTAAGCAATGATCTTGGCCACGACGCCAGCGCCCACGGTACGGCCGCCTTCGCGGATAGCGAAGCGCAGACCTTCTTCCATGGCGATGGGGTTGATCAGCTTCACAGTGATCGACACGTTGTCACCAGGCATGACCATTTCCTTGTCGGCTGGCAGCTCGATGGCGCCAGTCACGTCGGTCGTGCGGAAGTAGAACTGAGGACGGTAGTTGTTGAAGAAAGGCGTGTGACGGCCACCTTCGTCCTTGGACAGAACGTACACCTCAGCCGTGAAGTGGGTGTGGGGCTTGATCGAGCCGGGCTTGCACAGCACTTGGCCGCGTTCCACGTCTTCGCGCTTGGTGCCGCGCAGCAGCAGGCCGACGTTGTCGCCAGCTTGGCCTTGGTCCAGCAGCTTGCGGAACATTTCCACGCCGGTGCAGATGGTTTTTTGCGTGTCGCGGATACCGACAATTTCGATTTCTTCGCCGACCTTGATGATGCCGCGCTCAACGCGACCGGTCACCACGGTGCCACGGCCGGAGATGGAGAACACGTCTTCCACGGGCATCAGGAAGGCACCGTCCACAGCGCGCTCTGGCGTGGGGATGTAGGTGTCCAGCGCTTCAGCCAGCTTCATGATGGCTTCTTCACCCAGCTTGCCCTTGTCGCCTTCCAGGGCGAGCTTGGCGGAACCACGGATGATGGGGGTGTCGTCGCCTGGGAAGTCGTACTTGTCCAGGAGTTCGCGCACTTCCATTTCGACGAGTTCGAGCAGTTCTTCGTCGTCCACCATGTCGCACTTGTTCAGGAACACGATGATGTAAGGCACGCCCACTTGGCGGGCCAGCAGGATGTGCTCGCGGGTCTGGGGCATGGGGCCGTCAGCAGCCGAGCACACCAGGATAGCGCCGTCCATCTGGGCTGCGCCGGTGATCATGTTCTTCACATAGTCGGCGTGACCAGGGCAGTCCACGTGGGCGTAGTGGCGGTTGGCCGTTTCGTATTCCACGTGGGCGGTGTTGATCGTGATACCGCGGGCCTTTTCTTCGGGCGCTGCATCGATCTGGTCGTATGCCTTGGCTTCACCGCCGAACTTGGCGGACAGCACGGTAGCGATGGCTGCCGTCAGCGTCGTCTTGCCATGGTCCACGTGGCCGATTGTGCCCACGTTGACGTGAGGCTTGGT
>NZ_JAHUWW010000016.1:0-1697 GCF_019218805.1 Acidovorax sp. sif0632 | reverse complement strand
AGGGCGATGCCGCCGTCGATTTCGTCGCTCCAGTTCGATAGCGTTTCGCCCGAGATTTGCAGCCCCTGTCCTCCGAGCCCTGGCCGCAGGCCCAGCCCCTGCGCATCCACCTCACTGGCCCCCAGGTTCCTCACCCAGTCGCTGGAGGGCCTGTCTCCTGGTTGTCCCTCATTCCCTGCCTGGCTTGGGTTCTGGCTTTGGCTTTGCCCCTTTCCTTGTGCGCCCCGCAGCTCTTCACCCAGCACTTCGCCCAGGAAGTCACTCGCAAACCCTGCCGCCGGGTCATTGCTGCCCGCAACCTTCACTGCGCTGCTGGCAGCCCGGCCGAGCAGGCGCAGCATGCTGGCTTCTTGCACGCTCAGGCCTTCGTTCTTGCTGAGCTCGGCGATCTGCACTTCCAGGCTCTTGCCCACTTCTCCCGCCACGCTGGCCAGCAGGCTGTTTGTGAGGCCGTCCTTGAACTTGCCCCCCGTGGCTTCTTGCAGCACACCCTGCAGGCCCGCCTTGCCCAGGTGGCCCAGGCTGCGCGTGGCCAGATCGCCGCCTTGCAGCAGCTCGTTCATGCCTGTGGCGTTCATCATCCCAAAGCTCACTCCGGCGGTCAGTGCCGAGCGCAGCAGGTCGCCCAGGTCGATCTTGCCCCCGGTGGTCAGCTGCATGGTGGCGCTGCTGATGGCGCCCAGCGCCATGCTTTGGCCCAGGCTGGTGCTGGCGCTGGCGGCGGTGATGCCAAAGGCGCCTGCGGTGGCGAAGGTCATGACGCCTGCAAACACCATGGGCAGCGCTTTGTCCAGGAAGCTGGTGCTTTGCCGGATGTTGTTGGCCAGGTCCGTGCTCCAGCCGTTGACGGGGTCAAACCACAGGTATTCGTTGTTGATCAGATCCCGGTTTTGTTCGGGGGTGAGCTGGGTGGCTTGCCAGGTGCTGGCAGCCCAGGGCCCGGGGTTGCCGTTTTCTGTGACGGTGGGGCCGCCGAGTACCAGCTGGCTCTCGCCCAGGCCGTAGTAGGCAGGGGTGATCTGGGGGCCCGCATCGGTTTCGCCGTGCTGCACGGCGGAATGGAACTGCAGGGGCTCTTTGCCGTGCAGTTGGGCAAAGGCTTTTTGTGCGGGGCTGTCGCCGCTGGCGTAGGCCTTGGCGAATTCGGCGGGGTCGCTCAGGCGCCAGAGGTTCTGGTGTTGCCCGCCAGCGGCGAGCGCCTGGGCTTCGATGGCCTGGAGGTCGCTGGCCTGATTGGCGCTTGGCGGGTGGGTGACGCTGTGCAGTGTCTGCTCGGTGATGTGCTCGGCATCGCCTCCGCTGGAGTGCCGTGCGATCAGTTCGCTGCCTGCCACTTCGGGGCCGGGGTTTTGCTGGGCGTGGTCCAGGGCCTGCAGGAATTGGTCGCGTACGGCGTTGTGCGCCTCTTGCAACTGGGTCAGGCGTGCGCCCAGGTCGGGGCCAAAGCGCGCGAGGATGCCTTGGCCGACGTCGGTGTCGGTGTTCAAGGGGCGCAGGGGCGGGCCGAACTGGGCCACCATCTCCTGGTTGGCGGGCTCGGCCAGCAGCAGTTCCAGGGCGGCGACCTCGGTGGGGCTGGCGTGGGGGGCTGCTGCCTGGGCGCTGGCAGTGCCAATGGCTGGGTTCTCGGGAGTGATCTGCAGGGGTTTGGTCTGCACCAGGTCGATACCGAGACCTGCTGCGTTCTCCGGGGTGAC
>NZ_JAHUWW010000015.1:2500-5478 GCF_019218805.1 Acidovorax sp. sif0632 | reverse complement strand
GGGCTGTAAGAGCCTGACGATGACCTACTTTCACACGGGAACCCGCACTATCATCGGCGCAAAGTCGTTTCACTGTCCTGTTCGGGATGGGAAGGAGTGGTACCAACTTGCTATGGTCATCAGGCATAACTTGGTGCTGAGCTGTTCAAGGAACAGCTCGGCGAATTCATAGAGTTTGGAATCAGATTTTTGTGTCTTTTGACTGCGTCAACTTGGCATAACAATCTTTGAGCTTTTCACACATTCCTTACGGTTTGCATATTGGCTATCAAAGTTATAGGGTCAAGCCGCACGAGCAATTAGTATCAGTTAGCTTAACGCATTACTGCGCTTCCACACCTGACCTATCAACGTCCTGGTCTTGAACGACTCTTTAGGGGGCTCAAGGCCCCGGCAGATCTCATCTTGAAACGAGTTTCCCGCTTAGATGCTTTCAGCGGTTATCTCTTCCACACTTAGCTACTCGGCAATGCCACTGGCGTGACAACCGATACACCAGAGGTGTGTCCACTCCGGTCCTCTCGTACTAGGAGCAGGCTTCCTCAAATCTGCAGCGCCCACGGAAGATAGGGACCAAACTGTCTCACGACGTTTTAAACCCAGCTCACGTACCTCTTTAAATGGCGAACAGCCATACCCTTGGGACCGGCTACAGCCCCAGGATGAGATGAGCCGACATCGAGGTGCCAAACACCGCCGTCGATATGAACTCTTGGGCGGTATCAGCCTGTTATCCCCAGAGTACCTTTTATCCGTTGAGCGATGGCCCTTCCATACAGAACCACCGGATCACTATGTCCTGCTTTCGCATCTGCTCGACTTGTCAGTCTCGCAGTTAAGCACGCTTATGCCATTGCACTATCGTCACGATGTCCGACCGTAACTAGCGTACCTTCGAACTCCTCCGTTACGCTTTGGGAGGAGACCGCCCCAGTCAAACTGCCTACCATGCACTGTCCCCGATCCAGATAATGGACCTAGGTTAGAACCTCAAACACACCAGGGTGGTATTTCAACGTTGGCTCCATGAGATCTAGCGACCTCACTTCAAAGCCTCCCACCTATCCTACACAGATCTGTTCAAAGTCCAATACAAAGCTACAGTAAAGGTTCATGGGGTCTTTCCGTCTTTCCGCGGGGAGATTGCATCATCACAAACATTTCAACTTCGCTGAGTCTCAGGAGGAGACAGTGTGGCCATCGTTACGCCATTCGTGCAGGTCGGAACTTACCCGACAAGGAATTTCGCTACCTTAGGACCGTTATAGTTACGGCCGCCGTTTACTGGGACTTCAATCAAGAGCTTGCACCCCATCATTTAATCTTCCAGCACCGGGCAGGCGTCACACCCTATACGTCCACTTTCGTGTTTGCAGAGTGCTGTGTTTTTATTAAACAGTCGCAGCCACCGATTTTTTGCAACCCCGTTGGGCTCGCCTTGTACAGGTTCACCTACTTGGGGCATACCTTCTCCCGAAGTTACGGTATCAATTTGCCGAGTTCCTTCTCCTGAGTTCTCTCAAGCGCCTTAGAATACTCATCTCGCGCACCAGTGTCGGTTTGCGGTACGGTCGTCAATAGCTGAAGCTTAGTGGCTTTTCCTGGAAGCAGGGTATCACTCACTTCGTCTGCAAGCAGACTCGTTATCACCCCTCATCTAAGCCCGGCGGATTTGCCTACCAGGCACGACTACAGGCTTGAACCAACATATCCAACAGTTGGCTGAGCTAACCTTCTCCGTCCCCACATCGCACTATTGATCGGTACAGGAATATTGACCTGTTTCCCATCAGCTACGCATCTCTGCCTCGCCTTAGGGGCCGACTCACTCTACGCCGATGAACGTTGCGTAGAAAACCTTGCGCTTACGGCGAGGGGGCTTTTCACCCCCTTTAACGCTACTCATGTCAGCATTCGCACTTCTGATACCTCCAGCATCCGTTACCAGACACCTTCACAGGCCTACAGAACGCTCTCCTACCACGTGCAATAAATTGCACATCCGCAGCTTCGGTAACTGGCTTAGCCCCGTTACATCTTCCGCGCAGGACGACTCGATCAGTGAGCTATTACGCTTTCTTTAAATGATGGCTGCTTCTAAGCCAACATCCTGACTGTTTTAGCCTTCCCACTTCGTTTCCCACTTAGCCAATTTTAGGGACCTTAGCTGGCGGTCTGGGTTGTTTCCCTCTTGAGTCCGGACGTTAGCACCCGGTGCTCTGTCTCCCAAGCTGTACTCGTCGGTATTCGGAGTTTGCATAGGTTTGGTAAGTCGCCATGACCCCCTAGCCTAAACAGTGCTCTACCCCCGACGGTAATACTTGAGGCACTACCTAAATAGTTTTCGGAGAGAACCAGCTATTTCCAAGTTTGTTTAGCCTTTCACCCCTATCCACAGCTCATCCGCTAGTTTTGCAACACTAGTCGGTTCGGACCTCCAGTACCTGTTACGGCACCTTCATCCTGGCCATGGATAGATCACTTGGTTTCGGGTCTACACCCAGCGACTGATTCGCCCTATTCGGACTCGATTTCTCTACGGCTTCCCTATTCGGTTAACCTTGCCACTGAATGTAAGTCGCTGACCCATTATACAAAAGGTACGCAGTCACCCTTGCGGGCTCCTACTTTTTGTAAGCATGCGGTTTCAGGATCTATTTCACTCCCCTCCCGGGGTTCTTTTCGCCTTTCCCTCACGGTACTGGTTCACTATCGGTCGATTACGAGTATTTAGCCTTGGAGGATGGTCCCCCCATATTCAGACAGGATTTCTCGTGTCCCGCCCTACTTTTCTCTAGCTTAGTACCACACGTCTGTTTTCGCATACAGGGCTATCACCTGCTATGGCCGGACTTTCCATTCCGTTTTGCTAACAGTCGTGCTATCACTAGAAGGCTCTTCCGATTTCGCTCGCCACTACTTTCGGAATCTCGGTTGATGTCTTTTCCTCGAGCTACTGAGATGTTTCAGTTCACCCG
>NZ_JAHUWW010000014.1:0-13580 GCF_019218805.1 Acidovorax sp. sif0632 | reverse complement strand
GTCTCAAAAAAGCCGGGTCAAAAAACCATTCCTGAACCGGGTTCGGTGAGTCGCCTTGCGGGTTCGGCTCATCGATGGGTTGAACTGTACGCGGGTGAAGTCCAAAGAAAAACCACCGAGTCGCAAACTAACTGTTCCAGTATTGGAAACAATGAGCTGGGAACTTCGGTCGCGGATTTCGTAATGAGCGAGAAGATCGCCTTGAAACAAGGTGTTCTAGAGGAAAACCCTGCGGCTTATTTGGAACAGTGAGAATGCCCCGAAAGACATGCACGGTGCAGGAAGCGCCAGCCACTCCCCCAACAAACCGCGCTTCTGCTGGGCCCGCAAATCGCTTGGGCGGGCCGTCTAAAGCCCGCAGCGTCAACCCACTTTCTGGAGGCAACTCCGTGCGATCAGCCTCCCGCCGTGGAGGCTGCGCGCGCGATGTCTAGCGCAGCACCGGTGCGTCCGGCAATTCGTTGTGCCCGGGCGTATCGGGCAGGCGTGGAAAGTGGCGGGCAAGGCGCAAGGACACGGCGTCAATAGCCTGTGCGAGGCCCTCTTCGTACTGCTCCTGGCGAAAGCGGGGAGCCATCAGCGCAATCACATCGCGCCATTCGTCCGCTGCCACATGCCGGGCAAGGCCCCGGTCGGCCACGATCTCTATCGCGTGTTCGGCCAGCAGCAGGTAGATCAAGACGCCGTTGTTGTGCTCGGTGTCCCACACGCGGTATTTGCTGAACAGCATGAGGGCGCGTTCGCGCGCGCTGGCGTTGCGGCGCAGATAGCTCCAGGGCAGGCTGGCTTCGGCGACGATGCGGACCTGGCCCGTGTGCTGCTGCTCGCTGGCTGCCACCTGCCCGGCCAGGCGCTCCAGGGTGTCGCCGGGCAGCGCGCGGCGTGCCTGGGGCTCGCCCCAGCGATGGCGGGCCAGGCGCCAGAGGGCGGCCGGTAAGGTCGCTATGGAGGTGGTGGTTGATCCTGCACCCATGTTCACCAATCCCCCGAGGCGCCGCCGCCTCCAAAATCGCCACCGCCACCCGAGCTGAACCCGCCACTGTCGCTGCTGCTGCCACCGCCGCTCCAGCCTCCGCCGCTTCCTGCGCCCCAGCCACCGGCCGCCGCACCGCCTCGGCCACGCCGGGGGCTGCTGCTGCCGCCGGAACCTCCGAAGATCCAGGTATAGAGCAGCGCGAGCAGGCCCGCGCCGCCCGCCACAATCAGGCTGGAGGTGACCACAAAGGCCAGCAAGCCCACACCGCCGCCCATGAGCAAGCCCCCCAGGCGGCTGCCAAAAATACTGCGCGCCAGCGGCCCGGCCACCATCACACCGAAGAACAGGAAGACGGCGAGGTCCGTCCAGTCGAATCCGTCACGGCTGTTGTCTGGGCTGTGGGCCGGGTTGCCGCTGCTGGCCGGTGCTGGCAACGCCTCACCGGCTATGCGTGCGGAGAGCTGGATGACGGCGTCGCGCAGGCCGCCTGCATAGTCGCTTTGCTGGAACCGGGGCTTCATGGCGCCGTCGATTATGCGCGCCGCTGCAATGTCGGGGATGGCGCCTTCCAGGGTCTTGGCGACCTCGATGCGCATCTTGCGGTCGTTCTTGGCCACGATCACGAGCACGCCGTCACCCACGTCGCGGCGCCCGATCTTCCAGGTGTTGCCCACGCGGTTGGCGAACGATGCAATGTCTTCGGGAGCGGTGGTGGGCACCATCAGCACCACCACCTGCGCGCCCCGGGTCTGCTCCAGCGTTTGCAGCTGCGTCTCCAACGCGGCCTTGTCGGAGGCGCTCAGGGTGCTGGTCTGGTCGATGACGGGGCCGGTGAGCACGGGCACGGGCAACAGACCGCCGTCAGCATGCGCCCATGGGGCTGCAAATGCTATCAATAATATAGCTATCAGCGCTTTGCAGATAAGCGCTAGGGGCATATTTTTCTCAAATTTTCAGCGGTGGAGAGTACCGCGTTCAAGGCTTGGGCTTGGACGCGGAGAAATCCACGGTGGGCGGCGAGGAGATCTGGGCTTCGTTGGCCACGGTGAAGCTGGGCTTGGGCGCATAGCTGAACGCCATGGCCGTCAGGTTGGTGGGGAAGCTGCGCGCGAGCACGTTGTATTCCTGCACCGTCTGGATGTAGCGGTTGCGCGCCACGGTGATGCGGTTCTCGGTGCCTTCCAGCGTCACGCGCAGGTCGCGAAAGCCCTGGTTGGCCTGCAGCGTGGGATAGCGCTCGGATACCACCATCAGCCGCGACAGCGCGCCCGACAACTCGCCCTGCGCCTGCTGGAACTTGTTGAACGCCTCGGGATTGTTCAGGGTTTCGGGCGTGACCTGGATCGAGGTGGCCTTGGCGCGCGCCTCGACCACGCGCGTCAGGGTTTCCTGCTCGAAGTTGGCCTCGCCCTTGACGGTGGCGACGATGTTGGGCACAAGGTCTGCGCGGCGCTGGTACTGGTTGAGGACCTCGCTCCACGCGGCCTTGGACTGCTCGTCCAGCCGCTGGAAGTCGTTGTAGCCGCAGCCGGTCAATGCGCTGAGCGCCAGCAGGGCGGTCAGCAGGGCAAAAATGCGTTGGATCATGGTGGCTTCGCCAGGTGGAGTTCAGGGACAGTTTGGGGCACAGAGACAAGATGCCAAGGTGCCATCAACCGGCAGCTTGGCTGATTCTGCAACAAGTGCCGTCCCTGGTGCCACTTTCCGGGCGGGCCACAAGGCTTTGGGAGATGGCCGCACAATAGCAACCCGCACATGGCGGGCCGCATGGCCGCCGCGCCACCTTCCATCCCAGACGCCTCACCAACCACCATGCCCCGTTCTCGCGCCAGCGCCGCCACCCTCGGAGGTTCCTCGGACGAAACCGAAGCCGCGTTCTATGAGGCTTTGCAGCGGGGCGACATCGAGCTTTTGATGTCCTGCTGGGCAGAAGACGACGACATCATCTGCGTGCATCCCGGCGGGCCCCGGCTGCTGGGTGCTGGGGCGATTCGCACGGCGTTCGAGGCGATGTTTTCGCATGGCACGGTGCGGGCGCGGCCGTTGCAGGTGCACCGTGTGGTGGCGCTGACCAGCGCTGTGCACAGCGTGGTCGAGCAGGTCGAGGTGATGCTGCCCGACGGCCTGCACCAGGCCGTGGTGCTGGCCACCAATGTCTATCACAAGACCCCGGAAGGCTGGCGCCTGGTGGCCCACCATGCGAGCCCCGGCGTCGCGCCCGATGCGCAGGTGGTGGACGCCCAACGGCCCGTGCTGCACTGAGTGGTGGGGCCTTGAATCCAAGCCTGTTTAGGGTCTGGCGCTTGATAGGAAAGCGCAAATAGCTATGAAATATGTAGCACCTCGATGGTTGCCCGGTGGACAGCTCCAGACCATCTGGCCAGCCCTGTATTCGCGCCGCGTGTTCGGCCCCCGCCCCGTGTACCGCCGAGAGCGCTGGGACACGCCGGACGGTGACTTTGTAGACGTGGATTTTCTGCTGGAGGAGGGTGCCACGGCGCCTGCGGCACTCCGGCCGCTGTTGGTGGTCTTCCATGGCCTGGAAGGCTCGTCGCGCAGCCATTACTGTGAGGCCTTTGCCGACTGGGCGCGCGAGCGCGGTTGGGCCTGCGCCTTGCCCCATTTCCGGGGTTGCAGTGGCGAGATCAACCGGGCGCCCCGCGCCTACCACTCCGGCGACCACGCAGAGATCGGCTGGATGCTGCAGCGCCTGCGTGCGTCGCACCAGGGCCCCTTGGTGGCCGTGGGGGTCTCGTTGGGCGGCAATGCGCTCTTGCGCTGGGCGGCCGAGGTGGGCGAAGACGCTGCGCGCAGCGCCGATGCCGTGGCGGCCGTGTGCTCGCCCATCGATCTGGCCGCAGGGGGGCACGCCATCGGGCGTGGCTTCAACCGACAGGTCTACACACGCATGTTCATGCGCACCCTGGTGCCCAAGGCGCTGCGCAAACTCGCGCAGCACCCCGGGTTGTTCGATCGCCAGGCACTGATGGCCGCGCGCGACCTGTATGCGTTTGACAACGTGTTCACCGCGCCACTGCATGGCTTTCGGAACACCGAGGACTACTGGCAGCGGGCGTCGGCCAAGCCGCTGCTGCACCACATCAGAATTCCGGCCCTGGTGGTGAATGCGCGCAACGATCCGTTTGTCCCGGCCGCCAGCCTTCCGCTGCCGCACGAGGTGCGCAATGGGTTCGTCACGCTCTGGCAGCCTCCACACGGCGGCCACGTCGGGTTTGCCCATGGCCGCCTGCCGGGGCACGTGCGTGCCATGCCCGACGCGGTGGGCGGGTGGTTGGCGGAACACGCAGGGGCTCGGACGCGGGCGGGCGCACAATCGCCGCATGGATGACATCGTCAAACAGGCGCTGGCCAAGTGGCCCAACGTGCCCGACTGCTATGGCTGGCTGGGCCTGGACGCGCGTGGCCACTGGTACCTGCGCGATGACCAGGCCCAGGCAGGAGGGCCGTTTCCACACAGCAAGGGGTCCTTGCTGCAGCATGAAAAGCTCATCGAATTCATCGCGCGCAATTACGAAGCCGATGGGCAGGGGCGATGGTTCTTTCAGAACGGGCCCCAGCGGGTGTATGTAGAGTTGGAGGCTACGCCCTGGATCTGGCGCATGCAGTCCGATTTTTCGGTGGTGTCCCACACGGGCCGTGGCGCGGCGGTGCAGGACTGCCTGGTGGACGCGCAGGGCCATGTCTACCTGACGTCGGCGCTGGGCGTGGGCCTGGTGCATACGCTGGACGTGCCTCTGGTGGCCGAAGCCGTGGAAGCAGGGCGCTGGCTGCCGCAGGAAGTGCTGGCGGAAGAGTTGCCTGATCGCTACGGCTTTGTCATGAGCCCGCAGGGCCAGTGGGGTGCCCGCGAAACCCCTGGGTCACCGCGCATGGTGGATACAAAGCAATCCTGAAAAGCAAAAAAGCCGGTCCACTGAACCGGCTTTTTTTATGCCTGCATGCAATGCCCCAAAGGGTGCACCGCACATGCCGCAAGGGGAAGGCTTACTTGGCGGCGGCAGCCATGAACTCGACCGCTGCGCGCAGGTCGGCGTCTGACGCCTGGGCTGCACCGCCACGGGGAGGCATTGCGCCCTTGCCCTTGGCCACGCTGTTGTACAGCGCATCGATGCCGGCAGGCAGGCGGGCCGACCAGGCGGCCTTGTCACCAAACTTGGGAGCACCGGCTACGCCTGCAGCATGGCACACCTGGCAGGCCTGCTTGTACAGGGCTTCGCCTGCGCCCGCGGCGGCGGCCGCTGCCACCGGCGCGGCAGCGGCTGGCGCGGCTTCTGCGGCGGGGGCTGCCGCTGCCACCGGCGTGGCGGGGACGGCGGGAGCGGCTTCTGCGGCTGCCGGAGCAGCACCAGCCGCAGCGGGTGCTGCAGGCTCGGCAAATTTGGCACCGGCAGCATTGGCCATATAGGCCACGGCCCGTGCGATTTCGGTGTCGTTGAAGTCGCCACCACCTTGCGGTGCCATCGCACCCTTGCCCTTCAGGGCGGATTGCACCAGCGTTTCAAAGCCGGTGGCGATGCGGGCCGTCCAGGCGCCAGCGTCGGCAAATTTGGGAGCACCTGCGGCGCCGGTTGCATGGCAGGCGGCGCACTGGCCCTTGTACACCTCTTCGCCGGCCCGGAGAGGGCGGTTGGCGTCACGGATCTCGACCATGCCCACCTTCTGGATGCGCTCGGCAATGGCTTTCTCAGGATTGACGGCACCAGCGGCAGGCTTGTCTGCCGACGTGACGTACAGGACCAAGCCAATAATGGCAAAGATCGGAATCACAAACGAGAAAAGTACCGCGACCAGCAACTGCTTGGGGTTCTTGATCGGGCCGGTATGGGCTTCTTCGTGGTGGTTGTCGCTCATGACGTCCTCTGGTGTATCGGGGGCTTTGATGAAATCAACCTTAAATTATATCTGCGGGGCTGTTGCCTTCGGCTCAGGCCCGCGCGCGCCCTGTATCTCACCCCACACAGCTTGAGCCTGGCACGCGCCCGCAAACCAATGGGGGCCGCGCCAAGCTTGCCGCCGCCTGCGTCAGGAGGGGTTGCCTGCTGCCGTTTCGGGTGCACCGCCGCCCAGGGCCTTGTACAGCGCCACCTGGTTTTGCAATTGGGCAAGTTTCACCTGCACTACAGCCTGTTGCGCCGTGAACAGCGAGCGCTGGGCGTCCAGCAGGTCCAGGTAGCTCGACACGCCATTGCGGTAGCGCAGATCAGACAGTTGCAGCCGGGCGGCCTCGGCCTGCGCCTGCAGCTGTTGCGCCTGCGCCTGCTCGCCCAGCGTGGCTTGGCCGGCCAGCGCGTCCGACACTTCGCGAAAGGCCGTCTGGATGGCTTTTTCGTATTGCGCGACGGCGATGCTGCGGCCCGCTTGGGCGCTTTCCAGGTTGGCCTGGTTGCGCCCCGCATCAAAGATGGGCAGCAGCAGGGAGGGTGCAATCGTGAACCCCCACGAGCCGCTCTTGAACAGGCCCGACAGCTCGCCGCTCGCGGTGCCTGCCTGCGCTGTGAGCGAGATGCGCGGGAAGAACGCGGCCCTGGCGGCGCCAATGTTGGCATTGGCAGCAATCAGCTGCTGCTCCGCCTGGCGGATGTCGGGGCGGCGGGTCAGTAGTTCGGATGGGAGCCCCGCCGGCAGCTGTGCCATGGCGGGGGCGGCTGCCAGTCTGCTGCCTGTAAGGCTGGCGCGAATGTCATCGGGCAGGGCTTGTCCCAACAGCAACGCCAGGGCGTTTTCGTCGAGCGCGCGCTGGCGCTGTTGCTGGGCCAGCGTGGCCCGCGCCGCCTGGGTCAGTGACTCGGCCTGGCGAAAGTCCAGCTCCGAGGCCACGCCTGCATCGAGGCGCATCTTGGTCAATCGGATGGACTCCTCGCGCGAGGCGAGGGTCTGGCGCGACAGGTCCAGCAGTTCTTCATCGGCCAGCAGGTTCAACCAGCCGTTGGCCACGGCAGCCACGAGGCTGACCTGTGCGGCGTTGCGGCCTTCTTCGGTGGAGAGGTACTGGGCAAGGGCCTGTTCCTTGAGACTTGCAATGCGGCCAAAGAAGTCGATCTCCCAGGCCGAGACGGCCAGGCCCACGCTGAACGAGTTGGTCAGATCGCCGGACCCTGCGGCGGGCGCGCGGCTCGCGTTGGCGGCCAGGCCCACGCCGGGGTACAGGTCGGCCCTGCGCACCTGGAATGTGGCGCGGGCCTGCTCGATGTTGAGCACGGCCACGCGCAGGTCGCGGTTGTTGGCCAGGGCCACCTCGATGAGCTGGCGCAGCCGGGGCTCGGCAAAATAATCTTGCCAGGGCGCGGCAGTTGCTGTGCCTGGGGCTGCCGCGTCCGTGGTGGTATAGGTGGCCGGCACTGGCGCTGCAGGGCGCTCGTACGTGGGTATGAACGAACAGCCGGCCAGAAGCAGGGCCGTTGCAAGGGCGATGGCGGTAGTGCGTGGGTGATTAGTCATGGGTTCCAACTCCTGCTTCTTCTGCGTGGCGGCGGTTCATCTCCTGCTGGCGCGCGCTGCCCTTGAACAGACTGCGCACCACTACGAAGAACACGGGCACGAAGAACACGGCCAGCACCGTGCCGGTGATCATCCCGCCCAGCACGCCGGTGCCGATGGCGCGCTGGCTGGCCGAGCCGGCCCCCGACGCAATGGCCAGTGGCAACACCCCTAGGCCAAAGGCCATCGACGTCATAACGATGGGGCGGAACCGCAGGTGGGCCGCCGCCAGTGCCGACTCGATCACGCTCTTGCCCTGGGCTTGCAGGTCCTTCGCAAATTCGATGATCAAAATCGCGTTCTTGGCTGACAGCCCGATGATGGTGATCAGCCCCACCTGGAAGTACACGTCATTGGCATAGCCGCGCAGCAGGGTGGCCAGCAGCACACCCAGCACCCCCAGCGGCACCACGAGAATCACGGCCAGCGGAATCGACCAGCTCTCATACAACGCGGCCAGGCACAAGAACACGGCCAGGATGGCAAAGCTGTAGAGGATCAGCGACTGGGAGCCCGCCAGCTTTTCCTCGCGCGACTGGCCGGTCCATTCGAAGCCGAAGCCTGCAGGCAACTGGCCGGCGAGTTTTTCCATCTCTGCCATCGCTGCGCCCGTGCTGAAACCAGGGGCCGGTGCGCCCGAGATGCGCATGGCGGGATAACCGTTGTAGCGCACCGTCTGCTGTGCGCCGTTGACCCAGCGCGTTGTGGCAAATGCGGAAAGTGGCACAGGTTTGCCCTGGCTGTTGGCGGCGTTGATCTTCAGCAGATCGTCCGGCTGCATGCGTGCAGGCGCATCGGCTTGCACCACCACACGCTGCAGGCGGCCCTGGTTCGGGAAGTCGTTCACATAGCTCGAACCCAGTGCCGTGGACAGTGCCGAGTTGATCGCATCAAACGGCACACCCAGCGCATTGGCCTTGTCGCGGTCGATATCGATCTGCAGCTGGGGTGCGTCTTCCAGTCCATCCGGGCGCACCTGGGTCAGCACCTTGCTTTGCGAGGCCATGCCCAGCAGCTGATTGCGTGCCTTCACCAATGCCTCGTGCCCGGCGCCTCCTCGGTCCTGCAGGCGGAATGTGAAGCCGCTGGCGTTGCCCAGTTCAGGAATGGGGGGAGGGCTCAGCGGGAAGATGAACGCGTCGCGGATGCCCATCAGCCCGCCAAAAGCGCGGTTGGCCACGTCTTGCGCAGACTGACCCGGGCCGTGGCGCTCGCTCCAGTCCTTCAGGGTCACAAAGGCGAGGGCCGCATTCTGGCCCTGGCCGGAAAAGCTGAAACCCAGCACACCCACCATGCTTTGAACTTCGTGCTGCTTGAGGATGAATTCCTCAACCTGTTGCATCACGGCCAGCGTGCGTTCCTGTGTCGCACCGGGGGGCAGTTGCACATTGACGATGATGTTGCCCTGGTCTTCGCTGGGCAGGAACGAAGTGGGCAAGCGCATGTACACCACGGTCACGGCGCCGATGATGGCGGCGTAAATGACGAGGTAGCGCGCGGCCCGCTTGAGCATGCGCGCAACAAAGCCTTCGTACCCCTTGGCCGTGCGTGAGAAGCTGCGGTTGAACCAGCCGAAAAAGCCGCGTTTTTCATGGTGGTGGCCGGCTTCTACGGGCTTGAGCAGCGTCGCGCACAGTGCCGGTGTGAGCGACAGCGCCATGAAGGCCGAGAAAGCGATGGATGCCACCATCACCGCCGAGAACTGGCGGTAGATGTTGCCGGTGGACCCGGCAAAAAAGGCCAAAGGTACGAACACCGAGATCAGCACCACGGTCACGCCGATGATGGCGCCCGAGATCTGGCGCATGGCCTTGCGGGTGGCCTCCAGTGGCGAAAGACCCTCCTCGCTCATGATGCGCTCGACGTTCTCCACCACCACGATGGCATCGTCCACCACGATGCCGATGACCAGCACCATGCCGAACATGGTCAGCACATTGATCGAGAAACCCAGCGCCAGCAGTGTGGCGAACGTACCCAGCAGTGCGATGGGCACCACGATGGTCGGGATGATGGTGTAGCGCCAGTTCTGCAAGAACAGGAACATCACAAGGAACACCAGCGCCACGGCTTCCAGCAGTGTCTTGGCCACCTGGGTGATGGAGATGTCCACGAAGCGCGAGCTGTCGTAGGGGATGCTCCAGCTCATGCCTTCGGGGAAGTAGCGCGAGAGTTCATCCATCTTGGTGCGCACGGCCTTGGCGGCTTCGAGGGCATTGCCGCTGGGAGACAGTTGCACGCCGATGCCTACGGCGGGCTTGCCGTTCAGGCGTGCAGCCGTGGCATAGGCCTGTCCGCCCAGCTCGACACGCGCCACGTCCTTGATGCGGACTGTGGAGCCATCGGTGTTGGCGCGCAGAACGATGTTGCCGAACTGCTCCACGCTGGAGAGCTGTCCGTTGACCACCACGGTGGCCGCTATGCCCTGGCCCGCCACGTTGGGCAGGTCGCCGATGGTGCCGCTGGCTACCTGCGCGTTCTGCGCACGGATGGCGGCTGTGATCTCGGCCGCCGAGAGGTTGAAGCTCACCATCTTGGCCGGGTCGATCCAGATGCGCATGGCACGCTCGGTACCGAACAGCTGGGCTTGGCCAATGCCTTTCAGGCGCTGCAGTTCGGGCACCACGTTGCGCGATGCGTAGTCGCCCAGCGCCACCGTGTCCGTGGCCGGATTGGTGGACGAGAGCATGGTGAACAGCAGGAAGTTGGAGCGCGACTTGTCCACGCGCACGCCTTGCTGGGTCACTGCGGACGGCAGGCGTGGCGTTGCGCGTGACAAGCGGTTTTGCACATCGACCTGCGCCAGGTCGGCGTTGGTGCCGGGCTGGAAGCTCAGGGTGATGCTGCCGGAGCCATCGGCCTGCGCGACCGACTCCATGTAGATCAGCCCGGGTGAGCCGTTCATCTCGCGTTCAATCACCGACAGCACGCTGTCTTCGAGGGTTTGCGCGGAGGCGCCAGGGTAGGCAGCGTTGATGACGATGGACGGCGGCGCGACAGGGGGATACTGGGCGATCGGTAACTGCGTGATCGCCACCCCGCCCATCACCATGATGAACAAGGCAATCACCCATGCAAAGATGGGGCGGTCGATAAAGAACTTGGCCATGCTGGAATGCCCCTTATGGCTTCGATGCCGAAGCGGCCGATGCAGCGGGTGTGGCGGCCTGTGCCGAAGGCGCGCCCGGAGCTTGCCACGGGACGGGCTTTACGGGCGTGCCGGGAGGCAGCATCTGCAGCTTCTGGAAACCGTCCACCATGATCTTTTCTCCGGCCTTCAGCCCCTCAAGAACCACCCACCGGTTGTTTTGTGCGGCGCTGACCTTGATGGTCCGCTGGGACACCTTGCCGTCTTCGCCCACCACGCTCACGGTGTCGCCCTGCTGGGTGCGCGTGACAGCCTGCTGAGGCAGGGTGATGGCATTGCTGGCCTGGGCTTGCTCAATGCGCACGCGCAGGTACAGGCCGGGCAACAACTCGCCCTTGGGGTTGGGCACCTCGGCGCGCAGCGTGACCTGGCCCGTGGTGGCGTCCACCGACAGGTCGGTGAACAGCAGCTTTCCTGTCTGGGCGTACTCCGAACCATCGCCCATCACGAGTTTGACACTGGCGGCCTCTGCGCTGCCTGCACGCTTGAACTGTCCACTTTCCATGGCCCGTCGCAACTGAAAGACGTCGCCCGCCGATTGGGTGAAGTTCACGTACACGGGGTCGATCTGCTGCACCACCGCCAGGGGCGTTGCTTCGCCTTGTCCCACGAGCGCACCTTCGGTAACCAGAGCCCGGCCGATACGGCCCGAGATGGGCGAGGTCACACTGGCATAACCCAGGTTGATGTCTGCCGTGCGTACCGCAGCCCGGGCAGTGGCCACATCTGCCTGTGCCTGCTTTTCGGCAGCTTCGGCATTCACAAAATCCTGTTTGCTGATGGCGTTGGCACTCACCAGCGGGCGGTAGCGTTCCACTTGAGCACTGGCCTGTGCGAGGTTGGCCTGGGCCTTGGCCAGGCCAGCGCGCGCGCTTTCCGATGCGGCTGCGTAGGGGGCGGGGTCAATGCGGAACAACGACTGCCCTGCCTTCACATCACTGCCTTCCTTGAAAAGGCGCTGCTGCAGGATGCCTGCGGCGCGAGCACGTACTTGTGCAACCCGCGAGGCCTCCACACGGCCTGGCAATTCGGTGATCAAGCCGACATCGCCAGGCGTTGCCGTCACCACACCCACCTCAACAGGTGGCATTTGCGGCCCTCCAGCGGGTGCTTGGCCATCCGTCTTGCCACAAGAGGCGAGAAACAGTGTTGTTGCTGTCAAGGCAATCAGAGAGACAGCCCTGCGGGTGGGAAAGGCGCTAAAGGAGGGAGTTGCAGATGCATCACGCAGCATGGGAGTCCTTTTTGATGGGCGTCAAGGAATCGGGTTGTAGGGGATGGGCCGCTTGTCGAGGGCCCGACCAGGCCAGAGCCCGACAAAATAAGTGCGCGATTATACATACAGACATGAATGTATAATTGTGACGGCTGATGCCTTTGCGGATCGTGTGGGTACGTAGTGTGTAGAACGAGGAGACAAATACTAATGGCGCGTCGAACCAAGGAAGATGCGGTTGCCACGCGCAACGGCTTGATTGATGCGGCGGAGCAGGTTTTTCGAGAGAAGGGGGTCTCACGCGCTTCGCTGAGTGATATTGCGCAGGCTGCTGGGGCTACGCGGGGAGCGATCTACTGGCACTTCAAGGACAAGGTGGATCTTTTCAATGCCATGATGGATCGGGTGACACTTCCGCTGGAGCAGGGCTACGGGGAGTTTGAGAGCAGCACCTGCCCAGATCCTGTGCAGCGATTGCGCGCGGTGATGGCGCTCGTGCTGCGCGGCGTTGCCTCTGATGAGCGAACCCGCAGGGTTTTTGAGATCGCGCTCTACAAAGTAGAGTATGTGAGTGAGCTTGTGGGGGTGCGTGACCGCCATGTGGCTGCGTCGGAGGGTTTTACGCAGCAGTTGGCGCGTGATTTCGCGTTGGGGGCGCAGCACCAGGGGGTTGTCTTGCCGATGGCTCCGATCGAGGCGGCGATTGGTTTGCACGCCCTGTTCGATGGCTTGATTCGGAACTGGATCCTGAGCGAGGGTAATTTTGATCTTGTGGGTGTTGGTGGTGCCTGTACCGATGCCTTTTTGTTGGGGCTGGGGCTCTCGCTGCCGGTGTCCTCGGGTGCCGAGGTTTGTACTCTTCCTTCCTGATGTGTCATCCATTTCGTCGTCGTACGGAAGTCGGTTGTGATTGATTCCTTCGACGTGTGGTGGCGTGCGATAATGCGAAGCTGTGCCATTTCGGTCGTGCGGCTGTAGCTCAGTGGATAGAGTATTGGCCTCCGAAGCCAAGGGTCGTGGGTTCGATCCCCGCCAGCCGCACCATGGATTTGTATAGCTTTGCCTCCTGTCATGAACTTGGCGTGGTGGCTTGGCCTTATGAATTTCTCTGGACTGCAAAAAACTGGTGCTATAATTCGAAATTCTCCGGAGGGGTGCCCGAGTGGCTAAAGGGGGCAGACTGTAAATCTGTTGGCTTACGCCTACACTGGTTCGAATCCAGTCCCCTCCACCAGTGAATAGAAGTGATGAGGTTGGTGTTTGGTCTCGTTTTTGCGGGGCTGGGCGCGCAGAGACTGTTGGTCGATGCGGGAGTAGTTCAATGGTAGAACCCTAGCCTTCCAAGCTAATGACGCGGGTTCGATTCCCGTCTCCCGCTCCATTGCTTGTTGTGCTGGTTTTTTGAGTTAGAGATTTTGATGTCGCGCGAGCGGTGTCAAGTTGCCCATGTGGCTCAGTGGTAGAGCACTCCCTTGGTAAGGGAGAGGTCGCGGGTCCGATTCCCGCCATGGGCACCACTTTCAGGTGCGTCCGATTCTGGTTGCGCCGAGATCCAGTTGTATTGGTATAGATTTTTTTCGGAGTCGGAAAAATGGCAAAAGGTAAGTTCGAGCGCACCAAGCCTCACGTCAACGTGGGCACAATCGGCCACGTGGACCATGGCAAGACGACGCTGACGGCAGCCATCGCTACCGTGCTGTCCGCCAAGTTCGGCGGTGAAGCCAAGGCATACGACCAGATCG
>NZ_JAHUWW010000013.1:0-27732 GCF_019218805.1 Acidovorax sp. sif0632 | reverse complement strand
GTGACAACGTGTCGATCACTGTGAAGCTGATCAACCCCATCGCCATGGAAGAAGGTCTGCGCTTCGCTATCCGCGAAGGCGGCCGTACCGTGGGCGCTGGCGTCGTGGCCAAGATCATTGCTTAATTCATAAGCAGAATAAGGAACTTGCCATGTCCAAGCAAAAAATCCGCATCCGCCTGAAGGCGTTTGACTACAAGCTGATCGACCAGTCCGCTGCCGAGATCGTTGACACTGCCAAGCGCACCGGCGCCATCGTCAAGGGCCCCGTGCCCCTGCCGACACGCATGAAGCGTTTCGACATCCTGCGCTCGCCGCACGTCAACAAGACCAGCCGCGACCAGCTCGAAATCCGCACGCACCAGCGTCTGATGGACATCGTGGACCCAACGGACAAGACCGTTGACGCCCTGATGAAGCTCGACCTGCCTGCTGGCGTGGACGTCGAAATCAAGCTGCAGTGATGTAGCGACGGCCGTTGTGAGGTGGGTCCGCCCACCTTGCAGTGTCTGAAATAACGCGAACTTGCTTGAAAAAGCAGTTCGCGTTATACTTTAGGGCTTCGCTCAATTTGCGCCTGTTAAAAGGTGTGCATTGGCGGAGTTTTATTAACCTTCTTTCATGCACGCGGGCGAGAGCTTGCGGAAACGCTGCAGCCAATTGAAGTTGTGGCGGTGAGAGTTTTGGAGAAAACCAATGAGTCTGAGCAACTCCCTCGGGTTGCTGGGTCGCAAAGTGGGCATGATGCGTCTGTTCACCGATGATGGGGACGCAGTGCCTGTCACGGTGGTGGATGTGTCCAACAACCGCGTTACCCAGGTCAAAACCCAAGAGAACGATGGCTACGTGGCCTTGCAGGTTACGTTTGGTTCGCGCAAAGCATCGCGCGTAACCAAGCCAGAAGCCGGCCACCTTGCCAAGGCAGGTGTGGAAGCCGGTGAAATCATCCAGGAATTCCGCGTCACTGCTGATACCGCTGGCAAATATGCCGCAGGTGCAGCTGTGCCCGTAACCGATGTGTTTGCCGTGGGCCAGAAGGTCGATGTGCAAGGCACTTCCATCGGTAAGGGTTACGCCGGTACCATCAAGCGTCACAACATGAGCTCGCAGCGCGCGTCGCACGGTAACAGCCGTTCGCACAACGTTCCTGGCTCGATCGGTATGGCACAAGACCCCGGTCGCGTGTTCCCCGGCAAGCGCATGACGGGCCACCTCGGCGATGTCACCAAGACCACGCAAAACCTCGATGTCATCCGCATCGACGAAGCGCGTCAACTGCTCTTGATCAAGGGCGCTATTCCGGGCTCCAAGGGTGGGTTCGTGACGGTGCGTCCAGCGGTCAAGGCCAAATCTTCCAAAGGAGCGAACTAATGCAGCTCGAACTCCTGAATGACCAAGGCCAAGGCGCGTCCAAGCTGGATGTTCCTGAAACCGTGTTCGGTCGTGAATACAACGAAGATCTGGTGCACCAGATCGTCGTGGCCTACCAGGCCAATGCACGCCAAGGCACTCGCGCCCAGAAGGACCGCGAGCAAGTCCGTCACTCGACCAAGAAGCCTTTCAAGCAAAAGGGTACGGGTAACGCACGTGCAGGTATGACTTCCTCGCCACTGTGGCGTGGGGGCGGTCGGATTTTCCCGAACATGCCTGACGAAAATTTCACGCAGAAGATCAACAAGAAGATGTACCGCGCCGGTATGTCTGCCATCTTGTCGCAGCTGGCCCGCGAAGGTCGTCTGGCTGTGGTCGACTCGCTGAAGCTTGACTCCCCCAAGACCAAGGTCCTGGCCGACAAGTTCAAGGCGATGAACCTGCAATCGGTGATGGTGATTGCCGACGAAGTGGACGAAAACCTGTACCTGGCTTCGCGCAATCTGGTGAACGTGCTCGTCGTTGAGCCCCGTTACGCCGATCCCGTGTCGCTGGTGCGTTTCAAGAAAGTGCTCGTCACCAAGGGTGCAATCGACAAACTCAAGGAGATGTTCGCATGAGCACACTCAAGTTTGACGAAGGTCGTCTGATGCAAGTGCTGGTCGCTCCCATCGTGTCCGAAAAGGCCACCATGGTTGCTGAAAAGTCCAATGCTGTGACGTTCAAGGTGCTGCAGAACGCAACCAAGCCAGAAATCAAGGCCGCTGTGGAATTGATGTTCAAGGTCGAGGTCAAGGGCGTCTCTGTGGTGAACACCAAAGGCAAGACCAAGCGTTTTGGCAAGACCATCGGCCGCCGCGACAACGTTCGCAAGGCATACGTCACGCTGCAACCAGGTCAAGAGCTGAACCTCTCCGGGGAGGCCGCGTAATCATGGCTGTCATCAAGATGAAACCCACTTCGCCCGGCCAACGTGCCGTGGTGAAGGTCACGCGTGACCACCTGTACAAGGGTGAAGCGTACGCCCCCCTGCTGGAGCCACAATTCCAGAAGGCCGGTCGTAACAACAACGGTCACATCACCACCCGCCACAAGGGCGGTGGCCACAAGCACCACTACCGTGTGGTGGACTTCAAGCGCAACAAGGACGGCATTCCGGCCAAGGTTGAGCGCATTGAGTACGACCCCAACCGTACGGCCCACATCGCTCTGGTGTGCTATGCCGACGGCGAGCGCCGCTACATCATCGCTCCCCGCAACCTGGAAGTGGGTGCAACCCTGCTGTCCGGTTCGGAAGCCCCGATCCGCGCTGGCAACACGCTGCCTATCCGCAACATCCCCGTGGGTTCGACCATCCACTGCATCGAGCTCAAGCCCGGTGCCGGTGCTCAGATCGCCCGCTCGGCTGGTGCTTCGGCAACGCTGCTGGCCCGCGAGGGCGTGTATGCCCAGGTGCGTATGCGCTCCGGCGAAGTGCGCAAGATCCACATCGAATGCCGCGCCACCATTGGTGAAGTGGCCAACGAAGAGCACAGCCTGCGCCAACTGGGCAAGGCCGGTGTGAAGCGCTGGATGGGTATTCGTCCTACGGTTCGCGGCGTGGCCATGAACCCTGTGGATCACCCTCACGGTGGTGGCGAAGGCCGCACCGGCGAAGGCCGCCATGCAGTCGATCCTTGGGGCAATCTGACCAAGGGTTATCGCACCCGTAACAACAAACGCACACAGATCATGATCGTGTCGCGTCGCAAGAAGTAAGGGGTAACAGATGACTCGCTCTCTTAAAAAGGGTCCATTTGTTGACCATCACTTGCTGGCGAAGGTCGAAAAGGCCGTTGCCACCAAGGACAAGAAACCAGTCAAGACCTGGTCGCGTCGCTCCATGGTTCTGCCCGAGTTCATCGGTCTGACCATTGCCGTGCACAACGGCAAGCAGCACGTACCTGTCTATGTCACCGACCAGATGGTGGGCCACAAGCTGGGCGAATTCGCCCTGACGCGCACCTTCAAGGGTCACCCCGCTGACAAAAAAGCGAAGAAGTAAGGAACGACCATGTCTGAAACACGTGCAGTCCTCCGGGGCGTCCGTCTGTCGGTCGACAAGGGCCGTCTGGTCGCTGACCTGATCCGCGGCAAGAAGGTGGACCAGGCTCTGAACATCCTGAACTTCACGCAGAAAAAAGCTGCGGGAATCGTCAAGAAAGTTCTGGAGTCGGCCATCGCCAATGCCGAACACAACGATGGCGCTGACATCGACGAACTGAAGGTAAAGACCATCTACGTCGAACAAGGCACCACGCTCAAGCGCTTCACCGCGCGCGCCAAAGGCCGCGGCAACCGCATCAGCAAGCCCACGTGCCATGTGTACGTGACGGTTGGCAACTAAAGGCTCGGGAAGACTATGGGACAAAAAATCCATCCTACCGGCTTCCGCCTTGCGGTCAGCCGCAACTGGTCCAGCCGTTGGTACGCCAGCAACCGCGACTTCGCGGGCATGCTGGCCGAAGACATCAAGGTGCGTGAGTACCTGAAGGCCAAGTTGAAGAACGCGGCTGTGTCGCGCATCCTGATCGAGCGTCCAGCCAAGAACGCCCGCATCACCATTTACTCGGCACGTCCTGGTGTGGTGATCGGCAAGAAGGGTGAAGACATCGAGAACCTCAAGAAGGAACTCGCTGCTCGCCTGGGTGTGCCAGTGGCAGTCAACATCGAAGAAGTGCGCAAGCCCGAAATCGATGCCAAGCTGATCGCCGACAGCATCACGCAACAGCTCGAAAAGCGGATCATGTTCCGCCGCGCCATGAAGCGTGCCATGCAGAACGCCATGCGTCTGGGTGCCCAGGGCATCAAGATCATGTCGTCCGGTCGTCTGAATGGTATCGAAATCGCTCGTTGCGAATGGTACCGTGAAGGCCGCGTGCCACTTCACACGCTGCGCGCCGACATTGACTACGGTACCTCTGAAGCCAAGACCACCTACGGTGTGATCGGCGTCAAGGTCTGGGTCTACAAGGGCGATACGCTGGGTCGTAACGACCTGCCTGCCGTGGAAACCCCACGTCCAGACGAAGAACGCCGCCCACGCGGTCCACGCCGTGACGGCCGCCCAGGTGGCGATCGTCCAGGCGCAGGCCGTGGCCCACGTCGTCCAGTCGGTGGTAACACCGCTCCGGCCGACGGCAGCGACAAGCCAGTGGAAGCTGGTGGCGCTGATAACACCGCCGTTAAGCGCGTACGCAAAGTCGCCGCGCCCGCTACAGCAGCGGACGGAAAAGGAGAATAAGTATGCTGCAACCTGCTCGCCGCAAGTACCGCAAGGAGCAAAAGGGCCGTAATACCGGTGTCGCAACGCGGGGTGCCTCCGTTGCGTTCGGTGATTTCGGTCTGAAATGCACCGATCGTGGCCGTCTCACGGCCCGCCAGATCGAAGCTGCACGCCGTGCGATTTCCCGTCACGTCAAGCGTGGCGGCCGTATCTGGATCCGCGTGTTCCCGGACAAGCCAATCTCTACCAAGCCCGCAGAAGTGCGTATGGGTAACGGTAAGGGCAACCCCGAGTACTACGTGGCCGAAATCCAGCCCGGCAAGATCGTTTTCGAGATCGTCGGTGTGCCTGAAGAACTGGCCCGCGAAGCGTTCCGCCTGGCTGCAGCCAAGCTGCCGCTGCGCACCACGTTTGTCAGTCGTCACCTTGGCGCTTAATTCAGGAGAACAAGCAATGAAGACTACTGAACTTCGCCAAAAAGACGTCGCCGGTATCGAAGCCGAAATCAAGGCGCTGCAAAAGGCCCACTTCGGCCTGCGCATGCAAAAGGCTACGCAGCAATTGGCTAACACCAACACGCTGCGCACCACCCGCCGCGATATCGCCCGTGCAAAGACCATTCTTGCTGAAAAGCAAGCCGCCAAGTAAGGAGCCCACATGACGGAACCTAAAAAATCCCTCAAGCGCACCTTGGTTGGCAAGGTGGTCAGCGACAAGCGTCAAAAGACTGTGACCGTGCTGGTCGAGCGCCGTGTGAAGCACGAGCTCTACGGCAAGATCGTTGCGAAGTCGAGCAAGTACCACGCCCATGATGAAAATGGCGAGTACAAGCTGGGCGACGTGATCGAAATTACCGAAAGCCGTCCGCTCTCCAAGACCAAGAACTGGGTGGCTACCCGCTTGGTGCAAAAGGCCGGTCTGCTGTAAATCAGCATCCCATTGCCCCGGGGTCAAGACCCCGGACGGCAAAGCCTTTCAAAACGACCCACAATGTGGGTCGTTTTGCTTTGTGGCCCACTTTTTTAGGACTCAGGCAAATCGGGATGCGGCATCAACTCGCTTTGGCGTGAGTCGCTTGTCTGAGCCTTGTTTTGCGCACGTCATGTTGTGTTGGCGGCGCGGGGCACTTCGCGTATCCAATCCCATTCATCCCACTATCCATTCCACCATCCCAAGGAGATAACAATGATCAAAGTCGGTGACACCCTGCCTGCCAGCACGCTCATGGAATATTCGGAAGTCGAGGGCGAGGGCTGCAGCATCGGCCCGAACCCTGTGCCTGTAGACAAGGCTACGGCTGGCAAGACGATTGCCCTTTTTGCATTGCCCGGAGCGTTTACGCCCACCTGCTCGGCCAAGCATGTGCCAGGCTATCTGGAAAAGGCCGCCGAGTTCAAGGCCGCAGGTGTGGATGAGATCTGGTGCGTGAGCGTGAACGACGCCTTCGTCATGGGCGCATGGGCGCGTGACCAGAAGACCGATGGCAAGGTCCGCATGTTGGGCGATGGCGATGCCACTTTCGCCAAGGCCACCGGTCTGACGCTGGATCTGACGGGCAAGGGCCTGGGTCTGCGCAGCAACCGCTATTCGATGCTGGTGCGCGACGGCAAGGTGGTCACCCTCAACGTGGAAGCCCCGGGCAAATTTGAAGTGAGCGACGCTGACACGCTGCTCCAGCAAGCCCAAAAGGCTTGAGTTCGGCGTTAACCGGCTGCGCCGAGTTGCTCCCTGCGATGTGGGGCGTTCTGGCTTGGGCCGGCTACCGGGGTCGCCATTGCTGTGGCGAGAACTGGCGAAGCCGGCCATAAACGTGATCCCGGGAAGGCCTTGAGCGGATCTAAATCTCGTTGGAAAACCGGATGGCTTGGAGCAGCTGCTTCAGCTTCGCACTGCGTGTCGGCGCCAGCCATTGACTGGCCCATTGGACCTCGCCGGTCAGCCGGGCCCGTTCGCTGATGTCCACCTGGGGCTGTTGGCCCAGCCGGTGCAGGCGCGCCTTGAGGATGTCGAACTGTGTGCGGCTGTAGTTGGTACGCTCGTTGACCACCAGTCCCGTCACATATTGCCGCTGGTGCGCTGGCATCACGCGGGTCTTGTCCGCGCGCAGGGTGAATCCTTCGTCCTGGGCAATGGCGGTCACCCAGGCGCGCAAGTCCACCCACTGCGGGTGCAGCGCCTTTGAACCTGAAAACACCAGGTCGTCGGCATAGCGTGTGTAGCGCGCGCCAAAGCGCTCTGCCAGGGCGTTCAGCCGCAGGTCCAGCCCGAAGGCGCACAGATTTGCCAAGGCGGGCGACGTGGGCGCACCCTGCGGCAAATGGGGCTGTTTCAGGCGCGTGTTGATGGCACGGCGCTGCGCGATGGCCTCCCGCGGCAGGGGGGCTGCTTCCAGCAATCGTTCCCGGACGGCCTGAGGGGTTCGCGTGGTGGTCAGCCGCGTCAGCAGCTCGGCGGCCGGCCGGCCGTGGCCCAGTGCCCGCCACAGCGCGCGCACGCGGGTGGCCGTGATGCACATGAAGAAATCGGCCAGGTCAAACCGTATCACCACAGCCTGCTGGGTGTGGACCTGTGCGTGGGTGCCCACGCCGTGGCCGCGCACAAAGCCATGCGCGGCCTCGTGCACGGGCACGCCAGCCAGCAGGCTGTCCAGAATGCGGCGCTGCGTGCTGGCCAGGCGCGGGCGGGGCGCCTCCAGCAGGCGCAGCCCACCGCTGGGCTTGGGCAGCAGGCGGTAGCGATAGTGCGAAAGGGGCCGGGCATGGCCCCCGTCCTGGCGTTCGCGCCAGTGCGCATGCTCGGGCGCGAGCCACAGGAGGTCATCCAGCGAAACGGCCAGGGCCTCGGTCACGTCGGTGGCGGCCAGCAGCACGGGCGTGGTGCGCTCACGGCCCATCCATGCGGGGTGCGCGCCTGCCGTGGCGGAGCGCAGCAGCCAGTGCAACGGCTCCCCGGTGCGTGGGCTGGCGGCCCAGGTGCGGAAAGCCCGGGCGAGTTGGGGGTCGGGCCATTGGTGCAAAGGCAGGGCTAGTTCGACGTTTTCATCGTCGTCGCCCGCCAGCTCGTCCCAGGCGTCCTGGTCTTTTTCCTCCTGCTGGCTGAAGGTCGTCGTAAGCGACTGCAGGGTGGCGCCATTGCGCAGCCCCGCTTTGCGCCACCAGACACCCCAGCACAGCCAGGTGGCCACGTCCTCAGGCTCCAGCCGCGCCCATTCGGCCCCGGACGCGTGGGACAGGCGGCGCAGCTGTTCGAGCAAGGGCGGGGGCAGTGGAACGGGGCTGTCCGCCAGGGTCGTGTTGTTACCCAGGCAGGCACCTGCGCGCGCTGCCAGTGCCTGGAGGGTGCGACGCTCCGGCTCCCGTGCATCGGCCAGCACGGCCATGGCCAGCGCCTTGGCCAGTGCGCGTGTGCGGGCTGGAGTCTTCGTCACGAAGCTGCGAAGTGTAGGAAGTTGGCCCGGTGTCAACCTGCGGGTTGGGTGCGAACTGCACGCCACGGGTGGCGGGAGGTTCGCGCGCCGCGATGGACGCGTTGGAAGACAACACCGTGGGGCTGCCCCACGGCTCGATCCTGATCAACAGGCTCGAAGTGCTTGGCACCGGGCCGGTCTGATTCTATAACTGCTATAAATTTAATAGCTATTGACGCAATATCAATGAGCGCTAGGCACCAAAACCTCAAGAAATATCAACCTTGAGGTAGTGCGCCCCCGCAATGGGGTTGTGGTAGTAGGGTGGAATCTCTTCAAAGCCCAGGTCGGTGTACAGCGCCCGGGCCGACTCCATGTCGTCGAGCGTGTCGAGCAGCACGCAGGCGTAACCCGCCTGGCGCGCCCGGTCGAGCATGGCCTCCGCGAGTTCGCGGCCCAGGCCGAAGCCCCGGAAGGCTTTGCGCACGTACAGCCGCTTCATTTCGCTCGCGTTGGGGTAGTCGGCCGTATCCAGTGGCCGAAGGGCGCAGCAGCCGGCAATCGCCCCTTCGACCTGGGCTAGCAGCAGTGCGCCGCGCGGCGGGCCGTAGTCGCCGGGCAGGCCTGCGAGTTCGGTCTCGAAGTCCTGGAAACACAGGTCTACGCCGAGGGTGTCGGCGTACTCCCGGAAGATGGCGCGGACCGCTTCCATCTCGGCGGGCGAGGTGGGGGTCAGCAGGGTGACGGAAGGCTTGTCCAAAACGCAGTAGTTCAAAACAGCGGAAGCCGCAGTGTAGCGAGTCTGGCTAGAACCCCGCCGCTGCCCCCAGAGAGGACACCCACCAGGCCAGCGCGGCACTGAGGGCTAGCACCACCAGCGCCACGGCCCGGCTGGTCAAGTCGTCGCGAGACGGCGTGGCCGGGGCGGGCAGCAGCTTGTCGCCATGCAGCATGGGCCGGACGAGGCGCTGGCGGCGAACCAGCACATAGAAAATGATGGCGATCAGGTGCAACCCCACCAGCCCCAGCACCAGGTACTGGCCAATTTCCTTGTGGTAGCCCGTGGCCTGGCCGACCACTGCATTCGACACAAACCGGGTGAGCGGGCCAGCGAAGGCGATCTCGTCATCACTCAGCAAACCGGTGGCCACTTGGGCCACCAGCACGGCCAGCAGCGCAAAGACCGACAGGGCGCCCAGTGGGTTGTGGCCAATGCTGTCTTCGGCGTGGGCTGAGCCGCGCAGATACCGCAGCACCCGCATCGGGGAGTACAGAAAACTCGTGAAGCGCGACCAGCGCCCGCCCATCAGCCCCCAGACCATGCGGAACACCAGCAGCGCCAACACGCCGTACCCCAGCCGGAAATGCCATTCCATGGCGTTGCCCCCCACCTTGGCGGTGATGACCATGCCCACGACGCTCGCGGCCAGTGCCCAGTGGAAGATGCGGGTGGGAAGGTCCCAAATGCGTACGGAGTGTTGCGTCATGGCGGCGGGGCAGGGTGGTTGGACGAAGGGTGGTGGGCCGCATTGTGAAGGAGGTGGGGTCAACCCGAAAGAGCATGCCCGCTGCGAAATGGGCGGTAAAACGGCATACTTGCCCCGGGCTCTCAGAGCCTGTCCACCCCACGAAAAAGGAATCTCCCTATGAAAGCACTTGCCGCGTTCGCCCTTGCCGCCGCTACGCTGACCTTGTCCGCTCCGGCCTCTGCCCAGTTCGCCAAGGCGGAAGACGCCATCAAATACCGCCAGAGCGCGCTGTTTGTGATGGGCCAGCACTTTGGCCGCCTTGGGGCTATGGCCAATGGCCGTATCCCGTTCGACGCCAAGGCCGCGCAGGAGAACGCGGACGTGGTGGCGCAGATGGCCAAGCTGCCCTGGGCGGGATTTGGCGCGGGCACCGACAAGGGCGCGCCCACCAAGGCATTGCCTGAAATCTGGACCGAACAGGCCAAGTTCAAGGAGCATTCCGACAAGCTCGAAGCCGAATCCGTCAAGCTGGCCGCTGCGGCCAAGACGGGCAACCTGGACAACCTCAAGACCGCATTCGGCGCGGCCGCTGGCACCTGCAAGGCCTGCCACGACAACTACCGCGCGAAATAGGGTACATCCCCCTGAGCGGCTGAGCCGCTTCCCCCTTCTCCCTTCTCTCTACGCGCTACGCGCTCCGGGAAGGGGGGCGACGCCAGCGCGGCGGGGCGGCCCTTGCGCGGCGTCCGCTCCTCTGAGCAACGCCAGTTTCAGATGCCATTCGCAAAATTGATAGCTGCTGGCGCTTTATCCATAAGCGCAAGAGGCCGATTTCTTACGAAATCGGCCTCTTGTTTTTGAAGCTGTTGTGGTGGCTCAGGTTTCTGCCAGCAGCTTCTCGATGAGCTGGTGCAGTTCGGGGAAATTCGGGGCACCTACATAGGTCTTCACAATCTCCCCACGCTTGTTCACGATGAAGGTCGAGGGCGTGAGCCGCACATCGCCCCAGGCCTGGGCCACCTTGCCAGTGTTGTCGATCGCCACCTTGAAGGGCAGTTTGCGGGTTTCGGCAAAGTTCACCACGTAGCTGGGCGGGTCGTAGCTCATGGCCACGGCGAGCGTGTCGAAGCCCTTGGCTTGGTACTTGTTGTAGGTGGCCACGATCTCGGGCATTTCGGCCACGCAGGTGGTGCAGCTGGTGGCCCAGAAATTCACCAGCGTGACCTTGCCGCGCAGATCGGCGGTGGATTGGCTCGTGCCGTTTAGCAACACGAAGGTGGATTCCGGTGCCGCAGAGCGGCCTGTGTCCAGGTACACATAGGCACCCACGGCCGCAAATGCTGCCACTGCCACCCCTGCCGCCCAATGCTTGATCGCCATGACTTGTCCATTCATCCTGAAACTGTGGCCCCTGTGGGTACCCGGGCCTGCAACCGGCATTGTGCCGGACCTGCCCTAACAACAACGCCCGTCTTCACGGGTGGCCCGCAGGCCGAACTTGGGATGGAGTCGGCTTGGCGGGCAAAAGTTCGCCCGCAGGGGATGCCGCCTGTTGATCTGGGTCACTGTGCCGATAATCGACCGATGAACTGGACACCAACCCGGGCTGCTGCCCTGCCACCGTTGCTGTGGCTGCTCGTGGGCTGCAGCCCTGCGCTGAACTGGCGCAGCGTGCCTTTGCCCGAGGCCGGCATCACCATCACCTTGCCTTGCAAGCCTGACCAGGCCACGCGCACGGTCGAACTGGCGGGGGTGCCCGTCGAGCTGTCCATGGCGGGCTGCGATGCCGACGGCGCCACATTTGCCGTGTCGCATGCGGCCCTGGCAGACCCTGCCCAGGCGGGTGCTGCCCTGCGGCACTGGCGGGCCGCTGTCGTCGCCAACCTCGGCGCGGGCGCCGCAGCCACGGCGGCTGATGCGCCGTATGCCCCCAAGGGTGCACTGCCCCTGCCGCAGTCGGTGCGCACCGTGGTGCAAGGCCAGCGTGCCGAGGGCAGCCCCGTGTTTGCCCAGGGCGTGTGGTTTGCGCGCGCTGCGGGGCCGCAGATGCGGCTGTACCACGCGGTGGTTTACACGGGCAAGCCCCGCCCCGAGTTGGCCGACCAGTTCTTTGCAGGGATGGTGCTCCAATGACCGTGCATGCGGTGCTGCCCAGGCGGGCAGCGGTCATCGTTTTTCTGGCCTTTGCCTTCGCCTACTTCCTGTCGGCGCTGGTGCGGGCGGTTACGGCCACGCTGGCGCCCACACTGGCGCAGGAGTTTTCACTGCAGGCCAGCGACCTGGGCTTGCTTGCGGGCGGGTACTTTCTGGGCTTTGCGGCCACGCAGCTGCCGCTGGGCACCTGGCTGGACCGGCATGGCCCCCGCAAGGTGGCGCTGGGATTTCTGGGTGTGGCCGTGGTGGGCAGCCTGGTGTTTTCGGTGGCGACGGGGTTTTCGGGCCTGCTGGCCGGGCGTGTGTTGTGTGGTGCGGGCGTCAGCGCCTGCCTCATGGCGCCGCTCACGGGCTATAGGCGCTGGTTCGAGCCCACGGCGCAGATGCGCGCCAACTCCTGGATGCTGATGACGGGCTCGCTGGGCATGGTGGCGTCCACGCTGCCGGTGCAGTGGGCACTGCCCCTGGTGGGGTGGCGGCCGCTGTTCTGGGGGTTGGCGGCGCTGATCGCGCTGTCGATGGTGGTGATTGCCGTCTGGGTGCCCGGCTGGGCGGCGGGCACACCGGGCGCGGGCGGTGGTGGTGATGCCACGGCGGAGCGCGGCCCCAGCGGTGTCACTGTGCCACCGGGCTATGCGATGGTGTGGCGCCACCCGTATTTCCAGCGCCTGGCGCCCCTGGGCTTCTTTGTGTACGGCGGCATGGTGGCCATGCAGACCCTGTGGGCAGGCCCATGGATGCAGCGGGTGGCGGGCTACTCGCCGCTGGAGGCTGCCACGGGGCTGTTCTGGATCAACGTGGCCATGCTCTGCACGTTCTGGACCTGGGGCATGGTCAACCCTTGGCTGCTGCGCAAGGGGCTGGGAGCCGACCGGCTGATGGCTGCGGGCTTGCCGCTGTGCCTGGTGGTGTTGCTGGGCATCATTCTCGCGGGGCCGCAGGCGGGAGGCGGTGCCTGGGCGCTGTTTTGTGTGTCGTGCACGTTTGTGTCGCTGTCGCAGCCTGCGGTGGCCATGGCGTTCCCGCAGGCGCTGGCGGGGCGCGCGCTGTCAGCCTACAACCTGGTGATTTTTGCGGGCGTGTTTGTGGTGCAGTGGGGCATTGGCCTGGGGGTGGACGCCTTTGCCGCGGTCGGCCTGTCCACGGTGCAGTCGTTCCAGGCCGCGATGGCGGTGTACCTGGCGTGCAACGCGGTCGCCTACGCGTGGTTCCTGCTGCAGGGGCGGCGCCATAATGTGCTGCAAACCACCACGCCATGAGCACCACCAGCATCCTCATCATTGCCCACGCCCCGTTGGCCCATGCACTGCGCGAATGTGCGCTGCATGTGTTTCCCGACTGCGGCGACAACGTGGCCGCTCTCGACGTGCAGCCCAACCAGCCGCCCGAAGAGTCGCTGGCACAGGCCCGCATCATGCTGCAGCAGCTGGGCGCAGATTCCACCCTGGTGCTCACCGACGTGTTTGGTGCCACCCCCTGCAACGTGGCGCAGCGCGTGATCGAGAACGTGCGCTCGCGCCTGGTGACGGGGGTCAACCTGCCCATGCTGCTGCGGGCCGTGAGCTACCGCCACGAACCCCTCGACGCGGTGGTCACCCGCGCCGTGGTGGGGGGCACCCAGGGCGTGATGCAGGTGGCCATCTCCGCGCCGCAGAACCAGAACACCCGTAATCGACATGATCAAGACACGTACGACCATCAGCAATAAATTGGGCCTGCATGCCCGCGCTTCGGCCAAGCTGACCAAGCTGGCTGGCAGCTTCCCCTGTGAGGTTTTCATGAGCCGTGGCGACCGCCGCATCAACGCCAAGAGCATCATGGGCGTGATGATGCTGGCCGCCGGCATGGGCACTGAGGTGGAGATTGAAACCAACGGGGATCGTGAACAGGAGGCCATGGATGCCCTGCTGGCCTTGATTGCCGACAAATTTGGTGAGGGTGAATGACTTTTTCCGTCCACGGTCTCGCAGTCGCTCGCGGCATTGCCATCGGCCGTGCCGTGCTGGTGGCGTCCAGCCGTGTGGACGTGGCGCACTATTTTGTGAAGCCAGAACAGGTCGAGGGCGAGATTGAGCGGGTGCGCAACGGCCGCAATGCCGTGGTCGAGGAACTGCAGCGCCTGCAGACCGACATGCCCGCCGATGCGCCGCATGAGCTGACCGCGCTGCTCGACGTGCACCTGATGCTGCTGCAGGACGAGGCCCTCACGGGCGGCGTCAAGCACTGGATCACCGAGCGCCTGTACAACGCCGAGTGGGCGTTGACCACACAGCTTGAAGTCATCGCGCGCCAGTTCGACGAGATGGAGGATGAGTACCTGCGCGAGCGCAAGGCTGACCTGGAACAGGTGGTCGAGCGCATCCTGCGCTACATGAAGGGCGTGGCCAGCCCCGTGGCGCCGCCGGTCAGCAGCCCGCGCCGCCACAAGCAACTGGGCCTGCAGCAAGACCTGCTGCTCGACGACACGGTGGACGTGCCCCTGGTGCTGGTAGCGCACGACCTCTCGCCCGCCGACATGCTGCAGTTCAAGCAAAGCGTGTTCGCCGGCTTCGTCACTGACGTGGGCGGCAAGACATCGCACACCGCCATCGTGGCGCGCAGCATGGACATCCCGGCCGTGGTCGGTGCGCGCGCCGCCAGTCAGCTGGTGCGGCAGGACGACTGGGTCATCATCGACGGCGATGCAGGTGTGGTCATTGTCGATCCGTCGCCCATCATCCTGGCCGAATACGGCTTTCGCCAGCGCCAGGTGGAGCTCGAGCGCGAGCGGCTGGCCCGGCTGCGCCACACCCCTGCCATCACCATCGACGGCCACAAGATCGAGCTGCTGGCCAACATCGAACAACCCGGCGACGCGGCCACCGCCGTGCGCGCCGGGGCCGTGGGCGTGGGCCTGTTCCGCAGCGAATTCCTGTTCATGGGCAAGACGGGCAACTTGCCCGGCGAGGACGAGCAGTACCGCGCCTACTGCGAGGCCATTGACGGCATGCAGGGCCTGCCCGTCACCATCCGCACCATCGATGTGGGCGCTGACAAGCCGCTGGACCACAAGAGCCACAAGGACAACTACCTGAACCCCGCGCTGGGCCTGCGCGCCATCCGCTGGAGCCTGGCCGACCCGGCCATGTTCCGCACCCAGCTGCGCGCTGTGCTGCGTGCGGCGGCGCATGGCAAGGTCAACCTGTTGTTCCCCATGCTGGCGCACACGCACGAGATCCAGCAGACGCTCGCCCAGGTAGACCTGGCCCGGGGTGAGCTGGATGCGCGTGGCGAACCCTACGGCCCGGTGCAGCTGGGCGCAATGATCGAGGTGCCCGCCGCCGCGCTCATGGTGCGCACCTTCCTCAAGTACTTCGACTTTCTCTCCATCGGCACCAATGACCTGATCCAGTACACCCTGGCCATCGACCGTGCCGACGAGGCTGTGGCCCATCTGTACGACCCGCTGCACCCCGCCGTGCTGCGCCTGGTGGGCGACGTGATCGCCGAGGGGGAGCGCCAGGGCAAGAGCGTGTGCGTGTGTGGCGAGACGGCGGGCGATGTGACCATGACGCGGCTGCTGTTGGGCCTGGGCCTGCGCAGCTTCTCCATGCACCCCGCGCAGATCCTGGCTGTGAAGCAGGAGGTGCTGCGCGCTGACACGCGCAAGCTGGCGCCCTGGGCGCAGCAGGTGCTGGAGGGCGACGAACCTGCGGCGTTGCTGAGCTCTTGAGTGATAGGTTTTGCTCCTAAAATAATAGCTGTTGGCGCTTTATAGATGAGCGCTAGAGGCCAATCTGACGCGTATTTATCATGGTCAGCGCGCCCGCATCCCCATCACTGCCGCGCTGATGATCATCACCGTGGCCAGTGCGATGCTCCAGCTGAACGAGCGGCCACTCACCACGATCAGCAGCGCGGTGGACGCCAGCGGAGTGATGTAGCTCAGGATGCCGATGTGCCGTGCGTCTCCGAGCTTGAGGGCCTTGTCCCACATAAAAAACGACGCCCCCAGCGGCCCCAGGCCCAGCACTGCCAGCAGGGCCCAGTCGCGCGGCTGCAGCGCCACGGCGGGCTCCAACACCACATGGCACAACAGGGACAGCACGCCGGACACCAGTCCGAACAGGCCGATGGCCGTGGTCGGAAAAGCCGCCACGCGCTTGGTCATGAGCGAGTACGTGGCCCAGATGAATGCTGCGGCCAGCGCGGGCAGGTAACCCCAGGCCAGCGTGCCACTCAGCTCGCGTCCACCCGCAATCGCAATGGCTGCGCCCCCAAAACCCAGCAGCGCCGCCAGCACATGCGGCAGGCGCAGAGCCACACCGGGCAGCACCACAGGCGAGAGCACCACGATGAACAGCGGCCACAGGTAGTTCACCAGATTGGCCTCCACGGGCGGCGCGTGGCGCAGCGCAATGAACAGCAGGAAGTGGTACGCAAACAGGCCATACACACCGAGCGCTAGCGTGCGCAGTGGAATGCGCCACTGCGACGGGTCACGCAGCACAAACGGCCAGGCTGGCACGCTGCCGATGATGAGCGCAATGCCCGTGAGCAGGAACGGTGGAATGTGGGTGAGCGAGACACCCAGCGAGGCGAGGGAGGCCCACAGCGCGATGGCGCCCAGGGCGTACAGGTTGGCTTGCATAGCGCCGAGCTTACGCGCGCAGGACATTCGGAATCGTCGCGCAACGATGGTCCGTCGTCGCGTGGTGATCGTCTGCTGGACGCGGCAGCCTTTGTCAGTGATTCAGTGATCTTCAGCGCGCCGCAGTGCCGCCGTGAGGGCCGAGGGCGAGCGGTAGCCCGTGCGCCGCGCCACTTCGGCCACGGCCATGCCTGTGCCCCGCAGCAGCCGCGCCTGTGCCAGGCGCTGGCCGCGCAGCCAGGCCATGGCACCCATGCCCTGGTCTTCGCGGCACCTGGTAGCGAACTGGCTGGGGCTCAGATGCACCTGCGCCGCCAAGTCGGCAACGCTGAGTTCGCGGTGCCATTGCAGGGCTGCCCAGCGCTGCAGAGCAGGCCAATCGATAGTGCGTTGGCGCGTGGATCGGTGGAGGGATGTATGGGGCGCTGAGCCCGCCAGCCACGCTTCCAGCAGCAATGCCGGGCCGTGGGTCTGCGCCAGCGGGCGGCCTTGTTGCAATGCGCTGGCCAGGTAGTGCGCCAGGGGCAGCGCATCGGTGGGCAGTGCGGTAGTGAGCTGCGCGCTGGCGCACTGCGCCCAGCCGGGGTGGGCGCTGTCGAGCACCAGGCAGACGCTGCCGCGCGACGATTCGAAGTCGTGGCGATCCCCCGGCGCAATCACGCAGCCGCCACCGGGCGCCACGCGCACACCGTGCCCCGCGACTTCCAGGTCCAGTGCGCCGGAGAGACCCAGCAGTATCTGGAAGTGATCGTGGCTATGGCTGCCCGGCGATGCGCCGTAGCGCCGCAGCGAGAGCGATTCCGCTGCGCCCATGATCGTGCTCTGGGTTGCGCGTCCCGCCAGGCTTAAACGCCAGCGGCGTGCGCCTGCTGGTCCGCGTGGTAGCTGCTGCGCACCATGGCGCCAACCGCAGCGTGGCTGAAGCCCATCTTGTAGGCCTCTTCCTCGAACATCTTGAAGGTGTCGGGGTGCACGTAGCGGCGCACGGGCAGGTGGCTGTTGCTGGGCGACAGGTACTGGCCGATGGTCAGCATGTCGATGTTGTGTTCGCGCATGTCGCGCATCACCTGCAGGATCTCTTCGTCCGTCTCGCCCAAGCCAACCATGATGCCGCTCTTGGTGGGAACATTGGGGTGCAGGGCCTTGAACTTTTTCAGCAGGTTCAGGCTGAACTGGTAGTCGGAGCCTGGGCGCGCTTCCTTGTACAGCCGGGGTGCGGTTTCCAGGTTGTGGTTCATCACGTCGGGTGGCGCGGCTTTCAGGATTTCGAGCGCACGGTCGTCGCGGCCCCGGAAGTCGGGCACCAGGATCTCGATCTGCGTAGCGGGCGATAACTCGCGGATGTTCTGGATGCACTCCACAAAATGGCCGGAGCCGCCGTCGCGCAGATCGTCGCGATCCACGCTGGTGATCACCACGTACTTGAGCTTGAGCGCGGCGATGGTCTTGGCCAGGTTCAGGGGCTCGTCCTTGTCCAGCGGGTCGGGGCGGCCGTGGCCCACGTCGCAGAACGGGCAGCGGCGCGTGCACTTGTCGCCCATGATCATGAAGGTGGCCGTGCCCTTGCCGAAACACTCGCCGATGTTGGGGCAGGAGGCTTCTTCGCACACCGTGTGCAGCTTGTGCTCGCGCAGGATCTCCTTGATCTCGTAGAAGCGTGTGGTGGGGCTGCCCGCCTTCACGCGAATCCACTCGGGCTTCTTGAGCACTTCGCCTTGCTCGACCTTGATCGGAATGCGCGAGAGCTTGGCGGCCGCTTTTTGCTTGGCCAGCGGGTTGTAGGCTTCGGTGGATTGCGCTTCGCGGACGACTTCAGGGGTGCTCATGGCATGTAGGCAGGTTCAGGGCGCCAACCGGATGCTGAGCTGCTGGCCCAGCACCTGCGCGGCTTCTTCCCAGGTGGTGTGGACCCCGATTGTAGAAAGGTCCACCGTTTGCAAACCTGCGTAACCGCAAGGGTTGATGCGCGCAAAGGGCTCCAGGTCCATCGCCACATTGAGCGCCACGCCGTGGTAAGTGCTGTGTCGACTGACCTTGATGCCCAGGGCTGCGATCTTGCCCAGGCCCTCGAAGTCCGGGATTGGCGCCGCCGTGCCGATGCGCTTTTGCGGACGCTGCGGCAGCAGGGCGTGGCTGTGTGGGTCGTCCAGCCGCACATAGATGCCAGGCGCGCCGCCCACGCGGTGGCCCGTGATGCCAAAGTGCGCCAGCGTGCGGATCACGGCTTCTTCCACGCGGTAGACGTACTCCTTGACGAAGTAACCTGCGCGCTGCAGGTCGATCAGTGGATAGGCCACCACCTGGCCGGGGCCGTGGAAAGTGACCTGCCCGCCACGGTTGGTGGCTACCACCGGAATGTTGCCCGGGTTCAGCACGTGATCACTTTTGCCTGCGAGCCCTTGTGTGTACAGCGGTGCGTGCTCGCACACCCAGAGCACGTCGGGTGTACCGGCCGAACGCGCGGTGGTGTAGTCCTGCATGGCCTGGACGGTGGTGGCGTAGTCCACGCGGCCCAGCAGGCGAATGTCGATGGTCATGCGGCAAATATGCTGCAGCCCCGGGGCTACAGCACCACTTTCACCAGGGGGTGTGACGACAGTGCGCGGTACAGGTCGTCGAGCTGCTCCCGGCTGGTCGCGGTGATGGTGATGGTTACTCCGAGGTAATTGCCAGCGCGGCTGTCTCGCAGTTCAATGGTGCTGGCGTCAAAAGTGGGGTCGAACTGGCGGGCCAGTTCAGTGACAGCATGCACGAAGCCGTCCACCTTGGCGCCCATGACCTTGATGGGGAACCTGGAGGGGTATTCGATCAACGAGTCTTTGCGTGGATCGTTAGCCTGTGTGTCGAGGCCATTGGCAGGTGGTGGGCTGGAGGTTGTCATGGTGCGTACTGCTTCGGTTTCAATAGCTGGCGGGGCTTTGCCATTGTGTGCCAGCGGGGTTGTTGTGCTGCCGCTTGGGTGCAGGCAGCCTGCCCCAGGCCAGTGCACGACAGTGCGAAAAGGATGGGAAATGCCGTTGGCCTGTCACCACAACAGCGCATGCACGCGCACCGGTTTTGGGCCGGGCTTGCAGGTCTTTGTCGTGCGTCACGGGTTTTTACTTATAATTAGAGGCTTTGTGAAAGTTGCAGTCTGTAACGCGGGCGTCATTCAACAATGAAAACAATCCCGCCAGAGACTGAAATTGAGGCTGAAGAATCTGACTTCAAGCCCCTGACGGCCGAGGAGGCTGAGGTGTGGCGCAGTCGCAATCCTTCCATCTCTGTGTGGAAGGTGGTGGCGGGTCAGGCACTGGTCGGGATGCTGGTGGCCCTGGTGGCCTGGGCTCTGACGGGCAGGGCATCTGTGGGCTGGTCTGCGGCTTATGGTGCGCTGGCTGTGGTTGCGCCGGCAGCGTTGTTTGCACGCGGTGTGTTGCGCCATTCGGCGTCTTCCAAGCCGCGTGCTGCCATGGTGGGATTCTTTGGTTGGGAGATTGCCAAGATCGTGCTGACGGTGGCGCTGCTTGCTGCGGCACCTCGGCTGGTGTCGGGCTTGAGCTGGATTGCCTTGCTGGTTGGCATGGTGGTCGCAATGAAAACGTACTGGGTGGCGCTTTTGGTGCGACCCGGTGTCCGAAAAACCGATTGATATAGAGAAGAGTTGTCCGATGGCCGCAGAAGCGCACGCTCCGACTGCAAGTGAATACATCGTTCACCACCTGCAGCATCTTCAAAACGTCAACCAGACCAAGATTGTTGATTTCACCGTCATCAACTACGACTCGATCATCGTCGGTCTGGTTCTGGGTGTGCTCACCCTTTTGATCCTGTGGTCAGCTGCCCGTAAGGCAACCTCCGGTGTGCCCGGTCGCTTCCAGGCGGCGGTGGAAATGCTGGTCGAGATGGTGGACAACCAGGCCAAGGCCAATATCCACAACGCCGAGAGCCGCAAGTTCATTGCTCCTCTGGGTCTCACGGTGTTTGTCTGGATCTTCCTGATGAACTTTATGGACATGTTGCCGGTGGACCTGCTGCCCGCCATCTGGGCCAAGATCTATGGCGCTGCTGGTCATGATCCCCACCACGCCTATCTGCGTGTCGTGCCTACGGCCGACCTGTCTACCACCCTGGGGCTGGCATTTGCCATTCTGATCCTGCGCTTCTGGTACAGCGTCAAGATCAAGGGCGCTGGCGGCTGGGCGCATGAACTCGTGTCGGCTCCGTTCGGCACCAGCAAGAACCCCATCTTCGCCCTGATTCTGGGCGTCGTGAATCTGCTGATGCAGATCATTGAATATGTCGCCAACACCGTATCGCATGGCATGCGGTTGTTCGGCAACATGTACGCCGGTGAACTGGTGTTCATGCTGATCGCCCTGATGGGTGGTGCGGCTGCACTGTCGCTGTCGGGTGTGCTGCTGCCTGTGGGCCACGTCATCGCTGGCACCATCTGGACGCTGTTCCACATTCTGGTGATCTCTCTGCAAGCCTTCATCTTCATGATGCTTGCACTGATCTACCTCGGTCAGGCGCACAACGCGCACTAACGGTTCCCTTTCGTTTCCCTTTTCTTTTTCAACCTTTCTTTTTTTAACTCAGGAGTCATCATGGAAAACATTCTCGGTCTCGTCGCTCTGGCTTGTGGTCTGATCGTTGGTCTGGGCGCTATCGGCGCTTCCATCGGTATCGCACTGATGGGCGGCAAGTTCCTCGAATCGTCGGCACGTCAGCCTGAACTGATCAACGAACTGCAAACCAAGATGTTCATCTTGGCTGGTCTGATCGACGCCGCCTTCCTGATCGGCGTGGCTATCGCTCTGCTGTTCGCTTTCGCCAACCCCTTCGCTTCGACGTTCTTGGCCAACCTGCCCAAGTAAGTCCCGTTCAACGCCACTCTAGAAAGGTGTTGCCGTGAGTATCAATGCGACCCTGTTCATTCAGGCCATCGTCTTCTTGATCCTGGTGTGGTTCACGATGAAATTCGTGTGGCCCCCGATCGCGAAGGCGTTGGATGAACGAGCCCAGAAAATCGCCGAAGGCCTCGCTGCTGCCGACCGTGCCAAGTCCGAACTGACCGCTGCCAACCAGCGCGTCGAAAAGGAGCTGTCACAGGCGCGCAACGAAACGGCCTCGCGTCTTGCGGACGCCGACCGACGTGCCCAGGCCATCATCGAAGAAGCCAAGGCACGCGCCACGGAAGAAGGCAACAAGATTGTTGCCTCCGCCCGTGCCGAAGCCGAGCAGCAAACGGTGCAAGCCCGCGAAGCCCTGCGTGAGCAGGTGGCAGCGCTGGCCGTCAAGGGTGCTGAGCAGATTCTCCGCAAGGAAGTCAATGCCGGCGTTCACGCCGACCTGCTCAACCGCCTGAAGACCGAGCTGTAAGGGGACACACATGGCTGAACTCGCCACCATTGCCCGCCCTTACGCCGATGCCCTGTTCAAGGCCGCTACTGCGGGTGCGGGCATGGACCTGGCCAGCATCGCTGACTGGGTCGATGAACTGGCGGCCATTGCCGCCAACCCCCAGTTGCGTCAGCTGGCGGACAACCCCAAGGTGACGGCAGACCAGGTGTTTGCCGTCTTCACGGGTGTTGCGCGTTCGGCGCTGTCCGATACGGCCAAGAATTTCCTGCGCACAGTCATCGACAACGGACGCATCAACGCGCTCCCGGAAGTGGCTGCGCAGTTTCGTGCCCTCGTGAATCGCCGCAACGGCTCTTCGGATGCCGTGGTGTACAGCGCTTTTCCGATGGACAGTGCCGCACTGTCCGAGGTCAGCGCAGCGCTGGAAAAGCGCTTCGGCCGCAAGCTCAATCTCGCTGTTCAGCAGGACGAGTCCCTGATCGGCGGCATTCGCGTAGTGGTGGGTGACGAGGTGCTGGACACTTCGGTCAAGGCCCGTCTTGAACAAATGAAAGCGGCCCTCACCGCGTAACGCGCGGCGAGGACAGCGAACCAAAGAAAGAAGGAAAGAGTCATGCAACTCAATCCCGCAGAAATTTCTGAACTCATCAAGAGCCGCATCGAAGGTCTGGCTGCCAGCAGCGATATCCGCAATCAGGGCACCGTGGTGTCTGTGTCGGACGGTATCGTTCGCGTTCACGGCCTGTCGGACGTGATGCAAGGTGAAATGCTGGAGTTCCCCGCCACCAAGGACGGCCAGCCTTCCTACGGTCTTGCGTTGAACCTGGAGCGCGACTCCGTCGGCGCCGTGATTCTGGGTGAGTACGAGCACATCTCCGAAGGCGACACCGTCAAGTGCACGGGCCGCATTCTGGAAGTACCCGTCGGTCCCGAGCTGATCGGCCGCGTGGTGAACGCCCTGGGCCAGCCCATTGATGGCAAGGGTCCTATCAACGCCAAGCTCACCGACGTGATCGAAAAGGTCGCTCCGGGCGTGATTGCCCGTAAATCGGTGGACCAGCCTCTGCAAACCGGCCTGAAGTCAATCGACTCCATGGTGCCTGTGGGCCGTGGCCAGCGCGAGCTGATCATTGGTGACCGCCAGACCGGCAAGACGGCAGTGGCCATCGACGCCATCATCGCCCAGAAGGGCCAAGGCGTGACCTGTATTTACGTTGCCATCGGTCAGAAGGCTTCGTCGATCAAGAACGTGGTGCGCGCACTGGAACAAGCCGGTGCCATGGAATACACGATTGTGGTGGCCGCCTCGGCTTCCGAATCGGCCGCCATGCAGTACGTGTCGGCCTACTCCGGCTGCACCATGGGCGAATACTTCCGCGACCGTGGCGAAGACGCCCTGATTGTGTATGACGACCTGTCCAAGCAAGCTGTTGCGTACCGCCAAGTGTCGCTGCTGCTGCGTCGCCCACCAGGCCGCGAAGCCTACCCTGGCGACGTGTTCTATCTCCACAGCCGTCTGCTCGAACGTGCAGCCCGCGTGAATGCCGACTACGTCGAAGCCTTCACCAAGGGTGAAGTCAAGGGCAAGACCGGTTCGCTGACCGCACTGCCGATCATCGAAACGCAAGCTGGCGACGTGTCTGCTTTCGTGCCTACCAACGTGATCTCGATCACGGACGGCCAGATCTTCCTGGAAACCTCGCTGTTCAACGCCGGTATCCGCCCCGCCATCAACGCCGGTATTTCGGTGTCGCGCGTCGGTGGTGCTGCACAGACGAAGCTGGTGAAGAACCTGTCCGGTGGTATCCGTACCGACCTGGCCCAGTACCGTGAACTGGCTGCGTTCGCGCAGTTCGCTTCCGACCTCGATGAAGCCACCCGCAAGCAGCTCGACCGCGGTGCCCGCGTGACCGAACTGCTCAAGCAGGCGCAGTACAGCCCGCTGTCCATCTCGCTGATGGCTTCCACGCTGTTTGCTGTGAACAAGGGCTTCATGGACGACATCGACGTCAAGAAGGTTCTCGACTTCGAACACGGCCTGCACCAGTTCCTGAAGACCAGCCACGCCGCTCTGCTGGCCAAGCTGGAACAGGCCAAGGCCATGGACAAGGACGCAGAAGCCGAATTGACCGCAGCCATCGCCGCGTTCAAGAAGTCGTTCGCTTAAACCGGACGAGGAGCCATCATGGCAGCAGGCAAGGAAATACGCGGCAAGATCAAGTCGGTGGAGAACACCAAAAAGATCACCAAAGCCATGGAAATGGTGGCTGCATCCAAAATGCGCAAGGCGCAAGAGCGGATGCGGGCTGCCCGCCCTTACAGCGAGAAGATCCGCAACATTGCAGCCAATCTCGGCCAGGCCAACCCTGAATACGTGCATCCGTTCATGAAAGTGAACGATGCCAAGACGGCTGGCGTGATCGTGGTGACGACCGACAAGGGCCTGTGCGGTGGCATGAACACCAACGTGCTGCGCGTCGTGACGTCCAAGCTGCGTGAGCTGCAGGGCGCTGGCGTGTCCACCGAGGCGGTTGCCATTGGCAACAAGGGCCTGGGTTTCCTGAACCGTGTCGGTGCCAAGGTGGTTTCGCACGTGACGGGCCTGGGCGACACGCCCCATCTGGACAAGCTGATCGGACCGGTCAAGGTGCTGCTCGATGCGTATGCTGAAGGCAAGATCAACGCGGTGTACCTCTCGTACACCAAGTTCATCAACACCATGAAGCAGGAATCGGTGGTGGAGCAGTTGCTCCCCCTGTCGTCCGCGCAGATGCAGGCCGACAAGACCGAACATGGCTGGGACTACATCTACGAGCCCGATGCACAGACCGTGATCGACGATCTGCTGGTCCGCTATGTCGAGTCCCTGATCTACCAGGCCGTTGCGGAAAACATGGCGTCCGAGCAGTCGGCACGCATGGTGGCCATGAAGGCCGCCACCGACAACGCCGGCAGCGTCATTGGCGAGTTGAAGCTGGTCTACAACAAGACGCGCCAGGCAGCGATCACGAAAGAACTTTCGGAAATCGTGGCTGGCGCCGCTGCTGTGTAAGCAGCTCAACCAACATCTTTATTGGAGCGAAAAATGGCTCAAGTGCAAGGCAAGATTGTTCAATGTATCGGCGCTGTGGTGGACGTTGAGTTCCCGCGCGACCAGATGCCCAAGATTTACGACGCTCTGAAGCTCGACGGTTCGACCCTGACGCTGGAAGTGCAGCAGCAGTTGGGCGACGGCGTGGTGCGTACCATTGCGCTGGGTTCGTCCGACGGCCTGCGCCGCGGCATCATGGTGACCAACACCGGCAACTCCATCACCGTGCCCGTGGGCAAGGCGACGCTGGGCCGCATCATGGACGTGTTGGGTGCTCCCATCGACGAACGTGGTCCCGTGAGCCAGGAACTGACGGCCTCCATCCACCGCAAGGCCCCTGCGTACGACGAACTGTCGCCTTCGCAAGAACTGCTGGAAACCGGCATCAAGGTGATTGACCTGGTGTGCCCGTTCGCCAAGGGCGGCAAGGTGGGCCTGTTCGGTGGCGCCGGTGTGGGCAAGACCGTGAACATGATGGAACTCATCAACAACATCGCCAAGGCCCACAGCGGTCTGTCGGTGTTCGCTGGTGTGGGCGAGCGTACCCGCGAAGGGAACGACTTCTACCATGAAATGGCCGATTCCGGCGTGGTGAACCTGGAGAAGCTCGAAGAGTCCAAGGTTGCCATGGTGTACGGCCAGATGAACGAGCCCCCAGGCAACCGTCTGCGCGTTGCGCTGACCGGCCTGACCATCGCCGAGTCGTTCCGCGACGAAGGCCGTGACGTGCTGTTCTTCGTGGACAACATCTACCGTTACACGCTGGCCGGTACCGAAGTGTCCGCTCTGCTGGGCCGCATGCCTTCCGCCGTGGGCTACCAGCCTACGCTGGCCGAAGAAATGGGCCGCCTGCAAGAGCGTATTACGTCGACCAAGGTCGGCTCGATCACCTCCATCCAGGCCGTGTACGTGCCTGCCGATGACTTGACCGATCCTTCGCCTGCCACCACGTTCGCCCACTTGGACTCCACCGTGGTGCTTTCGCGTGACATCGCCTCGCTGGGTATCTACCCTGCCGTGGATCCTCTGGACTCCACCAGCCGCCAGCTGGACCCGAACGTCGTGGGCGAAGACCACTACGCTACGGCCCGTGCGGTGCAAGGCACGCTGCAGCGCTACAAGGAACTGCGCGACATCATCGCCATTCTGGGCATGGACGAACTGGCACCTGAAGACAAGCTGGCCGTGGCCCGCGCGCGCAAGATCCAGCGTTTCCTGTCGCAGCCTTTCCACGTGGCCGAAGTGTTCACGGGCTCGCCAGGCAAGTACGTTCCACTGTCGGAAACCATCCGTGGTTTCAAGATGATCGTGAACGGCGAATGCGATCACCTGCCAGAACAGGCGTTCTACATGGTGGGCACCATTGACGAAGCCTTCGAAAAGGCCAAGAAGGTGGCCTGATTGCCCGGCGGCTGAGCAGCCTACCGCCGCTCGGCCTTCAGCAATCAAGCAACCCACCTTTTCCTAGGAGCAATGATGAACACCATCCACGTTGATGTGGTCAGTGCCGAAGAGTCCATCTTCTCCGGTGAAGCGCGTTTCGTGGCGCTGCCTGGCGAAGCTGGCGAGTTGGGCATCTATCCCCGCCACACCCCGCTGATCACCCGTATCAAGCCGGGCTCGGTGCGCATCGAAATGGCTGACGGTTCCGAAGAGTTTGTCTTCGTGGCCGGTGGCATTCTGGAAGTGCAGCCCAACTGCGTGACTGTGTTGTCCGATACCGCCATCCGTGGCAAGGATCTGGACGACGAGAAGGCCAACGCCGCCAAGGCCTCCGCCGAGGAAGCGCTCAAGAATGCCAAGAGCGAAATCGACCTGGCAAAGGCCCAGTCCGAACTGGCCGTGATGGCGGCGCAGATTGCTGCGCTTCGCAAGTTCCGCCAGAAGAAGTGATTCAGATCTTGGTGGATCTGCCCCAAAACCCGGCTTGGCCGGGTTTTTTTATGCCCGCCTGCTGCAAAACGGCAAGCGGTCATGGAAGTCTGCTTTAAGGCAAGGCGGGGGACGTTTCCCGCAGGTGAAGTTGCAGCCCTTCACACGCCACGGAAAGCACATCGCCGCTGTCCGCCTGGAGCAAATGCCGGCTGCTCAGAAAGGCACGCGCTATAGATAGTGAGCGCACGCTCAGCGACAGCGATTCAATCAGCAAGTGTTCTCCTGGAACCAGCTCCAGACAGACATCCGGCGTGACTGCAATGGGATGGCCAGGCTGCGAGCCTGTGAGTGCCCGCCAATGGCGCTGGTGTGTTTGCACATCCGGGGTGCCCATGCGCAAGGCATGCAGTCCGGTGATTCCGAGGGGGCCGCCCCCGCTGTCCTGCAGGGCCTGCCGATGCTGCGCGCGGCGTTCTGCCGGTGTTGCGGTTTCGGGCCAGGGGTAGAGGGCCGCACGCCGATCCCACTCGCAAAAGAACACACAGCAGCTTGGAGCGGAAAGCTCAAGCAGCACGGAATTGGTGAAATTGGTGACCCTTTCGCCCCGGCTGTTCTCGGACTGGAAGGCGCGGGGAGGCTTGCAAGTGATGCCTGCCTCCATCGCGTGCTTCAGACTTTCGGCCAGGGGCGAAGCAGGCTCCAGAGCAAAACCGTGGATCAAGGGCGGTTGCGCATGGTCGGGAAGATCGCCGTTGGCGGTCGTTGCCCACAATTCGAGGTCAGTGTTGCCCAGATGGACCCAGCCATACGTGGCGAAATCAGTGCGTTGCAAGGGCCAGGCCACGGGCAACCCGAAGGTCTCGCTGAAGAGCTGAAACAAAGGCTCGGCTGCGTGAAGGCGCAGCATGACATGGTCGATGGAGCGGTAGCTGGAAGCCATTGAGGTGTTCTGGGCCGGTGACTGGGCCATTGTCAATCTCTTCACGATTGGCAGGGCAGAAAAAAGCCGAGGCCCCGTGAGGGGCCTCGGCTTTTGAGCATGAGACTGCGTCGGCGTGCCGACCGCAGCACCTGCCGTGCAAATTACATGGCGCTGAATTCGCCCGAAGGGATCTTGCCAGTGCGC
>NZ_JAHUWW010000012.1:0-37395 GCF_019218805.1 Acidovorax sp. sif0632 | reverse complement strand
GCAGGGCTATCAACATGGCTTCACTCCCCGGGTGGATTGCAAGGACTCTATCAACTCCTTTAGAACCGCTCGCGCCATGAAGAGTGGATAGCGTTTGGAGTCTATGCAATCGTCCGGGATGCGACAGGTAATGAAGGCTACGCCATCTCCTTGCAAAAGAGCAAGCTGACCAAACTAGGCCTTGGCTGGGCCAAGACGGTGGGGCACATGCGCCGGGTGCTGGTGCGTGGGCTCAAGAAGTCGATCAGATGTTTGTGCGGACAATGGCAGGCTACAACCTCACGTGACTGGGCAGATTGGGGCAAATCCGTCTGCAGAGGCAGATGTGAAACGTGCATGTGGAGGTGTTTTTCATTATGTGGAAGACTGCTGCGAAAAATGTGTTTGCAGCCGCTGAGCGGCTTCGGACGCAGGGGGGTATTTCAGCTGCCTGCTATGAGGACTGCGGAGTATTAGGCCAGCGCTGCTATCTCAAGTTTGAGAAATGCCTGAAACAGTGTAAACATTTTTTAACAAAAAAATCATTATGATTTTAGGTGGATTGCTAGAATGCAAGCTCGCAATTTTGCGAGGGAAGTGGGAGTTTGCAATTGAAAAAATTAAGAAAATTTTCTGTTATTCTGACATTGGCCGCCAGTAGCTTCTTTATGTCCAACGCGCAGGCAGCCGGTTGGATTGATGTAGGAACTTCAACATTTCGTTTTTCAGGCTGGGCCTGCGATCCAAGCATTCCAAATTATTCTGGATGGGTACATTTTTATAGGGATGACAACAAATTTCTTGGTGCACTGTTGGCAAATATTCCTCGCGACCCCGGTGTTGCAAGTGCCTGTGGTGATGCGGGTGTTCATGGATTCGATGGGGTATTATCGGTGCCGGTAGATTACCTTGACAATAACGAGCATGCTGTCCGCGCTTACTTTATTAAGCCTGATAATTCCAATTTTCTGCTTGATAATGTCAAGCGTGTGGTTTTTAAGGCGCCGCCCCCGCCAACTATCAGTGGATGTGCGGTGGATTACCCCGGTGCCGGGTGGGTGTTAACGCGTTCAATATTTGGAATTAACTCCGGTTGCCCGAATCAAACGACTACGTACAAAATCTATACATATGTCGCTGGCCTAGCAGTTGGAACGCAGATGACTGCATGCCCCAGTCCGTGGTGGGAATTTCCTGAGGGCTGGACTATATATGACCAAGGTGGCCCATCAGGCAGTCAATGCTACAAATCAGATTCCACAGGGCAACCGGTGCCTGAGAAATACCGGTTGATCCGGCGAGTGAATTAGTTTTCGCATCCTGGATGATCACATGGACGCTTGTGGAACACATGCGTCTGATACCACTCCGCCATTGCCTGCATCGGCGTTTTGTTTTGCTTTTGAGCGCTGCCCGCGGCAACTGGTGTGGTGTGTCAGGAGTAAGCGTCAAATAGTTGAGCAAGCGGCTCGAGCTACGGATGCCAGGATGGTATCGGAGCCTTTTCGTCACTCAAAAAGTTCGGTTTTTTTGCCGTGACGATTGATATATGGCCAGATGGCAAGCTCAAGCGGCAGGGCGTTGGCGTGGGCGATTCGCTTTGTCCACCCCTTGGTGAGTGGCTAGAAAAATGCGCTCCACCAGGTTTTGCGATGAGACACAAGTCGGCCTGAAGTGAATGCGATGGCGGGGATGTGCGGTGAATCGAAGTAGGGACGTAAATGGCAGAGCGCCTCCCGCACATATCCGAACTTTCGGAGTTCCCGCACACGGCTCTTGCCTTGGGTGTTTGACGGCAAAGCGCTGGCTTGGCCATGGATGAAGGATCCATGGCGAGGGTAGCGTAGTAGGACGCAAGTTTCAGCATCTGCTGCTACGTCAAGTTGTCCCCGGCTACGTCGTTGTTGCGAGCGCAGCCACAGGCTCGTGATGTGATACCGGAACGCGTTGAGTGCGCGGAAGTTCGTTGGCACTGCGTGGTAAGCCAAGAACCCATTCGCCCCTGCTTGCCCCCACCGCCCCTGTTTGGGTATGGGTGCGTGCATTCGGCGCCTCAACTCCTCCTTGATCTCCCTGAGTTTGGCCGTCATTCGGTCGCAGTGCGTCTTGCGGTGGGGCAAGAGGGCTCCAGGTCGGGACTTGCCGCAAATGAACGTGAATCCCAGGAAGGTGAAAGTCTCTAGCTTGCCGAGCCTACGCCGTCTGCGTCCGAGCGCCGCATGGCGACCGAATTCAAGCAGGCGGTTTTTTTCCCCATGAAGCTCAAGCTCGAACTGCTTGAGCCTCTTTCGCATCGCATCGCATCACAGAAGCGCTTCGCATTGGCTTCTCGCTCGAAGCCGACAACAACATCGTAGGTACATCACAAGACATACATCCGAAACCAGGAGGAGGAATACGAGAGGTTGGACCAACTCAGCCTATAGAGATGAGTAGCAACCAGTAGGTGACTCCAAAAATGGGGAGTCGCTTCGAGCGGCTCACATCCTGAACGCTCCCGGCGGTGCCAGGGGGATGGATACGAGTCCGTCGGACTTGGAGACCGTCGACATCTAATTCGGCAAAAAAATTTCCTCGCTGGGGCCGATTTGCGCTGATCGGCGCTCCAAGTCCGACAGCCTCCTAGCAAAAGCCCTCGCCCGCAGCGGTCAGCCGGGCGAAACCTGGCGCACGATGGCCAGCGCCCGGCACAGGTCGGCCCAGGCGGCGGCCTTGATGTCTTGCGAGCGCAAGAGAAACGCGGGGTCGTAGGTCACCACGGCCGGGCATCCCGCCAGCTGGTGCGGGCCCGCGCGCAGGCGGCCCAGCGGCTCGGTGCGCCACAGCGCCGCCCGCGCCGCCACATGGCCCAGCACCAGGACCAGGGCGGGTTGCAACTCAGCCACGGCGTCGGCCAGCGCGGCGGGGATGTTGCTGTCGCCACCGGTCTCTGCGCCGGCTGCAGTGCGCTCCAGCGCAGCAAGGAACACACGGGGGTGCTTGTGCAGCTGCATGGCGCGCAGCATGTTGTCCAGCAGCCGGCCTGCGTCGCCACCCAGCGGCTCGCCCGGCGTCAGGCTCTCGGTCACGATCAGCCAGCCTCCACCCAGCCCGGCCGGGGTCTGCGATGGGTCGGCGCTGGGGTAAAGCACCTGGGGCGCATGCAGCCGCAAGCTGGGGATGGCCGGTGCTGCGCCTGCGTTCTCTACCGCAGGTGCCGGTGCGGGTGCTCGCGGGGCCGCTGGCTGGGGCGCTCGCGCAGCAGGAGGGCTGGCCACGGCGGGTGCCGGGGCGGTGGGGGGCGCCATGCGGGCGGCAGGGGCGGGCGCCGCCACGGCGACGGCGGGGGCCCCGGCTGTGGTGGGTGCTACGGGTGCCTCCGGCTGCACCCACACGGTGACGCCCATTTCTTGCAGCATGGCGCGCTGCCGCGCATCGAGGTGAAGGCTCATGGAAAAAAGGGCCGGTTGAAGGTGTTGCTCACAGTGCCAGGCTCATGACCACGGCATCTTCGCGCTGGCCCAGGTCAGCGGGGTAGTAGCGCTTGCGTTCGCCCACGCGTCGGAACCCGTGTGTCTGGTAGATGTGCTGGGCGCGCAGGTTGCTCACGCGCACCTCCAGCCACAGCCACTGGGCGCCGCGCCCGCGCGACCACAGGGCCAGCGCGTCCAGCAGCACCCGCGCCCAGCCCTGGCGCTGGAACTCGGGGGTGACGGTGATGTTGAGCAGGTGCACCTCGTCCACCCCCATCATGGCCACGAAGTAGCCGAGCAGGTGTTCGTCCGCCATCAGCACCTGTGCCTGGTAGCCCGATGCCATGGCATCGGTGAAGTTGCCGCGTGTCCAGGGGTGCGAATAGGCACGTTGTTCCACCGCCAGCACGGCATCCAGCCGCGCGAGCGTGAGGGCTTCAAAGCGCGCCTCGGGCGCGCCGGCAGACGGGGTGGGCAGGGCGCTCATGGGGTCTGGCAGAAAGGATTCACAAAGGAGCGGGCACCGCCTGGGCGGCGCGCAGCGCAGCCCGCTCGGCGGTGGTTTGTGCCACTTTATCGCGGATGTAGCGCGGCAGCGCATCGCTGGCCGGCACACCTTCGCCCGCTGCCAGCAAGGCCGGTGCCAGGCGCAGCAGCGCCGTGGCTGTGGGCAGCGCGGCCACGTGGGCGGCCATGGGCGCCAGCCGCTCGCCATAGGGCGTGCGCGCATTGCCCGCCACCGTCCACCCTGCGGGGGCAAGCACGGATTCCGGTGCGCCCAGGCCAAAGTCGGCCTCGGTGTGCCAGCGGCCCTGGGCGGCGACCCATTCGCAGCGCGCGTGGTAGACCTCGTCCATGCGCGCGTCCAGCACCGCCACCACCTGCGTGCAGCTGTGCGCGTGGCGCGCTTCCTCGGCTACGGCCAGCAGGGTGTCCACGGGCAGCACCGGCACACCCTGGCCCCCGCGCGCGCCAAACGCCAGCCCCTGGGCCACGGCGCAGGCGGTGCGCAGGCCGGTGAAGGAGCCTGGGCCCCGGCCAAACACAATGGCCTCCAGCGTGTCGAACGACAGGCTGGCCTGCGCCATCAGGCTGCGCACCGTCGGGATCAGGGTGGCCGACGCTTGCGCGCCCCCGGGGCCCGTGTGCTGCCACACGGCATCCCCGTGCTGGACGGCAATGGATAGGGTGTCGGTGCTGGTGTCGAAAGCAAGCAGATTCATGGGGCCAGTGGGGTTGCGCGGCAAAGGAGGTCAGGGGACGGTAGGGCCAGGCACGGGCGTGGGCGGGGTGACCGCAGGCGCCTGGCTCCTGCGCAGCACGCCCAGCAGGATACCGGCAGTCACCAGCAGCAGGCCGGCGACGAGGTTCCAGTACATCGGCTCGTCCAGAAAAATCACCGCGCCGATGGCCGAGAGGCCGGGCACCAGGGCCGTGATCATGGTGGAGCGCACAGGGCCATAGTGCTGGATCATGCGGGTGAAGCCAATGCCCGAGATCACCACCGACCCGCCACCTTGGAACGCCATGTGAAAGACGATCTCGCTCCACGGCGCAATGGCCAGGTGGCTGGTGACGGTTCCCAGCGCAATCAGCAGGGCATAGCTGGGAACATAGACCAAGCAGGCAAACGCGGTGATGGCGATGGTGGCCTGCACGGCGTCCACGGCGTGGCGCCGGGCCAGCACGCTGTAGGTGGCCCAGCAGGAGGCGGCTAGCATGAACAGCACGTCGCCCTTCCACACATCACCGCCCGAAAACGCTGCCAGCAGCGCCGTCCACAGGGGCAGGCTGCCCGGCATCAGCACTGCTGCATGGGTGGCGGGCGCGTGGAAGAACCCCGCATAGGCCAGCATGGCGTAGAGCAGACCGCCAAAGCTGCCCAGCAGCACCGTGGTGCGCAGCGGCAGGGGCGAGATACCTGCCAGGCTGGAGGGCGGGGCAGCAGAGCCCAGTGCTGTGGTGCGCTGCCGCACCATCCACCAGCCCCAGGGCAGCAGGACCAGGCTGGCGCCCACGATGCGCAGCAGCGCAATGTCGAACGGGGTGAGTGTGCGCTGGGCCGAGGCGCGGGCAATGACGATGAAACCCGTCCAGATGGTGACCGTCACGACTGCCGCCAGCAGGCCGATGGCACGAGGAGAAAAACGCATCGGAGGATTATCGGTGGGTGGGGGCGGCGGCGCTTGCAGCGGGCCTGGGGGCCGGCGCGGCCCAGGTGGGTTTCCTGCCGGGCGATAGACTCGCTCCATGCTTTTGCTTCCTGTTTTTTGGCGCCGCGCTGCGCTGCGTGGCGCCCTGGGTGTTGTTGTGGCCTGGTTGGCTCTGGTGGGGGCTGTTGACACGGCCCAGGCCCAGGCGGCGGCGCCCGCCACCCCGCTGCCGCCCGAGGTCGAAGCCGCCCTGGCCCGCGCCAGGTTACCGCGCGAGGCCCTGTCGGTGATGGTGGTGGATGCCCAGGGCGGCAAGACTTCGCCTGCGCGCCTGGCGCACCGTGCGCAGTTGCCGGTGAACCCGGCATCGGTGATGAAGCTGGTGACCACTTACGCCGCGCTGGAGCAACTGGGCCCCGCCTATGTGTGGAACACCCCTGTCTATCTGCAGGGCACGGTGCAGGACGGCAGCCTGCGGGGCAACGTCTACATCCAGGGCCAGGGAGACCCCAAGCTGGTCATGGAGCGGCTGTGGCTGCTGATGCGCCGCCTGCAGGGCCAGGGCATCCAGGTCATCGTGGGCGACATCGTGCTCGACCGCACCGCCTTTGAGGTGCCCGACCACGATCCAGCGCGATTTGATGGCGAGCCCCTGCGCCCCTACAACGCCGCGCCCGACGCGCTGCTGCTCAACTACAAATCGTCGGTGATGACCTTTGTGCCGGATGCCGCCGCAGGCCTGGCGCGCATTCAGTACGACCCACCCCTGGCGGGCGTGGCGCGCCAGGCCACCGTGGCGCTGGGCGCGCCGGGCACCGAGTGTGGCGACTGGCGCGGTGCCTTGCGGGCGGAGCTGGCCGACCCGGCCAAGGTGGGCTTTCAGGGCGTGTACCCCGCGTCCTGCGGGGAGCGGGTGTGGCCCGTGGCCGCCGCCGACCCGCGCGGCTTTGCGGCGCGTGCGGTGGAGGGCATGTGGCGCGAACTGGGGGGCAAGCTCACGGGCAGCGTGCGCGAGGGCAAGCTGCCGCCTGGTCTGAAGCCTGCCTTTACCGTCACCTCGCCCGCGCTGTCCGAGGTGGTGCGTGACGTGAACAAGTACAGCAACAACGTGATGGCGCAGCAGGTGTTCCTGACGCTGGCACTGCAAAAGAACGGCGTGGCCACCTTCGACGGTGCGCGCGAGGCCCTGCGCCAGTGGTGGCTTGCACGCATCGGCGACGCAGAGCTGCCCCAGGCCGACAACGGCGCAGGCCTGAGCCGCGATGCCCGCCTGACGGCCCAGGCACTGGCGCGCATGCTGCAGGTGGCCTGGGTATCGCCCGTGATGCCGGAGCTGGTGGCGTCGCTGCCCATCTCCGGGGTGGACGGCACGCTGCGCCGCAGCCAGAGCCGTGCGGGCACGGCCCACCTCAAGACGGGCAGCCTGCGCGATGTGATGGCCGTGGCCGGTTACGTGCACGCGGCCAGCGGGCGGCGGTATGTGCTGGTGGCCGTGGTCAACCATGCCAATGCCGGCGCTGCACGGCCCGTGCTCGACAGCCTGATCGACTGGACCGCGCGCGACCAGTGAATAATGCGCACTCGCGCAGCCATCCGCCGCGCAGTCACCCGCCTCCCTTCATGTCCACCACCGAGCTGATCGGCTACGTTGCCGCCTTCCTGACCACCTGCAGCTTCGTTCCGCAGGCCCTGCATACCTTCCGCACGCGCGATGTCCGGGGCATCTCTCTGGGCATGTACAGCGTGTTCACGGCGGGGGTAGCGCTGTGGCTGGTGTATGGCGTCGTCCTGGCGGCGTGGCCCATCGTGGTGGCCAACGCCATCACGCTCGCGCTGGCGGGGACGATCCTGGGGATGAAGCTGGTCTACGGGGCGCGTGGCCATCGTTGAGCGGCCACTGCTGGCGGGCTGCTGTCACCTAGGCGTCTGCCCGCTGGTTCGGTCCGCGTTATCCCCTATGGATGGTGCAGTGCAGGTGCGCGCACGATGCGTCGTTGTTTCTTGACCTGAGGTATCCATCCATGAAGTATTTCCGCCTTACCTGTGTTGCCGCTGCTGCGGTGCTGCTTGTCGCCTGCGGTGGCTCTGACGATCCAGACCGTGGCTCGCTGATCGACCCCCCTGCCGTGATGACCACGCTGACGGCCGCGCAGATCGACGCAGGCACCTCCAGCAGCGGCCTGCAGGCCATCACGGGCAAGGCGAAGTGTGATGTCAAGGTGGTGGCGCTCAACTACGCCACCGTCGGCGCCAAGGCCGGAGAGAACACCAACGCCTCGGGCGTGATGCTGGTGCCCGCTGGCAGCTGCAGCACGGCCGCACCGCTGATTGCCTACGCCAAGGGCACCGATGTGCAAAAGCCCCGCACCCTGGCCAACCCACAGGACAACGAAACCTTCCTGCTCGCCGCCATGTACGCCGCCCAGGGCTATGCGGTGGTGGCCACCGACTACCTGGGCTTTGCCAAGTCGGGCTACAGCTACCACCCCTACCTGCATGCCGATTCGGAAGCCACCACGGTCATCGACTCGGTGCGTGCCGCGCGCAATGCAGCCGGCACCGTGGGGGCCAATCTGTCGGGCAAGGTCATGTTCACGGGCTACTCGCAGGGCGGGCACTCGTCGATGGCCGCACACCGCGCTGCGGAACGCGACTACGGCAGCGAATTCAATGTGGTTGCTGGTGCCCACCTGGCGGGCCCGTACAACCTGTCGGGCTCGCTGCGCATTCCGGATGCGATTGCCGGGGTGCAGTTCTTCGTGCCGTATCTGGTGACGGCCTGGCAGAAGGTCTATGGCGACGTTTACACGGACGTCAAGCAGGTCTTCAAGGCACCGTACTCGGGCTACATCGAAAATCTGCTGCCCAACCCCACGATGACCTACACCACGCTGCTCACCTCGGGCACCCTGCCCGCAGGCACGCCCAACCAGGCGCGCGACGCGCTGTTCCAGTCCGCCTTCATCACGGGCTCGCAGACCAGCACCACCCACCCGCTGTACCTGGCGGCCAAGAAAAACGACCTGCTGGGCTGGAGCCCCAAGGCCCGCGTGCTGCTGTGCGGCGGCGCGGGTGACCCCACAGTGCCTCCAGCCATTCACCAGCGCGTGATGAAGGCCGACTTCGACAGCCGGGGCCTGACCAACGTGACCTCGGTCGACGTCGATGCCGCCATCCAGGCCACCTTTGGCCCGGGTGGTCAGGCCCCCACCGACCCCGCATCGGCCGCGTTTGCCACCTACTACGGCGCCTACCATGGCACCTATGAACCCCCGTTCTGCCACGCCCAGGCGCGCGCTGTGTTCGACATGGTCAAGTAAGCCGGTCGGCATGCCGTACAGCAAAAAGCCGACCCAAGGGTCGGCTTTTTTTGTGGGCCGCTGCCCCTGCACAGCAGCAGGCTCAGCGGCGGCTGGGGGCGAGTCAGCAGCCCCTTACCAGCGGGCGCGCAGGCGGTCGTAAGCATAGGTGCCGAACTGGCGTTGCGCCGAGGGCGTGAGGTACACCGGGTCGGCAAACACGTAGGAGGTCTGGCTGGCGCCTGGCAGCAGCGTGGAGGCGGTGCACAGGGCAGAGTTGACCTGTCCTGCGCCGATGCCGATGCCGTTGGTGGCATCCACCGAGGTGCACACGGCCGTGGTGGCGTTGTTGAAACCGTAGTTGGCGGGTACGCCGGTGTACAGGTTCACGTAGTAGGCCAGGTCCACATACAGTACGTTGGCACCTAGGTCCACGATGCCCACGAGCAGGCCGTCGTTGAAGCGGCTGCTGGCGTCAGCCAACAGGGCTTCGCGGCCAATGGTCTTGGCCCAGGGGGTCTTGCTCAGGTCGTAGGTTCCCGTCACGACCACATATTTGGCGCCTGCGGCGACCAGGCGTCGCACCTGCGCGGCCATGTCTTCACCCGCCTGGCGGGCTGCGGCCACCATGGCGGCCTCGGTCTGGGTGCCGGCCTGCACGGCGGCCATGCCGGCAATCACGTCGCTGATGCCGCCGCTCAGAAACACCACGTCACTGGCGCCAAAGCTGCCACTGGCCAAAAAGGTGTCGATCTGCTCGGTGATGGTGGGGGTGCTGGCGTTGCCTGCCGCGTCGGGCTTGATCTTCACGCGGGCATTGCCTACGGCATAGCTCTTGCCACCCGCAGAGGCGGCCGCAAGGGGCTTGCCGTAGTTGGCAGCCACCTGCAGGGTCCAGTTGTTCACGCTGCCGTCGTTAACGGTATAGCGCGTTCCTTTTTGCCCCACATCGCTGTTGGCATCGCCAAACGCGATGAAGCGCTCGGGCGCGATGGCCGATTCGGTGGTGCTGGAACCGCAGGCCGCGAGCAACGCGGCCGACGCACATGCGGCGACCAGTACGGTGCGGCGCATCCAATTTGCTGCCATGTATTTCTCCAGAAAAGTGGGGGGTAGTTTAGCGGTGCAACGTCAACGCATGTAAAGCCGCCTGGCGCGGCCGGAATCACGCTGCAGACGCACGCTGCAGTCGGTCGCGCACGCCTTCCCACTCGGGGCTGGTGGGCGGGGTCTCGATCCAGATCAGTTTCACGCCATCGTCGTCAAAGCCGCGCAGCACCGCGAACAGCTGCTGGGCCGTGGCGGTGGCGTCGTCGGGCATGCGGCGCATGACGAGCTTGGACGATTGGGTGCGCAGCGCAGCACGGGCATACACCGCGATGTGGGCGGCGTCGGCGCCCAGCAGGTCCAGGCCGGTCTGCAGCGCCTTGGCGTCCATCAGCCGCACCTTGGCGGCGGGCGCGTAGTGCGCTTCGAGCGTGCCCGAGGCGCGGGGCGTGAGCGCGGGCATGTCGTCCTTGGACAGCGGCGCAATGCCGCAGGCCGCCCGGATCTGCTCGCGCGTGATGGCGCCGGGGCGCAGCAGCACGGGCACGCCCCGCGTGCAGTCCACGATGGTGCTTTCGATGCCCACTTCGCACGGGCCGCCGTCGAGCACCAGCAGCTCGGCGCCCAGCTCGTCCTGCACGTGCCGGGCGGTCGTGGGGCTCACGCGGCCAAAGCGGTTGGCGCTGGGGGCGGCCACGCCCCACACGGGCGGGCCGCCCTGGGCGTCGCTGTCGCCGGGTGCGGCGCAGGCCAGCAGCAGGGCATGGGCCACGGGGTGGGCGGGGCAGCGCAGTCCCACGCTGTCCTGCCCGCCCGTGGCGGCGCTGGCCACGCCGGGCAGGCGCGGCAGGATGAGCGTGAGCGGGCCGGGCCAGAAGGCATCGACGAGCTTCTGCGCAAAGCTCGGCACCTCGCTGGCGAAGTGCGCAATGCCCTCGGCGTTGGCCACATGCACGATCAGGGGGTGGTCGCTGGGGCGCCCCTTGGCCACAAAAATCTGCGCCACGGCGGCATCGCTGCTGGCATCGGCCGCCAGGCCGTACACCGTCTCAGTGGGCAGGCCGAGCAGCGCGCCGCTGCGCACGGCCCGCGCTGCGGCGGCGATGGATGCGGGCTGGGTGCCGTCAAGAATCATGGTCAGAACGGTGCGATGCCCAGCAGGGCCGCCGCCTGCAGGGCAGTGGCACGTGCTGCTTCGGGGGTGGCTGCGGTGATGTTGAGATGCCCCATCTTGCGGCCGCGTTTGGCGTCGCGCTTGCCATACAGGTGCAGGTGCGTGCCGGGCAGGGCCAGCACCTCGGCCCAGGGGGGCGTCTGCGCGGCGTCGCCGTGCGCAAACCACAGGTCGCCCAGCAGGTTGAGCATCACGGCGGGGCTGTGCTGGCGCGGCTGCGTGAGCGGCAGGCGGGCCATGGTGCGCACCTGCAGCTCGAACTGCGACACATCGCAGGCGTTCTGGCTGTAGTGGCCGCTGTTGTGTGGGCGCGGGGCGATCTCGTTCACCACCAGGCTGCCGTCCTGCAGCACAAAGAACTCCACGCAGAGCACGCCGACGTATTGCAAACCATTTGCTATCGAAACTGCAGCTGCTACCGCTTGCTGGGCAAGCGCTGGAGGCAGATTTTGTTCAAAAACCTCCGTCACCGCCAGAATCCCGTCGCGGTGCAGGTTGCGCTGCACGGGCAGGTGCACGGTGCCACCGTCGGCGCCGCGCGCCACGATCACCGAGCATTCCAGCGCCAGCGGCAGCATCTTCTCCAGCACGCAGGGCACCTTGCCGACAGAGTCCCAGGCAGCGGCCAGCTCGGCGGGCGTCTTCACGCGCACCTGGCCCTTGCCGTCGTAGCCCATGCGGGCCGTCTTCAGGATGCCTGGTAACAGATCAGAAGAAACTGCAGCCAGTTGCTCAGCCGTTTCGATCACCGCATACGGCGCACAGGGCACGCCGCAGGCCACAAAGTGGGCCTTTTCCCGCGCACGGTCTTGCGCCACCGACACAGCGCTGGCGGCGGGCGACACGGGGCGTTGCGCAGCCAGTGCAGCCAGCGCGGTAGCGGGCACGTTTTCGAACTCGGTGGTCACAGCATCCGACAGGCGGGCCAGCTCGGCCAGGCCTTGCGGATCTTCATAGCCGGTCTGGATGTGGTGGTGGCTCACCAGCCCGGCCGGGCTGGTGGGGTCGGCGTCGAGCACGGCCGTGAAGTAGCCCATGGCCTGCGCCTGGTGCACAAACATGCGGCCCAGCTGGCCGCCGCCGAGCACGCCCAGCGTGGCGCCAGGCAGCAGCGCTGTCAAAGTGTTGTCGGCGCTCATGCAGCGGGCGGCAAGGTCATGTTGCGGGCCACTTCCGTCTGCTCGGCGCGAAAGGCTTCGAGCCGCTGGCGCAGCTCGGGGCTCTCATTGGCCAGCAGGGCCACGGCGAACAGGGCCGCATTGGCAGCGCCCGCCGTGCCGATGGCGAACGTGGCCACGGGGATGCCCTTGGGCATCTGCACGATGCTGTGCAGCGAATCCACACCCTGCAGGTGGCGGCTGGCCACGGGCACGCCCAGCACGGGAACGGTGGTCTTGGCGGCAATCATGCCGGGCAGGTGGGCGGCGCCACCGGCGCCCGCGATGATGGCTTTGAGGCCCCGGCCGGCAGCGGCCTCGGCGTAGGCAAACATGTCGTCGGGCATGCGGTGGGCCGAGACCACGCGGGCCTCGTGCGCGATGCCGAACTGTTCAAGAATCTGCACTGCATGCTGCATGGTGTCCCAGTCGCTGCTGGAACCCATGACCACGCCGATCTGGATGGGTTTCATGGTGTGGAGGGCGCTGGCGGGCAGGTTGCGCCTGCTCTGCCGCTGTAGGTGGAACCCGCGATTTTACTTTTTGCGCCTCCCTTCCCGGCATGGGGCTGTTTCGATGGGCCAAAATAGCGCGCAAACCGCTCCACAGGCCCCTGGCCTCCACACCGCCATGATTGACGTCACCGTAGAAAATTTTGAAACCGAGGTGGTTGCTGCCTCGATGAACGTGCCCGTGCTGGTGGACTTCTGGGCGCCCTGGTGTGGCCCCTGCAAGTCGCTGGGGCCGGTGCTGGAAAAGCTGGAGACCGACTACGCGGGCCGCTTCAAGCTGGTCAAGATCGATTCGGACCAGGAGCAGCAGCTGGCGGGCATGTTCGGCATCCGCAGCATTCCCACCTGCGTGCTGCTCATGAATGGCCAGCCCGTGGATGGCTTCATGGGCGCCCTGCCCGAAGGCCAGGTGCGCGCCTTCCTGGACAAGCACATCCCCACCGCCGAAGAACTGGTGGCGGAAATCGAGGAAGAAGAAGCCCAGGACGCCCTGGCCGAAGGCGACACCAGTACCGCGCTGGAGAAGCTGCAGCACGCCGTGGTGACCGATCCTTCCAATGACGACGCGCGCTTCGACTACGTCAAGCTGCTGCTGCAGTTGCGTCGCGAGGACGACGCCAAGGTGGCCTTTGCCCCCGTCATCGCCAAGGCCGCAGCCTCGCGCAAGCTGGGTGCGTTGAAAGCCTGGATGGATGCTATTGATTTCGTAGCTTCTAACGATTATGGGGAAGGCGCTGGCGCCGATTTTGATGCAAAAATCGCCGCCAACAAGCGCGACTTTGATACCCGCTACGCCCGCGCCCGCTGGCTCATGGCCGACCAGCGCTGGACGGACGCCATGGACGAACTGCTCGAAATCCTTATGCGCGACAAGGCCTGGGGCGAAGAGGCCGCCCGCAAGACCTATGTGGCCATCCTTGAAATCATCGAGCCGCCCAAGGTGAAGGTGGCCGACGGCCAGATCCCACCCGACGACCCGGTGGTGGCGACCTACCGGCGCCGCTTGTCGAGCGTGGTGCTCAGTTGAGCTGAGCGGGGGTTCACCGCACCAAAAAGAAAAGGCCCGGGAAGGGCCTTTTCTTTTTGGTGGGGGCTGACGGAGGCGTCAGGCCGTCAGCCGCTCCAGCGCTTCACGGTACTTGGCGGCGGTCTTTTCGATCACTTCGCGCGGCAGGCGGGGGGCGGGCGCGGTCTTGTCCCAGGGCTTGCCGTTCACCTGGGCTTGCTCCAGCCAGTCGCGCACAAATTGTTTGTCGTAGCTCGGCGGGTTCTGGCCAGCGGCCAGGGCGGCCTCGTAGCCTTCCACGGGCCAGTAGCGCGAGCTGTCGGGCGTGAGCACTTCGTCCATCAGCACCAGCGTGCCATCGGGCGCCAGGCCAAACTCGAATTTCGTGTCGGCAATGATCATGCCTTTGGCGAGCGCGATGTCGGCAGCAGCCTTGTAGATCGCAATGCTCAGGTCGCGGATGCGGGTGGCCAGGTCCAGGCCAATCATCTCCACCGTGCGCTCGAACGTGATGTTTTCATCGTGCTCGCCCGCAGCGGCCTTGGCGGCCGGGGTGTAGATGGGCTCGGGCAGCTTGGCGGCATTGGTCAGCCCTTCCGGCAGGGGCACCCCGCACACTGCGCGTGATTCCTGGTATTCCTTCCAGCCGCTGCCGGCCAGGTAGCCGCGCACCACGGCTTCGACCGGAATGGGCTGTAGCCGCTGCACCAGCATGGACCGGCCACGGATCTGCGGGGCTTCTTCCGGAGACACCACACTTTCGGGCGCGTCGCCCGTCAGGTGGTTGGGGCAGATATCTCCGAGCTTGTCGAACCAGAACAGTGCCATCTGCGTGAGCAGCTCGCCCTTGCCCGGAATGGGCTCGCCCATGATCACGTCAAAGGCCGACAGGCGGTCGCTGGCCACCATCAGGATGCGGTCGTCGCCCACGGCGTAGTTGTCGCGCACCTTGCCGCGTGCCAGCAGGGGCAGCGATGTCAGGGCGGAGGTGTGCAGGGCGTTGGAGCTGGGCTGGGTCATGGTGTCGGTGTGGGCGATCGATGTGCGCTGCAGGCAGGCCGCAAAACGGGGAGTGAAGCGCGGGAGCTGGTGAAGTCTTCAAGTGCGTGCGCGCAACCTTTGGATTTTACGCGCGGGTCTGACGCGTGTCTGCGGCAAGGGCTCGGTGGGGGCTCGGCAGGGGCATGTACCGGCGTGCATGAGGGCGCTAGTGCGGACCTGCGCGCTCGGTGAGCTTGCGGCACACTGTGTGGCCCTGAATCTGACAGCGCCACCTTTGGCCGCGCCCCCTGTGCCCTCCACCTCTGCGCTTACTCCCCGCCGCGAACTTTGGCTGCTGCTTACCCTGGCAGGCATTCAGTTCACCCACATCCTTGACTTCATGATCATGATGCCGCTGGGGCCCCGGTTCACACAGCTGTTTTCCATCAGCGACGCGCAGTTCGGGCTGCTGGTGTCGGCGTATACGCTGTCGGCCGGGGCTTCGGGTTTGCTGGCGTCTACGTACATTGACCGGTTCGGGCGCAAGCGGCTGCTGCTGGTCCTCTACGTCCTATTTGGGCTGGCCACACTGGCCTGTGGCGTGGCGCCCACCTACGGCACGCTCATGGTGGCGCGCGTTTTGGCGGGGGCATTCGGGGGTGTCTTGTCGGCCCTGTCGCAAACCATCGTGGCTGACGTGATCCCGTTCGAGCGGCGCGGCCGTGCGATGGGCATCGTGATGACCTCGTTCTCGGTATCGACCGTGGCCGGTGTTCCGCTGGGGCTGATCCTTGCCGAGGTGGGCGGCTGGAACATGCCGTTCATTGCGATTGCCGCGATGGTGGGGCTGCTGGCCGTGCTGGCGGCGCGCACCATGCCGGCGATGACGGCCCATGTGCAGGCTGCCAGCGGACGAACGGCGCTGGGCGGCATCGGACAAGTGCTTGTCGACCCGAACCATCGCTGGGCGTTCCTGTTCTCCGCGTTGCTCATGTTTACAGGTTTTACGGTGATTCCCTACATCACCATCTACATGCAGACCAATGCCGGTGTGCGGGCAGACCAGATTCCGGTGGCCTACCTGTGTGGAGGTGTCGCGACCCTGTTCACCGCGCGCCTGTTTGGCCGGTTGACGGACCTGCGCGGCAAGGTGCGAACCTTTCGCTGGCTGGCCCTGGCTGCGGCGCCCTGCCTGCTGGGCATCACGCTGGTGCAGGGGCTGCCGCTGTGGGGCGTGCTGGCGGTGTCCACCCTGATGTTTGCCTTTGTGAGCGGCCGGATGATTCCCGGCATGGCCATCGTGGCCTCTGCGGCGCAGGCACCGCTGCGCGGTACCTTCATGACCTTGAACGCATCGGTGCAGTCTGCGGCCATGGGGGCGGCGTCTTTGGTGGGCGGGATGCTGATCAGCCGCGACGCGCAGGGACTGGTGCAGAACTACTGGATGGCGGCGCTGGTGGGTATTGCCGCGAGCCTGCTGTCGATGGTGGTGGCAGGGCGGTTGACGCTGCATGGCGCAGCGCCTTCGGCACGCTGAGCAACTGCCGACTAGCGGGGCGTGTGCTCCCCGGCAACTCAGCCATTGTGCGCGCTTTTTGGGGGCTTGGCACCTTGGCGGGCATAACCCAGCGGGTCGGGGCGGAATGGGATTGCTTTTCAGGAAGGGCGGGGGCATAGTGACTTCACGTCAACGGGATGCATCCAAGTTCGCCGGGCCGCTCCTCTGATCCAGGGCGGCGCTTCTTCCACAGAGAGTGTTACAGGAGACTTATTTATGAACCTGACGATCAGCGGTCACCACCTCGAAGTTACCCCAGCCTTGCGCAACTACGTCACCACCAAGCTGGACCGGATCACCCGCCATTTTGACCAAGTTGTCGACGTCAAGGTACTGCTGACGGTAGAGAAGCAAAAGGAGAAGGAAAAGCGGCAGCGAGCGGAATGCAATATCCATGTGAAGGGCAACGACCTGTTTGCCGAAAGCTCCCACGCCGACCTGTATGCTGCCGTGGATGAACTGGTCGACAAGATGGACCGTCAGGTGGTGCGCCACAAGGATCGCCTGCAGGACCACCACCACGAAGCCGCCAAGCGCGAACTGCACGCTTGATGCGCCAGCCCTGAGCCTGGCACAGCAGCCGCCCCTTTCGGGCGGTTTTTTTGTTGCCCACAGCGCCGCGCTCAGGGTTTTCGCCAATATGTGCATAATTGTTACCCTTGACCATGAACCGACTCGCCTCCATCCTGCCCTCCGCTCAAGTGCTTGTGAGCGTTGACGCCACCAGCAAGAAGCGTGCTTTTGAAGAAGCGGGTCTGCTGTTCGAGAGCCAGCACGGTCTCTCGCGCGCGTTGATCACCGACAGCCTCTTTGCGCGTGAACGCCTGGGCTCCACCGGTCTGGGCCATGGCGTGGCCATTCCCCACGGGCGCATCAAGGGCCTCAAGGCACCGATGGCTGCCGTGTTCCAGCTGCTGAACCCCATCGGGTTCGATGCGCCAGACGAATTGCCTGTGGGCCTGCTGATTTTTCTGCTGGTGCCTGAAGCCGCCACACAGAAGCACCTCGAAATCCTCTCCGAGATTGCCGAACTGCTCAGCGATTCGGCCCTGCGTGAAAGGCTCAAGGCCTGCACCGATGCTGCCGAACTGCACGGCATGATTGCCGGCTGGCAGTCCACGCAAACGGCCTGAGCCTGTCTGGCGCTGCGCACTTTCGCTGATTCGCCGTGAAGCCCAACGTTGTCAGCGCCGATGTTCTGTTTGAGGAATTTCGCGGCCCCCTGAAGTGGGAGTGGGTGGCCGGGCTGGGCGCTTCCGAGCGGCGCTTTGACGAAGTGGCCGTGCGGTCCGCGCGCTCGGGGGCCGATCTGGTCGGCTACCTCAATTACATCCATCCCTACCGCGTCCAGATCCTGGGCGAGCGCGAGATTGCCTATCTGAGCAGCGCGTCTCCCGACGATTGCAAGCGTCGCATTGCCCGCATCGTGACGCTGGAGCCGCCCGTGCTGGTGCTGGCCGACGACCAGACCGCCCCCGATGCACTGGTGTCGATGTGCGAGCGCGCGCAGATCCCGATGTTCTCCACGCACGAGTCCTCGGCGTTTGTGATCGACGTGCTGCGTGCCTACCTGTCCAAGCACTTTGCCGACCGCACCACCATGCACGGCGTGTTCATGGACATTCTCGGCCTGGGGGTGCTGATCACCGGCGAATCTGGCCTGGGGAAAAGCGAGCTGGGCCTGGAGCTGATTTCGCGCGGCAACGGCCTGGTGGCCGACGACGCGGTGGACCTGTACCGCATCAACCAGACCACCATCGAAGGCAAGTGCCCCGATCTGCTGCAGAACCTGCTGGAAGTGCGCGGCATCGGTCTGCTCGATATCCGAGCCATCTTTGGCGAGACGGCCGTGCGCCGCAAGATGCGCCTCAAACTCATCGTGCACCTGGTGCGCAAGGAGACCCTGGAGCGCGACTACGAGCGCCTGCCCTACGAGCCACTCACGCAAGACGTGCTGGGCGTGCCAGTGCTCAAGGTGGTGATCCAGGTGGTGGCCGGCCGCAACATCGCCGTGCTGGTCGAAGCCGCCGTGCGCAACACCATCCTGCAACTGCGCGGCATTGATACCTACCAGGAATTTGTGGAGCGCCATCGCCGCGCCATGGAGCGCGATACAGGCGGCTAGTATGCTGCGTATTTGATAGCTGCCGGCGCTTGGCAGGCAGGCGCTACAGCCAATTTAGGTTCAGATGCTGCGAAACTGGCGCGCGCCAATACCAGTGCACCCGTGGAACCGGCTTCGCCGGGCCACTGGGTGCGTCCCCCTCGGGGGAAGGCGCCGAAGGCGACTCAGGGGGGCTTACTTGCTAGCGCAGGCAGCGCACTGGCCATACAGGGCCATGGTGTGGTCCTGCACCAGCCAGCCCTTGGCCTTGGCCACGGCCTGCTGGCGTTTTTCAATCTCGGGGTCGTAGAACTCCTCCACCTTGCCGCACGACGTGCAGATGAAGTGGTCGTGGTGCTGCCCTTCGTTGAGTTCGTACACCGCCTTGCCGCTCTCGAAATTGCTGCGGATCAGGATGCTGGCCTGCTCGAACTGCGTGAGCACGCGGTAGACCGTGGCCAGGCCAATGTCCGAACGCTCTTCCAGCAGCACGCGGAACACATCTTCGGCCGTCATATGGCGTTGCTCGCCTTTCTGGAATATCTCCAGAATCTTCAGGCGGGGCAGCGTGGCCTTGAGTCCCGTGCTTTTGAGTTCGTCGATGTTGGTCATGGCATGGTCTTTCGGGATGCGGGCCTCGGCCTCAAGGTCAGAAGGCCTGCCGCTACAATGGGGCGATCATATCCTCAGCCCTTTTACCCATGCCCGTCAAAGCCCGTTTCAGCGCCCGCCTGGGCCTGGTCCTTTTGGTCGGTGCCAGCGTGGCCGCCCTGGCCGGTTGCAGTAGCCTGGATGGTGCCAGTACCCGCATTGCCAGCATTGTCACTCCCTACAAAATCGCTGTGGTGCAGGGCAATTTTGTGTCGCGCGAGCAGGTCGAGGCGCTCCAGCCCGGCATGAGCCGCCAGCAGGTGCGTGAAATCCTCGGTACGCCGCTGGTCACCAGCCTGTTCCATGCAGACCGCTGGGAATACGTGTTCACGCTCAAGCGCCCCGGTGAAGAAGCCCAGACCCGCAAGCTGACCGTGTATTTCAAGGGCGATGGGCTGGACCGCTCCGAAGGCGATCCCATGCCCACAGAGACCGAGTTCGTGGCCACACTGGGCTCGCGTGGCTCCAAAAGCAAGGTGCCCGTGCTGGAGGCCACACCGGAGCAACTGGCCCGCTACCCTGCGTCGCAACGGCCATCTGCCTCCCCGACAGCGCCCCCGCTGGAGCCTGCTTCTGTCAGCTACCCGCCGCTGGAAGCCCCAGCACGCTGATTTTCGCGATCTGGCCGGTGGGGCAACGGGTAGATCGATGCCCGCCTCACTTCAAAGCCAACGACAACGTACAGGACACTCATGACAGGGACCCCTTCGCCTGCCCCCGCATCCACGCCCTCGCGCCCCCTCCGTGTTGCCGTTGCCGGTGCATCCGGTCGCATGGGCCGCATGCTGATCGAGGCCCTTCGCGCCAGTGACGACTGTGTGCTGGCAGGCGCGCTGGACGTGCCGTCCAGCCCCGGCATCGGTTCGGACGCCACCGCGTTTCTGGGCCATGCCAGCGGTGTTGCCATCACGGCCGACATTGCTGCGGGCCTGAAAAACGCCGACGTTCTGATTGATTTCACACGCCCTGAGGGCACCCTGGCCCACCTGGCCGTGTGCTGCGAACTCGGGGTAAAAGCCGTGGTGGGTACCACGGGCTTCACCGATGCGCAGAAGGCCGAGATTGCCGTCTTTGCCCAGCGCACCGCCATCGTCATGGCGCCCAACATGAGTGTGGGCGTGAACGTCACCCTCAAGCTGCTGCAGATGGCGGCCAAGGCCATGGCCACGGGCTACGACATCGAGATCATCGAAGCCCACCATCGCCACAAGGTGGATGCGCCCTCGGGCACCGCGCTCAAGATGGGCGAGGTGATTGCCGAAGCCATGGGGCGCGACCTCAAGGAATGTGGCGTGTACGCCCGCGAAGGTGTCACTGGTGAGCGCGATCCGTCGAGCATCGGTTTTGCCACCATCCGGGGTGGTGACATCGTGGGCGATCACACCGTGCTGTTCGCGGGCATCGGCGAGCGCATCGAGATCACGCACAAGTCTTCCAGCCGCTCCACCTACGCACAGGGCAGCCTGCGGGCGGTGCGGTTCCTCGCTGGGCACAAGACGGGCATGTTCGACATGTTCGACGTGCTCGGTCTGCAATGAGAAACCCCCTGAGATGCTTCGCATCTTCCCCCTGCAGGGGGACGCCACCCGTGGCCTGGCGCAGCCAGTTCCACGGTGGCACTGGCTTCGGGCGCGCCAGTTGCGGGCGATGCGCCAAATAGCGAGGTATTGATGGACGCTCTCCACTGGTGGCGCCAGGGCGACGCCGTCACGCAGGGTGCCGCACTGGTGCTCCTGGCCATGTCGGTGGCAAGCTGGGTGGTCATCGTCTGGAAGCTGCGGCTCATGCGCCAGGCCAGTGCCGATGTGGCCCGCAGCACTGCGGCGTTCTGGCAGGCGCCATCCATGGAGGTTGCAGCACAACGTTTGCAGTCTTTTGACCGCGCTGCGCTGGTCTTGCCTCTGGTGGTTGCTGCAAATTCAATAGCAAATCATTCTCTGCCCGATGCCCCGGCCTCATTGGCCAGCGCGGGCAGCCTGTCTCAGCGGTTGACCCGGGTGCTGCGCGATGCCCTGCATGGCGTGCTGGGGCGCCTGCAGTTTGGCCAGGTGCTGCTGGCCACGGTGGGCTCCACCGCGCCGTTCGTGGGGCTGCTGGGCACCGTGTGGGGCATCTACCATGCGCTGACGGCCATGGCGGGCGCGGGCCAGATCACCATCGACCGCGTCTCCGGCCCCGTGGGCGAGGCCCTGGTCATGACGGCGGCCGGGCTGGCCGTGGCCATCCCCGCGGTGCTGGCCTACAACGTGTTTGGGCGGCTGATCGGCCGCATCGAGGCGGACCTGGAAGGGTTTGCGCGCGACCTGCGCGAACTGGTCATTGACACGGCGGCACTCCAGAGTTTGGCAGGCACCACAGAAGGTCTGAGCAATGCGAGCCGACCCGCCGCCGGGCCGCCCCAAGGCGGGTCAGCCCCCATGGGGAGCGTGGGGGCATGAGTTTCGGCAGACTCGAACGCACCACCGGGCCACAGCCCATGAGCGACATCAACATGACGCCGCTGGTCGATGTGATGCTGGTGCTGGTGGTTATCTTCATCCTCACGGCACCGCTGCTGGCCAGCTCCATCCGGCTCGACCTGCCACGCTCCGAGGGCGCCACGCCCGGTAGTGCGCCGCAGTTCGTTACCCTTGTGGTCGATGCGTCGGGCCAAGCCTTTCTGGACGACCAGCCACTGTCGCAGAGCGCGTTGGCTGAGCGCCTGCGCCGCATCGGCGCCGAACGGCCCGACACCGAAATCCAGCTGCGCGCTGACGCCGCAGTTCCCTACGGGCGCGTGGTCGAGGTCATGGGCGCAGCGCATCTGGCCGGGCTGCAGCGCATCGGCTTTGTGGCCGAGCCACCGGCCGCAGGCGCGCCGTCTGCCCCTGCCAAGGCCCCCTGAAACCGCCGTGCGCTGCCGTGCCAGCCGGTCTGCACAGGCCGCTGGCGGCGGCAGGCGCGGAAGGCGGGGCCTGACAGCCTAAAATCTGCGCAGCGCGGCCCTGCGGCTGCACCTCCCTCTCACCCCCGAGCCCCCATGCAAGACAAATACTCTCCCCAAGACGTCGAGCGCGCCGCCCACGGCCACTGGACCGCCACCGATGCCTACCGCGTGACGGAAGACGCCAACAAGAAGAAGTTCTACGCCTGCTCGATGCTGCCGTACCCCAGCGGCAAGCTGCACATGGGCCACGTGCGCAACTACACCATCAACGACATGCTCACGCGCTACCTGCGCATGAACGGCCACAACGTGCTGATGCCCATGGGCTGGGATGCGTTTGGCCTGCCCGCTGAAAACGCGGCGCTGAAGAATGGTGTGCCCCCTGCCAAGTGGACGTACGAAAACATCGCGTACATGAAAAAGCAGATGCAGGCCATGGGCCTGGCCATCGACTGGAGCCGCGAAGTGGCCACCTGCGACCCCGAGTACTACAAGTGGAACCAGTGGCTGTTCCTGAAAATGCTCGAAAAGGGCATTGCCTACCGCAAGACCCAGGTCGTGAACTGGGACCCGGTGGACCAGACCGTGCTGGCCAATGAGCAGGTGATTGACGGCAAGGGCTGGCGCACGGGTGCGGTGGTCGAAAAGCGCGAGATCCCCGGCTACTACCTCAAGATCACCGACTACGCCGAAGAGCTGCTGGACTTCGTCACCGGCGACAAGCTGCCCGGCTGGCCCGAGCGCGTCAAGCTGATGCAGGAGAACTGGATCGGCAAGAGCGAAGGCGTGCGTTTTGCGTTCACGCACGACATTGCAGGCGACGACGGTGCACTGATCGGCGACGGCAAGATGTACGTGTTCACCACGCGCGCCGACACCATCATGGGCGTGACCTTCTGCGCCGTGGCGCCCGAGCACCCGCTGGCCGCCCATGCCGCCAAAACCAATCCCACGCTCAAGGCCTTCATCGAAGAATGCAAGAGCGGCGGCACGACCGAGGCCGAGCTGGCCACGCAAGAGAAGAAGGGCGTGCCCACGGGCCTGTTCGTCACCCACCCGCTGACCGAAGAGAAGGTCGAGGTCTGGGTCGGCAACTACGTGCTCATGGGCTATGGCGACGGCGCCGTGATGGGCGTGCCCGCGCACGACGAACGCGACTTCGCGTTTGCCCTCAAGTACGGCATCGAGATCAAGCAGGTGGTGCTGGTCGATGGCGAACACTTTGACTACCACCAATGGAACGACTGGTACGGCGACAAGCAACGCGGCGTGACCATCAACTCCGACAGCTTCAGCGGCCTGTCGTACAAGGAAGCCGTGAACGCCGTGGCCCATGCGCTGGAGCAAAAGGGCCTGGGCGAGAAGAAGACCACCTGGCGCCTGCGCGACTGGGGCGTGAGCCGCCAGCGCTACTGGGGCACTCCGATCCCCATCATCCACTGCGATGAACACGGCGCCGTGCCCGTGCCCGAAAAAGACCTGCCCGTGGTGCTGCCGCAAGACTGCATCCCCGACGGCTCGGGCAACCCGCTGCACAAGCACGAAGGCTTCCACGCGGGCGTGACCTGCCCCGTGTGCGGCAAGCCTGCCCGCCGCGAGACGGACACCATGGACACGTTCGTGGACAGCTCGTGGTACTTCATGCGGTATTGCGACCCCAAGAACGCCGACGCGATGGTGGCGGGCGGTGCCGACTACTGGATGCCGATGGACCAGTACATCGGCGGCATCGAGCACGCCATCCTGCACTTGCTGTACGCCCGCTTCTGGACCAAGGTCATGCGCGACCTGGGCCTGGTCAAGGTCGATGAGCCCTTCACCAAGCTGCTCACGCAGGGCATGGTGCTCAACCACATCTACAGCCGCCGCACCGCCAAGGGCGGCAAGGACTACTTCTGGCCGCACGATGTGGAGCACGTGCTGGACGAAGGCGGCAAGATCATCGGCGCCAAGCTCAAGAACGAAGCCACCAGCGGCGACGGTATGTTGCCCGTGGGCACGCCCATCGACTACGAGGGCGTGGGCACCATGTCCAAGTCCAAGAACAATGGCGTGGACCCGCAGGACCTGATCGAGAAGTACGGCGCCGATACCGCCCGCCTGTACACCATGTTCACCGCACCGCCCGAGGCCACGCTGGAGTGGAACGACGCTGCGGTGGAAGGCAGCTACCGCTTCCTGCGCCGGGTGTGGAACTTTGGCCTCAAGCTGTCTGCTATGGATATGGGAGCTGCAAGCGCAAGCGTGGCAAGCGCCAACAGCCTAAAAGACGTTGAATTCGGCAAAGAAGCCAAGGCCCTGCGCCTGGAGATCCACACCGTGCTCAAGCAGGTGGACTACGACTACCAGCGCATGCAGTACAACACCGTGGTCTCCGGCGCGATGAAGATGATCAACGCGCTCGAAGACTTCAAGGCCACCGACTCGGCTGGTGCCCAGGTGGCGCTGATCGAAGGCTTTGGCATCCTGCTGCGCTGCCTGTACCCGGCCACCCCCCACATTGCGCACAGCCTCTGGAGCGGCCTGGGTTACGCGGCCGAACTGGGCGACCTGCTGGATGCACCCTGGCCCCAGGTCGATGCGAACGCGCTGGTGCAGGACGAGATCGAGCTCATGCTGCAGGTCAACGGCAAGCTGCGCGGCTCCATCCATGTCCCCGCGCAGGCTGACAAGGCCGAGATCGAACGCATTGCCCTGGCCAGCGAGGCGTTTGTGGCCCAGGCTGCAGGCGCTGCACCCAAGCGCGTCATTGTGGTGCCTGGCCGCCTCGTGAACGTGGTGGTATAGCCCCCATGAACAAGCGCACACTGCTCTCCCTCGCGCCCGTGGCCCTGCTGTCCGCTTGCGGATTTCGGCTGCGGGGCGTGCCCGAGTTCGGGTTTGACTCGCTCTACATCGCAGCACCTGCAGGCTCGCCCCTCGCGCGGGAGTTGCAGCGCACGCTGGAGGGTTCGGGCGGCAAGCTGCAGCTGCTGCGCGACCCGGCGGCCATGCCCACGGCCGATGCCATTCTGGATGTGCTGCAGGAGCAGCAGGAGCGCGCGGTGGTGGGGCTCAATGCCTCGGGCCAGGTGCGCGAACTGCAGCTGCGCCTGCGCATCAGGTTCCGGCTGCGTACCCCGGCAGGTGCCGAACTGATTCCCGAGACCGAGCTGCTGCAGCAGCGCGACATCAGCTACAACGAAACCATCGCCCTGGCCAAGGAGGCTGAGGAAGCACTGCTCTACCGCAACATGCGGACCGACCTGGTGCAGCAGCTTATGCGCCGCCTGGCAGCGGCCAAGCGCTGAGCCCAGGCGTGGGGCTGTGGCCTCTTGGCGGTAGCGCAGAGCAGCAGGCAGCTACAGCGCCGTGCCGGGCGTTCGTGATGGGCGAGGCGCAGGTGCTCAGGGGGATGTCCGCATGAGCGTACTTTTGCCAAACAGCGACTCCACCAGGTCCACCGCCAGCACCGCCGTGCGGTTGCGCACATCGAGCGCGGGGTTGAGTTCCACAATGTCCAGCGAGGCCAGGCGCCCGCTGTCGGCAATCATCTCCATGCACAACTGCGCCTCGCGGTAGGTGGGGCCTCCCGGCACCGTGGTGCCAACGCCGGGCGCGATGTCGGGGTCCAGAAAGTCCACATCAAAGCTCACATGCAGGTGGGTGTGTGCATCCAGCCCGGCCAGCGCCTGCTGCATGGTCTGGCGCATGCCCACCTCGTCGATGTAGCGCATGTCGAACACCTCCAGGCCCTGCTCATGCACAAAGCGCTTTTCGCCCGCGTCCACGCTGCGGATGCCGATCTGCCGGATCTGCGACGGGTGCAGCGCTGCGCCACCGCCCGGCATGCGGGCCAGCCCGGTCAGCGCCTCGGGGCCGAACCCGCACAGGCAGGCCACGGGCATGCCATGCACATTGCCGCTGGGCGTGAGTGCACTGGTATTGAAGTCGGCATGGGCATCCAGCCACAGCACCCGCAGCTTCTTACCCACCTCCGCGCAATGGCGGGCCACGGCGCTGATGCTGCCCAGGCCCAGGCAGTGGTCGCCACCCAGCAGGATGGGCAGGTGGCCCAATTGCAGTTCGGCATACACGGCGTCAAACACCCGCTGGTTCCACTCCACCACCTCGGGCAGGTGTCGGTAACCGTCCACGGGCGGCTGCCACGGGTTGGCGGGGCCACTCAAGTTGCCCCGGTCAAACACCTGCAGTCCGTGCGACTCCAGCGCTGTCTGCAGGCCCGCCACGCGCAGGGCCTCGGGCCCCATGGAGGCGCCGCGCGCCCCGGCGCCTATGTCTGTGGGGGCGCCGATCAGGCTGGTGGGCTGGGCGCTGCGCAGGGCGTTGGGTGGCATGGTGCGGGGGCTTTCTGGGAAGGCAGTCGATGTCGGTACGGGCGCGTGTACGCGCCCCGGGGGAATTCTCGGGGCTTTGGGCGCCAGTGAATAGCACTGCAGCTGATTAGTTCGCGGTCTCTCTTGTGCACTGTGAGGGCATTTGCTGGCAATGTGCACAGTGCCGGGCCTGCCCAGGCGATAAACTTTGCCGCATGCAAGTCGCCCTGGCCCAACTCTCACCGCATCTTCAACGGGGCCTGTCGCCGCTTTACGTGTTGCATGGCGACGAGCCCCTGCTGCAGCAGGAGGCGGCAGACGCCATCCGCGCCACGGCCCGTGCCCAGGGCTATACCGAACGCACCTCGTACACGGTAGCAGGCGCTCACTTTGACTGGAGCGCTGTGCTGGCAGCTGGCGGCAGCTTGAGCCTGTTTGCCGACAAGCAGATCGTCGAGATCCGCATCCCCTCGGGCAAGCCCGGCAAGGATGGTGGCGTGGCGCTGCAGCAGATTGCTGAATCCGCCAAGGGCAACGACAGCACGCTCACGCTGGTGATGTTGCCGCGCCTGGACAAGGCCACACGCACGGGCGCATGGTTTGTGGCGCTGGAATCCAGCGGCACCTCGATCCAGATCGACCCCATCGAGCGCGGCATGCTGCCGCAGTGGATCGCCCAGCGCCTGGCTGCCCAGGGCCAGCGCGTGGTGGCGGGCGAGGAAGGCCAGCGCACGCTGCAGTTTTTTGCCGACCGGGTGGAGGGCAATCTGCTCGCCGCCCACCAGGAGATCCAAAAGCTCGCATTGCTCCACCCCCCCGGCGAGCTGACACAGGCCCAGGTCGAAGCCGCTGTGCTCAACGTGGCGCGCTACGACGTGTTCAAGCTCTCTGAATCCGTGCTCTCAGGCCATACCGCCCGCGTGCAGCGCATGCTCGACGGCCTGCAGGCCGAGGGCGAGGCCGAAGTGCTGGTGCACTGGGCGCTGGCCGAAGACATCCGTGCCTTGAAGCGCGTGAAAGACGCCATGAACGCCGGCCGCCCTCTGCCCATGGCCCTGCGCGAAAACCGGGTGTGGGGCGCCAAGGAAAAGCTGTACGAACGCATCCTGCCCAGGGCCAGCGACGCGGCGCTGGCGCGCCTGCTGCAGTCGGCGCATATCGTGGACGGCATCGTCAAGGGGCTCAAGCAGCCCGATTGGCCCACGGACGGGTGGCAGGCGCTGCAGAGACTTGCGTTGCAGGTGTGCAGGCTGACCCAGGCCGCGCGGTAAGGTTGGCCGATAAATTTGAGTGTTTTTGGCCTCTGGCGCTTATCCAGTAAGCGCAAGTAGCTATCAAAGATGTAGTGGTGACTTTGTGTGCCCGTGGGCTTCAGGGCTGCTCCAGCACCCCGCGCGCTTTGTCCGCCCACATCCGCAGGTTGGCCACCAGATCCTTCTGGCTGAATGAGCAGCTTTCCTCCGAAAACAGCGCGCTCGACTCCAGCCGGTCCAGCAGGTTCAGCAGCACCTCGCCGTAGCGTGGGGGCAGGGCGGCCAGCAGGGTGGTTTGCTGGCGGGCCAGGGTGCTCAGGGTGGCGGCGGTGTGGTCGCCGCGTTCAAAGGCCTGCAAGGCTTCGGTCAGGGCGACGAGCTGGGCGGGGGCGGTGGTGGTCATGGCCAAGGATATGCGAGTAGGGCAAGGCCGCAAGGGTAAAGCCAAGTGCGGCAAAATCGCCGGATGAACGCTCTCAACGTCGCCGAATACACGCATTCTCTCGGTCTCCAGGCCAAAACGGCCTCTGCGCTGATGGCCAAAGCGCCAGCAGCTATCAAAAACAAAGCGCTCAAGGCGCTGGCCCGCTTGCTGCGTGAGAACGTGGCTGCGCTGCAGATCGACAACGCCAAAGACCTGGAGCGCGCTGTAGTCAACGGCCTGTCCGAGCCCATGGTGGACCGCCTCAAGCTCAGCCCCAAGGTGCTGGAGACCTGCGCCGAAGGCTGCGAGCAGCTCGCCGCCATGCCCGACATCATTGGCGAGATCCTGGGCATGAAGCAGCAGCCCAGCGGCATCCGCGTGGGCCAGATGCGCGTGCCGATTGGCGTGTTCGGCATGATTTACGAGAGCCGCCCCAATGTGACCATCGAGGCCGCGTCGCTGTCGATCAAAAGCGGCAATGCCTGCATCCTGCGTGGTGGCTCCGAGGCGATTGATTCGAACAAGGCGCTGGCCAAGCTGGTGCAGCAGGCACTGGCGGAGGCGGGCCTGCCGGAGCACGGCGTGCAGCTGGTGCAGACCACGGACCGCGAGGCCGTGGGCCAGCTGATTGCCATGCCGCAGTTTGTGGACGTGATCATCCCGCGCGGCGGCAAGGGGCTGATCGAGCGCATCAGCCGCGATGCCAAGGTGCCCGTGATCAAGCACCTGGACGGCAACTGCCACACCTATGTGGACGACCCCTGCGACATCGCCATGGCGGTGAAGGTGGCCGACAACGCCAAGACCAACAAATACAGCCCCTGCAACGCGAGCGAAGGCCTGCTGGTGGCGCGCGGGGTGGCGGCCGAATTCTTGCCCCAGATCGGCGTGGTGTACGCCGCCAAGGGCGTGGAGATGCGCGGTTGCCCCGAGTCGCTGGCGCTGCTGGCCGACGTGCCTGGCGCACTCCTCACCCCCGCCACGGAGCAGGACTGGAGTGAGGAATACCTGGCCCCGATCATCAGCGTGAAGGTGGTGGCCGGTGTGGACGAGGCCATTGCCCACATCAACCACTATTCGAGCCACCACACCGATGCCATCCTGACGCGTGACCACATGCACGCCCAGCAGTTCCTGCGCGAGGTGGATTCGGCCAGCGTGATGGTGAACGCCAGCACGCGGTTTGCCGATGGTTTTGAGTACGGCCTGGGCGCCGAAATCGGCATCAGCACCGACAAGTTCCATGCGCGTGGGCCGGTGGGCATCGAAGGGCTGACCTCACTCAAGTACGTGGTGCTGGGCGAGGGTGAGGTGCGGGGGTGATTTGCTCCTTGTTTCATAGCTGCTAGCGCTTACCTGTAAAGCGCTAAGGCCCAATTTCTTATGAAAATCATCATCCTCGGCGCGGGCCGTGTGGGCCAGAGCGTGGCAGACAGCCTGGTGTCCGAGCGCAATGACATCACCGTCATCGACACCGATGCCGCCCGCCTGCGCGACCTGGAGTCGCGCTTTGACCTGCGCGGTGTGGTGGGCAATGGCATCGAACCGGCCGTGTTGGCCGAGGCGGGCGCCGAGGACACCGATCTGCTGATCGCCTGCGCTGCACAGGACGAGACCAACCTGGTGTGCTGCAAGGTGGCGCAGCTGGTGTTCAACATCCCCAAGCGCATCGCGCGGGTGCGTTCCAACGGATTCACGCTGGATGAGCGGCTGACCGGCCCCGAGGGCTTTGGCGTGGACCGCATCATCTGCCCCGAAGAGTCCCTGACCCGCTACATCGGCAAGCTGATCGAATACCCCGAGGCCATGCAGGTGCGCGAGTTTGCGGGCGGCCGCGCCTGCCTGGTGTCGGGCCGGGCTCGGCCCGGTGCGCCCATGGTGGGCCCCACGATTGGCGAGCTGCGCGAGCGTGCGCCCGAGATGGCGATGCGCATGGTGGCCATCTACCGCCGTTTTGCCGACGAGCCCGATCGCTTCATCGCCTGCGACGGCGCCACCCGTATCGAGCCGGGCGACGAGGTGTTTGTGCTGGCGGCGCATGAGCACATTTCCCAGGTGCTGGCGGCCTTGCACCGCCCTACCTCGCAGCAGGCCCAGCCGGTGCGCCGCATCATGATTGCGGGCGGCGGTGGGGTGGGCTTGCGCCTGGCGAGGCAACTGGCGCAGACGCCAGGGCGCTTTCACATCAAGATCATTGAAGACCATGCCGAGCGCTGCGTGGCACTGGCGTCGGCGCTGCCCTCAGACGTGCTGGTGCTGCAGGGCGATACCACCGATGAAGACCTGCTGGGTGATGAAGGCATCGAGGAGGTGGACCTCTTCCTCGCGCTCACCGACGATGACGAGGACAACATCATGTCGTGCCTGCTGGCCAAGCGCATGGGCGCCAGCCGCGTGCTGGCGCTCATCAATCGCCGCAGTTATGCCGATCTGATGCACGGCACGCAGATCGACATTGCGCTGTCGCCCGCGCAGGCCATGCTGGGCGAGCTCCTGGCCTATGTGCGCCAGGGCGATGTGCAGGCCGTGCACAGTCTGCGCCGTGGCGTGGCCGAGGCGCTGGAGATCGTGGCGCGCGGCGACCGCAAAAGCTCGCGCGTGGTGGGCCGCAAGGTCAGCGAGCTGCAGCTGCTGCGCGACGTGCACATCGGCCTGATTGTGCGCGGGCTGCCCGATGCCTCCGACCCTGTCCCGGGCCACCCACGCGAGCCCGAGGTCATCATCCCGCGCAGCGCGACGGTGATCGAGAGCAACGACCATGTGGTGTTCTTCCTGCCCAACAAGCGGCGGGTACGTGACGTGGAAAAGCTCTTCCGCGTGAGCGCGACCTTTTTCTGACCCGACCCCAGGCTTGGCGAGATCACCATGACGGACATGTTTCCCGTTTTGCGGGTGCTGGGCATCCTGATCATGATCTTTGCGCTGGCCATGGGGCTGCCGCTGGCGGTGTCTTTGTGGACGGGCGATGGTGTCTGGTTTGTGTACCCGTTGTCCATGGGGGCCACGATGCTGGCGGGGGCCTGGCTGTGGTGGCGGCTGCGGTTGTTCCGGCAAGAACTGCAACCGCGCCATGGCGTGATGCTGGTCTCGCTGGTGTGGATGCTGCTTCCCCTTTCGGCCGCGCTGCCTCTGATCCTGGCGGGGCACTACACCGGGCAGCCGATGTCGTTCACGCATGCCTACTTCGAGGCTGTGTCGGGGCTCACCACCACGGGCTCCACCGTGCTCGCGGGCCTGGACGCCTTGCCGGTGTCGGTCAACGTGTGGCGCACCTTTTTGCAGTGGATGGGCGGCATGGGCATCCTCATCCTGGCCGTCGCCGTGCTGCCGCTGCTGGGGGTGGGTGGCAGTCAGCTGTTCAAGGCCGAGGCGGCCGGGCCGCTGAAGGACACCAAGCTCACGCCGCGCATGACCGGTACGGCCAAGGGGCTCTGGGGGGTGTATGCGCTGTTCTCCACGCTGTGCGGCCTGGCCTACTGGGCCGGGGGCATGGCGCCACTGGATGCGCTGATGCACATGTTCACCACCGTGAGCCTGGGCGGGCTGTCGTCGCACGACCTGAGCTTTGGCTACTTCCAGTCGCCCCTGCTGGAGGTGATCTGCATCTTCTTCATGCTGGTGGCCAGCTGCAACTTTGCGCTGTACTTTGTGGCATTTCGCAAGGGCCACTGGGGTGGTTTCTGGCGTGACCCGGAGCTGCGGGCCACGCTGTTTGCGCTGATCGGCGGCGGGCTGGTGGTGGCTCTGCTGCTGTGGGCCAAGGGCGTGTATGGGCCGCTCGATGCGCTGCGCCACGGCATGTTCAACCTGGTGTCGCTGGCCACCACCACCGGCTACGCCACGGTGGACTACCTCGCCTGGCCGGTGTTTGCGCCCGTGTTCATGCTACTGCTGTCGGGCGTGGCCACCAGTGCCGGCTCCACGGGCGGCGGGATCAAGATGGTGCGCATGCTCATTCTCGTCAAGCAGGCGCGCCGCGAGATGAACCGGCTGGTGCATCCGCGCGCGGTGCAGCCCGTGCGGCTAGGCGATGCCGTGGTGGACAACCGAGTGATCTTTTCGGTGTTGGCCTTCATGCTGGTCTATGGGGGCACCATCTTCGGGCTCAGCATGGTCATGCTGTTGACCGATCTGGACCCGGTGACGGCTTTTTCCGTGGTGTTGGCCAGCGTGAACTGTGCGGGCCCAGGCCTGGGCAGCGTGGGGCCTGCGTCCAACTACGCCGTGCTGACCGATTTCCAGATCTGGGTGTGCTCCCTGGCCATGCTGCTGGGGCGGCTGGAGATTCTGAGCTTCATGGCCTTGCTCACCCCGGCGTTTTGGCGGCGCTGAGCGGGGGCAGCCCGAAAAATCCGCCCGGCGGGCTTGCGAAGGCCGGTCACGCCCCAACCCTACAATGGATTGCAATCGTTCCCGTCTCCTCTGAGGGCTTCCCATGGTTCCGCATCTCATCACGGCCCTGACAGGGCCGATCAACGAACTCGAACAGCGCGTTCTCGACTCGATGCCCGCCATCGAACGCTGGTTCCGGCTGGAGTGGATGGAGCACACGCCGCCGTTCTATACCTCGGTGGACATCCGCAATGCCGGCTTCAAGCTCGCGCCCGTGGACACCAACCTGTTCCCCGGCGGCTGGAACAACCTGACCAAGGAGATGCTGCCCCTGGCCGTGCAGGCCGCCATGGCTGCCATCGAGAAGATCTGCCCCGAGGCGCGCAACCTCTTGATCATTCCGGAGAACCACACACGCAACACCTTCTACCTGGCCAACGTGGTGCAGCTGCAGCGCATCTTCAACATGGCCGGGCTCAACGTGCGCGTGGGCTCCATCAGCCCCGAAATCAAGAAGCCCACGCTGATCGAGCTGCCCAACGGCGACACCGTGACGCTGGAACCCGTGGTGCGCACCAAGCGCCGCCTGGGCCTCAAGGACTTTGACCCCTGCACCATCCTGCTCAACAACGATCTCTCGGCCGGCGCCCCCGGCATCCTGGAAGACATCCACGAGCAGTACCTGCTGCCGCCGCTGCACGCGGGCTGGAGCGTGCGCCGCAAGAGTACCCACTTCAAGAACTACGAAGAGGTGGCCAAGCGTTTTGGCAAGATGCTGGGCATCGACCCCTGGCTCATCAACCCCATGTACAGCCAGTGCGACGAGGTGGACTTTGCCGAAGACAAAGGCATGGACAAGCTGCAGACCACGGTGGATGCGCTTTTGACCAAGGTGCGTCGCAAGTACAAGGAATACGGCATCAACGAAAAGCCGTTTGTCATCGTCAAGGCCAACAACGGCACCTATGGCATGGGCATCATGACCGTGCGCGATGCCAAGGAGCTGGATGCGGTCAATCGCAAGACCAAGAACAAGATGGCCGTCATCAAGGACGGCCAGCCGGTCAACGACCTCATCATCCAGGAAGGCGTGTTGACCCAAGAGCGTGTGCACGAGGCCGTGGCCGAGCCTGTGGTCTACATGATGGACCGCTACGTTGTGGGCGGCTTCTACCGCATGCATGCCGAGCGCGGCGTGGACGAAAACCTCAATGCACCGGGCGCCAGCTTCGTGCCGCTGGCCTTTGAGCACAGCACCCACATGCCCCAGCCTGGCGTGCGCCCGGGGGTGAGTGCGCCTAACCGCTTCTATATGTATGGCGTGGTGGGCCGCCTGGCGATGCTGGCAGCCAGCTATGAGCTGGAGGCCACCAACCCCGACGCCGAGGTGTACGACTAGCCTCTTCCCTGAATTGCCCACGGCGCGTTCCTGCCAGCCAGGGGACGCTGCCTGCCACGTCGGCCCACGACTGCCAAGGGTGAGTTGCTGCGTTGCAACATAGGGTGTGGCCTCCAGGCGCTTGATCGGGCGCAAGCGCACAATAGCGTTCCCAAAAGTAACGGAACCCGGCGACCCTTGTGTGCCGGGTGCGGTCAGTGCAAAGCTCCAAGTCATCGCTCGCAGCGCTCACGCTGGGCGCCATCGGTGTTGTGTATGGCGATATCGGCACCAGTGTGCTGTATGCCGTCAAAGAAGTGTTCGGGTCCGGCCATGTGCCGTTCACGCAAGACAACATCTACGGCATTCTTTCGATCTTCTTCTGGACGCTGACCGTCATTGTTTCGCTGAAATACGTGGTGCTGGTGCTGCGCGCCGACAACCATGGCGAAGGCGGGCTGATCGCGATGCTGGCCCTGGCTTCGCAGGCCGTGAAGGACAAACCCCGGCTGCGTGGCGTGCTGCTGGCAGTGGGCATCTTCGGCACCTCGCTGTTTTATGGTGACGGCGTCATCACCCCCGCCATTTCGGTGTTGTCGGCGGTGGAAGGGCTTGAGGTGGTCTCGCCCCACTTCAAGCAGTACGTGATTCCCATCACACTGGTCGTGCTGTTTTGCCTGTTTGCCGTACAAAAGCGCGGGACCAGCGGGATCGGCAAGTTCTTCGGGCCCATCACGCTGGTGTGGTTTTTCAGCATTGCCCTCCTGGGGGTCTCCCACATCGTGGGCCACCCCGAAATCCTCTGGGCGTTGAGCCCGCACCATGCGGTCGGGTTCATGTGGGCCAACCCGGGCACCAGCTTCATCATCCTGGGTGCGGTGGTGTTGTGCGTGACCGGCGCCGAGGCCCTGTATGCCGATCTGGGCCACTTTGGCAAGCGGCCCATTCGCCTGGCTTGGTTTGGCGTGGCCATGCCGGCGCTCACGCTCAATTACTTTGGCCAGGGCGCACTGCTGCTGGCCGAGCCCGAAGCCGTGAAGAACCCCTTCTACATGATGGCACCTGACTGGGCGCTGATCCCGCTGGTGGTGCTGGCCACCATGGCCACGGTGATCGCGTCGCAAGCCCTTATCACTGGCGCCTTCAGCGTGACCAAGCAGGTGATTCAGTTGGGCTACCTGCCCCGACTGAATATCCAGCACACCAGCGTGCGCGACACGGGGCAGATTTACATGCCGCTGGTCAACTGGGGGCTGTTCGCCGCCATCGTTCTTGCGGTGGTGATGTTCCGCTCGTCCAGCAACCTGGCTGCGGCTTACGGCATTGCCGTGACGCTGGACATGCTGATCACCACCACGCTGACTTTCTTCGTAATCCGCTATGGCTGGGGCTACCCGCTGGCGTTGTGTATTGCGGCCACCGGCTGTTTCTTTGTGGTGGACTTGGCGTTTTTTGCGTCCAACCTGCTCAAGCTGTTCCAGGGCGGCTGGTTCCCGCTGCTGATTGGGGGCATCGTGTTCTCGTTGATGATGACGTGGAAGGAAGGGCGCCGCCTGCTGAATGACAAGTTGCGTGCCGACGCAATCGACCTCAAGGACTTCCTGGAGTCGGTGTTCGTCAGTCCGCCCACGCGCGTGGATGGCACCGCAGTGTTCCTCACTGCCGAAACCGGCGCGGTGCCCAATGCGCTTTTGCACAATCTCAAGCACAACAAGGTGCTGCATCAGCAGAACCTCTTTGTGACGGTGCACAACCACGAAACCCCCTGGATCGGGCTGGACAAGCGCCTGCAGGTCGAACCGCTGGGCCACGACTGCTGGCAGGTGGTGATCCACTACGGCTTCAAGAACGACCCCGACGTACCCCGCGCGCTGGAGCTGCTGCGCGGCCGGGGCTGCGAGCTGGAGGCCATGACGACCAGCTACTTCCTCTCGCGCGATACGGTCATCCCCACCATGGGCGGCGGCATGGCCCCCTGGCGCGAAAAGCTGTTTGCCCAGATGCACCACAACGCCAGCGGCGCGGCAGACTTCCTGCACCTGCCGAACAACGCAGTGGTCGAACTCGGCTCCAAGATCGAGATTTGAGCTAATTGTTTTTTGAGTGTTTTCAGGCCCTGGCGCTTGGCGGCCTCAAATCTACAGTGCGACACCTTCTACGTTTCTGGTGACGCTCAGCGGCGTGGTATTTGCGGGAGTCGGATCGGCTTTCTGGGGAGGTGTCGCGGGCAGCTTTGCGCTATTTGTGCAACAGTACAGGCGTTCACCAGCGTGAGGTACACGGCGCACTGCATTCGTCGCTCCCTGTTCTTCTTATCTGCCTGCAAGTGATCTGCCGTTGGCAGCACCTGCACACCTTTCTGACCCGACACCATGAAACTGCTCTTCATTGCCGATCCCCTGCAAAGCTTCAAGATCTACAAGGACACGACATTCGCCATGATGCGCGAGGCTCAGCGGCGCGGGCACACCTTGGCGGTGTGCGAGCCGCAGCACATTACCTGGCAGCGTGGCAGCAAGGTGACGGCCCGTGTGTGCGACATCCAACTGACAGCAGACCCGGTGCAGTGGTACGCCGCACAGCCCGAGCGCAGTGCACCCTTGGCTAGCTTCGACGCTGTGCTGATGCGCAAGGACCCGCCTTTCGACAGCGAGTATTTCTATGCGACACACCTGCTGGAGCAGGCTGAGCGTGACGGCGCCCGTGTGTTCAACAAGCCCCGTGCGCTGCGCGACCACCCGGAGAAGCTGGCGATCATGGAGTTTCCGGAATTCATCGGGCCCACTCTGGTGACGCGGGATGCCGCAGACATTCAGCGTTTTCATGCAGAGCACGGGGACATCATTCTCAAGCCGCTCGATGGCATGGGCGGCATGGGAATCTTCCGCGTGGGCTCGGATGGGCTCAACCTGGGAAGCATTACCGAAACCCTGAACCGCCACGGCGCGCAAAGTGTCATGGTTCAGAAGTTCTTGCCGGAAATCGTCGAAGGCGACAAACGTGTCCTCATCATCGGGGGGGCACCAGTGCCTTTTTGCCTGGCGCGCATCCCGCAAGGCAGCGAAGTCCGGGGCAACCTGGCTGCCGGAGGCAAGGGTGTTGCCAAGCCGTTGTCGACACGGGACTGGGAAATCGGTAACGCCTTGGGGCCTGTGCTTCAGGCGCGGGGCCTGCTGCTGGCTGGAGTTGATGTGATCGGCGATTGCGTTACCGAGATCAATGTCACGAGCCCCACCTGCTTCCAGGAGATCTTTGACCAGACGGGGTGCGATGTCGCTTCCCTGTTCATCGAGGCCCTGGAGGCTGCATTGACGTCCTCTGCCCCGTAGTCTGCTGAATTTTCGTCCCTATCTCTTTCGAGCCTCTCTGAATTAGTGCTATAGTCGAGGGCTTCGCTACTGAGGCGGTTCTGCAGAAATGCGGTGATGCTGAAGATGTGGGTGGTGATGGGGTCTAGGCTCTGTTGCTGCTGATGTCGAGAAGGTGGAAGAAGAAAGTTTGGTTTTGGGTTGTAGGTGGTGTAAAAACCGGTATATAATTCAAGGCTTCGCTAAGTAAAGCAGGGTGTCGCAAGATGCTGGGTTTGAAAAGTGATGAAAACAAAAAGTTTTCAAAAGTTTGACAGTTCTTCAAAAACTGTGCTAGAATTTAAGGCTCAGCTGATCGCAGCTAAGTCGGGAAAGCAAAGAAAAC
>NZ_JAHUWW010000011.1:0-79002 GCF_019218805.1 Acidovorax sp. sif0632 | reverse complement strand
ACTTGCATGGCGCGCGACTGTGCCTACAGGCATCAGCGCGCGAAACTGGGAAGGCTCCTAGCTAGGAGTGTTCCTAGCTAGGAATGACCCCTACATGGGACGGGCCAGTGTGGGCGGCGGTGAATGCCAGGAATCGGGCTGCAGGGCAATCAGGGATTGCGCGAGCAGCTATTAAATCAGGAGCTTCCTGCACGTGGGAAATGCAGGAGGTGGGCTGCGCGGGTTACAGACTTTTACGGCGGGCAGGTAGTACGCAAGGGCGCGAACTGCGGGTGCCGGGTCAGCGCCGAAGGAATTCCGCCTGACTGCACACTGCTGGCTCAGGCCTTCACTTCGAGCAGCGAACCCATCATTTCGTCTTGTGCCTTGATGGCCTGCAGGTTGGCAGACTGATTGAAACCCAACAGCTTGGGCGAACATGGGGGCACTTCAGCTGTTGTGGGAAACCGCCAACCGGTCTATTGCACCGTGGCGCTTATTCGCTCCAGTCCGAATGCTTCTCGCACAGCTTGTTGGTTTCCTTGCCCTTGCGGGTTTCGGCGAACTTCACGAGGTTGCCCTTGAAATCTTCGGGCGTTTCGTTCCACATGCAGGTGCACCAGGCCTGGGCCTTGGTTTGGCCCTTGATGGGGCTGGGCTCGTTGCCACCCTCGTAGACGGTGGCAGAGTAGCTCAGGCACTGCCGGTATTGCGCGTCGCCTGCAGGTGGGCGGTTGTAGTCGGTGGCGGCCCAGGCCGAAGTGCCAGCGGCCAACAGGAGGGCGGCGCCAGTGATGGTGCGGATCAGTTGCATGGGGAAAATCTCTGCGAGGGATGGAGCCCCCGCACGCCCGGGATGGACGTGCGGTGGGTGAAGCCCAGTGTAGTTGTTTGAAACAAAAAGTATCAAACAAAAAATGATGGCTCAGCCACCTGTCGTAGGCAAGACACGGGAGCGCCTGCGGCGGCCCTGTCCGGCAAGCTGCGACGCTGGGCCCGCTGCGAATGCGAACTTGGCTCCCAGCCGCCGCAATCCAATGACCACCCCCGTTGCGCTCAGCACCGCACCACCCAGGCTCAGCACAATGAGAACGATGTCCCACAGCGGGCGCCGCTCCAGCAGCGGCAGCCAGTCCCAGCTGTGCAGCATGGAGAACAGCCAGCGGCTGGTACGGCGGTGGCTGTCGGTGCGGCCCAACACGGCGCCGGTGTGGGGGTCGATGTGGACCCAGGTGGCATGGGGGTCGTCAAACACCAGGCGCAGCGCGGGCAGGGGCTTGTCGCCCCCACCCGTCATGGTGTGGGTGGCGCGGTCGTAGTAGTGCAGGTCGTAGGCGGTCAGCGTTTCGGTGCGCACCACGGCGTGGGGCAGCAGGCGCGCTGCGGCCTCGGCCACCGCGCCTGGGGGCCACTGGTGGGGTGCGGCAGTGGTCGCGTCGAGCAGCGCGGGGGCGCCGGTCGGGCTGTACGCAAGTACCAGCGGGTGGCCCGCGCTTTGAACCCAGCGCAGCTCCCGCGTGTTCGGCGAAACGCCTGACAGCAAAGCCTGCACGGCGGCGGCTTGCGGGGGCAACACCAGCGGGCCGCCGTTCATGGCCTGCTGGCGCAGTGGCGCGGCGCCGCTGTCAAATATCTTCCATGGGTTCATGGACATGAGGCCGCTGAAGATCCAGGTGAATGTGATCAGCGCAAACACCAGCCCGAACACATGGTGCCAGCGCATCATGAAGCCCCGGTAGGGCGTGCGCGAACCGGTCTTGTACCGGCCCTGGAAGCGCCAGCGCAGCACACCCACCACGGTGCCCGTCAGCGTGAGCACGATGCCCGCAATGGAAAGCCAGTTGACGATGTCTGTCCAGTAGCCATTGAAGATATTGCCCCGGAAGGGGTAGAGCCAGTGGATCCAGGCGCCCGCGTAGTTCCAGGCGCGCTCCTGCAGCGGCGCATCGCGCACCACCTCGCCCGTGGTGCCCGACACATACACCACGGTGCCCGCGCTGTCGCCCAGGTGCAGGCGGTGCAGGGGGCGGTGCACGTCGAGCGCGCGCGAGTGGGTGAAGGCGTCTTCGTCGATCGTGCCCAGGTGTGCGATCCGTGCGCTGGGCTCCTGCGCGAAGGCGCGAGCCGAAGCGAGGGCGTGCTCGGCGTCTACGCGCTGCAACCGTTCGCCTGTGAGGGCGTCGATGACCGCAGGCGCTGGCGCCCTGCGCGGGCGTGGTACGGCGTCTCCGGCAGGGGCGGCGGGAACCACCAGGTACACCGCCCGCCCGCCGCTGGCCACGGCGAGCCTCAGGTCCTGCAGCGGGCCTGTCAGGCCTGCGTGCGCCAAGGCGTCAGCGGGCTCCAGCAGAGGCTCTGTGCCCAGCGTTGCGCTGCGCAGCGGCGGCAGGTGGGCCAGCCTCTCGGACTGCGTGAGCTTGGGGTAGCCCACGTACATCATCACCACGCCCGAGAGGAACCACATGGCGAAGAAGGCGCACAGCAGCACGCCCAGCCAGCGGTGGACGAGGTACAGCCAGCGTTTGGCGTGTGGCATGTCCGGTTCCTTGCCTGCGTCAGAACGCGGTGTGCAGCGTCACGTCCAGCGTGCGCGGTGCGCCCAGGTAGACCTGGTCGCGCGTCTCTGCCGCGTAGATGCGGTCGGTGGCGTTGCGCACGCGGGTGGTGAGCGTTGTGGTCTTGTTGACCTTCCAGGCCAGGCCCAGGTCCAGCAGCGTGTACGACGGCCAGAACTTGGTGTTGGCTGCGTTGCCGTACACCTTGCCCACATGGCGCACGCCCACGCTGGCCGTGACGGTGGGCGTGATCGCGTAAGAGGCCCACAGGTTGGCGACCTGCTGCGGCACCAGTTGGGGCACATTGCCCGCGCGCGCGACACCGCCCTGCACAAAGTTCTCGTACCGCGCGCGGGTCAGCGTCAGGTTGCCCTGCAACTGCCATTGCGGCGTGGGCCGAATGCCAGCCGACAGCTCGATGCCCTTGGACGACTGCTCGCCCACCAGCACTGTGAGGTTGGGGTTGGATGGATCTTGCGATGCGATGTTCTTGCGGCGGATGTCAAACGCCGCTACCGTGGCGCTGCCCTTGCCGTCCCAGAAGTCGAACTTGCTGCCCACCTCGACCTGGCGGCCCGTGGTCAGTTCGCTGTTGTTGCGCACATCGGCAAACGAGGCAGAGGCCAGCGAGCCCGAGGGTGGGTCGGCCGCGTTGGAGGCCTGCGCATACAGGTTGGCGCCGGGCGCAATGTCCCACACCACGCCCAGGCGGCCAGTGGTGGGGCTGTAGCTGCGGCTGAAGGTGGCGGGCGCGGTGGCTGTGACGGCGCGGCGATTCACCAGGTCGAGCTCGATGCGCTCGTGCCGCAGTGCGGTGATCAGATTCACGCCAGGCACCACGGCCGTGCGGTTTTCCAGGTACAGCGCCGTGTTGGTGATCTTGTTGTCCTTGTCAGGGTTCAGGACGGGTGACATGCCGGGAATGTCGAAGAAGTTCTCTGTCGAGAAGTTGTACGGATTGACCGTGCTCGCGGTGACCGAGGGGCCGAACGGGAAGCGCGTCTGCTTGTTCACGCTCACGTCCAGGCCAAAGGCCCAGTCGCTCTTTCGGCTTGCGAGCTGGCCTTGGTACGTGCCCTCCAGCCGGTCGCCCACGAGCTGCTGGTCGTGGCGTTGCAACAGCGGGGACGTGCGCGTGACCGCCGTGTTGGTGGCATTGAAGGTGTAGGTCTCCACGTTGCGGTAGTCGCGCAGGGCGTCGTACACGTAGAACGTGTTCTTGAGCTGCAGCGCATCCGACACACGCCATTGCGCCACCGAGCGCAGCCATTGCACGCGCTGCTCGTACATGCCGTCGGCGCTGTTGTAGTTCTTGAAGCGCGTGGCCGGGTCGATGTGCAGCGCGCCCACGGCGGGGTTGAGCACCGGCGTGCCCCAGTACGGGCGGTCCACGTGGTCACTCTGGTATTCGTAGGCCAGTGTGTGCGTGAAGCCGCCGCTCAGGTCGGACAGCAGCGAGGTCGCCAGTTGGGTGGACTGTGTTCTGGTGCCTTCGATCCAGCTGCCTGCGTTGCGGTGGTTGAGGTCGATGCGCGCGTAGTGCGCAGGGCCTGCGCTGCCATCGCCGCCTGCAATGCGGCGGTTCAGGCCTACCGACACTTCCTTCAGGTCGTAGGAGCCCAGGCGCAGCTGGCCCTCGGTGAAGTCGCTGCGCTCGGCCGTCTTGGTGATGTAGTTGATGGAGCCGCCCACGCCGCCCGATCCGTACAGAAAACTCGACGCGCCGCCGATGGCCTCGACCCGGTCGTAGATCCAGCTATCGACCGCGCGTGTGGCGCTGCCGTACTGCGGGTTGATGCCGTTGTACAGCTGCGCGACCGAGTTGCTGGTGAAGCCCCGGTAGTGCGCGGACATGGAGCCCGGCGCGTTGTGCGCCACCACGCCCGGCACGGCGCGCAGGATTTCCTGCGTGTCCTGTGCGCCGCGTGCGTCGATGGTGGCGCGATCCACCACGGTGACGGAGGCCGGGTTCTCGCGCGCCGTCAGGCCCAGGCGGCTGCCGGTGTCCACGGGGGCGTCCAGGTTCAGCTTGCCGTTGGGGGATGCGGCGGTGTCCACCACGTCCACGGCCTTGAGCGTGGGCGTGGTGGTCTGGGCAGGGACAGAGAGGGAGGCCAGTGCGCAGGTGGCGAGCACGCCCCAGCACGAAGGAGAAAGAGGCAGGCGCCGAGAGCCCGCAGCATGGCGGGAGGAGGAGTACGAACGGGACATGAAAACGCTCTTGTCTTGAGGCGACAGCGCAACCAGGCCCGCGTGGAGTGCACGCAGGGCTGCGCGGTCTGGAAACCAGCGGGAACAAGGCAGCGCCCGACCACCAGGTACGGGGTACTGCCAACAGGCTTCAGATCAAGAGCGCGATGGGGGCCCGCGTGCGGGCAGTGGCGCCGCAGTGGCCGCTGCGATGCGGGCGGCCTCGACGGGCTGCAGCGCATGGGCCAGGGGGTGGGGTGGCAGCACGGCGGCTACCGGGGTGGGGGGCGGCGCGCTGGGAGTGGCGCACAAGGGGCAGTCCATGCCCATGGCGCCCATCTCCACCGTGCCATCGTCGGTCTGCACCAGCAGCTTGATGGCGCCGGTGCCCGAGCAGATCACTTCGAAGGATTGCGGGTTCACCAGCGGCGATGCAATCGCCACCCCCATCGACGCCACGAACCATGCCAGCACCCACAGGCGCAGCGCGGCAAAGGTTGTTCGTGGGAGGGCGGTCATGGGGCGCGATGATACTGCGGCCACACAGCGGTGCGAGGCGATTTGCTATAAATGTTATAGCGTTACTCGCTTTCTGCATCGGCGCCAGGGCCGGATTTTGTGGCAATTTGACGCAGGGCAAGCACCGTGGCTGCTGGCGCCGCCGCGTCGGCGGCGGCGCCAGGTTCAGGCCTGGGTGTAGGCCGTCTTGACCGTGGTGTAGAACTCGGCCGCATACCGGCCTTGCTCGCGCGGGCCGTAGCTGCTGCTCTTGCGGCCGCCAAACGGCACGTGGTAGTCCACGCCCGCCGTGGGCAGGTTCACCATCACCATGCCGGCCTGGGCGTGGCGCTTGAAGTGCGTGGCGTGCTTGAGGCTGGTGGTGGCGATGCCGCTGGCCAGGCCGAAGGGCGTGTCATTGGCCATGGCCAGCGCTTCCTCGTAGTTCTTGGCGCGCAGCACGCTCACTACGGGGCCGAAGATTTCTTCGCGGTTGATGCGCATGCCGGGCGTGGTCTCGGTGAACAGGGCGGGGCGCAGGTAGTAGCCGGGCGCGCCGTCGGCGTTCTTCTCCAGGGCTTCGCCGCCGTAGGCGAGCTTGGCGCCCTCCTGCTGGCCGATGCCGATGTATTCCAGGTCTTGCGCGAGCTGGCGGTCGTCCACCACGGGGCCGATGTCGGTGCCGGCCTTGCGGGCGTCGTCCACCTTCAGGGTCTTCATTTTCTCGACCATGGCGGCCACGAAGCGGTCGTGGATGCCTTCGGTCACGATCAAGCGGCTGCTGGCGGTGCAGCGCTGGCCGGTGGAGAAGAACCCGCTGTTGATGGCGGCGCCCACAGCAACGTTCAGGTCGGCGTCGTCCAGCACCACAAACGGGTTCTTGCCGCCCATCTCCAGCTGCACCTTGGCACCGCGCGGCACGCAGGCGGCGGCCACACGCTGGCCAGTGCCAACGGAGCCGGTAAAGCTCACGCCCGCAATGCGCTCGTCTTCCAGCAGCACGGCGCCCACATCCGAGCCCCGGCCCATCACCAGGTTGAACACACCGGCAGGCAGCCCTGCGCGGTGCAGGATGTCGGCCAGCGCCCAGGCGGAGCCGGGCACCACCTCGGCGGGCTTGAACACCACGCAGTTGCCATAGGCCAGGGCCGGGGCGATCTTCCAGGCCGGAATGGCGATGGGGAAGTTCCACGGCGTGATGATGCCGATGGTGCCCAGGGGTTCGCGCGTGATCTCGATGCCCACGCCGGGGCGCACGGAGGGGATCAGCTCACCGCCGGGGCGCAGCGCCTCGCCAGCAAAGAACTTGAAGATGGCCGCGGCGCGGCCCACTTCGCCAATCGCTTCGGGCAGGGTCTTGCCTTCTTCGCGGGCCAGCAGGTCGCCCAGCTCGGCCTTGCGCGCGATGATTTCGTTGCCCACGGCGTCCAGAATGTCAAAGCGCTGTTGGGGCGTGGACAGGCTCCATGCCGGGAAGGCCGCGTGCGCGGCGGCGACGGCGTCGAGCGCCTGTTCGCGGCTGGCCACGGCGTAGTCGCCTATCACATCGCGCGTGTCGGACGGGTTGGTGTTCTGGTAGGTGCGAACGCCGTCAGTCCAGGCGCCGCCAATCAGGTTTGCATGCATGGTGGTGGTGTGGTGGTGAAGAAGAGGGTGTTGAGAAAAAAAGGGGCGGTTGCATGCTGAGTGCGCAGCTTGCGCAGCGCAAACTGGCGCTGCACCCAGGAAGGATGTCTTTCAATGAGCGCTGAGGGCTTTACGACAGACAACTCCTGGTGGTTTGAAAGGCGCCGCAGGCCCGACCGCGCGAAAGCATTGCAATATTTCGTTGTATGTCATCGTACAACATAAGAAGTCCCTTGGGGTGTCGGGTAACTACTGATGGGACAACCGGGCACCTCACCTTGGCCATGATTCCCCAGGGTTCATGAATGAGTGACTCGGCTGGGGTGATTCAGCCCGCTTCGGCCTGCGCGCGCCGCCGACGTTCGCGGCTGTTGGCCAGGTGGGTGCGCATGGCGGCCCGTGCACCGTCGGGGTCCTGGCCCACGATGGCGTCGTAGATGCTTTCGTGTTCGCCGTTGACACGGCGCAGGTACTGGCGCCGCTCGTCATTGGCCGAATCCATGGCGGCCAGGCGGGCGCGCGGGATGATCATGCTGCCCAGCGTGCCCATCAGTTCGGCGAAGTGGCTGTTCTGCGTGGCACGTGCGATTTCCAGGTGGAACTGGAAGTCCGCCGCCACCGCGTCGCGGCCCGCATCCACGGCGGCTGCCACGGCGTCCAGCGCCTCGCGCATGGCTTTCAGGTTGGCCTCGGTGCGGCGTTGCGCGGCCAGCGCGGCGGCTTCAGTTTCTACCCCAATGCGCAGCTCCAGTACGGCAATCACGTCACGCAGGGTGCTGAACTGGTCGGGGGTGATCTTGAAGCCGGGCGCCTGCCCCAGCCCCAGCACAAAGGTGCCGATGCCGTGCCGCGTTTCCACCAGGCCAGAGGCTTGCAGCTTGGAAATCGCCTCGCGCACCACGGTGCGGCTCACGCTGAACTCGGCCATGATGGCGGCCTCGGTGGGCAGCTTGTCGCCCAGGGCCAGGCGGCCGTCGCGGATGCGGTCTCCCAGGGATTCGACAAGCTCCAGGGCCAGTGTGCGGGGCTTGCGGCGAAGCGGGGTATCGGTGGTCATTTCTTGGTGTTATCCCTATGGGGCGCCGGGGGCAGAAGCGGTACATTGCTTTTCGTTGTACGACAACTGATGACGTTCAACGGAATCTGTTGCCACTGTACCAAGAACCTCTGCCTTTGTAACCGCCATGCCTTGCCATCCGACGCCTATTCGTTTCCAACGCCTGCTATTGACCGGAGCTGCCGGAGGCCTGGGCCAGGAATTGCGTGCGCGCCTGAAAGCCTACTGCACCACCTTGCGGTTGTCTGATATCGCGAACCTGGGCGACGAAGGCGCAGGGGAGGAGCTGCGCCCCGCACGCCTCGAAGACGCCGGCGCCGTGCTCAGCTTGCTGGAGGGCGTTGATGCCGTGGTGCACCTCGGGGGCGTCTCCACCGAGCAGCCCTGGGAGCCCATCCTGCAGGCCAATATCGTGGGGGTCTACAACCTGTATGAAGCGGCGCGCAAGCAAGGCGTCAAGCGGGTGGTGTTTGCCAGCTCCAACCACGTCACCGGGTTTTATCGCCAGGACGAAGTGGTGGGCCCCAACGACCCGGCCCGGCCTGACGGCCTGTACGGCGTGTCCAAAGCCTTTGGCGAAGATTTGTCGCGCTTCTACTTTGACCGCTATGGCATTGAAACCGTGTGCCTGCGCATTGGCTCATCGTTCCCCGAGCCGCGCAACCGCCGCATGCTGGCCACCTGGATGAGCTACGACGACCTGGAGCGCCTCGTCGTTGCCAGCCTCACGTCACCGGTGGTGGGCCACAGCATCATCTACGGCATGGGCGACAACACCACCACTTGGTGGGACAACACCCTGGCGCGCCACATCGGCTACCGCCCGCAGGACAGCTCCGAGCCCTTCCGCGCCAAGGTGGAGGCCGCCGATCCGCACCCCGACCTGACCGACCCCGCCGTGATCTACCAGGGCGGTCCGTTCGTGCGCACCGGCCCTTTCGAATGAGCGCCCCAATGGAGCCTCGTATGGATCTGCTGCTGTCCGATCACCGCGACCAGGTGGGCGAAAGCCCCGTGTGGAGCCCTGCCGAGCAGGCGCTCTACTGGGTGGACATCGAAGGCTGCAAGCTGCACCGCTGGACCTATGCGGACCAGCGCGTGCAAAGCTGGGACACCGCAGAGCGCCCTGCCTGCGTCGCCCTGCATGCGGCGGGCGGCCTCATCGCGGGCATGGACACCGGCGTGTTCCACCTGCAGCCCCAGGCGGGCGGCCTGCTGTCTGCCACGCTGCTTGCAGGTGTGGATCACCCACAGCCCGGCATGCGCTTCAACGACGGCCGCTGCGACCGGCAGGGTCGCTTCTGGGCGGGCACCATGGTGCGTGACATGTCGCTGGCACAGGCTGCTGGCAGTCTGTACCGCATGGATGCGCAGCACGGCCTGTCTGCACCACAAGTGCAGGGCCTGGTCACGCAGAACGGGCTGGGCTTCAGTCCAGACGGCACAACTATGTACCTGAGCGACAGTCACCCCAGCGTGCAGCAGATCTGGCAGTTGCCTCTGCACGACGATGGATCGGTGGGCCAGCGCTCGCTGTTCGTGGACATGCGCGATCTGCCCGGCCGGCCCGACGGCAGCGCGGTGGATGCCGACGGTTGCTACTGGATCTGCGGCAACGATGCTGGCGTGGTGCATCGCTTCACCCCCGACGGCCGCCTGGACCGGTCCATCGACGTGCCCACCAGCAAACCCTCGATGTGCAGCTTCGGCGGCCCGGGGCTGGACGTGATGTTCATCACCTCCATCCGTCCCGGTCAGCCCAAGGGTGACGACGTGGCGCTGGGCGGCGCCATTTTTGCCACCCGGCCTGGTGTGGCGGGGTTGCCAGAAACATCCTATCGGAGTGCCTGAGGGCAACAGGCCCCGGGACTCTCCCCATTCGCAACACATTCAACCCAGGAGACAACCATGAAAATCCCCCATCTGTTTGGCCGCGTCGCATTGGCCGCCAGCGTGCTGCTCGGCAGCCTGGCCGCGCAGGCCACGGAATTCCGCTCGTCTGATATCCATCCCGAGGACTACCCCACCGTGCTGGCCGTGCGCCACATGGGCGAGACGCTGTCCAAAGCCACGGGCGGCAAGCACAGCATCAAGGTCTACGCCAAGGGATCGCTCGGCATCGAGAAGGACACCATCGAGCAGACCAAACTGGGCGCCATCGCCATGACGCGCGTGAACGTCGCCCCCATGAACAACATCTGTCCCGCCACCATGGTGCCCACCATGCCCTTTCTGTTCCGCGACAAGGAACACATGCGCAAGGTGCTTGATGGCGCGATTGGCGACGAGATCCTGAAGGACTGCGAATCGCAAGGCTTCGTCGGCCTGGCGTTCTATGACTCCGGCGCCCGCTCGATCTATACCGTCAAGAAACCGGTCAAGACGCTGGCCGACGTCAAGGGCCTGAAGGTGCGCGTGCAGCAGAGCGATCTGTGGGTTTCCCTGCTTGAAGCCATGGGTGCCAACGCCACCCCCATGCCGTTTGGTGAGGTCTACACCGCGCTCAAGACCGGCCTTGTGGACGCCGCCGAAAACAACTACCCCAGCTACGAGAGCTCACGCCACTTCGAGGTTGCCAAGTACTTCAACAAGACCGAGCACTCGATGGCGCCTGAGATTCTGTTGTTCAGCAAGCGCGTGTGGGACACCCTGAGCGCCGACGAGCAAAAGGCCATCCGCGCTGCCGCCAAGGAATCGGTGGGCTTCATGCGCAAGATCTGGGACGAGCGTGAAGAAAAGTCCCTGGCCACGGTGAAGGCTGCGGGGGCGCAGATCGTCGAAATCGACAAGGTCGCCTTCAAGACAGCGATGAAGCCGGTGTACGACAAATTCCTGAAGGACCCCAAGCTCCAGGACATGGTCAAGCGCATCGACGCGGTGCAGTAATCCTGGCATTCCATGCCGCAGGGCAGTATGTCCTGCGGTGTGTCCCTCTTTCCGTCTTCTGAATGTTCTCTATGTACACGCGTCTTTGCGCCTTCATTGCGCGCTCTTGTCTGCAGCTGGGAGTGGCGGGGCTGGTGCTTCTGGTCTGCGCCGTGCTCTACCAGGTCATTGGACGCTATATCTTCAATAACACACCGACCTGGGCCGAGAGTGGTGCAGTGCTCCTGGTGCTGTACGTCACCATGCTGGGCATGGCCGTAGGTGTGCGCGATGCGGGGCACATCGGCCTCGAATCGTTCCTGGTGCTCGCGCCCAACTGGCTGCGCCACAAGCTGGAAATCGTGATCCATGTATTGGTGCTGATCTTCGGCGTGGTCATGGCCTGGAACTGCGGCGTGCTCGCCGAGTCCGTGGCGCCCTACAAGATTCCCACGCTCGGTATCTCCGAAGCGTTCAAGTACGTTCCTCCCGCGCTCGCCGGCGTGCTGGTGGCGATGTTCTCCCTGGAGCACATCATCGCCCTGGTCCGCGGCACAGAGGTCGAGCCAGCCTGGCATTAGGATGAAAGTACACCCCCCTGAGCGCCTGCGGCGCTTCCCCCCGCTCTTGCATGGCTGCGCCATGCGGGCAGGGGAACGCAGCCCTCGCGGCGGGGCGGCCCTGGCTCGGCTGCCCTGGCCCGGGTCCCGCCCACTGCATGCACCGTACCGGGTGCGGCCAAAGAATTCCCAGCCTCTGATTTCGCCCCCGCATCTCACGTCCCTACAAAGATTTCCATCATGGCGTTGACCATTCTGTGCGTGACCTTCACGCTCCTGCTGCTGCTGGGCGTGCCCGTGGCGTTTTCCATCGGCCTGTCGTCGCTGGCCACCATCCTGTATGAAGGCCTGCCGCTGGCAGTGGGCTTCCAGCAGATGATTTCGGGGATGAACCCGTTCTCGTTCCTGGCGATTCCGTTCTTCATCTTCGCGGGCGAAATCATGATGTACGGCGGCATTGCCGACCGCATCGTGGTATTTGCCAAGAGCGTGGCCGGCCATGTGCGCGGCGGGCTGGGCATGAGCAACGTGCTTGCCTGCACGCTGTTTGGCGGCGTTTCGGGCTCGCCCGTGGCCGATGTGTCTGCCATGGGCGCCGTGCTTATCCCGCAGATGAAGAAAGAGGGCTATCACGCCGACTATGCGGTGAACGTGACCACGCACGCCTCGCTGGTGGGCGCGCTCATGCCCACGTCGCACAATCTGATCATCTTCACGCTGGCCGCTGGCGGCAAGGTGAGCATTGCGGCGCTGATCCTGGCCGGCATCGTGCCTGCGTTGCTGCTGACCGTCTGCAACCTGTTGGCTGCCTACCTCGTGGCCGTCAAGCGCGGCTACCCTGCGGGCACGTTCCCCGGCTGGGAGATCGTGTGGATCTCGTTCCGGGCATCGGTTCCCGGGCTGGCGGTGGTGGTCATCATCATTGCGGGCATCTTGTCGGGGGCGTTCACGGCCACGGAGTCCGCCTCGGTGGCGGTGATCTGGGCGTTGCTGCTCTCGGTCTTCGTCTACAAGAAACTTACCCGCGAGCAGTTTCTCAAGGCTGCCTCCAAGGCGGTCAAGACCACGGGCACCGTGCTGCTGCTGATCGGCATCTCGTCGATGTTCGGCTACCTCATCGGCCTGTACGGCGTGGCCGAACTCACGGGCGACGCCCTTAAGTCCATGAGCACCTCGCCGTGGGTGATCTTCCTGTGCGTGAACATCATCCTCTTCATTCTGGGCACGTTCCTGGACATGGCGGCCACCATCCTCATTTGCACGCCGATCTTCCTGCCCATCTGCCAGCAGTTCGGCATGAGCACGGAGCAGTTCGGCATCGTGATTTTGATCAACTGCGCGCTCGGGCTGAACACACCGCCGGTGGGCACCACGCAGTTCATTGGCTGCACCATCGGGGGTATCAGCGTGGGTGAAGTAATGAAGACCATCTGGCCGTTCTACAGCGCGCTCATCGTCGCGCTGATGCTCGTGACCTATGTGCCCCAGTTCTCGATGTGGCTGCCGGACCTAGTGTTGAAATGAGACACCCCCTGAGCCGCTTCGCGTCTTCCCCCTCTCTCGCTTCGCTGGGCGATGCGGGAGGGGGACGCACCCGGTGGCCCGGCGAAGCCGGTTCCACGGGTGCGCTGGCTCTCGCCGCGCCAGTTGCATCGGCAGCGGGTCATGCACGAGGCTACGGAAAACCGATATGAACAACCCCTTGACCATCCGCATGCATGCGGACGACAACGTCGCCATCGTCGCCAACGACGGCGGCCTGCCCGTGGGCACGCTGTTGCCTGAGGGCGTGCCAGGCGCAGGCATCACATTGCGTGACAAGGTGCCGCAGGGCCACAAGGTGGCGCTGCAGGACATGGCCGAGGGAGATGTGGTGCGCCGCTACAACGTGCCCATCGGCTATGCGCTCAAGGCCATCCCGGCGGGAAGCTGGGTGCACGAGCGCCTGCTGCAGATGCCCTCGGCCCGCGCGCTCGAAGGCCTGCCCATGGCCACGGTGAAGCCGCCGGTGCTCGAACCCCTCACGGGCTACACCTTCGAGGGCTACCGCAATGCCGATGGCTCCGTGGGCACGCGCAACATCCTGGCCATCACCACCACCGTGCAGTGCGTGGCGGGCGTGGTGGCGCTGGCGGTGCGCCGCATCAAGGACGAACTGCTGCCTTCGTTTCCGCACGTTGACGACGTGATTGGCCTGGAGCACACCTACGGCTGCGGCGTGGCGATTGATGCGCCCGACGCCATCATCCCCATCCGCACCCTGCGCAACATCAGCCTCAACCCCAACTTTGGGGGCGAGGTCATGGTGGTGAGTCTCGGCTGCGAAAAGCTGCAGCCCGACCGCCTGCTGCCCCCGGGCAGCTTCCCCATCACCGACGAGCGCGACGCCGCACTCGGACCCGAGACGGTGTGCCTGCAGGCCGACGAGCATGTGGGCTTCATATCCATGCTCGACCACATCGTGCAAAGCGCGCGGCCCCACCTCGAACGCCTCAACGCCCGCCGCCGCGAGACCATCCCGGCCAGCGAGCTGGTGCTGGGCGTGCAGTGCGGCGGCAGCGATGCGTTCTCGGGCGTCACCGCAAACCCGGCCGTGGGCTTTTGCGCAGACCTGCTGGTGCGCGCGGGTGCCACGGTGATGTTCAGCGAGAACACCGAGGTGCGCGACGCCGTGGAGCAGCTCACCAGCCGCGCCGCCACGCCTGAAGTCGCGCAAGCCATTGTGCGAGAACTCGGCTGGTACGACCAGTATCTTGACCGTGGCCGCGTGGACCGAGCCGCCAACACCACGCCGGGCAACAAGGCGGGCGGACTGTCGAACATCGCTGAAAAAGCCATGGGCTCCATCATCAAGAGCGGCACCGCGCCCATTGCGCACGTGCTGGCCCCCGGCGAGAAGCTGCGGCGCGACCAGCGTGGCCTGGTGTACGCCGCCACGCCCGCCAGCGACTTCATCTGCGGCACGCTGCAGCTGGCTGCGGGCATGAGCCTGCATGTCTTCACCACCGGCCGGGGCACGCCCTATGGCCTGGCCGAATGCCCGGTGGTCAAGGTGGCCACGCGCAGCGACCTGGCGCGCCGCTGGCACGACCTGATGGACATCAACGCCGGCAAGATCGCCGACGGCGAGGCCACCATCGAAGACCTGGGCTGGGAGATGTTCCACCTGCTGCTTGACGTGGCCAGCGGCCGCAAGAAGACCTGGGCCGAGCAGTGGAAGCTGCACAACGCGCTGGTGCTGTTCAACCCCGCACCGGTGACCTGAAGTGACACCCCCTGAGTCGCTTCGCGCCTTCCCCCTCTCTCTACGCGCTGCGCGCTACGGGAGGGGGACGCAGCCAGCGCACACAAGCAAAGCGCCGCATCCGCGGTGGGGCGGCCCTTGCGCGGCTGCCCTCGCCTGGGCCGCGCCCTTCGCATGCGTTGGTGGTGGCGCGTAGCGCAACGGATCACTGAAACGGTGGCCTTGCAGGCTGCGTCCTGGGGCTGCAAGCCTCCCCCTCACAGCCCGTCTTTGCACGGGCTGTTTCACTAGAGAGACCGAGAACTCACATGGGACATCCCCGTTTTTCCGACCTCAGGGTCGTCATCGCGCTGGCGCTGCTGTGTTGCCTGCTCTGGGGCAGCTCCTACCCCGCTATCAAGACCGGCTACGCCTGGTTCGGCATCGCCCGCAATGACATTCCCACGCAGCTGGTGTTTGCAGGCTGGCGCTTTCTGGGCGCGGGGCTGATCCTGCTGGCCTGGGCCGTGGCCACGCGCAAGGCCATCTGGGGGCTGGGCTTTGTGGCCGGGCGCCAGCTGGTGGTGCTGGGCCTGGCGCAGACCACGCTGCAATACGTGTTCTTCTACGTGGGCCTCGCGCACACCACGGGGGTCAAGGGCTCCATCATGAATGCCACCGGCACGTTCTTCAGCGTGTTGCTTGCGCACTGGGTCTATCACAACGACCGCCTGAGCCACGCCAAGCTGTGGGGCTGCGTGGTGGGGTTTGCGGGGGTGATGGTGGTCAACCTGGGGCGCGGCACGCTGGACATGGACTTCACGCTGCTGGGCGAAGGTTTTGTGGTGATCGCCGCCTTCGTGCTGGCCGCTGCGAGCATCTACGGCAAGCAGGTGTCGCAGCGCATGGACTCGGTGGTGATGACGGGCTGGCAACTGGGGCTTGGCGGCGTGGCGTTGCTGGCCATTGGCTGGGGCCTGGGCGGCTCGCTCACGGTCTTTACCTGGGGCACCACCGTGCTGCTGGTGTACCTGGCGCTGCTGTCATCGGCCGCGTTTTCGCTGTGGAGCATTCTGCTTAAGCACAACCGCGTGAGCCAGGTCACGGTGTTCAACTTCACGGTGCCGATCTTCGGCGCGGCGCTGTCGGCGGTCTTCCTGGGCGAGGCGCTGCTGGAGTGGAAGAACCTGCTGGCCCTGGTGCTGGTGTGCGGGGGCATCTGGCTGGTCACGCGCGATGCTCCCGCCGCATCCGCCACCAAATAGACTCGCAGCCATGGCCTATTCCCTTTCACGCAAAGCGTTTCAGCAAGAGCTTCACGGCCAGCCGACTGACCTCTTCACCCTGCGCGGTGCTGGTGGCCTGCAGGTGGCCGTGAGCAACTACGGCGCACGGCTGGTGCAGGTGGCGGTGCCCGACGGGCAGGGCGGCCTCGTTGATGTGGCGCTGGGCTACGACAGCCTGCAGGGCTACCTGGACGGGCAACTCTCCATGGGCGCCCTCATAGGCCGCTGGGCTGGGCGGTTGCGCAGTGGTTTGTTGACTCTGCCCGATGGCGCACAGCGGCAACTGCCCACCAACAGCGGCCCCCACCACCACCATGGCGGGCCCAAGGGCAGCCGCTTTCAGGTGTTTGCGGTGGATGACGTGCAGGCCGATGCGCTCACCCTGAGCCACACCTTTCGCACCGAGGACGACGGCGTGCCGGGCACGCTCCGCCTGCAGCTGCGCCTGCACATCACGGCCGACAACGCGCTGCATATGGCGTGGACGGGCGAGGCGCTGGACGCCCCCACGCTGCTCAACATCACCGGGCACGCGTTCTTCAACCTGGCGGGCGCTGGCAGCACCCACGGCCACACCCTGCAAGTGCCCGCCAGCCGCTATGTACCGCTGGCGGCCGATGTGTGTCCTAGCGGGTTGGTGCAGCCTGTAGATGCCACGCCTTTCGACCTTCGCCAAGCCCGCAGCGTGGGTGCCGCCGTGGCGGAGCCCAGCGAACAGCTGGCGCTGGCGGGTGGGCTGGACCACTACCTGGTGCTGGATGACCATGTGTGGGACGAAGAGGGCGCGGTGCGGACGCCACCGGTGTCACCCGTCACGCCCTCGCAAGGCCTGCGTCTTGCGGCGCTGCTGAGCGAGCCCCTCACTGGTCGCACCATGGAGGTATGGAGTACCGCGCCCGGGGTGCAGGTTTACGCAGGCCACGGCCTCAAGGCTGATCCGGTGCGCGACCTGGGGCGGGGCGCAGAGCAGGGCGTCTGGCTATGGCAGCCGGGCGACGGCATCTGCCTGGAGCCCATGGAGTATCCCGATGCGCCCAACCAGCCAAGGTTTCCGGTGCGTTGGCTGGCGCCGGGCGACGTGGTGCAGGGGGCCATCGTGTACCGCTTCACCGGGTGAGGCTGGGCGGGACTTGGTGAGGGTCGCGATGACACTGTTCATGTGATTTTTAAGTGATTTTGGCCTCTAGCGCTTATCCAGTAAGCGCTAGTAGCTATTCAATTAATAGCTGTCGATTCGGTCTCAATCCACTGGAAACCATTGACTGCGCGTAGTCGAAGCGCCGCGCGAAACCTTCATGCGGCGGCAGGTGCGCCATGGGCCTCGCTCTGCAGATGCGCCTGCACCACTGCGGCCAGCCAGTCCATCACCACCCGCACACGCTGGGGCAGGTGGCGCCGGTGGGGGTAGATCAGCGTCACCGGCATGGGCGGGGCAGGGTGGTGCGGCAGCACCTCCACCATCAGCCCCCGATCGATCAGCTCGCGCACGCCCAGCAAAGGCGCCTGGATCAGGCCCAGCCCTGCTGCGCAGGCGCCCAGGTAGGCCTCGGCGCTGTTGACGGTGACACGCCCAGCCATGGGGTGAAACTGCGGGCTGCCGTCGTCGCCCATCGTTTCAAATCCGGCGGACTTGGTGCCCAGCGTGCTCACGTAGTGCACCAGGTCATGCTGCGCCAGGTCGGCCAGTGATTGGGGCGTGCCCTTGCGCGCCAGGTAGCCCGGGCTGGCGCAGCTGGCCACGCGCACCAGGCCCAGAGGGCGGGCCACCAGCCCGGGTTCTGCCACCGGGCCCACGCGGATCACGCAGTCAAAACCCTCGCGCACCAGGTCCACGCGGCGGTCGGTGCTGCTCAGCTCCACCTCCAGCAGCGGGTGGCGGGCCAGCAGATCAGGCAGCGCAGGCAGCACCAGCTGGCGGGCAATGCCGGTGGACATGTCAATGCGCACGCGCCCGCGCAGCGCAGTGCCGTCGGGCTGCTGGAACATGGCCTGCAACTCGTCCACGTCATCCAGCAGATCCTTGCAGCGCTCGTAAAAGGCCAGCCCGTCTTGCGTCAGCTGCACGCGCCGCGTGGTGCGGTGCAGCAGGCGCGTGCCCAGGTGGGCCTCCAGCTGCTGCACGGCCAGAGAGGCGCTGGCTTTGGGCAGGCCCAGCACCTGCGCAGCCTGGGTAAAGCTGCTCAGCTCGGCCACACGGGCAAAGATCTGCATGCGGTCTAAAGGGTTCATTGTTCTTCGTGGATGGACAATGAATCATATTTTGCATGGTTTATCTTTGAATGGCACCCCAATAAAGTTCATCCCCAGCCCCGGTCACGCGGTGTGACCGGGCTTCAGACACTGCAAAGGAACCTGCCATGACAAGCGCTTCATCCCTTTCTTCAGCCCCCACCCCCACCCCTGTCGTTTTGATCACCGGCGGCAGCCGCGGCCTGGGCCGCAGCGCAGCGCTGGCCGCTGCACACAGCGGCATCGACGTGGTGCTGACCTACCGCCAGCAGGTCGCCGAAGCCCAGGCAGTGGTGGCCTACATCGAAAAGCTGGGCCGCCGTGCTGTGGCTTTGCCACTGGATGTGGGCGATGTAGCCAGCTTCGAAGCCTTCGCTGCGCAGCTGCAGCAAACCCTGCGCAGCCACTGGCAGCGCGAGCGGTTTGACTTTCTGGTCAACAACGCGGGCATGGGCGTGCATGCGCCCATCACCGAAACCACCGAAGCGCAGTTCGATGCGCTGGTCAACGTGCACCTCAAGGGCGTGTTCTTCCTCACGCAGCGCCTGCTGCCGCTGATGAACGATGGCGGCCGCATCCTGAACCTGTCGTCGGGCCTGGCCCGCTTCGCCTTGCCCGGCTACGCCGCCTACGCGGCCATGAAGGGCGCTATCGAGGTGCTGAGCCGCTACTTGGCCAAAGAACTCGGCCCGCGTGGCATCACCGTGAACGTGGTGGCCCCGGGCGCCATCGAGACCGACTTTGGCGGCGGCGCGGTGCGCGACAACGCGCAGCTCAATGCCTTTGTGGCCGCGCAGACGGCTCTGGGCCGAGTGGGCGTGCCGGACGACATCGGCCCGCTGGTCGCTTCGCTGCTGCAACCGGCCACACGCTGGGTGAATGCCCAGCGCATCGAGGCGTCGGGCGGCATGTTCCTGTGAAGCAGAGAACACCCCCCTGAGTCGCTTCGCGCCTTCCCCCCGCTCTCGCATCGCTCCGCGATGCGGGCAGGGGGACGCCACCCGTGCGGCGGGGCGGCCCTTGCACGGTGGCACTGGCGTGGGGCCGTGCGATATCAAAGACTGAGGTAGTTGCCGGGCCGTAGAAAACCAGGATGCGGCACCGATACCCGCGGGTTCATGGCTTACCGACTCCGCCTAAGTTTCGTCTAAGTGTCCGTGCCCACACTGCCTTCCATCGCAACCCTGATTGAAAAGGCAGACACCATGAACAACACGCTTGCATCCACTCCCCGCCGCCTGATCCTGGCCCTGGTGGCCGCGGGCGCTGTGGGCGCCACCGGCGCCGGCCTCATCAGCGGGCACCAGGCCCGCGCGGTCACACCCTCCACGCCCATCGTGGCGCAGACGGCCATGGCCCCGGGCGGTGCGCTGCCCAGCTTTGCGCAGATCACCGCGCAGAACGGCCCGGCCGTGGTCAACATCAGCGTCACGGGCAGCACCAAGACGGCGATGGCCAACGATGACGACGATGACGAGCAACCCGCTGCCCGCCAGGGCCGTGGCCCGCAGATCGACCCAAACGATCCGTTTTACGAATTCTTTCGCCAGTTCGGTTTCCCCGGCGCGGGCCTGCAAGGCCAGCCCAACGTACCCACCCATGGCCAGGGCTCGGGCTTTATCGTCAGCCCTGATGGCCTGGTGCTGACCAATGCCCACGTGGTCAAGGGCGCGAGCGAAGTGGTCGTCAAACTCACTGACCGGCGCGAGTTCCGCGCCAAGGTGCTGGGTGCCGACCCCAAGACCGACGTGGCCGTGCTCAAGATCGACGCCAAGGATCTGCCCACCGTGCGCCTGGGCAGCACGCGCGACCTGCAGGTGGGCGAATGGGTGCTGGCCATCGGCTCGCCCTTTGGCTTTGAAAACAGCGTGACGGCGGGCGTGGTCAGCGCCAAGGGCCGTTCGCTGCCCGACGACAGCCTGGTGCCCTTCATCCAGACCGACGTGGCGGTGAACCCCGGCAACTCGGGCGGGCCGCTGTTCAACGCGCGCGGCGAGGTGGTGGGCATCAACTCGCAGATCTACAGCCGCTCGGGCGGCTACCAGGGCGTGTCGTTCTCCATCCCCATCGAGCTGGCCGCCAAGATCAAGGACCAGATTGTGGCCACCGGCAAGGTGCGCCACGCCCAGTTGGGCGTGGCCGTGCAGGAGGTGAACCAGGCGTTTGCTGAATCCTTCCAGCTGGACAAGCCCGAGGGCGCCTTGGTCGCCAGCGTCAGCAAGGGCAGCCCGGCCGAGAAAGCAGGCCTGCAGACGGGCGACGTGATTCGCCAGGTGAACGGCCAGCCCATCGTGGCCTCGGGCGACCTGCCCGCCTGGGTGGGCCAGGCGCAGCCGGGGCAGCAGGCCAAGCTGTCGGTGTGGCGCCAGGGCAAGCCCTTGGAGCTGACCGCCACGCTGGGCGACGCCAGCGACAAGGCGACCAAGCAGGCGCGCAACGACGATGCCGTGGGCAAGGGCCAGCTGGGCCTGTCGCTGCGCCCCCTGGACCCCGAGGAGCGCCGCGAGGTAGGCGTGGCCGAGGGCCTGGTGATCGAACAGGCGCGCGGCCCCGCTGCGGCGGCCGGTGTGCAGCCGGGGGATGTGCTGCTGGCCATCAACGGCGCGCCCGCCAAGAACATCGAGCAGGTGCGCGCGGCAATGGCCAAGGCCACCACGGGCAAGTCGGTGGCGTTGCTGATCGAGCGCGATGGCAACAAGATCTTTGTGCCGGTGCGTTTGGGCTAAGCGGTCCCAAAAGCTCTCCTGGCGTCGTTGTTCCGTCTTGCCGAACTTTCGGTACTGTCTGCGACGAAACGCGTAGGAGGCTGTCGGACTTGGAAGTCGTCGGCTGCAAATTGGCCGCAGCGGTCCATTTTTTACCGTCTTTTTGCCCCATAGCTCGGCTATGGGGCTGCAAATCCGGCAAAAACTGTCCTCGCTGGGGCCAATTTTCGCTTCGACGCTCCAAGTCCGACAGCCTCCTAGCCAGAACCGCTGCGCTGAGCTTTGTAGTCCGCTGTGATGCGATGCCTGCACGGGCCACTTCGGTGGCCCGATTGATTTCATTGGCTATGCTTGCCCACCATGCGCCTGCTCCTCGTTGAAGACGACTCCATGATCGGCGAAGCCGTGCAAGACCTGCTGCGCGCCGAGCACTACGCCGTGGACTGGGCGCGCGACGGCGACGCCGCCGACACGGCATTGCGCACCCAGCCCTATGACCTCGTGCTGCTGGACCTGGGTCTGCCCAAGCGCGACGGCCTGGCCGTGCTGCGCGACCTGCGGGCGCGCAAGAACCGCACCCCGGTGCTGGTGGCCACCGCACGTGATGCCGTGGCCCAGCGCATCGAGGGGCTCGACGCGGGGGCGGACGACTACGTGCTCAAGCCTTACGACCTTGATGAACTGCTCGCCCGCATCCGCGCCCTGTTGCGCCGCGCTGCAGGCCGGGCCGAACCGGTGTATGAACACAAGGGCGTGTGCATCAACCCCGCCACGCGCGAGGCCACGGTGAATGGAGTTCCTGTCGTGCTGTCGGCGCGCGAATGGGCGGTGCTGGAGCCGCTGATCGCACGGCCCGGCATGGTGCTGTCGCGCCAGCAGCTCGAGGACAAGCTCTACGGCTGGGGCGACGAGGTGAGCAGCAACGCGGTGGAGGTCTATATCCACGGCCTGCGCAAGAAGCTGGGGCCCGAGCTGGTGCTGAACGTGCGCGGGGTGGGCTACCTCGTGCCGAAGGCATGACCCCCCTGAGCGGCTTCGCCGCTTCCCCCCAAGGGGACGACAGCCTTTGCTGCGGGGCGGCCCTTGCTGGCTGCCCCCGCGCAATCTCCCGCCCTGAGCATGCGGCGGGGATGGATGGATAGAGATGAAGAACGTGCCAACTACCTCCTGGCGCAGCGCGCTGCAGTCCATGCTCCCGCGCTCGCTGCGCATGCGTCTGCTGGTGTTCCTGCTGGCCGCCATCGTGCTGGCCGGCGCAGTGCAGGGCGCACTGGCCTACCGGGGTGCGCTGGACGAGGCGGATGCGCTGTTCGACTACCACATGCAGCAAACCGCACTGGCCTTGCGCTCGGGCCTGCCGGTGGATGCGCAAGGGCTGGGCCCGGGCCTGGACCCCGAGGACGAAAACCACGAATTCATCGTGCAGGTGTGGACCAACGAAGGCCTGCGCATTTTTGAATCCGCCGTGGGCGCGGCCCTGCCGCAGATCGCCGTGCTGGGCTTTGCCAACGTGCAGGCGCGCGGCGGCACCTACCGGGTGTTTTCGATGCAAACGCGTTCGCAGGTGATCCAGGTGGCGCAGAACATGGCCGCGCGGCGCGACATGGCCCGCAGCCTGGCGCTGCGCACGCTGGCGCCGCTGGCCATCATGGCGCCGCTGCTGGTGCTGGCCGTGTGGTGGGGTGTGAGCCGGTCGCTGGCCCCGGTGGAGCGCGTGCGCCGCCAGCTGGCGCAGCGCCAAGCGGATGACCTCTCGCCCGTAAGCGACGCGCAGCTGCCCGACGAAGTGCAGCCGCTGGTCAGTGAGCTCAACCTGCTGTTCGAGCGCGTGCAGCGCGCCTTTGACGCGCAGGAGCATTTTGTGGCCGACGCCGCGCACGAACTGCGATCGCCCCTGGCCGCACTGCGCCTGCAGCTGCAGGGCCTGCAGCGCGCGGGCGATGATGCCGCGCGTGCCGTCGCCATCGAACGCCTGTCGGCCGGCATCGACCGCGCCACGCGCCTGGTGGAGCAATTGCTCACCCTGGCCCGGCAAGAGGCCAGCACCGCCACCACCGAACCCGTGGACCTGCGCGCCGCGGCGCAGCTGGCCCTGGCCGACGTGGCCCCCGCCGCGCAGGCGCGCAGCATGGATGTAGGCCTGCTCAACTCCGACGCCGCCACCGTGCCCGTGACCGTGCGTGGTAATGCCGAAGCCCTGCGCATGCTGGCGCGCAACCTGCTGGACAACGCCATCAAGTACACCCCGCCCGGCGGCCGGGTGGACCTGCAGGTGCGCCGCGAGGGTGATGCTGCCGTGCTCACGGTGGAAGACAGCGGCTCCGGCATCGCTCCCGAGTACCGTGAGCGCGTGATGCAGCGTTTTGTGCGCGAAACCTCGGAAGGCGCCCCGGGCAGTGGCCTGGGCCTGGCCATCGTGCAGGCCATTGCGCAGGGCCATGGCGCCACCGTGCAACTCAGCGCTTCGCCGCGTCTGGGGGGGCTGCTGGTGACGGTGCGGTTTGGCTGAGGTCTGCTGGTGGAAGGCCCGTTGGGCGCAGGTGCTGTTTGTTGATGATGCTTCTATTTTGATAGCTATTGGCGCTTGATGAATAAGCGCCAGGGGCCAATAAAGCTCAAAATATGAAGGCTGCAGGTGCCTGCAGATACCGTCGCCTCTGCGCCAGGCCCTGTGGGCGTGTCGCCGCACAATGCGCAGGCGCCGCATCCATCGCGGGGCACCGTCTTCCGTTGATCCAGAAAGCATCCGCATGCACTTCATCGTTCTCGGCGCAGGCGCCATTGGTTGTTATGTGGGTGGGCGCCTGGCCGCGCACGGCCAGCCGGTCTGCCTGGTGGGCCGTCCGCATGCGCTGGAGCCCATCGCGTTGCACGGCCTCAAAGTCACGGACCTGGATGGCTTTGAACGCACCGTGCCCGTGTCTGCGCTGCAACTGGCACACACACTGGCCGACGCGGCGCCGGGCCCGGACAGCATCATCCTGCTGTGCGTCAAAAGCGGCGCCACCGAATCCGCTGCGCGCGAACTGGCCGACGCCTGTGCGCCGGGAACGCCCGTCATCTCGCTGCAAAACGGCGTGGACAACGTGGCCCGTGTCACAGCCCGGGCGCTGGGCCTGAGTGTTCTGGCGGGCATGGTGCCTTACAACGTGGTGCTGCGCGGCGCCCAGGTGCACCGTGCCACCGCGGGCCATTTGCAACTGCAGCGTGATGCCGTCACCGAACGCATCGCGCCGGTCTTCAACGCTGCAGGCCTGGCCACCGTGTTGCCCGCCGACATCCGTGCGGTGCAGTGGGGCAAGCTGCTGCTCAACCTCAACAACCCGGTCAATGCGCTGTCCGACCTGCCTCTGCGGCAAGAGCTGCTCGACCGCGACTGCCGCCGCGTCTTTGCTGCCCTGCAAACTGAGGCGCTGCGTGTGATGGCGCGCGCAGGCATCGCACCCGCCCAGGTCACCGCCGTGTCGCCCACGCTGCTGCCCCATGTGCTGCGCCTGCCCAACTGGCTCTTCACCCGGCTGGCAAAACGCATGCTGCAGATCGACGCCAAGGCGCGCTCGTCGATGTGGGACGACCTGGAAGCCGGGCGTGTGACCGAGATTGATGCACTCAGCGGGGCTGTGGTGAGGCTGGCGGCTCAGCAGGGCATGGAGGCGCCGCTGAATGCGCGCATGTGCGAACTGCTGGGCGGCCCGCGCCAGCGCCTCACGGGCGCGCAGATGCGCAGGGCGTTGGGGCTGTAGTCAGGCAGTTGGAAGCGCGTGGTCCAGCGGCACACGCAGCCCGGTCTTCAGGCTGGCCAGTGCGACCGACGTTCTGAACCGCTTGATGTTGTCATCCCCCTCAAACAGCCGCTGCGTCAGCGCCTCGTAGTCGGCCATCGACGCCACGTTCACCACCAGCAGATAGTCCGCCTCGCCCGTCACGCTGTAGCACTGCTGCACCGCGTCTTCGCCGGCAATGCGCGCGCGCAGCGGGGCGGTGCGGTCGGGGCGCTCGTTTTCGAGGTGCACCTCCAGCACGATGGTCAGCGGTTTGCCCACTTTCACAGGGTCCAGCACGGCCACGTTGGCGCGGATCACGCCGCTGTCTTTCAGCCGCTGGATGCGTCGCTGCACAGCGGGTGCCGACAGGTTGACCGCCTGCGCAATCACGCGCTGGGGTGTGGTGTTGTCTGTCTGCAGGATGTCCAGGATGGCGATATCAAAGCGGTCGAGTGCTGGGGTGGCGGGCATGGGGCGCCTCGTGGTGGTGAGCGAAAGTTGCGCGCGGACCCTGAAAATCGAGCAAAAAGCACGCAGGGGTCACACTATATTTTCAACCCATGAGCGCTTCCCTTCTGCACCGTTTTTTCCCATTTCTCGCCGTCCTGGGCTCCGTCACCGCGTTGGGCATTGGTACCTCATGGGCCAAGCACTGGCTGTTTCCGGTGGTGGGGGCGCAGGGCACCACCGCCGTGCGCGTGGGCTTTTCGGCGTTGCTGGTGCTGTTGCTGTGGCGGCCGTGGCGCTGGCATCTGTCGCGTGCCGATGCGCGTGCCGTCATGTTGTACGGCGCAGCGCTGGGGGGCATGAACCTTATGTTCTACATGTCGCTGCGCACCCTGCCGTTTGGGCTGGCGGTGGCCATCGAGTTCTCAGGGCCGCTGGCGGTGGCGATCTGGTCTTCGCGGCGCGCCGTGGATTTTGTGTGGGTGGCGCTGGCCATGGCCGGGTTGGGCATGCTGCTGCCGCTGGGTTTGAACGGCAGCACGCTGGACCCGGTGGGAGTTTTGTATGCCTTGGGCGCGGCGGTGTTCTGGGCGCTGTACATCGTGTTCGGCAAGCGCGCCGGGCACCTGCACGCCGGGCACACGGTGTCGCTGGGCCTCTTGGTGGCGGCGCTGGTGGTGGTGCCGGTGGGCGTGGTACATGCGGGCGCTGCGCTGTTGTCACCCACCGTGCTGCTCATCGGCTTGGCGGTGGCGGCGGTGTCCAGCGCCATTCCGATCTCGCTCGAAATGATGGCCTTGAAGCGCCTGCCCAAGGAGGCCTTCGGCATCATGATCAGCATGGAGCCCGCGGTGGCTGCCGTGCTGGCCTTGATGCTGCTGGGCGAGCACCTGAGCGCCATCCAGTGGTTGGCCATTGGCTGCATCGTGGCGGCGTCCATGGGCAGTGCGATGACTGCTGGTCGGCCCTCTGGCGCCGACCGCGCAGCGCCTCAGGCGGCCTGAAATCGCGCACCGCCTGGGCATGTCCAGACCTCCGGGATGGCCGTCACGCTGACACCCGGCCGTCGGCAAAGGATGACACGCACAGAGCGTGCTCCGTGGCCAGAATGGGTCTATCTCACAGGAGCCGCCCATGATGCGCACTTCGCCGTTGCCACAATCCAAGGTCGCTGAGGCTGAACGCAAGGTCAGCGCCATCCTGGCCGACCTGGAAGAAACGACCCATTCAGAGGTCAAGGACATCGCGTTGGAAGACGTGGTGGAAACCGACGCCGCTAGCGGCCAGCCAGCCGTGCACCAGAGCGTCGACATCACCGTACAGCCGCGCGCGCAGCGCAAGTGGCTCACCAAATAACGCAAAAGCCCGAGGCCCTTGGCTGGGCTGCCAGCCGGTCAACCGGCGGTAGGTCGGCCGCCTTGGCGCAGCTGCAACACCCGCGCAATGAGGTTGGCATACCCTTCGTCTGCCTGCGCCAGCAGCGGCAAACCTGTCTCGCGCACGGCATGGTCCACCGCGTCGGTCCATGCGGTCGTACCAGGCGCCGCCTGTGCGCTGGCCATGGCACCCAGCACCAGTTCTTGCCCCCAGAAGTACACCTGGTCAGCGTGCACGTTGGCCTGCATGCGCTGCACCTCCGCCAGGGTTTGTGGCTCCGCCAGGTACAGCCAGATGTCTGCATACAGGAAGTCAACGGGCGTGCCCTGGGGGTGCCACTGCAGCGCGTCGGCCTGCACCAGCTCTACCTTGCGCGCTGCGGACTCCGGCAGCCCCTCCAGCACGCGGCAACGGCCAAACAGCTCCAGCACATCCCCATCCCGCTCCACCACGGTCACGCGCTCCACAGTGGGCTGCAGCGCGATGTTGGCCGCCACCCAGCCCATGCCCAGGCCCATCACCACCGTGTGGCCCCGCGCATGGCGGCAGGCCAGTTCCTGGCTTTCCACTTCCATCGGCGACAGTGACATCCAGGTTTCCCACCCGCCTGCAGCGCTCTGGCGCATCAGTACCGTCGATCCCGAGGTGACACACGGGCCGCTGTGGTAACCACGGTCCAGCCCCACCCCAGTGCGCTTCATCTGCCACGGCCCCACGGCCCCGTCGGGGTACTGCGGCATGTGCCAGTGCGGGGAAAAAACGGGAATCCCCAGCGCCTGCGCCAGTGCGCTGGCGGAGGGCTGTGGGGCAAAGGGAAGGATGGAGGGGGAAGGGGATGCCGACATGGTTTGATCTTAGATGGGCAAGTGGCGTATTGACTTGAGAAGCTGTGCGTCTGCGTCTGCGTGGGCACCGGGCATTGTCCGACAGCCTCACGGTCTGCAGGATGGCGCACACGGCGCTGAGTGGACCCTAAAAGAGAGGGAGATGAAACCGTTTTGTTTTGTCACCCACTTCCCAGGAGACGCACATGCATCCATCCACACTCCCTCATCCGGCCACCCCACCGGTGGATGAAGACCTGGCCGACCAAGCCCGCCCCGGCTACGGGATCCCATCGCAAGATCCGCGACCTGGCGCCCAGACCGCCCTGGAGCCGGAAGACGCAGAGCGCGAGGCCCATTCCGTGCTGGTGGGCGGCGGCATGATGGCGGGCGCGGCTGCCGGTGCGGCCGTGGGCGTTGCAGTCGCTGGTCCGGTCGGCGTGGTCGTCGGAGGCACCTTGGGCGGCATTGCGGGCGCGCTGGGCGGCGCGGCAGCGGGTACGGCGGTCAATGCCGAAGAAGCTGGTGAGGCAACCAAGGCTACTTCCGACAGCGGCGTGCGCGGAGACGGTTCAAGAAGCTGAGGGCGGCGGGCCTTCGTGTGGCTAAAGACTCCACCGCACACACTGCGAGGAGCCTGTCGCGGAAATGCTTCTATTCTGATAGCTTGCAGCGCTTATCTATCAAGCGATAGAGTCCATTTCACCATGAATTTGGTCCCCTCGACAGGAATCGAACCTGTATCTAGCGCTTAGGAGGCACTCGTTCTATCCATTGAACTACGAGGAGGCAAGACAGCCGAGCATTGTAGTGGTCACGCGCACGCTTTCTGGCGTGCGCAGCCTCAGTCGTACTTCACCGTGTAGATGATGTCCACTGCGCTTTTCTCGCCCGTCTGCCCGCGCAGCGTGAGGCTGCGGGTAAGGTCGTAAAAGATGTAAAGCGTGCCCAGCGTGCCCGACAGACTGCGTTCGTAGGTCACATACAAATCCTTGGACAGGCGTTTGCCGAAGGTGAGGGCGGCGGCGCTGGCGTCTTCGCCTGTGGTGGCGCTGCGAAAGCCGATTTCGTCCAGGCCGATGCGGCTGGCGATGTTGGCGCTGGTGTTGCCGCCGCCACGGCGGCCCAGCAGGGCCAGGGCGGCCTGCTGCATCACGGCGGCTTCGGCGCCGCCGGCGGAGGCGTTGCGGCCCAGGACCACCCACGAGAGTTTTTCGGCATCGGGCAGCTCGGGGTCTGAATAGAGCTTGACGCGCGGCGCCTGGGCGCTGCCGGTGACCTGCACCCCTGCGCGCACGCTAATGTTGGGGCGCAGTGCCAGGATATCGAGCGAGGGGTTGTTGTAGGGGCCGTTGAAGCGGATGAGCCCCGTCTCCACGTCCAGCATCTGGCCCCAGGCGCGGTAGCGGCCTTCGTCGGTGCGCACCTCGCCGGTCACGCGCGGTGGGGCGCCGGGCACGGCGCTGCTGCGGATGTCCACCTCGCCCGTGAGCCGTGTGGTGATGCCCTGACCGCTCAGGGCAAAGTCGCGCCCCAGGTTCAGGGTGATCGCGATGTCGGGGGGCTTGGCGGTTTCGGCCTGCGCCGCCACTTGGTTGGCCTTGGCGGCGGCCTGGGCCTTGGCCTGGTCTTCGCGGTCTTTGGCAGCAGAGCGCACCACCACGTCGGAGCCCAGCGTGGGCGCGGTTTCGTCGGGCAGGATGATGGTGGCGCGGTCGGTGGTGAGCTTGCCGCGCAGGCTGATCTGGCCTTGCTGAAGCTGTGCTTGCAGCTGGCCCGACACGCTGATCTGCCGGTCGGCCCGCACCAGCACCTGTAGCGCTTTGGCCTCGGCCTGCAGTGACATGGTGATGCCTGACAGGCCCGTGGCTGCGGTTGCTGTTGCGGTGGCGCTGTCGCCCCAGCTCACGCGGCCAGTGGCGGTGAGCATGCCGCCGTCTTGCGGTGCGGAAGTGCGGTTGCCGCTGAAGCCCGCAATGCGCGCACCGCTGCCGCGCCCGCCCAGCAGACGGAACTCGGTGATGCTGAGCTGGTTGCCTTGCAGCGTGGCGCGCAGGCGGCCGCCCTGCAGGTCTACACCATCGACCACCGAGCGCACGGCCATGTCGTCGGCGCCCAGCGTGCCGGCCCAGCGCGGCGCATTGCGGGTACCTGACAAGGTGGCGCTGGCGTCCAGCGTGCCGCGCACGCGCCAGCCGGGCGGGGCCAGGGCCGACCACACGCCCACGTCGGGCAGGCGCGCGCGCAGGGTGCCGGCCAGGGGTGCATCGGGCGCCCAGGTGAAGGGCGAAGAGGTGGCTGGCGAAGAGTTGACGGGCGAGGAGGGGCTGGCGCCCGCAGCGGCGGAGGCGCCGGGCGCTCCGGGTGTGAGACGGGTGCTGACGTTGGCCTGCACCTCGCCCGCCCGATCGCTCGCCCAGGCGAGTTGGGCCCGCAGGGCTTCCCCTTCGATCTCGACGGTAACTTCGGCCTGGCGCACACCGGCGGCGGTGCCTGCCCCTGCACCGGATGCAGCAGCTGATGCCGAGGGGCTTGCCGAGGCCTCGGTGGCGATCACCGCCGTGGCGCCTGCGCCCGTGCCCTGGCCACTGCTTTGCACGGCGGTGATGGCGGTGGCGTCGCCCGCCAGGATGCGCAGGTCGCCACTGGCGCGGCGCAGGCTGGCGCTGGCACGCAGGGGGCCTTGGGTGTTGTCCACGTTCCATTGCCCGTCCAGCACGATGCTGGTGGCCAGCCCCACGCGGGCCAGCAGCGGCTGGGCAGGACGGCCTGCGGCGGCCGGGGTGTTGCCCAGACCCAGCGCATCGACCCAGGCCATGGGCAGGCCCTGCACGGTGCCTTGGGTTTGAAGTTGCACAGGGTTCGCTCCGGTGGCCACGCGCAGGGGCTGCCAGCGCAGCACGGCGGTGCCGGGCAGGGGGCCGGTCAGGCGGGCCTGGCCTGCAGTGGCCAACACGGTGTAGCCCGCTGTTGGCGAGCGTGTACCGGTGGTGGCGCGTGCGGTGATAGATACGGGCTCGGCCAGTTGCAGCGTCCAGGGGCCGGGGCGTGCGGTGTCTTGTGCCACCAGCCGCAGTTCGCTGATCTGCACCTGCGCCCCTTGCGTGGGTGTGGTCAGCCCGCCCGTGGCGCGGGTTTGCAGGGCCAGCCGCTGCATCTGCTGGGGCTGGGATGCATTCAGCCGGGCTTCGCCATCCAGCGTCAGCGTGGCCTGCGCCAGGGTGCCCGAGAGGCCGGCCTGCACAGCGCGCAGTTGCACGGCTGTGGAACCGCCGCCCTCATCTTTACCGGGAGGCAGTGACAGGTCCAGCAGCGGGGTGGAGAGCTTGGCTTGCAGCTCGAAGGTGGCTTTGTCCGATGGCGGCGTGCCGCCCGCACGGCTGGCGTTGGGGGATGTGCTGTCGCTGGTGGTTGCGGTGGCGGCTTGCAGTTGCCGGGCCGCTGTCTGCCAGCCACCTTTCCATCGCGCGTTCAGTTGCGCGGCGCCTTTGGCGGTGGCGCCCTGCAAGGCTTCTTGCAAACGGGTGCCCACCAGCGGCAGGCTGGCCAGCCAGCGTTGGGTTTGGTCCACGTCGGTCCATTGGACCTGCAGGTCGCCCGCGCCCTCCTGGGGCGCCATGCTGCCCTGGGCGCGCGCTGTGGCGCCGGGCACGGTCAGCGCAATCTGGCCCTGGCCCGACAGATCGCCGGGGGCCACACGCAGGTTGGTGGCTTCAATGCGGGCCTGCAGGGCGTCCAGCAGCAGGCGTTCCAGCTGCAAGGTGCCGCCGGGCTGGGTGGGTGACGGGGGTTGCCAGCTACCTTGGGTGGTCAGCGTGTTGATGCGCAGCAAGGCGGGGCGGTTGGTGGGGGTTTTGCCGGAGGCGGCGGTGCCGGTGGCGCGGATATCTGCCGTAAAGCGCACCACGTCGCCCTGCATCTGCGCGCCCACGCGGCCCGCCAGCGGGGCGGCTGCCCAGGCGGTGTGCAGGGCGTCTGGGCGCAGGTTGCGCAGTTCAGCCTGGCCCTCCAGCGCGCCGGTGGCGGGGGTGTAGTTGCCCTGCAGGGTGACTGCGCCGGTGCCTGTATTCACAGTGGCCCCGGGCACCGTCCAGCGGGTGCCGTCGTAGTTGGCATCGGCCTGCAGGGTGGTGATGGGCAGGCGGGCCTGGTCCCACGGGCCTGCCAGTTCGTTGCGCAGTTGTGCCTGCAGGGACCAACCAGTGCCGGCCGTTGCTCCGCTCCCGGTGGGCCCGGCCTGCACGGTGCCATGCAGCCGGGTGGTCGGGGCCTGGGGCCACAGAGCTGCCAGGTTGACGGCACGCAGCGTGGCCTGGGCCGATTGCAAGGGCTGTGGGGACCAGGGTGCCAGCGTGGCCTGCAGGTCGGCCTGCATGGGATCTGCGGCGGGTGGTGGCGGTGCTGCTGGTTTGGCGGTGGGTGGTTTGGCTGGGGCAGGGGGTGGCTCCGTGGGCCCGGCCTGGGCGGCGGTGGGGCTGATGCGCGCCTGCAGTTGCAGCTGCGCTGCCGCTGTGGCCAGCGTGCCTTGCAGGGTAGCGTGTGCACCCACCTGCAGGGCGGTGGTGCCGCCGGGCACGGCGGCGCTCACCGTGCCGTCCACAGTGGCGTTCAGCGCCATGGGGGCCTGGGCCTGCAGCGTCAGCCGCGCGGTGTATTGACCCTGGGCCAGCGCCACGCTGGCGATGTTCAGGCGGTGCTCGCGCCCGTCAAAGCGGTAGTCGCCGGCCAGGCCTTGGGCTTCTACGGCCGGGGCGCCCGCCCATTGCAGCTGGTCTGCGCGGAACGGCACGCCGATCTGCAAGGGCAGCACCAGCTGTGTCAGGGGCGTGGGTGGCTCTGCACTGGGCTGGCTGCCCAGTGGCGTGATCTGCACGCGTGCGGCATGCACCTCGCCCAGCTCCAGGCGGCGTTGCAGCAACGGGGCCAGCTGCCAGCCCAGGCGGATGTCGGTCACCTCCACCGACAGGCTGGGGCTGCGCCAGCGCAGCCAGCCAATACGCCCCCCGCTGCGCAGTGATCCGGTGACCTCGCGGCTCTCCAGCTGCTGGTTGGCGGGCAGGTACTGCGCCGCGCGCGCCAGCGCCAGGGCCAGCGACGTGCTGCTGCCTGCCCACCACCACACGGCGGCTGCGGCGGCGATCAGCAGCGCAATCATTGCGACCAACAGCCAGCCCAGTGCACGCAGCACACGGCGGCCACGGCGTGGCGAAGGGTGCTGGCCGCCCTGGTGGTGCGATGCGCCTGCGCTGAAATCGGAGGAGCGTGCGCGGGGTGTCGGGGAGTGGGGGGGCATGGGTGCAGCGCTCATCAGAAGCTGAACCCCAGCCGCAGGTGCAGCCGCACCTCCTTGGTTTTCACGCCATAGGCCAGGTCGGCCTGCAGCGGCCCCACAGGGCTGCGCCAGCGCACGCCAGCGCCAATGCCCACGCGCGGGTCCAGGTCGCCCAGGCGGTCGGCCACAGCGCCAGCATCCACGAACAGCGTGCTCTCCCAGTCGGTCATGGCGCCCTGGTAGACGATGGGGCGCTGCCATTCGACGCTGCCCACGGCCAGGTAGCGGCCGCCGTAGAGCTGGCCGTTGTCGGCGCGGGCGCCGATGCTGCGGTAGCCGTAGCCACGCACCGTGGTGTCGCCCCCGGTCAGGAAGAGTTGGGTGACAGGGATCTGCGCGCCATCGCGCGCCAGCACGGTCCCGCCCTCTGCGCGCAAGGCCACGCGGGCACTGCGGCCCACGCCAGCGGCGTCCTGCACGCGGCCTGCGGGGATGAACGACTGCCAGCGCACCAGGGTGCGCACAAACGGGTCGCGCTCAGGCCGCAGCGTGGTGCCCAGCCCCAGCTCCACGGCGATCCCATGGCCGCGCGTGGGGGCGGTGGCGCTGTTGAAGTAGCGGCCCGTCCAGCCGTAGTTCACGCTCAGGGCCGTGCTGGTGTCGGACGGCGACTGCACGTTGGCGGCAAGCCCCTGGCTGTTGGCGTAGTCGTACTGCAGGAAGTAGTTGCGGTCGATGTTCTTGGTGCTTTTGCTGCGGCCATAGCGCACGCGTCCGCTGTTGACGTCGTAGTCGCCCGTCGCCTCGCGCTGCAGCTGGGCGCCTGCAAACCAGCGCCAGCCGTTGTTGTTGGGCAGGTCGGTCCATTCGCTGCTGGCGTGTTTGGTCTCGCGGTCCAGCGAGAGCTTGCTCACCGCGCGCCAACCGATGACGGGCAACTGGTTGTGGATGTGCTCCAGCGACAGGCGCGCGCCGCTGTCCGTCGAGAAGCCGGGGCCGAACACCAGCTTTTGCATCGGTGCCTCACGCACCTGGGCCACTACGGGCGCGGCCTGTGGGTCAGCGCCCTCGGTGTCGAGCGTGAGAAATACCGAATCGTAGTAACCGCTGCTGGCCAGCCGCAGCTGGGCGTCGAGCAGTTCGGCCTCGTTATACACCGCGCCTGTGGGCAGGCGTGCCAGGCGCCGGGCGCCGTCGGGGTCGTAGCGCTGGCTGCCCTCTACCCGTAGCGGCCCGAAGCGGTAGGGCGGGCCGGGCTCGTAGGTCACGCTGAGCTTTGCCGCGTGTTGGTCGGCATCGATCTCGGCCCGGCTGCTGGCGATGCGGGCGGTGGGGTGCCGGCGCGCCTGCAGCTGGCGCAGGCCGTCGTTTTTGGCCGAGTCCCAGGCAGACTGGGTGAACGGCCGGCCCGGCTGCAGGGACCAGTTGCGCTGCACGCGCTGCTGCTGGCGGATGCTGGCGCTGGTACCGGTTTCTTCTGTTGGTCGCTCCGCGCTGGAGCTGTCCGTGCCGCCCGTGTCGCCCGTGAAGTCGATGTCCGCGCTGGCAATGCGGGTCTGCGGGCCGGGCTGCACCGTGACCACCACCGTGCGCGGGGCGGCCTTGCTGTCGGGCGTTTCGGTCAGCTCCACCGTGATGGTGGGTGCAAAGTAGCCCATCGTGCCCAACAGTTCGCGGGCGTTGGCATCGGCTGCGCCCAGCAGGCGCTGCAGCTCGTTGGCGTGGAGATCGGGCAGGTGGCGAAAGCGCTGCAGCTCCAGGTGGCGCTCCAGCGTCTCGCGCACGTTGGCGGGGGCGTTGACCTGAACGGCGAAAGAGGGCGTGCCCGATTCGGCAATGGCCGGGGTGGGCGCCGAGCCTGTGCTCTCGCTATCCTCATCGCGCGGCAGCAGGCTGCAGCCCTGCAGGCACAGCGCGCTGAAAAGCAGCAACGCCGACCATGGGGCCGGCGTTGAGAAAAGGGCAGTGGGGCGCAGGACGCGAAAAGGCACGGCAGGAGAAGGTGGTTTGGGTGATTGGGGCTGGCTGCAAAACCGGCCCACCGCCACTATGCACCGAAAATCAGCCCGGTCGTGTCAGACAGTTCCGCGCGATGGGCTCCAAAGCGCTGGGGCCCCATCTCGCCTACTTCGACAGCAGCCGCATGGTCTCTTCCAGCCCCTTGAGCGACAGCGGGTACATGCGGTTGCTCACCAGTTGCTGAACGATGCTGATGCTCTGGCGGTACTGCCATACGCCCTGGGGCTCGGGGTTGATCCACGCAAACTTGGGGAAGGCGTGCGTGAGGCGCTGAATCCACTCGGCGCCCGCTTCCTCGTTGTTGTATTCCACACTGCCGCCAGGCTGCAGGATTTCGTAGGGGCTCATGGTCGCGTCGCCCACAAAGATCAGCTTGTAGTCCTTGTTGTACTTGCGGATGATGTCCAGGGTCGGAAACTTCTCGGCAAAGCGGCGGCGGTTGTTCTTCCACATGAAGTCGTACACGCAGTTGTGGAAGTAATAGAACTCCAGGTGCTTGAACTCGCTCTTGACCGCGCTGAACAGCTCTTCCACCCGCTGGATGTGCTCGTCCATGGTGCCGCCCACGTCCATCAGCAGCAGCACCTTCACGTTGTTGTGACGCTCGGGCACCATCTTGATGTCCAGGTAACCTGCGTTGGCGGCCGTGCTGCGGATGGTGTCGGGCAGGTCCAGCTCCAGCTCGTGCCCTTCGCGCGCAAACTTGCGCAGGCGGCGCAGTGCCACCTTGATGTTGCGCGTGCCCAGCTCCTGCTGGTCGTCGTAATCCTTGTAAGCGCGCTGCTCCCACACCTTCACCGCGCTCTTGTTCTTGCCCGCGCCACCAATGCGCACGCCCTGCGGGTTGTAGCCGCCGTGGCCGAACGGGCTGGTGCCGCCCGTGCCGATCCACTTGCTGCCGCCTTCGTGGCGTTCCTTTTGTTCTTCGAGGCGCTTCTTCAGCGTCTCCATCAGCTCGTCCCAGCCCATCTTCTCGATGGCGGCCTTTTGCTCGGGCGTGAGCTCGTTTTCCAGGATCTTGCGCAGCCAGTCGGCCGGGATCTCCTTGGTGAAGTCGGCCACCATCTCCACGCCCTTGAAGTAGGCGCCGAAGGCCCGGTCAAACTTGTCGTAGTGCTTCTCGTCCTTGACCAGCGTGAGGCGCGAGAGGTTGTAGAAGTCGTCCAGGCTCCATGCGTCATCCGACTTGGGGCCCACCACACCGGCCTGCAGGGCTTCGAGCAGGGTGAGGTATTCCTTGACCGACACGGGCAACTTGGCCGAGCGCAGGGTGTAGAAGAAGTCGATCAGCATGAATTTGGCCTCCAGCGCTTATTTGGTAAGCGTTCGACGCTCTAAAAGATATAGCAACTGCGCCTTGGCCTCAGGCCACTCGCCTGAGCGCATGCTGTACATCACCGTGTCGCGAATGGTGCCGTCGCGGCGCAGCGCGTGGCCGCGCAGCACACCGTCCTTCTTGGCGCCCAGGCGCTTGATGGCGCGCTGCGACGCAAAGTTGTAGTTGTCGGTGCGCCAGCCCACCACATGGCAGCCCAGCGTGTCGAAGGCGTGACCCATCATCAAGAGCTTGGCGGTGGTGTTGACGTGGGTGCGCTGCACACTTTGGCAGTACCAGGTCCAGCCGATCTCCACGCGTTTCACAGCGGGCACGATGTCGTGGTAGCTGGTGGAGCCGAGCACCTTGCCCGTCGCGTCATCCACCACCGCAAAGGCAAAGCGGTTCCCGTCTTCGCGCATCTTCAAGGCGGCTTCGATGTACGCGCGGGTGTCTTGGGGCTCGGGTACCGAGGTGATGCGCAGCTTCCACAGCTCGCCATCGGCCGCAGCGGCGGCCAAGCCGTGTTCGTGGGAGAGCGCCAGGGGCTCCAGGCGGATGCCTCGGTCGCGCAGGGTGACTGGTTCTACAAAAGCCATGGGTCTTTTCTCTTCGTCAATCCTTGGAGGGCTTGTTGCGCCGACTGGTCTGCCAGCGCCGCGCAGCGTGCAGGCCCAGGCCGCCGCCCAGTCCCACCAGGGCAATGCCCACCAGGGCCGGGGTGCCGTAGCCTGGCGCAAAGATGTCCATGCCCAGCCACTGACCCAGCCAGAAACCGGCGAGTGCGCCGCCAACAAAACCAATGGCGTCGGCAATGCCGTCTGCCAGCGAAGGGGTAGGGTGTTGGGACATTGCCGGGGAGTCAGCGGTTGCGCTGATTCATGAACACCAGCTTTTCGAACAGGCTCACGTCCTGTTCATTCTTGAGCAGCGCCCCCACCAGCGGGGGGACCGCCACCTTGTTGTCGGCGCTTTGCAAGGCGGTGAGCGGAATGTCTTCAGCCGCCAGCAGCTTGAGCCAGTCGATCAGTTCGCTGGTCGATGGCTTCTTCTTGAGGCCCGGCAGGTTGCGCACGTCATAGAACGTCTTCATCGCCACGCTGAGCAGCTCGCTCTTGAGCGTGGGGAAGTGCACGTTGATGATCTGCCGCATGGTGTCGGCCTCGGGGAACTTGATGAAGTGGAAGAAGCAGCGGCGCAGGAAGGCGTCGGGCAGCTCCTTTTCGTTGTTCGACGTGATGAACACCAGCGGGCGGTGCTTGGCCTTGATGAGTTCGCGTGTTTCGTAGCAGTAGAACTCCATGCGGTCGATCTCGCGCAGCAGGTCGTTCGGGAATTCGATGTCGGCCTTGTCGATCTCGTCGATCAGCAGTGCCACGGGCCGGTCGGCCGTGAAGGCCTGCCACAGCACGCCCTGGATGATGTAGTTGCGGATGTTCTTCACACGCTCGGCGCTGTCGCCGTCGTTGAGCTGGCTGTCCCGCAAGCGACTCACCGCGTCATATTCATACAGGCCCTGCTGGGCCTTGGTGGTGGACTTGATGTGCCACTGCAACAGCGGCATGTCCAGCGCTTGGGCCACTTCCTCGGCCAGCATCGTCTTGCCCGTGCCGGGCTCGCCCTTGATCAGCAGCGGCCGTTGCAGCGTGATGGCGGCATTGACGGCGAGCATCAGGTCCTGGGTGGCGACGTAGTTCTGGGAGCCTTGGAATTTCATGGGGGAAAACACCGGATCGTTGATGAATGGGCTTGACAGGGCGCTGGCTATAATCGGCGGCTGATCAGAGCCCAGAGCTGAACTTCCACGAGATTGTGCGCGCAAAATGAACAAAACGCTGACCACGCTATTTGCCCTGGCTGTCGCTTCCGTGACCGCCTTGTCCCATGCCCAGGAAGCCAAAGGCGACGTGGAAGCCGGCAAGCAAAAGATTGCCATGTGCATTGGCTGCCACGGCATTGTTGGCTACCAGGCCAGCTTTCCTGAGATCCACAAGGTGCCCATGATCTCGGGCCAAAGCGCCAAGTACATTGCGGCAGCGCTGGTCGCCTACCAGAAGGGCGAGCGCAAGCACCCCACCATGCGCGGCATCGCCGAGTCGTTGTCCGAGAAGGACATCGCAGACGTGTCGGCCTACTACGAACAGCACGGCAAGACGGGGGCCGAACTGCCCGCCAAGCCCGGCCGCGAACCCAGTGTGCAGGTGGCCGAGTTGTTGAAGAAGGGCGCCTGCGTGTCCTGCCACGGCGACAACTTCGCCAAGCCCATTGATCCCTCGTACCCCAAGATCGCCGGCCAGCATGCCGACTACCTCTTCGTGGCCCTCAAGTCCTACAAGGTCGAGAAGAACGCCAATGTGGGCCGTGGCAACGCCATCATGGGCGGTGTGGCCAAGCAGTTCACCAACGCTGAGCTGAAGGCGCTGTCCAACTACATCAGCGGCCTCGACGGTGATCTGCACACGGTGCCCCAGTCGCGTTTCCGTTAAGCGACAGACCACCGTTGATAAAAAGCCCGCTTCTGCGGGCTTTTTGCTGGGCCATCGAATCGTCAGCGGCTGGCGGCCATGGCGCCCACGGCCAGGCACACGCAGGCCGTGGTTGTCAGGCGCCAGCGCAGCGGCAGGTACCACGCTGGCAGCGATGTGCGTGCGGCCAGCCGATGGTCTTGCACCAGGTGCGCCACAAAGCCTGTCACCAGCAGCGCTGCCCCTCCCGCTGGGGGTAACAGCGTCGCAGGCCAGGCCATCAGCGATGGCACCACACTCCACACAAAGCAGCGTGTGCGCTCGGCGGTGCTGAGGCCGCTCTGCGCCATGGCGAAGCCCCAGTGCAGCGCTCCCACAAAACTCAGAATCACCGCGCCATAGGCCAGTAGCGCCGCGCTCCACCAGGGCGTGCTGGGTGCCCACAGGCCTACAGCCGCCAGTGCCACAAACGGCAGCAGGCCACCATAGCCCAGCCAGGCCACGGGACCAGGGATCGGCGCAGGGGGCGGTGAAGTCAAGGGTTGTGCGGATGGGTGACTGTGCATGGTGCCTCCGGGTACGGTGCCCGCATTGTCTGGAAAGCGCGACTCCCGAGTGCGGTGCATGGTTGTGTGTATGCCGTGAGCGGCGTTCCAAGCGCGCTGCGCCTACACGGAGCCGCCGTTGTGCAACGGTAAAATGGGGCTGGGTGTCGGCGCCATGGTGGCCCGGCAGGTTCATGCGCTGGTCGGGCCGCCACGCGGTTTTTCTGCGACCCATGAACTCCTCTCCCACCCTGATTCAGGTGATCGGTGCCGTCCTGTTCGGCCTGGCCATCCTCCACACCTTCTCCACCAAGTATTTCGAACGCCTGGCGCATACGCAGCCCAAGCATGCGGGCATCTGGCATTTGCTGGGCGAGGTCGAGGTGGTCTTCGGCTTCTGGGCGCTGGTGCTCATGCTGTTCATGTTCTCCATCAGCGGCAAGCAGGAGGCCACGGCCTACCTGGACTCGCGCAATTTCACCGAACCGCTGTTTGTGTTCGCGATCATGGTGATTGCGGCTACACGGCCGATTCTTCAGATGGCTGGCTCCGCGGTGCGGGTGTTGGCAAGGTGCATGCCTTTTCAGCGCGGTGTGGCGATGTACTTTGTGGTGTTGTCGGCCGTTCCGCTGCTGGGCTCCTTCATCACCGAGCCTGCTGCGATGACGCTGGCGGCACTGATGCTGCGTGACATCCTGTTTTCGCAGCCTTTGTCGAACAAGCTCAAGTATTCGACCATTGGCGTGCTGTTCGTCAACATCTCGATCGGCGGCACCCTCACGCCGTTCGCCGCGCCACCGGTGCTCATGGTGGCGGCGCAGTGGAACTGGGACCTGTGGTTCATGGTGTCCAACTTTGGCTGGAAGGCGGCCGTCGCGGTGGTGGTCAACGCCGGTATCGCCACGCTGCTGTTTCGCCAACAGGTGGGGCACATGGGACGCAAGATCACGACGGACGAGGCGCCCGTGCCTGTGTCCGTGATGCTGGTGCATCTGGTATTCCTGGGGCTTGTCGTGCTGTTTGCGCACCACCCAGCAGTCTTCATGGGCCTGTTCCTGTTTTTCATGGGGTTCACCACGGCCTACCAGCGCCACCAAAACCCGCTGATCCTGCGCGAGGCGTTGCTGGTGGCTTTCTTCCTGGCCGGGCTGGTGGTGCTGGGTGGTTTGCAGCAGTGGTGGCTGCAGCCGGTGCTCATGAAGATGGACGCCAATGCCGTGTTCTTTGGGGCGGCGGCGCTCACTGCCTTTACGGACAACGCTGCGCTGACCTACCTGGGCTCGTTGGTCGAAGGCCTGAGCGACGAGTTCAAGGTCGCCTTGGTGGCGGGTGCAGTAACGGGTGGGGGGCTGACTGTGATTGCCAATGCACCCAACCCCGCAGGCGCGGCAATCCTGAAAGAGAAGTTCGCTGACAACGCCATCCACCCCTTGGGGCTGCTGCTGGGTGCCTTGCCACCTACCATGGTGGCGGTGCTGGCGTTCAAGTTGTTGTGACCGGCCAGCGGATGTAGCGTGGGTGGTCAGTCCCGTGTGGCGCGCCGCTGCACGCAGGCGATGTAGGCGTCGCCATCGGGCGGACGGCCTGCGCGCTGGCTCTCCCACAGCATCTCGCCCAGGCAGTCCATGGCGGCGTGGTGCGCGTCGTGCAAGGAGTCGAGCCGTGCCGTCAGCAGCTCCACTGCCTGGCGGATGCCGCGCGGCTGGTCGATGCTGCACTGCTCGCTGATGGACAGGTGCATCGAGAGGTGCAGGAAGGGATTGGTCTGCCCCGGTGTTTCGTCGTAGTTGCGGGCCACGGCCGCATCGGCGTCGGACAGGTCGGCGTGGTACTCGGGGTGCTCGGCGATCCACAGGCTGGCCAGCGTCTCGATGGCTTCCATGGGGGCGCCGCTCTGGGTCTTGGCGTGCACACCGCACAGAAAGCGGCGCACATCGGCTTGGGAGGGGCTGAACATGGGGCGTGAGGGTAGCACGCAGGGCAAGAGCCCGGAGCGCACAGGGGAAGGCGGTTCGGATCGCGCCCGCCTGCTACATCGCGCCGGCGCGGCGTCCTACGCTGGCCCTGCGCTGGCGCACCTACATTGGGCTGGCGCAAAGGTCGGGAGCCGGGTCCACTTTGTCGCAGTCCTCCAAACCCGGCATCGGGAGAAGTGTCATGAATGCAATGCGAATCGTTGGTGTGCTGTTGTTGGTGGTGGGGCTGGCCGGGTTTTTGACCGGCGGCTTCAGCTTTACCAAGGACACCACCCAAGCCAAGCTGGGCCCGCTGGAGCTCACCGTGAAGGAAAAAGAATCCGTCAATATCCCCCAGTGGATGAGCCTGGGTGCGATGGTGCTGGGCGGCGTGGTGCTGGTGCTGGGGTTCCGCAAGAACTGATTTCACCTGTCATGGCGAGCGACTGGGGTTACGACTCCGGTTCTTGCCCTCTCCAACTAAGACGGGAGTCGGTGCTTTGCCACGGGCTGCTCGTTGCGGGGGTGATCACCGGCTTTTCTCGGTATGCCTTCCTCCCTTCATCATCCCCTCGGCGCCCCCATCATTCGCGAGATGGTCCGGGCCGCACTCAGCAGTGCGGGCAGCAGGCTCTCCTGCATCATCGCCGCACTGGTGCGGTTGGCCTGACCGCTGATGTTGAGCGCCGCCACCGTCTGCCCCGTGCGGTTGGTCAGCGGCGCAGCAATCGATATCAAACCCTCTTCCAGTTCCTGGTTCACCAGGCACCAGCCCTGCTGCCGCGCCTGGCGGATGTGGGCCAGCAGTGCATCCACATCGGTGGTGGTGTGTTCGGTAAAACGCTGCATGGGGTGGCCTTGCAGCCGTGCCTGCAGTTCATCGTCCGTCAACCCGGCCAGCAGCATGCGGCCCATGGACGTCCAGCACGCGGGCAGGCGCGAGCCCACGCCCAGCGTGGTGCGCATGATCTTGTGCGTGGGCACGCGCAGCACATAGACGATGTCCAAGCCGTCGAGCACGGCGGCCGATGACGACTCGCGCACCTCTTCCACCAGGTCTTCCATCACCGGCTCGGCCAGGTTCCAGATGGGCAGCGAGGACAGGTACGCAAACCCCAAATCCAGAATGCGCGGGCTCAGGCGAAACAGCTTGCCGTCCGTCTCCACATAGCCCAGCGTCTGCAGCGTGAGCAGGATGCGGCGCGCGCCTGCGCGGGTCAGACCAGTCTGCACGGCGACTTCGCTCAAGGTTTGCTGCGGTGTGGCCGCGCTGAACGAGCGGATCACCTCCAGCCCGCGCGCGAACGACTGCACATAGCTGTCGCTCGGTTTGGGGTCTTTGGCTTCAGGGGTTTGGGAATTCATACGTATGCCAACTATAATTCTTTAAGCGAACATTTGTTCTATATGCGAACATATTTCAAAGAGACAACAGAGAAACCAAGAAAGCGTTGCAATGATCAACAAACTGGCGGACTCGGTGGCCCAGGCCCTTTCGGGGGTGAAGGATGGTGCCACGGTGTTGATAGGTGGGTTCGGCACGGCCGGCATTCCGGGCGAGCTGATCGATGGCCTCATCGCCCAGGGGGCACGTGACCTCACGGTGGTCAACAACAACGCGGGCAATGCCGACCAAGGCCTGGCCGCGCTCCTCAAGGCCGGGCAGGTGCGCAAGATCATCTGCAGTTTTCCGCGCCAGGTCGATAGTTACGTGTTCGACGAGCTGTACCGCAGTGGCAAGCTCGAACTGGAATTGGTGCCCCAGGGCAATCTGGCCGAGCGTCTGCGCGCTGCGGGTGCGGGCATCGGCGCCTTTTTCTGCCCCACGGCCTATGGCACCGAATTGGCTGCAGGCAAGGAAACGCGTGAGATCAATGGCAAACACTACGTGCTCGAATACCCCATCCACGGCGATGTGGCCCTGGTCAAGGCCGAGAAGGGCGACCGCTGGGGCAACCTTACCTACCGCATGTCGGCGCGCAACTTTGGCCCCGTGATGGCCACGGCCGCCAAGACCACGATTGCCACCGTGCACGAGGTGGTGGAGCTGGGCGCGCTGGACCCGGAAGCCATCGTCACCCCGGGCATTTATGTGACGCATGTGGTGAAGATCGACCGCACCGCCACGCAGGCGGGCGGATTCAAGAAATCCGCGTGATATCGGCCCCAAGCGCAGAAAGAATAAGCATGAGCAGCTATCAAAAGCATAGTAAAGACGAGCTGGCGAAACGCGTGGCGCAAGACATCCACGATGGCGCCTACGTTAACCTGGGCATCGGTCAGCCGACCCTGGTCGCCAACCACATCCCGGCAGGCCGCGAGGTCATCCTGCAAAGCGAAAACGGCATCCTGGGCATGGGCCCCGCGCCCGCTGCGGGGCTGGAGGACTATGACCTGATCAACGCGGGCAAGCAGCCTGTGACGCTGCTGCCCGGCGGTGCGTACTTCCACCACGCCGACAGCTTCGCGATGATGCGCGGCGGACACCTCGACATCTGCGTGCTGGGCGCCTTCCAGGTCAGCGCCACGGGCGACCTGGCCAACTGGAGCACGGGCGAGCCCGGCGCCATCCCCGCCGTGGGTGGCGCGATGGACCTGGCCATTGGCGCCAAGCAGACCTGGGTGATGATGGACCTGCTGACCAAGCAGGGCGCGAGCAAGATCGTGACGCAGTGCAGCTACCCGCTCACCGGTGTCGCGTGCGTGAAGCGCATCTACACCGATCTGTGCACACTGGCCTGCACGCCTACCGGGCTGCAGCTCATCGACACCGTGCCCGGGCTGTCGCTGACCGAGCTGGAGCAACTGGTGGGCCTGCCCATCCGCCCTGCCGCCTGAACGAATCCACCCCCCAAGCAACGAGGAGACAAAACCATGAGCACACAACGCCAAGCCTTCATCTGCGACGCCATCCGCACCCCCTTTGGCCGCTACGGCGGCGCGCTCTCCAGCGTGCGCACCGACGACCTGGGTGCGATCCCCATCAAGGCGCTGATGGAGCGCAACCCCGGCGTGGACTGGGCGGCCGTGACCGACGTGCTCTACGGCTGCGCCAACCAGGCCGGTGAAGACAACCGCAACGTGGCCCACATGAGCAGCCTGCTGGCGGGCCTGCCCATCGACGTGGCCGGCGCCACTATCAACCGCCTGTGCGGTTCGGGGCTCGATGCCGTGGGCACCGCAGCGCGCGCGATCAAGGCGGGCGAGGCAGGTCTGATGATCGCGGGCGGTGTGGAGAGCATGAGCCGCGCCCCCTTCGTCATGCCCAAGGCAGAGTCGGCCTTCAGTCGTAACAACGCGGTGTATGACACGACGATTGGCTGGCGCTTTGTCAACAAGCTGATGAAGGAAAAGTACGGTGTGGACTCCATGCCCGAAACCGCCGAGAACGTGGCCACCGACTTCAAGATTGAGCGCGAAGCCCAGGACCAGATGGCCCTGCGCAGCCAGCTCAACGCAGTGGCCGCCATCAAGGCTGGCCATCTGGCGCGCGAGATCGTGCCGGTGCACATCCCGCAAAAAAAGGGCGACGCGATCATCGTGAGCCAGGACGAGCACCCGCGTGAGACCAGCATCGAAGCGCTGGCCAAGCTCAAGGGTGTGGTGCGGCCCGATGGCACGGTGACGGCGGGCAACGCCAGCGGCGTGAACGACGGCGCCTGCGCGCTGCTGCTGGCCGATGAAGCCAACGCTGCCAAATATGGCCTCAAGCCCCGCGCCCGCGTGGTGGGCATGGCCGTGGCCGGTGTGGCGCCGCGCATCATGGGTTTTGGCCCCACGCCTGCCACGCTGAAGGTGCTCGCGCAGACGGGCCTGACCATCGACCACATGGACGTGATCGAACTGAACGAGGCCTTTGCCGCGCAAGGCCTGGCCGTGCTGCGCGCGCTGGGCCTCAAGGACGACGATGCCCGCGTGAACGCTTGGGGCGGCGCCATCGCGCTGGGACACCCGCTGGGCGCCAGCGGCGCGCGCCTGATCACCACTGCCGTCAACCGCCTGCACGAGCACGCGGGCCAGTACGCGCTGTGCACCATGTGCATCGGCGTGGGGCAGGGCATTGCCATCATCCTGGAGCGCGTGTGACAGCGATGGATAAAAGCACTCCCGTCACGGTCGTCACCGGCGCCAGCAACGGCATCGGCCGCGCGATTGCCGAGGCCGTTCTGGCCCAGGGCCACGCGGTGGTCAACCTGGACTACGTGCTGCCCAGCTGGAGCCACCCGCAACTCACCTCGTACCAGGGCGACCTGACCGACGAAACATCGACCCGCGAACGCGCGGCCGAGATTGCGGCCAAGCACAACGTGACAGCGCTGGTGAACAACGCGGGCGCCACGCGCCCTGGCACCATCGACACCGCCACCACGGCGCAGCTCGACGACGTGGTGGGCCTGCACCTGCGTGCACCCATACTGCTGGTGCAAGCCTTTCTGCCCACGCTGCGCGCCAGCGGTCAGGGCCGCATCGTCAACATGTCGTCGCGCGCCGCGCTGGGCAAGGGTGAGCGCATCGTTTACTCGGCCACCAAGGCCGGAATGATCGGCATGACACGCACGCTCGCCATGGAGCTGGGGCGCGACGGCATCACCGTCAACGCCATCGGCCCCGGCCCGATTGCGACTGAACTCTTCCGACAGAGCAACCCTGAGGGTGCGCCGCAGACGCAGCGCATCCTGAACAGCATTGCCGTGGGCCGCATGGGCACGCCCGACGACGTGGCGCGCGCAGCGCTGTTCTTCCTCTCGCCCGACAACGGTTTCGTGACCGGGCAGGTGCTGTACGTGTGCGGCGGCACCACGCTGGGAGTGGCGCCTGTTTAGCAACCTGAACTGATCTTCCCTGTCGCCCCGCAAGGGGCGCACCCCCGTTCTCGCCCGGAGGCTTCGGCACCCGGTTGAGGCCATGGCGCGGCCAGACGCGGACTAACGCAGCACTGGTGGCACCGACCCATTCATTCATCCACCTTCTTGAAGGAGACAAACCATGACCGATTCCATCCACACCACCCGCCGCTTTGCGGTGTCGGCTGCAGCCTGTGCTGGCATCGCCGCCATCGCCGGTGCTGGCCTGCTGGGCAGCAGCGCAGCAATGGCCCAGGCCTATCCCAGCAAGCCCGTCACCATCGTCGTGCCCTTTGCCGCAGGCGGCACCACCGACATCCTGGCGCGCATCATCGGCCAGGCGCTGACCACCGAACTCGGCCAGTCCGTCATCGTCGACAACCGCGCAGGCGCGGGCGGCAACATTGGCGGCTCCATGGCTGCCAAGGCCCCCGCGGACGGCTACACGCTGTTCATGGGCACGGTGGGCACGCACGCCATCAATGCCAGCTTGTACAAGAAGATGCCGTTTGACCCCGTGAAGGACTTCGCGCCGCTGACCCGCGTGGCCAATGTGCCGAACCTGCTGGTGGCCAACCCCGCCCAGCCGTTCAAGACGGTGCCCGAGTTGATTGCCTACGCCAAGGCCAACCCCGGCAAGCTCAACTTCGGTTCGTCGGGCAGCGGCAGCTCCATCCATCTGTCGGGCGAGCTGTTCAAGAGCCTGGCCAAGGTGGACATGGTGCACGTGCCCTACAAGGGCAGCGCACCCGCTGTCACCGACCTGCTGGGCAACCAGATCGGCATCATGTTCGACAACATGCCCTCTGCCATCCAGCATGTTCGCAGCGGCAAACTGGTGCCCATTGCCGTGACCACCGCCAAGCGCTCACCCGAGCTGCCCAACGTGCCCACCATCGCCGAAGCGGGTGTGGCGGGCTACGAAGCCACGTCGTGGTTCGGCATGTTTGCCCCCGCAGGCACGCCCGCGCCAGTGCTGGCCAAGCTGAACACCGCGTTGGTCAAGGTGCTGAACCAGGCCGATGTGAAGAAGAAGATCAATGACCAGGGCGCGGAAGCCATGAGCGAAACGCCCGCGCAGTTCGCCGCCTTCATCCAGGCCGAGTCGGTGAAGTGGGGCAAGGTGGTGAAGGAGTCGGGCGCAAGTCTCGACTGATCTGCACCTTCGATCACTGCAGCTACCCAATTGATAGCTGCTGCCGCCTGTTCGACGGGCGGCAGCAGCTATTTTTCTTTCAAATCCAGGTGGTCTGGCTCACTGAACCCGGTACACCCGCCCCGTCTGCGCCCCTTCCACGCTGCGCTGGTAGCCGCGCGCGGCGCGCTCGGCAGACACCGTGTCGAACCCCGGGAAGAACGGCCCGTACACGCCCACGGATTCGGTGAGGATGGTGGGGCTCACGGCGTTGATGCGCAGGCCGCGCGGCAGCTCGATGGCGGCGGCAGCCACAAAACCTTCGATGGCTGCGTTCACGGCCGTGGCGCTGGCGCCGTTGCGGATGGGCTCAATCGACAGGATGCCCGCCGTCAGCGTGATGGAGCCGCCGTCGTTCAGATACTTCTGGCCGACCAGCGCCAGCTGCACCTGGCCCAGCAATTTGTCCTGCAGGCCCAGGTTGAATTGCTCGGCTGTCATCTCGGCCAGCGGGCCAAAGTGCAGGTTGCCTGCAGTGCTCACAATGGCATCGACTTTGCCCACCGCCTCGAAAAGCTTTGCGACCGAGCCTGGCTGCGAAAAGTCTGCACGGTGCGTGCCGCTGCTGCGGCCCACGGTGATCACGTCATGGCGCGCGCCCAGGTTGGCCAGCACGGCCTGGCCGATGGTGCCGCTGGCGCCGATGAGAAGAATCTTGGACATGGTGTTTTCCTTGGGTGTCAAAAAGAGTTGATGAGGAACTGACAACCCGATTCTTTTGCTAATCAATCAATGCATAAAGTACGTACAAGTTATGCTTGTGCTAACTATTGATTAGGAATATCCAGGAACCATGGACAAGCTGCGCAACATGGAAGTCATGGTGGCCGTGGTCGAGGCGGGCAGCTTTGCCGCCGCCGCGCGGCAGCTGCAGATATCGGCGGTGATGGTGGGCAAGCACATCCAGCAGCTCGAAGCCCACCTGGGGGCGCGCCTGTTCCAGCGCAGCACGCGCCAGAACAGCCTGACCGAGGTGGGTGCCGCGTTCTACGAAGACAGCAAACGCGTGCTGGAGCAGGTTCGATGGGCCGAATCGGCCGTGGAGCGCAGCCGCGCCGTGCCGCAGGGCCTGCTGCGGGTGAGCGCACCCTTCACGCTGGGCAATCATGTGATCGCACCGCTGGTGGCCGACTTTCTGAAACGCCACGAGCAGGTGCGTGTGGACCTGCAGCTCACCGACAGCGTGGTGGACCTGGCGGGCGAAGGCTTTGACCTGGCCGTGCGCATTGGCCAGGTGGTGAATGAAGGCCTGGTGGCGCGCCCGCTGCGCCCCTACCGCATGGTGATTGCTGCGGCACCCTCCTACCTGCAGCGCCACGGCACGCCCGAGTGCGCGGCCGACCTGGCGCGCCACCAGTGCCTGAGCCACTCGGTGTGGCAGCGTCGGGTGGAATGGACGCTGCGCGATGGCGACACCGAATTCTTCTGGCCCGAGAACGCCCGCCTGACTTGCAACCAGGGCGACGGCCTGCGCCAGGCGGCGTTGCGCGGCCTGGGCCTGATCATGCAACCCGAGGTACTACTGGCTGACGATCTGGCCAGCGGCGCCTTGGTGCCCGTGATGCAGCCCTGCCTGCCCGCGCCACGGCCCGTGCAGCTGGTCTATGCGCCCGACAGGAGGCAGCTGCCCAAGCTGGCGAGGTTTGTGGAGTACGTAGTGGGGACGCTGGGCGTAGATGGCCACTGACTGAGCTATACGGCAGCAGGCTCAGCAGAATGCTTTGCGCTGGTCCTTGAGTGCATCGCGGTCGATGCTCGCCGCGAGCTGTTCCATGTCGGTCGCGCAGACGCCGTGCTGCGCAAAATGCAGCGGCCATTGCTCTATCGCGTGAGCAACCTCCTGAATCAACCCGATGGCCCGGGCGCGGGTGAGACCGAATTCGCTCAGGTCGGTCAGCGCGTTGTCCAGCGTGGACTGCGCGCCGTGCTGGCCCACCACCATGGCCTGGTAGCCCATGTTCTGCAGCGTGGGCACCACGTCGAACGCGGGGGCCAGGTCGTAGTAGCCGTCAAAGCCCAGGCGCAGACAGTGGTTGCGCTCGTGGTCGTCGGTGTTGTCCATGAGGATGTTGAACACCATGCGCCGAAACAGCTCTTCGCGCTGCGCCTTTTGCCGGTCGGGGTGCGCCTGGCGCAGCAGCACGGTGGCCAGTGCGCCATAGCTTTCGGCCAGGCCCGCCGCAGCCAGTGCCGTCTTGGCAGAGATGCAGTGCACGCGCAGGCTCAGGGCACCCATCGGCACCCGATCAAACCGCTGGATGGTCAGCGCATGGCGCTGCGGCCCCCGGCCCAGCCGCGATGGGATGGGCAGCACACCCGTGCTGGCAACGTGGATGCCTGCCAGGGCTGCCAGCGTCATGGTGGCGTGTTCGATGAGAGGCGTATCCACGGTGTCGTCCAGCTCGCTGAACTTGATGACGCAGGGCCCGCTGTCGGTTTGCAGCAGCGCCTTGGGCCGTGCGCCGCCCAGCGTCACGCCGGGCTGCACCAGCCGCTGGATTTCTGGTGTGACCGGGGCTTGAGACTGCACCTCTTCCACCGCCCGCACCATGGCCTCCAGATCGCGCAGTTGCGGATACGGCCCGATGCGGCGCGGGATGTAGTGGTCGGCCGATGTGGAGATGCCCAACGCGCCAAAGCGGTCGTCGCCAGCGAACAGCAGCATCTCCAGAATCGAAAGGCGCGCGGGGCGGTCGATGTGGCGGATGATGCGCTCGCCCCACCGGTCTGGCCGCGCATCATCGATGGCGCCGGGCGCGCTGTCCTTGTGGCCTGCGCTGAACGTCTGGCCTGCGATGAGGGGCAGGTCTTCGCTCAGCGCAAACTGCCACCAGTCTGTGGCGTAGCTGAAAGTGGCGCAGTTGGGCACGAGCTGCGACAAAGCCACCGCCCCGGTCAGCACCGGCTGGGCGGGGTTGACCAACGTCCAGACATACAGCGTGTCTTGCGGCACATAGGAGCGCGGCGTGACCTGCTGCGCGTGGTGCTGCTGGCTCATGGCCGCGCTTTCTTCTGGCCCGCGATCAGTGCGGCCAGGCCTGCGGCGGTGCTGTTGGGCTGGCGCTTTGGCGCACCGAGTCCTGTAACTCGAATGGCTTGCCGGATCTGTTCTTCGGGGCCCAGTCCAGCGACCTTCTGCGCGGCCCCAATGGTTGGTTTGACAGGGCTTGCTTCCTCGAAGGAGCCCTTCATCTCTTCGGCAACGTGCACGGTCCCCAAGTGGGCAGGTTCGTTGGTTTTGGAGACGGACGGCAAGGCGGCAGGCTTTGCGTTGCTTGCTGGCGTCTTTGCGTCTTTCTGCGCCGTCTTCTGTGCAGCGCGCCGGGGGCGGGCTTTGGCTACCTCAAGCTCCAGCGATGTGAGGTCGTTCTGCGGCGCAATCAGGTCGGCTAACCCATGGGCCTGGTTGATGAGCCACATGCACATCACATACGACGCCATCGACACCGACGGGTCGCCCCGCTCAATGCGCGCCATGGTCGGCTGGGACACGCCCAGCCGCTGGGCCCACTGGGCTTGTGTTTCCTTGCGGCGCTTGCGTGCAATCACGATGTTCTGCGCGAGCAACGCGATCTGCTGGAGGACCGCCTGGGGGTAGTCAGCGGGCTTGGTGTTTTGAGATGGCATTCATAGATATTAGTTCAAGAAGGAATTTTTGAACATCTATGAATTATTTGTAGGTGACTAAAGGCAAGAGTTGATTGGTATAAATTATTCATAGATGCGCGTGAATACGAGAAAAAATAACATCTATGAATTAAATGATGCTGAGCTGTCGGCATGGTCGTGCAACAAGGGGGCAATCAGCACAAGGACGTGCTGCTACGCGCCGCCATGCCGGGCCTACAGGGCTCACTCCACAGCGTTGCTGGGCACCGCAGGCCCGATCTTGAACACCCCGCTCACCCGCGCACAGGGCACGCCATCGGCCGTCACCAGTCCCTGAGCAAACACCAGCGAGCGCGTGACGCGCAGCGGCTCGGCCTCGCCCTGCACCCAGGCGCCCAGCGGAGCGGGGGCCAGGTAGTCGATCTGCAGGCTGACGGTGGGCAGGAAGCGGTCGGCCACCTGGTCGCTTTTGCGGTGCACCGACAGCGGCAGCAGCATGTCGCAAAAGCTGGCCATCATGCCGCCGTGCAGGTTGTTCATGGGGTTCACATGGCGGCGCTCCACGCGAAAGCCGAACTGCACCACGCTGCCTTCGTGGCGCAGGTAGAGCGGGCCGTTGTGCTGGATGAACGGGCCGCCAGACTGCAGTGGCGCAAAGCCCGGTGGGATCTCGGCATGGCTGCTCATGCGCGGGACTCCTTCTCCACATCTTGCGCAAAGCTGGCGCCCTCCAGGCTGCTGTGGGTGGCGCCGTCCTCGGGCAGCCAGCCGCTGTACACCGTGCGAAAGTCCGCCACTATCTGCGCCAGCGGCATGTCGTCAAACGCGCCGCGCTGGTGCACATATTCCATGTGGCGCGCGCCGGATTTGTCGAACGGGTGGTAGATCGAATCGTTTTCGCCATCGAACTCCAGCGGCAGCAGGCCGAAGCGCTCGCACAGCTCGATGTTGAAAGCGGGCGTGGCCTTGCGCCAAGCGCCGTCGAGCCAGATGTCGGTGTAGCCGTGCCAGATGAAGAGGTCGGTCTTCATGGTCTCGCGCATGCGCTCGGTGCTGAGGTGGTTGCGCACGTCGGCAAAGCCCATGCGCGCGGGGATGCCCGCCGCGCGGCATGCGGCGGTGAGGAGAGCGGCCTTGGGCACACACCAGCCGTGGCCGTTGGCCAGCACGGTGCTGGCCGCCATGCCCTGGGGCGAGAGGTCGATGCGGTAGGGGTCGTAGCGAAAGCCGTCACGCACGGCCAGGTACAGGGCGACGGCGCGTTCGCGGTCGGTGGTGCCGCGTGCGTGTTGGGCGGCAAAGGCCTGGATGGAAGGTGCGTCGCTGTCGATAAGGGCCGTGGCACGCAGGTGGGCGGGCGTGGGGGTGCTGGTCATGGGCGGGTGTCTCCTGCAGTCTGTCGGGAATCAGTGTGTGGCTTCTGCGCGCGGGATGCTGTCACGGGTGCGCCAGCTTCTGCCGCAGGAGACGCATGCCCCCCTCACACCCGCCACGCAGGCAGCTCCCAGTTGCGCCACAGCGCCAGCCCGCGCAGCCCGGCCGTGAGCAGCACGCAGACCACCAGCGGTGCCCAGTCGGGCGCTTGCAGGTGGCGCAGGGCCACGTCGGCCCAGCCGCCCGCAAACGCACACAGCGCATAGGGCCGATGGTCGCTGAAGGCCTGGGGCACCTCGTTGCACAGCACATCGCGCAGCACGCCGCCGAACACGCCGGTGGTCACACCCATCATCACGCTGATGATGGGCGGCATGCCGATGGCGGTGGCAATGTCCACGCCCACGGCGGCAAACAGGCCCAGGCCAATGGCGTCGGGCAGCAGCATGGCGCGCTCGGTGGGCTGAAAGTGGCGCTGGCGCATGAACAGCATGGCGCCGATGCACAGCGCCAGAATGCCCCATACGAATTCGGTGTGGCGGATCCAGAAGAAGGGCCGCTGGTCCAGCAGCAGGTCGCGCAGCGTGCCCCCGCCAAACGCGGCCACAAAGGCCACGACACACACGCCCACGGCATCGAGCCGTTTGCGCGCGGCCATGATCACGCCCGACAGGGCAAACGCGATGGTGGCCGCCACTTCCAGCGTGAAGCGCAGTGTGTGAATCCAGGGGGCGTCGAGCGGCAGGTCCATGGGCGCGATTGTGCCGTGGCGCTGTGGGAGCGGGCAGGGGCTTGCAGCACGCTGCCTGTCAAGTTTTTGCTATTGAAAATATAGCTAATGGCGCTTGCTGATCAAGCGCTGGGGCCTGTTTCTATTCAAAAACAATCCGCTAATGTCCCTGCTCCTGGGCAACTGGGGTGCTTCATGACACCAAGCCCCCCGCCCGAAGAAGCTGCCAGGCCAGCGCCAGCAAACAGCCCGTGCCGCCCAGTGCGCCCAGGCGGTGTCCCCAGCGCAGGCTGCCGGCGGGCCATTGGTTCATGGCCAGCACCAGCAGCCAGCCCATCACCATCCAGGCCGCCACCAACAGCGCCAGCCCCGCCGCCAGCCCCGCCGCAGCGGTGGCCGCGAGGGCCTGCAGCACGACGGTAGCCAGAACCACCGCCCAGGCGCGCCGGGATGCCGCAGTGGCGGGGGGCGTGCCGTCGCCCCAGGCGCGGGTGGGCACGGTGCGCGCCCAGCGGGTCAGTGCGATCAATGAGGCCAGCGCGGCGCTGGCGCCGATGAGTTCGTTCATGCGGCCTCCGGCGGGTGGCGGTCGGGCCCTGGGTTGGGCGCGTGCGGCGCCCCGTGGCCCGCCCGCCGCCAGCGCAGCGCCCACCACGCCTGTCCTGCGCGCCACCGCAGCGGTGCACCCACAGCCAGGGCACACAGCGCCGACGCCACTGCCCACTGCACCATCCCCGCCTTGGCCGCCAGGCCGCCATAGGCCAAAGCGGCCAGTGCCCACAGCAGCACGGCGGTGCGGGGCGTCCAGTGGCGCAAGGTGGCAGCGGGCAGGGCCACGAAGAAGGCGAGCAGCAGGCCCAGCATGCCCGACGACCGTGCGGGTTCGGTGGCCACGATGTGGGCCAGGCGGAAGGATTCCACCGCCAGCACACCTGTCAGCCAGAAGGGCCAGTGGGCTGACCCCACCCAGCGGGCCCAACCGCGTGGGTGCCAGCGCGGGTGGGCGGTGGTTGCGTGCACTGCAGAGCCCGGTCGGGCCACGGCCGCAGACCGCGACGCCTTGCGCCGGTGCGCCTGCACCCGCTGGGGGCCGATGAAGACCGCAATGCCCCCACAGACCAGCCCCATGACGACCAGGCTGACCAACATGGCGGGTCCTTGGGCACTGCCCAGCACCAGCCCGGCCACACCAGCCACGGCCAGCAGCGCGCCTGCGCCACCCAGCGAGACGCGCCACAGCGCCACCGTGCGCAGCGCCCACGCCGCCGCAGCCGACAGCAGCAGCCACACGCCGATGAGCGCCCACACCGACCACACGGGCCGCTGCGCCAGCGAGGGCAGACCCGCAGGCCCCCACAGGTGCACAAACACCGCCACGATGAGCGCGGCGGGCGTGGTGGCGTGCAGTGCCAGAAAGAAACGTTGCATGGTGGGCGAAGCTGTGACGCTGTGAGAGAGACGCTGGTGGGTGTCGCCTGCCGCCGCGATGCCGCCCGCAGCGCCCTGCGCAGCCTCTGCCTCGCGCCTGCGCTGCTGGCGCGCATCCAGCCAGATCAGCGTCCCCGAGATCGACAAAAACGCGGGTGTCATGCCCAGAAAGAAATAGAGCCATTTCAGCGCCAGCCCGCCAAAGTCGCCAAAGTGCAGGGGCTCCATCAGCCCATTGAGCAGCGACCAGAAGCCCGCCGTGCGCGGGTCGTGCACCTTCTTCGGCACGCCCGTGGCGGCATGGATGTCCACCCGCGCGGTGCTGGCCAGGTGATCGCGCAGGTTGCCGGTGAAACCCACCTCGGCCGTGCTGCTGCCCCAGCGGCGCAGCGACACATAGCGCGCCTCCAGCCCCGGCACGGCCTGCTGCGCGGTGGCGTACAGCGCGTCCAGCGACTGCATGGGCACGGGCTCGCTGGCCTCGGCCTTGCGCGCTGGCTTGGAGGCGGTGGCATCGGTGCTGGTGGTCACGTATTTGTAGCCCTGCTCAAACAGCGGCGCCAGTCCCATCCACGCCCCCGTGGCCGCGATCAGGATGTGAAAGCCCAGCCCCCAGATGCCCGCAGACTTGTGCAGGTCCGACATCACCACGCGGAAGCTGCGACCCCAGCGCTGGGTGAACAGCTCGGCCAGGATCTTGCGGTGGATGACGATGCCCGTGGCAATCAGCACCAGCATCGCCACCCCGAGGAAACCCACGATCCACCGCGGCCCGAAGAACAGGAACACATGCAGCATGCGCAGGTACTGGCCCAGCTGGCTGTCCACCGGGCCGACCACCGTGCCCGTGTCGGAGCGCAAGGCCACCTTGGTGCGCGTGCTGGCGGGCGCGCCACGCTCGCGCACAAAGGCGAAGTAGCTGGGGTTGACGGCATCCGGCAGCACAATGGTCTCCACCGTGGCGCCGGGGTAGCGGGTCTGCAGCTGGCTCAGCACCGCGTCGAGCGACGCAGGTTTGTCAGAGCGCGGCAGCTGCGCCAGCGACGGGTTGGCCCACAGGTCGATCTCGTGCTTGAACACCACCACCGCACCCGAAAAGCACACGATGAACATCAGCAGCCCCGTGACGATGCCTGCCCAGGAGTGCAGGGTGAACAGGCGGTTGAGCGTACGCTGGCTGGTCATGGCGTGCGGGAGGCGGGGTGGCGCTGCGCGTCAGAAGAAGTACGTCACGCCCAGGCTGAAGTTGCGTGGCAACGCGGGCGAGACCACGTTGGCGTTGATCGCGCCGTCGTAATACGCCTTGTTGAACACGTTCTTCACGCCCGCCGTCACGCGGTAGTTCTCGCCCACGTAGCTCACGGACGCATCGGCCACAAAGTACGACGGCAGTGTGAAGGGGTAGGAGCCGATCTGCTCGCTCACGTAGCGCCCACCCAGGCCCAGCGTCACGCGCTGGTACTGCGGCAGCTTGTAGGTGGCCCAGGCCGTGAGCGTGTGGCGCGGCGTGAGGTTGAGTGGCTTGCCCACGATGGCGGCGTTGGTGTCACGCGTGACCTTGGTCTGCGTGTAGGTGTAGGCACTGGTGATCTTCCAGCCGTTCTTCAGGTCGGCACCCAGCTCCAGCTCCAACCCGCGCGCGCGCTGCTCGCCGGTCTGCACGCTGAAGCCCGTGTTCACCGGGTCGGCGGTGGTCACGTTCTCGCGCACCAGGTCAAACACGGCGAGCGCGCCGGTGACCTGGCCGCCGGGGGCTTCGTACTTCACGCCCGCCTCCCACTGCTTGCCGGTTTCGGGCACAAAGTTCGATCCGCCAAACGTCAGGCCCGACTGGGGCAGAAACGACTCGCCATAGCTGCCATACGCGGCCCAGCCGGGCTTGAACTCGTACACCAGCCCGGCCGACAGGGTGGTGGCGTTGTCCTTCTGGCGCGTCTGCGTGTTGGCCACGCGGTTGTTCGTATCGGTGGTGGACCAGTCGCGGCGCAGGCCCACCAGGGCCGTCCAGCCCTGGCCAAACTTGATCTGGTCCTGCGCATACAGCCCGGCCACGGTGAGTTTGGCGGGCGCATCCTGCGTCAGCGCCTCGGGGCAGGTGGCCTGCATGCCATACACGGGTGCAAACAGGTCCAGCGCGCCAATGCGGCAGGTGCGGCTGGCGAGCAGGCTGGTGCCACTGCGCGCATCGAGGCCGGTTACCAACTGGTGCTTCACGCCCAGCGCTTCAAAGCGCGACAGCAGCGAGGTGTCGGTGGCCAGCAGGTCGTAGTCCATGTACTGGCGCGATGCCTGGCGGTTCTGCAGCCGCTGGTTGGCCTGCAGCGCCTGGTTGGAGACGAAGTTGCCCGTGCCCTTCTCGGTCTCGTAGCGCACGTTCTGGCGGAAGGTCATGGCCTCCGACATCTTGTGCTCCAGCGTGTAGCCCACGGTTTTGCTCTCTACGTCATACCCGCCAAAACTTGGGTCGCCCGTGAACATCGTGACGGGCAGCGTGCCGTTGCGATTGGGCAGCAGCGTGCCGTAGGGCGTGATGCCCTGCTGGCGCATCCACTGGCTTTGGCTGTAGGTGGCAAACAGCACCAGGTCGGTCTGCGCGCCCAGGTCGATGGACAGCGAGGGCGCAAACCACCGGTCCTTGCGGTAGACGAACTGCGTCGGGTCGTCCGCATCCGACACCTGCGCATTGATGCGCAGCGCCGTCTTGCCCGATTCGGACAGCGGCCGGTTCATATCGGCCTGCAGCGTGCGCTGGCCAAAGCTGCCCACCTCCACGCCCACTTCGTTGATCGCTTCCTTCTTGGGCCGCTTGCTCACCGCATTGACAATGCCGCCGGGCTGCACCTGGCCGTACAACACTGAGGCCGAGCCCTTGAGCACCTCGAAGCGCTCGTAGCCGTAGGGCTGCAGCTTGGCCCACATGCCGGGGCTTTGCACCAGGCCATCGACCAGGATCGATTCGGTGGAGCGAAATCCCCGGATGTTCAGGTCGTCAAACCCCCGGCGCCCAAAGTTGACCGGGCTGACCCCCGCCACCGTCTGCAGCGCTTGCTGCACGTTGGTGATCTGCCGCGACTCCATTTGCTCGCGCGTGACCACGCTGACGGACTGTGGGGTTTCCAACCGCCGCATGGGCGCCTTGCTGGCGGTCTGTGCCTCCACGGGCGCAAAACCCATGTCTTTTTCGGTGCTGGCGTTGATGCGGACTTCTTGCAGCTGGGGCGCTGCCGTTGCTGGGTCTGCAGTGGGTGCGCTGCCCTGCTGCGCCATGGCGGCCTGGGCGAGGCACAGGGCCAGCGGGGTCAGGGTGAAAAGAGTGGCCGCGCGGACGGATGGCAAGCGCGGGGCGTGCGCGAAGCGCAGGGGCTGAGAAGACATGGGGGTCCCGATGGAGGTGAGCGGACAACAAACGCTGGGGGCGCTGGCTCACGTGGCAAGGGACGTTGGCTGGCGAGAAAGTGATGAATTATAATGCGAATGGTTATCGTTTGATATTTTGCAATGAAATGACTGGAGTGCGAGAAGCCGCAGTGCCTTCTTGAGGGAGTTGAGATAACCGCCACCGCCGTGTGGCGCGAAAACTGGGACTGTTTGGGCTATCCCTGGACAACGCGAAACGTATCGTTGAAACGAAGTTGCAATCCATGTAGCAGCACGCGGCCCCGCCAGGAGCCCAATCTGAACTCCGAGGCTAGACTTCTGCCTTCGGCCAAGAGCCGCCCTTCAACACAGCCCGCAGCCCAAGCGGCCGAGATCGAATTTGTTGAGTCGCGATGTCACATTCAGGCGCGGATATGCAAAGGCGCGAATGACTTCACCAAGTCGTCCAGAGCTTTCAACTGTGCGAGGAAAGGCTCTAACTGGTCCAACGGCAGAGCGCTGGGACCATCGCATTTGGCCTGTTGCGGGTCGGGATGTGCTTCAAGAAAGAGTCCTGCTAACCCTACGGCTAGACCGGCGCGGGCCAGTTCAACCACTTGGTCACGGCGACCGCCAGAGACGGCAGCGTTCGCCTCGCGTTGCTGTAGGGCATGTGTAACGTCGAAGATGACAGGTAAGTTTCCGGTGACCTTCTTCATTGCTCCGAAGCCAAGCATGTCCACTACCAGGTTGTCATAGCCGAAGCAGGTTCCTCGGTCGCACAGAATGACGGGAGAATTACCGGCTTCTCTGATTTTTTCGACGATGTTGAGCACTTGTGGTGGGCTCAGGAACTGAGGCTTCTTGACGTTAATGACCTTGCCCGTCCTGGCAAGAGCCACGACCAAATCAGTCTGGCGAGCGAGAAACGCAGGCAGCTGTAAAACATCCACGACTTCAGCGACGGGATTCGCCTGCCATGGTTCGTGCACGTCGGTGATGACGGGAACACCAAACTCTGCCTTGACCGCCTCGAAAATTCTCAGACCCTCTTCCAAGCCGGGGCCTCTGAACGAGTGGATAGAGGAGCGATTCGCCTTGTCAAAGCTCGCCTTGAAGACATAGGGGATGCCAAGCTTTCGGGTGACTCGGACGTATTCCTCCGCAGCGCGCAGCGCCATGTCCTTGGACTCGAGTACGTTCACGCCGCCAAACAGCACAAAGCCATCGTTGTTGCTGACGTTGATTGCAGGGGTGATGGCAACGGTGGTCAAGAAAAGCTCCCAGGTAGTTTTGCTCGCATTCTCGCTCCGGTCAGCTGACCTAACGCAAGAGGCCGCTTGGGGCTCATAGCGTAAGTTGCGACATGCCCCAGAAGCAAATCTTGCGGTGCTTGACGTCTAGGCATTGACCTAGCGATTAGGCATGGTGCGCTGGATGTCAGTAGGCCAGCACCGATGCGTCAGTTTGTGTGTCGCGAAAAGAAATCGCGCCAACTGGATGGCGCGAAAGCGATTTGTAACTGGCGCGAAAGCGGTTTGCGAGCCACTTTGTTGAGCTGGTCACCCCTGCAGATGCGCTTTCTGGAGCCCTCCGCACCGCGCTAGATCTTTTTGCTACAAAATATATAGCTAAAAAGTCATGATGGTCGAGCGGAGGAGCCTGTTTTTAATCCAATTTTTGGATAGAGGTAGCCCCCTCCCCATCCTCGGCCCCCTCCACCCCGCCATACCCTGGGTACGCCCCTCCCGCCGCATTCAGCGCCGCACTCTCCTGCCGCTCCCGCGCCATCTGCTCCGCAAACTGGTTACGGCCTTCGCGCGCCACGGCGATGAATTTGGCGCGGTCCTTGTGGTGCGGGTACATGCGGTCGGCCAGCGCGATGTTGTGGGTGCGAAAGCGCTGGGTGATGGCGGTGGCCTGCGCGGGGGGCAGGCCCATCAGCTCCAGCACGGTGTGGGCGCTTTGCAGGCTGGACTCGAACAGCTCGCGCTGCACCAGGGTCACGCCCAGGTCGCGCAGCTTGTTCCAGTGCGTCACATCGCGGGCGCGGGCCACGATCTGCAGGTGCGGGAAGTGCTCACGCGCCAGCTTGGCGATCTGCAGGGACTGCTCGGCATCGTCCACGGCCACCACCAGGATGCGTGCGTGTTCGGCCCCGGCGATGCGCAGCAGATCGAGCCGCGTGGCGTCGCCGTAGAACACGCGGTAGCCGAAGGTGCGCGCCACCTCCAGCATGTCCACACTGTGGTCGAGCACGGTGGTGGGGATGCCCTGGGCCAGCAGCACGCGCGAGACGATCTGCCCGTAGCGGCCGAAGCCCGCGATGATGATGGGCGCCTCTTGGGGTTCGGAAATTTCTTCGGCCTGGGGCGTTGTGTTTTTGAGCTGTGCGTAGCGGCGTAGCAGCACGCGGTCCATCACCACAAGCAGCAGGGGGCTGATCAGCATCGACAGCGCCACGGCGCCGATGAGCAGCGAGGCGGTCTCTGCCGGGAACACGCTGGCGCCCGCAGCGGCCTGGAACACCACAAACGCAAACTCGCCGCCCTGGGCCAGCAGCAGGGTGAACACCGGCCGCTCCTGGTAGGGGATGCCGACGATCTTGGCCAGCGTGTAGATGACGATGGCCTTGGCCGCCAGAAAGCCGACCAGGATGGCGGCCATGAGGCCGGGCGAGCGCAGGATCACGCCGAAGTCGATGCTCATGCCCACGGCGATGAAGAACAGCCCGAGCAGCAGGCCCTTGAAGGGCTCGATGTCGGCCTCCAGCTCGCGGCGGTATTCGCTGTCGGCCAGGAGCACACCGGCGAGGAAGGCGCCCAGTGCCATCGACAGGCCCACCAGCACCATCAGGTAGGCGATGCCCACCACCAGCAGCAGCGCGGCGGCGGTGAAGATCTCGGGGGTGTTGCTCTTGGCGATCCAGCGCAGCACGGGGCGCAGCAGCAGGCGCCCGCCGAGGATGATGGCGGCGATCACGCCGACGATCTTCAGCACCTCCAGCCCCATCTCGCCCGGCGTGTGGCCCGCGCCTTCGCCAGCGGCGGCGCCCAGCACGGGCAGCAGGGCCAGGATGGGGATGGCGGCCACGTCCTGGAACAGCAGGATCGAAAAACCTGCCTGGCCGCTGCTGGTGCGCATCAGGTTGCGCTCGGCCAGCACCTGCAGCGCAATCGCCGTGGACGACAGCGCCAGGCCTAAAGCGCCCACCAGGCTCACGCGCCAGGGCAGGCCAGCCAGCGCACCCAGCGCAAATAGCACAGCCGCGCAGCCCAGCACCTGGGCGGTGCCGGTGCCGAAGATGGGGCGGCGCAGCGCCCACAGGCGGCTGGGTTGCAGTTCCAGCCCAACCAGGAACAGCATGAGCACCACGCCAAACTCGGCAAAGTGCAGGATGTCCTGCACGTTGCTGACCAGCCCCAGGCCCCAGGGCCCGATGGCGATGCCCGCCGCCAGGTAGCCAATGATGGCGCCGAGGCCCAGCGCCTTGGCGATGGGCACGGCCAGCACGGCGGCGGTGAGGTACAGGAAACCGTAAGTGAGCCAGGTGGGGGCGTGTTCCATGGAGGCGCGGCAATAGTGGTGGCGTTGGGAGGGGCGTCGCAGGGGGCGGACGGGCGGGCGTGGGCGTGTCAGGATTCTGGCATTGCCGTAGCGATGCGGGGGTGCGCGTGGCATAGCATTGAAATGCTTCTATTTTGATAGCATGTAGCGCTTTATGGTCAAGCGCTAGCAGGCATTTTTATCCAGATCATGGCAGTGACACGGGGCGTTGTTAAGATGCTCGCCCTTCTTCGCACACGGGCTTGGTGATTCATGGACTTTCAGACTTGGCTGGCTTTTTTTGCGGCATCGTGCCTGATTGCGGTGTCGCCGGGGTCGGGGGCCGTGTTGTCGATGAGCCATGGGTTGTCGTACGGCGTGCGCAAGACGGGCGCAACCATCCTGGGCCTGCAGCTGGGCCTGTTGCTGATTTTGCTGATTGCCGGGGCGGGCGTGGGTTCGCTGCTGCTGGCGTCCGAGGTGGCTTTCAGCGTGGTGAAAGTGCTGGGCGCCTGTTATCTGATCTATGTGGGCTTTGCGCAGTGGCGTGCCGGGGACAAATCGCCGGTGCAGGGCGATGAATCAGAGTCGGCCGGCACCTGGCAAAAACGCTGCCTCACGGGTTTTTTGACCAACGCCACCAACCCCAAGGGCATCATCTTCATGGTGGCGGTGCTGCCCCAGTTCATGACCGACACGCGCCCGCTGTGGACGCAGCTGGTGGTGATGGCCGCCACCACGGTGACGGTGGACGTGGTGGTGATGCACGGCTACGCTGCGGGGGCCAGCGCGCTGCGCCGCCTGATGCGCAGCGCGCGTGCGGTGCGGGCGCAAAACCGTGTGTTTGGCGGCTTGCTGATGGCGGTGGGCGCCGGGCTGTTCTTCGTCAAGCGCGGCGGGCAGCACGCTTGATAGGATGGTTGTGCTTCGATTTTAATAGCTGCTTGCGCTTGCCTATAAAGCGCTAGAGGCTGATTTGGCTTGGTTTTTCATGGATACGCAGATTCCAAGGAGGTTGTCATGCCAGTAGTTGTTGTCGCCAACCCGAAGGGTGGTGTGGGCAAGTCCACACTGTCCACCAACATCGCGGGCTACTACGCGAGCCAGGGACATCCCGTGATTCTGGGCGACACCGACCGGCAGGAATCCGCCAAGCTCTGGCTTGGTCTGCGCCCGCCTGCCGCGCGCCCCATTGGCGCCTGGGATGGCATCAACTCGGACGTGATCAGCCGCCCGCCCAAGGGCACCACGCACGCGGTGCTCGACACCCCTGCCGGGCTGCACGGCTGGCGGCTGAACGATGTGCTCAAGCTGGCCGACAAGATCATCGTGCCGCTGCAGCCCAGCGTGTTCGACATCTTTGCCACGCGCAGCTTTCTGGACCAGCTGGCCGAGCACCGCCGCGCCGAAGGGGTGCAGATCGGCATCGTGGGCATGCGCGTGGACGCCCGTACCAAGGCCGCCGAGCAGCTGCACCATTTTGTGGACAGCCTGGGCTTCCCGGTGCTGGGCTACCTGCGCGATACGCAGAACTACATCCACCTGGCGGCGCATGGCCTCACGCTGTTTGACGTGGCGCCCGGCCGCGTGGCGCGCGACCTGGAGCAGTGGCAGGGCATCTGTGCATGGCTCAATTCTTGAAGGACAGCGTGAAGCAGAACGTACAACCAGCCCCTCGGGAAAACACCTGTCACCCGGCAGACAAGGCGCGCCAGGGCGCGGGGCTACATTGCGACGATGAAAATCTTCCGCTCTTATTCCGAAGTCAGCGCCTGCGTGGGCCAGGAGGTCGCCGTGACCGACTGGATCACCATCACGCAGGAACAGGTCAATCTGTTTGCCCAGGCCACGGGCGACCACCAGTGGATCCATGTGGACCCCGAGCGGGCCAAGGCCGGTCCCTTTGGCGCGCCCATTGCGCATGGGTTTCTCACGCTGTCGCTGATCCCGCAGTTTTTCGAGACGGGCCTGACCATCGAGGGTGCGCGCATGGGCGTGAACTACGGGCTCAACAAGGTGCGCTTCACGGCGCCCGTGCCTGTGGGCAGTCGCTTGCGAGCGCGCCTTACGCTGCAGGCTGCCGAGCCCGTGGCGCCCGATGGCATACAGATGACCTGGCTCGTGACGGTGGAGCGCGAGGGCAGCGAGAAACCTGTGTGCGTGGCCGAATCGCTGGCGCGCAACTTCGGCGCCCCGGCCTGAGCCTGGTCGCCATCGGGCAGGAGGTCTGAACCATGGACCGCCTGCAAGCCATGAAAATTTTCGAGCGTGTGGTGGAAGAGGGTGGCTTTGCCGCCGCCGCCCGCGCCATGGACATGTCACCCCCTGTGGTCACCCGCATGGTGGCCGAGTTGGAGCAGCATCTGGGCACGCGGCTGCTGCAGCGCACTACCCGCAAGCTGGCGCTCACCGACGCGGGTGATGCCTATCTGCAGCGCGTACGCACCATCCTGCACGAGATCGACGACGCCGAAGCGGCAGCGGCGGCCAACACGCGCGATCTGCGTGGCACCATCCGCATCGTTGCGGCGCCGGTGCTGGCGACCAACTTTCTGGCGCCAATGGTGGCGCTGTGGCATGCGGAGTTCCCCAAGCTGTTGCTTGACATCGACCTGGACGCCTATGCCTCGGCGAGGGTGGATGAATATGATGTGACCATCATGGTGGCAGGCGAGGATTTTGATGCCAACATCGTGGCACGCCCCCTGTTGAAGGGGGAGGCGATTGTTGTTGCATCACCCGACTACCTGGAGCGCAAGGGCATTCCGCGCGAGCCGCAAGACCTGCTGCAACACGACTATCTGCGCGACTCCGGCATGGCCGCGCGAGCGCAGTTGGGGCCAGCGCGCAAGCTGCGCCTGCAATCGCTCAACGGCAGCATGCCCGCGCAAGAGGTCGATGTGCCGGCAGTGCTGCAGTCGGTCAGCACAGAGCTGCTTCTGCGCGCGGCGGTAGACGGCGCGGGGGTGGCCGTCACATCGCGCCTGCTGGCCGAGGAACACCTGGCCCGTGGCGAACTGGTGCACATCCTGCCTGCGTGGATTTTTTCGCGCTACACCATCTATGCCGCGCTGCCGTCAGGCCGCATGCTGCCCGCGCGCACCAAGGTGTTTCTGGACTTTCTCAGCGAGCAGGTGCCCCTGGCCGTGGCGGACCAACGCGGGCAGCAGTCCAAGTAGCCCAAGGCCATCGGCCAGGGTGATGCACCCACCAACAATCAGCCAGGCATCAACCCAGCTGCGCAAATCCGCTGATGATGGTGCCCTCTGGCTCCACGGCGATTTCGCCGTCGGGCATGGCAAAACTGTTCTGGCGCCAGGCTTCGAACACCGTCACAGCCACGGCGTTGGACAAATTCAGGCTGCGCTGGCCCGCCACCATGGGCAGGCGCAGGCGTTGTGCGGGCGGAAAACTCTCGCGCAGTTCGGGCGGAAGCCCCCGCGTTTCAGCGCCAAACACCATCCAGTCGCCCGGCAGGAAGCAGGTGGAATGCACGGGCTGCGAGCCGTGCGTGGTCATCGCGAACATGCGGGTCGGGTCTGGTTGGGTATCCCGCAGGAAGGCGGTCCAGCCTGCATGCACTTGCACCTGGGCGTATTCGTGATAGTCCAGCCCCGCACGGCGCATCTGGCGGTCTTCCATCGAGAACCCGAGCGGCTCGATGAGGTGCAGAGTGCACCCCGTGTTGGCCGCCAGGCGAATCACATTCCCCGTGTTGGGCGGTATCTCGGGTTCGACGAGGACGATATGGAACATGCCGCCAATTGTCATCGCTGGGCGTGTGAGTTGAGCAACCGCTCGTAATCAAAAGTATCCCGCTGGTACTGCGAGGTTGCGGGGCTCAGTCGAGCCCCGTGCGCGCCAGGACGGCGGCGGTGACATGCGTCACGCCTGCCTCGCGCAGCGCCAGGGTGGCCGCCTGCAGCGTGGCACCGGTGGTCATCACGTCATCGATCAGCACCACCCGCTGGCCGCGCAGGGCTGCCGCGCGGCTGGGTTCAACGGCGAAGGCGCCGCGCAGGTTGCGCATGCGCTGGGCGCGGGGCAGGCTGCTTTGCGCCTCGGTGGCGTGCAGGCGCAGCAGGGTGTGGAGGTCGGTTTTGGGGCCTACCAGGTGCCTTGCCAGCAGGGCCGACTGGTTGAAGCCCCGCTCGCGCAGGCGTTCGGTGGACAGCGGCACCGGAAGCACGCGGTCAGCCGCTTCCAGCGCCGGTTCCATCCACGGCGTGCTGCGCATCAGTGTGGCCAGCGCCTTGGCCCAGCCCGGATCACCGCGAAACTTGAACTGCGCCAGCGCATCGGCCCAGGGGTAGGCGTAGTCCACTGCGGCAATGCAGGCATCAAAGCTGGGCGGGGTCTGGATGCAGGCGCCGCAGACCTCTACCCCTGCAGGCACTCGCAGGGCGCAGCGCTGGCAGCGCGTGGTGGGCTGGGCAAACCGCGCTACGCAGGCGTTGCAGATGCGCTGCGAGGGCCAGGTGTGGCAGAACGCGCACTGGCTGGGCACTTGGTGGGCCCAGGTGTGGAGACGGCGCGATATCCCTGTCAGGCCCGTAAAAAGCATGAATCAATATACTCGCGCGGCCCATGACGTCCTCCGAGCGCCCCCCCACCATTGATCCCGTTGCTGCGGCCCGCTGGCATGCAGCAGCCCCCGCCGTATCTCCCTGGCTTCATGAAGAAGTGGCCCGCCGCATGGAGGACCGCTTGCAGTGGATTCGCCAGGCCCCTGAATCGTGGTGCCATTGGGACGCAGCGCGTGGCGGCCTGCAGGCGCATGCGCTCGTGAGCGCACGCTATCCCAAAGCGCGTTGCCAGATCTACGAAACGGCAGCCCATTGCGAGGACTCTGCACGGCAAGCGCTGGCCAAGCCGTGGTGGAGTCCTGCGCGCTGGAGCGCAGGCAACCCCCAGCTGGGTATGCCTGCAGATGCGAGTGTGCAGATGCTGTGGGCCAACATGGCGCTGCACACGGCAACCGACCCGCAGGCGCTGATCGCGCAATGGCACCGTGCCCTGGCGGTGGATGGCTACCTGATGTTCTCGTGCCTGGGGCCCGATACCCTGCGAGAACTGCATGCGGTGTATGCCGAGCTGGGCTGGCCCCCGGCAGGGCATGCCTTCACCGACATGCACGATTGGGGTGACATGCTGGTGCACGCCGGTTTTGCCGAACCGGTGATGGACATGGAGCGCATCACGCTCACGTTTGCCACGCCCGAGCGGCTGGTTCAAGAGCTGCGCGAGCTGGGTTGCAATCTGCACCCTGATCGCTTTCCCTCATTGCGCGGTCGGCGCTGGCGCGAGAAGCTCTACCAAGTGCTGTCCGACCGGTTGGCAGATCCGCAACAAGGTGGTCAGTTGGCACTGACTTTCGAAATCATTTATGGCCATGCCTTCAAGCCTGCGCCTCGGGTGCGCGTCAGTTCCAGCAGCGCTGTGTCGCTGCAGGACATGCGCACCATGTTGCGCCAGGGCGGCAAAGAGAACTAGCCTGTAACGGCGTGTCAATGACATGGAACAAGGCACGCTACAATTCCGGGTTATTGAGATTTCGGGCATCTTCCCGCGCAACTTTGCGGGCTGCGCCTGTCTTGCCTTGGGCATGACAGGCACCCAGCTGGCAGTCTTGTGAGCACTTCTGGTGACGGGCTTGGTTTTTCGTTTTGCCACGGTGTCGGGTCAACGCATTGACTGGCGTCTCGTTCGCAACTGTTCGGTCACGCCGGTGCAGTTGGGCTGGATGTATCTGTCCTTGTGTGTGGTGTCCCTGGGTATCGCAACGTGCTTCTGGATACTCGGTGCCCGCCTGGTCATGCCCTTTGCGTGGCTGGAGATGGTGGCGGTAGGAATTGCATTCGCCATGTACGGTCGCCATGCGGCGGATGGCGAGAGGATTTCGCTGCAGGGTTCACGCCTTGTGGTGGAACTGGAGACAGCAGGCAAGCTGGAGCGCGCCGAGTTTGACCGGAGTTGGGTTCGCGTAGAGCCCAAGTCTGGGGACCGTTCGCTGATCATGCTGTCTGCGCAGGGCCGAACGGTCGAAGTGGGGCGCTTCATGCGCCCCGAACTTCGACCGGCTCTGGCATCGGAGATCCGCATGGCCTTGCGCGCAGCCTGACCCCACGCAGGCGCGCGAAAGGGATTGGTTAAATTGAGGCTTAGAAGTAAGTGAGAACTATGAAGAGCATTTCCAACAAGCTGGCTTCTCTGCTGCTGATTGCCGGTGCATGGGTGGGCTCCGCAGCCCATGCCGTTCAGGACCTGCCTGGCGGCCCTGCAGTCAACCAGCTGAACCTGCATCCCCCGGTCACCAAGATCGCAGAAGAGCAACATTTTCTGCACTGGATGATGCTGATCATCTGCACGGTGATCTTTGTTGCAGTGTTCTCCGTGATGTTCTACTCGATTTGGAAACACCGCCGTTCCAAGGGCGCCAAGTCGGCCAATTTCCATGAATCCGTGACGGTGGAAGTGGTCTGGACCATTGTTCCGTTCATCATCGTGATCCTGATGGCCCTGCCTGCCACCAAGGTGCTGGTGGCCCAGAAGGACACCACCAACGCCGACCTCACCATCAAGACCACGGGCTACCAGTGGAAGTGGGGTTATGACTACATCACCGGCGAGGGCGAGGGTCTGGCCTTCATCTCCACGCTGGACAGCAGCCACCGCGTGATGTCTGACAGCGGCAATGTCAAGGATGCGCCGACCGACTACCTGCTCAAGGTGGACAACCCGATGGTGGTGCCGGTGGGCAAGAAGATCCGCATCATTACGACGGCCAACGACGTGATCCACGCCTTCATGGTGCCCGCCTTCGGCATCAAGCAGGATGCGATCCCTGGCTTTGTGCGCGACACCTGGTTCCGCGCCGAGAAGATTGGCGACTACTACGGCCAGTGCGCCGAGCTGTGCGGCAAGGAGCACGCTTATATGCCCATCCATGTGAAGGTCGTGTCTGCTGAGGACTACACCGCCTGGGTGGCTGATCAGAAGAAGAAGGCTGCTGCCAAGCTGGACGACCCCACCAAGGTCTGGGCGCTGGACGACATCATGAAGCGTGGCGAGAAAGTGTATGCAGCCAACTGTGCGGCCTGCCACCAGGCCAACGGCAAGGGCGCTGGCCCCATCAAGCCATTGGACGGTTCGGCCATCGTGCTGGACGCGGACCATGTCAAGCAGATCCAGGTTCTGCTCAAGGGCGCAGCCAATGGTGCCATGCCTGCATGGGCGCAACTGAGCGATACCGATATCGCAGCCGTTGCCACCTACACCAAGAATTCGTGGTCCAACAAGACCGGCCAGCTGGTGCAGCCTGCTGAAATCGTGGCCCAGCGCGGCAAGTAATCAGCGCCCTAACGTATTGAGGAATCCAAGATGAGTGCAGTTCTCGACAACCACGGGCATGCGGGCGACCACGCACACGACGACCATGGACACCATGGTCCCACCGGCTGGCGCCGCTGGGTGTATGCCACCAACCACAAGGACATCGGTACCCTGTACCTGCTGTTTGCCTTCGCCATGCTTATGGTGGGCGGCGTCCTGGCGCTGTTGATTCGCGCCGAGCTGTTCCAGCCCGGCCTTCAGCTGGTGAACCCCGAGCTGTTCAACCAGCTCACCACCATGCACGGTCTGATCATGGTGTTCGGCGCCATCATGCCGGCCTTCGTGGGCTTTGCGAACTGGATGATCCCGCTGCAGATCGGCGCATCCGACATGGCTTTTGCCCGCATGAACAACTTCAGCTTCTGGCTGATGATCCCTGCTGCCATCATGCTGGTGGCATCGTTCTTCATGCCCGGTGGCGCTCCTGCTGCGGGCTGGACGCTGTATGCGCCGCTGACGCTGCAGATGGGCCCCTCCATGGATGCCGGCATCTTCGCGATGCACATCCTGGGTGCCTCGTCCATCATGGGCTCGATCAACATCATCGTGACCATCCTGAACATGCGCGCACCCGGCATGACGCTGATGAAGATGCCCATGTTCGCCTGGACCTGGCTCATCACCGCCTACCTGCTGATCGCCGTGATGCCCGTGCTGGCTGGCGCCATCACCATGACGCTGACGGATCGCCACTTCGGCACCAGCTTCTTCAACCCCGCTGGCGGCGGTGACCCGGTGATGTACCAGCACATCTTCTGGTTCTTCGGCCACCCTGAGGTGTACATCATGATCTTGCCGGCCTTCGGCATCATCAGCCAGATCGTGCCTGCGTTTGCCCGCAAGAAGCTGTTCGGCTACGCCTCCATGGTGTACGCCACGTCGTCCATCGCCATCCTGTCGTTCATCGTGTGGGCCCACCACATGTTCACGACGGGCATGCCCGTGACGGGCCAGCTCTTCTTCATGTACGCCACCATGCTGATCTCCGTGCCCACGGCCGTGAAGATCTTCAACTGGATCGCCACCATGTGGCGCGGCTCCATGACCTTTGAGACCCCCATGCTGTTCGCCGTGGGCTTCATCTTCGTGTTCACCATGGGTGGTTTCACCGGCCTGATTCTGGCCATGGCTCCCATCGACATCCAGTTGCAAGACACGTACTACGTAGTGGCCCACTTCCACTACGTGCTGGTGGCAGGCTCGCTGTTCTCCATGTTTGCTGGTGTCTACTACTGGCTGCCCAAGTGGACGGGTGTGATGTACTCTGAAACGCGCGGCCAGATCCACTTCTGGGGCTCGTTGATCACGTTCAACATCACCTTCTTCCCCATGCACTTCCTGGGTCTGGCAGGTATGCCCCGCCGCTACGCCGACTACCCCATGCAATTCGCTGACTTCAACGCGATTGCCTCGGTCGGCGCGCTGGGCTTCGGTCTGATGCAGGTCTACTTCTTCCTGGCGGTGATTGTTCCTGCCATGCGTGGCAAGGGTGAAAAGGCAGCTGCTAAGCCTTGGGACGGTGCTGAAGGTCTGGAATGGGAAGTTCCCTCTCCAGCGCCTTTCCACACTTTTGAGAATCCACCCAAGCTGGATGCCACGGCAACCCGTGTGATCGGCTGAGGGCCACGACGATGACACCCGAGCAGAAAAAGAGCAACCTGCGGATGGCGCTGATCCTGGCGTCGATTGCGGTGGTGTTCTTCGTCGGGTTCATGGCCAAGGTGTTCTTCCTTTCCCGTTGAGTCCACACCTGCCATGAGCCTGCACCGCGAAAACGCCAAGATGGTCGGCAAGCTGGTCGTGATCGCGGCTGGCATGTTCGCCTTCGGCTATGTGCTGATTCCCATCTACAAGCACATCTGCGAGATGACGGGCATCAACATCCTGTCGCTCTCCGAGCGTCAGGTGCCTGGTAACGGCGTGGCGGGCAAGGATGTCAAGGTTCCTGCCAACACGCAGGTGGACAAGACCCGTACGATCACGGTGGAGTTTGATGCCAACGCGCGGGGTCCCTGGGATTTCAAACCTGCCCAGCGATCGGTGCAGGTGCACCCGGGTGAGCTCACCACGGTGATGTACCAGTTTCAGAACATTCAGAACCGCCGCATGGCTGCGCAGGCCATTCCCAGCTACGCGCCCCGCCAGGCTGCTGCACACTTCAACAAGCTGGAGTGCTTCTGCTTTAACCAGTACACGCTGGAGCCCGGCGAGAAAAAGGAATGGCCGGTGGCGTTTGTGATTGACCCCCGTATTTCGAAGGACGTGACGACCATTACGTTGTCCTACACGTTCTTTGAAGTGGGTGGCAAGACACCCGCAGCACCGCAGTCCACAGCTGCCGTGGATGTATCCCTTCCGGCCATTTCCTCATTGGAAGGGGCAGGATCATGAATACCCCACTGGAGCCGCCCGTGGTGAAGCCGCATGCGCGCAAAGGCTCGTTGCTGCGCACCGTGCGCGCAGTGGCCTGGTCGCTGATCGGCCTGCGCAAGGGCAGCGAATACCAGCAGGATGTCGAAAAGCTCAACCCACTGCACATCATCGTGGTGGGACTGATCGCGGTCTTTCTGCTGGTCATCGGCCTGATCGGGCTGGTGAACTGGATCGTGTGAGTGAGTGTGTGTTGGTTGGTACGAACAAATACTGAAAACAAAGATTTTGAGAGTCAGGAGCTGAAATGAGTGCATCAACCCACGGCGGAACCCCGTACTACTATGTGCCTGCCGAGTCGCGTCACCCTGTGATGGCGGCTGCAGGCCTGTTCTTCGTCATTCTGGGCGCAGGGCAGTGGATCAACGGCCACGACTGGGGCAAGTATTCCCTGGCGCTGGGACTGGTGTGGTGGCTGTTCACGCTGTACCAATGGTTCGGCGATGCGGTGCGTGAGAGTGAAGGTGGCCTGTATGGTCACAAGATCGATCTGTCGTACCGCTGGAGCATGAGCTGGTTCATCTTCTCGGAGGTGATGTTTTTCGGTGCGTTCTTCACGGCCCTGTGGTGGGCGCGTTCGCACTCTGTACCTGCCCTGGGAAGCCTGGACAATGCACTGCTGTGGCCTGATTTCAAGGCGGTCTGGCCCAGTCTGGCTGCTGGTGTGACCGGTTCGCCGGCTGGCATCGTCGAGCCCTTCCAGACGGTGGGCCCCTTCTGGCTGCCCACCATCAATACGGCTCTGCTGCTGACCTCGGGTGTGACGCTGACCATCGCCCACCATGCACTGCGCGAAAACCATCGCGGCAAGACGATCGGCTTCATGTGGGCCACGGTGCTGTTGGGTTTTGTCTTCCTGCTGGTGCAAGGCTATGAGTACTACCACCTCTACACCGACCTGAACCTCAAGCTCAACTCGGGCGTGTTCGGTTCGACGTTCTTCATGCTGACCGGCTTCCACGGTTTCCACGTGTTCCTGGGCATGCTGATGCTGCTGGTGATCACGCTGCGATTGCAAAAGGGCCACTTCACGGCCGACAAGCACTTCGGTTTCGAGGGCGCTGCCTGGTACTGGCACTTTGTGGACGTGGTGTGGCTGGGTCTGTACGTGCTGGTCTACTGGATGTAAACCGCGCCTGCCATGTAAAAAAAGCGCCTCGCGGCGCTTTTTTTGTTGGCAAGCAAGCTGTCAGCGCAGACCCTGGTCCATCGCTGGCGGCGTGCTGCTCGCCACGGTTGGAGGGAGTTAGCGGGCGGTTGCCGGCAGGCCAGTAGGCTGGATGTAGCCCAGCTGCCAGGCGACCAAGATACACAGGAACAGCACGATGGAGATCCCCACCCGCACGGCCAGCGCCTTGGCCATGTGGTTGCCCTTGGACTTGTCATCGCGTCCATTGCGCATCATGAAGAACAGGGCGGATGCCAGGCTGGCCAGAATGGCGATGAACGCCAGCACTACGAGGTATTTCATGGAGCACATTATCCCGTGACCACTTTCCGCCGTCCCGCAGGCCTGCGTTTCTGGTTGATCACACTCGCCGCAGTGGCGGGCATGCTGGTCACGGCATCGCTGGGCCGCTGGCAGCTGTCGCGCGCAGCCGAAAAAGAGGCGCTTCAGGCCGCGCTGGACGAACGGGGGCGCATGCCTGCCATTGACGGCCGCGCCTTGCTTGCTGCTGCGGTGGCAGATCCATCCTCGAAGGACGCCTCTTCGTTGGTGCACCGTGCCGTGGTTCTGGAGGGGCGGTGGCTGTCGGAGCACACGGTGTACCTCGACAACCGCCAGATGCACGGGCGCCCGGGCTTTTTTGTGGTGACACCCTTGCAGCTGGCAGGGCAAAGTGGCGCGGCGGTGCTGGTGCAGCGTGGCTGGGCGCCGCGCAATTTCCAGGACCGTACGCGGCTGCCACAGGTGCAAACGCCACAGGATGTAACGGTGCGGGTGCAAGGCCGTGTGGCGCCCGCGCCTTCCCGTTTGTATGAGTTCCAGGGCGCCGACAGTGCCCAGGGGTCTTCTCGCATCCGGCAAAATCTCGATCTGGCAGCGTTTCGCACCGAAACCGGTCTGGCGCTTGCCCACCTCACGGTGCTGCAGACGGGCGAAGCAGGCGAGGGGCTTCAACGCGACTGGCCCGTGGTCGGCGCAGGCGTCGACAAACACTACGGTTACGCATTTCAATGGTTCGGGCTCTGCGGCCTGATTGCACTTCTCTATGTCTGGTTCCAAATCGTCCGACGGTTCATTCGCCCGCGCAGCCACCCTGCCGCCTGAAGCCCAGGGGGACCATCCCCTGGGGCTCACCGTGCACACGCTGCCCGAAGCGGCGGGCGCCGTGGCCCTGACGCAGCGCACGCGCCATGGGCGTTTGAAGATGCTGGGCGTGCTGCTCATCTGCGCGGCGCCGGTCGTCGCCTCGTATTTCACGTACTACGTCATCCGCCCCGAAGGCCGGCGCAACTATGGCGAGTTGATCAACCCGCAGCGCACCCTGCCGGACCTGAGCGCCACGGCACTCGATGGCAAGGCCGTTCCCCTGGCTTCGCTGAAGGGGCAATGGCTTCTGGTCAGCGTTGCGGGCGGGGCCTGTGATGCCGCCTGCCAGAAGCACCTGTACCTGCAGCGGCAACTGCGCGAAAGTGTGGGCAAGGAGAAAGACCGCGTGGACTGGGTCTGGCTGGTGAACGACGCTACCAGCGTGCCCCCGGAGCTCACGCGCGCATTGCAGAAAGCGACGGTGCTGCGCATGGATGCCGCTGCACTCAATGCGTGGCTTGCGCCCGCCGAGGGGCACCAGATCGCGGACCACTTGTATGTGGTGGACCCCATGGGCAACTGGATGATGCGTTTTCCGGCAGCCATGGACGCGGCAGGCGCGGCCAAGGCCAAGCGGGATCTTGAACGCCTGTTGCGTGCGTCCTCGTCATGGGATGAGGCCGGGCGTCCCGGGAAGCCGTGATGGACACCCCACAGCCGCTCTACGATCTGGCGCCCATCGCCCGGCTGATGCTGCTGGGCGTGCTGATTGCGCTCGGGCCGCTCGCCTGGGTGGGCTGGCGCAACCGCAACAGCTCCCCCATGCGGCGCTTGCAGGCACTCACGGTGCTCACCCTGTTCCTGACGTTTGATCTGGTGCTTTTTGGCGCCTTCACCCGCCTGACCGACTCGGGTCTGGGCTGCCCCGACTGGCCTGGGTGCTACGGCAGCGCCAGCCCCGTGGGGGCGCGCACCGAGATCGCGGCGGCCCAGGAGGCCATGCCCACCGGCCCTGTGACCCATGGCAAGGCATGGGTTGAAATGATTCACCGTTACCTGGCCACGGGCGTGGGCGTGCTCATCATCGTGCTCACGGTGTCGGCGTGGGTTCAGCATCGCAAGGACTTGCGTATGGGGGGCGAGCGTCCCCCCATCAGTCCGTGGTGGCCCACCTTCACGCTGTTCTGGGTGTGTCTGCAGGGGGCTTTCGGGGCGCTGACGGTGACGATGAAACTCTTTCCGGCCATCGTCACGCTGCACCTCGTCGGGGGGCTGGTGCTGCTGGCGCTGCTGTGTGTGCAGGCAGTGCGCCACACCCAGCGCGCTCAGGGCAAGCTGCCTGTGCGTGTCTCCACCGGGTTGCGCTGGGGCCTGGTGATCACCGGCGTGCTCGTGGCGGTGCAGGTGGTGCTGGGTGGCTGGGTCAGCACCAACTACGCGGTGCTGGCTTGCACCACCTTTCCTACCTGTCAGGGGAGCTGGTGGCCAGCCATGGACTTTGGCCAGGGTTTTCAGGTCTGGCGCGCGCTGGGTATGCTGCAGGACGGCAGCCACATCAGTTTTGCCGGGCTCACTGCCATCCACTATGTACACCGGCTCATGGCTTATGTGGTCCTCTTGGCCCTGGGCATCGTTTGCTGGCGCCTTCGCCAGGCGAGCGTGCTCCGGGTTCAGTCCCGCTGGCTGGCCGCGCTGGCGCTGCTGCAACTGGCCACCGGCCTCTCCAACGTGGTGCTGGACTGGCCGCTGCTGGCCGCCGTGCTGCATACCGGTGGCGCTGCGGCGCTGGTGGTGGTGTTGACCTGGGCCTTGGTGTCCAGCCGCGCGGTGTCCGCGCCGCAAGAGTTTTCCGCGCCTTCGGGTGCATCGAGAGTTTCCGCATGAGTGTTGCTGCCCCCGCCGCTGTTTCTACGCCGTCGCGCATTGCGCAGTTCTATGCGCTGACCAAGCCGCGTGTGGTCCAGCTCATTGTGTTTTGTGCCCTCATTGGCATGGTGCTGGCTGTGCCTGGGCTTCCGTCGGCCTCGCAACTTGGGCTGATGGCCTTGGCCTGTGCCGGGGTGTGGCTGGTGGCGGGCGCTGCCGCCGCCTTCAACTGCATCGTGGAGCAGGGCATCGACGCCAAGATGAAGCGCACCGCCTGGCGTCCCACAGCCAAGGGCCAGCTGTCCAACGCCCAGACGCTGCTGTTTTCTGCCGTGTTGTGTGGTGCGGGGTCCGCACTGTTGTACTTCTGGGTGAACCCTCTCACGATGTGGCTCACGTTCGCCACATTTGTGGGCTATGCGGTCATCTACACAGTGATTCTCAAGCCCCTCACGCCGCAGAACATTGTGATTGGTGGTGCGTCAGGCGCCATGCCGCCCGTGCTCGGGTGGGCGGCCATGACCAACGATGTCGGACCGGAAGCGCTCATCCTGTTCCTCATCATCTTTCTGTGGACGCCTCCTCACTTCTGGGCGCTGGCCCTGTACCGGGTGGAGGACTACCGCAAGTCTGGCCTGCCCATGCTGCCGGTGACCCATGGCAACGAGTTCACCCGCCTGCAGGTGTTTCTGTACACCCTGATCCTGTTTGCCGGGTGCCTGATGCCCTTCGTCTACGGCATGAGCTCATGGATCTACCTGGCCGCTGCGGTGGTGCTCAGCGCAGGCTTCTGCGGCTACGGTTTTGCCCTGTGGCGCAACTATTCGGACGCGCTCGCGCGCAAGACCTTTCGCTTTTCCCTCATCCACCTGAGCGCCCTGTTTGCCGCCCTCCTGGTGGACCACTACGTGCTGTGAAGACCGCCATGACCATGCTGAAAAGAAGTGCTCTTAAAACGATAGCTGTTAGCGCCTTATCTATAAGCGCTGCGGGCATTTTTAGTGCCTGTTCCGAGAAAAAGGCAGAGTTTCGTGGCGTGGACATCACCGGTGCGGACTATGCCCGTGACATCCCGCTGACCGACCACAACGGCCAGGCGCGACACCTCAAGGACTTTGCGGGCAAGGTGGTGGTGGTGTTCTTCGGCTTCACGCAGTGCCCGGACGTGTGCCCCACCTCCATGCAAGAGCTGGCCGAGGTGAAGAAGATGCTGGGCAAGGACGGCGACCGCCTGCAGGGCATCTTCGTAACGGTAGACCCCGAACGCGATACGCCGGAAGTGCTCAAGGCCTACATGGCCAATTTCGATCCCAGTTTTCTGGCCCTGTATGGCTCGCCAGAGCAACTGGCTGCGGTCGCCAAGGACTTCAAGATCTACTACAAGAAGGTCGATGGCAAAACGCCCACCAGCTACACCATGGACCACTCGGCGGGCAGCTACCTGTATGACACGGCGGGGCGCCTTCGCATCTACAACCGCTATGGCAGTGGCGCGCAGGCCCTGGCGGCAGACGTCAAGGCACTGCTGGCCGAGGCGGGCTGAGGTTTCTGCGGGCCCGCCAGTCCGCCTGCTGGTTTGACAGCACCTGCAACAAAAAACCCGGGCAGGTGCATCGGCCAGACCCGGGTTGATGTTTGCTAGCAGCAAAGGCGTGCGGCGTTTCCGTCGCGCAGATTTATTCCGCCTTGATGCCGCGCATCGCGATCACGCCGCCCAGCAAGTTGGTGTCGGCCTTCACGCGGTTGGCCAGCCCCTCGGGCGACGAGCCCACCGTCTGCCAGCCCTGCTGGAACAGCTTGCCGCGCACCTCTTCGCTTCGCGCGATTTCGCTGATCAGCGCCGCCAGCTTGGCCTGGATGGGCTTGGGCAGGGTCGAAGGCGCCGCAAAGGCGTTCCAGATTTCCAGGTTGAAGTTGCTGATGCCGGCCTCGGCCAGGCTCGGCACATCGGGTGCCAGCGGGCTGCGCCCGGAAGACGTCACACCAATCGCGCGCAACTTGCCCGCACGCACCTGGGCCTGCGCCAGGGCCGGGGGCAGCAAGGCCATCTGCAACTGCCCGCCCAGCATGGCGGTGGCCACCTGCGGGTAGCCCGGGTAGGGCACATGCACCGGGTTGATGTTGCTGCGCGACTTGAGCAACTCGGTGCCAATGTGGCCCACCGTGCCCACGCCGGGCGTGCCATAGCTCCACTTGTCGCCGCCATTGCGGGCTGCCACAAAGAAGTCGCGGGCGCTGCTGTTGGCGGGCACTCCGGGTTGGCTCACGGGCGCGGTCAGGATCAGGGGCGATGTGCCGATGAGGCTCAGTGGCGCCAGGTCCTTGAGCGGGTCGTAGGGTACGGCCGGGTTCAGCAGCTTGGCAATTGTCATGTTGCCGTTGATCATCAGGCCGACGGTGTGGTCATCACGCGCTTTGGCCACGGCATCAGCCGCAATATTGCCGCCTGCGCCCACTTTGTTTTCCACGATCACCGGCTGGCCCAGGGCCTTGGACAGCGGCTCGCTGAACGTGCGCGCCGTGAGGTCGGGCGAAGACCCGGCCGGAAAGCCCACGATGATCTTGAGCGGCTTGGTGGGCCATGCCAGGGGCGCGGCGGCTGCTGCGGCACCGGGCTTGGCGGCGTTCTGGGCGAGAGCCCAGGGGGAGGCGGCTGCCAGGGCAATCAGCAGCGTAGACGCACGGCGAGAAACAACAGGACGTGACGACAACATGGGAAGGGGTCTCCTCAACAAGAACATTCAGGGGCCAAAACGACACGGGGCCCCAGAACTGGGGCCCCGTGAGGCAACTTCTGCAGCCGGGGATATTAACCCCGCCGCCCTCAGGCTCAGGCGTACTCCGCCAGCGCCTTCTTCATCTTCTTCATTGCAGCCACTTCAATCTGCCGGATGCGCTCGGCGCTCACGCCATACACAGCTGCCAGCTCGTGCAACGTCATGCCGCCCGTACCGTCATCGTTGACCTTGAGCCAGCGCTCTTCCACGATGCGGCGGCTGCGGTCGTCCAGGCTGCCCAGCGCCGTGGCAATGCCATCGGTGGCCAGGGCATCGCGCTGGCGCGACTCGATCATGGCCGTAGGTTCGTGCGAGGCGTCGGCCAGATAGGCAATCGGCCCAAAAGCCTGTTCGCCATCGTCCGAGGGTGCGGGGTCCAGCAGCACATCACCGCCCGACATGCGGGTTTCCATCTCGATGACTTCCTCGCGCTTGACGTTGAGCTGCGCAGCCACCGTGTCGATTTCGTGGTCCGACAGCGTATCGCGGTGTGTGGCCGCATCAGCGGCAGACGCATCGGCCTTGAACCCCTGCTTCATGGAACGCAGGTTGAAGAAAAGCTTGCGCTGCGCCTTGGTGGTGGCAACCTTCACCATGCGCCAGTTTTTCAGGATGTACTCGTGGATCTCGGCCTTGATCCAGTGCATGGCATAGCTCACCAGACGCACGCCCTGGTCGGGGTCAAAGCGCTTGACGGCTTTCATCAGGCCCACATTGCCTTCCTGGATCAGGTCGCCATGGGGCAGGCCATAGCCCAGGTACTGGCGCGCAATCGAAACCACCAGACGCAGGTGCGACATCACCAGCCGACCGGCGGCGTCCAGATCGTTGTTGTCCTTGAGCTGCCGAGCGTAGGTCTGCTCTTCTTCGTGCGTGAGCAGCGGCAGGCGATTGACGGCGGAGATGTACGCGTCCAGGTTGCCCAATGGGGGCACCAGCGCCCACGGGTTGGCGGGCGCCAAAGTCGTCGTAGCGGTTCCAGATTGAATGTTCATTCCGGGAATCCTTTCCTCTAAGCCATGATATTAGCACTCCATAGGACAGAGTGCTAAGCCAGGAGTTCCCGTCCGGTTGTAGGCGATGCCGCCTGCCTGTCACTGTCGTGTTAATTTCCAAGCAAACCTAACCCGGCTGGTCAAATTTGCATCGGTACCAACACAAACGGCCTCCACGGAAACTGAGGCGCTTCATTAGTGTCAGCTCGGGAACCGAAGGCACGCGTTTGGCTGGTCTTCAAAAACTGTGCTAGAATTCAAGGCTCAGCTGATCGCAGCTAAGTCGGGAAAGCAAAGAAAACTTCGGTTGGATTTGTGGTCAGGTTCATTAAAAATATACAGCCGATAAGCGTGGGCGTTTGATGGCGAGTGCCAAGTTCTTTGGAACTAGTGCTTAGCACTACAAACGCTCATGAGAATAGAAGTGAAGTTCACTTCAATTCCGTTTT
>NZ_JAHUWW010000010.1:0-83599 GCF_019218805.1 Acidovorax sp. sif0632 | reverse complement strand
GCCATGGCCGAGGCCCAGGGCGCGCGGGACGCAGCGCCGGCCGCACTGGCCGCCTGGGGCGTGCAGGCCGCGCCCACCCTGGCGCTGGCGGACGGGGCCGAGCCCGAGCCCCCCGTGCCAGACGCCACGGCCGCCGCTGCCCAGCACCCAGCGGCGGCCGACTGGCAAGACCAGGCCGAGGTGGCGCGCCGCGCCGCTGACCTGGCCGCCGTGCAAACCCGTGCCAACCCCGAGCTGACGGTGGCGGCCACGCGCGGCCGCGAGCAGGCGGGCGACCGCTACCAGCAGACCTTCACCGTGGGCCTGCGCATACCCCTGGGCGGGGGCGACCGTGCGCAGGCAAAACAGGCTACAGCACGCGCCGATGCCATCGATGCCGAGGCGCGTGCTGCCGTGGAGCAGAGGCGCCTGGCCGCCGACATCGCCGCCGCCATGGCCCGCGTGAAGGCCGCGCAGGCCCAGCGCGACGCCTTGGTGCGCCACGCGGCGCTGGCGCAGGGTACACGCGGCTTTATCGACAAGGCCTTCCGACTGGGCGAAGCCGACGGCCCCACACGCCTGCGTGTGGAGCTGGAAGCCGCCCAGGCCGAACGCCAGCTGGCCCGCGCCCGCATCGACGCAGCGGCCGCCATCTCCCACCTGCGCCAGGCCCTGGGCCTGCTGCCGCAATGACGCCCTTGAGGCCCTCACCACTTTTGCTGAACACCATGAAACTCTCTTCCACTTTCTCCACACTGGGCCTGGCCCTGCTGCTGGGCTTGCTACCGCCGACCGCGCTGGCCGGTGCTGGCCATGACCATGGCGAAGCCCCCGCTGCCGCAACGGGCACGGCCCTGCCGCGCTTTGCTGCTACTTCCGACCTGTTTGAACTCGTGGGCGTGCTCGACGGGCAAAAAATCGCGCTCTATCTGGACCACGCGGGCGACAACAGCCCCGTGAAAGACGCCCGGCTGGAGCTGGACATCGCAGGCACCAGCGTGCCCGTCACCCGCGTGGCCGAGGGCGAGTTCCAGGCCACCCTGGCCGCGCCGCTGGCCGAGGGTGTGAGCCCCGTCACCGCCACCGTGGCCGCAGGCAATGAGACTGACCTGCTCGCAGGCGAGATCGACCTGCACCCCGCCGCCCACACCGATGCCGCGCCCGCAGGGCTGGCCCGCCGCACTGCGCTGATCGCAGGCGCTATGGCCGCCGTGCTGCTGGCGCTGGTCGCCGTGTGGGGTTTGCGCCGGGGCCGTGCTGCCCGCATGGGCAACAACCAACGCGTGGGAGGTGCAGCATGAAGCGCTTCCACCCCATGCCTTCCTTGCTTGCCCTGCTCATGGCCACCGTGCTCAGCGCCCCCCTGCCAGCCCTGGCAGGCCCCGGCCACGACCATGGCGACGCGCCGCCCGCGCCCACCGGCAACGGCCCCAGCCGCCAGCCCGATGGCAGCGTGTTTCTTCCCAAACCCGCCCAGCGCCAACTGGGCGTGCGCACTCTGGTGGCAGCCACCGGGCAACACGCCAAGGCTTTTGAACTGGCAGGCTCCGTGGTGATGGACCCCAACGCGGGCGGCAAGGTGCAGGCCGTGCTGGCCGGGCGGCTGGAGGCCGGGCCCAAGGGCCTGCCTGGCGTTGGCCAGGCGGTGCGCAAGGGCGAGGTGCTGGCCTACGTGGTGCCCACGGCGGGCGCCATCGAGCGCTCCAACCAGCTGGCCCAGCAGGCCGAGCTGCGTGCTGCACGCGACCTGGCCGCGCGGCGCGTGGCGCGCCTCACGGAGCTGGCCGACACCGTGCCGCGCAAGGACATCGAGGCGGCCGAGAGCGAGCTGCACAGCCTCACCCAGCGCCTGGGCGCCGTGGGCGCGGGCCTGGCCACACGCGATGCGCTGGTGGCCCCCGTGTCGGGCGTGATCGCTTCGGCCAATGCCGTGGCTGGGCAGGTGGTGGATGCGCGCGAACTGGTGTTTGAGGTGGTAGACCCATCGCGCCTGCGCATCGAGGCCCTGGCCTACGACCCGGCACAGGCCCAGAGCGTGGCAGGTGCCACGCTGGCCGTGGCCGGGCAGCGCGTGCCACTGCGCTTTCTGGGCGCGGCGCGCAGCCTGCGCGACCAGGCGCAGCCGCTGCAGTTTGCGGGCGACTCGTCTGCGCTTGGCACCTTGGCCCTGGGCCAGCCGGTGCGCGTGTTCGTGCAGTCCACCGACAAGGTCGATGGCGTGCAGGTGCCCGCCGCCGCGCTGCTGCGCAACCCGGCCAACCAGACCATCGTCTGGGTCAAGGAGTCGCCCGAGCGCTTTGCGCCGCGTGTGGTCACGGCGGTGCCGCTGGATGGCACCTCGGTGGCCGTGACCTCGGGCCTGCAGCCCGGCGACCGCGTGGCCACGCAGGGCGCCACGCTCATCAACCAGGTCCGCTAAGGAGTCACGATGTTCAAGTGGCTTCTCGAAAACAGCCTGGTCAACCGGCTGCTGGTGCTCATCGCCGCCGCCGTGCTCATGGCCTACGGCGCCTTCACGCTCTCGCGCACGCCGGTGGACGTGTTCCCTGACCTCAACAAACCCACCGTCACCCTCATGACCGAGGCCGGCGGCATGGCCGCCGAAGAGGTGGAGCAGCTCATCACCTTCCCACTGGAGACCACCATGAATGGCCTGCCCGGTGTGGAGAGCGTGCGCTCCACCTCCAGTGCGGGCCTGTCGTTCATCTACGTCACTTTCGACTGGAGCACCGACATCTACCGCGCGCGCCAGATGGTGTCTGAACGCCTGTCGTCCATGGAAGAGGGCCTGCCCACCGGCATCACGCCGCGCATGGGGCCCATCAGCTCCATCATGGGCGAGATCATGCAGGTGGCCATCCCCATTGACGCGGGAAAGACCACGCCCATGGCCGTGCGCGAGTACGCCGACTGGGTGCTGCGACCGCGCCTCATGGCCATCCCTGGCGTGGCGCAGGTGATCCCCATCGGTGGCGAGGTGCGCCAGTTCCAGGTGCTGCCCGACACGGCGCGCATGGCGGCGCTGGGCATCACGCACGACCAGCTCACGGGCGCGCTCAAGGGCTTTGCGGCGAACACCTCGGGCGGGTTCCTGGAGCTGGGCGGGCGCGAATACCTCATCCGCCACCTGGGCCGCACCTCGCGGCTCGAAGACCTGCAGAACCTGGCCCTCACCGCCAAAAACGGCCAGAGCGTGCTGCTGCGCCAAGTGGCCGATGCCACCTTTGCCGCCGCCACCAAGCGCGGTGACGCGGGCTTCGAAGGGCAGGGCGCCGTCATCCTGGGCATCCAAAAGCAACCCACGGCCGACACCATCGGGCTCACGCGCAGCATCGAGGCCGCGCTGGTGGACCTGAAGAACTCGCTGCCCGCAGGCATGGAGGCGCCGCGCGTCACCTTCCGTCAGGCAAGCTTCATCGAGGCCTCGGTCACCACGCTGCAGGGCAAGCTCATGGGCGCCTCGGTGTTTGTGGCGGTGATTTTGTTCGTGTTCCTCGGCACGCTCAGGCCCACGGTGATTGCGCTCACGGCCATCCCGGTGTCCATCTTCATCACGGCGCTGGTGTTCAAGTATTTCGGCCTGTCGATCAACACCATGACGCTGGGCGGCCTGGCCATTGCCATTGGCGGCCTGGTGGACGACGCAGTGGTCGATGTGGAAAACGTGCTGCGCCGCCTGAAGATGGACCGCGCCAAACACCCGAACCACCGCCTGCACCCCATCGAGGTGGTCAAGCTCGCGTCGATGGAAGTGCGCTCCGGCATCCTCTACGCCACGGCCATCATCGTGCTGGTGTTCCTGCCGCTGTTTGCGCTGCCGGGCATCGAGGGGCGGCTGTTTGTGCCGCTGGGCATTGCGTTCATCGTGTCCACGCTGGCCTCGCTGCTGGTGTCGGTCACTGTCACGCCGGTGCTGGCTTTTTACCTGCTGCCGCGCATGAAGAACCTGGACCATGGCGACACCCGCGTGGTGGCCTGGCTCAAGGCGCGCTACCGCAACGGGCTTGTGGCCGTGCTGGCGCGCCCGCGCACCGCCCTGGCCGTGAGCGCGGTGGCGGTGGTGATCTCGGCAGCGGCGGTGCCGTTCTTCCCCGCCACGTTCTTGCCGCCGTTCAACGAAGGCACGCTGCTCATCGGCATGCGGCTCAACCCCGGCGTCACGCTGGCCGAATCGAGCGTGCTGGCCCGCCAGGCCGAGGTGCTGGTGCGCCAGGTGCCCGAGGTCACGCACGTGGGCCGGCGCAGTGGCCGCGCCGAGCTGGACGAGCATGCCGAAGGCGTGCACGTGAGCGAGCTGGACGTGGGCCTGCTGCCTGCGGCGGAACTCAAACGCAGCATGGCCGAGGTGCAGGCCGACATCCGCAGCCGCCTAGCACACCTGCCTGCCGCCATCGCCATCGGCCAGCCCATCTCGCACCGCATCGACCACATGCTCTCGGGCGTGCGATCGCAGATCGCCATCAAGCTGTTTGGTGACGACCTCGACACGCTGCGGGGCCAGGCCGAGGCCCTGCGCGCGCGGCTGGCGGGCATCCCCGGCCTGGCCGACCTGGAGGTGGAAAAGCAGGTGCTGGCGCCGCAGATCACCGTGCGCGTGGATTACGCCGCCGCTGCGCAAATGGGCGTGCCCGCGCCCCAGGTGCTGGCCGCGCTGCAGACGCTGGTGGAGGGCGAAAAAGTGGCCCAGGTGGTGGAGGGCAGCCGCCGCTTTGCGCTGGTGGTGCGCCTGCCCGACAGCGCGCGCTCTATCGACGGCCTGGCGCGTGTGCTGATCGACACGCCCCGTGGCCCCGTGCCGCTGTCGCGCCTGGCCACCATCGAAGAGGACGACGGCCCCAACCAGATCAGCCGCGACGACGGCAAGCGCCGCATCGTGCTGTCGGCCAACGCGCAGGGCAGGGCGCTGTCCGACGTGGTGGCCGACATCCGCCAGGCCGTGGCTGAAACCCGCCTGCCCGAGGGCTACTTCATCACCCTGGGCGGCCAGTTCCAGGCGCAGGAAGAAGCCAGCCGCCTGGTGGGCCTGCTCGCCATCGTCTCGCTGGTGCTGATGTTTGTGGTGCTGTACACGCGCTACCGCTCGGCCACGCTGTCGGCGCTCATCATGGCCAACATCCCGCTGGCGCTGGTGGGCGCGGTGCTGGGGCTGTGGGTGTCGGGCCAGCCGCTGTCGGTCGCGGCGCTCATCGGCTTCATCACGCTCGCGGGCATCTCGGTGCGCAACGGCATTTTGAAGGTGAGCCACTACCTCAACCTGATGCGCGTGGAAGGCGAGCGCTTTGACACCGCCATGATCGTGCGCGGCTCGCTGGAGCGCCTGAGCCCCGTGCTGATGACCGCCCTGGTCACCGCCTTTGCCCTGGCCCCGCTGCTGCTGGAGGCCGAACGCCCCGGCACCGAAATCCTGCACCCGGTGGCCGTGGTCATCTTCAGCGGCCTCATCAGCTCCACGCTGCTCGACACCTTCCTCACCCCGGCCCTGTTCTGGCTCTTTGGCCGCAAAGACGCCGAACGCCTGCTGGACGACAAGAACGCCGAGGCGTTCTGAGCTTTTCTTGTTTTTGTTCTCCTTATTTGTTCATTTGCTTTTTCATTCACCCGTTGAAAGGACTCTCATGAAAACCACCCGCCAACTTTTCGCCGCCCTGGCCCTCGCTGCTGTGGCCACCACCGCCGTCCATGCCGCTGGCGACCACGGCGCGGGCCACGACCACAAGCCCCAGCACGGCGGCATCGTGGCCGAGGCCAACGACATGGACTACGAACTCGTCGCCAAGCCCGACACCATCACCTTGCATCTGCGCGACCACGGCAAACCCGCCAAGACCGAGGGCGTGAGCGCCAAGCTCACCCTGCTCAACGGCACCGAAAAATCCGAGGCCGTGCTTGTACCGGCCGGCGAGGGCAGACTCGAAACCAAAGGCATCTTCAAGGTCGCAGCAGGCACCAAGGTGGTGGCGCTGGTGACACTGCCGGGCAAGAAGGCGGCGAATGTGCGGTTTGCGGTGAAGTAAGCCGCTGCCGGAGAGAGAAAGAAAGCGTTGTGCATCACGCGCCGCTGTGCTGGCTTCTGCTGGCGTGGCGGTGTGTTGTCTGTCTCAGTGGCAGTGCGCCTTGAGCACCGGCGAGGTGGGTGTGCGCGTGGTTTCAGTGATGCGGTGTGCTGAAATTTGAAGAAAATCGGGCTCTACCGCCTGTCTATCAAGCGCTTATAGCTATCAAATTGGTAGTGATGTGGTTGATGCTGGGCGCGAGGTGCTGAGCTTCCGTGGGCGGGAATAGGCAGATTTTTTTGGGCGGAGTGTCTGGCTGTTTTAGGCTGGTTGCGGTCGATCAGTTCGAAAAGTTCGATGGCCGCTCTCTCCGAAAGCTGACCTCATACGCTTAGTCAAGCGCCGTACACCAGTCTTGGAACCTCTGGCCTTGGCGAGCACTGGGGTTCCTCATGCAAGAGGATGCAGCCCGAGGGTTCATGATGAGATCGACCGTTCCGTGAAGTGCGACCCTTTTCGCCTGTCCTTCTTGGTGGCCTGTTGTGGTGGCTGTGTCTGTGTAGAGCTGTTCTTAAACCGGTAGCTGTCGCTGCCGGTTTCCGGAATATTGCAGTGATGCGTGAGCCGGTCCAGCGGCGTCGTGGCTTTACATCACCGAGCACAGATGATTGCAAACTTCTACAACTCAGCCTGCTGCGTCAGCGCATTGCCCTGGCACTTGTGCCAAGCAAAGAATGCAAAAAAGGCGCCTTAAAAAGATGTTGTAAAGACGATGGCTGCTTAGGTCACGAGGCCCTCACCACGCTCCTCATCTTTAGGAACAAACACCTTCCGCGTGTTCGGATTGCAGTCCATCAGCCCTGCGTAGCGTCCCCAGGCGATCATGGTCTGGAAGGTTTTCTCCGGGTTGTCGTAGGGCAACGCGCTGCCGATGTCTTTGATCACTCGGGACGCGTCCACTTCTTCATACTCCTTGAGCAGGGCAATGATGATGTGGAAGATGCGCAGCTTGAACACCTGCTCGGCGAAGATGGTGCGCCGTCCCTGACGGTCGGCGGCCACAAATCGCCGGCCCAGCGCCGTGAAGCGGACCTCGTCCTTGGGCGTGTCGATCAGCTCCAGAATTTCTGCGGCCTTGACCAGCGCGATGGTCTCGCCGAACTCTTTGCCGATTTCGTCAGAGATGTCGTAGATGTTCGACAGCTCTGGCGTGTCGTGAAGAATGCTGAGCAGGCCCAGGATCTGCGCCACCGGTACCAGCGGGATGGACTCCATGCGGCCCCGCGCACGCGAGATGGGGTGGCCCGCCACGGGTGCCTCCGCTGGCAAGTCGGGCAGCGTCATGGTAGTGATGGTTTCGTGGATCACCTTCACCAGGCGCTGGAACTCCGGTTCCCGGCTGTCGCGCGGGTAGGGCAGCGGGTTCTCCAGCACCAGGCCCAGGCGGCCCGGGTGTGGGAACAGCACGACGATGCGCGTGGCCATCTCCACCGCTTCCTCAATGTTGTGGGTGACCATGAAGACCGAACTCGGGCCCGCTCCTTTGCCCCGCCACAGCGCGATCAATTCCTGGCGCAGGTTTTCTGCGGTGAGTACATCGAGCGCGCTGAATGCCTCGTCCAGGCACAGCAACCGGGGCTGCGACACCAGTGCACGGGCAATGCCTACACGCTGGCGCATGCCACCCGACAGCTCACGCGGGTAGGCCGCGTGGTAGTTGCCCAGGCCAATCAACTCGATGGCCCGCTCCACCGCCGCATCGCGCTCGGCCCGGCTGACGCGGTGCGCCATCAGGCCCACCGCCACGTTCTGCGCCACTGTGAGCCAGGGGTAGAGCGCAAAAGTCTGGAACACCACCGAGGCGTCCGGGTTGACACCGTGCAAAGGCTGGCCATGCGCCAGCACGCGGCCGGAGCTGGGCTCGATCAGGCCCGTGAGGCAGCGCAGGATAGTTGACTTGCCCGAGCCCGACTGCCCCAGCAGGGCCAGCATTTCGCCCTCGCGGATGTCCAGGTCGATGTTGTCGAGCACTTTGAGCTCGTGGCCGCCCGCGATGGTGAAAGATTTGCTCACGGCGCACAGTTGGGCCAGAGATGCCGTTGCTTCGTTCAAAGTTGTGAGAGTCATCATGTTCAATCCAGGCGAAAGCGGCGTTCTGCAAACGCATACAGGCGCCGCCAGATCAGTTTGTTCATCAGCAGGACGAAGACCGACATCACCGCGATGCTGGTGATGATGAGCGGCGTGTCGCCCGTCTTGGTGGCTTGTGCAATGAAGGCACCCAGGCCATCGGCCTGCAAGGTTGTGTCGTCCCAGGTGGCAAGTTCGGCGACGATGCTGGCGTTCCACGCACCGCCTGCCGCCGTGCAGGCCCCGGTGACCCAGAAAGGGAAGATCGCAGGCAGGATCAAAGTGCGCCACAGCGCCCAGTTGCGCAGGCCATAGACACGCGCGGCCTCTTTGAGGTCGTTGGGGATCGCCATGGCGCCGGCGATCACGTTGAACAGGATGTACCACTGCGTGCCCATGGCAATCAGCAGGATGCTGCCCCAGTTCATCGGAGTCTGCGTGGCCACAAAGAAGCCCACCACGATGGGAAACGTCATGTTCACGGGGAACGACGCGCCGATCTGTGCCAGTGGCTGAGCCCACTTCGCCACCCTTGGGTGGAACCCGATCCATACCCCGACGGGGGTCCAGATCAGCGTGGCGAGCACAGTCATGGCCATCACACGCAGCAGGGTTAGTAAGCCCAACCCCACGATGTGGGCGACGGTACCCAGCGTGACCGCACCGTGCAGCGCAGAGATGGCAGCGATCAGGCCCCGCAATACTTCGAAGCCCAGCCACGCTGCGGCAGCCAGGCCCACGATGCGCAGGGGCCAGGGGTTGCCTTTTCGCACAGCGCTGACCGTGCCAGGCCGCTGGCGCAGAACCAGGCCCTGCAACACGTCCGTGAGTGGCCGCCACACCGCCCGGCCGAGCCAGCTGAACACATAGGCCCGGCGCAGCAGGTTGTAGACCCACGAGGTGGCTGGCGCGGCAGATTCCGTCAACTCGATCTTGAACTTGTCGGCCCAGGCCAGCAGGGGCCGCCACACCAATTGGTCGCTGACCAGGATCAGCACCAGCATGGCCAGCACCGCCCACAGTGCGGCCCTGTGGTCGCCCAGCTCGATGGCCTGTGCCATGTACGAGCCCAGGCCCGGCAGCTTGATGTCCTTGTTCATCACGCTGATGGCTTCGCTCTGCGCCACAAAGAACCACCCGCCACCGAAGGACATCATCGAGTTCCAGATCAGGCTGTGGGTCGAGGCTGGCAGCTCCAGGGTGCGAAATCGCTGCCAGCGGCTCAGGCCGTAGTTCTGCGCAGCCTCTTGCATGTCGGTGGGGATGGTGACCATCGAGTGGTAGAAACCAAAGGCTATGTTCCACACCTGCCCCGTGAAGATTGCAAAGATGGCGGCACATTCCACACCCAGCAGGCTGCCGGGAAACAGTGCCATGAATCCCGCCACGGTGGCTGACAAAAAGCCCAGCACAGGCACCGACTGCAGCACGTCCAGCGCCGGCAGGATGACCTCACGGGCGGCGCGGCTCTTGGCCGCGAGGTAGCCCACGGCAATCGCGAAGAACAGCGAAAAGCCGAACGCGATCCACATGCGCAGCAGCGTGCGCCCAGCGTAGTAGGGGATCTGGCTGGGCGACACATCCAACTGGGGCGTGCTTGCTGCGTCGAAGTGCACGAGCATGCCTTTGCCAAAGTGCAAGGCGCTCCACAGCAGGCCCATCAAGCCCAGCAGAACTAGGCCATCCACCCAGCCGAAGTCGCGAGGGCTTTCATTGACGGCCAATTGGGGCGCGGTGTATTTCAGGGTGCGGTGCATGTTGGTCATCACCGCTGGAAGGCCCAGTTGAGCCCGATGGTCCACCAGGCGGGTGCAGCGCCTGCCAGGCCCCGCGCTTGGCTCAGGTCCACGCTGAGCGCATCGCTCACCGCGTAGCGTGCGCCCAGGCGCCAGAAGTTGGCTTCGCTCTCGCGGAAGCGTTCAGCCACCAGCGACCAATGCGGCGTAGCGGCCCACTCCAGAGCTGCACCGCTGCGGTTGAGATCCGGCCCCTGGCGGCGGAAATCACGACCCAGGTTCATATGGACTGCCAGGCTTTCAACCGGTTGCCAGGTCACGGGGAACAACACGGTGCTGCCAGCAAACCGAGGCCGCGTGTCCTGCCATGTGGCCGATACCACGACACCCACGCTGAGCGATTCGGTCAGCGGTGCGGCCCATTTGACCTGGGGGCCTGCGGTCACAGACGTGTCGCTGCCAGCCCAGCGCGTGCGGTCCAGGTTCAGGCCCAGTTCCACCGGACCAAGCCGGCAGGCAGGCCCCAGGTGCACCAGCGTGCGCCCTCCGCCACGTTCCCGGTCGGCCCAGGTTTCGGCCTGGCACTGGCCGGGCTCCAGGATGGCGGCGTCATCCACGGCGTGGTGGCCGCCCGCTGAATGGGCATCCTGAAACGCCATACCCAGGACGGCAACCGCAGCGCCCAGGCGGCGGCGAGCAGACAGGCCGGGGCGCACGATTCTCACGGAGCGCATTTTGGGGAGAAACGGGCCGCGCGCGCAGCCTGCTGCGGATACACAGGGTCTGGGTTCTTTTCGGCTCATGGGACTCTTTCTGGCTTCTTTGGCCTTGGGCTTTCTGCGGGCTTTGAAAACAGCCGGGCGTGGCGCAGCCACGCGCCGCTGATGCGGCCCGCAGGCTTCTGCATTGGAAAGATGGGGTGTGACGAGCACGCGGCAAATGCGGCCCGGTTTGTGGTGAAACGTGGAGAAATGGCTTGCCGCCGAGGGCAAACACATCGCTGCGGCCATGCGGCGCACAGCGCGGATCGAAGCGCTAAGCAGCCGAATGTGCCGCACCCGCAAGGGCGCTCTTCACACCTGATCTACAACTGGCACTGTCCACGCGCACGGCTCCGAAGTGATGACGGGGCGGATATTGCACTGCACCAAACCGAGCGTCAAGCCAAGAGCTGCAATTTTTATGAAATCTTTATGCGAGCGCTTCGCTTGTAAAGAATGATGAGCGCTGCCAAGCCTCTCATAGTCAGTCCCCGACCACGCAGCACAACGCAGTAGTAGCTTGAATGTGGCGTATATCGCAAGTCTCGATCTGTTTGGGCTCGATGCCAAGACACGGCAATCAGCCGACGTAAGCGCATGCGAGCGAGTTTCATGTCATCTCACATCTCCGGCGGGCGCGAATGCGCTGCATGGCACCATACAAGTTCGGAGAATTTTACAAAGGTACCCATGCTGATCAATTGCGTTGCCTACGAAAACGGCGCGAAGCTGGCGGACATTCCTGTCGCCGACATTAGTGAATACATCATCAGACCAGGCTGTTTCGTATGGGTAGCTTTGGCCGAGGCAACGCCCGAGGAGCTCAAGGAAATGAGTGAAGAGTTTGGTCTTCACGAACTGGCTGTAGAGGACGCGCACCATGGCCATCAGCGGCCGAAAGTGGAAGACTATGGCGACTCGCTGTTTGTCGTGATGCATCTGCTTGAACCTGAGTCTGAACGACAAGGGCATTTCAACGCAGGCGAAGTCGATGTCTTTGTTGGGCCCAACTATGTGCTATCGGTTCGCAATCGCAGCAAGCAAGGATTCCTGGGCGTGCGAGATCGCTGCGAACGAGAGCCTGATTTGCTTCGCAACGGCTCCGGCTTTGTCCTTTATGCATTGATGGACGCAGTGGTCGATCGCTACTTCCCCATCATCGATGCACTGGAAGTGGAGTTGGAGAAGATCGAGCACCAGATTTTCACGAAAAAGGCAGCTCGCGACAGCATTGAGCAGCTCTATAACCTGAAGCAACGCGTCATGCTTCTCAAGCACGCGGTTTCACCGCTCCTTGAAGGAGTGAGCAAGCTCCATGGTGGCCGGGTACCTCAGATCTGTGCTGGCTCGCAGGAATATTTTCGAGACGTTGTAGACCACCTGATACGCATCAACGGGCTGATCGAGGGCATGCGCGACACCATCGGAACTGCCATTCAGGTCAACCTATCCATGGTGGCCATCGAAGAAAACGAGGTCACAAAGCGTCTAGCCGCTTGGGCCAGTATCTTTGCGATATGGACTGCGCTTGCCGGGGTTTGGGGCATGAACTTCGAGAACATGCCCGAGCTGAAATGGAAGTACGGGTACGCCATGGCGCTGGGAGTCATGGCTGCAGCGTGTTCTTTCCTCTACTGGAGATTCAAGCGCGCGCGCTGGCTGTAGCTGTCCGATGCGGGTAGCTTCTCGTCGACGAGTCCGCAACCCGTCCTGTCAGTTTTCGGCTCTGGCATTCCAGAATGCCTGCAGGACACCGGGTTGTGCTTCCAACTGCGCCACGACACGGTCGAGTTCCTCCGAGTCGACTGCTGTGGCATAGAGGGTCGCCTCAATCTCCGTGTCGGTTTGCCAAAATGCATGCTGGTCGAGATCGCGCACTAGATAGTTGGCGGCATCTCCAGCAGCTGCACAAGCTTGTCCTGAGCCTCGGCCTGCGCTTCGCGCTGGCACACCATGAAGACCGGATAGGCGGCCTCCGTCAGCTCCTCGTCAATCGGGTGGCGGTTGATGCGGTTGACCACAGGGCGCAGCAGCGTATTGCTGGCCAGCACAAAGAGCGCTGCGATCAAGGCGCGTGACAGTGGCGCCGCCACGCGGATCACGTCTATTCGTTGCCAACCTGTTGATGTCCACGCAAACCTGACCACCCAACAGATCTTTTCAGATTTATAGACTACAGCGTTGAAGCCTCGTATGAACTCGACGGTGGTATGTCCCATCCCTCAATGCTGACTCGAATCTATCGCTTGGGAATGCGGTCGCGAGTTTCAGGACGCCTATCCCTAGCACCACCGTGTTCAGCGCATCTCGATGACCGGAGTACAGCTAAAACCGTGAATACACATAGCCTCATTGATCGGCTGCTATCGCTGCAAAGCAGCCCCTGCTGATCTGAGCTGATTTGAAATGCCCTCGCATGGCCCAGCCACCCATCGGCTGATGCATTGTCTCCAACGGCCTCCCTGCCACGCAGGCTGTCCGCCCGGCCCAGACCCATCGGTAGAGGTTCTCGGCCGACCGCCCCAGCACCCACTCCCGTTTGGCTCGCTCATGCCACCCGCATGCAGCGTGGCCTTGCGCGCCTTGCACCGCCGCATGGTGCAGCAATCTCCTGCGCCTCCATCAGAGTCATATTCACCTGAGTGATGTGAAACATCACCAGCGTTCCATTGACTGATATTGCTGCAGCGCGAATGATCGATCCCCAGGCGCTGGGTGCATCCGCACCGGCCCCGAAAGACTGATGGATCGATGGATCGACTGATTGATTGGCGATGACAAAAAACAAAGGAGACGCCCATGTATGAATGCCCCGTGACCGTGTTCCCGCAGCAGATCCGCTGGGAGACGGACGGCACCAGCCGCATTCCTTTTCAGGCCTATACCGATGAGGCGCTGTACCGCAAGGAACTGGACCGTTTTTTCTACAACGGGCACTGGTGTTATGTCGGCCTGGAGGCGGAGATTCCCAACGCGGGGGATTTCAAGCGCACGGTGATTGGCGAGCGTTCGGTGCTGCTGGTGCGTGACAAGGATGCTTCGATCCATGTGGTGGAAAACGTCTGCGCCCACCGTGGCATGGCGTTTTGCCGCGAGCGGCATGGCAACCGCGAGAGCCTGACCTGCCCGTACCACCAGTGGAACTACACCCTGTCGGGCGACTTGCAGGGCGTGCCGTTTCGGCGTGGCGTGAAGCAGGATGGCAAGGTCAACGGCGGCATGCCTGCGGACTTCAACCCGGCAGAGCATGGGCTGACCAAGCTCAAGGTGGCCACCCGTGGCGGCGTGGTGTTTGCGTCGTTTGACCACAGCGTGGAGCCGCTGGAGGAATTCTTGGGCCCCACCATCCTGGGCTACTTTGACCGGCTGTTCAATGGCCGCAAGCTCACCATCCTGGGCTACAACCGCCAGCGCATTCCGGGCAACTGGAAGCTGATGCAAGAGAACATCAAGGACCCGTACCACCCCGGCCTGCTGCACACCTGGTTCGTTACCTTTGGGCTCTGGCGTGCAGACAACAAGTCGCAACTGCTGATGGATGCGCAGCACCGCCACGCGGCCATGGTCTCGACCCGTGGCGCGGCGGGCAAGGCGGCGGATGTGACGCAGGTGTCCAGCTTCAAGGCGGGCATGGAGCTGAACGACCCACGCTTTCTGGACATTGCGCAGGAGGACTGGTGGGCGGGCCCGGCCCCCGCAGCCAGCGGGGAGGGTGCAGCGGTGCCCAATGCGCCGGCATCTGTGCCGACGGCGGTGATGATGACCGTGTTCCCCAGCGTGATCTTTCAACAGCAGGTCAACAGCGTGTCCACGCGCCACATCCAGCCGGATGGCAAAGGCGCTTTTGATTTTGTGTGGACGCACTTTGGCTTTGAAGACGACAGCGAGGAGATGACGCAGCGCCGCCTGCGCCAGGCCAATCTGTTCGGCCCGGCGGGCTTTGTGTCGGCCGACGATGGAGAGGTGATCGAGTGGTCGCAAGAGGGCTTTGAGACCAAGCCCGCGCACCGCACGCTGGCCGAGCTGGGCGGGCGCGATGTGGGCGACACGGACCACATGGTGACCGAGACGCTGATCCGGGGCATGTACGAATACTGGCGCAAGGTGATGGAGGCGGAGGCTTGACCATGGACTTCCAGACCTACTTCGAACTGAACCAGCTCTACGCCCGCTACGCCCGCGCACTTGACGCGGCGGACTGGGAGGCGTGGCCAGAGTTTTTTATCGAGAACTGCGTTTACAAGCTGCAGCCGCGCGAGAACCACGAGCGCGGGTTCCCGCTGGCCACGCTGGCGTTTGACAGCAAGGGCATGCTGAAAGACCGCGTCTACGGCATTCGCGAGACGCTGTTCCACGACCCCTACTACCAGCGCCATGTGGTGGGTGTGCCGCTGGTGCACAAGGTGGATGCCGATGGCCGCATCCACTGCGAGGCCAACTATGCAGTGCTGCGCACACGCCTGTCGAAGGAATCGACGGTGTTCAACGTAGGGCGCACGCTGGATGAGGTGGTGCCCACGCCCGAGGGCCTGAAGTTCGCATCGCGCCTCGTCGTCTACGACAGCGAGATGATCCCCAACTCGCTGATCTACCCCATCTGAGGAACCGCCATGACGACGATGACGACAAACTGGATTGACGCCGCCGCGCACGGCGATGTGCCCGAGGATGACGTGATTGGCCTGGCCGTGGCCGGGCGCGACATTGCGCTGTATGGCGTGGGCGGCGAGGTGTTTGCCACTGACAACATCTGCACCCACGGCCATGCGCGCCTGTGCGATGGGTTTCTGGAAGGGCACGAGATCGAATGCCCTCTGCACCAGGGCAAGTTTGACGTGCGCAACGGCAAACCCACCTGCGCGCCCGTCACCGAGCCGCTGCGCAGCTACCCCGTGAAGATCGAGGGCGGCCGCGTGTGGCTGGCCCTGGACTGAACCTCTCAAGGAGCCCCCCCATGACTGCTGAACGACCTGAGGTCGAGGCCGCTGCATTGCCGCATGAAGGCTCTAACGCGCACCCGGCTTCCACCATCGTGATCGTCGGTGCGGGCCAGGCGGGCGGCTGGGCAGCGCAAACGCTGCGCAGTGAAGGCTTTGCGGGCCAGATTGTGCTGATAGGTGAAGAAGCCCACCCGCCGCACGAGCGGCCACCGCTGTCGAAGGCGGTGCTCTCGGGCGCAGCCGCGCCGGAGAGCACGCGCCTCATGAAACCCGAGGCCTTTGACGCACTGGCGGTGCAATGGCGGCCCGGCGTGCAGGTGCACCGCATTGACCGCGCTGCCAAGCAGGTGCTGTTGTCGGATGGCACAGCGCAGCCCTACGACAAGCTCATCCTGTGCACCGGGGGGCGCGCCCGGCGGCTTGCCTTGCCGGGGGCAGACCAGGTGCCGCTGCACACGCTGCGCACCATTGAAGATGCGCAGGCGCTGGCCCCGGCCCTTCGGCCCGGCCGCAGCGTGGTGGTGGTGGGCGGTGGCTGGATCGGCTTGGAGGTGGCGGCCACCGCACGCCAGCAGGGCGCGGAAGTGGTGGTGGTGGAGACGCAAAGCCGCTTGTGTGAACGCTCTGTGCCTGCAGAGGTTTCGGCGTATCTGCTGGCGCTGCACCGCGCCCAGGGCGTGCGCGTGCTGCTGGGCGCGGGGGTGCGGGGCTTTGCCCGCGTTGCAGATGGCGCAGACGGCGCAGATATTCGCTCGGAGGTCTTGCTGGCCGATGGCAGCGCGCTGGCGTGCGACACCATCGTGCTGGGCGTTGGCCTGGTGCCCAACGACGAGCTGGCCCGCGAGGCGGGCCTGGCTTGCGAAGGTGGCGTGCTGGTCGATGCCCAATGCCGCACGTCCGACCCCCACATCCTGGCCGCAGGCGATGTGGCCGTGGCACCCAACCCCTGGGCGGGCCGCAGCCTGCGGCTTGAATCGTGGCAGAACGCGCAAGAGCAGGGCATGGCCGCCGCGCGCTCGGCCCTGGGCCAGGCCGTGGACTACCAACCGCTGCCCTGGTTCTGGTCCGACCAGTACGGCATGAACCTGCAGATCTACGGCATGCCCACGCCTGCGCACCGCGTGGTGCAGCGCGGCGACCCGGCCAGCGGCAGCTTTGTGCTGTTCTACCTGGCGGGCGATGTGGTGCAGGCCGCCGTAGGGGCCAACGCAGCGCGTGACTTGCGCTTTGCCCGCAGGCTGATCGAGCAGCGCAAGCCGGTGGATGCCGAGCGGCTGGCAGACCTGGACACGCCGATGGCAAAGCTGTGAACCCAGATGGATGCCGAGCAGCACAGAAGCCCGCACCCGCACCCAAGCCCACCAGAACCGAACACGACAACCCGCTAAGGAAACCACCGATGACCGCAACCACGTCACCCACTTACCTCTGGACCCCGCCCCCCGTCTATTCGCTGCCTGTGCGTGGCCGCAGCGAGCGCCTGCCGATCCACCGGCTGTTCTTTGTGGGCCGCAACTACCACGCGCATGCGGTTGAGATGGGGCGCCCGGTGGACAAGGCGGTGGAGGTTCCGTTCTATTTCACCAAGGCACCGTCCACGCTGGTCGAGTCTGGCGCGACCGTGGCCTACCCACCCGGCACCCAGAACTACCACCACGAAATGGAACTGGTGCTGGCCATTGGTGCGCCCGGCTTTCGCGTGAGCGAGGCGGATGCGCCGCGCCTTATCTACGGCTATGCCTGCGGCCTGGACATGACGCGCCGCGACCTGCAGCTGGTGGCGCGCGACAAGGGCCGCCCGTGGGACCTGGGCAAGGATGTGGAGCAGTCGTCCGTGGTCTCCGAGATCGTGCCCATGCCGCAGGTGGTGCTGGGCCAGGGCGACCTGGAGCTGTCGGTCAATGGCACCGTGCGCCAGAAGTCCGACCTGTCCAAGCTGATCTGGAACATCCCCGAGCTAGTTGCCGACCTGTCCAAGTTCTACCACCTGCAGCCGGGTGACCTGATCTTTACCGGCACGCCCGAGGGCGTAGGCCCCGTGCTGGCAGGTGACCGCATTGAAGGCCGCATTGAAGGCGTGGGCAGCATCGTGCTCCACGTTGGCCCGGCGGAATAAGAAAAAACCACATCCAGGAGACAAACCCACCATGACCACCGACCTCACGCCTTCCCCCGTGCGGCTGCACGCCGTTGCGGGCAAGGGCCAGCCCGATCCGACGCCCGAGCTGGAGCAGCTGTACCGGGGCTTTGAGCAAGAGCTGCTGGTACCGCTCTGGACGCAGATTGGCGACCTGATGCCCCGCCAGCCCCAATCCAAGGCCGTGCCCCATCTGTGGCGCTGGGACCGCTTGAAGGCCCTGGCCGCACAGGCGGGCGCCATCGTGCCCGTGGGCCGTGGCGGCGAGCGCCGTGCGATTGCGCTGGCCAACCCTGCGCTGGGTGGGCGCCCGTTTGCCACGCCCACGCTGTGGGCCGCCATTCAGTACCTGATGCCTGGCGAAGACGCCCCCGAGCACCGGCACACGCAGCACGCGTTTCGTTTTGTGGTGGAAGGCGAGGGCGTGTGGACCGTGGTCAATGGCGATGCGGTGCGCATGTCGCGCGGCGACTTTTTGCCCCAGGCCGGCTGGAACTGGCATGCCCACCACAACGCTGCTACAGAGCCCATGGCCTGGATCGACGGCCTGGACATTCCGTTCTCGTACTACACCGAGAGCCAGTTCTTCGAAGTGGGGCGCGAGAAGCTCCCACCCGCCGAGCGCACCACCGCCGAGCGTTCTTATTCCGAAAGGCTGTGGGGCCACCCGGGCCTGCGCCCGGTATCGATGGTGCAGGCGCAGCCCGCCACGCCCCTGCTGGCCTACCGCTGGGTGGATACCGACCGCGCGCTGGCCGATCAGCTCGCGTTGGAAGACGAAGGCCAGGCGGGCACGCTGAGCCCCGGGCACGCGGCGGTGCGCTTTACCAACCCCACCACCGGCGCCGATGTGTTGCCCACGATGCGGACCGAAATGCACCGCGTGCGTGCGGGCGGTGCAACGCGGGTACACCGCGAGGTGGGTTCGTCGGTGTTCCAGGTGTTTGAAGGCAGCGGCACCGTCACGGTGGGGGATCGCACCTGGCAGGTGGCGCGGGGCGACCTGTTTGTGGTGCCGTCGTGGCAACCGTTCTCAGCCCAGGCATCGGCCGCTGGCGCACTCGACCTGTTCCGCTTCAGCGACGCACCGATTTTTGAGGCGCTGCACAGCCACCGTGCGCAAGTCACTGTTTGATCCATCACTCACCAAGCCGGATTCGGCTTTCATAAAACCAAGGAGACACCCCCATGCTGACCGCCATTCGTTCACAGATTTTTAGACCTGCCCTGGCGCTTTGCGCGCTGGCGCTTGTGGCCGCCGCGAGCGTGCCCAACGCCGTGGCGCAGACCTTCCCCGCCAAACCCGTTCGCTCCGTCGCGCCGTATTCGCCCGGCAGCGGCCCTGACGCGGTGATGCGCATCCTCAGCGAGCGCTTGTCGCGCAACTGGGGGCAGCAGCTTGTCATCGACAACAAACCAGGGGCCAACGGTTTCATCGCCATCGGCGATGCCAAGCGCGCAACGCCAGACGGCTACACGCTGCTACAGGTGGACAACACGCACATGGCCCTGCAGCCGCATGTGTTCAAGCAGCTGCCCTATGACCCGGTGAAAGACTTTGAGCCAGTCGCTCCGGTGTATTTCACGAACTTCTTTGTGGTGGTGGCGGCCAACTCGCCCTGGAAGGATGTGGGCGATCTGATCAAGGCGGCCAAGGCGGCGCCGGGCGACATCACCTATGGCTCCTGGGGCATCGGCAGCGTGGCCCATGTGGGCGCGGCGAGTCTGGAGGCAGCAACGGGCACGAAGATGATGCATGTGCCGTACAAGGACATGGGCAGCGTCTACACCTCTGTGGCCACGGGCGACATCAAGTGGGCGTTTGGCACGGCGGCGACGGCCGGGCCAATGTTCCAGGCCAAAAAGGTGAAGTTTCTGGCCCTGGCCGCACCCCAGCGTCTGGCGGGCTTCACCGACATTCCGACCATGGGCGAAGCGGGCGGCCCGGCTGGGTTTGAAGTGAAGACCTGGGTGGGCCTGTTCGCGCCTGCTGGCACGCCCAAGGCCGCCATCGAGAAGATCAATGCCGACGTGGGCAAGGTGCTGGCCACTTCAGAGGTCAAGGAGCGCCTGGCGACCTTCGGGTTTGAGCCCTACATTGGCCCGCCCGCCGAACTCACCAAGGCCATCGAACGCGATTCGCGCACGTTCGGTGAAGTCGTCAAGCGCGCCAAGATTGCCCTGGACTGACACAGAGACTGACCATGAAGCTCTACTCCTTCTTCCGCAGCGGAACATCCCACCGCTTGCGCATTGCGCTCAACCTCAAGGGGCTGGCCTACGAGCAGATTGCGGTCGATTTGCGGCGCGAGGAACATCTGGGCGATGCCTTCAAGGCCATCAACCCGCAGCAGTTGGTGCCCGTGCTGGAGGCCGACGAGCGCCTGATGATTCAGTCGCCCGCCATCATCGAGTGGCTCGAAGAGCGCTATCCCACCCCACCGCTGCTGCCCGCCGATGCAGGCGATCGCGCCCAGGTGCGCGCCTTGGCCGCCATCGTGGGCTGCGACATCCACCCCATCAACAACCGCCGCATTCTGGAGGCGCTGCGCCACCGCTTTGGTGCCGACGAGGTTGCCGTGAACGACTGGTGCGGCACCTGGATCAGCGCGGGCTTTGATGCCATCGAGGCTCTGTTTTCGAAAGACCCGCAACGCGGTGATTTCTGCTTTGGCAGCACCCCTACGCTGGCCGATGTGTACCTGGTTCCGCAGGTGGAGAGCGCGCGCCGCTTCCAGGTGGACTTGGCGCGCTGGCCGCTGGTGCAGGCGGTGGACGCGGCCTGCGGGCAACTGGAAGCGTTCCGCAAGGCGGCGCCCAGCGCGCAGCCGGATGCGGGCTGAGCCTGAAGGCTCTGACCCCTCAGTCGCCCTGCATGTAGAAAGCCTCGGCATGGAGGTGCGCCGCCTCCATGCCTTTGCCCAGCGCCAGCAGCGTGGTGGTCTCCACCATCGGGGGCGAGCCGCACAGGTAGGCCTGCCAGCCTTGCAGGCTCGCGTGGTCCTGCTCGATGGCCTGGGTCACCAGCCCGCGCCGCTGCGTGGCAGGGTCGGCGCCTGATGCCACCACCACATGCACCTGCAGGGCAGGGTGCACGCCGCGCAGATGTTCTAGCCATGCCAGGCCATACAGCTCGCGCGGCGAGCGCAGACCGATGTACAGGTGAATGGGGTTGCGCATCCCGGCGGCCACTGCGCCGCGCACCACCGACAGCACCGACGCCAGCCCGGTGCCCCCAGCCACGCACAGCATGGGCCCCGTGTGCTGTTGGCGCAGATAGGCCGCACCCAGTGGCCCGCTGACCTTGACCTTGTCTCCCACCTTGAGCTGCCCGGCGATGTAGCTGCTGACCCGGCCCTGGGGCATGAGCTGTATGTGGAACTCCAGCAGCGGTTCGCCCGGCAGGTTTGCCATGGAGTAGGGGCGCACATGCGTCGGCGTGAAACCCAACTGCACGTACTGACCTGGAGAAAACGCAATCGGTTTTGCCACCTTGAGCAGCAGGCGCCGGATGTCTGCCGCCAGTAGCTCGATGGCCACCACGGTGGCCTTGGCCACGCGCGCACGGTGCACCACGGCTTCGCCGGGGGCGGGCACTTCGATGGTGCAGGGCTCGGTCACATAGGTCTGGCAGGCCAGCACGGCACCGTCCACGCCGTCCAGCGGACGCTGCTGCTCGCGCCCGCCATCGAGCACCTCACCAGACAGCACCCGGCAGCGGCAGATGCCGCAGCGGCCCGACAGGCATGAATACGACATCGGAACCTGCGCCGCGCGCAGGGCGTCAAGCAGGTTCACGCCGGGCTCGGCGCGGATCACGCGGTTAAGCGGCTGAACGAGGATGTCCATGGCGGGCTGCGTTCGATTTCATCCAGCCCATTGTGCCCACGAAAGCGCCTGCGAATCACTGGCTGCAATACCATCGCCACTTCATATCACCCGAGCTGATGGAGTGGCGATGGAGCTATCGGATATCGACCTGAACCTGCTGGTGCTGTTTCAGCAACTCATGGTCGAGCGGCGCGTTTCCAAGGTGGCCGACAACCTGGGGCTGACGCAGCCTGCGGTCAGCAACGCGCTGGCCAAGCTGCGGCGCATTTTTGGCGACGAGTTGTTCTTGCGCACCTCGGGCGGCATGGTGCCCACGCCTTTTGCCGAACAACTGGGCGAGTCCGTGGGGTATGCGCTGGGCATGATCCACAGCGGGCTGAACCAGCGCACACAGTTCACGCCCGCAACGCTCAAGCGCACTATCACCATCGGCATGACGGACATTGGCGAGATCGTCTTCCTGCCCGCGCTGCTGGAGCGCCTGGGGCGGGAGGCGCCGGGCGTCACGCTGAACACCGTGCGCAACAACGCTGCCCATCTGCGCGAAGACATGGAGGCTGGCAAGGTGGACCTGGCCATTGGCCTGCTGCCGCAGCTGAAAGCGGGGTTTTTCCAGCGGCGCTTGTTCCGCCAGCGCTATGTGTGCCTGTTCCGCAAGGGCCACGCGCTGGATCGGCCCAAGCTGCTGCTGTCGGACTACAAGGCGGCAGAGCACCTGGTGATCGTGTCGGCGGGCACGGGGCACGGCAAGGTGGATGAATTGATCCAGAAGGCTGGCATCGACCGCTTGGTGCGGCTGAGCGTGCCGCACTTTGTGAGCGTGGGCCACATCCTCCAAAGCACGGCGCTGGTGGCGACGGTGCCCGAGCGGCTGGCGCTCAAGCTGGTCGAGCCCTTTGGCCTGGTGCTGCGCACGCACCCCGTCAAACTGCCTGACGCTCCCATCAGCGTGTTCTGGCACGCCAAGGTGCACCGCGAACCGGTGAACCAATGGCTGCGCAGCATGGTGTTTGAATTGTTTGGGGGCGATGGCCCCGCAGGAGGTGGTCTGCCGTGATCTGCGGGCGGGGCTTGCGGCGCAAGCCAGACTGCACCACCGGTTCTGTGAAAACATTGCTATATTATTTATAGCGTGTTGCGCTTGTCAGTAGAGCGGTAGAGCCTGTTTTTGCATGAATCCGCCATGGCCCCCGAGGGAGGTTGGGTCGTACTTGCCATGCAACGCTGCTCAATACACCAGCCTCTCCGGCCGAATCTCCTGCAGGATGGTCGTCGCAATCTCTTCAATCGACTTGGTGGTGGTGGACAACCACCGGATGCCTGCGCGGCGCATCATGGCCTCGGCTTCGGAGACCTCCATGCGGCAGTTCTCCAGACTGGCATAGCGCGAATTGGGGCGGCGCTCGGCGCGGATCTCGGCCAGGCGGTCGGGGCTGATGGTCAGGCCAAAGATCTTGCTGCGAAACGGCACCAGGGCAGGGGGCAGTTGGCGGCGTTCGAAGTCTTCGGGGATCAGCGGGTAGTTGGCGGCTTTCAGGCCACATTGCATGGCCAGGTACAGGCTGGTGGGCGTTTTGCCGCTGCGGCTCACGCCCACCAGGATCACGTCGGCACCGGCCAGGTCACGGTTGCTCTGGCCGTCGTCATGGGCCAGGCTGAAGTTGATGGCTTCGATGCGGTCGGTGTATTCCTTGCTGCGGCTCACGTCGCTGAAGCGGCCCACACGGTGGTGCGACTTGATGCCCAGCTCCTGCTCCAGCGGGTGGACGAAGGTGCCAAACATATCGAGCAGCATGCCCTTGCAGCCGTCCTGGATGACCTTGAGCACTTCCATGTTGACCAGCGTGGTGAAGACGATGGGCTTTTTGCCCTCGACCTCGCCGGTGTGGTTGATTTGCCGCACCGCCTGGTGGGCCTTGTCCACGGTGTCGATGAAGGGCAGGCGCACATGGCGCGGCTTCATCTCGAATTGGGCCAGGATGGCGTTGCCGAAGGTTTCGGCGGTGATACCGGTGCCGTCAGAGACAAAAAATACGGTGCGCGAGTGCATGGAGCCCCTTTTTTTGGATGCGGCTTGCGCCAGCCGGGTTGCCACCACAAAGAAGTGGTGATTGCCCGATTTGCGTAAGTCGCGTGAAAGCGTCAGCCCGCTGCCAGATGCGCGGGCCTACAATTGTCACAATTATCCAATTCTCACCATGCACCGCGTCGGCCCACAACCACAACGACAAAGCCTCAGGCCGTGCATGGCCGCCTGCCAGGAGCCATCCAGGGCCCGGCACGCAGACCCGGTTTCAACTTCTGGAGCTTTCCCATGTCTGCACTTTTCAGCCCGACCGCCCTGGTCGTACCGTTTGAAAACCTGAGAATGACCGATGTCGAGGTCGTTGGCGGTAAAAACGCCAGCCTCGGCGAGATGATCTCCCAGCTGCCGCAGGGCGTGCGTGTGCCCACGGGCTTTGCCACCACCGCCCACGCGTTCCGCGAGTTCCTGGCCTATGACGGCCTGGCCGACCGCATTAGCGCCAAGCTCAAGAGTCTGGACACCGAAGACGTGCGCGCGCTTGCACAAGTCGGTGCAGAAATCCGCGCCATGGTCGAGGCCCAGCCCTTCCCGGCCGACCTGCAAAAGGCCATTGCTGATGAATTTGCCATGCTGAGCGCTGGCAACCCCGCCGCCTCGTTTGCCGTGCGCTCGTCGGCCACGGCAGAGGACCTGCCCGACGCTTCGTTTGCAGGCCAGCAGGAAACCTTCCTGAACGTGGTGGGCATCGACGAAGTCATGCACAAGATGAAGGAAGTGTTCGCGTCGCTGTACAACGACCGCGCCATTTCCTACCGCGTGCACAAGGGCTTCGAGCACGATGTGGTGGCCCTGTCGGCCGGTGTGCAGCGCATGGTGCGCTCCGACCTGGGCGCCGCCGGCGTGATGTTCACCATCGATACCGAGTCCGGCTTTGAGGACGTGGTCTTCATCACCAGCAGCTACGGCCTGGGCGAGACGGTGGTGCAGGGCGCCGTGAATCCCGACGAGTTCTACGTGCACAAGCCCATGCTCCAGGCAGGCAAGAAGGCGCTGATCCGCCGCAACCTGGGCAGCAAGCTGATCCAGATGGTGTTCTCCACGCCTGAGGAAAAGGCCGCCAGCGGCAAGCTCGTCAAGACCATTGATGTGCCCACCGAGCAGCGCAACCGCTACTCGCTGACCGACGCCGACGTGGAGCAACTGGCGCGCTACGCGCTGGTGATCGAGCAGCACTACGGGCGCCCCATGGACATCGAGTGGGGCAAGGACGGCACCGACGGCCAGCTTTACATCCTGCAGGCCCGCCCTGAAACCGTGAAGAGCCAGGCCAAGGGCCAGGCCGAGCTGCGCTACAAGCTCAAGGGCCATGGCACCGTGCTGGCCGAGGGCCGCGCCATTGGCCAGAAGATCGGCACCGGCCCGGTGCGCCTGGTGCACAACATCTCCGAGATGGACAAGGTCCAGCCCGGCGATGTGCTCGTGACCGACATGACCGACCCCAACTGGGAACCCGTGATGAAGCGCGCCAGCGCCATCGTCACGAACCGGGGCGGCCGCACCTGCCACGCCGCCATCATTGCGCGCGAGCTGGGCATCCCGGCCGTGGTCGGCTGCGGCGACGCGACCGAGCGGCTGAAGGACGGCACGCTGGTCACGGTGAGCTGCTCCGAGGGCGACACGGGCAAGATCTATGACGGCCTGCTTGAAACCGAAGTGACCGAAGTGCAGCGCGGCGCGATGCCCCCCATCAAGACCAAGATCATGATGAACGTGGGAAACCCCCAGCTGGCCTTTGACTTCTGCCAGCTGCCCAACGAAGGCGTGGGCCTGGCCCGGCTGGAGTTCATCATCAACAACAACATTGGCGTGCACCCCAAGGCCATCCTGGACTACCCCCAGATCGATGCCGACCTGAAGAAGGCCGTGGAGTCCGTGGCCCGTGGCCATGCCAGCCCCAGGGCGTTCTATGTGGATAAGGTCGCCGAAGGCGTGGCCACTATTGCCGCCGCCTTCTGGCCCAAGCCCGTCATCGTGCGCCTGTCGGACTTCAAGTCCAACGAATACCGCAAGCTGATCGGCGGCAGCCGCTACGAGCCCGAGGAAGAAAACCCGATGCTCGGCTTCCGTGGCGCAGCCCGCTACATCAGCGAAGACTTCGGTGAAGCCTTTGCCATGGAGTGCGAGGCGCTCAAGCGCGTGCGCAACGACATGGGCCTGACCAACGTGCAGGTGATGGTGCCGTTTGTGCGCACGCTGGGCCAGGCCGAGCGCGTGACCAAGCTGCTGGCCACCCATGGCCTTCAGCGCGGCAAGGACGACCTCAAGGTCATCATGATGTGCGAAGTGCCGAGCAACGCCATCCTGGCCGAGCGCTTCCTGGAGTTCTTCGACGGCTTCTCCATCGGCTCCAACGACCTGACCCAGCTCACGCTGGGCCTGGACCGTGATTCGGGCCTGGAGCTGCTGGCGCAGGACTTTGATGAGCGCGACCCCGCTGTCGAAGCACTGATTCATCAGGCCATCAAGGCCTGCTTGGCCCAGGGCAAGTACATCGGCATCTGCGGCCAGGGCCCCAGCGACCACCCTGACTTTGCGCAGTGGCTGGCCAAGGAAGGCATCTCGTCGATCTCGCTCAACCCCGACAGCGTGATCGCCACCTGGCAGCAACTGGCAGGCTGACGCTCCGACCGGGCTGCCATGTGCCGACTGCACCACCCGCCACTGCGTCCCTGATGCTGTGCCTGTGATGCAGCCCCCGCAGCAGCACCGGCGTTCTGCAGATGCCGAAATGGCGGGCCCGTTCCCGCCCGATCTGCACGATGTGCGGCACCTCAAGCTCAAGGCCGGCTTGCTGCTGCTGTGGGCGCTGGTGTCGTTCGGTGCCACCTACTTCGCCCGGGACCTGCAAGTGCTGGTCTTTGGCGGTTGGCCCCTGGGTTACTGGATTGCGGCGCAGGGGGCAGTGCTGGTGTTCATTGGCATTGTGGTGGTCTATGGCTGGGCCATGAACCGCTTCGAACGGCAGGATGCGGAGCGCCTCGCAGCGGATGCCGTCGCCCTTTCGGACGACGCGGACCGCCCCCACGGCTGACCATGGCTGAAAACAATTCTTCCGACACCGACCGGGCCTATCTGTGGCGGTTGCACCGCATCCTGGCGCTGTATGTGACCGGTGTGCTGGCCTTTCTGGCGCTGATGACCTGGGCAGAGCACCAGGGGCTTTCGCGGCACTGGATCGGGCCCATTTTTCTGTTCCTCACGGTGATGGTCTACGCGGGCATCGGTGTCTATGGCCGTACGACCGACCCCGAGGAATACTACGTGGCCGGTCGGCGCATTCCGCCCATGTACAACGGCATGGCGGCAGCGGCAGACTGGATGAGTGCCGCATCGTTCATCAGTCTGTCGGGGGCGCTTTACCTGCAGGGTTTTTCCGGCACACCGGGGCAGGCCGGGGGGCTGGCCTATCTGCTGGGGTGGACGGGAGGCTTTTGCTTGGTGGCGATGCTGATCGCACCGCACCTGCGCGCCATGGGCCTGTACACCGTGCCCGATTTTTTCCATGTGCGTTTTGGCGGCCGGTGGCCGCGTGTGATTGCGGCGCTGGCGGCGGTGCTCTGTTCGTTCACGTACGTGGTGGCGCAGATTTACGGTGTGGGGCTGATCGCTTCGCGCCTGACCGGTGTGCAGTTCGAGATCGGCATCATGCTGGGCCTGGGCGGGGTGCTTCTGTGCTCCTTCCTCGGTGGCATGCGCGCCATCACCTGGACGCAGGTGGCGCAGTATGTGGTGGTGCTGCTGGCGTTCCTGATCCCGGTGTCCTGGCTGGCGTACAAACAATTGGGCAACCCGTTGGCGCCCGCAGTCTATGGCGCGCAGATCAGCAAGATCGCCGACCTGGAAGCGCAGCTGCTCGATTCCCCCGCAGAGCATCAGGTGGTGCAGACCTACCTGCGGCGCGCCCAGGATTTTGAGGCGCGGCTGCGTGATGTGGAAGGCGCCCTGGAGCGTGAGCGCGAGAAAGGGCGGGAGCGCATTCGTGCGCTGCGCACCCAGAACGCTGATGTAGGTTTGATCGTCACGGCCAGCCGCGAGCTGGCGGCCCTGCCGCGCGATGCCGCAGCGGCGCGCGAACGCTGGACCCGCGAAATGCGCGAGAACTACGAGCGTGCGCGTCCCCTGGGCGGCTTGCCCCTGCACAGCCAGGCGTATGTGGGTGACCCGCATGGCACGCCCGACGAGCAACGCGACTACGAGCTGACGCGCCGCAACTTCCTGGCACTCATGTTCTGCCTGATGGTGGGCACGGCAGGCTTGCCGCACCTGCTCACGCGCTACTACACCTCGCCCACGGTGTCGGCGGCGCGGGCATCGGTGGCGTGGTCGCTGTTTTTCATCGCCTTGCTGTACCTGAGTGCGCCCGCGTTAGCGGTGCTGGTGAAATTCGAGGTCATGCAAAACCTGGTGGGCAGCAGTTTCGAGGCTTTGCCCACCTGGATGGCCCAATGGGCGCGGGTGGACAGCTCGCTGTTGTCGGTGGAAGACGTGAACGCTGACGGCATCGTGCAGTTTGGAGAGATCCGGCTGGGGGCCGACCTCATCATGTTGGCCACGCCGGAGCTGGGGGGCTTGCCCTATGTGGTGTCGGGCCTGGTGGCGGCTGGCGGGCTGGCGGCGGCGCTGTCTACCGCTGATGGGCTGCTGCTCACCATCAGCAACGCCCTGGTGCGCGACCTGTATTTTCAGGACGCAAAGCGCCAGGCGTCGCCGGAGCAGCGTGTGATTCTGAGCAAGTTTGCCTTGCTGTCCGTGGCCCTGTCGGCGGCATTTGTAGCGGCGCTCAAACCCTCTGAGATTCTGCCGATGGTGTCGGCGTCGTTCTCGTTGGCGGCTTCGGCCTTTGTGCCGGTGATGGTGCTGGGTATCTTCTGGCGCGGCACCACGCGGCAGGGGGCAGTGGCGGGCATGCTGGCAGGGCTTGGCGTGGCGGTGTACTACCTGCTGTCGCATGTGCCCGCCATGCGCGCGCTGCCCAGCTGGATGCTGGCAGACGGGCTGTGGTTTGGTATTCAGCCCGTCTCGGCCGGGGTGTTTGGCGTGCCCACCGGCTTGGTGGTGACGGTGGTGGTGAGCTGGCTGACCCGGCCTGCCCCGGCGCTGCCGCGCATCCGGTCCGAGATGTAGGGGGACTTGCGTTGGCAGGCTGGAGTACCCTGCCCGTGCGCCTGCTAATGGGTTATGCGTAAACCCCGATTACCAAGCCTGCGCAAACGTGAGAATCTGGGGCGTAAAAGCTTACCTGTCGGGGTGAGCTTCGGTAACACCACAATGGTTCAGCTCAAGGAGATTCATGGTTCTCGTCAAAACGCAGGCAGGGCAGGAAGCGCTCAAGGATCGGCGCGGTAGCCTCAGCTCACGCCAGCGCTCGGCTTTTATTCTTTTTGACGGAAAGCGCTCCACGGGTGAAATACTGGCGGCCACGGCAACCATGGGGATCACGCAGGAGGATGTCCAGGCCATGATTGCGCAGGGACTGCTGGCTCCGCTGCCGGGGCAGTCTCTGCCTGCAGCTTTTGCCACCCCGCATGATGCGACGGCAGAGCCTGCACCGGCCACCGATCTGGGGACGGTGGCGTCGCCGCTGGAGGGCTCCGGGCGCTCACCCAAGGAGCGTTACCAGGCGGCCTACCCCATCGCCACCGAGCTGACAGCGGGGCTGGGGTTGCGCGGGTTCCGGTTGAATCTGGCGGTGGAAGGGGCGGGCAGCTTTGAGGATCTGGCGGCGCTGGCACCCAAGATCCGCGAGGCGGTGGGTGACGCCAAATTCAAGCGGCTGGACGAAGCGCTTTTTGATTGAGGCGCCCGGATCCTTTCCCCCGAGAGGCGCACCAGGTTCATGCGTGAAGTGCTGGCACAAAAAAGCGGCCCCCAGGCCGCTTTGTGTTTGGTGCGTCACAGGGCGCAGTGCTCAGCGGCCGACCTTGAGCAGTTCCACATCGAACTTGAGCGTGGCGTTCGGTGGAATCACGCCGCCCGCGCCGCGTGCGCCATAGCCAAGGGCGGCAGGAATGATCAGGGTGCGCTGGCCACCGATCTTCATGCCTTGCACGCCTTCGTCCCAGCCCTTGATGACCATGCCCGCGCCCAGCGAGAACTCGAAGGGGTCGTTGCGGTCGCGGCTGGAGTCGAACTTGGCACCTTGCTCGCCGTTGTTGTAGAGCCAGCCGGTGTAGTGCACCGACACGTTCTGGCCCTTGGTGGCTTCGGCGCCTTCGCCCACGGTGGTGTCTTCGTATTGCAGGCCGGATGCGGTGGTGGTCAGTGCCATGGGTGAAATTCCTTGTTTGCTATTAAAAAAAGAGCTATTGGCGCTTGATGGTTAAGCGCTAGCAGCATTTTTGACCCCTATTTTAACGAAAGCCCCGCGCGGAGTTCCGGCGGGGCTTTTCCCTGAGTGGGGCAGGGGAGCTGTTTGGCGTCAGGCTTTTTTGGCGCGGCCAGCGACCCAGCGGGTGGCGAAGGCCTGAACGTCCGACAGGCGCTTGAGCAGGTCGGCGCCCGAGGGGGTGACGGTGTAGCCGTCGCTGCCGTGGTCTACAAAACCGGCTTCGCGCAGTTCCTTGATGCGGGTGTTGAGCGTGTTGGGGGTGATGCCCCCCACGCTGTCCTGCAGCAGGCGGAAGGTCTGGGGGTGACCGTCCTTCAGGGCCCACAGCACGCGCAGTGCGTAACGGCATTCGAGCCGCTCGAACAACTGGTTGATGGCGGCATTTTCTTTGGAGCTCATGGACGCTTCTCCTCGCGCAAGTGTTGGGTCAAATATTCATTCGGGTGGGCGAATGCCGGGCCCGGTGATGCGCTGAGACTATAGCGCGGAACCCATTTTGCTACAAGTTTGGTAGCTCAGAACGCACACCACACATGCGCTACACCCCGAAAAACCTGTGTTACAAGTCAAACTGTTGCGGTAGGGCCACGGTTCTAGGAGCCTGTAGGACTTAGAGCGTCGAAAGCGAAAACTGGCCCCAGCGAGGACAGTTTTTGCCGGATTTGCAGCCCCATAGCCCGGCTATGGGGCAAAAAAGGCGGTGTTCTCGAAGAGCGGCGAAGCCAAAAATGGACCGCTGCGGTCCATTCGCCAAGCCTGACAGGCTGCTAGACGGTCATTCCTGACGGCCCAGCCCCGCCAGGTGGCTGACCAGCAACTGTGCGGCCGGGGCCAGCATCTGGGCGCTGCGGTAACAGATGGCGAAGCGCCGTCGGGCCCAAGGGTCGCTCAGTGGAACCACCCGGATGGGCGCAGTCTGGGCAAAAGGCAGGGCCACTTCGCGCGGCACGACACTGATGGCCAGGTTGGCCCGCACCACCCGCAGTGCCGCATCGAAGTTGGACACCAGCACCCGGTGTGCCAGCATCTTTCCCTCCACGGCCGCAGCGCGCGCCAGCAACACCTGCACGGCGCTCAGTGCGGGCATGCTGACGAATTCATGGTCCAGCACGTCGGCAAAACGCACGCTCTGGTGCTGGGCCACCGGGTGCAGCGCATGGGCCACCACGGCCAGGTGGTCGGTACGGTAGCCGCAGGTTTCCAGGCCTGTAAGGTCGGCCGCGTCCCAGCAGATGCCGATGGAGGCACTGCCGTCGCGGATGCCCTGTACGACGTCCGGGCTCACGCGCTCCTCCAGGCTTACCTGGATGTCGCGGTGCGCCGGGTCTTGCAGAAAAGCGGCCACGTCGTCTGCCAGTGATTCGGCCATCACCGAGGCCGTGACCAGCATGCGCACATGGCCCCGCGTGCCGGTGGCATAGGCCGCCATGTCGCGTTCAATCTGGCCCACGCTGGCCAGCATGGTGCGCGCGTGCTCCAGCAGGGTTTCGCCCGCCGGGGTGGGCACCACGCCACGGCGTTTGCGCAGTAGCAGGGGTGTGCCCACGGTGTCTTCCAGCTGCGCCAGCCGCTTGCTGATGGCCGAGCCCACGATGGACTCCTGCTCGGCCACGCGCGCGATGCTGCGCTGCTCGCACACGGCGGCAAAGAGGCGCAGGGTCTGCAGGTCCAGATCGCGCATGGGCTTGTCTCCAGGTGTTTGATATTCCTGTTTGGAATCATATGGCTTCCAAAATGTATTTTCTGATTCTGTTGGGAATTTCTAGAATCGACGGCAGAACACGACCCGCCGGAGACAACGCAGTGCTTACCCCCTCTATCGCTTCCACCACCCCGGCGCGTGCCACCGTCCGCGAAGTGGGCCTGCGCGACGGCCTGCAAAGCATTGCCACCGTGGTCTCCACCGCGCACAAGATCGAATGGCTCAACGCCGCCTACGCCGCCGGCCAGCGCGAGATCGAGGTCGGCTCCTTTGTGCCCGCCCGGCTGCTGCCCCAGCTGGCCGATACGGCCGAGGTGCTGGCCCATGCCAAAACCCTGCCGGGCCTGGTGGCCTCGGTGCTCGTGCCCAACTACAAAGGCGCCGAACGCGCGCTGGAGCAGGGCGCTGACTTGATGGTGGTGCCCTTGTCTGCCAGCCACGCCCACAGCCTGGCCAACCTGCGCAAGACGCCCGACGAGGTGGTGGCCGAGGTGGCCCACATCCGCGCGCTGCGCGATGCCAGCGGCAGCCGCACATTGATCGAAGGTGGCGTGGGAACGGCCTTTGGTTGCACCTTGCAGGGCGAGGTGGCCGAGAGCGAGGTGCTGCGCCTGATGCAAGCGCTGCTGGATGCGGGCGCCGACCGCGTGAGCCTGGCCGACACCGTGGGCTATTCCGACCCGGCCTCGGTCGCCCGCCTGTTTGGCAAAGCGCGTGCGCTGGTGGGCGACCGCCTGGCCTGCGCGCACTTCCACGACACGCGCGGCATGGGCTTGGCCAACGTCTATGCCGCCTGGCAGGCAGGCATCACCCGCTTCGACGCCTGTCTGGCGGGCATTGGCGGCTGCCCGCACGCGCCGGGCGCCAGCGGCAACGTCACCACCGAAGACCTCGTGTTCATGCTGGAGCGCATGGGCATCGCCACCGGCATCGATGTGACTGCGCTGCTCGCGCTGCGCCAGCGCGTGGCCGGATGGCTGGCGGGCGAGACCCTGCATGGCACGCTGTGGCAGGCAGGGCTGCCGCAGAATGCCGCACCTGCCGCGCTGCACGAAGCAGCAACCGCCTGAACCCCTTTTCGGAACGCCCTGAACATGAACGACGACACACCCGCCACCCCACCATCCCCCCGCCTGCCGCTCGAAGGCCTGCGCGTGGTGGAGTTCACCCACATGGTCATGGGCCCCACCTGCGGCATGGTGCTGGCCGACTTGGGTGCCGAGGTCATCAAGGTCGAGCCCGTGGACGGCGACCGCACGCGCCACCTGCTGGGCGCGGGTGCTGGCTTCTTCCCCATGTTCAACCGCAACAAGAAAAGCATCGCACTCGACCTGCGCAGCTCCGAGGGCCTGGCGGCGGCGCGCAAGCTCGCGGCATCGGCCGATGTGGTGGCGCAGAACTTCAAGCCCGGCGTGATGACCAAATACGGCCTGGACTACGCCGCGCTGAGCCAGCTCAACCCGCGCCTCATCTACGTCAACCACACCGGCTTTTTGCCCGGCCCGTACGAGCACCGCACAGCGCTCGACGAAGTGGTGCAGATGATGGGCGGCCTGGCCTACATGACCGGCCGCCCCGGCGACCCGCTGCGCGCGGGCAGCAGCGTGAACGACATCATGGGCGGCATGTTCGGCGCGATTGGCGCGATGGCGGCGCTGATGCAGCGCGGCATTACCGGGCGGGGGCAGGAGGTGGACTCGGCCCTGTTCGAGAACAACGTCTTCCTGGTCGGCCAGCACATGATGCAGTACGCCGTCACCGGCAAGCCCGCCGCGCCCATGCCCGACCGCATCTCGTCCTGGGCCGTGTACGACGTGTTCAGCGTGAAGGACGGCGGGCAGATCTTTTTGGCCGCCGTGAGCGATGCGCAGTGGCAGACCTTCTGCGACGCCATGGGCTATGCCGACCTGAAGGGTGACACCGGCCTGGCCACCAACAACGACCGCGTACGCGCCCGCCCCACGCTGATGCCCGTGCTGCGCGAGCGGCTGGCGCAGCACACGGCCGACGAACTGGCCGCGATCTTCGAACGCCACGGCCTGCCGTTTGCACCCATCCGCCGGCCTGAAGAGCTGTTTGACGACCCGCACCTGCAAGCCACGGGTGGCCTGGCCGACATCACCCTGCCTGACGGCGAGCGCGCGGGCCAGACGGCGCAGATCACGCTGATGCCGCTGCGTCTGGATGGCCAGCGCCTCGATGTGCGCTGCGACCCGCCCCGCCTGGGCCAGCACACGGCCGAGCTGCTGCAGGGCCTGGGCTACACGGCCGATGAGGTGGCGGCGTTGCACGCCGCCGGGGCCATCGCCTGATTTTTTGAAACCATCCCCGGGCACAGCAATGTGGCGCAGACCACCGCCCAGGGTTCCCTGACCACGACCGGAGACAAACCCATGCCACGCACCACCACTGCCCCCGCTTCACCCCACGGCACGCCTGCCGCCCGCAGCGTGCTCACGCGCCGCCAGGCGCTGGCAACCGGCGCCGCCGCGCTGGGGGCTGCGGCCTGGGGCCTGCCCCGCCTGGCCCGTGCCCAGGGCGATGGCAAGCCGCTGCGCGTGATCCTGCCGCTGTCGGCGGGCTCGGGGGCCGACGGCGCCATCCGTGCCATCAGCACCAGCCTGGCCAAGGCGCTGGGCCAGCCCGTGGTCATCGAGAACCTGCCGGGCGCGGGCGGCATCACCGGCACCACGCAGATCGTGCGGGCGCCCAAGGACGGCTCGGTGATCGGCGTGGTGTCCAACAACCACGTGGTCAACCCCAGTGTGTACAAAAACATTCCGTTCGACTCGCTCGCCGACATCACGCCCATCACCATCCTTGGCGCCACGCCCTTTGTGCTGGTGGCCCACCCCTCGGTGCCCGTCAAGACCGTGCAGGAGCTGATCGCGCTGGCCAGGGCCAAACCCGGCGTCCTCAACTACGGCTCGTCGGGCAACGGCACCATCCTGCACCTGGCCGCAGCCATGTTCGTGGACCAGGCCAAGGTGTCGATCCAGCACATTCCCTACAAGGGCATGGGCCCGCTCATGAACGATGTGCTGGGCGGCCAGGTGCAGCTGGCCGTGGTGGCGGTAGCGCCTGCGGCAGCGCACATCAAGTCGGGAGCGTTGCGCGCCCTGGGCGTGACCACGGCCAGCCGCGTGCCGTCGTTGCCCGGTGTGCCCACCATTGCGGAGCAGGGCTTGCCGGGCTACGAGCTCGACGGCTGGATCGCCCCGGTGGGGCCAGCCGGCCTGCCCAAGGCCGAGCTGCAACGCCTGTTTGCCGCCTTCAAAGCTGCGATGGAAATGCCCGAGGCGCGCGATGCGCTCATCGCCCAGGGCTACGAAATCAAGCTCACCCCTCCGGAGCCAGCAGCCGCGTTCTTTCGATCCGAGGTGGCGCGCATGGCGCAGGTCGTGAAGAACGCCAACGTGACGATGGATTGACACGGGGCTGCGATGCGCGGCGCGTGGGTTGCCCGAAGGGCGTAATCCTGCGTCGCCCCGCACGAAGTCGTCTGCCGGGTCAGGCTGCGCTCGGTCGAGCCGAAATTTGAAGATTTTTGGGCGTTAGCGCTTATGTGACAACCGCTGGTAGCTATGTTTTTTATAGCGATTCATCAGCCCTGCGATGCCGTCAGGGCGCGCTGCCCAGCCGGGTGGTGGTGAAGGTTCTGAAACTGCGGCTGCTGGTGGCGCAGGCGGAACACCTCAACGGCCTCCACCAGCTGGCGGGCCTGGCCGCTCAGACTGCCGGCGGCGGCGGCGCTTTCTTCCACCAGGGCAGCGTTTTGCTGGGTGGTTTCATCCATGCGCACGATGGCCTGGGTGACGCGCAGCATGTCGGAGGTCTGGGCCGCGCTCGCCTGGCTGATTTCGTCCATGAGCGCGCTCACGCCTTGGATGGACGAGACGACTTCACCCATGGTGCTGCCCGCGTTCCGGGCGAGGTCAGAGCCGGCCTGCACGCGCTCCACGCTGGTCTGGATCAGCGCCTTGATCTCGCGCGCGGCGCTGGCACTGCGGGTGGCCAGGTTGCGCACCTCGCTGGCCACCACGGCAAAGCCGCGTCCTTGCTCGCCGGCGCGTGCTGCTTCCACGGCAGCATTGAGCGCCAGGATGTTGGTCTGAAACGCGATGCTGTCGATGACGCCGATGATGTCGGAAATGCGGCGTGAGCTGTCTTGAATGCCCTGAACCACCGTCACCATCTGCGTTACCACGTCGCCACCGCGCTGGGCCACCGATGCGCCGCTCTTGGCCAGCTCGCTGGCACGTTGGGCGTTGGAGGCGTTTTGCTGCACGGTGGCCTGCAGCTGCTGCATCGAAGAGGTGGTTTCGTCCAGCGACGAGGCCTGCTCTTCGGTACGCATGCTCAGGTCCACATTGCCTTGGGCAATCTCGGCGCTGGCACTGGCCACGCCCTCAGCGTTGCTGCGCACTCCCGACACCACGTTTTCCAGGTTCTCCTGCATGGTGCGCAGGGCTTCCAGCAGCCGCGCGGGTTCGTCCTTGCCATCGACCTCGATGGTGGTGGTCAGATCGCCGGCCGCCACCTTGTTGGCCACCGAGACCGCCACCCGCAGCGGGCGCACTACCGAGCGTGTGAGCAGCCAGCCCGCACAGCCGCCCAGGGCCGTGACCAGTGCCAGCGCTACCAGGCTGCTGATGAGCGCACGCCGCGCGCTCAGGGCCGCCTGCTCTGCAATGGTCGCGCTGCTGGCGGCCACCTGCTCGCTCAGTGCGGTGAGCAGCTTGGCCGGGCCCTGGTCGATGTCGGCCACGTCCGCGTCACCCGCAGAGGGCACAAAACCGAGCGACTGGAACACCTCAAAACCCTTGCGGTAGCCCTGTGCCATCTGCGCGTGGGCTTGGGTGAATTTCTGCAGCGCTGCCTTTTCCTGCGCATCGGTCAGTTGCGGCTCCAGCGCCTTGGCGGCGTCGGCCACCCGCTTTTCACTGGCCTGGAACGCTGCCCAGTGCAGTTCGCGCTTGCGCGAATCCTCACCCCGCAACAGGGTGTTCTTCCACTCCTGCACCTGGGTCTTGAACTCGTTTTCCATGCGGCTCACCGCACGTTCCTGGGCCACGCGTTCCTGCACCGTGGTCTCGTAGGTGCCCAGGCTGCTGTACAGGGCCGCAATGCCGAACAGGGCAGCGCCCAGCAGGAGCGCGAGCACCAGGCCCAGTGCGGTGGCCATGCGTGCGCCGATGGAGTGGTTGGACATTTTCATCGGTCAGCTCCCAAGGTTGATCTCGGTTTTCCATCTTGCTGCACGTCGCCTGCAACCTGAAACCGGTATGGCCCGAGGGTGGCGCCCCGCAGCCGCACAGAGGCCTTGTTGCACTTCATGCCTTCAGCTTGAGCAGGTACACCATCACCCGTGCCGTGGTGAGGTCCAGTTCCATGAACTCTGCCAAATCCTTGCCTGTCAGCCAAGAGGGTTCCCAGCGATTGCTTTTGAGCGTGCGCAGCCAGGATTCATGGGCGGTGGCGGCCTCCACGGCGGCCAGCATCTCGGCCATGCGGGCGCTGGGCACCCCTTTGCCGGTGAACACGCCCCGCCAATTGGCCATGGTGGCATCCAGCCCCTGCTCGCGGAAGGCGGGCAGGCCGAAGGCGCTGCGGCGGGACGACACGCCGATGGCGCGCAGTTTTCCTGCGGCTATCGCATCACTGAATTCGCTGTAGCCCGACAGCCCCACCGCCGCGTTGCCCGACACCAGGGCGTCCACCACCTCAGAGCCACCGGGGAAGGGTTTGTAGACCAGGTCTTCCGGCTTGGCCTTGGAGGCACGGGCTAGCACCCCGGCGAAGATGTGGTCCACCCCGCCGGCCGAGCCCCCCGCCACCGGCAGGGCGCGCAGGTCGGCGCGCATGGCATCGGCCAGGTCCTTGGTGTTCTTGATGGGGGATTTGGCGGCTACCGCTGCCACCAGGTAATCGCTGGTGAGCCGGGCAATGGGCTGGATGTGGCCCATGTCCACGGCGGGCTTTTGCAGCGCCACGGCACCCACCATCACCATGCCGCCCATCAGCAGGGTGTTGGGGTCGTTGCCGTATTTTTCGGCGTATTTGGCCAGGCCGATGGTGCCGCCCTTGCCGCCAATGTTCTCGTACTCGATCTGGTCCGCCGCGCCCACCGCAGCCAGGGCCGCTCCCAGCGCGCGGCCCGTCTGGTCCCAGCCGCCCCCGGGGTTGGCCGGGATCACGATGCGCAGTGTGCCCGCCAGTTTGGGGGCCTTGGGGGCGGTGGGGCGGGCTGCCGTGGCGCTGGCTTGCGCCCATGCGGCCGGGGTCAAAGCGGTCCACGCCGTAGCGGAGAGTGCAGCATGTGCGAGTGCCTTGCGGCGGCTGAGGGGGGTCATGGGGTACCTCGTGAAAACGCGGGGGTGAAAAGCATGTCCTTCACGCAACCGGACAGCAGGGTCGGCTTCTCTGCGCAGCCTCGCCGCAAGAGGGCGGCTTGCAACGCTGCAGGGAAGTCTCCCAATTTTTGATTGGACGTGGTGGCAATGGTCACCATCCAAGCTGTCAGTCTGCTGTCGGGAGTATCAGGGTAAACGCGCTGGGCCTTGCGCAACGGATTGGCCATGAAAAACGCCCTGCGCCGCAATTGCGGGGCAGGGCGTTGTGCTGAACGAATGCTGGGGTTCAGTGTGCCGCTGGCTGGGCAGGGATTACAGCGAGTCGATGAAGCTGCGCAGCTTGTCCGAGCGGCTGGGGTGCTTGAGCTTGCGCAGCGCCTTGGCTTCTATCTGGCGGATGCGTTCGCGCGTCACGTCAAACTGCTTGCCCACTTCTTCCAGCGTGTGGTCGCTGGTCATCTCGATACCAAAGCGCATGCGCAGCACCTTGGCTTCGCGCGGGGTCAGGCCATCCAGGATGTCCTTGACCACGTCGCGCAGGCCAGCCTGCATGGCGGCTTCGATAGGGGCGGTGTTGGCGCCGTCTTCGATGAAGTCGCCCAGGTGGCTGTCGTCGTCGTCCCCGATCGGCGTTTCCATGGAGATCGGCTCTTTGGCGATCTTCATGATCTTGCGGATCTTGTCCTCGGGAATCTCCATCTTGGCCGCCAGGATGGACGCATCGGGCTCAAAACCAAACTCTTGCAAGTGCTGGCGGCTGATGCGGTTCATCTTGTTGATCGTCTCGATCATGTGCACCGGGATACGGATGGTGCGCGCCTGATCGGCAATCGAGCGGGTGATGGCCTGGCGAATCCACCAGGTGGCATACGTCGAGAACTTGTAGCCCCGGCGGTATTCGAACTTGTCCACCGCCTTCATCAGACCGATGTTGCCTTCCTGGATCAGATCGAGGAACTGCAGGCCACGGTTCGTGTACTTCTTGGCAATCGAGATCACGAGGCGCAGGTTGGCCTCGATCATTTCCTTCTTGGCATCGCGCGAGGTGGCTTCACCTTCGTTCATGCGCTTGTTGATGCCTTTCAGCTCTGCCAGTGGCACGACCACGCGCGACTGCAGGTCCATCAGCTTTTGCTGCAGGTCCTGGATGGGCGGGATGTTGCGCGCAATCACAGCCGACCAGGGCTTGCCAGCAGTGGCCTGCTTTTCGACCCACTGCAGGTTCAGCAGGTTGGGCGGGAAGTCCTTGATGAACGTCTCTTGGGGCATGCCGCACTTGTCCACGATGATGCGGCGCAGCTCGCGTTCCTTCTTGCGCACATCGTCCACCTGGCCGCGCACCATGTCGCACAGCTTCTCGATGGTCTTGGCGGTGAAGCGGATGGTCATCAGCTCGGCCGACAGGGCCTGCTGGGCCTTTACATACGCAGGGGTGCCATAGCCTTCCTTGTCGTACACCTTGTGGACCTTCTCGAACAGCTCGCGCAGCTTGTCGAAGCGCTCCAGCGCCTGCTTCTTGAGCTCTTCGAGCTTCTTGGTCAGCGCCTTGGAGCCGCCCTTGCCGTCGTCGTCATCGGCTTCGTCGAATTCGTCGAAGTCTTCTTCGGCCACATAGTCGTCGGCCTCGTTGGGGTTGGAGAAGCCGTCCACGATGGTCGAGATCACGACCTTGCCTTCGCGGATGTCTTCGCCCATGTTCAGGATCTCGGCGATGGTGGCGGGCGATGCGCTGATCGCCTCCATCATGGCCATCAAGCCGCCTTCGATGCGCTTGGCGATTTCGATTTCGCCTTCACGGGTCAGCAGCTCCACGGTGCCCATTTCGCGCATGTACATGCGAACCGGGTCTGTGGTGCGGCCGAACTCCGAGTCCACCGTGGACAGCGCGGCTTCGGCGGCTTCTTCCGCCTCTTCTTCGGTGGCGCCTGCGGGGGCGTTGTCCGTGATGATCAGCGCCTCAGCGTCAGGCGTCTGCTCGTACACCGCCACACCCAGGTCGTTCAGCGTAGTGATGACGGCTTCGAGGGTTTCGGCATCAACCAGCTTGTCGGGCAAGTGGTCGTTGATTTCAACGTGGGTGAGGTAGCCGCGCGTCTTGCCCAGCTTGATCAGGGCCTTCAGGCGCGCACGGCGCTTGGCCATGTCCTCTTCGGACAGGACGGTTTCGTCCAGGCCGAATTCCTTCATCAAGGCGCGTTCCTTAGCCTTGCTGATCTTCATGCGCAGCGGCTTGACCTTCTCAACCGTGGCTGCGGTTTCGGTGGTTTCTTCGACTTCACCTTCCAGGTCGGCCTCGATGTCGGACAGGTCGGTGTCGTCACCGCCTTCGTCGCCAGCGGCCGCAGCCTTGGGCTTGCGTCCGCGCTTGGCGGGGGCCTTGGCTTCAGCGGCACCAGCGGCCTTAGCAGGGCGGCCTGGGCGCTTCTTCGGGGTTTCTTCGTCGTCGGATGCTGCAGCCTTGGCGCGGGCAGGCTTTTTCTTCAGCAATTCATCGGCAGCTTTGGTCAGCTCGGCAGAACTTTTCACAGGCACAGTTTTCACTTTCTTGGCAACCGGGGCGGGCGCGGCGGCAGCTTTTTGAGAAGCAGCCTTGGCCGGGGCTTTGGCAGCGGTTTTGGTGGCAGCCTTTGCGGCGGTACCTGGAGCAGACTTGAGTGGCTTCGCGGACTTTTGAGCGGGCATGGAACAACCTCAGGATCAAAAACGGACACAAAGAAAACGCAAGCGCCTCAGGTCCCGGCGCGGGTGGCAACGCAAAGCTACGAGGGCTTTACGCTTTGAGGGGAGGCCCTCAGGGGCAAGATGTCTGGGCGATCATTTGGTGTGCAGTCCTTGCGATGGTTGGACGGTTGTGCGCGTTTGTCACGGTGGTCCGGCTCGGAGGTGCTGCTGTCGCTCTTGCCAATAACTAACCCTACATTATACCTTTGGCGCTGATTTCAAGCCGCCTTTGCAGCCACGCCGAGTAAAACCCTGCGCTTTTGTTCCAAACCGCGGTAACGCTCCAGGGCCGTCGGGTCATCAGCCGCTTGGAGCATCAATAGCTTTTGCTGTGCCTCGATGTCCTCAATCTGCATGCGGTTGAGCAGGTCGCGCAGTTCCAGTCGCAGCTCCTGCATTGCGCCTTCGGTCTGGGCGTGCGAGCCCGTCATCACCTTGACGGCCAGCGCTTCGCATTCGTGCTCGCGCAGGCTTTCGCGCAGCACAGCCCAGGCCAAGGGGCCATGTTCATGAAACTGCGCTTCCAGCCAGCTGAACAGCGGGCCGTGGGGGGCGGGCTGCGCGCACAGGGTGGTGTGGTCGTCGTGGGTCAGCTCCTCCAGAAACGCCATGTGCGACAGCAGCAGGCGCGCAGCATGGTCCGCTCGGCTGGCTGTGGGGGTGCGTGGCAGGCGGGGCTGGGGTGGCCAGGGGGAGTCCTTGTCCTTTTTCTTCCAGTTGCTCTTCCAGTCGCCACCCTTGCGGAATGCGGGCCTGTTGTTGCCGTAGCCGCTGCCATTGCTATAGCTGCCTGGATATCCTCCGGCCGCTTCCCCTTGGGGCGGCCACGCTCCGGCATCGGGCGGGGCGTCCCAGGACGGCGGTTCGTGATCGTAGGCCGCCGGGGCCTGCCGGGCTGGCGCACTGCCTGCGCCAGGGTAGCCAGAGTAGCCAGAGTGGGAGGACCGGGGTGCCTCGCGCGACGTGGCCTGGCCCCACAGGTCGGCCAGGTCCTGGGCCTTGAGCTGGGTCAGGTCCGCCAGATCGCTGAGCACCTGGCGCTTGAGCACGCCATCGGGCAGTGCCGTCCACAGCGGGCGGGCGTTGCTGGCCATGTGGGCGCGGCCCTCGGCGGTGGCCAGATCGCAGCCATCACTTGCTGATTCAACCAGGAAGCGGCTGAGCGGCACGGCCTCGCTCACGTGCCGGGCAAAAGCGTCCGTGCCGTTGGCGCGGATGAAGCTGTCGGGGTCATGCTCTGCAGGCAAGAAGAGAAATTTGATGCTGCGCGTGTCCGTGGCGTGGGGCAGGGCGCCGTCGAGTGCCTTGCGCGCAGCGCGCCGACCTGCCGCGTCGCCATCGAAGCTGAACACCACCGATTCCGTAAAGCGCAGAAGCTTTTGCACATGCTCAGGTGTGCAGGCCGTGCCCAGCGTGGCCACCGCATTCGGAAAGCCCAGCTGCGCCAGCGCTACCACGTCCATGTAGCCTTCGGTCACCAGCGCGTAGCCGTGCTCGCGGATGGCGGTGCGCGCCTCGAAAAGGCCATACAGTTCGCGCCCCTTGTGAAACACCGGGGTTTCGGGTGAGTTGAGGTACTTGGGCTTGTCATCGCCCAACACCCGCCCGCCAAAGCCGATGCATTCGCCCTTGACGTTGCGGATGGGGAACATCACCCGGTCGCGAAACCGGTCATAGCGCTTGCCGCCATCTTCGTCGTTGACGATGACCAACCCGCTCTCTTCCAGCAGCGGGTCGTCGTATTGCGGGAACACGCTGGCCAGGCTGCGCCAGCCCTCCGGTGCATAGCCCAGGCCATAGCGCTTGGCCACGGTGCCCGAGACGCCGCGGCCTTTGAAGTAGCCGATAGCGCGTTGTGATTCGCGCAGGTGGCGTCGGTAGGCGTCGGCGGCTTTTTCGAGCACATCGGTCAGCGTGGCCTGCTTCTGGCGGGCGGCGGCGGCGCGCTCTTTTTCCTGTGGGGAGATGTCGTCGTCCGGTACCTGCAGGCCCACCTGCTGGGCGAGATCCTGTACCGCCTCGACAAACCCCATACCCGCATGTTCCATGAGGAAACTGATGGCATTGCCGTTCTTTCCACACCCAAAGCAGTGGTAGAACTGCTTGGCGGGGCTGACGCTGAACGAGGGGGATTTTTCGCCGTGGAAGGGGCACAGCCCCATGAAATTGGCGCCACCTTTCTTCAATGGCACGTAGCGGCCCACGATGTCGACCACATCGACGCGGGCAAGCAACTCCTGAATGAAAGACTGTGGGATCGTCACACCCCGTATTGTCCGCGTAAACTATTTGTTACCAGATATTGCAGAAGCGGGGCTTTCGGCATGGCAGTCACGTTGCGGCACCAGGCGGTGGGTGGGGCAGGCACCCCGGCGCAGCACATGCTGCGGCGCCGGGATGTGGCTGCGCTGCTGCCGCTGGTGGCAACAGGCCTGTGGCCCACGCCCGCACAGGCGGCGCCGGTGCTGCGTGTGCTGTCCTGGCCCGGGTATGCCGATCCCGATATCGTGGCGGTTTTCGAGAAGCGCCATGGCGCCAAGGTGGAGATCACCACCGTCGCCTCTGACGATGTGCTGCGTGCCAAGCTGGCCAACCCTCAGGGAGCCGGTTTTGATCTGGTGGCCGCCAATACGGCCGAAATTGCGCGGCTGGTGGCCCGCCGGCTGCTCGCACCGTTGCCCGTGCACAACATCCCCAACACAGAGCGGCAGCTGCCGCGCTTTCGGCAACTGCATGCCATCGCTGGCATTGCGCAGGGTTCGGACGTGTATGCGATGCCCTACACCTATTCAGAGATGGGGCTGATCTACGACCGCCAGCAGATCACTACCCCGCCTGCCTCCATTGCCGTGCTGTGGGACCCCCGCTGGCGCGGGCGCGTGCTGGCATTTGACGGCAGCAGCCACGGTTTTTCGCTGGCTGCGATGTACCGGGGGATGGCGCCGTTCCATATCCCCGCCGCGCAGTTTGGCCCGCTGGCGCGGGATCTGGTGGCCCTGCGTCGCAACGTGCGCTCGTTTTACAGCCTTCCCGAAGAGTCGCTGGAGCTGTTTCGCAAACACCGCATTGCGGTCATGCATGCCAACTATGGCCAGCAGCAGCTCAAGCAGTTGCGGGATGCGGGGCTGGATGTGGGCTACGTGGTACCGCGCGAAGGGGCGCTGGCCTGGCTGGACTGCTGGGCCATCACCCGCCGGTCCACCCAGGTGGCGCTGGCCACCGAGTGGATCAACTACATGCTCGACCCCTCCGTCAGCCGCGAACTGACCCGGCGCCAGGGCCTGGCCAACACGCTCGAAGAGCCGCCCGCGCTGTCGGGCGATGCCCCCGCAGGCGCCATTGTGTGGCTGGAGCCCGTGGAGGACGAGGCGCGCCGCGCGCAGCTGTGGCAGCGCATCCTGTCGGGCGACCGACCGAACCGGTTCTGAGCCATGAAAACCCGCATGAAATGGGGCATTGCGCTGCGGCTGGGGGTGCTGCTCGCGTCCTTCAGTGTGTTTGCGGCCATTCTTGCGGGTTACTACACCTTTGATTCCAGCCGCGCGCGCCTGCAGGGGCGGGCCGAACAGGCGTTGCTGGCCACCACGCAGGTGCTGGCGCGCCACATGCAAGCCGGCTTTGGCACCGTGGCGCGCGACACGGCTTTTCTGGCCAGTGTGGCGGCCATAGAGCAGGACAAGAACGTGCTGGCTGATGTGTTCCGTGCCAGCTTGATCACCCACCCGAGCTACCTGCAGATCCGCTTCATCGGTGTGCAGGACTTTGGCCTGGAGCTCGTACGCATCGACCGGACTGGCGACGCCTGGGTCCGCGCCAGCGAGGACGAACTGCAGGAGAAGGCCCACTTCCCCTTTGTGTTCGAAACCCTGGCGTTGGCGCCGGGCGAGGTCTATGTATCGGAGTTCGGCATCAACCACGAAGGCGCAGCCGATGCCGAGCCGCTGCCCGTGTTCAGCATGGCTTCGCCCGTGGTGCGGGGTGGCCAGGTGCGTGGCGTGGTGGTGGTGCGTGTGGCGGCGCAGCATTTCCTGCGTAGCTTCAACACAGCGCTGCCCGCGCCTTATGGCTTCTTCCTCAGCAACCGCTGGGGCGATTTTCTGGTGCACCCGGACGCCAGCCAGACCTTCGGGTTCGACCGGGGCCAGCGCATCCTGATCCAGGACAGCTTTGCGCCCGTGGCCGCACTGGTCGGGGGCCACCAGGAAGAGGTGGTGCTCAGCCTGCCGGGCACTGACGACGAAGAGGCCCGCGTCTTCTCGTTCGTGCGCATGCCCTTCGGGCGCGAGGAGGAAAAGCGGTTTATGGTGGTGGGGCTCTCGCAACCACTGGCGGCGGTCCAGGGCGAGGTGGTGAACCTGGGCAACAGCATCCTCAAGATCCTGCTGGTGCTGAGTGCCGTGGGGGTGGTGCTGGCGGCGCTGGTTTCACGCGTGGTCACCCAGCCCCTCAAAGCCATGGTGCGCGCCACGCAGGCACTGCCGCAGGGACGTCCCCACGGCGTGCTGCCGGTGGATCGCGAGGACGAGGTGGGTGAGCTGGCGCGCAGCTTTCAAGACATGGAGCAGCAGATCCTGCGCCAGATGAACGAACTCAACGCCAGCCGCGATGCCATGGCCCACCTGGCACACCACGACGCACTCACCGGCCTGCCCAACCGCCGCATGTTCGAGCAGCGCCTGGCGCAGGCGCTGGAGCTATCGCGCCGCAGCGGGCGTGACTGCGCGCTGCTGTTTGTGGACCTGGATGACTTCAAGGCCATCAATGACGGGCGGGGGCACGCCGTGGGCGACCTGGTGCTGCAGGCCGTGGCCCGCACCATCGTAGGCGCCGTGCGCCAGGCCGACACCGTGGCCCGGCTTGCGGGCGACGAATTCACCGTGCTGTGCGAGAACGTGGATTCCGAAGATGCTGCCCTGCAGATCGCTGCCAAGCTGGAGCAGGCCTTCGAGTCTCCGCTCGACATCGAAGGCCAGCCCTTCCCGGTGCGAGCCAGCATCGGCGTGAGTCTGTTCCCGCGCGACGCGCAGGACGCGCACACGCTGATGGCCAGCGCCGACGCGGCGATGTACCGTATCAAGCAGAGTCGCCGCCGAAGGGTTTGAGTCAGCCTGGGGCGGTAGGCTGCGTTCTGTTTACCTCTCAGCACCGACCCATGAACTCCATCTTTGACCAGCACCTGCCCCGCACCGAAGCCAACTTCGCTGCCCTGTCCCCCCTGTCGTTCATCGAACGCACTGCCGAGGTCTACCCCGACCGTCTGGCCATCGTGCACGGCACGCTGCGCCAGACCTGGGCACAGACCTACGCGCGCTGCCGCCAGCTGGCCAGCGCGCTGACCAAGGCCGGCATTGGCAAGAACGACACCGTGGCCGTGATGCTGCCCAACACCCCACCCATGGTGGAGGCGCACTTTGGCGTGCCCATGGCCGGCGCCGTGCTCAACACCCTCAACACCCGGCTCGACCCGGAGGCCATCGCCTTCATGCTCGACCACGGCGAGGCCAAGGCCGTCATCGTGGACCCGGAGTTCACCGGCACCATGGCCAAGGCACTGGCCCTGCGCACGGGCACTACCCCCATCCGCGTGATCGAGGTGCAGGACGCGCTTTATGGCCCCGCCGTTCAAAGCCTGGGCGGCACCGACTACGAAGCCTTTGTGGCCAGCGGCGATGCGGCCTTTGCCTGGAGCCTGCCTGCCGACGAGTGGGATGCGATTGCGCTGAACTACACCAGCGGCACCACCGGCAACCCCAAGGGCGTGGTCTACCACCACCGGGGCGCCGCCACCAACGCCATCAGCAACGTGCTGGAGTGGGACATGCCCAAACATGCGGTGTACCTGTGGACGCTGCCCATGTTCCACTGCAACGGCTGGTGCTTTCCGTGGACCATTGCGGCGCGCGCGGGCGTCAACGTGTGCCTGCGCCGGGTGGACGCGCAGGCCATCTTCGACGCCATTCGCACGCACGGCGTCACGCACTACTGCGGCGCGCCCATCGTGCACGGCCTGCTGGCCAACGCGCCCGACGGGATGAAGGTGGGCATTCCCGCAGGCGTCAAGGCCATGGTGGCGGGTGCTGCGCCACCGGCCTCGATGATCGAGGGCATGGAAAAAATGGGGTTCGACCTGACCCATGTGTACGGCCTGACCGAGGTGTATGGCCCCGCCACCGTGTGTGCCAAGCACGAGGCCTGGGATGCCCTGGACATTGGCGAGCGCGCCCGTCTCAACGCCCGCCAGGGCGTGCGCTACCACCTGGAGCGCGACGTGCGCGTGCTCGACCCCGAGACCATGCTGCCCGTGCCACAGGACGGCGAAACCATGGGCGAGATCATGTTCAAGGGCAACATCGCCATGAAGGGCTACCTCAAGAACCCCAAGGCCACCGACGAGGCCTTTGCAGGCGGCTGGTTCCACAGCGGCGACCTGGCCGTGCAGTACCCCGACGGCTACATCAAGATCAAGGACCGCAGCAAGGACATCATCATCTCGGGCGGCGAGAACATCTCGTCCATCGAGGTCGAAGACGTGCTCTACCGCCACCCCGACGTGCTGGCCGCCGCCGTGGTGGCCAAGCCCGACCCCAAGTGGGGCGAGACGCCCTGTGCGTTTGTGGAGCTGAAGGCCGGTGCGCAGACCACGCCCGAAGACATCGTGGCGCACTGCAAGAAGCACCTGGCGGGCTTCAAGGTGCCGCGTGCCGTGGTGTTTGGCGAGCTGCCCAAGACCAGCACGGGCAAGATCCAGAAGTTTGAGCTGCGCAAGCAGGCCGGGTCGGCGGCCGCCATCAACGTCTGATCACCCGGCTCAGCCAAAACCGCACGCCAGCGTCTGCCGACCGCCCTCCAGGTTGTATTCGGACTTCCAGTAGTGCCGGTCTTCGATGGCGGTGAACTCCACGCCAGGCCCGGTCGGGTAGGCCGTCGCGAAAGGGCGGCGCAGGATCACGAGCAACTCGCACCGGGGCGGCCAGTCCGCCACCTCGTCGATAACGTTGCCCTGCGCCAGTTCGGCCTCCAGGATCACGCGCAGCGGGGTGGCCAGCGCGGCGAGAACCTGCTGGCGGCTCATGCGCAGGGCTGGCTGGCGGCAAGGGGCCTCGCCGACCGCTGGGTCGCCGCATCGTCCAGCAGCCGCTGCAGCGCCTGCACCTGCCACTGGTGCTCCGGCTCAAACGCCGAGAGGTCTTGCACCGCATACCCGCCATAGGCATACACCGTGGCATAGGCCGCGTAGCTGGCGGCCTCCAGCGCCCGGCCCGCCAGCGCGTTGGCCACGGCGTAGGTGGCCGACACGGCGGCATGGGCCGACCCGTCCAGCGACTGCGAGCCCCGGTGGTGCGAGGCCACCGCTTTCAGCCGCTCTGCTGCGTTGGCCAAAGTGGCCGCATCCACTGTGCCCGCCGTGAACGCGGCCAGCACGTCGAGGCCGGCGATGGCCTCCGGATCTTCCAGCAGATGGCGCACGCGCTGCACACAGGCCAGGCCAAAGGCCAGGCGCAGCGGGGTGTGGGCGTCGCTGGCCAGCCCGCAGTCGGCTGCCAGTTGGGTGAGAGCGGCGTTCATGGTGTGCATCCTTTCCAGCGGCTGATCTATTTACAGAGTTTTGCTATCAATTAAATAGCTGTTTACGTAATCAGGATAAGCGCCAGGGCCTGTTTTTATAAAGATCCTGGCGCTGCGCAGCCGGCGCAGGAAATTGTGGCGGCCCGTGGGCCGCGCGTCCAGCCGGGCAGAGGAGGTGGCGGCTTAGCTCGCTATGCTGCAAGGCCCTCCAGCCAGACCCGTGGCGACATGCCCACCTTCTGTGCAAACACGCGCGACAGCGCCGAGGGGTTGGCGTAACCCAGCTCGTTGGCAATCGACTTCAACGACCGTCCGCCGCGCAGATGGGCCTGCGCCAGCGTCAGCCGCCAGTGCGCCAGGTAGTCGGCGGGGGTGTCGCCCACCACGGCCTTGAAGCGGGCCGCAAACGCACTGCGCGACATGCCTGCCTGCTGCGCCATCTGCGCCAGGCTCCATGGCTGGCCCGGCGCATCGTGCAAGGCGGTGAGGGCGCGGGCCAGGGCAGGGTCGGCGAGACCCGTGAGCAGGCCGGGCGGCATGCGCGCCTGCTCGGGGTGGTCCAGCAGCCAGCGCAGCAACTGCAGCAGCACCACTTCAAACAGCCGGTCGGCCAGCACGCGGTGACCGCAGCGCAGGCGGTCGGTTTCGGCAAACAGCAGGTCCAGCGACAGCTGCAGCCCGTCCACCTTGCCCAGGGGCAGCAGCACCAGCGGGGGCAGAGCGCGGGCCAGCGGGTGGCTGGCACCACCGTCAAAGTCCAGCGCCGCGCAGGTGAAGTCCGAGCCCTCGGTGGGCGCATTGTGAAAAAAATGCTCTAGCGGTCGGGCGTAGAAGAGCAGGCTGGGCTCGGCTACCTCCAGCCGCTCCGGTGGCCCCGCCTGGGGCTGGTGCGTCACCACCATCTCGCCACGGCGCAGCACATGCAGAAACCCGCGCCCGGGCGCCGCCGCAAAGTGGGTCACGCCGCACAGCGGGCCGCTGTGGAACAGGTGGGCGCGCACCCGAAAGCGCTCCAGCAGCGACGACAGCCGGTCAAACGGAGCGGGTGCCTGCGTTGGCAGAGGCGTGGTGCAGGTGTCGCGGGCATTCATGGTGATTTTGGATGATTTGGTATGAATGGTGGATTTTATGTGCCCAATGGTACGCGCTGACGCTGGACACTGCAGGGGTGCTGAGAACAGGCACCCGGTGCTTAACCCCTTAACCAAGCACCGGCCCTTTAAACCAAACCGTCTTTCATGACCTTCAAGGAAATCCACGCCATGTCCGCTAACTACTCCTCCGTTGCCCGCGTCCCCCTCGTTGACCGCACCGCCGCCACCGGCCCCGTGCGCACCGTGCTCGACCAGATCCACGGCGCTTTCGGTGCCACCCCCAACATGTTCCGCGCGGTGGCCAACTCTCCCGCCGCGCTGCAAAGCATGTGGGCCGCCTTTGGCGCGCTGGGCGGCGGCGTGATCGGTGCCGCACTGGGCGAGCAGATCGCCGTGGCCGTGGCCAACCGCAATGCCTGCGACTACTGCCTGGCCGCCCACACCGCACTGGGCCGCAAGGCCGGCGTGAGCGGCGACGATTTGGCCGCCGCGCAGTCGGGCGAATCCGCCGACCCGCGCACCGCCGCCGTGCTGCGCTTTGTGCTGCAACTGGTCAACGAACGCGGCCAGGTCGATGCGGCCGATGTGCAGGCCCTGCGCGACCAGGGCGTGAACGACGAGCAGATCGTCGAGATCGTGGCGCATGTGGCGCTCAACCTGTTCACCAACTACGTGAACGTGGCGCTGGCCGTGCCGGTGGACTTCCCCGGCGTCAAGCTGCGCCCCGCACGCTGAACAAAGGAGCGGCGCGTGTCTTGCCTACGGGCCGGATTGCGCACCGCCCCTGGCACGGCACTCCCAATGCCGGACTCCATGTGTGCGCTTTTTGCACGCGTGACCTGCCGCAAAGTCGTTTGTCGGGGCGGCGGGCCTGCCGCACCATGGCCGTTCCCTTGCCACCCTACCCCAAGGAAGCTACCGCCATGACCCCCACCCGCGACGAGCATGCCATCGACACCCTGCCACGCCTGGAGGCCTTGCTGGGCCCACTCAGCGACGCCTCCGTCCACAAAGAGCTCCCGTATGTGCACCCCGCCTACCGCGCCATGATCGCGGCGTCGCCCTTTGCCGTGCTGGCCACCACCGGCCCTGGCGGGCTGGACGCCTCGCCGCGTGGTGACCCGGCGGGCTTTGTGCAGCTGCAGGACGATAAGACCCTGCTCCTGCCCGAGCGCCGCGGCAACAACCGCGCCGACAGCCTGCGCAACATCGTGGCAGACCCGCGCGTGGCGCTGCTGTTTCTCATCCCCGGCGTGGGCGAAACCGTGCGCGTCAACGGCCACGCGCGCATCAGCGTGGCGCCCGACCTGATGGAGCGGTTCGTGGTCAACGGCCAGCCGCCCAAATGCGTGATCGTCGTTGATGTGCAAGCCGTGTACTTCCAGTGCGCCCGCGCCATCCAGCGCTCGCGCCTGTGGAGCGCTGTACCGCCTGGCACCCCGCGCACGGTGCCGACCCCTGGTGCCATCCTCGCGTCCATCACGCAGGGCCGGTTTGACGGCGCCACCTACGACCGCGAACTGCCCGCGCGCCAGCAAGCCACGTTGTATTGATGGAGAAAGTGCGTGCGGGCCAAGGTGCTCCTGTGCCCGTGTGCGCCTGCGAACCAACCTGCACAATGGACCCGGCTGGCTCGGCAGCCCCTTAAAACGAATTGCGTGTCTGCGATCTACCGAAGCCGTTCAGGCTGAGCTCGTCGAAGCCTTGTGCAGCGCTCCGACAAGCTCAGCGTGAGCGGATTGTTGAACGCAGCCGATAGCAGTGGAGGTGCAATGGATTCCGTGCTGTTGATCGTAGCCCTGGGCGCCGTGGCCGCCGGGTTTGTGCAGGGCCTGTCGGGCTTCGGCTTTGGCATGGTGGCCATGTCGTTCTGGGCCTGGACGCTGGAACCCCGCCTGGCCGCGCTGCTGGCGGTGTGCGGCGCGCTCACCGGCCAGCTGGTGGCGGCGGCCACGGTGCGCCGGGGGTTTGACCGGGTGCGCCTGCTGCCCTTTGTGCTGGGTGGCCTGGTGGGCATCCCCATTGGCGTGGCCGTATTGCCCCGGCTGGACATGGACGCGTTCAAGGTCATCCTGGGCACGCTGCTGGTGCTGTGGTGCCCGGCCATGCTGATGGCCAAGCAGTTGCCCCGCATCACGCGCGGCGGGCGCGTGGCCGACGCGCTGGTGGGTATGGCAGGCGGCGTGATGGGCGGCCTGGGCGGCTTCACCGGCGTGCTGCCCACCCTTTGGTGCACCTTGCGCGGTCTGGACAAGGACGTGCAGCGCGCCATCATCCAGAACTTCAACCTGGCCATGCTGCTGGTGACCTTCATCACCTACCTGGCCACCGGCCTGGTCACCCGCGAGGCACTGCCCCTGCTGGCCATCGCCGTGCCCGCGATGCTGGTGCCATCACTCTTGGGCGCACGGCTGTATCTGGGCATCAGCGAGGCGCGGTTTCGGCAGATTGTGCTGGGGATGCTGACGCTGTCCGGGGTAGCGATGTTGGCGGCGAGCGTGCCCAAGCTGTTGGCAAGGTGGGGGTGATTGTGAGATTGCTCACCTATTGATAGCTGCTAGCGCTTGATGGATAAGCGCTGGAGGCATTTTTTGTTAGATACAGCGGGCAGGCAGTGCCCCCGGCAGCCACTCTCAATGCGTGGGTGTAGATCATGGTGGTGGACACATCACTATGGCCCAGCAACACGCGGTCTTTGATGTCCTTGACGGCTTCACAGATGGCAGCGGCATCAGTCGCCTCGTTCTTGCCGCACTTGACGGAGAGACGGCAGGGGACGACGAACTTGGGTGCCATCAGGCGCACGCTGTGGCCGAACCTCTGGAATTCGCGCGCCCAGTGGTGGGCGCCAGAGCACGCTTCCATGCCAATGCGACATGGCGGCAGCGCGGCGATGAGTTCGAGCAGCTTGGCACGCGGCACGCTGGGACGCAAAAGTCCAGGTTGGCCTGGGGCATCAACGCCATGTACGGCAAAGACATTCTTTGCTAGATCGATTCCGATGGTGACAATGTCAGTCATGGACGTCCCCTTCCAAAAAACGAGTGAGTTGATGAGAGATCGAACGTCCCATCGTGGCACCTGGATGCCTTATCCCGCAACTGCGCGGTTCACTCGGGATGGGGAAGTCCCATTCATTCGTCAGGCTTTTTGAAGCATGCTTGAACCAATCGTCAATTTCTTCGACAAGCTAGTTGATCAATTCACTTGGAGACGTCTTGTTCTCTTGGCTGTACTTCTTGCAATTGCTGCGTCTTCTATTTGGGGCTATGAGCAGTACACCCAAAAATTCAAGCTAGCACGCATCGAGAAGCAGATTTTTTTATTGGAGAAAATTTCGTCTCTGGCTAACAACGAAGCTATTCGAGGAAACTCAACACTCAAGGCCTTGCAAAGCAGAATTGAAATTCAACTTAAAGAAACCACAGAGGTCGAAACAGCAGAGTATGAAATTGAGCCATGGGCAAAAAAATCTCTGGCTGCTGCTGCTGCTTGGATTATTTTTGGTATTTGCATTGCATTCATACCGAATTCCTACGCATCAACCCAGCCAGCCACCACATCCGTTATCAGTGGTGTGTTGGTTTTTGCATCTCCCTTCATCGCAGCAGCGGCTTGGCTGCCTACAAATCCATGGCTGAATTACGCCATTTATCCCATAGGGCACATATTTGCATTGGTGTTCGCAGTGCTGTTTTTTGGCTTATGGATCGGCCGCAAATCTCGTCCGAAGGCAGCGCAGTGAGAATGTTGCGGCCTAACTTAGCGCCCAAGCGGACTGGCCTACGGCCATCCGCTTAGCTTGTTCGTTAAGCAGAACAAGGCCCACCCACCGCCGAGGAACGCCAGTATTGCCGTCCGAACTCATGAACTTCACTGGGAGTGCAAATTGTCAAACTTCTACATGCCGCTTCAGCTGGCCCCTACAGCGCTCTCCCAGCCCATCCTTCCCAACTGGTCGTTCAATCTCTTTCAGGTCAATCTGGGGGCAACTTCAAACGCCAAGGTAGAGCAAGCTGCGCTGGAGAAGGTTGGTAGTTACGGCAAGCAAATCGGCAGGCTCGCAGAGGCACTGGAAGTTGTGATCCACCAACTCCATCTTCTCGACAGCGCGGACCTTTCGCGTGAAGACAAGGATGCACTGCAAGTATTCCTTGGCGACGTTGCAGCGGTTCGCAAGATCAAGTCAGGCCTTCAGTCCTGAACGGCCTGTTCCGGCACAGCTTGTCGAAGCCTTGCGCGTCGCTTCGACAAGCTTGTGGGGCTCGCAGCGTGAAGGGTTTCAAGTCCGGCTGCAGATGGAGGCGTTGATGCCGAGGCATCAACACCTCCATCTCAATCCCCCATCACTACCCCTTCACGCCGTGGGTCGGCCCCGCCCATCCACAGCTTCTTCCCATGCGCCTGCCCGCGCGTGATGGCCTGCAACCCGCTCGTCATATTCATCTCACGCACCTCGGCGCCGCGGGCGCGCAAGGTATCCACCGTGGCGGGGGGGAAGCGCTTTTCTTCCAGCAGCGTCGGTCCGTTCATGGAGCCGAAGTTGGGCAGGTTGATGGCTTGTTGGGGCATCAGGCCCCAGTTGAGCACGCCGTAGAGCGTCTTGGCGGTGTAGTGGACGATGGCCGCGCCGCCGGGGCTGCCGCCGCTCATCAGCAGCTCGCCGGTGGCCTTGTCGAACACGAGGGTGGGGGCCATGGACGAGCGGGGGCGTTTGCCGGGCTGCACGCGGTTGGCAATGGGCTGGCCCTGGGCGTCGGTGGGGGCAAAGCTGAAGTCGGTGAGTTCGTTGTTCAGCAAGAAGCCTTTGACCATCTGCCGCGCGCCGAACTGGTCTTCGATGGTGGTGGTCATGGCCACGGCGTTGCCGAAGGCGTCGACGATGCTGATGTGGCTGGTGCCGTATTCGGGCTGGTCGGGCATGGGGGCGTAGCTTGTCTTCACGGCGGCCGGGTTGCCGGGCTGGGCGACCTTCATGCTTTGCGTGCCGATGAGCTTGGCGCGTTCGGCCAGGTAGGCGGGGGCGATCAGGCTGGTCCAGCTGCCGCCGGGGGGCTGCACAAAGTCAGGGTCGGCCACGTACAGCGCACGGTCGGCAAAGGCCAGGCGGGCGGCCTCGGTGTACAGGTGCAGCCAGTCGGCGGATGGGATGCCGTCTTGCAGGGGCTTGGCGGCAGCGTCGGTGTTTTTCAGGATGCCCAGGATCTGCCCGATGGCAATGGCACCCGAGCTGGGCGGCGGGAAGCCGCAGATGCGGAAGTCTTTGGCCTGCACCTGGTAGTCGTGGCAGAGCGCTTCGCGCTTTTTGGGCTCGTAGCCGGCCAGGTCGGCCATGCTGAGTTTGCCGGGGTTGGTGGGGTGTTTTTGCACCTTGTCCACAATGGCCTGGGCGATTTCGCCTTCGTGCATGGCCTTGCTGCCTTCGGTAGCAATCTTGTGCAGCACGGCGGCGAGCTCGGGGTTGCGCAGGTTCACACCCACATCGCGTGCGTCGCCGTCGGCCTTGTAGAAATAGGAGGCAGCCACCGGGTCCTTCTTGAGGTGCGGGTCGGCCTTGACCAGGGTGTTGAGCCGTGCGCTGATTTTGAAGCCGCCTTCGGCCAGGGTGATGGCGGGTTGGAACAGCGTGGCCCAGGGCAGCTTGCCGTGCTGCTTGTGCGCCATCTCCAGCATGCGCACGGTGCCGGGCACGCCGACCGAGCGGCCGCCCACCACGCCGTCGTAGAACTGCACGGGTTTGCCGTCGGCGCCGAGAAAGAGTTTTTCGTCCGCAGCGGCGGGGGCAGTCTCGCGGCCGTCGTAGGCCTCCACGGTTTTGCCGGTGCTGTGCAGCAGGAAGGCGCCGCCGCCGATGCCGCTCGATTGCGGCTCCACCAGGGTCAGCACCATCTGCACGGCAATGGCTGCGTCGATGGCAGAACCCCCGGCCTTGAGGATCTGGTAGCCCGCATCCGTGGCCAGCGGGTTGGCGGCGGCCACGGCAAATTTCTCGGTGGCCCAGCCGGGCTTTTCGGTGTAGCCCGACGAGCCTTCGGGCTGGGCGGGCACGGTGTAGGCGAACTGTGCCGGGGCGCTTGCGCAGCCTGCCAGCAGCACGGCCGAGGCCAGCAGGCTCAGGCTGAAGGTGATGGCGCGGGGGGAGGGCAGGGGGTGCGTGGTGGTTTTGGGCATGGACAACTCCTGGGTGGCGAGAAGCGAAGGGGCGAAGAAGTGGCCATGGTACGCGGACCGGCCGGAGCGACGCCGGGGCGTTACATCGCGCTACAGGCTCCGAAAATTTGGGTGTTTTTAGCCTCTAGCGCTTATCCATAAAGCGCTAATAGCTATAAATATAATAGCATTCAAGCAGCCGTCATGCTGGCTTGGGCCCGGGCCGCCCGTCTTCCACCACAAAGCGGGCGAGCGTGGTGGCGGCACTGTCCGCGCGCAGCGGGTCGTCCAGCGCGCGCAGGGTGCTGGTCCAGCGTGTGGGCGTGATGTCTGCCAGCCCATAGCCGCGCTGGTCGCAGCGGGCCAGCAGCACATGCGGGTTGTGCCGGGCGATGGCGTCCACCTTATCTTGTGTGGTGCCCGAGCGCGAGCTGATGGACGTGCCGCAGAACTCGCTGGCCACCACGGGCGACTCCGGGCGATCGGGATTGGCGTGCACTCTGCACACATAGTTCTGGTGGATGTCGCCGCCCAGCAGCACGGTGTTGCGCGGGGCGTGCTGGGCCACAGCCTGCAGCAGGCGCGCGCGGGCGGCGGGGTAGCCGTCCCAGCTGTCGGTGGCGGTGACGCCCGAGGGGTAGTGGCGCGGCGAAAACAGGGTTTGCTGTGCCAGCACGCTCCAGTGGGTGGCGTCTTTGGTGTGTGCGTCGGCGGCCAGGCCGGTGTCCAGCCACTGCTCTTGCGTTGCGCCCAGCAGCGTGCGGGCGGGGCTGGCCAGGTCGGCGCAGTCTGCCGCGCGCACAGCGCCCGCGCTGGTGGACTGGGGCGTGCGGCAGGCCTGCCAAGTGCGGTACTGGCGGCTGTCCAGCAGGTGGATGTGGGCCAGGCGCCCCCAGCGAAGGCGGCGGTAGACCTGCAGGGCATCCCAGCGGGTGCCGGAGGCGAGGCCGTTCAGGCTGGCGGCGCGCAGCGGCATGTTTTCGTAAAAGGCTTGCCATGCGGCGCCTCGCAGCGTCAGAAAGCTGCCATCGCCGCCCTTACCGGTACCACTGGCGTAGTCGTTCTGCACCTCGTGGTCGTCCCAGGTCACGGCCCAGGGGCAGGCAGCGTGGGCGGCTTGCAGGGCGGGGTCGCTTTTGTGCAGTGCGTAGCGGTCCCGAAAGTCCGCCAGCGTGGTGGCGTGGCGCAGGTTGTGGGTGCGCGTCAGGTCGGTGGTGTTTTTCGGCGTCGTGTATTCGTAGATGTAGTCGCCCAGAAACAGCACCAGGTCGGGCTGGTCGGCCACCAGATGGTGCCAGGCGGCGTAGTGCCCGTGTTCCCAGCGCTGGCAGGAGGCAAAGCCGATGCGCAGCGTGGCGGGCAGGTCACCGGGGGCCGGGGCCGTGCGCGTGCGGCCGGTGGTGCTGATGGCATCGCCCAGCATGAAGCGGTAGTGGTACCAGCGGCCTGGTGCCAGGCCCTGCAGCTCCACATGCACGCTGTGGCCGAGCGCAGGCAGGGCGGTGGCTTCGCCTTTTTGCACGATCTGTGCAAAACGCACATCGTGCGCCACCTCCCACCGCACGGTGTGGGCCGCTTGCATCAGCGCCGGGTCTGCTAGCGCCAGCCGTGTCCACAGCACCACGCCGTCAGGCGCAGGGTCTCCACTGGCCACGCCCAGCGCGAAGGGGTTGCTCTGTAGTGCTGGTGCGTTGCTCCATGCCCAGCGGGGCAGTTGGGTGGCAGCGGCGGCCAGGATGGCCTTCCGCAAAAATGCGCGTCTCTGCTCTGGATTCATTGCGGGGCGCTGGATAGGTGCGCTGCGCTTAGAACCGGCGCGGCCCAGGCCAGCGGCCACCGCGCAAGGGCCGCCAAGCTGCGGATGCGGCGCTTCGCTTGCGTGCGCTGGTGGCGTCCCCCTCCCGAAGGAGAGGGGGAAGGCGCCGACGGCGACTCAGGGGGTGCTTCACCCTATGCCGCCATGACCCGGTTCTTGCCTGATCGCTTGGCCAGGTACATCGCCTGGTCGGCGCGGCGGATGGCGTCGGGGCTGCCTTCGCTGTCGTGCAGCTGGGCCACACCAGCGCTGAACGTGATGAGCACCTTCTCGCTGCCCTGCAGGAAGAAGCGTGTGGTCAGCTCGCGCTGCAGCCGCGTCATCGCGGCCACGCCGCTTTCTACCGAAGTGTCGGGCAGCACCAGCACGAACTCTTCGCCGCCATAACGCGCCAGCAGGTCCTGTGGCCGCATGACTTCGCGTGTGACTTGGGCCAGGTGCACCAGGGCCGCGTCCCCGCCCGAGTGGCCCAGGCGGTCGTTGATGGTCTTGAAATTGTCCACGTCCAGCAGCGCCAGGCACAGCGGCGAGCCCAGGCGGCGCGCGCGGGCGATTTCGCGCTCCATGGCTTCGTCCAGGCCCTTGCGGTTGAGCGAGCCGGTGAGCGGGTCGTGCCGGGCCTGGGCGCTGGCGCGGTCCAGCTCTTCCTGCAGCTTGGCGACTTCAGCGCGCTTGGCTTCGGTGCGCTCGCGCAGGTCGTGGAGCTCGTCGTGGGCCACACGGCTGTCCAGCGCCATCGAGCGGGTGGCGGTCATCACCTCTTGCAGCACGGGGGCGATTTCCTCAAGGGTGTTGGCCTTGCCGATCAGGTCGGCGCAGCGTGCCATGGTGCCCTGGTAGGTGGTGCTGGACGCCGTGATCTTGGCCAGCCGTTCGATGAAGGTGGCCAGCATGTCCTTCATCTGCTCCTGCGCTTCCACGGTGCGCGCCTTGGCCTCGGTCTGCTTGAAGATCACGTCCTTGAGCCGGCGCTGCACATCGTCCAGGCGGCGCAAAGTGAGCGGCGGCGTGGATGCTGCCATCAGCGCCTCGGCCTGGCCGTGCAGCCAGCGGTCTTCCACGCTGAGCACGGCGATGTTCTCGAACACCATGTGCAGCAGCTCCAGCAGGCTGGAGCGGATGGCGGCCTGGTCTTCGGTGGCAAACGACAGCCGGTAGGTGAAGTTGCCCAGCATGAGCTGGACGGTGGAGATGGGCGGCGCGGGCTCTTTCAGAAAGGCGATGAGCTTTTGCGCCATCTCGATCACGCGGGCATCGTCTTCGCCCAGCGCGGGCAGCGTGTTGTCGATCAGGCGGGCGAGCATCTGCGCAAACTCGTCCGGCAGGACGCCGGGGTTGCCGGGGGCGGTGGTGCTTGCAGCGGTCTCTACCGGGGCTGCAGCCGCCGCCGGGCTCAGCCCCAGGTTGGCGTAACCCACCAGCACACTTTGTAGCGAAGTCCAGTCTTTGTTGTTGACGGCGCGCTCAAATTGCCCCAAGAGCCGCTTCTGGGCCGGTGTCTGCCCTGGCAACACCCGCAGGATGTGGTGCAGTTGGCCGTCCGGGAACGGCTGGGGGCTGCGGGTTCCTGCGATCTCGTCGTACAGCGCCAGGTAGTTGTCGGGCGTTGGGGGCAGGCGGCGGGTGGCTAGCTGCTTGAGCGTCTCGCGCGCAATTTCGGAAGGTGGTCGGTCGGCCATGTGCGGACACCAGTGTCAGAGGAGAGCAGGAGGTGCGAGTGTGACACAGCGGCCGCTTTCTGAGGGGCTGGCTCTGCCAAGCCTTGTGGCCTGGCAGGCGCAGGCGTCAGTTCACCATCACGAGCTTGCCCATCACCCCCCGTGAACCCATGTGCGCGTAGGCGGCGGGCAGCTCGGCCATGGGCATGGTGCGGTCGATCACGGGCTTGATCTTGCCCTGGGCGTACCACTGCGCCAGCTCGCCCATCATGGCGGCGTTGGCCTTGGGCTCGCGCTTGGCGAAGTCGCCCCAGAACACGCCCACGATGGAGGCGCCCTTGAGCAGCGCCAGGTTGAAGGGCAGGGCCGGGATGGGGCCGGAGGCAAAACCCACCACCAGGTAGCGGCCGCGCCAGGCAATGGAGCGGAACGCGGGCTCGGCAAAATCGCCACCCACAGGGTCATAAATCACGTCGGGGCCCTTGCCGTCGGTCAGCGCCTTGATGGCGTCGCGCAGGTTGTCCTTGCTGTAGTTGATGGTGGCGTCGGCCCCGATGGAAGTGCACAGCGCGCATTTTTCATCGCTGGAGGCCGCTGCAATCACGCGCGCGCCCATGGCCTTGGCGATCTGGATGGCGGCCGTGCCCACGCCCCCGGCGGCGCCCAGCACCAGCACGGTCTCGCCCGCCTTGAGCTGTGCGCGGTCTACGAGGGCATGGTGCGAGGTGGCGTAGATCATGATGAACGCCGCAGCGTCCACGTGCGAAAAGCCATCCGGCAGCGGCATGCACAGGGCTGCCGGGGCGATGGTGTGGGTGCCGAAACCGCCGGTGCCCGACAGGCAGGCCACGTTCTGGCCGACCTTGAGGTGGGTGACGCCTTCGCCCACGGCTGCCACCACGCCTGCGTACTCCGAGCCGGGGACGAAAGGCAGGGGCGGTTTCATCTGGTACTTGTTCTGCACGATCAGCAGATCGGGGAAGTTCAGGCTGGCCGCCTTGATTTCGATCAGCACCTCGCCCGCCTTGGGCGTGGGCGTGGGCAGTTCGGTCCAGGCCAGGGCGTCAACGCCGGTGGGGTTGGTGCAAAGCCAAGCGTGCATGGGAAAAGTCTCCTGTCAATGTGGTCTGCATGATAGGCGGGGCACCCGGGCGCACGATGTCCCACGAGCGACGGAGGGCGGGCCGTTGGGTGTGGACGGGTGCCCCACCTACAATCCGTTGCAAGCTCTACCGCAACCCATGAAAATTCTGATCTCCAACGACGACGGCTACCAGGCTCCGGGCATCGTGGCGCTGCACGATGCCCTGAAAACCCTCGATGGGGTGGAGGTTGAAGTCGTCGCGCCCGAGCACAACAACAGCGCCAAGTCCAATGCGTTGACCCTGCATTCGCCACTGTATGTGCACAAGGCCCACAACGGCTTCCGCTATGTGAACGGAACGCCGGCCGACTGTGTGCACATCGCCCTGACGGGGCTGCTGGGCTACCGGCCCGATCTGGTGGTGTCGGGCATCAACAATGGCGCCAACATGGGCGACGACACCATTTATTCAGGCACCGTGGGCGCCGCGATGGAGGGTTATCTGTTTGGCATTCCGGCCATTGCCTTCTCGCAGGTGGACAAGGGCTGGGGCGAGATCGAGGCTGCAGCGGCCAAGGCGCGGGAGATTGTGGAACAGATGCGCGCCCAGAACCTGGTGACCGATACACCCTGGCTGCTGAATGTGAACATTCCCAACATGCCGCTTGCGGCGCTGCAGCCCATCAAGCTGTGCCGCCTGGGACGCCGCCACGCGGCCGAGCGCGTGATCGTGCAGGAAAGCCCCCGGGGTGAGGCGATGTATTGGATTGGTGGCGCGGGAGCCGCCAAGGACGATGCGGAGGGCACGGATTTCCATGCCACGGCGCAGGGCCATGTGTCCATCACGCCACTGAAGGTGGACCTGACCGACCATGACAACCTTGGCTACTGGGCGCAAACGGCGTCCCGGCTTGCGGCAGGGGCGGCTGGCGCCCCGGAGCTCTGATGCAGCGCCGCCCTGGATTCCCGGCCCGGCTGCCCGGATCGGGTCCTGCGGCAGTCCGGCCCACGCCGGTGGCTCCCGCTGCGCGCAATCCAGTGGCGGCACCCCCTGTGGGCGTTGGGCTGGATTCTGCGGCGGTGCGCGCGCGCATGGTGCAAAAGCTGGCGGCAGGGGGCATCACATCGGCTGCGGTGCTGCAGGCCATGGGCACCGTGGAACGCCACCGTTTTGTGGACAGCGCCCTGGTCAACCAGGCGTATGAGGACACCAGTCTGCCCATTGGTCTGGGGCAGACCATCTCAAAGCCCAATGTCGTCGCCCGCATGTGCGAATTGCTCCTGGGCGCCGAAGGCGCACGCACCGATGGGCTGGGGCGTGTGCTGGAAATCGGTACGGGCTGCGGCTACCAGGCCGCCGTGCTGAGCCACCTGGCGCGCGAGGTCTACACCCTGGAGCGCCTGCGTGGCCTGCACGACAAGGCGCGCAACAACCTGCGCCCATTTCGGCTGGCCAATGTGCACCTGCTGTTCGGTGACGGCATGCTGGGCTATGCCAAGGGTGCGCCTTACGCGGCCATCATTGCCGCAGCCGGTGGTGACGCTGTGCCCCAGGCCTGGTGCGACCAATTGGCCGTGGGCGGCAGGCTGGTTGCGCCCATGGCGCTTGCGGGGGGGCAGCAGATGTTGCTTGTGATCGACAAAACCCCACACGGATTGAAACAAAGCGTGCTGGAGCCTGTGCATTTTGTCCCTCTAAAATCGGGGATTGCCTGAAGGGAATTGCTTATGTTCGTATCGCGTGGTCTTGTGGTTGGGTTTACTGTGGCACTGGCGGGTTTGGCGCTCAGTGGCTGCGGCACCCGGCTGAACAAGGCTCCAGTGGAAGACCGAGGCACATCCTCCTCCTCCGCTCCTTCATCCTCTGCACAGCCAGGTGTGGTGGTTGGCACCCCCATCAAGCCACTGCCGGGTGCTGAAAATGCGGGCAAACCTGGCTATTACACAGTCAAGCCTGGAGATACCCTGATCCGAATCGGGCTGGAGTCCGGCCAGAGCTGGAAAGACATTGCGCGCTGGAACAACCTTGACAACGCAAATCTGATCGAAGTGGGCCAGGTTCTGCGCGTGGCGCCACCGGTTGCTGCTTCGCAGGCGGTCGCGTCGGACAGCGGCGTGGTCACCCGTCCTGTCACGTCTTCCTCCATCACGCCTGCAGCACCTGCGAGCACGCCAGCCCCTGCGGCCAGTGCCGCGAAACCTGCAACATCGGCGGCTTCTGGCCCTGTGGTGGCCGTTGCCCCCGCCACGCCTGCCGCACCCGCTGCCGCGGCCGAGGATGACATGGCGTTCATCTGGCCTGCGCCTGGCTCGTTGATTGCCGGTTTTGACGAGGCACGCAACAAGGGCTACGACATTGCTGGCAAGGCCGGTGACCCGGTCCTGGCCGCCGCCGATGGCCGCGTGGTGTATGCGGGCGCTGGGCTGCGCGGATACGGCAACCTTGTCATCCTCAAGCATAACAACACGTTTTTGACGGCATATGCCCATAACCAGACCTTGCTCGTCAAGGAAGATCAGGCCGTGCGCAAGGGGCAAAAAATCGCCGAGATGGGCAGCACCGACGCCGATCGCGTCAAGCTGCACTTTGAAATCCGCCGCCAGGGCAAGCCGGTGGATCCATCGCGTTACCTGCCTCCCCGTTGAGCCCGGCTGTGGCTCAACCGCCTGTGGGCGCATCTGGCAGTGCGGATGAACCGGCCGGAGCCGCAGATGACTTGCTGAGCGAGGAGTCTGAAGGACTGGCGGACGAATCCGGGAGCGAGCTTCGCTCCACGCAGATAGGCGCCGGGCAGCACGCGGCCCGGCTGGACAAGGCGCTGGCCGATCTGGTGCCCGAGTTCTCCCGCAGCTATCTGCAGCAATTGCTGGTGCAGGGGTTGGTCAGCCTCAATGGCAAACCGGTCAGGAAGTCGGCGACCCGGGTGAAGGTGGGCGATCAGGTGGTGCTGGAAATGCGGCCCACGCTGCAGAGCCAGGCGTTTCGGCCCGAGCCCATGCACATCGAGGTCGTCCATGAGGATGCGCATCTGCTGGTGGTGAACAAGCCCGCTGGTCTGGTGGTCCATCCCGCGCCGGGGAACTGGAGTGGCACCCTGCTCAACGGCTTGCTCGCCCGCGACGACAAGGCGTTGACCGTGCCACGCGCTGGCATCGTGCACCGGCTCGACAAGGATACGAGTGGCTTGATGGTGGTTGCCCGTGATCGTGCCACCATGGACGCGTTGGTGGCACTGATTGCGGAGCGCAAGGTACAGCGCCAGTATTTGGCCATGGCCCACGGCGCCTGGTCGGGGCCCAAGTCACGAACGGTGGATGCTCCCATCGGCCGGGATCCACGCAACCGCCTGCGCATGGCGGTGGTGGACTTGGCACTCCATGCTGGCAAGTTGGCACGGACCGATATCCGCTGCCTGGCTGGTACGGACGACGGTTGCTGGGTGCAATGCACCCTGCACACGGGGCGCACCCACCAGATCCGGGTGCACATGGCATCTCTGAAGCACCCACTGGTGGGGGACAGCCTCTATGGGGGAGCTCCGCTCGGGGCGATGCAGCGGCAGGCCCTTCATGCCTACCGCCTGGCCTTTGTGCATCCCGTCACGGGCCAGGCGCTGGAATTCCATGCTCCTGTGCCCGAAGACATGCGCCAAGCCCTCTCCCTGTGGGGGCTGGGCTACAATGCGCCCTGACGGCCAGACTGGCCCCAGCCCGAAGACGGAATCCCGCCGGGCTTCTGCGTCGCGCCAGCGCCCTTGCACAGCGCGCCATTGATTGCCCCTGCTGTTGATGTGCCACCCGTTGCAACGCGTGGCACTTTTCCAGGAATCGCTGAACCATGAACACGGTGGATGCCAAACGGGTCCTCGAAACTGCGCTGATCTGCGCGCAGCAGCCTGTGCCCTTGCGCGAGCTGCGGGTGCTTTTCAATGACGCTCTGGGGTCGGACACGCTCAAGTTGCTGTTGCAGGAGTTGCAGCTTGAATGGACGCAGCGGGGTGTAGAGCTGGTGCAGGTGGCCACGGGCTGGCGTTTTCAGAGCCGTCCCGAAATGCGTGAATACCTCGACAGGTTGCACCCCGAAAAGCCTCCGCGCTATTCGAGGGCCACCATGGAGACACTCGCGATCATTGCGTATCGCCAGCCGGTTACGCGCGGCGACATCGAGGACATCCGGGGGGTAACGGTCAATAGCCTGATCGTCAAGCAGTTGGAAGACCGCGGCTGGGTCGAGGTCATTGGTCACCGGGAAACGGTGGGGCGCCCCGCGCTGTTTGCAACCACCCGGCAGTTCTTGGATGACATGGGATTGCAGTCGTTGGACCAATTGCCGGTGCTTGACGACCCCTCAGGCAATGCGAATGTGCTGGAAGCAATGGCCGCTGCAGCGCAAGGAGTGATAGAGCCGGAATCAACGCCTGAGGCCGAGGCTGAACTGCTGGCTGTGGCGATGGATAGTCAGCCATCAGAGTCTTTGGAGGCTGTTGCCGCCAGTGGGCAGTTGCTGCGTGTGGATGATTTTTTTCAGAGTGCGGAGACGGATCTCCGTGATGACGATGCCGATACCCCGGGTGGTATCCAGGGAAATACTTGATGAACGATTCGACCCCCGAAATCCCGGCCGATCTGCCGGATGCTGATCCTTCAGCGACAGCCGCAGCGCCCAAAAAAGCCGCTGTCAAACGTGCCCCGCGCAAGAAAAAAGTCGAGCCAGCGCAAGCCGTGGAAGTGCAGGATGCTGTGGACGTGCGCGTTTTGGATGCTGCTGAGGCACCTGCCCTGGCCGGGGAGTCGCCGCATGGGTTGAGCCAGCAGGATGTACCTGTCGCTCCTGTGGTTGCGCATGAGCCTGCAATTCCACAGGTAGAGGCGGAGGCGTCTGACGCCACCCCCGAACCTCGCCATGGCGAGCGCCAGAATCGTGGGGACGGGCGGGCTCGGCAGCCGCGCCTCGACGGCGCAGGGCGCGACAAGCGCAAGGCAGGTGCTCCTGCGGTTCAGGGATACCAGTTTGAAGATGTGGTGTCGGGGCGCTTCGATGAGGATGATGCCTCCGCAGAGATGGTTCCCGCTAAGCGGGTGCTTCTGCCCCAGGTGGAAACCCCCAAGCTTCACAAGGTGCTGGCGCAGGCGGGACTTGGCTCGCGCCTGGAGATGGAGCAACTCATTCTGGAAGGGCGCATCTCCGTCAACAACGAGCCAGCCCACATCGGCCAGCGCATCCAGTTCGGCGATCAGGTCAAGGTCAATGGCAAACCCATCCGCTACCGCATAGACCCGCCGCCAGCGCGGGTGATTGCTTACCACAAGCCTGTGGGGGAGGTGGTGACCCATGACGATCCCCAGAACCGGCCCACCGTCTTTCGCAAGCTGCCCCGGCTCATGCAGGGCAAGTGGCAGTCGGTAGGGCGCCTGGATCTGAATACCGAAGGCCTGCTGCTGTTCACCAGCTCGGGAGAGCTGGCCAACAAGCTCATGCATCCTCGTTTTGGGCTGGAGCGTGAATACGCTGTGCGTGTGCTCGGCGCCCTCAGCAATGAGGAAAAGCAGAAGCTGCTCGATGGCGTGCGCCTGGACGATGGCATGGCGTCGTTTGGTTCCATCGAAGATGGTGGAGGCGAAGGTTCCAATTGCTGGTACCGGGTCACCATTTCCGAAGGGCGCAATCGCGAGGTGCGCCGCATGCTCGAATCTGTGGGCCATGCGGTCAGTCGGTTGATCCGCATCCGTTACGGTGCCATGGTGCTGCCACGGGGTCTCAAGCGCGGTGCCTGGCTGGAACTGGATGAGGGCGACATCCGGGCTCTGGTGCAGGCGGCGGGCGCCGGGCGCCCGGAAGCAGCGGAAGCTCGTTCGGATGACGGGTCGGGCGCTGGCGGCGGACGGGGTGGCAACAAGCGCAACCGGGGGCGCAATGGTCCCCGCGTGGGCGACGGGCCGCGTCGCGACATGTCGCAGGGTGCGCCCGGTGGTCCCCGAGGGCAGAAACCCCGCCGTGATGGGGGGCAAGGGTTCGACCGTGGCAACAATGCAGGTGGTGGAGACCGCCCGCGCGGCGCGGCGCAGCCCGATCCGATGAAAACATCGGTGGGCTATATCGGCATGGACAGTCTCTCGCGGCATCGCCAGGACAAACGCCGCCCTGGTGGCGGAGGTCCACGTCGGGGCGGGGGCGGGCGCTAGGCGCTGTGCTGCCCCGGGCTCCCCGGTTAGAATCGAGGGCTTTGTCCGGTGGACAAACGAATCACAGCAACATCAATTCAGGAAATCAATATGGCAATCGAACGCACTCTCTCCATCATCAAGCCCGACGCAGTGGCAAAGAACGTCATCGGTCAGATCTATGCACGCTTCGAAGCGGCTGGTCTCAAGGTCGTGGCTGCACGTATGGCTCACCTGTCGCGCCTGGAGGCCGAGCAGTTCTACGCTGTGCACAAAGAGCGTCCTTTCTTCAAGGATCTGGTGGATTTCATGATCTCCGGTCCTGTGATGATCCAGGCCCTGGAAGGTGAAAACGCGATTCTGAAAAACCGCGAACTCATGGGCGCCACGGACCCCAAGAAGGCAGAAGCCGGCACTATCCGCGCCGACTTCGCTGACAGCATCGATGCCAATGCAGTGCATGGCTCCGACGCTGCGGAAACCGCCCAGGCAGAAGTGGCTTTCTTCTTCCCTGGCCTGAACATTTACTCGCGCTGATATGGGTGTCCCCATGCCTGTTCCCGCACACGTGGGATACCTGCGCCATGGGGACGACTGCGTTCGGCCCACCCCGGGGAGGGCGCAGTGACCACCAATCTTTTGGAATTTGATCTCGACGGTCTGGCGGCTTTCTGCCAGCAGTTGGGTGAAAAGCGGTTTCGCGCCACGCAGTTGTTTCGCTGGATTCATCAGCGCGGCGCCAGTGACTTTGACGCCATGAGTGATCTGGCAAAGGCCTTGCGCGACAAGCTCAAGGGCTGTGCTCGCGTCGAGGCCTTGCCCGTCATCTCCGAACATGTCTCCTCAGACGGCACGGTCAAGTGGCTGTTTGACGTGGGGGATGGCAATGCGGTCGAGGCGGTTTTTATTCCCGAAGATGATCGCGGAACCCTGTGTATATCCTCACAGGCTGGCTGCGCTGTGGGTTGCCGCTTCTGTTCCACGGGGCATCAGGGCTTCAGCAGAAATCTCACCACGGGGGAGATCGTTGCACAGCTTTGGTTTGCTGAGCATTCCCTGCGCCAGCGCCTCCAATCTGAGGACCGCGTCATTTCGAACGTGGTGATGATGGGGATGGGGGAGCCGCTGCAGAACTACTCGGCCCTCGTTCCGGCCTTGCGCGTCATGCTGGACGACCATGGGTATGGTTTGTCACGCAGGCGGGTCACGGTTTCAACGTCGGGCGTGGTTCCGATGATGGACCGCTTGTCCGTGGATTGTCCTGTGGCTCTCGCGGTGTCTTTGCATGCGCCGAATGACCCCTTGCGCGACAACCTGGTGCCGCTGAACCGCAAGTATCCCATTGAAGAATTGCTTGCTGCCTGCAATCGATATCTGGCGCATGCGCCGCGCGACTTCATTACGTTTGAATACTGCATGCTCGATGGTGTCAATGACCAGGTTGAGCACGCACGGCAGCTGATCGAACTTGTCAAGCCCGCCCGTGGTGTGGGTGTGCGCTGCAAATTCAACCTGATTCCTTTCAATCCGTTTCCCGCGTCAGGGCTGTTGCGTTCGCCACAAAATCAGGTGCTGGCTTTCGCCAAAGTCTTGAGCGAAGCGGGTATCGTCACGACCGTGCGCAAGACCCGCGGAGATGATATCGACGCTGCGTGCGGTCAGCTCGCAGGCGATGTCAAGGACCGCACAAGGGCTGCCGAGCGCATGGCAAAGCAGCGGACAATCGTGCTCAAACCGGTGACTTGATCAACAAGCAATCGGCATACTTCAAGGAGGCTCTACATGGTGAGATTGGTTGGACGCTGGCAGCAATGGGGCCGCTGGACTCTCACGGCATGTGGCGTGGTGGCCTGCGTGGCTGCGCTTCAAGGGTGTGCAACCAATAGCGGCATGCCGACCGCCGACGCCAACGCGGGAATGATCACCCCGTCTGATGAGCCAGAGACGCGGCGCCGCGCCCGTATCCGTCTGGAGCTTGCTTCCAACTATTTTGAGAATGGTCAGACGGCCGTGGCGCTCGATGAAGTCAAGCAGGCGCTTGCAGCTGATCCCACCTACGCCGATGCCTTCAATCTTCGTGGCCTCATCTACATGAGGTTGAGCGATTTTGCCCAGGCGGACGACAGTTTTCGCCGAGCATTGGCGCTGCGGGGCGGGGATCCCAATCTGCTGCACAACTACGGTTGGTTGTTGTGCCAGCAGCAAAAGTACGCCGAGGCGAATCAGCACTTTGGTCGGGCTCTCGCAAATCCTGCATACACAGCACGCAGCAAGACCTTGATGGCCCAAGGCCTGTGCCAATCAGGCGCTGGCCAGTTTGCGGAGGCCGAGCAGTCGCTGCTGAAAGCTTATGAACTGGATGCGGCAAACCCCGTGGTCGGTTATCACCTCGCGGCACTTTTGTTGCGTCGCAATGAATTGACCCGGTCTCAGTTCTATATCCGGCGGCTCAACAACAGCCAGTACGCCAATTCCGAGTCGTTGTGGCTGGGGATCAAGGTTGAGCGCGCTTTGGGTGATTCCGTGGCCATGAAGCAACTGGCTGATCAGTTGCGCAAGCGTTTCCCGGACTCACGGGAGTTGGGTGCATACGAGCGTGGGGCTTTCAATGAGTGAGGTTTTGGAAAGTGGTGGGGTAACAGCGGGTGGTTTGCTGAGGGAGGCGCGACAAGCGTCTGGTATGCACATCGCTGCTTTGGCAGTGGCGCTGAAAGTGCCTGTCAGCAAGCTGGAGGCGCTGGAGGCGGATAACTATGAGGCCCTGCCCGATACAGTGTTTGTGCGTGCGCTTGCCTCCAGCATGTGCAGAACGCTCAAGTTGGACCCCGCCCCCATTTTGTCGCTCTTGCCACAAAGTAAAAGCCCTCGCCTGGCTACAGACAGTGCGGGATTGAATGCTCCGGTGAAAGGCAGTATCGGGAAGTCGTCTTCCTCATCGGCGTCTTTTTCCTCAGGGTCCACCTCGCGGTCCGTAACGGTGGTGGTTTTGGCGCTGCTGGTGGGGGCACTGATCCTGGTCTTTTTCCCCAGGCAGCAGGACGGTGTAACGAGCCCGCCTGTTGCCCCCGCATCGATCCAACCGCCGGCCAATGTGGTCGAGCAGCAGGCCGCCCCTGCTGTCACGGGTGCGTCGGATGCAATCCCCGCAGCTGCCCAGCGCATCCCCGACGTTTCTCTGCCGTCAGTGGCAGGTCGCGCAGACGCGGCTCCCGCCGTTGCGGCTGCCGCTACTAACAACGCTGCGTCAGCCCCAGTGGAGGCGGCAAGCGCTACAACGCCACCGGCCGGGGCATTGGTGCTGCGCGCGCGGAGCGAATCCTGGGTGCAGGTGCGTGATTCCGCAGGCACCGTGGCGTTGCAAAGGAATCTTGCGGCGGGTGAGTCGGTGTCTGTCGCAGGCCAAATGCCGCTGGCCGTGGTGATTGGTCGTGCCGACGTGACAGAGGTATTCGTGCGCGGAAAGCCTTTTGACTTGACGCCTGTCTCCCGTGAGAACGTAGCTCGCTTCGAGGTGAAATAATGGAACGGTTACCTTGTGAGATGGAGCCCATTGCGGTGGCGTCCCCCTTGCCACGACGGTCCCGCCAAGCCAGGATTGTGTGGGGGTCGCGCGTGGTGACCGTGGGCGGGGATGCTCCAGTGCGAGTGCAGTCCATGACCAACACAGACACCGTGGATGCCATTGGCACGGCCATTCAGGTCAAGGAACTGGCGCAGGCCGGCTCGGAGTTCGTCCGGATCACGGTGAACACCCCTGAGGCCGCAGCGGCAGTACCCTACATTCGTGAACAATTGGACCGTATGGGAGAAAGCGTCCCCTTGGTGGGGGACTTTCACTACAACGGGCACCGGCTTCTTACGGATTTTCCTGAGTGCGCACAGGCGCTTTCCAAGTACCGCATCAATCCCGGCAACGTAGGCAAGGGCGACAAGAGGGATCGGCAGTTCGGCCAGATGATCGATGCAGCCATTCGCTGGAACAAAGCCGTGCGTATTGGTGTGAATTGGGGCAGTCTTGACCAGGACTTGCTGGTTGATTTGATGGATGCCAACAGCCGCCGTGCTACTCCTTGGGAAGCACGCCAGGTGATGTACGAGGCGTTGATTACCTCGGCCATTGAATCTGCGCGCCGGGCCGAAGAAATGGGCCTTGATGGCAACCAAATCATCTTGTCCTGCAAAGTCAGCGGTGTGCAGGACCTGATTTCTGTATACCGTGAACTGGCACGCCGCTGCGACTACCCTTTGCACCTGGGACTCACGGAAGCAGGCATGGGAACCAAAGGCACAGTAGCGTCGGCTGCTGCGTTGTCTGTGTTGCTGCAGGAGGGTATTGGTGACACCATTCGCGTGTCTCTGACGCCCCAGCCCGGTGAAGCGCGCACACAGGAGGTCGTGGTGGCCTCCGAGATACTGCAGGCTCTGGGGTTGCGTGTATTTGTTCCCAGTGTCACGGCGTGTCCTGGCTGTGGTCGCACTACCAGCACCACGTTCCAGGACCTCGCCAAGCAGATTGATGATTTTCTGCGTGCCCAGATGCCTGTATGGCGCGTTCGCTATCCTGGCGTCGAAAACTTGCGTGTTGCGGTGATGGGATGCATTGTCAATGGGCCTGGTGAGAGCAAGCACGCGGACATCGGCATCAGCCTGCCTGGTACGGGGGAGGCGCCAGCAGCCCCTGTGTTCATTGATGGCGAGAAGGCGATGACGCTGCGGGGTGACAACATCGCCCATGAATTCCACCAAATTGTCGAGCAGTACATCGAAAAGCGTTTTGGCGCCGCCGCTGTGACTTTGGCCTGAGCGTTGCTCGCCTTACCCTGATTGATACTGAGCCGCTATCTTGAGATGGTCGGTGATGTCCTTCGAATAGTTGCCAGATAGAGAAAAGAACAGTTGTGAGTAACGAAAAAAGCGCTTCGTCGACCAAGCCGGAAAAGCTGGTAGCCGTGAAAGGCATGAACGATATCCTGCCTCCTGAATCCGCCCGATGGGAGTGGCTGGAGTCCAAGGTCCGCACCCTTATGGCTCGATATGCCTATCGCAACATCCGTACGCCGATTGTTGAGCCCACGGCGCTGTTTGTTCGTGGCCTCGGTGAGGTCACGGACATCGTCGAAAAAGAGATGTACTCGTTCGAGGATCGTCTCAATGGCGAGCATCTCACTTTGCGTCCCGAAGCGACTGCAGGGGTGGTTCGCGCAGTTGCTGAGCATTCCATGCTGTATGACGGAGGCAAGCGCCTCTACTACATGGGGCCCATGTTCCGCCATGAGCGTCCGCAGCGCGGGCGGTATCGCCAATTTCACCAGATTGGCGCTGAAGCGCTCGGCTTTCCTGGTGCGGAGGTCGATGCGGAGTTGATTCTTCTGGCCCACTCGCTGTGGCGCGAACTGGGGTTGCAGAACGTGCGCCTGGAACTGAACAGCCTGGGTGAACCGCATGAACGCAAGGCGCACCGAGCGGCGCTGATTTCGTACCTGGAACAGCATGTCGAGGTGCTGGATGAGGAGGCGCGTCGGCGTTTGCATAGCAATCCGTTGCGCATTCTGGATACCAAGAACCCCGCTATGCAGGCCGTGGTGGAGGCTGCGCCTCGATTGATTGATTTTCTGGGGCCAAAGTCGCTCGCGCACTTTGATGCTGTGAAGTCCATTCTGAGCGCCAACGGTGTGGCCTGGACAGTGAACCCCCGGCTGGTTCGGGGCATGGACTACTACAACCTTACGGTCTTTGAGTTTGTCACTGATCAGCTGGGGTCGCAGGGCACCATTTGTGGCGGTGGTCGCTACGACTACCTGATAGAGCAGATCGGTGGCAAGGCGGCCCCGGCGGTGGGTTGGGCGCTGGGGGTTGAGCGTGTGCTTGAACTGCTCAAGGAGCAGACCAGCACGGTCCCAGCTCTTGTACCAGATGTCTATGCCGTGATTCCCTCTGCGGCGGCGCTGCCCGTGGCTGTGACCACCATTGAGCGCCTGCGGCAGTTGGGCCTCAGTGTGCAGATGCATGCCGCGCCTGCAGGGGGTGAGGGTATGGGCAGCATGAAATCCCAATTCAAGAAGGCAGATGGGAGTGGCGCGCAGCACGCGCTGGTCTTTGGGGAGGATGAGCTGTCCCGGGGGATGGTTGTCGTCAAGTCATTGCGCGATGGTGTGGGCGCACAGGCTGACCATCCGCTAGATTCCCTGGCCGATTGGGCCTCCAACCTACAATCCAACCGCTAAACAGAACACATTCCATGGCAAATCACCTTGATCTCGAAGAACAAGAGCAGCTTGATCAGCTCAAGCATTTCTGGAACACCTGGGGCACCCTCATCAGCTCCGTGCTGATTTTGGTGGCAGGCTCCTTGGTCGCCTGGAACGGATACCAGTATTGGCAGAACCGGCAGGCAAGTCAGGCCGCAGCGCTCTACGATGCTGTAGACGTGGCTGCCCGAGCGGGTGACCAGGCGCGCATGGCTCAGGCGTTTGCCGACCTCAAGGCTAAGTATGCGGGCACTACCCAGGCCAGTCAGGCGGGGCTTGCATTGGCCAAGACCATGGTTGAGGCAGGCAATGCTGATGGCGCCAAGGAGGCGCTTGCCTGGGTGGCTGCTCAGTCGGGAGATGATGGTCTCAAGGCATTGGCCAAGGTTCGCTTGGCCAGCGTGCTGATGGATCAAAAAAACTACGACGACGCACTCAAACAGGTGTCTGGAAGCGCTCCTTTGGAGTTTGAAGCGGTCTTTGCAGATCGAAAGGGAGACATTTATCTGCTGCAGGATAAGCGTGCGGAAGCTATTGCGGAGTATGCCAAGGCCTATAAGTCCTTCGAGGAGGGGGTGGAGTACCGTCGTCTTGTGGAGGTAAAGCTCGGTGCTCTTGGTGTTTCTCCACAAGGTGTTGCAGTAGCTGCCGCCGGATCCATTGATGGGGTGAAATAGCCATGGCATTCATTTGTGGAGACGGCGCAAAGGGCAGGGTGTTCGGCCTGCGGTGCATTTCTTCAGCGGTCTTGGTTGTCACATTGGCTGGATGCTCGCTGTGGAACAGCGGGAGCTCCAAGCCGATGCCGGCAGATCTGGGGGCCAATGTTGCGGTGCTGGGTGTGCGGCAGGCTTGGACTGCGCGCATTGGCAGCGTTGCTGGATTGCCGCTTGATGTCCATTCCGCAGGCAATGTGGTGACTGTTGCCTCCTCCGACGGGGTTGTGGCGGCCATCGACGCCCGAACCGGTGGCGACGTCTGGCGAGTAGCGCTTTCAGAGCCTTTGTCTGCGGGGGTGGGTAGCGACGGAAAATCGGCTGCGGTTGTTTCCCGCAGCAACACCTTGATCGTTCTGGATGCTGGCCGCGAGCGGTGGCGCCAATCATTGGCTGCGCAAGTATTCACCCCCCCTCTCGTTGCGGGTGGACGCGTATTTGTGCTTTCGGCCGATCGTTCTTTGGCGGCATTTGATGCGGTGTCGGGCCGCAAACTCTGGAGTCAGCAGCGCCCCGGTGAGCCTCTGGTTTTACGCCAGGCGGGCGTTTTGCTGGCTGTTGGTGATACCTTGGTTGCGGGGTTTTCCGGCCGTGTTGTAGGTCTGAATCCAGACAATGGCAGCGTTCGTTGGGAGGCTCCTTTGGCGAGTGCGCGGGGCACCAACGACGTTGAGAGACTGGTGGAGTTGGTTGGGCGTACCAGCAGAGTAGGTGATTCCATCTGTGCACGTGCCTTCCAGACGGCTGTGGGTTGTGTCAATGCTGCCAGAGGCGCAGTGACTTGGACGCAACCCGCCAGTGGTGCCGATGGCGTGCATGGAGACGGGGAGGCCCTGTTCGGTGCCGAGGGCAATGGCACGGTCATGGCGTGGCGTCGCAGCGATGGTTCGCGTCTGTGGGCCACCGACAGGCTCAAACACCGCAAACTGACGGCGCCCTTGTTGTTGGGCCGCTCCGTCGTAGTCGGGGACGACACAGGCCTCGTTCACCTGCTATCCCGCACGGATGGTTCTCCGCTCAACCGCATTGCCACGGACGGATCTGGCATCGCCGCAGCACCCTCTGTGGCCGCAGATACGTTGGTGGTAGTTACTCGCAATGGTGGTGTCTACGGATTCCGTCCAGATTGATGGATTTTATTTAATGAAGCCAGTTATCGCCCTCGTGGGGCGTCCGAATGTCGGCAAGTCCACGCTCTTCAACCGCCTGACCAAGTCCCGCGACGCCATTGTTGCGGACTTTGCAGGGCTTACGCGTGACCGGCATTACGGCAATGGCAAGCAGGGCAAGCACGAGTACATCGTTATCGATACTGGCGGTTTTGAGCCTGATGCATCGAGCGGAATTTACAAGGAAATGGCCAAGCAGACGCAGCAGGCCGTTGCCGAAGCTGATGTGGTCATTTTTGTGGTGGATGCGCGCGCAGGTGTATCTGCGCAAGACCATGACATCGCCAATTATTTGCGCCGCCTTGGTAAACCTTGTGTACTTGTTGCCAACAAAGCCGAAGGCATGCTGGAAGGCGTGCAACTCGCCGAGTTCTATGAGCTGGGTCTGGGCGAGGTTTACCCTGTGTCTGCTGCCCATGGGCAGGGTATTCGAAGCCTGGTGGAGATTGCGCTGGAGCCGCTTCAGTTTCCTGACCCCGACGACTCTGATGTTGAATCTGACAAAGGCATCATCAAACTTGCTGTGGCAGGTCGGCCGAATGTTGGCAAATCGACGCTGATCAACACCTGGCTCGGCGAAGAGCGTCTGGTTGCGTTTGATATGCCGGGAACCACCCGTGATGCGATCACGGTACCCTTCGAACGCAATGGGCAGCGCTTTGAATTGGTGGATACGGCGGGATTGCGCCGCAAGGGAAAAGTTTTCGAGGCGATAGAGAAATTCTCGGTCGTCAAGACGCTCCAAGCCATTGAATCGGCCAATGTGGTGCTGCTGTTGCTCGACGCTACCCAGGGTGTCACTGATCAGGATGCGCACATTGCGGGGTACATCTTGGAGAGCGGGAGAGCCGTGGTTGTTGCGGTTAACAAGTGGGATGCCGTTGATGACTACCAGCGTCAGTTGCTGGAGCGGTCTATCGAGACCCGGCTCGCATTTCTGAAATTTGCGTCCTTGCATTTCATTTCTGCAAAAAAACGGCAGGGTTTGGGGCCGGTGTGGGCATCGATTGCCCAAGCCCACAAGGCGGCAACCTGCAAGATGTCAACGCCAGTATTGACGCGCCTGTTGCTAGAAGCTGTTCAATTTCAGAGTCCGAAACGCGCAGGCATGTTCCGGCCAAAGCTGCGATATGCCCATCAGGGGGGCATGAATCCCCCGGTGATCATCATCCATGGTAATTCGTTGGAACACGTCACAGATGCCTACAAGCGCTTTCTGGAGGGCCGCTTCCGCAAAGAATTCGACTTGGTGGGTACACCGCTCCGGATAGAGATGAAGACATCGCACAACCCTTTCGCTGATAAAGAGGAAGCCTAAGTCAAAGGCTGGGTTCCCAAAGGGCCATGCATCCTGAGGCGGGGTTGTGCTCCGTGCTGTGGTAAGGTGCTGGTTTACAACAACATTTTTGAACACGGAGAATATCGTGAGCAACAAAGGCCAGCTTTTGCAAGACCCCTTCCTCAACGCTTTGCGTCGGGAGCATGTTCCTGTTTCCATCTATCTCGTGAACGGAATCAAACTGCAGGGGCAGATCGAATCGTTTGATCAGTACGTGGTGTTGCTGCGCAATACAGTCACCCAGATGGTCTACAAGCATGCCATTTCCACCATCGTGCCGGGCCGCGCGGTCAACTTCTCTACTGCCGACACCTCTGATGCAGATAGCAACAACGCTTAAGTTGTTGTTTGTGTTGCCGTTTTCGCGTCTTGCCCTGATCGGGCGAGGGGGCAATCTACTTTGCAATCGATGACCGCTTCGTCGGGAGATGGCACCCCGGTGCTTCTGGTTGGGGTTGATTTTGGTCTTCCTCACTTCGACGCCGATCTCGAAGAATTGGGATTGCTTGCCCAGACAGCTGGTATGAAGCCTGTCGCCCGCTTGACGTGCAAACGCAAGGCGCCGGATGCGGCCTTGTTTATTGGTAGTGGCAAGGCGGATGAAATCCGTACGTTGGCACAAATGCATGGCGCGGCGGAAGTCTTGTTCGATCAGTCTCTCAGTCCGGCGCAGCAGCGAAACCTCGAGCGTCACCTTGAGCTTCCAGTCAATGACCGAACGTTGTTGATCTTGGAAATCTTCGCGCAACGTGCCCGCAGCCACGAGGGCAAACTCCAGGTGGAGTTGGCAAGATTACAGTATCTCAGCACCCGCCTTGTGCGCCGCTGGTCGCATCTCGAGCGCCAGACAGGGGGCATTGGTGCGCGCGGCGGCCCGGGTGAAAAACAGATTGAACTGGACCGTCGGATGATTGGCGACGCCGTCAAGCGCACGCGTGAGCGCCTCGTGAAGGTCAAGCGCCAGCGGACCACCCAGAGAAGGCAGCGTGAGCGACGCGATACGTTCAATATTTCATTGGTGGGGTACACAAACGCTGGTAAGTCCACGCTCTTTAATGCGCTGGTGAAGGCACGCGCCTACGCTGCAGACCAATTGTTTGCAACACTGGACACCACAACACGGCAACTCTATTTGGGCGATGCTGGGCGATCGGTATCTCTCTCGGATACCGTAGGATTCATTCGAGACCTTCCCCATGGCTTGGTGGATGCATTCCAGGCAACGTTGCAAGAGGCCATTGATGCGGACCTTCTGCTTCACGTAGTGGATGCTTCCAATCCGGGCTTTCCTGAACAAATGGCGCAGGTTCAAAAGGTCTTGAGCGAGATTGGTGCAGCTGACATCCCCCAGATACTTGTATTCAACAAGCTGGACTCGCTACAGGCTGAGCAGCGCCCCCCGCTTCTTGAAGACCAGTACGACGTGGATGGGCATGTCTTCCCGCGCTTGTTTGTGAGTGCTCGTTCTGGTGAGGGGTTGGATGCCCTGCGCCGTGCGCTCTCGCTAAGGGTACTTGCCGCTCAAAAATGCATGACCCCTGATGCCGCCATTGAATTGCCAGGGGCCGCGCCCTGATTGGGCACAATGCCAGCATTACCAATGCCATCCAGAGAACCAGAGACTTTGCGCATGAATTTTCAAAATCGCACCCTACGCTGGGCTTCGCTGCCAGAACGTATTCGGGGCATGTTCAATCTGAATGACCCTCGGTGGGGGCGCGGCGACGATAACAAGGCAGACGACGGTGCACGTCCGGAGGAGCGTCCTGCTGCGCCTCCTCCAGCCGGAAATCGGGGCGGCGATCAGCGGCCTGGCAATGGACAGCCGCCCGACCTTGATGAGCTTTGGCGCGACCTCAACAAGAAGCTCGGAGGTTTTTTTGGCTCCAAGAACGGCGGTGGCCGTGGTCCGGGCAACGGTGGTAGTTCGGGGGGGGGCTTCCAGCCAGATATGAAGAGCGCTGGTGTGGGCGTGGGGCTGATCGCTGGGATTGTCTTTGTGATCTGGATGGGAACAGGGTTTTTTATTGTTCAGGAAGGTCAGCAGGCGGTCATTACCCAGTTCGGCAAGTACAAAAGCACCGTGGGTGCAGGTTTTAACTGGCGTTTGCCGTACCCCATCGAGCGCCACGAACTGGTATTTGTCACCCAGATTCGGTCAGCCGATGTGGGGCGAGACAGCATCATCAAGAGCACCGGTCTGCGTGAGTCGGCCATGCTCACGGAAGATGAAAATATCGTCGAGATCAAGTTCGCGGTCCAGTACCGCTTGAGTGACGCCCGCGCGTGGCTGTTTGAAAGCAAGAACCCTTCGGATGCGGTGGTTCAAGCTGCGGAGACGGCAGTTCGGGAGGTGGTCGGGAAGATGCGCATGGATACGGCATTGGCCGAAGAGCGTGATCAGATCGCTCCCCGTGTCCGCACACTCATGCAAACCATCTTGGATCGCTACAAGGTAGGTGTCGAGGTGGTGGGTATCAATCTGCAGCAAGGTGGTGTCCGTCCACCTGAGCAGGTGCAGGCCTCCTTTGACGATGTCCTCAAAGCGGGGCAGGAGCGTGAGCGGGCCAAGAATGAAGCCCAAGCCTATGCCAACGATGTGATTCCACGTGCAGTGGGGTCCGCATCGCGCTTGAACGAAGAAGCTGCAGCCTACAAAGCTCGGATTGTTGCCCAGGCACAAGGTGATGCCCAGCGGTTTTCTTCGATTCTGGCAGAGTATCAGAAGGCTCCACAGGTGACCCGCGACCGCATGTATCTGGAGGCGATGCAGCAGATTTATGGCAACGTAACCAAGGTGTTGGTTGAATCACGGCAGGGTTCTAACCTGTTGTATTTGCCACTGGACAAGATCATGCAAAGTGTCGCCAGCGGAGGGGGGGCATCGGATGCTCCCGCTGCAAATACGACGGCCCCCGTTGCAGTCCCTGCAGCCCCTTCGACCACTTTTTCGAATGACCCCCGCGCGCGTGACAGCAGTCGCACACGTGATCGTGAATCTCGCTAGGAGCAACTCGTGAACAGAGTCGGATTTATTGCATCTACCCTCTTGGTGGTGCTGGCCCTGATGAGCTCCATGCTTTTTGTGGTGGACCAGCGCCAGTTTGGTGTGCTTTACGCCCTAGGGCAGATCAAGGAAGTGATCACAGAGCCAGGCTTGAATTTCAAGCTGCCCCCGCCTTTTCAAAACGTGTCGTACATCGACAAACGCCTTTTGACACTGGATAGCAGTGACACGGAGCCCATGTTGACTGCGGAGAAGCAACGGGTGGTCATCGACTGGTATGTGCGGTGGCGTATCTCCGAGCCAACGGAGTACATCCGCAACGTTGGACTGGATGAGAGTGCCGGAGCGATGCAACTCAATCGCGTGGTGCGCAATGCTTTCCAGGAGGAAATCAACAAGCGCACCGTCAAGGAGCTTCTTTCCCTGAAGCGGGAAGCACTGATGGCGGATGTGAAGCGTGAAGTGCTGGAGACCGTTCGTGGCGCTAAGCCGTGGGGTGTGGATGTTGTCGATGTTCGCATTACCCGCGTCGATTACGTGGAGGCGATTACGGAATCGGTGTATCGGCGCATGGAGGCCGAGCGCAAACGCGTGGCCAATGAACTCCGTTCTACGGGTGCGGCGGAAGGTGAAAAAATTCGTGCTGATGCAGACCGCCAGCGTGAGATCACTATTGCCAATGCCTACAGGGATGCTCAGAAGATCAAAGGCGAAGGTGACGCCGAAGCCGCGCGCATTTATGCCGAGGCGTTTGGGCGGGATCCGCAGTTTGCGCAGTTCTACCGGAGCCTGGAAGCCTACAAATCCAGCTTCAACAAGAAGAGCGATGTAATGGTTCTTGACCCCTCGTCATCAGAGTTTTTCAAGACATTCCGAGGTGGAAACTCTGCGGCTATGCCTGCAGCACCCCGGAAGTAGTCCCCTGCTGATTTTCGTCATCCTGCCGCTGTGGATTCGGAAAGCCTCTGGGCAGCGCTCGCCTTGGTGCTGGTGATTGAGGGACTACTGCCATTTCTTTCGCCTCAGAGTTGGCGACGTGCAGTCGCTCAGATTGCGCTGCTGCAGGATGGACAGATTCGGTTTTTCGGTTTGCTGGCAATCGTTGCTGGCGTGTTGATGCTCTGGTTCTGAACAGCGCCAGAGCCGGTAGCGGGTGGAGTCTCTCTGGGCTCTTCGCCGCTCCCGGTAGAATCACGGTTTTAACAGCCTCCCCTTTTTTCCATGTCTGCTTGGGTCCTTCCGGATCACATTGCCGATGTCTTGCCGTCCGAAGCACGGCACATCGAAGAATTGCGTCGCGGGCTGCTTGATACAGCCCGCTGCTACGGCTATGAGCTAGTCATGCCCCCGTTGCTGGAGCATCTTGAATCCCTGCTGACAGGTACGGGAGAGGCCCTCGATCTCCAGACCTTCAAGCTGGTGGACCAGCTCTCAGGGCGATCCATGGGGCTTCGAGCGGACACTACCCCCCAGGTCGCTCGAATTGACGCGCATTTGCTCAATCGCAAGGGCGTGACTCGCCTCTGCTATTGCGGGCCAGTGTTGCATACCCGGCCTGATCGTCCGCATGCCACCCGCGAGCCGCTCCAGTTCGGCGCAGAAATCTTCGGACATGCTGGGCTGGAGGCTGATCTTGAGGCGTTGCAGCTCGCCCGGGAATGCTTGCGCATTGCCAATGTGCCCAGCACCACGATTGATCTGGCGGATGTACGCATCGTGCGCAATCTTCTGGCGGGCGTGTCCGTGAATGCCCAGGTGTTGAGCGGTATCCATGCGGCACTGGCAGCCAAGGACGCCGCTGAACTCGCGGCATTGACCCGAGATTTCCCTGTGGAGTCGCGCGAGGGTTTGTTGGCGTTGCTTCAGCTCTACGGTGATCAGGGTGTGTTGATTGAAGCTAAAAAAGCCTTCCAGCGCTTTCCTGGCATATCTCAAGTGCTATCAAATTTGAATTGGCTGGCATCCCGCCTTGAGGGGGCTGCTGTCACTTTTGATCTGGCCGATCTGCGTGGCTATGCCTACTACAGCGGTGCGCGTTTTGCGATCTATGCCCCGGGCGCAAGCGATGCGCTCGTTCGCGGTGGCCGCTATGACGAGGTGGGGGCTGTGTTCGGCCGCAATCGTCCCGCAGCGGGGTTTAGTTTGGATATCAAGCAGGTAGTGGGCGTGGTCTCTCCACGGGCATTGAAAGCTGCTATCCGTGCTCCCTGGGGAGAGTCGGATGAAGTGAATGCAGCCATCGCGGAACTCCGCACGTCTGGTGAGACGGTGGTTTGTGTTTTGCCGGGGCATGAGAGCGAAGTGGACGAGTTCCACTGTGATCGGGAACTGGTGCAGATTGCGGGCCGCTGGGTCGTGCAGGCTGTTTAAGCAATTGACAATTGAATTGGGTTTGAGATGAAAGCAACCAAAGGTCGCAACGTAGTGGTGGTCGGAACCCAGTGGGGTGACGAAGGCAAAGGCAAGCTGGTTGATTGGCTGACCGAAAGTGCACAAGGTGTCGTCCGTTTTCAAGGTGGGCACAACGCGGGCCACACACTGGTCATCAATGGTGTCAAGACGGCACTACACCTGATCCCTAGTGGCATCATGCGCCCAGGCGTCAAGTGCTACATCGGTAATGGTGTTGTCTTGTCGGCAGCCAAGCTGTTTGAGGAAATCGAAGGCCTTGAAAAAGCGGGCGTCGAAGTGCGTTCACGCTTGCGAATCAGCGAAGCTTGCCCGCTGATTCTTCCGTTCCATGCAGCCATTGATGTGGCGCGTGAAGCTGCACGTGAACAGGGTGGAACGGAAAAAATTGGAACTACTGGTCGCGGTATTGGCCCCGCGTATGAAGACAAGATTGCCCGTCGTGCCCTGCGGGTGCAAGACTTGAAGTACCCCGAGCGGTTTGCTGCCAAGCTTCGTGAATTGCTGGATCTGCATAACCATATCCTTACGACCTATCTGCGCTCGGGCGCCTTCGTGTTTGGTGATGCACTCAAGCCGTATATCGAGGACGGCAAGGTTCAGTTCGATGTGGTGTATGCAGAAGCGATGCGCCATGCTGAGTTGCTCAAGCCCATGATGGCTGATGTATCGCGCGAGCTTAACGACGCCCATCGAGATGGTGCCAATCTTCTGTTTGAGGGCGCACAAGGTACGCTACTCGATGTGGATCATGGGACCTACCCCTATGTCACATCGAGCAATTGTGTAGCCGGGAACGCAGCGGCCGGCTCGGGCGTCGGTCCCGGCATGTTGCATTACATACTCGGTATTACCAAAGCGTATTGCACCCGCGTTGGCGGCGGCCCTTTCCCGACGGAGCTGGACTGGGAAGTGCCTGGTACGCCTGGGTATCACATGAGTACGGTGGGCGCTGAGAAGGGTGTGACCACGGGGCGTAGTCGTCGATGCGGCTGGTTCGATGCTGCGCTGCTCAAGCGTAGTGCTCAGGTCAACGGTCTCTCCGGTTTGTGTATCACCAAACTGGATGTTCTGGACGGGCTGGAAGAGCTATTGCTCTGCACCGGGTATGAACTCGACGGTGAGCACATCGATCTTCTGCCCATGGGCGCGGAAGATATCGCACGCTGCAAGCCTGTCTACGAGACGTTGCCAGGCTGGAGTGAGTCCACCGTTGGCGTGACTGACTACGTCAAACTGCCACAGAGCGCTCGCCGTTATCTGGAGCGTATTGAACAGGTTACGGGTGTGCCTATCGATATGATCTCCACCAGCCCCGACCGTGATCACACCATCATGATGCGTCACCCTTATGTCGCTGGTTGATGATTTGAAATTGCCAGTGACTTCCGCACCCACAGCTATCTATCCAGGAGCTACCGCATGTTGACCGAAGACGGCAAACACCTTTACGTCAGCTATGACGAGTACCACAGTCTTATTGAGAAGCTGGCGCTCAAGGTGCACCAATCGGGCTGGGCGTTCGACACGATCCTGTGCCTTGCTCGGGGGGGGTTGCGTCCTGGCGATATTTTGAGCCGCATCTTTGACAAGCCCTTGGCCATCATGTCCACAAGCTCTTACCGTGCCGAGGCTGGAACGGTGCAGGGGCATCTGGATATCGCGCGGTTTATCACGACGCCCAAGGGTGAGATCGCAGGCAAGGTGCTACTGGTGGATGACCTTGCGGACTCGGGTCACACCTTGCATGCGGTGATCAACATGTTGAAGACCAACTATGCGCCCATCACCGAACTGCGCAGCGCTGTGATCTGGACAAAGGGCTTGTCGACGTTTACGCCAGACTATTCAGTGGAATTCCTGCCGACCAACCCCTGGATCCATCAACCGTTTGAGGGTTACGATAGCTTGAGCCCTGAGAAGCTGTTGGAAAAGTGGCGAGTGTGAAAGCCGGGCTATCGGTCTTTCGAGGGGAGTGTAAAGATTTCTCTCGAAAATTCTTCTTGCCCTCCAAACTAGTGCTATAGTCGAGGGCTTCGCTACTGAGGCGGTTCTGCGGAAATGCGGTGACGCTGAAGATGTGGGTGGTGATGGGGTTTAGGTCCTGTTGCTGCTGATGTCGAGAAGGCGGAAGAAGAAAGTTTGGTTTTGGGTTGTAGGCGGTGTAAAAACCGGTATATAATTCAAGGCTTCGCTAAGTAAAGCAGGGTGTCGCAAGATGCTGGGTTTGAAAAGTGATGAAAACAAAAAGTTTTCAAAAGTTTGACAGTTCTTCAAAAACTGTGCTAGAATTTAAGGCTCAGCTGATCGCAGCTAAGTCGGGAAAGCAAAGAAAACTTCGGTTAGATTTGCGATCCGGTTCATTAAAAATATACAGCCGATAAGCGTGGGCGTTTGATGGCGAGTGCCAAGTTCTTTGGAACTAGTGCTTAGCACTACAAACGCTCATGAGAATAGAAGTGAAGTTCACTTCAATTCCGTTTT